>CAVSKU010000007.1:0-86401 GCA_963728625.1 Pyrinomonadaceae bacterium
ATTCAGGACGCGGACCTTGAATATGATCCTGAAGAGATCGCCGATGTCATCAGGCCAATACTGGAAGGCCATGCGGATGTAGTTTACGGTTCGCGATTTTTGGTTAGACGAGCCGCGCGAGTTTTGTATTTCTATCATTACCTTGCCAACAAACTGCTTACGTTTATCTCAAACTCGCTGACCAACCTGAACATGACAGACATCGAGACAGGCTATAAAGCATTTCGCGGCGACATCATCAGGAACATGGTGATCGTTTCCAGCGGGTTTGGCTTCGAGGTTGAGGCCACAGCGAAGGTGGCCAAGTTGAGATGCGCAATCTACGAGGTACCGATCAGTTATTACGGCCGCACCTATAATGAAGGTAAGAAAGTGGGCGTAACAGATGGGATTATCGCCTTATGGCTTGTCATTCGCTTCAACCTGTTTTGTGGAGTTGCCTCTTCGTTCCGTCAACTACCCGCGCCGCGACCGCAGGTCTCAAACCCAGTCGCCACCATTTCGAAGAAAACGAAGCAAGTGACCGGGTAGGATTCCCCAACGGCATAGCCAAGCGCATGAGTGAAGACCTCGATTATGCCGGCAGAGACCTGGAGGCAATGTCATGGGCAGTGAATTATCACCGTTGGATTTTGAGAGTGTTTGAACCTTACTTGGGGAAGCGCCTGGTTGAAGTTGGCGCCGGAACCGGCTCGTTTTCAGAGCTGCTTTTGGAACTCCGACCCCAATCACTTTCGCTAGTCGAGCCTGCGCCCGCGATGTACCGCGAGTTGGAGAGGCTTAAGAAATTAGACACATCTACTCGAATCGCGACCTACCCAACAACATTTGACAAATCGAGTGAACAAATCCGGGCGGAACAAAGCCCCGACTCGATTATCTACGTTAACGTTCTGGAACACATAGCCGATGATCAGGCTGAGTTGATGAGTGTTAATCGAACGCTCGAGCGGGGTGGTCGCGTTTTCATTTTCGTTCCCGCGCTCAGTTGGCTCTATGGGCCTTTTGATAAGCGCATAGGACACCATCGTCGTTATTCCATTCCAGAGCTGGTGGCAAAGTGTTCAACCGCTGGCTTCCGCATTTTGCGAGCTAGTTATTTTGACATCCTGGGAATTGCTCCCTGGTGGATAAAGTACCGAGTATTGAAATCGAAGGAGCTGGAGTCTGGCGCGGTTCAACTCTACGATCGACACGTAGTGCCTATCGCGCGAGCATTAGAGTCGCGACTGCAACCACCGATAGGTAAGAATATTATTTTGATTGCGGAGAAATAACTAAGCCTTTATCGCGAAGTGAACGGAGACACAGCACTGCGAGTCTCAATTGCGCTGACTAGCGATTCAAGGATGTTGGCAGGTTGAAACCTCGAAACCACGTACTCCCTTCCTTTGCGTCCCATCTCTCGTAGTTCACCTTCATCTGACAACATGTCTTCCAGTGCTGCGGCAAAGCTTTGATAGTTATTGAAGAGTTTGCCCGCGCGGCTTTCCACCAGGTGATCCACCAATACCTCCGACCCGTCGCTCGCCAGGACCGGCGTCCCCTGGGCCATTGCTTCCATGGTCACGAAACTAAAACTCTCATTTCGAGAGGGCATAACCAGGATGGAGGCGCCGGCCATCAAGCTATATTTCTCTTCCGCTGATACGAAGCCGCGAAAGTCGATATCCGGATGATCAGGCACTGGAAAGTCGTCCTTACCGGCCAAAACGAGGATAGTTTCGGAAGGAAACTCAGACTTATATCTGATGAAGTAATCAAACAACTGGCGACAACCCTTATTGGGATCGATTCTGCCGCAATAGAGGATGTAGGGCGCGGATAAATTTGCGGGCGGCCGGGGGGTTGTCTCAATTGCCGCTGATATGACAGTTCCCGGCAAGTCACCCCACAAGTCAGTACTGACTCGGCGCTCGGCCTCAGTTAACCACAGCAGGGAACGAGCGCGTCGAGCGGAATACTTGTAAGCCGACAAGTAGGCAGGTGACTCATCGTGTAGCGTAGGCACCAGAAACGCGTAATCTTTGGGAACCTGGAGTAGCCCGAAATAGGTAGTGGGATAAAGATAGGTTAAAAAAACGATCGCGTGGTACTCAGGCCAGGTTGTCCTTAGGAATTCATTCAATTCAACAGAGTATGGTCCCTGAGTGCGAATGAATTCTTCCTGCAGTGAAAGACTCCAGTCCGCAAAACTCGGATTGGGTAGCCGTTTTTTCCTGACCATTCTTGTCGGATACTCTGTAGACAAGCGGTCGTGAAGAAATCCCCATGACGACGTGCGGCCTATCGTAACCGGAAAACGGCGAATGTTAAGACCGTCGTGAACCTCTAAACCCGCCGGTAGAACATTTGCCCAGTCGCTGATATCAAGGGCAGTCGTGGTTAGTATGTCCACCTCATATTGCTGTTTCAGCAGGCTGGCGTATTGCCAGGCAAGCGCTTCTGACCCGCCAACCACGCTGGGATGACAACGCTGGACCACGATGGCGACTTTCTTCATCGGCTTTTCACGGGAGACGCGGCGGTAAGCAAGGGCCCGACAGCGGCCATGAGCTGTTGCTCAATTTGTGCATTGGTAAATAACCGCTGGTAACGCTGCCATCCCATCTGTCCCAGGCTTTTACCCACTTTGGCGTCGCTGATGATCGTGTGGATCGATTCTGCGGCCAGCCTGGGATCACGCTCCGGCCAAATCAGTGCCCCTTCTCCTGCGGTATCGGGAATTGCCGAAGAACTATAAGCGACGATGGGAATCTTCATAGCCATCGCCTCAACCAGCGGAACGCAGAAGCCTTCGTGTTTACTAGTGATGAGAAATACGTCGGCGGTCAGGTAGTAGGCTTTAAGAACTGCATCCGTCACCGCTTGTGTGAATACCACAGCGCGTTCAAGCTTTAAGCGCCGCACCATCTCAAGCAGGTAATTGTAATAACCTCTAAAGGCCTGATCGTGCTTTCCTACGATCAGGAGACGAGAATCGTTGTTGTAGTGATAGTAATAGTTAGCAAACGCCTCTATCAATTCCGCATGGCTTTTGTTGGGCACGAGTCGCCCCACCATCAGTACATTGGTTTTGCCGTCGCCATAAGTCTCCAGGACTTTTGCGTCCGGCCGCACGGAATTAAGCCGATCAATGTGATGAAAGGGAGGCACGACCGAGTTTATCTTTTCGTTTGCTCCTGAAGCGATAAGCTCACTCATGTTGTAACGTGAGTCCGACAGGTAGAGATCACACCCAGCGCGCGCGATTTCGATCAACTGCTTTCTCCCGCCATGCGCCATCAGGACATGTGCCTCACTGAAACGCGTGAAAAACTCCGGAGGCGTAACGTTGTGATACTTAACCACCTTATTGCACCGGCAACTACTCAGAAGTGCCAAACCCTCATCCCAACCCGTCGAATAGTGGTAGATCAGCAACGCTTCAGAGTTGTTAAGAAAGTGATTGAGTTTGTTTGAAGGTCTGATTTGGTGTCCGGATAAGGAGGAAGCGTCGGCAAAAATCTGAGCGTCGTAGCCGCGCTGCGAAAGAGCCGCATGCATTCCCAGAATGTCGTTGCTAACGGCATCACCCGTGGTAATCGATGGGGTTAGAAGTGCAACACGTGTCATAGCAACGACGTCTTTAGCCAAAATCTCAGCGTTAAAAGAACCGGTCAAGCGCGGTAATGAAAACGTCTTCGATCTTTTCATTGCTGAACATTTGCTGGTAACGGTTCCAACCTCGCGAGGCCAAGCCGACGCGGACGTCTTCCTGCTTAACCAGTAAGTTAATCGATTCTGCCAGTAGTTTCGGATTACGTTCCGGCCACACAAGTGCCGCATCGCCTGCGGTATCCGGAATTGCGGAGCCGCCATAGGTCACGATGGGAACCTTCATCGCCATAGCTTCTATAAGCGGCACGCAGAAGCCTTCATGTAGGCTGGTGGAAAGGAAGACGTGCGCTACCAGATAGTATGATTTGAGGGTTTCATCGGACACCTGGCCCGTAAAGAAAACCGCTTCTTCAAGACGAAGTTGACTTACTAAAACCCGCAGGCTGCCATGATAGCTGAGCAGCGCATCGTCTTCGTGTCCGACGATGAAAAGGCGGGATTTTAGATTGTAATCGTAGTGGTAGTTGGCAAAGGCTTCAATAAGTTCGTGATGACTTTTGTTTGGACTCACCCGACCAACGGTGAGCAGGTTGACGTTGCCATCCCTGTAAGCCCCCACCACACCGAGATCCGGCTCAAGTGAACAAAAGCGATCGGTATGATGAAAAGGCGGGACCACAACGGCCTTTTCCAGCGGAAGTCCTCTTTCATGTAACTCTTGTTGGTTGAATTCAGAATCAGAAAGATAGAGGTCGTAGTTATCACCTACAAGTGCATCGAGCTGTGCTCTGCCAAATTGACAGCGGTTCTCAAGGTCAGCACTGATGCCGGCGAAGAATTTTGCGGGAGTGACGTTGTGATACTTAATGATTCTGGTACTGGCGAGTGTGCGCAGTAACTCGACGACTGCCTTCCAACCAATGGAATGATGGTAGATGACGACATCGGAAGGTTCCTTGATAAACTGCCCAATGCCCGCAGCCTGCCAAACCTCCTGATCCGCGATGTTCCAATTTTCCGCATAGAGCCTGACTTCATGGCCGCGAGCCGCGAGCACGCGAATCATGCCGCACACGTCGTTACCCACGGCGTCTGCGGTCGCGATGGTCTGGGCCAGGATGGCGATGCGAGTCATCAAATAAGCTGTGACACTTTGGTTGTCAGATGAAAGAAAACGAGAAGCGTAGTTAGGCTTTGTACCCGATGACGGCAAAGTCGCGTGGTCCGTAGAACCACATGTGCAAAGCTTGTAAGCCCGGGTCCCCTTTGGCGAAGGGACTGTCCGCGACTGGATGCAGAAATTCCAACCCCACATTTTTCAACCCACAATGTGTAAACAAGAATTTCAGCGTGTGAGGGTAAACAGGTTTGTGATGTGTGGGATCTGCATAAAAATTGCACGCGGCGACGACCAGGTTTTCCGGGCTGGGTGACTCAAGAATAACCAATCCGCCTGGCTTCAAAACTCTAGCAATCTCCTTGATCAGCAGAATCGACTTTTCGAAAGTAATGTGTTCGATCACATGAAAACCCGTTACTGCCGGTACGCTGTCGCTCGGCACCCGCCGGAGATACTCAAGCATGTCTGCTTCGATAACTTCGAAACCCGAGCTACGACATTCCTTAGCCAGCACTGGGTTAATCTCAATCCCTCTCCCTGTCAGCCCTTCAGCCCGCAGCAGTTGCAACCAATCCCCACGGCCACAGCCAAGATCCAAAATACCGGTTTCAACACCCGCCTTCTTCAAATGCGGCAAGTAAACTTTTAGGCCTTCTTTGACGTCTGCGGATTCTCCCCGGAATTGATCTTCGAAGGATGCATAGAATTCCTCGACCGTTCGGCGCTCTTCGGTTGTCAGCGTACTTGAGGATTGCTGGACTCGTGGCTTCCCGTACAAGCCCATACTGGCTTTGTCCAACATGCTTCTGATTTGATCGACGGAGGGCTGCGCATACAGTTCTTCTCTCAATACACCCTGGTGTTCTGCCAGCTGCGCTTGTTCCCGAAGCAGCGAATTTATCTGCTGCTGTTGAACCCCGGCGGTCTCTCGGTGCCATTGGTTTTGCAACTCGCTCTGCGCGAGGGTATGGGCCTGAAACTCCGCCTGGTGGCGCATCATTATCGGCAGTCGCACTAAAGCCGTCACAAGCTGAACGAGGTAGCGGAGAGCTGGAATTCGGTAAAGTTGTCTTCGCAACACCGGCAACGGCAGGCCCTCGACCTTGATTCCCTTGCTTCTTCCTTCCGGAGAGGCGCGCAGAATGACCAGGATCTCCTGTTTTGTAAGCCGCCCACCACGCAGATCTTCGAGGAAGCTTGTGTACCCGGAATCGTCCGGCTCGCGTTTAAGCAACGCTCGATACGCGTTTCTTACAAAGTCGCGGTCGTGGTATTGCAACAGGTCGTTGAGATGATATCGACCATTTTGTGATGGGTTGAATTCAGCTTGTTCGTCAAGCGGTGCCAGTTCGATTTGATCGGGCAGGGAACTTTCACAGTCACTGACAATTTTTCTTAATTCTAACGCTGACTCTGTCAGCGAAGGGTCGCCCTCGCGTTCCCGTTTGGCGACCGCTTCTCGAATTGTCGCCATTACCTGCGTGACATCGATTTCAGAGACATCTGATTGAGACATAACAGTTGAACGCTCCACCCTCAGACAGCTTCCAGACGTTGGCTCTGAAGCTTTTGACCATCGTAAACACCGAGACGTCTGGCGCTGATTTGCGCGTCTAAATTCGCCACTCCATCCATCTGTTTTTGACTGACCACCTGGAAAAACGAAGCGCCATCGACCCAGTCATAACTAATTGCATCCGGACTGTGCGCCGCAATCGTGATCGAATAAGAGTCAGGCGCGAGCCGGCAATCGAAGGCAAACACTATTTCTATCACCTCACCCCGGCGCACCGCTCCGATGTCAACCATCTGCAGGTCGCTGTTAGTGCCATAAATATGAATGCCGTGCCGGTTACGTATTAGAAAGCCGCATATTGGCGCTTCGATGTCGTCATGAAAAAGAATGCGTGTCTGGAGCAACACACGTTCGCCGCTTTCAACCAGTTCGATCTTGCGGTGCGAAGCGTCGAGTAGCTCGATTTTCAAAATCTCTGCTGTACCATCTCCGTGGCGATAGCTGTATTGCAATGGCTCCTCGGCCTCCACCAGATCGCCGGCAGCGTTCTCAGTTTTGAATGGAGCTGCTGGAGCGTTTTCAAACGCAGCTTCGCGGGCCATTATTAGTTCCTGATAGCGATTGAGAACATCGGTGGGTTTGCCGTCAGCTAGTAACTGACCTGAATTGAGCAGTAGCGCACGTGAGCACAAAGCTCTGACTGCATTTGGATCATGGGAAACGAAAAGTATTGTTACTCCGCTTTCCTGCATCTCCTTTAACCGACGCATGCAGCGATGTTGAAAAACTGCGTCGCCAACGGCCAGTGCCTCGTCGATAATCAGAATGTTTGGAGAAGCGCTAATGGCCACGGAAAAGGCGAGGCGAACGTACATTCCGCTCGAGTAGGTTTTCACAGGCTGATGAATAAACGGACCGATTTCCGCAAATCTTTCAATCTGCGGCAACAGTGCCTCGGTTTCGTTACGAGAGAAACCCATCAGCGAGGCGTTCATGAAGATGTTTTCAATTCCCGTAAACTCCGGGTTAAACCCGGAACCAAGTTCAAGCAGCGCGGCAATGCGGCCTTCATGCCAGACGTTCCCGTGAGTAGGTTCAAGGGTACCGGTAATGATCTGCAGCAGCGTGGACTTTCCGCTACCGTTGGGGCCGATGATGCCGGTAGTGGTGCCAGGTTCAACTTCGAAGCTAATGTCGTTCAGTGCCCAAAATTCGCGGTGACGTTTCCAGTGCCCGCGCGAAAGCATCTCTTTGAGACGATCGTTAGGGCGGTTGTAGATTCGATAAAGCTTGGAAACGCGCTCGACGCGCACTGCTGTAGCCATGTCGCAAAGACGATAACTGTTTCCGCTTTGGCGGTAAAGTCGATATAAAAAGCGCCGGCCGGTCGGCGAAAGTCTCGATTTTGACCGATGCTTGCGGTTAGCGTGATCTGTGCGTAAAATGGCGGTTCTTTTTGATGCTGGGTGTTTTGGGAAATAATTTCACCCGCGCATGCTGCTGCTCGCTCCCCGAGGGCATCTAATCCGCTCTTATCCGCGTCTTTATTTCGGAGGATTTTGTGAAGCAAGTTCCTGGTTCTCGGTGCGCCATCGTCGCGCTTATGCTCGTCTTTGGCGCCTTTTCTTATGCCGCCGCGCAAACGCCAAGCGCCACACCCGACCCATTTGTCGCTCAAATAACCACGTCTCCTGCGGGCGGTACTTTTAACCCATTTATCTCGGCAGCCGGCGATATTACGGCGAATGGCCGTTTTGTCGTGATTGAATCCAATGGCGACATCTCAACCGAGAAGACTGCTTCACGCAATAATGCCGATGGCAATCGTGAGATTTTTCTTTTTGATTACGCGCAGCGAAGAATCTTCCAGATAACAAACACCAGGAACACCCCACGGGCTTCCGCGACACCGACACCAACTCCCTCGGCCACCCCAACGCCGTCACCGTCACCGACTCCAGCAGATCCAGCACAGATCCAGATTGAAGTCAGTAACAACCGTCCGATGATTACATTTGAGCCGCCCCTCGTGGGCGGACCCGGCGGGACGAGAGCGTTCACTATCGTCTTCAGTTCGAATGCACCGAACCCCGGAACAGTTGACCCGGTTGTGCCGGGAGGATCGGCCGCGGTTGACGGTAATCAGGAAATCTGGATTTACCAGGTGCCTGCAGTAACGGATGTAAATCTTTCGAGCGGCGCTGATTTGCCCTTACAAGATTTGGCTGCGGGAGCCTTTACTCGGATAACCCTTACCACTCCTAGCCGTGCGTTGCGCGTTGACTTAAATCCGCCCGATGCAATTGACGACAATCGAGAAGCCACGATTAGTGAAGATGGCAACATTATCGCTTTTATTTCCACCCGCAGCCTGGTGGGAACCGGCAACGCGGATGGCAATCCTGAGCTCTTCTTCTTCAATCGCGGTTCATCAACTTTCATTCAAGGAACCAGCACGCAGGATCCTGTCGCCGGGATCGGGAGAGTGTTTCAACAAAATCCATCGATTTCTGCAAATGGTTCGGTAGTGACGTTTATTTCCACCGCCAACTTGACTGGCCAAAATAATGAACTAACGGGGCGAGGAAATGCCGAAGTATTTGTGGCTGACCTTGGCGCGACCCTAGGTAATGTGCGTCAGGTGACGCGCACAAGAGATCTCGCGGGAACCACCGCGAACCTCTTAAGTCCAGGCCGCCGGATGAGTCGAGACGGGTTGCTGATTGCCTTTGAATCGCTCACCGACAACCCGACCGCAGATGTCGCACCCACTCAAGGCTCTTACGCGATCTTTATCTATAACGTGGCTACCCAGACATTTACTCAGCCGGTAGCGCGCGCGTTAAATTCGGGCGAATTAGGCTTTATTCACTTCCCGACCTTCACCGACTATGACGTTCTCGGGAGCCCGTTAAGTCCACGCACACTTGTCTTCGCGTCAGCCCTGAACTTCAGAGCTGATGGGACTTTCCCTCCGGCCGATCAGATAAGCACTGGGCTGAATCCAAACAATCAACCGCAGGTCTTTTCGCGGCCAATTGCAACCAGCACATTCACGAGGTTGACCAGAAATCCTGTTGGAGGATTTGGGGGCATACGGCCGCTGACGAGCTCCTCGCTCACGCGCATGTCTTTCAGTTTGGGAGGTTCGGAGCTTGGCGGTGGGAATGCTGATGGTTCGACGGAGGTTTTCTACCTGCTGACACCTGTTGGGACGTCCGAAGCTGGAGGCCTATCGTTTTTCACTGGCGCTAGTGAAATTCCGCTGCCGGTTCCACAACCAAGTCCCAGCCCTTCACCGACCCCCATTCTGGGAACTGCGATTGGTGTTTCGGCTGGCGAGCTAACAATAGTCCGTGGTCCGGCAAACTTTTTGGGAGCGCCAATTGGACCTACGACCGGCTCTGAAACAAAACGAAGCCCAGCGTTACCCATCGAGCTCGGTGGCGTCGCGGTGTCAATAAATGGCGCAGCGGCAGGTTTGTATTTCGTTAACGGGCAGATCAACTTCGTAGTGCCCATTGGCGTGCCAACTGGATTTGCGCCGGTTGCGATCCACAGACCTGACGGCACTCGCTTTAGAGGAGCGTTACTGATTGTCTTCGCTCAGCCAGATATTTTCCCGGATACTACTGCGCCACCACCGCCGCCACCGGCGAATCGTGCAGTAATCTTCAACGTGACCAACCCGGCCACGCGAACTACAGAACCATTCACCGTAACGTCGCCCGACAGCAGTGGTGCTACAGTCGCCACAGTACTCGAGGTTAACTTGACGGGTGTTAGATCGGTTGTGCCCTCCGAGGTGCGAATAACGATCGTGGCTGCAAGCGGCAACACTGATATCACCGGCGATGCGATCCTCTTCGTCGGTCCCAATAGGGAAGCGCCCGGGTTCGATGTAATCAACTTTAGGTTACCGGCGTCGCTGGCTGGAGCAGGCGACGTCAAGATAATCGTGACCGTGACCAGGAGTTCGGTTTCATTCTCCAGTCGTCCAGCGGATACAGCTCCTCTTTTCCGTATCAACTAGAGCATTCCGGTTTACGCATTCCACCAGACCCGCACGTCACAACGTGCGGGTTTTTTTGTTAAGAGTCGAGCAAGTTTTCCGCTTACCGAGCCGGCAAAAAGTGATACTATCCTTGGCAGCCGCCAAGGCTAACTTGGTCTAAAGCCCATCTCGATCAATTCGTCAATAGCGTACCTTCTACGTTTCACAGTTCGAGTCTCAAATGCGACGTCCCAAACTGGCATTGGCACTTCTCGCAGTCTTCGCCTGTGGAGTGCCTGCACAACCGTCATCATTTGAACCGGCCGAAAGACCGGGCACTCAGATTCGCTGGAATACCAAAACTATCCAGGTAGCGCTCTCAACCTCGCTCACCGGCTCGTCGGCCATTTCCGCTCCTGAACGCGAAGTTGTAAACGCCGTTCACCAGGCTCTGAACACCTGGTCACGCGCGTCCAACATTTCTTTTGTCGTCGTATCGTCCACAGCACAATCGATAAGTCCGGCAAGCGGCGGTGATGGGATAAACCTGATCACCATAGCTCCGACTGGGGAGAATCTGGCGGTGTTTGATGGAGGTAATAACACGGCTCACACGCGCGTCTTCTACGACCGGACAACAGGCGAAATTGCAGAAGCTGACATTGTGATTAATCCACTGGTGTACTCGGATGAAGGTTTTCCGATTCAGTTTTCAACCGATGGCACTCCTTCTACATATGATTTGGAATCCACGCTCGCGCACGAGGTTGGGCACCTGCTTGGGCTCAGTCACTCAAACGTACTCTCTGCCACCATGCAGCCCACGCAGGCACTGAATGGGACGTATGGAAAGCCAGCCCTAACGGAGCGCACGCTCAGCGATGACGATATAGTAGCCGTACGTTCTATCTACGGCGTCTGCGATAAATCAGCCCAGCTCGAGGGAAGAATTCTAAACAGCCTCGGCGGTGGCATGGTTCCAGTCGCTGGGGCACTAATCTGGCTTGAAGAAATTGCGTCCGGCCGTTTGATAACAAGCAGTCTCACAAACTCATCTGGCAGGTTCAGTATTGGTTGCGCACCGGCAGGTCGATACAGAGCAATCATTGAGTACCTGGAAGGGGATTCAATCAACGAGACATTTAACTTCGTCAGTTCGGTAAATAAGACCGCCGGACGCCGCCGCGCTTTTCGTAGCCACGAAATAAGTAGCGACCTGCGACTAACTGCCGGCAAATCGACGAACCTGAATTACATCCTGGTACCGCCCAATAACTCCATTCGAGAATTGAATCCGCGCGTACTCGGTCTCAGCCGGGAACTCTCCACTGTACCGATCCCGGCGGAAGCCGGAACGACGTTTACGTTTTACGTCAGCGGTTTGGGAGTCGATCAGGTTCCAGGCACTGGATTATCGGTATCCTCGCCCTTCATGACGGTCGAGCCCGCCAGTCTTATGCTGCAGCAATCTCACAAGACAATGCCGGTGATCAGCTTTGAGATCACAATCTCCGCCAACGCTCCTCCGGGCGATTACAGCTTGAAACTACAATCAAATTCCGGCGAGGTTGCTTACTTAATTGGCGCTATCACAATAGACCCGACGCCCTGACCAGTTTCTCATCCTAAGCGACGAGTTTGGTACGACTGCTCGCTTGTCAGCGACATTCATCTGCCCTACAGTTTCCCGCACGCGTTATCCCTTCATCACTCTGTTCCAACGTGAGGAACGCGGCGTGAACTATGAAGCGCAAGCTACTCGATTATTTGAGATGTCCCTCTTGTGCCGGCGCCGTTAATCTGGCGGCAGTGACGCAGACGGACGGAGCAGAGATTATTGAGGCACAACTGGGCTGCGACACTTGCAAACAGTCCTTTCCCGTCTCGCGCGGGATTCCGCGGTTTGCAAAGCTCGAGAGTCTCGAACCCGATAAAGCTGCCACCGCTGCCAACTTTGGCTGGCAGTGGCAACATTTCACCCACGAAGACGAACTGTACGCCGAACAGTTTCTGGGATGGATCGATCCGGTGAAGCCTGACTTCTTTCGTGGGAAGGTGGTCCTGGAAGGCGGCTGTGGAAAGGGACGTCACACGCAATTGGCTGCAACATGGGGTGCTCAAGAGGTAATTGGAGTGGATCTGAGTGAAGCGGTGGAGACAGCCTTCATCGCAACTCGCCATCTTGAGAACGCGCACATCGTGCAAGCCGACATTTATCATCTACCGTTTGCTCGCCTGTTTGATTACGCCTTCTCAGTCGGGGTCTTGCATCACCTACCCGACCCGCGCGCCGGTTTCCGCTCCCTTGCCAGCAAAGTGAAGGAGGGGGGTCACGTTTCTGCCTGGGTTTACGGCGCGGAGAATAACGAGTGGATTACCCGGTTCGTTAATCCAGTGCGCGAGAAAGTGGGCTCGCAAATTGATCGGAGCCTCCTGATGCAGCTTTCGAAAGTGCCCACTATATTGCTGTACCTGGCAACAAAACTCGTGTACGGCCCGCTCAATCGTTCTAAAGGCGGCGCGGCAATGGCAAACAAACTTTTCTATAACGATTACCTTAACGCCATCTCGAAGTTTGGTTGGCGCGAACACCATACGATTGTCTTTGATCACCTCGTGGCGCCAACGTCGCATTACATACGTCGAGAGGATTTTGAAGACTGGTGGCGTGACATCCACGCCCGCGACGTGAAGATCGGCTGGCATAATAAAAACAGTTGGCGAGGACTGGGCAGAATAGATGGCAGCCAGTGATTCAACTAAAGCGCGGGGCTTTGCCTCAAAAGTCAGGATCAGACCTGAGGCGACGCGTAGAGTCGCACTGACTTTAGCCCGGCCTTTTAAGGCCGGGAGGAGGGAGGTCGTTTCTCCAGCAGCGTCGCGTCAGCGACGCAATGATTTCAGCTATTTCTCATTTCATCGCGTCGCGACGCGACGCGGACCCGATGGACCTATGGCTGTCCCCGGCCTTGAAAGGCCGGGCTAAATTCATATCGACGCTACGCGTCATACTGCTTCGGACTTTTGAGGCAAAGCAAAGGCGCGGTGTTAATTAGATCCAGCACCGCATACAAAACCTTTGTTACTATTCACGACTCACCATTTACTATTCACCACTTTATGATTTCCGCTCAAACAGCACGTCGCGCTGTATGGCGCCCGCTTTGGGAGCTTCCCAGACGTTCTGACCTGGTTCTGTCGTTCGCCAAGCGCGAGCTAATGTCGCGCTACAAAGGGTCAGTGCTGGGAATTCTCTGGGCAGTCGTGACGCCGGTTGTAACAATCGCAATCTTTACCTTCATCTTTGCCGGACTCTTTGGGGCGCGCTTTGGTCCGGCAGGTTCGCACTGGGACTATGCGCTTTATGTTTTTTGCGGCCTCTTGCCGTGGACTATGTTCCAGGAGAGCGTGCAGCAATCAGCGACCACGATAGTCGCGCATGCAAACCTGGTGAAGCGCGTCGTCTTTCCTCTCGAGACTCTACCCGCGGCCCAGACGCTCTCGGCGTTAGGCACCGAACTCTTCGGTATCATTGCGCTCCTGATCGCAGCGGCCTTGATCCAGCGCCAGTTGCATCCCACGATTCTTTGGTTGCCGGTGCTGCTCGTTCCCCAGCTTCTCGCTGCTTTTGGCGCCGCCTGGCTGGTGGCTTCGCTGGGCGTCTTTCTCAGAGACATTGCTCAAGGCATCGCTCTACTCTTAATGGCCTGGATGTTTTTAACTCCCATCATCTATCCGGAATCGATTGTTCCTGAGCGCTATCGTCCCTTCATCGAGGCGAATCCCTTTACTGCGTTAGTGCGGTCGTATCGCCGGATCTTTTTGGAAGGCGCCGCCCCTGACTGGTCAGGCCTCGCCTATTTCACTGTCTTCGCCCTGCTGCTGTTTGTCTTTGGATACTGGTGGTTTGCGCGTTCGCGTAAAAACTTCGCCGATGTGATCTAGACTTGCTTAACTAGCGGGACTTTCTCAGGTTAGTGTGCGCGGGAACTGTCCAGAGGTACACGGTGCGATAGAGCTTGCCCCAGGGCACGCGAACAGACTGTTGCGGTTGCCAATCACCCATTCGGAAATCGTGCGAGATGATGCGCGAGCCGGGACGCAATTCCCGCAGTAGCTTTGGCCGGAGCAGCAAATTTAATTTGTCAGATAAGTAGAGAGTGACAATTGTCGCTTCGCTGAGGTTGACGCGAAACATGTCTTCATTGCTGAACCGCGTCAGTGAAGAGACATTTGCACGCTGCGCGTTATTCTCGGCTTCGCTAATCAGTTTCGGGTCTATCTCGATCCCCACGCTGCGAATGCCATATCCCCGGGCAGCGGCGATTGGAATGCGCCCGTCCCCGCTGCCAAGATCATAGAGCACATCTCCAGGCTTGATCCGCGCCAGACGCAACATCTCGGCGACCGTCTCAGGTGGCGTCGAGTAATAAATAACATCGGGTTTGCGAAGTTGTCGTTTTTTGCGCGCGCGTGATTGTGGCTTGGTCGAGCTGGTCTTTGAAGGTTCAGGTACAAGCGACTCAACTTTCGCAAGTGCAGTAAAGAACGGCGATTCAGCCAAACAACTAACGACGGCGACAACCATAAGTAGTTTGACTATATGCGAGGTGTAACCCTTATTCATTGCGCTAGCAATCGAGCACGGGAGGGGATCCTTCAGCCATCCCATCCCCCGGGGTCAAGGTGCAATCCCAAGTCAAGGACGACCAGCATCGAATTATCCCAGGTGCACCTTCCAAATTCACGACAAAAGAGCAACACATGACCACCCCTGCGTTGCCTTTTTGTCATTTCACGATAAATGCTGGAAAACCGAAGGATTCACATTATCCGCGCACAATTACGACTTTGGGAGATCAACTAAAAGCAAAGCGACTCGATTTAGGACTCTACCAAAAAGACGTCGCGAAGTTTCTAGGGGTGACAGAGGATACGGTGTGTTATTGGGAAAATAACCGAGTCGAACCATCCAACCGGACGATGCCGAGAATCATTCAGTTTCTCCGGGCCAGGAAGCACTATTAGCACCGTGGCAGAGCAACGACCTTAAAGGTCATAAGATTTTTTTAAATCCTTACCTACAGGACAATTCTCTGCTCTCAACCGGTTGACCCTCCGATTCTTCTCTCGCGTGCGGAAGTGGACGGGAGTAGATAATAGTCGCCTTTCTCGACGTTCAGCATAACTGCCCCCGCACGAAGCGGTATAGTCCGCACCAAGATTGATAACGACTTCGGCCCGCTGAGCTGCCCTCTTGGATGACTTAGTAACTTGGACCGGAAACACAAAAGTAATGTACAGCGACTTTTCTACCACAACTGCATACTTTCCGGGCTTTAATGTTCGAATAGTGAAACGTCCGTCTGCATCAGTAATCACTTTGGCAACTGTGGAACCTTGACTGTTCCATTTACGCACTGAGATTGTTACCCCATCAAGAGACTCTTCCCCCTTCGAGTATGTCCTGATGACTCTGCCGCTAATTGCTCCGATTTTTAACGTCGGCGGAACACATACCCCCTGCCCAGCCGTCTGTATCATCAACCCCGTGCATAACAAAGTCACAACCATCAATATCCTCAACATAAACTCACCGCTTTCCTCGTGCTATGGCACTTTCCCGTAACTTTTTTCGTAGTTTTTAACCGCTGTTTTAACTGCGCGCGGCATTCTTTTACCAAAATGTTGTCGCAACACAGGAATAACCGTACGTTCTGCTCGGACATCTCGGTCCCTTGAAAGATTAGGTCCTAGCTGGGCAGTTATTTCGGAGACTCTCTTATTCGTCCGGTATTCTCTGCCAGATAGTTGATCGAATAATTGCTGTCGCTCCTTTGCAAGTTGATGTTCTTGATAGAATCTGGCACCCCTCCCGCGAAAGTCTTCAACGTGTCCAAACTCGTGCGCGATTTTACCCACGGCTCTCGCAAGTTTCCCTGCCTCTCCGAGAGAACTTAAGATAGGATAACTGTTTCCGTCAGATGGGGCACCACTTTCAATATTGGAACCTAGCACTATGGTGGCTCCAGTCAGGTTGCCCTTGCCATCGAACACAGGGTCGCCAGTTATTGCTGACTCATCATTAGAAGGTCTTAATGTGCCAGAAGAACCAACAGCAATGGTTAACGTAAAGCTTGTATCCTCTTCGTACTTCTTCCATAAGGCTGCTCCTGCTGTAGTAGCAAGAAAAGCGGCTTTATTTCTATTGTACTCATCTTGATGTTCCTTGCTTAAGCCACTTGGCTCGATGATTTTCTCCCCTTCTGGGTCAGCAAATCGCAACGGGTTATTACGCCCATAGGCGTATAAGTTGATTTGCTGTGGATCCGTAGCGCGCTCAGGTGCAAATACAATCGGATCAGTAGAACTGAATCTTCCGTGGGTGCTGCTGTAGTAGCGGGCTTGCATGAAGTCCAAGCCGGTTTCGTTGTCGCGCTCGGTGCCCGCAAGCTTCTGACGCAAATTGTCACCTGCATAACCTTGAACTGTAGTCCTTCCCCCTGTGCCGGGAAAGAGTTCCTCACCGAATGGTAGATAATCATGCCGCTTGACATTGGCCAAGGCACCCGACTTATCGATGATCATTCGCGGCGTGCCGAGATGATCGCTGACCAGCCAATTGATACTTGCGCTGGATGAACCGGAACTGCCACCCCAGTTGCCGGAAAGCACGACATCGCTAATGGTCGAGCCATTGGTGTAGAGCGAAGTGTCTACCAGCAGCGGATAGGTAGGGCTTACCGTGCTGGTGTAAATGAGCGTGCCGTTCTTGCGGTATTTGACTACGCCCCTCTCGACCGCCACTCGCGACTTGTCTCCGGTGGCGTAAGCGTCGCTAGCAAACTGCCGCCTGACTCATAGACATAGAGCATGCCGCCAAGAACCGGATGGATGGCAAAATCAATCTCCCCGCAGTCTTGATTGTCGTCGCATGTTCGATTTGGAGAACTCTCGGCCAAAATCTATCGAAAGAAAAATCTTTCTTGCTATCTTCTGGTCCTCGGGCGAGGCGCAGGTTGCAAAAAAGTAAAGCTTAGTTCTCCATGGCCCAAGATTTGAAAAGTAGACTGCGGCTACATATGGATGTTTTTTTCCGTTAGCTTGGCCACTGCGAAAAAAAACCATAATAGCTCTCTTGCCATCAATTCTAACATGCTCTTCCTGATACTCTGGCTCTGCCCTCGAATCTAGAGGTCTCGCAGAGTAGATCCCAAGATCAATATTGAGGTTCATTTTCTTGCTGGAGTATATCCAAATCGCGGAATCTCTCCCTTTACCTTCCTGCTGCACCATATCGGCCGGGAGGCAAAAGGAAAAGGGTTCGAGCTTAATTTTTCGCCAAGGAGATTGGCTTAAGTCTTTGGACATAACCACTGCGTCCTGAGTTTGGATCAGTGAGACGATGAAGATTAATATCAACGATCCAAGAATTCGGCTGCTCCTTGTTTTCGAATCAAAGTGTTTCATTTCCAGTAAATCCTTCTTCGACCAACCGTTGGTGCTTGCCTTCTCTCAACGGTAGGCTTGGTCCTTCTAGCAGCAATGCCGATTTGTCGGGCAAACAAGTGACTAAAATCTCCCTTAGTTATTTGAAGTGGAGTGGGGTTATCACTGGAGGAAACGTCACCGGACCCTATAAATTTGCTTTGATGTGAACGCGATCCAAGCAGATGAGAAAACTCATGTCCATATAAGTTGCTCGTGGGATCTACACCGACTTCGGCTTTAACCCTGTCAAACCTCTCCCTTCGGAGATGGTAGGAGGCCCCCTCACTTCCCGGTGGTTTGGTACCGGCGTCCATAAGGTTTTTACTTCCGATCTCCACGATATTGTCGAATGTACCCATATTACCTCCCGCTACTGCCTCTTTTTCACTCCCAACCACTTGAACGGTTGCACTAGCGGATACTGTGTAGGTTATTCCATCCTTTGCGGTGAATGAGCCAGCGTAGGTCGACTCAATTTGATTCTTAATTAATTTCGCTTGGTCATTCAATTGCTCGTTTGTTACGCCCTGGCCATCCGCGGCATAGATAGCAAAGCTAGCTTCAATTTCGATTGATCCGGTCTTGTTTTTCTTATCGACGGTAACGGTTACCTTAGCTTTTTCGCCAGAGGGATCGACAAGCGCTAACGGGTTACCACGAACGTAAGCGTATTTATTCCAGCTTTGGGGATCCCCGAGATGCGAATCCTTCCAGAACTCATCAACACTGGTGAACCGCCCTTGGACGTTCGAGTAGTAACGATTTATTGAGTAGTCGAGCCCGCTTTCGATGTCCCGTTCTTTTGAGGTGAACTTTTGGCGGATGGAGTCGCCGCTGTAGCCTTGCGTCGTGAGTCGACCACCAGCTCCTGGATTACCCGGCGGCCCGCCGAACAACTCTTCACCAAACGGTAGATAGTCGTGGCGTTTGATTCCAGCGAGTGTGCCCGACTTGTCGATGATCATCCGCGGCGTGCCGAGATGATCGCTGACCAACCAACTGATGTTTGCGGTGGATGAACCGGAACTGCCGCCCCAGATGCCGGAGAGTACTACCTCACTAATGGTCGAGCCATCTGTGTAGAGGGACGTGTCAACCAGCAGTGGATAAGTTGGCGCGACTGTATTGGTGTAGATGAGCGTGCCATTCTTGCGATATTTGACTACTCCGCCTTCTACTGCCACCCGCAGCTTGTCTCCGGTGGCGTAAGTAGTGGCTACTAGACTGGCGCCATTCTGCCATTCCTCCACCGAAGTGAGCCTGTTTAGAGAGTCATAGCTGTAACGATCTTCCATCATGTAGCTATTGATAATCGTTTGACTCATCAGCACGTTGCCGTTATTGTCCGGGCCGCTGCCGCCGTGCTGCCAGAGGGTGCTGTAATAGTTGACCAGGGCGCCCAGCTCGCCACCCATCTCGTCGTTAACATTCGAGGCGCGCACATCATAAAGCTGACCGCGAATGTTGTACTTTCGCTTGTGATAAACGGCACTGTCAGTGCCGAACTGCTCTTTCGTCATGCCGCCGAGGGCTGCATAAAGGATGCCGCTTGCATAAGTGCGGTTGACTCCGTTCCCCAGATTGCCTGTGAAACTGTTAGTCCGGCCCGCAGTGTCATAGCCATAAGCAACTATATGTCCGGACGGGTAGGTCTGCGACGTTACGCTTCCGGCAAGATTGTAAGCGCGCCCGGTAGTAAAGGCTTGCCCGAACGCCCCGCCCGCATAGAACTTGCTCGAAACCACCGGAAGATGATCGATTATTACGAGCGCCGCTCGCCTAACCCCACGCTCGATGTGATGCAGAAGATCGCCGCCGCCTTAGAAGTGAGCGGGACTGAGTTGCTGGGAGAAGAGGCTGTGGCTGTGCGCAAGCTCGCAGTAACGGGCCCGGGGGCAAGGTGCGTGAGGTTTTCGATTCGCGTCTCAAAGCTCCCCCGCCGCCAGCAGGAGCACATCGTCAACTGGGGCTCTGCTTACGTCTCGCAGTACGAACAGACCAGACAGGGCTAGGCCTTCATAAAGTTTGGCAGGGTTCATAAAGTTGCCGGAGCAGCACTTTGAATCTTCAGCGAAGGTGGCGACGACTCGATTTCTAGCCTTCCCCAATCGCCGCTCAGATAGTAGTGCCCATCGGTTAGATAGAACTCATCGATGTTCCCATAGTCTACCTCTCCGGTCGCGTCCGTGGCTGGCTTGATCATGAGCCTCTCAGACCACGCCAGACGTCCCACCTTTGGAAATCGCAGTAGCCCGTCGCGATAGCAGTATCGTTCATCAGGTTGAGGAGGAGTGTACAAAGGATGGCGCTCGGTAAGAACGACCAAGAGAGAGAACTCGACCGAGGATGGGCTGATCTGAATATTTAAGACGTAGCTGTCTTCCAAATACACATGCTTAAGCCCCGGCAGTTGATGATAAGGTACGCACTCCATTCTTAGTTCTCCTGCTACCAGTCCCACTGTATCGGCGTGTGATTACCAACAGGATCCCTTTTGGTCACCTGATTCCCGGAAGGATCTATTCTTTTGCCAGCCGAATTCCTTAACTCCACGTGAGGAAAATCACTTCCGGGGGTACGCGGACTCCCTTTCTTGATAGTTACACGCGCTACTCCATTTTCATCAATAAACTTCAGTGGTCCGTTAGGAGTCTGTCTAGCGGTCCAGCCCTGTTCTTTAGCCCACTCGGCGATCTCGCTTGCTTTCGGCGTGCGCCCTGCCTTGAATAAATCGTCTATTCCTTTGGCAGCCTCTTTCGCAGGAACCCCTCGGAGTTTGCTCCACGCCCGCTTTAATAAGCCGCCAATGCCACGACCGATCGCCGGAGCAGCTCGTCGTGTGACGAACCGGATACCTCCACCCATCGGCGGTTCTATCCCATCCCGAGCAACTCTCTCAATGGGCGTGAGAAAGCGGACAACTTCAACTGGAGATTGATCGCCTGCGAAGTCCCAGTACCCACCTAAAGGATTGTTCTCATCCGCAACCCAGCTCGCCTTGAGATCAGCGTCGTATTCACCATCCTCGTCGCCAACCCAATGCAACTCACCATTGATATCTTTCCACTGTGCCTCGCCGGTTGGATCGATAGAGTTCAGCGGATTGTTTCGCACATAGGAGTACAGATTCCATGATTGAGGGTCTCCTTCCTCTTGATCCATGAAAGGCTGGTCTGGTGAAGTAAACCTTCCCTGCGTTGAGGAGTAGTAACGGGCTTGCATGAAGTCCAAGCCACTTTCATTGTCGCGTTCACTGCCCGCGAACTTTTGGCGGATGTTGTCCGGCTGCGAATATCCCTGCGCTGTGGTTCTGCCCCCAACTCCCGCGAAAAGTTCCTCACCGAACGGAAGATAGTCATGCCGCTTCACTCCTGCGAGGGTGCCCGTTTTGTCGATGATCATGCGCGGCGTGCCCAGGTGATCCGTCATCAGCCAGTTGATGTTTGCCGCGGGAGAACCTCCGCCTGAGTTGTTTGAGATGACCACATTCGAAATTGTGCTGCCGTTTGTGTAAAGAGAAGTGTCAACCAGCAGCGGATATGTCGGTGCGACTGTGCTAGTGTAAATGAGCGTGCCATTCTTGCGATATTTGACCACGCCGCCTTCCACCGCGATTCGCAGCTTGTCTCCGGTAGCATAAGTCGTCGCCACGAGACTGGCGCCAGACTCGTAGACGTAAAGCGTACCGCCGGCTGCCGGATAGATGGCAAAATCAATCTCCCCATAGTTCTGATTCGCGTCACCATAACTCAGTCCTAACATGCGGTAGGAAGTCGTTTCCGTGGCGGTGAACTCAACGTAACCATCACCCGAAGCAAGCGTCTGCGTTGAAGAAGCTCCGGCATTGCCCCAGTTGTCTCCGGTGGCTGTTCTGGTGAGGCTACTTCCTGACGTCGACACTCCTACCACATTCGCCCAACTAACACTCACCTCAGAACTGCCGCCGCTCAGGTTGCCTGAGATAACAGCATTGTTAATTGTCGAGCCATTGGTGTAGAGCGAGGTATCGGCCAGTAGTGGATAAGTAGGGGTTACCGTGCTGGTGTAGATGAGCGTGCCATTCTTGCGATATTTGACTACTCCGCCTTCTACCGCCACTCGCAGCACGTCTCCAGTCGTATAAGATGAGGCTACGACGCTCGTTCCGGATTCATAAACGTAAAGCATGCCGCTGGTGGCCACGTGCAGTCCGAAGTCAATCTCAGTGTAGCCCTGGTTGGCATCGCTATTACTCAAGCCCAACATGCGATAGGAGGTTGTTTCAGTAGCGGTAAACTCCACATAGCCGTCGCCGGAAGTAATCTGCTGCGTGGATGCAGCGCCCGCAGTTCCCCAACTATCGCCGGTAGCAGTGCGCGTCAGGGAGTTTCCCGCTGCTGACACGCCAACCATATTCGTCCAGCTTACGTTCTGGGTTGATGGCGGAGCAACCGCCCCCGCCTCAGCCGTAATCAACAACTCTCCATTGCGATAGCCGTATTCTTTCTGCGGCGCAGTTGCTGCAGCGTTGGCGGCATATTCAGCCAGCAGCTCGCCGTCCATGCCGTAAACCTGCCAGGTTTCCGCGACCGAGGACGGAGGACCGGAGACCGCCGTGGTTCTTCTCACCCGTTGACCGTCGGCATTATAGACATAAGCTCCAGCGACAAAATTATTCGCCTGCGTCTCTGAAGCCATGCGGTTCTCGGCATCATACACGCGCGTCACGCCCGAGCCGCTGTAAGTGTCAGTAACCAGATTGCCGGCTGCGTCATAAGCCATCGTGCCCGTCTGGCCGCTCGGAACACCGAGACGGTTGTTGGCCGTATTGACGGTGAACTGTTTGTTGTTTATGCCCACTCCAGAGGTCTGCGCGGCGTTGATGGTGCGGTTGCCATAGCGGTCGTAATCGTAGGTTTGCACTCCGGTTTTGGTGGCTCCATTCTGCCATTCCTCAACCGAAGTGAGCCTGTTTAGAAAGTCATAGCTGTAACGATCTTCCATCATGTAGCTATTGATAATCGTCTGACTCATCAGCACGTTGCCGTTGTTGTCCGCGCCGCTGCCCCCATGAACCCAAACATTGCTGTAGTGATTGACCAGGGCACCCAGCTCGCCACCCATGTCGTCGTTCACATTTGAAGCGCGCACATCATAAAGCTGCCCGCGAATGTTGTACTTTCGCTTGTGATAAACGGCACTGTCAGTGCCAAACTGCTCTTTGGTCATGCCGCCGAGGGCTGCATAAAGGATGCCGCTCGCGTAAGTGCGGTTGACTCCATCGCCCAGGTTGCCGGTGAAACTGCTCGTTTGGCCCGCGTAGTTATAGCCATAGGCAATGGTATGTCCTGAAGGGTAGGTCTGCCCAGTTAGGCTGCTCGCCAAATTGTAAGCTCGCCCGGTAGTAAAGGCTTGTCCAAACACGCCGCCAGAACGAAACTGCTGGCTCATGCTCAGCGGCCGGCCTAAAGCATCAAAGCTGTTTGTCGTTGTACGCGAGCCACTGGCGCCTGTTGTCTCAGTCTGCCACAGCCGCCCTTTGCTGTTCGGGATATTGTTATTCGTGCCGTCTCTCCAGCCGTCGTAGTAACGATTGACGGTGGGTGTCGCTGCCGGATCGTTTGTGTAGTTAACGCTCGTATTGCGATTGAGGGCATCGTAAGCGTAGGTTGAAACGACTCCGCGAGCGTCGGTCCTCGTCAGCAGGTTGCCGTTATTGTCGTAGGTGTAACTCATCGACCACTCACTGTTACCGGTCTGCGGATCTGTCAGTGTCAAACTGCTATTTGTTTCCTGCTCGGGGTTCCTGGCACGGATTAGTCGCTTGAGTGAATCGTACATGAAGAAGCGCTGTTGGCTGCCTTGCGAGACCGTAATCAGGTTGTCCAGCACGTCGTAGCTGTAACTCGTTGGCTGATTAGGCGACGTAACAGCCCCCAGATTGCCACTTGCATCAGGTTCATCAACACGGCTGAGTCTCCCCAGTGCACCGGTGAGGCTGCGTCTGACTTTGCCGGCTTGGTCCGTCACCGTAACCTGATTGCCGTTGTAGCTGCTCGTGACCGCAGCATTGTCCGGCGTTGTCACTGAAATCACGCGGCCCGCCAGATCGTATGCGGTTGTGGTGTAGGCGGCGCTTTCACCCAGCGAAGGCCGAAACGGATTGCTGGTTTGCTTTCCCCGGCCCAGTCCATCGTAGTTAGTCGCGACCGTAACGTCGCCCTGTGGATCGCGCGTCCAGCTCTCAACCGTGCGTCCGAAACCATCGGTACGCGTCCAGGAGCGTAGAGCATGATCGCCGACGGTATTCTGGTCCTTTACCGTTAGCACGTCATTATTGATCAGGGTGATTCCATAAGCAGTTGCCGGCGCGTAATAAATCTTTGAATGGTTCTCCAACCCCGAGATTCCCAGTGCCGACTTCACCTCAACTGGGCGGTTAAACTTACCCTCCTCGTAGATAGTCTGGGTGATGATGCCGTTGCGATCCTTGAAGCCGGTCAAGAGGCCGGTGTCAAAGTCGTACTGGCTGCGCGCGGTGTGACGTCCGGACCCATTGCCGGCATCCGGACTCGTAATCAGTGTAGGGAGAGCGTAGGTTGGCTTGGCCGGAGTATATGTTAGGCTGCCGGGGTTGCTGCCAACGCCAAAGTCATCCTCAAAGCTGATATCACTGACGTTCCCGCGTGCATCCTTCAGCGAGACGACGTTCCCGAGCATGTCGTAGCGGGGATAGGTGTAAAGATAAGTGTTACTCGACTTGATCCAAGACCCCATGCTGGTGGCATTTCCACGCGCTGTTCGGAGGGTCCCGTAGTTCGCGGTGTCGTGCCCGCTGACGCCACTGGGGTGCGAATAACTCTGCATCAGAGCATGGTTGCCGTCGGCAGTGTAAATGTCATATTCGGTTATGGTGCGAGCTTGTTCCACGCCTGCGCCATTATAAATAGACTGCTGTAGCGGCAATCGCAGCAGACGAATGGAGTCATCAACATAGTTGACGCCATTCACCGGATTGGTGCTGGAAAAGCTGGTAACCGTGCGGCGCTTCAAACTGTTGTCAAAGTCAAACTCGCTGGTCTCAGTAGGATTATTAAACTGGTCATAGAGCATTGTGGTGCGCGCCGTCTGGCCCGTTTCCAGAATCTTGCGCGATTCGTTCACCCGGTTGTCATTCGCCGGTTGCTCCTGGGTGTAGCCTGTAGTCCAGTTGACGGCCGCCCGCTGCGACCAGTCCTGCTCGCCGGTCGAGATTACACTTGAGCCTGCCGCATTCAGTGTCTCCGTACGACGCTCCAAACCGGTTGACCAAAGCGAGTAACCGGTGCCGCCCGAAGTTGCATTCACGAAGCGCGCCGCATCGAGGAAGTAATGCTTCTGCCGCAGTAGTACAGTTGAGTTGTCCGAGGCGCGCGTTGTGACTTCCGTGACGCCATTGCTGGCGGCGCCGTTTGTTCCCTTTGTCGCGCTGTAGTCGTAGCTCCAATAAGCTTCAGCCGCTCCAGTGGTCTGACCGTCGGGATAAGTTCGGCGCGCCACCACTGCGCGGTCGATGGAGGCGACGTTGCCTGGAGGACCAATTACCTCAAAACCGGCGGAGTTGCCGCTGGGCAGCCCGTCGTTGGCGTCATAGGCGTAGTCATATTGCACTCTGCCACCGGTAGGCATCTCAACTTCAGCCACCTCGCCGTATTCGTTGTATCGAAACTGGATTAGCCGGTCATCGGGCAACACCACCTGAGTCAGCACCGGGCGGTTATCGATGCGCTCAGCGCCGCCGCACCAACTCGCGAAAAGGTTCGTGCCTGCCGAAGGAGTAGAGCCACAGGCCTCTTCGCCTCCCATTCCTACCACCCAACCGTTATAGACCGGCAGCGTGGGACTGATTCCGGCGCGATAGTTCGCGTTCATGACGCCCGTTTTCACCTTGTACTGCCGGCTTGCTCCGGCATATCCCTTGACACTGACTATTACAGCCCATTCGGATCCAGTTACGCCGTATTCGATTGTTGTGGTCCGCTCAAGTTGATCTTTGTACGTAACCTTGAGCGGATTTGCCGAGTAGTCAATCTGGATGATATTCCCATTGCGGTCGGTAATGGATTCAGCCCGCGCAAACTCATTGAGGTGCACCGAGCCGGCAGGCATGGTGATTGTGTCTTTGAAACCGTAGCGCATGCCGTCCGCCGTGATGAGCCAGCCATTCAGGTTTCCATTGACTACGCCGTTTGTCTCATCGCTGATAAAAATAATTCCCGAGCCGTCCGTCGCGTGCCAGCGCTGCCCGCGATTGCCGTCCATCCAGCGACAGTTGTTGGGTCCCACCTGTGACGCCGCTAGCGGCGAACCATCCGTCGCATCGTCGCGCAGTTCGATCTCGCCCTTGTCCGGCAGCATTACAGTGAGCTTGGTTAGCGCGCTTATGTACTCATTACACCCGTTTGGGTTATTGACAGAGTTAATTCCTACGCCCCGGACCCGCAGCATTGGCGCTGCACCCAGCGTCCAGCCCGGCGCCACCCGCTGGTAGATATCCGGCCCGCCTTCGGAGCTGTCATAAACGGCTATTGAAGCCTTGTAGGTACGGTAGGTGGGATCATTGACGATCTCGGTACCGGTGTTTGCTGACCAAACCTTGCTGCTGTAATTGAGATTGATTGGCAGCGAAAAACCACGGCCTCCTACCTGTCCCAGCGGTATGCTGAAGTTTAGGGAGCCGTTTGTTAGATTGATGGTTCCTAAGTCAGTTGAAATGTAACTGCCAACCGACGAAATTCCAGCAGCATGCTGTGGCGGCGTGCCCCGGTCGTACTGGCTCGACTCATTCTGCGCTCGTGCCCCGATTGATAGACAGAGAAAGATTATTAAAAATGCAACAAACCGATTGTGGCTCAAACATAAACAAACGTTAGTTAATTTCATCATGACGTTGGCTCAACCAGACAAGGTCTTGTTATTCGGTTAGAGGCTCGACAATAAGTGTGGCGCGGTTTTCCGGACGACTCACGTCATAAATGCGGTAGGTACCCGGAGTAAGATCGAACTGCTGGCGTCCGCGCCAAGTTGCTCCTTCGCGCAAGGCCACCCCTACTCGTTCATTGGCTTCTGCGGCCTGTCGCTCTAACGCGAGCCCCGAACTCCCGCCGGTGTAATCCACAAGCGAAATAACCACGGTGCCCTTGCCTACCCGTGCTTCGCGTGGATATATGCCGACATCGTAGAGAGCAAAGCGCACCATCTCACGAGTCCCAGCTCTCTGGGCAACTGTCTGATCTCGTGCCTGAGCTGATTCCTTCATCGGCTCAGTTGTGACCGCGGCCCTGGCGGGTTCGGCGCTGACAGGCTGTTTGTCTCGAAAGGCATGCGTGCTCATTGCCAGAGTCACGATCAAGGCCAAAGTGATCAGTGGCAGCGGTATCTGAGACAATCCTTGGCGGCGTGCTCGCGATCTAAATAGTCGTTTCATTGCCATCTCTTTTTTCCTTCTCTTCAATCTTTTTATTCAGCGGGCTAAGCTTAGACACATCTCTAAGACTGAACCCCAGGCGGACGGGTTTCGAACGACGATGAATACCAGTCGTTAGTGAAAACAAATTGTTTGGGCTGGTTAATATGAGGTTGGAGAGAAGAAAGAACTTTTCGCCACCCCTGGTCAAGAATCGCTTTCTGAAAGTCTCCTTCTGGGAGAGACTGTTTAACAGAAAGCCATCCTCAATCGAACGCACTCAGACGCTCGGAGAGCAAAAGGGGTTGCCTAGTTTCTCAGACCTTCTGCCCGAATCGTGAAGCCACGCATGAGTGCTGGCCAAAACAAGAGTGCTACCGCTCAATTTGGTCGTCGAACTCGAAAATCAATAGCGTTGACAGCCATATTTTACGCATGTTAGCGTAGCTTTCGTCTTCTTCATCCAGGGAAGAAGTAACACATACAAATGGATTGCTCCCTCCGGCTTGTTTTCTTACCCGCCGCTACGTTTGACTCCGCTCCCATATTCGGTGATACATAATACCCCTAATGGTTTTCGAAAAAGCCAAGGTCCTGAAAGCCGCTGAAAAATTCCTCTCGCAGGGAAAGATCACCGCTGCCATAAAAGAGTATCGTCAGATCATCAAGCATGATCCCGCCGATCTCACCACTCTCAACATGTTGGGAGATCTGCTTGCGCGCGCGGGCGAAAAGGATGAAGCGGTCTCGTGCTTCTCCCGGATAGCAGAACACTATCGCGAACAGGAATTCAGGCTAAAGGCCATCGCGATGTACAAGAAGATCGAGAAGCTAAAGCCTAATGATCCTGAAACGGCATTTAAGCTTGCCGACCTCTACAGCGCACAGGGATTAGTAGTAGATGCGCGGGCGCAGTACCTGATTGTTGCTGACGCCAATACTCGTGCCGGCCGGACCAGGGAAGCGCTTGAGATTCTCCATAAGATTGCAGATCTTGACACTCAAAATACCGACATCCGGAAAAAACTCGCTGAGGGTTACCTTAAGGAAGGGATGGAGGTCGAGGCTGCCAAAGCTTACAGCGAGGCGGGCCTGCGACAACTTGAACGAGGCGAGCTGGAGGAATCGCTCGATACGCTATCAAAAGCATTTGAGCTACGGCCTGATGACAAACGCGTCTTAAGAGGCCTGGTCTCAGTGCATGGGCGACTGGGAACAGCCGATGACGCCGCAGTGCTGCTGGAGAAACTGCTGCTAGACGCACCAGAAGACCCGGAACTGCTCGATCTGCTGGCCCAAACTTCCATTGAAGCCGATGACGCGGCGGGTGCTGAGCGTGCAACCGAGCGGCTCATGGCTCTGGACGCTTCGAATCATCGCCGCTATATCGAGGTTGCCAGAGCCTACCTAAAACAGGGCGATACGGATGACGCGGCTCGTATTCTGGGAATGATTATTGAGCCGATGCTGGCAGGTCGTGAAGAAAATGATCTACTCGAACTCGTGAATGAACTTCTCGAACGCGCTCCGGAAAACGTCGCCGGGCTGCGGTTGTTGGCACGAATTCACTGGTGGCAACGAGACAGTGAAAAATTGCGCACCGCGTTAGAACACTTGGCTGAGTCTGCCGAAACTGCAGGCCTGGTAGATGATGAGCGGTATGCATTAACTCAGCTTGTGCGACTCGCTCCCGACGAGCGGAAGTTTGTCGAGCGCCTGGAGGAACTTGGTGGCTCGTTGGAAGAAGTAGCGGACGTGACGCAGCTCAGCGAAGAGCCGGCCCTATCTGCAGTCCCTTCTTTTGAGAGTTTTGCGCTCGTTGAAGAGCAGAGCGTGACTTCGGAAGTTGAAGCCGCGCCTGCAGCGGAGTTTGAGTGGAACTCTGTAGCCGAGGAAAGATTCACTGATAACAGCGCTTCGTTTGCCGATTTAAACGAAATCGAAGTTGACTCAATTGAGACACTCGACGCGGCAATCAATCAGGAAGTAACGGCCGATGGCGATGTACACGAGTTTAGTCTGACGCCTGAATCGCTTGATCACGCGCCCCAGCAGGAAGCAGTGCACGGCGTTGGCGAGTCTCGAATTCACCAGGAGCTTGAAAGCGTAGACTTCTATATCTCGCAAGGCTACACAGACATCGCCCAGGACACGCTGCAACTGCTTGAACGTCAGTTTGGTCACCATGCCGAAATTGATCTGCGCAAGCAACGGCTCGCCTCAGGCAGCCAAAACACTCCGGTAGTAGAAAGTTTTGAGCTTGGCAATGAATCCGTGGTTAGTGAAACTTCCTACGGCGTTGCGGGTGGTGAAGTTTCAGTTACTGAAATCGAACAGCCAGTCGTTTCCGCCGCCGCGCCAGTCGAACATTCTGCTGTTGTCACTGGAATCGATTCGGGCCTCGCAGAGATCTTCGAAGAGTTTAGAGTCGAAGCGGAAGGCGAACATGCTTCGACAAATGAAGACTTTGAGACTCACTACAACATGGCGACGGCGTACAAGGAGATGGACCTCCTGGATGAAGCCATTCGCGAGTTCCAAACTGCTGCCGCGTTAACCGCTCCCGCAGATGGGACGGCCCGATACTTCCAATGTTGCAACATGCTGGGCCACTGTTTCTCGCAGAAAGCGATGCCTCGAGCGGCCGTTCTTTGGTTTAAGAAAGGCCTGGAGACTCCCGGTCGTACACCGGAGGAGTACAAGGCGCTCCAGTATGAATTAGGCTCTGCGTACGAACAGATGGGTGACACTACGCGCGCGATCGGAGCATTCACAGAAGTGTATGGTGTTGACGTCGGCTATCGAGATATTGCCGACCGGCTTCATGATCTGCAGGCGCGTCAGTCGAATTCGAAAAAGAAGAAGAAGGTCAGGTAGTTTATCGGTCGTAGTGTGCCGGCCAGCTCGTGGCCCAGCGGAAGGCCATGACAGCGGTTAGACCAAACGATCCACAGTGATCTATTGTTGTATTCATGTCGGCTAAGTTAAGTGTCATTTTCTATATCATCCTGTGTTTTGAAATAGGCATCGTGTTAACACTTTTGCCGTGGATTCCGCAGGGGACACTTGGACTGAGCGACTGGGGCAACAATTATTTTCTTTTGTACGCAGCGCGAAAGACCGGCTTATACGGCTTGCAGACGGTGGTGGCCTCTGGATGGATGCGCGGGGCGGTTACTGGCGTAGGTCTCTTGAACATCGGAATCGCCTTCTGGGAAATATTCCATTTCAAGCAAACTGTGCATAAACTTCAGGACAGCACCGTCAACGATATCCGTCCAAAAAGCGATGCCGCTCAGTCCGCCAAGGCCAATGATTTATCTGATCACCAGCGGTAAAACGAGCGCGCTCACCACACCCACAACCGCAGAGTTCCTGAACGTCACGTCGCTGGTAAAGTCGGCAGTCGCGGCACGGATTGATCTGGTACAAATAAGGGAAAAGAGCCTGAGGGCCAGCGTCCTCTACGAGCTTTCCTGCCAGTGTGCTGCTATCACGCGCGACACCAACACGAAACTCCTGATTAACGATCGGGCCGACATTGCGGTTGCCGCCGGCGCTGACGGTGTGCACCTGACGACGTCGTCATTGAAGCCGGAAGTTGTTCGTCACGCCTTTGGGCCAGATCTTCTAATTGGCGTTTCCACGCATTCCCTGCAGGAAGCACGCGACGCTCAAAGTGGCGGCGCCGATTTCATCGTGTTCGGCCCAGTGTTTGAAACCGCGTCGAAGACTGAATATGGAAAGCCAAAAGGAGTGGCTGAACTGAACCACATAGCCTCCGCGCTGGGGCCGTTTCCGGTCCTGGCCCTGGGCGGAGTCAATTTTGACAACGTAGCTCAATGTTCTCGTGCTGGCTCGCAGGGAGTTGCTGCGATTGGCATGTTTGAAGATCCGCTGAAGTTAAGTCACCTGGTGCGAATGATCCGAGAAACGTTTGCAAAGGTCGCTTGAAGGCCAATGATGGATTTTAGGAGCTTTGCCGCAAAAGTCAGGATCAGACCTCGGCGACGCTACGCGTCGGACTGATCCTGACTTTTAAGGCAAAGCTGATTTTATGAATGAATCACCGCGCTTGGCTTTGACGATCGCTGGCTTCGACCCATCGGGAGGCGCAGGCGTTCTTGCCGATGTTAGAACGTTCGCCGCTTTCGGTTTCACAGCCGCAGCCGCGGTTACCTCAATCACTTTTCAAAACCGCGAACGAGTTTTTGGAGTACGACATGAGACCGCCGAATCGGTGCGTCAGCAGTTAATGCCGTTGCTCGCGGATAGCGAGATCGCGTGCATCAAGACTGGAATGCTGCCTACCTCGGACATTATCAGGACGGTCGCAGATCTGCTTGGAAGTAAGGGCAGCTTGCCGGCCCCAGTGATAGATCCTGTGATGGTTTCGAGCTCCGGGCATAGGCTTATGGAAGACGAGGCAGTCGCCGTTCTCGTGAAGGAGTTATTCCCAATCGCCCGCCTGATAACGCCCAACCTTCCAGAGGCTGAGCGACTGACGGGGATGAAGATCGCTTCCGAACAGCACATGCAGGTTGCTGCCAGGAGGATACGCGAGCTCGGCGCACGGTCTGTCTTGATTAAAGGAGGCCACCTGAATCAGGAGACTAGTGGTCGCGAGCAGCCATTAGATCGCGGAACCAGGGAGCAGGATGATGCGGTGGATGTGTTGGACAATGAAGGGGCGGTTAGGGTCTTTCACGAAAAGCGTGTAGCCAACGTCGACCTACATGGATCGGGGTGCCTCCTGTCGTCAGCGATCGCTGCGGCTTTAGGCAACGGCTTGGAGCTAGGGGAGGCTATCCGCGTCGCGAAGAAGTTCGTACTCGAAGAGATTCGCGGTACTGCTGGTATTAGGCATTTGCAGGAGCCGGAACAAACCTAGTCGACGAATACACGAAACGCCGAACGATTGTGGCCCGAGTCTAAGCCTCTTCAGCTAACGAGCCTTCGACAGTCACCTGTTCTATCTTCACTTCCGACGTCGGTCTGTCGTTGCGATCGGTGTCCGTAGTCGCAATCGAGTCGACCACGTCGAGGCCATCGGTAACGCGTCCAAAGATCGTGTAACTCGGCGGAAGCGGATAATCGGCGTGCATGATGAAAAATTGCGAACCGTTAGTGTTGGGGCCCGCGTTGGCCATCGCCACCGTGCCTTTCTTGTAGCCACGTTGATAGAGCGCTGAAGTGCTGTCGATCTCGTCGTTGAAACGTCCGCCCCACGCAGATTCGCCTCCACGTCCAGAACCGGTTGGGTCCCCTCCCTGAATCATGAATCCCTTGATCACCCGGTGGAAGATAACGCCGTTGTAGTAGTTGCGTTCCGCGAGCGTAATAAAATTCTCTGTTGTCTTGGGCGCATCGGATTCCAGGAGCTCAAATCTAATGGTGCCCTTGTTCGTTTGCAGTACCGCCGTGCGATTTGGCATATCTCTCCCTCTACTTATCTGCGTGGACTATTGAAGGAATCCTCACCTGGGGTAAGTGACAAGATACTTTGTCGCCTTCGATTTGTCACTCGCATCACCCCTCGCGCTTACCACTACTTTGGTGCAACATGATCACTCCAACTGCTGGTTAAGCCCGGCAAAATTCGTTTATATCGCCGGGTACATGCGTTCAAATTTCTTGCGAAAGGCCTGAAACCATGAATGTTACGCATCTCGAGTGCGCCCTTTGTCATCTTAACCACGAGGCACGACGGTTGCTCAACCTCTGCCGCGAATGTGGTAAGCCATTGCTTGTTCGGTACGACCTGAGCCGTGCTGCGCGCACGTTGACAAGAGAGTCGTTAGCGGGGCGGCGAGCGGATCTTTGGCGCTATCGAGAAGTTTTGCCGGTTGAGAGAGAAGAGAATCTTACTTCGCTGGGGGAAGGGTGGACACCACTGCTCCGGGCGACGCGACTAGGAAAACAAATTGGATTCGACAAGCTTTACATCAAGGATGAATCGCAGAACCCCACGCAGAGCTTCAAAGCTCGCGGAATGTCGGCGGCGGTGTCGATGGCAAATGAGCTTGGGGCGACGAAGCTCGCTGTCCCGTCGGCTGGAAACGCCGCGGGAGCACTCGCGGCATACGCCGCGCGAGCTGGGCTCGAGTGCCATATCTTCATGCCTGATGACACTCCCCGCGCAAATGTCATCGAGTGTGAACAGACAGGCGCCAACGTTACTCTAATGCCGGGACTAATCACCGATTGTGGAGCGGAAGTCGCGCGGCGAAAAGATGCCGAGGGCTGGTTTGATGTGTCAACGCTAAAGGAACCTTATCGGGTCGAAGGAAAGAAAACACTCGGGTATGAGCTCGCCGAACAATTCAACTGGGAACTGCCTGACGTCATAGTTTACCCGACGGGCGGGGGCACCGGATTGATCGGAATGTGGAAAGCTTTCGATGAGATGGAGCAGTTGGGCTGGATTGGACCGAAGCGGCCACGGATGGTGACGGTCCAGGCAAGCGGCTGTGCTCCCATCGTGCGCGCCTTTGAGGAAAATAAACGATTTGCCGATGAATTTGCTGACGCCGCGACGGTGGCGTCGGGTCTTCGCGTGCCAAAAGCAATCGGCGACTTCTTGATTTTGGATGCATTGCGAGAATCAGGCGGAACCGCAGTAGCGGTGACTGACGAAGAGTTGATTGGCGCCACACGTGAGATTGGCACCGCCGAGGGCTTGTTCTGTGCCCCTGAAGGCGCGGCCTGCTTGCCGGCGCTGAAGAAGTTAATTGAACGGGGTGAAGTTAGGAACGAGGAAACGGTTGTCTTATTTAACACCGGAGCAGGCGTGAAGTATTTGGAGGCTCTTGCCTGACGCGCGAGCCTTGGCGCTAATGAAAGGATGACGATGCAGCGGCTTGCAATATCTCTGATTGGCGCTCTGTTGCTAAACTTTATTTGCGTGGGATCTGTTCCGGCGGGTACTAAACCTGAAGATCAAATCAAATCTGCGGAACGCGTAAAACCGCAGATATTTAAACTCGGCACCGGTCCAGAAGCGCGCGTTGAAGTGAAACTGCAAGACAAAACGCGGCTGAAAGGTTTTATTCGCGACGCTGACGAAACACAGTTTGTGGTGGTTGACTCTGCCAGCGGCGTCGCGACGGCGGTCCAATACCTACAAGTTCGAAAAGTAAAGGGTAACAACCTTTCAACAGGCGTAAAGGTCGCAATTGGAATAGGGATCGCTTTCCTGGCTCTGGTCGTGTTCTGTAAGTGGCACGGGTGTGAAGAATAGCGACGCCCGGGCCGGAAATTATGAAATAGGGGATATGGCTTTGAAAAACTTTGCTTTAGCTAGCGTAATTCTATTGTTGTCCGGAGTTGTTGCCGCAGTCGCGCAACAACCTTCAACCAGTAATGCAATCAAAGGCGAGGCGGCCCAGTTGGAATCACTTCGTCGCAGCGGAGTTGAGGCGCTTTTCAACCTCGATTACGACCGGGCGCTAAAAGATTTTAAGGAAATTGCTCGACTGTATCCGACTCATCCTGCCGGACCGCAACTGCTCGCCGCACGAGTTTGGATAAAAACACTCTATGAGTCGCGTAGATTGCAGTCGTCTCTTTACAGCTCGGAAACGTTCTACTCCAGCGGCGATGATAAAGTGGATCCAAAGATCGTTGACGAGTTTCGCAGTCTGACGCGCGAGGCCAAGCGGCGTTCTGAGCTGAAGTTGAAGCAAAGCCCTAAAGACATCGAGGCGCTCTACTGGCTCGGCGCCACCGAAGGACTGAAAGCATCATTTGAGGAAGCAGTCGAGCGCCGCCACTTTGCCGCGCTGCGTGATGGGAATGACGCGGTTGACCACCACCGCGAAGTGCTGAAACTCGATCCGACATTCATTGACGCGACCGTGACGGTTGGTCTCTATGAATACGTGGTGGGCTCTTTACCATTGCCGATCAAGATTGTGGCCGGCGTAACCGGCTTTCGCGGTTCGAAGAAGCGCGGCCTGGCTCTGCTCGAACAAACCGCCAGGGAGGGTAAGTGGGCGCGCGACGATGCCAAGACACTTTTGATCATCCTGTATACACGCGAAAAGCGTTTCAAAGAGGTCCTGGGACATGCGCGTGACCTTTCGGTCAAGTATCCGCGAAACTACCTCTTCAAGTTGGAGGCGGCGAGTGCACTTGTTGCTCAGGCGGAGGTCGAACGAAATGCGAAAAACCTCGACGCTGCTGCAAAGGCCGAGCAGGAAGCATTTGCTATCTTCGAGGAAGTTCTGCGAGATCGTTCTCTGCGTGACACCGTTTCCCGTGTGCTCGATCTGATTCACTTTAAATACGGCGAGGTGTTGCTGACCGCAGGCGAGGGCGACCGCGCCGCCAAAGAGTTTTTGGCGACGACGAAAGTTGAGCGGGCCGATCCGGCATTGGTGACCATGGCTCACCTCTACGCCGCCCGCGCCTTTGATCTGGCAGGGAAACGCAACGACGCACTCTCGCAATATCGCGAGGTGTTGACGCGGCCGGACATATACTCCGCTCATGATGCCGCGAAGAAGGGTTTGCGCGAGCCATTCAAAAATGGAAACGGAATCTGAGTCCGTTCAAACTTATTCACCATCGCGTCAGTTGAAGAACCGGATACTGGGAGCCCGGCGAGACGTTCACACTTCCAGTGCAGGTGCTCGTCACAATTTTGAAATCAGGGACATCACCTTCTTGACGTGTTCCCATCACATTGCGTACAAGATCGAGTATGCAAGAGCGAGCACCTGGGTCGGCTGAACCCGCGCTAGCGGTTGAAACTTTCAATCTCGTTCGCCGTTTTCAGAACTTCGTCGCGGTAGACAACCTCAATCTCACCGTTAGGCGTGGAAGTTTTTTCGGTTTCCTTGGTCCCAACGGCGCCGGCAAATCAACCACCATCAAGATGCTGACAGGTCTGCTGGGCCCAACCAGCGGCAGTATTCGTGTGCTCGGACGCGATATCGAAACCGAGCCGCTGGAAGTGAAACGGCGGATCGGAGTAGTGCCTGAGGACCTGAACCTCTTTGAGCGACTCACCGGCGCCGAGATGCTCGCTTTCACCGGTCGAATGTACGGGCTCGATAAAACCGACATAGCTGAGCGCGCGCCCGAGCTGCTCGATGTGATGGAGCTTCAGGACGATCCGAAAAAGCTTATTGTTCAATATTCACACGGGATGAAGAAGAAACTGTCCCTCGCGTGTGCCCTCATTCATCGCCCGGAAATCCTCTTCCTTGACGAACCATTTGAGGGAGTCGATGCTATCGCGTCGCGCACATTGAAGGATCTGTTGTCGCGGCTTACCGCCCGGGGGCTGACGGTCTTCCTGACGTCTCATGTGCTTGAGATTGTTGAGAGGCTCTGCAGCGATATTGCCATCATTTCTCAAGGCAAGCTCCTGGCGGCAGGTTCGCTCGATGAATTAAGGCAAGGGATTCGGCTGGAAGAAGATGGACGCTCGCAAGGCCCGGTTTCGCTCGAGGAGTACTTCATCCACGTTGTCGGGGGAGATCGGTCCGGCAGCGACGAGGAAGTCCTTCAGTGGCTTGGCTGAATATCGAAGTCCAAAGTCCAAGGTCCAAGGTCACAAACCCCTGGGTCTGACGGCTTTAACTTTTTGATCCCTTGGGCTTGATGATAAAGTTCTTATTCCTCGCGGTGCCTTGAGCTCGACTTTTATCCTCCGAAGCCAGTCGTAACAAACTGTAGCTCGAAACTCACATTTCTGTAGTACTCACGATGGCGACGGCCCGCCATGAAAGGATCCTCCATGTCAGACTTTGAAAACAGCAAAACAAAACAAGGGTTCACCATGAAACTCTGGAGAGGCGAGCGAACCTGCTTACTCGGATTTGATGTGGACCAACCGGAACCGGATTTCGTCGGTTTCTCGATCGAATGCAAAAAGCCAGGGGGCTCGGCCTTCGAGCCACTGTTGAACCGCATCGCCTTCTCTTACGACCAACCGGTGGGAGTTGCCGTGACCGGTGACCGGCAGTTTCCCTCAACGGAGGCGCCGTTTCAGAAGTTTCGTTGGGTGCATTTTCCGCGCGATCCGCAGCCCGGCAAATATACCTATCGCGCTACCAAGTTACACATGCCCCAGGACAACGTGCTCAAAAAGGGCACAAGTATCCAACTAAAGATTTCGCTCGATCCGGTGACCTACCATAATTTTCTCGACATCGGCTTCACGCGCAACTTTGCGTCTTCACAGGCGTTTCGCGACCGGTTTCCTGATGATGCCGATATGGACGAGATTGGACGCAAGATTATTCCATCAAGGGCCGATGATGGGCTCAAGTTTCAAAAGATGCAGGGCGACATCTACAAGTGGCTGGGATTCGAGGCCCACGATCTGCTATTCGGGTTTTTGGACGAAGTGGTCGCTGATAACAAAGTCACCATTGATGCTTTTGCTTACGACCTGAACGAGCCCGACTTGGTAGCAAAGCTGGAGCAGTTTGGCCCGCGGCTAAGGGCCATCATCGATGATTCGTCTAAAGTCGAAAACGGCGTAGTTAGCGGCCACGGAAGCGTTCATAGTGCGGAGACACAGGCTGCGGCGAAATTAATCGCCTCTGCCGGCGCGCAAAACGTGAAGCGCACGCACTTTCATAATCTGCAACACCACAAAGTATTCATTGCTCGCCGAAACGGCGTGCCATTCAAGGTGCTGGGTGGCTCGACAAACTTCAGTTTCCGCGGCATCTATATACAGGCCAATAACATGTTGGTTTTCCACGATGCTCGAGTCGCTGAACTTTTCGGAAAAGTTTTCGACGCCGCGTTTGTTAATCCAACGGGTTTCAAATCCGATCAGCTGGCCTCGAAGTGGCATCTGATTGAAACGCCGGGAAAGCCGGCGGTCCACTTTTGCTTTTCACCTCATAAGTCGCCTGATCTTTCGCTGAATCCAGTTCGCGGGGCGATAGACCAGGCCAATACTTCCGTCCTGTACGCGGTCGCGTTTCTGAACCAGATCACCTCCGGACCAACGAAAGAAGCACTCGATCGCCTGATGACGAGGCCGGTATTCAGCTATGGCCTGGTTGATAAGACTGGTGGTTTGGAAGTGCGGAAGCCGGATGGTTCCGTTGGTTTAGTCGATTTTAACTATCTCGCCGATCACGCCCCAGAACCTTTCAAGACCGAATGGGGCGGCGGGAAGGGCATTAACGTGCACCACAAGTTTGTGGTGACAGACTTTAACTTGCCGACGGCGAAGGTGTTCACCGGATCGTGTAACCTGTCGCCTAGTGGCGAGAAGGGTAACGGCGATCACCTGATCATGATCGAGGATTCAAAGATCGCCATCGGCTATGCCATCGAAGCTATCCGTACTTTTGACCATCTTCATTTTCGCTCAGCCATGAAGGACGCCTTTGAGAAGAACAAGGCGCCTGAGAAAATGAAGTTGCAGAAGCCAATAGCGATCAGCGGCAAGTCACGGCCCTGGTTCGCGCGCTTCTATGTGCCTGAGTCTCAGCTCGAGCGCGACCGCAAGATCTTTTCTCACTAGTAGGGGAAAATGTAAGTACAACTGTGGAACGATTCAACTCTTTGGAGTGCGGCGACCTGTCGCCGCTTTGGCCAGACGCCGCCGGACGCCTGTACATTGGGTCGGCAAATACAGATCCGGGAGCGATAGCGACCGGCATTCAGTTTCAAGTGATTCAACATCGGAGAATGAATCTCATTATGTGGCTTAATCATCAAAGCATGTATCGCATCATGAACGCCGGTCGCTACCGCTCCCGGTTCTGAATTCTGCGACCCACATCGTTGACTGAATGCTACGAATGGCCAAAGCGCCGACAGGTCGGCGCACTCCAGGGAGTTGAACAATTTGAGGTCGGTTACCTCAACACGGTAAGCGTAACTCGGGAGTTGTAGCGCGCTGAGCGGTAGACGCGTTGGGTCGCTTTCTGGAAGTCTGACTCCACTGCGGTATTAATATCGACGAATTTTTGAGGGTTGCGATCGACGAGCGGAAACCAACTGCTCTGAATCTGCACCATGATCCGGTGACCCTTAAGAAATGAATGATTAACGTCTGGCAGCGTGAATTCCACCTTCGTAACTTTATTCTTAGGCATCGCTTCGGGTTTCGAAAAACTGTTTCTAAACCTCGCTCGCATCGGTTCGCCCCGCACAAGCATTTGATAGCCTCCCATTTTGACGCCCGTTGGATTGGGATCCGGGTCGGCTGTGTCGTTGGGAAAGACATCGATTAGCTTCACAATAAAATCGGAGTCCGTTCCACTGGTAGAAGCGTAGATGGTCGCCTTAATCGGTCCGGCTGCCGTGATGGCTTCCGACAACGGCGCGGTTTCATACACCAGCACGTCTCCACGCCTGGTGGCAAAGCGCTGATCGGCAATCATGTATTCGCGGGTCATGCCTATGGCGATGTTGTTAATGAAAGGAACCGGATGAGCAGGATCGCTTATGTATTCGTCGAATAGTTTGCTGGAATTCTTAGCGGCCGGATCGAAAGACAGCTGCCCGTCCGCTGTGAGATAAAGATGTCGCTGTTCGGTGTTAGGCGGCGGCCACTGGTCATACGTTCGCCAGGTATTGGAACCCGTCTCGAAGACAAAGGCCTCGGGCAACTGGCGGCTGCAAATATCTTTCAAGAGGCAGTTGAAGAAAGGTAACTCGATGTTTTCGCGGTAATAGACTGAAGTCGCGGAACCAAAACGAATGTCGCCAAGAAAATCACCCTCAGAACGTGACCAGCCACCGTGATACCACGGCCCCATGACCAGAATGTTTCGTGCACCAGGATTTAAGCGTTCGATGCTTCTATAGGTATTAAGGGCACCGTAAAGATTCTCGGCATCAAACCAGCCGCCTACAGTCATCACTGACGACTTAATGTTTATCAGGTGTGGCAGCGTGCTGCGCGCCCGCCAGAACTCATCGTAATTCGGGTGAGCCATCATCTCGTTCCAAAAACTCACGCGGCCTTTCAAGTGTTTTTTGTCTGCGTTTGCGAGTGGCCCCAGCTCAAGAAAAAACTCGTAACCGTCGGGCGTGCCGTGTTCAAAGCGCGGATTAGACTCCGTGGTTGGCTTGGGACGTGGTAGCCCAAAGGAAGCCATGAAATTGAACCCATGTGGCAGGAAGAGGGCGCCGTTATGATGAAAGTCGTCGCCGATGAACCAGTCTGCAATTGGTGCTTGAGGTGATGCCGCCCTGAGGGCGGGATGCGCTTGCATGATTCCCATCGAGGCGTAGAAACCGGGATAGGAAATACCCCAAATTCCCACGCGCCCATTGTTATTTGGAACATTCCTAACCAGCCATTCAATGGTGTCGCGTGTGTCAGAACTTTCGTCTGTTTCGCGCGTCCCTTTCACCGCTTTGTGAGGGCGCACGTTTACATATTCGCCCTCGGACATATACTTTCCCCGCACGTCCTGGTAGACAAAGATGTAGCGTTCCTTTTGAAACAACAACGACGGGCCAATCGACTCCCTGTATTCATTTTCGCCGTAGGGCCGCACGCTGTAAGGCGTGCGGTACAACATGATCGGATACTTTTTGGATTTATCTTTCGGCGAGTAGATAGAGGTGAAGAGCTTGATCCCGTCGCGCATGGTAATCATTTGCTCCGTCTTGGTGTAGTGGGCCTTAACCTCGGCCGCCGTTTGCGCTTTGACGGTCGTTATGGTGACTGGCGAGAAGGATGCGAGTAGTACGAAGAGAAGCGTAAGAATGAAGCGTGGTCTCATTTACACCTGCGAATGAGTCTAAGGTGCCGGGAAGATAAGTATACCGGAGAGGAAGCCAGCGGTTAACTGCACAGCGACTGCTCTTGATGGTTTGAATCCATCAGCAGTTTCCGCCGCCGCTGCTGTTGTGATTAGTTTTGTGCGAAGCGGCTAAGGCACTTCCACAATCAATTCGCGCCCGAAGGTGAAGTTTGGACGCTTGCGGCCTTTGAGGTATTTAGCCGCGGTTTGTGAAAGGGCGGTGATTAAGATCGGCAACGCGATAGTGGCATCGCAGTTAACGTAGGCGCTGTGCGCGCCCCGCGCCAGCTTGCCGTACACCTCATCAAACGCTACCGCATTCGACCGACCACCCGGGTGTGGAGCATCGGTGGTAATCTGAATGGCATACTTGTGACCCTGGTGATGGTGCTTGAGGATGAACGCTGTCACCTCGGTCTGCTGCACAAAGCTTTTCGGTGTGCCGCCCCCAAGGTTGATCACGCCTGTAAGTCGTGCGCGCCCCGTGACGTTTGCCATGTCCAGGACATCCTGCACATTGTCGAACATGAAATTGTTCTTCTTCTCAAACCGCGCCGCTGCAATCCCCACCGCGATGCCACTATCAGCGATAGCGGGACAGAAAATAGGAACGCGCGCCTTGTAAGCTGACGTCAGCACGCCGTCTTCGGTGGCAATCTCAGCCAGCTCGCGGCCTAGCAAGTGTAGAAACTCCCTGGTGGAATACGGGCGGGACTGATCGAGTTGATTTGTAAAACCGCCAACCCATTCGTTTGCTTCCCGGTATTCTTCATCACTGGCCAGCAGGTCCCACATGCGACTGATTTGCGCTGAAGCTAATTCAGCGTCGGTCATATTGGGGTGCGCCTGGAAATGATAGCGGCCAAGCGTCTCGTGAAGGTCGTGGAAGAGAAGGGAACCCGACAAAACAAGGACGTCCACAAAGCGATTCTTAATGACATAAGCCAGCAGGCGACGCATGCCCGCGGGGATCAGCGCGCCGGCGCCCGCGACAATAATCGTCGTATTGTCGCCGAGCATATCGAGCCAGATGCGATGTGCTTCCGCCATTTGGCGCCCACCGAATCCCGCTCCTTCCATCTTTTCAAGCAGGCCGGCGACCGAGCGGTCGCGATCAACCTGAACCGGCCGGGTGGGCGTAGTCAGATATTTCGAAGCTTTGGGTTTTCGCTGCGTAACCATACGGGTTGTCCACCTCTCAAATGGGGAGTGGCATGATGGCTCGTGACCACGCGGTCAGGCGAGCTTAATAGTCGGTGTAACGCCGCGACCGCGTCTTGGCCCCGTTAACAGAAAGATACGTATAGGCGTCGTAGCGCGATTCATAAAACTGCGCCAGATCCGCGCCGTCGGATTCGGTGAGCTCGCCGTCTTTAACTCGTTGATTTATCAGTCGACGGAAGCCATCATGCAAAAGGCTGCGTTCATAACGAGCACGCTCGGTCGCTTCACCGACCGTCGTGCCGCGAATCACCTTTTTTATTAGGTAGCCTTCATCATCAATATATATATGCGCTTCATGCGGCGTTCCAAAAAGGTTGTGATTATTTCCCATCACCTCCTGGTAAGCGCCAACCAGCAGAAACGCCAGGTAGTAGGTTTCCCCGGGGACCAGAGAATGAAGCTCGAGCACCTGCTTGACGTCATGCAAATCCACAAACTTATCAACCACTCCGTCCGAATCGCAGGTGATGTCGCACAGCGTGGCGTATTCACTTGGCGTCTTGTTGAGCCAGTGAATCGGCACGATGGGGAACAGTTGATCGAGCGCCCAGTGATCCGGTACGGAACGAAATACGGAAAAATTCGTCAGGTACTTGGCGCATAAGAGCCGTCGCAGATCGTCAAATTCCTCCGAGACATATTTCGCCTGCTGGGCATACTTGTCGGCGCGCTCGCAGATATCCCAAAACAACACTTCCCCCTTGGCGCGATCCTCTAGCGAGACGAGGCCAAGGTTGAAGAGCGTAAACAGCTCTTCACGATGTTCGAGCGCATCATGATAGTATTCACGATAGTTCTTGACGGTTATTGACTCCCTAAGCTCGCCTAATTCAGTAACTACCTGCGGATCATCCTTGTCGATTTCAATCGGAGTAATGTCCTCGACTATGGTTTCGATTTCGTCCTGCACATTAGTAATAATCAGCGCGTGATAGGCAGCAAGAAATCGGCCTGACTCCTGAATGATGGTGGGATGTGGAACATTTTCGTCATCGCACACCTGCTTGATGGTGTAGATGACGTCGTTGGCAAACTCCTGCGCAGTGTAATTAGCTGACGAATCAAACGCCGTCTTTGAGCCGTCGTAATCCACTGCCATCCCGCCGCCAACGTCGAGCAGGTCAACCGGAACCTTCATCTGGTGGACTTTTGCGTAAACGCGGGCCGCTTCTTTCATGGCGTTCTTGATTCGCTTGATATCAGTCAATTGCGAACCAATATGAAAGTGAAGCAGCTTCAGCATGTCGATGCGGCCGGCATCTTCCAGACGGCGAATGACTTCAAGCATCTCTGTGGTCGTCAGCCCAAACTTCGCAGCCTCGCCGCCGGACTTTTCCCACCTTCCCGAGCCCTTGGAATAAAGCTTGACGCGCATTCCCAGGATGGGGAGGTCACCTTCTTGTCTTTCCACGATATTCAGCACGTGATCCAGTTCATTGAGTTTCTCGATCACAATAACAACCCGCTTCCCGCAGCGCGCTCCGGCAAAGGCGAGCTCGATAAACTCTTCATCCTTGAACCCATTGAGGACCAGCAAACTGTCACGCGTTTGCTCCAGCGCCAGGGCGGCGTAAAGTTCCGCTTTTGAACCCGCCTCGAGACCAAAGTCGTAACGGGAACCTTCGCGCAGATACTCTTCAACAACCGCTCTTTGCTGGTTAACCTTCATCGGGTAAACGCACATGTGCGTGCCCTGATATTCAAATTCTCGAATTGATCGGCTAAAGGCGCGTTGGAGTTTTCGGACTTGGGCCGCTACCAGCTGAGGAAAGCGCAAAAGGACAGGTGCACCGATTCCACGGCGAGCCAGGTCATCGATGATCTCTTTTAAATCTGCTGAACGGGAATCACCTTCGGCGGGACGAACGACCAGGTTCCCCTTCCGATTTACGTCAAAGTATCCGGCGCCCCAGTTTTCGATTCCATAGGTTTCGAGCGTCTGCTCAATTGCCGTGGTCAATTCGCGGTCTCCTGCACTTCCTGTGGAAAAGGTTGTGTGTTCTTGATTCCAGAAGCCAAAGCGTAGTTGTACACATCCCTAGCTCGTGTGGCGGAGAATGTCGGATGGGACGCTTAGGGGCGCAAATGTAACAGAAAACGCGAGGTCGGTCTATAACTTTTTTGGTTAACAAATGTTTTTGCAAGCCCATAAATGCTGGGGTAAAAGAGGTTACTCGCCAAACCGTGTTTCGCTCGTGGATCGTTGCAGCAAAAGTCTTGACTTAGTCGGCGACGAAACTATAATGCACAGTTTTTTAGCGCCGTCCGAATGTCGTTCGCCTTTTTCGCTAGCAAGGCCGGGCTTCTCAATTACTTCGCACCAACCATCACGCCGGGGCGAAGAGCACCCCTAACACTCCCTAAATCTTTCGAATCTTTCAGGAGAAATCATGAATGCAAAGACTGTGTTGAAGTATGCCTCTGATCAGGGGGCGAAGTTTGTTTCCGTTCGGTTTACCGACCTACCGGGCTCCTGGCAACACCTGACCTTCCCCATTGCAGAACTTGCAGAAGACAGCTTCGAAGATGGCTTCGGTTTTGATGCCTCGTCCATTCGCGGTTGGGCTGCCATACATGAATCAGACATGCTGCTGGTCCCGGATGCAGGCCGCTTCTGGATGGACCCGTTCGCTGAACAGCCGACGCTGTGCCTCGTCGGGAATGCGGTGGATCCCATCACCAAGGAAGGCTATGCATATGATCCGCGGTCGGTTGCCGTGCGAGCGGAAAACTATCTGAAGTTTACAGGCCTCGCTGATACAGCTTTCTTCGGTCCAGAAGCCGAGTTTTTCGTTTTCGACTCAGCCAAATTTCATAACGATCAACACTCGGCAGGGTACACGATTGACTCCGACGAGGCGCACTGGAACAGTGGTCGTGACGCCAATGAATTCCAGGGCTCAAATCTTGGCTACCGCATTCGCGCCAAAGAAGGTTATGTGCCCGTTCCGCCCACTGACACGCTTAGCGATCTGCGCTCCGAGATATCGCTGACACTCGGAAAGTGCGGTGTGACTGTCGAATGCCACCACCATGAGGTGGCTACTGCGGGACAGTGCGAAATTGATTTCCGATTCTCAACGCTGCTCGGCACGGCCGACAATCTTCAGATATTCAAATATGTAGTTCGCAATACTGCTTATCAATATGGCAAAGCCGCGACCTTTATGCCGAAGCCGTTATTTGGTGACAACGGGTCGGGCATGCATTGTCACCAATCGTTGTGGAAGAGCGAGAAACCACTCTTCGCCGGTGACGGTTATGCGGGACTTTCGGAGATGGCGCGTTATTACATTGGCGGACTGTTAAAGCATGCAGCCGCCGTCGTTGGCTTCGCCGCACCAACCACTAACAGCTACAAACGTCTGGTGCCGGGGTTCGAAGCGCCGGTCAATCTTGCTTATTCGGCGCGCAACCGTTCGGCGGCGATTCGCATTCCCATGTTCTCCACTAATCCAAAACTCAAGCGACTGGAGTTCCGTCCACCCGATCCTTCCTGCAATGCCTACCTGGCGTTTTCAGCGATGTTGTTGGCGGGGATTGACGGAATTCAGAACCGCATCGATCCGGGCGAACCGCTGGAGAAGGATATTTACGATCTGTCGCCGGAAGAGTTGAAGGATGTGCCGACTCTACCGGGCTCGCTTGATGAGTCGCTGAAGGCACTCGAAGCCGATCACGACTTTCTTTTAAAGGGAGATGTCTTTAGTACCCAATTAATCGAGCGCTGGATTAGTTACAAGCGAGAGAAAGAGATCACTCCGTTGCGCATGCGTCCCCATCCGCTGGAGTTTAGTCTCTATTTCGATATCTAGAGAGACTCGAGTCTGGAGTCGTGAGGCTGGAGGTCTCAGGAGTCAATGCCCCGGTGCTTTTGACTTTAGACTCCAGACTCTAGACTCTAGACTCAATTGTGGAAGCTTTCGATGCGAAAGTAGAGTCCCTACTCCGGGATCTGCCTGACGAAAAGGGCGCCCGCCTTTTTCTTGAACGCCTGTCCCTCGAACAAGCGCATACTTTTCAAAAACTAGCTAGAGACCACGGACTTCTTTCCGACGTGCTGGCCCTCGCCGCCTGGAGTCCGCTGCTTGCTACCACGCTGGAGCAAAACCCTGATTACCTCTCCTGGCTCGCGAGGGAGCGCGCGGACACCCGCGTCAGGACCAGAGAACAACTAAAAGAATCACTCGCCCGCTTTGCGCTAACTCATTCAACCCTGCCGGCGCCGGTGTTGTTTGCCAGGTTTCGCCGGCGCGAGTTACTTCGTATCTACCTCCACGATGTCAGACGTGCTCATACGCTTGTAGAAACTACCGAAGAACTCTCAAATCTCGCCGACGCTATTCTCGATTACGCTTACAGCCTCGCCCGACAGGGGCTGGACAATCGCTATGGCGCACCGCTCCGGGATGAAAAGGGCCGCGTTGCCAACGCTGAGTTTTCCATCATTGCCCTCGGCAAATTAGGTTCATGCGAACTCAACTACGCGTCTGACATCGACCTGGTATTTATCTATTCCGATGATGGAGAAACTGCGGGCTCCGGTGAACGCGGCAAACTAAGTAACCGCGAATACTTCATCAAACTTTCAGAAAACATCAGCAAACTAGTAGGCCAGCCGGCAGGCGAGGGCGCCGCCTATCGGGTGGATCTGCGCTTGCGACCACACGGACGAGACGGCGCGCTAGCCGTTTCTTTGCAGGAGGCTATCCGGTATTACGGTAAGTCGGCCCAACCCTGGGAACGACAAGCGTTGATTCGTAGCCGCGCTGCGGCGGGGTCGGCGCAGTTGTTCTCCCGATTCGCTGACGCAGTTAAGAGTTTTATTTATCGGCCCGACGTGTCAATCGCGGAAGCGCTGGAAAGCGTTAAGGTGGCAAAGCAGAAAATTGACCGGCACATAAACCGCCGGGATGACGGCTTCAACGTAAAACTACAGCGCGGAGGCATCAGGGAGATCGAGTTTATCGCCCAGGCGTTGCAGCTTGCCTACGGAGGACGTGATGAATGGTTGCGCGTAACTCATACCATAATAAGTCTGGGCCGGTTGGCCGACCGAAATCTAATTACCGAAACTGAGCGCACCGAACTCTCCGACGCCTACACCTTCCTTCGTACGCTCGAGCATCGGCTGCAGATGGAACATGGGCTGCAGACCCATACCGTCCCCCACACATCTTCACAGCGGCTGCTGGTTGCTAGGCGCACCAATTTTTCCGCGGACGCAGCGCTGAATGATTTTGACCACGCACTTGAATTTCACACCAGGAACGTGCGTAGGGTTTACGACCGCGTCTTCGCAAACGTGGATGACGCTGTAGCTCGCGACACACAAGCAAAGGATGAGCTTGAAAAAAGCAACGACCAATCCGGAGCTTCGCGCAGTCTTCGCACTGCCAGAACTTTCTCGAAGCATTTGGCTGCAGAGGATTCTCAGAATGTGAACCCAGAAAATCTGACGTTGCTATTGCATACAGCAGCCCAGGCTGCTGTGAATCCGCAGCGAGCAATGTTGCTAACCGAACGAGTGGCCGCCTCACTCGATAAGAACGCAAGTCCCATTGAGGTGAGCCGGCGTAGTTTGACCGACTTGGTGAGTCTTTGCGGCGCGTCTGAGCTGTTCGGTGAAATGATTGCGGCAAATCCAGCGCTAGTTAATTCTCTCGTGACCGATCAGGGAAAAGGACATCAACGCGATTACCCCCGCCAGCTTCGCGCCAGTATCGATGCCGAAAAAGATTTTCCCGCCGAGCTCTCGGCGTTGCGCCGTGAATGGTCAAGGCTGTTACTGGAAATTGGCGCCCGAGACTCTTCCGGGGCCATTTCGTTCGCCGAATCCAATCTTCTGCAAACCCAACTGGCAGTCGCTGCAATCAATGCGTCCTACCTGATAGCGCGACGAGAAATCGCCAGACGATATGGACCGATGGCTGCCGGCCCTCGCTTAAGTGTGCTGGCACTTGGACGGCTTGCGAGTGGTGGCGTCGATTACGGTTCAGATCTCGACATCATCATGGTTTACGACTCGCTTGTTTCATCTCCAATCGGCGCCCTTACGCATGACGAAGCTTACGCGCGCTTGAGTGAGTTGATGATCACAGCTCTCTCCAGTGTGACGCGTGAAGGCTACCTCTATCGCATCGATCTGCGTCTGCGTCCTAACGGAAAGAACGGGCCACTGGTAACGAGTTCTGAGGGCTTCCTGGATTATTTAAGACAGCATAGCGCCGCTTGGGAATGGCTTGCCTATGTGAAGTTGCGTGCGGTGGCCGGCGACCTCGAGTTTGGCCGGATGATTGAAACCCACGCGCGATACGCGATTCATGAGCGTGCTCGCGACGTGGCGGCGGAGGATTTGCGACTGGAAACACGGCGCGTGCGCGAATTATTGGAACAGGAAAAAGGGACGCGACGTCGCAGCCGTAAGCATGGAGAGGTCGACATCAAATATTCCGCGGGCGGGATGCTCGACGTTTACTTCGCTGTGCGCTACCTGCAACTGCGTGACGACCTCGCCGACGAAGGCGACGATCGCTCAACGCAGGCGACGCTTGACCGTTTGGAGGCTAGAGGAAGTTTGAGTGGGGAGGATTATGGAGCGTTGCATGAAGGCTACCAACTGCTTCGTGCAATCGATCATCACTTGAGGCTAATCGTAGGAAAGGTTGGTTCGGTCCCCGCGGCTGACCACGCTATCTTCAAGGAAATCGCCGATAGGCTCGGGATTGACCCGAGCGCATTAAGAGTAAGACTGACTGATCGAATGCAGGCAATAAGGCAAGCATATAATGGAATCACTTCTGGCTGACGGTTGCTCTTACGCGTAGGGGTGGGTCCTCAAATTCAGAGCCGGGAGCGATAGCGACCGGGCTCAACTGACTGAGGATGAGAAAAGAGTCATGAATTTCTTTCAGCAAGAGGTATATATGTCAGCTGGCCCTCGGTCGCTATCGCTCCCGGCTCTGAATTCGTCAACCGAGGTCGTAAAAAAGTTAACGAAGCATCCGAATGATGTAAAGACTCCCGAGCCCTCCTAAGCACGACGTTCATTTGTTGTCGTTGATTCATGCCAGCATCGGGTGCACCAACGATGCAGCGCTCGTCGCTCTGCCTCTCCGTAGTCAGAGGCTGCCGGCAGGCGTTTGACGACTTCCTTTTCCTCGTCCGTCAACTCATCCCAACTTTGCATCCTGGTGGCATCGCATCGCGGACATCTCATCTTTGTATTCGCCTCACTTGGTTCGCTGCGCACCATCAGTTTTAACCACGTTCCTCTCTCTGAACAACATCAATTCGTGACAAAAATTGCCTGTTTACGGAACGTTATCAATCCTGTAACGTAGACTTTAACGGCTAAGGCTGCAACCGAACGCCGTAACGTGGCATCTCTAAAACAGGTCAGAACAAGGGACGATGAATGTTTAGAATCAAAGCTTCATACACAGGCCAGCTGGAATTAAGAACAACCTTGGAACGCGCTCGCGGTTTTTTTGGCGAGTTAACCAACTTTGCCGATTTGATGCCGGGCGTTGAAGGCATTCGCAAAGAGGGCGGCGGGATTGTTCGTTGGCTGGTAAAGGCCGAAGTGCCGGTCATTGGCTCAGTGCAAGCGAGTTTTGCAGTGCGCAAGACGGAAGATCGACCGGAACGACTGGAGTGGTCGCCGGCGGGCACTGAAAACAAGAATTATCTGCGCTACGCTGCGGCATTTGAGGTGCGTGGTACGAACGTTTTGATCAAGGTGTCGCAGCACGTGGAGCTCAGGCGTTCACATGCGCGGGATATCCATCGGCTAGCGGCCCTCGTTGGTGAGGGGGCGATTAGCTCCGAAATGCAAAAGCGAGTAAGCGAAATGATTAAGACGTTTCTTGAACGTGCACGAGTCAAGCTCGAAGGCGAGCGTGTGGCGCAGGAGGCAGAAGCCGTCTAAGCTCGAAAATCAGATTAGTCGCTTGAGGGAGAAACGGTTGTTCGTTTCTCCCTTTGACTTTCTACCGGCGCCTTTGAGCCCCCGGGCGCAAGCGCGAACTCTTCGCTTAAATAGCCCATCAGGATAGAAGTTGAGTTCGACGTGTAACAGGGAGCGCGGGCGTCTCGCCCGCAATGAGCGCGCAGCGCGAAACTCTTTGCATTAATTACAATGTGGGTCGACAAAATCAGAGCCGGGAGCCGTAGCGACCGGATGTAACCTACCTATCACCCAAGTACAAGAAGTCAACTCAACATAAGCCATTTCAAACACATCTCAAGATTGCAAAGCTTGCATTTAACGCAAAAATCATCGGTCGCTAACGCTCCCGGCTCTGAATTCGCCGACCCACTACCTTCGCTTTTAGCCCATCATCAAAGAAGTTGAGTTCAACGCGAATACTGGGAGCGCGGCCGTCTCGCCCGCAATGAGCGCGCAGCGCGAAACTCTTTGCATTAATTACAATGTGGGTCGACAAAATCAGAGCCGGGAGCGATAGCGACCGGGCGCCAGCAGCGACTTCATACAAGCTTAAGAAAGCAGCTCAACTATTTTAGGCAGAAATAACGAGCCATAAGTTCGGGCTGCGCGCTCATTGCGGACGGGACGCCCTCGCTCCCAGGATCGCGTTGGCCGGTTCGTACAAACTTCAAGCCGACTCACCTTACGGAGAGACTGGAGCCGTCACCCGCTTGCGCGCAGGTCGGCTAGATCGAACAGGCGGGGTCGGGCTCTTTCCGTAGCTGATCATGTTGGCAAACATGCGATACGCACCGGGCACTCCGGCACGTAGCTGCCGGTACCAAACCATGCTGGTGTAGATGTAGTTTCCCTTTCCGTATTTCCCCACCAACAAACCGCCGCGCAGAGGCTTTTCACCGGTATCGTTCATCGCGAACAGTGCAGCGTATTGCCTGTCCCACTCTTTCGGAAAATAGAGCCCGCGTTCCTGTATCCAATCCTTGAAGTCGTCCAAGCCGATCTTGTTGGGAATGTTCAGAAGCGGATGGCGCGGTTGCAAAAATCGAATTGGTGCGGTTTCTTCAGTGACGCGCTCATCGCCGACGATGATTGGGTAAGGAGCCAGTTGCGGCCGGTTCCGTTTGGGATCAGGGTTCCATTCATTTGTCTTGTGATAGAAAACGATCAGGGTGCCGCCGGCGTTAACGAAATCAAGCAATCGCTGGTTGGTGGCGATCAATTGGGGATAGGCTTCGTAGGCCCGGTTGTCGATAACGATCGTGTCGAATTCGCTAAGTTCATCATTCTGGACGCTGCTCGCAGTCAGGGCCTTTGCTTCAACCCCGAGCGCGGCCAGAGACCCCTCCAGCGTTGTATCGAAACTGGGAACATAACCAACACTTAAGTCATCAACCACCCTCGCGGCTGCATAGATGAGTGGCACCGATCGAGTTGTGATGAGGTTATTTGTGTTTGCCTGATAAATCGATACGACTGCGGCACCTGAACTTCGGAGATCACGCACGTCCTGCCTGTTTGGAATAGGAGTATCTCCTAATAGAGTTTCTTCCCGGGTTTCAAACGCGCCAAGGACAAGTTGTCTCTCTACATTGAAAACGCGCTCGGCGTTGTCACTGGTTACTTTTATTTTTATGTTGCCGCGAAAGGGAGTCGTTAGATGATTTGAAAGCGTTGCTTTTAGCATCGCGCAACGGCCGAGGCTTTCTTCTGTTCGAACACACGGCGACGGCTGGATATTTTTGATTTCCACCGCTGGCGCTACGTTAAGTCTTACTTCTGTTGCCACTCGGAATTTCGCCCCTTCGATGTCGATCTCCGCGGTGGCAGAGAAAGGCACACCAAACAAGTTGCCGCCGTAAAGATGTGCCGACTCAGGCACCGTGGTCTTGGCGTTTCCCGGTGTGGTGGCATCTATAGTGGCGACAGTGTCAGTGTCGTTGAGAAGATGATCCGGCACATCTATCTTCAAGTTTTTCGCCCAACCACTGAATGTCAGCCCCGTAATTTGAATAGGCTTCTCACCTGCATTGGTAAGGGTGACGTCGAAGGTGGTTTTCCTGCCCGGAACCAGGACTTTGTCCCTTGCCGTGATCTTCAGCGAGATTCCAGCAGCAAGAGCGAGTGCTTTCTCGAGACGCTCCTCAGTACGAGGATCCGTTACTACTTCTCCTGACGTCGCGGTTTCGGCGTTTTCATTTCTAATGCGGAGCCCGATCAGGTTCTGCAGTACCTGGTTGGGTTGATCGATCAATCTAGCCAGGAGCGCTTCGGCCATCGTTGCTGAGCTAATCCCCGCTACAAACCCGGGCGGCGCCAAGGTATCTGCGTCAGCCGCAGCGGATGGAGTGATCGGCGGTGCATTTGGCGCTGTGCGAACCAGGCGGTAACGAATCAACGGAAGTTTTCCGTCGGCGCCACCTCGCGCTTTGAGAAGGTCGGAAATAGTTTTGGGCCACGGGCCTTGTGTGGCGTGTTGTTGTAGTGCTGCTAATGCCTGCTCTGCGAAGGATGTCTCCCGGGAAGGATCGACTTCGTTCGGATCCACGGTAACAATCTTAGCGGCCTCGTCGCCCAGGCTGGTCGCTCCAAACACGCGCACGAACAATCGTTGCGGCTGCCACGTTTTCAATCGCGCCAGTTGTTCTGGGAAGCGCTTCGGATCTGCCGCAGCGTCGAAGGCTTCAAGTATTAGTTGACCAGTCGCCTGATGGTGACCGTGACCGCGCGAGGTGTCATGATTTGTGATGATCACATCTGGCCGCAGCTCGCGAATTTTTAAGACCATGAGGCGCAACGCCTCTGCGCGTCCCCAAATTCGGAAGGTCTCTTCGCTGGACTTCGAAAACCCAAAATCCTTCAAGCCCAGAAAGTGCGCTTCCGAGCCTTGAATCTCGGAGGCCTTAAGAGTTTCCCGGGCACGAATCACGCCGAGCTCTTCGTATAGTTCCGGGCCAATTGCGTTTTGGCCGCCTTCACCAAAGGTGCTGAACAAAGTGACAGTATGTGCGCCGTGTTTCCGGCGGAGCACTGTTAAGGTTGTGCCGTCTTCATCGTCTGGATGCGCTGCGACGCACATGACCGTCCAGGTGTTTGTCAGGTCGATCAGGGCCTGACGAAGTTCGGCTTTGTTTATTTCATAGACAGGAGGCGTGTCTTCGGGAGTTGGTTCCTGCGCCCAGCCGAGACTCCCTAATGAGTTCGAGAGAAGAGGCAGCACAAATAGGAGAACCAGCAGCCTCAATCCTGCGCGCCATGATCTGTCGCCCGCTAAAGCGGGCTCCCTTTTTTTTGCGGGGCTGAACCCAGGGTTCGGCTCGCTCCACCCCGGGCTACAATCTTCCGTCTGCTGCGCAGGCTCGTTGAAAAGTTTCTCTCTCACTTCTTCATTCCGCGTGGCTTCGCACAGAAAACCTACATCTCGTTGCGCGAAGCGTCTTATTATCACCGGGCTTCAGCCCAGTGATAGCGCGCTCTAAATTTCCCGGTTGCATTTCCGTAGTTGCTTCTCAGTCACCGGGCTGAAGCCCGGTGTCAATGAGAACGTTTCGCGCCAGACTCTCGAAAGAATCTTGTTGCTCAGATGCGCGATCGCTCAAACCGCGCGGCCAGCATCATGGTTAATCCGATCACAATCATTAGTATCACACCATAAGCGGCCGCTGTTCCCAGATTGAAATCACGCAACTCTGAAGCGATAGCAATCGATACTGGCCGATTACTTGGTACAAAGACAATTACCGAAGCCACGTATTCACCCAGCGCAACGACGAAAGCCAGGAGCGTACCCGCGATTGCACCCGGCCAAACCAGGGGCAAAGTGACCTTTGCAAACCGCCGCCACCAGCCGGCACCCAGGCCCCGCGCTGCTTCATCTAGGGCCGCATCCATCTGTTCCATACTCGCCTGCAGCGCACGCACGACGAGGGGCATGAAGCGAAGAAAATAAACTACCGGCAAAATCCAAAATGTACCTACCAAAACAAATGCACCGAGCAACGGAGACGGCCTTCCATACGCTTCCGCTATCGAAACGGCCACCACCGTGCCGGGCAACGCCCACGGCACTAGTATCAACCACGAAAGCAGCCGCTTCCAACGGCGCCCGCCTTTGCGCGCCAGCAACGTGACCACACAAAAACTCCAAGCCAGCGCAGCGATTGCTGCGATTGCGGACATCGAAAGGCTATTAAAGAAAACACCGCCAGCCTGCGACGTCGAAAGTATCTTCGTGTAGTTAGCAGCCGTATAAGCAGGCGGCAGTGTTTGAGTTGTCCAGGTTCCTTCGAGCGCGAAACTAACGAGGATCAGGCTAATCACGGGCAAGACCAGCAATACAGAGAAAAAGACTCCGGTAGCAATGGCGAGGTAACGTGTCTTCCCGGTTGCTAGTGCTCGACGCCGTTTTGTCGAGCCTTTCATCGCTGCTGCAGCAAACTTGCGCGTGCCTTCGTAGCGTTGAAAAAGAAACAAGGCGCTTAACGAAATGAGCGCCAGTACGACCGTGTCTGTTAGCGCGAGGGTCAAGTCGCCGCGCTGGCGGGCGGTGTAGATCTCCAGAGTTAACACGCGCACGTCTCCGCCGAAAAACAAGGGCGCACTAAACGACGCCATCGAGGTCATGAAGGTCAACAGTGCGGCGGCTATCAACGACGGTGTGAGTTGAGGCAACACGATGCGCCGCAGCACCTGCTTTCTGTTCGCCCCCAAACTTCTTCCAGCTTCGGCCAGCGCCGCGTCGATGCGACTGAGGCCGGCGCCGGTCAGCAAATAAAAGAACGGATACATGGTGTAGGTGTGGAAGAGTAATAGCGCGGGCCAGCCGCGCAGGGTCCATGGCGAGCTCTCGAGCTGAAAAACCGCTTGGATGAAGCGGGCAAGGATGCCTGACTCGCCGCAAAGAAAAATGAAAGCAACTGTTCCAACCAGCGGTGGCAAGACCAAGGGTAGAGCGGCAAAGGTTGCAAACACTCTTCGTGCGGGGAATGTGTACCGTTCGAAGAGAAAGGCCAGAGGCACTCCAATAACTGCGCAAAACAAAACTGTCAGCGCGGAAAGAGCGACGCTGGAGACAATCGCTTCCAGTACTACACCCTGCGACAACACTTCGCGGTAATTCGCAAGCGACCAGCCGCCCCCTCGCTGCAGCGAAGTTGTCAGTACGTGGAGATTTGGATAAATGACACCGTAGAGGAGGACTGCACCAACTATTAACCAGAGTAACAGGCGAGGAGCGAGGTCACGCGGAAACAGTGCTGCGGGACGAAAGGAATCGGTGTGTGCTACCGGAGCCGGTCTCTCCGCATCCACGCTTTTCCGAGTTTCCCTGTCTCTGCTAAGACTCATTCATTTTTCAGGAGTGAAAGTCGATCCTCAGGCAGGACCACCGTACATGAAGCACCGGGCACAAGGCTATCCTCACCAAGAGAGACTGCTTCGAGTAAGAGGCCATTAGCGTCAAGCTTTATTGTGGACGTTGCTCCGGCAAAGTTGATCTCGCGCACTTCTGCCGGCAGTGCGTTCGGCAAGCCTGCGGCTTCGCGTTTAAGGACCAGGTGTTCCGGACGAATAGCGAGAATGCAGGGCTTGTTAAGAGGAGCGAGTTCTTCGTGGCGCACTGGGAGACGAAGCGTGTGATCGCCTTCGAGCGTTTTGAATTCGCCCATGCCTTCATTGCTTGAGCTTAGTCGCATCACTCTTATCAAATTGTTGCGCCCGAGGAATCGTGCCACCGAAAGCTGCGCCGGATGTTCATACAACTCCCGCGGCTGCCCTGTCTGCAGGATACGGCCGCCGCCCATAACGCTGATGCGGTCGCAAAGCGCAAATGCTTCTTCCTGATCGTGGGTGACGTAAACAGCCGTCAGGCCGAGGCGGGCCACCAGCTCGCGCAATTCGCTGCGCGTTGCCTCCCGCAGGCTGACATCCAGGTTTGACAGCGGTTCATCAAACAGCAGCAAAGCAGGTTCGATGGCGATCGCTCGAGCAATGGCTACACGTTGTTGCTGCCCCCCTGACAACTCATCGACGCGCCGCTTCTCGTATCCCGGAAGCTGAACCAGATCCAGCGCGCCTTTAACGCGTTCAGTAATTTCAGTCTTTGGTTTATGGCGAGCCCGCAAACCAAAAGCTACGTTCTCGGCGACATTCAGATGAGGAAAGAGGGCATAGTTCTGAAACACCATGCCGAAGCCGCGCCGCTCAGCGGGGAGGTTTGTGATGTCACGACCGTCGAAGTGTATGGCGCCGGCGTCAGGTATTTCCAGACCGGCAATCATTCGGAGCGTAGTTGTTTTACCGCAGCCTGACGGGCCAAGCAATCCGAAAAACTCACCACGTTCAACTTCAAGCGAGACGTCCGCCACGGCTTGAGTCTGGTCGAAGCGCTTGGAGATTTGTTGTAAAGACAGTAACGGCATGTTCAGCAACAACTCGTTAACAACCACATAGCCGAGAGCGACGTCTCAGGGCTCCGAAAAAAAAGAGGGGTCGAAGAATTCAGAGCCGGAAGCGGTAGCGTCCAAGTTTCACTAAATCGATCCTCGGGGGTCGAAGAATTCAGAGCCGGGAGCGGTAGCGACCGGATGCCTGCTGACATGTACACAACTCTCGATGCCAGAATTCAGTATTGCTATTCCTTTAGATCCTCACCTTAACTCAACGGTCGTTGAAACCGGTCGCTATCGCTCCCGGCTCTGAATTCGCCGACCCACGCGAGGAGCTTAGAAAAACCACCCGATCATCCCGGCTCTGAATTCGTCACCCACCCTAACGGCTAGAAACTCACTTGCTTCGTCCTCGAATCTCCGTATCCCAATATCTCAGCCATTCACCCGTCTGCTTGCGCAGCAGTTCCCAGTCCAAAGGCATTTCGTTAACCGGTTCGTTCATCCAAGCCGGCAACTGCGCGCGATCGAGGTCGGTTCGGACTGGAACGCGATAATACTTCGTTGCGGCCAGCACCAGGCTTTCGTTCGTGGTAATGAACTCATAGAACCGCCTTGCTTCTTCCTCATTTGGTGCGCCGCGCACCACGGCGATGCCATCCGTTATTACCGGCGTTCCGCTCGCCGGAAAAACATACCCAATCGGAAACCCTTTTTGTTCTTTGTAAATCCATACGTCCGGTAAATTCCAAAGACTGATCAAGCCTTCGCGTCGCACCAGTTTTTGCATCAGGAGTGTGCCGTCGACGGTGTATTCATGAACGTTTGCGTCAAGGCGGCGAAGCCAGTCGTAACCCGCATCCGGTGATCCCGTGTCCTTGTAGAAACGCCAGATCATGGCGCCAAAAATTGCGCGCATCGAATCCGAGGGATTCGGGTTTCTAATTAAGACTTTGTCGCGCCATTTCGCGTCAAGCACATCGTCCCAGTCCTTCGGCGCCTCGGCAACGCTTACGGCGTCGCTGTTATAGACGATGACTTCCGGCGTTTGATAAGTGCCATACCAGCGATCCTGTGCGTCGCGATTGGAAGTTGTCACCTTGTCAGCCCAGGTGGGCCGGTAACTCGCAAGAAGGTTTTCTTCGGCGGCGGTTTGGAAGGTGGTATGAGCCGCGCCCCACCAGAGATCAGCCTGCGGTCGATTTCGCTCGGCGCGCACGCGTTCAAGGATCTCGCGCGAGCCCATGTCAAGAAACTGCACGTCTGTTTCCGGATGTGCGGCCTTGTAGCGGGCGATGAAGTCGCGCAAGAGATCCTGGCCATGCGGCGTATAAATAAGGAGCTTGCGCTGAGAAGTGTTACTGCCGCGATCGCAGGCAAAGAACAAAGCTGAAAGGCAAAGTAGAACTATTGGCAGGCTAGACTTAAGGCGCATCGAGTTAGAGTGCCTATTAGGCTGAACCGAGAGCAGTCCGACACACGATTCTGAAGTGCGGGCATGCTAGCATATACTTTTTGAACCGAGCGAATACTAAGGTTGGAGTCGGGGTACAAGCTATAGCTTGCCGTGATTAAACAGGCATGACACCAAAACCAAAAAAGGGAATTATGCGAAGGGGAGCCTGGGAAGTTACTAAGAAACTTCTGAAGGCGATTCCGATCATCGGCCCTGTGTTTACCGTGGGCTTTGCAGGACACGACATTAAGAAGAAGGGCCTCGTGCCGGGCGCTGTCCACGTTGGCCTGGATGTTACTCCGATTGTAGGAACGGCGAAGAATGTAGTGGAAATCTTCACCGGCGATTTGATCCCGGATAAGGCTGCGAAAGAGAACACGACGCAGAAGAACGCCCCAGAACAACCCTCACGGCCACACCAGTAAATTGCGAATCTTCGCTTAGTTGCCCTAAAGGATGGGAGTGGGGTTCAACGCGAATACTGGTAGCGCGTCTCGCCCGCAATGAGCGCGAAGCGCGAACGATGCAGAACCGCTCGCGATAGCGAGCGGATGCGGACACTCAACAAGGGGCAACCATGCAGAACCGGCTCGCGGTAGCGAGCGGATGTGACGCTCAACCAGCCATCACAATGCAGAACCGCTCGCGGTGGCCAGCAGATACCCACACTCAACCGGCTGCAAGTACTCAAACACTCAGGGCAATGGTTCACCCTGGTCATACTCGACATAAGCTATGGCATCCATCAAACTTCTCTCGGTCCACAGATAAATCTTGCTACCCCGCCGAACCCAAGGACTTCGATCACTCCGCCAACAACCAGCTTCCCTCATTTTGCGGGTTGCATTTGCTTTAAGCGCATTCAATATTCGCTTTGGTTTGCAATTGGCGGAAATCACACTATGAACGTGGTTTGTTCTAACGTTTGAAGACCACAACTGCCACTTGCGAACCGCACAAGTTTCTTTTATCGCAGATAAGACCACAGCGCGTTTGGAAGCTGATAACGTGACCGGTGCTTGTTTCAGCAAGCGTCTATTGTATTGCTCTCTCTTAATATTCGCAGGCAAACGTGGAGTACCGTAAATATTGTGAAACCGATCTACCGAATTTCGGCTTCCATGGAGCCAGGTACCATAACTGCGAAATGTAATGAGATACGCGAGAGGGATGCGTTCATCAGAAAAGTCATGCTCAGCTGGCATCTTGATAGAAAAACAGTTTAATGATGACCCCCGACTTGACGCTAGCATCCGCTCGCTACGGCGAGCGGTTCTGCAATGCCAGAATTTTTTCAATCGAGGCCGAGGTGTTGCGGGTCGCCGGCATCCGCTCGCTACGGCGAGCGGTTCTGCAATGCCAGAATTTTTTCAATCGAGGCCGAGGTGTTGCGGGTCGCCGGCATCCGCTCGCTACCGCGAGCGGTTCTGCAATGCCAGAATTTTTTCAATCGAGGCCGAGGTGTTGCGGGTCGCTGGCATCCGCTCGCTACCGCGAGCGGTTCTGCAATGCCAGAATTTTTTCAATCGAGAGCCGAGGTGTAGCGGGTCGCTAGCATCCGCTCGCTACCGCGAGCGGTTCTGCAATGCCAGAATTTTTTCAATGGAGAGCCGAGGTGTTGCGGGTCGCTGGCATCCGCTCGCTACCGCGAGCGGTTCTGCAATGCCAGAATTTTTTCAATCGAGAGCCGAGGTGTTGCGGGTCGCTAGCATCCGCTCGCTACCGCGAGCGGTTCTGCAGCGGCTAATCACGCGCAGATCGGGGGGCGTTCGTTGAAAGGTCGAACGGTTTCGTATGCGTGGGCGAGGTTGAGAAGCATGAGCTCAGACCAATAAGTCCCGAGGAGTTGAAATCCGATCGGAAGTCGATTGGATGAAAGACCGCAAGGAACATTCAATCCCGGCACGCCTGCCAGATTCGCAGTCACCGTATAGATGTCGTTTAAGTACATCGCCAGAGGATTGTCCACCTTTTCGCCGATTAGAAAGGCGGGGGTTGGCGATGTTGGCGTAATAATCGCATCGCAACGTTCGAAAGCCTTGCGAAAGTCTTCCTTGAGTAGTGCCCGAACCTGTTGTGCCTTCCGGTAGTAGGCGTCGTAATAACCCGCTGACAAGACGTACGTTCCGAGCATGATTCGCCGCTTAACTTCCGGTCCAAACCCCTCATCTCGAGTCTTGCGATACATCTGCCGCAACTCCGGTGCTTCTTCGGCGCGAAACCCATAACGAACGCCATCGAAGCGAGCGAGATTCGAAGAGGCCTCAGCAGTGGCGATGATGTAGTAAACCGCAATGCTGAAACTGGCGTTTGGCAATTCAACGTCGACAATCTCAGCGCCGAGATCGCGATAGACGGCCACTGCCGCTTCCACCGCCCTACGCGTTTCCTCTTCCAGCCCTTCGCCAAAAAACGCCGCGGGAAACCCGATGCGGACGCCCTTAATCTCGCCGCCTAAACCGCCCACATAATCAGGAACAGGAACGTCAGCCGTGGTCGCGTCATGCTCATCGCGGCCGGCCGTGATTCCTAACACGAGTGCTACGTCCTCGGCGCTGCGGGCAAAGATCCCGACTTGATCAAGCGACGAAGCAAACGCCACCAGCCCATAACGCGAATTGCGTCCGTAGGTCGGCTTTAAGCCAAAGACACCACAAAGTGAGGCCGGTTGCCGCACGGAGCCTCCGGTATCTGAGCCCAGTGCAACCGGAACGATACCTGCAGCTACCGCCGCCGCTGATCCGCCCGAAGATCCGCCCGGCACACGTGCTGTGTCCCAGGGATTTTTGACGGCGCCGAATGCTGAGTTCTCATTTGACGAACCCATGGCGAATTCGTCGCAGTTCGTCTTGCCGACAACGATTGCTCCCGCGTTGAGTAACCGTTCAACCACAGTAGCGTTATAAGGCGGGTGGTAATCGCCGAGAATGCGAGAGCCGCATGAAGTCTGCAATCCTTTGACGCAGATGTTGTCTTTGATCGCGATGGGCACTCCGGCAAGTCTGGCTCCCGATTGCATGTCGCTCGCTCGTTTCAGCGCGCCCTCTCGATTAAGCTGCAGAAAAGCGTTCAACGTTTCATTTAGTTTTTCAGCGGCATCGAGTGATGATTCGGCCGCACGAGTGGCAGTTGTTTCACCGCTCGCGATCATTTCTGCAAGCCTGGTCGCAGATGTGTTTCCAAAGTCCATAAGAGATAGCTACTACTGCTTTGTCATCTGGCTTACTTCGAACTCAAATTGTCTGCCCCACTCGATCTGCCGCGGGGTGTCGGGAATTCGACAGCCGCGCGCTTCGGCGACGAGGGCGAATGCCGCGTCGGCCGACAGGCCGGACGACATAAGCACACACGCAGCAATCAGGGGCGCGCGACCGATACTCGCCTGGCAGTGGAAACCAATGCTCTTTCCCCCGTCTAAAATTTCTTTTAGATCCGAGACAAACTGCATGGTGTCTGTTAGAGATTTAGGAACACCAAAATCTTCGATGGGATAACTTATGAAGTGCAGTCCTTGTTGGCGGCAAACCTCACCTTCGCTCGTCAGGCCCAGTCGCGCATTGTCCTCATCTGTCAACAATGATACGACGACGTCCACCTCTTGCTCACGCCACCTTTGAACGGTGCTCTCGAGTGAGTCATGGCCGCCTGGCCTTACCAGGATTGCGAGGCGCGCAGCCTCGTCGGAACCCTCGATCCAATAGACGCTCATGCCTATAGAACCTTCGGCACCCGAAAATGACCGGCCGCACCATCGGGCGCCTCCGCGAGAGCTACTCTTTGACCGAGTGAGGGCTTTCCTTCATCCTCACGAGATGAATCGGTCGCTTCACCCTCAGGCGTTAGCCCGCCCAGCGAAGGTTCCACTGTTCGCGTGTCAAGCGCATTGAGTTGTTCGACATACGCGACGATTTCCGCCATCTGCGGAGCAAAGACCTTTAGCTCTTCAGGCGTAATATCCATGTGCGCCAGTTGCGCAACCTTTTCAACGTCTGCTTCTGAAATTGGCATGAGTTATGAGTGGAATCAGATTTCGGAGCCAGCGTTTTCAGAACGGCGGATGCAGCTTACTGCTGCTCCCAGAAAAGCTCGACGCAACTGTGCGTCATCGATCGAGGCTGCTGCCGAAAGCAATTCAATCGGGATCGCGGGTGGAGGAATAGCTTCCGGCTTGTCTTCAGACTCGACCGCCTTCATAAATTGCCGGCCGTCCACGCGAAATTCCATTCGTTTGACGAGTATTTGGCCCAGGACCGAGTTCAGCCTAAACAGCAGATGGCCGCGCATCTGTTCCAGTTGTCTCTGCCAGATGCTGTCTTGCACGACAATAGTCAGCGTCTGTCCCTCAAGCTTGATTGGCACCGCGCGTTGGGCGAGCACCTCGCCGACCGCGTGTTTCCAGGCGGCAATGCAGGCGGCTTCTGCGACTTCCTCGGAACCACCAGTGGCGGCTAATATCGCCGGCAGTGTCTTGATGAGATTGTCCATCGCGCGAGTATTCGTACTTCAGGTGCTGTTCAGAGTACAAGCTTTAGCTTGCTGGCGTTCCCAGGAAGCAACCTAAAGTGTACTCGAACCAGTCGTAAAGGTTTTCGGAGTTTAGCGGACAATTGTTTGAGGGCGCAAACTAACAAAAATCAGAATGCTCCACGGTAACGCGAAACATCACGTTCACTATGATTAACGAAAAGCTCATTCTGGCTTCGAAGAGTCCGCGCCGCGCCGAGATATTGCGCGCGGTGGGATGGCCGTTTGACGTGCAGGCTGCAAACATTGATGAGACCAGACGTGGTTCGGAGGATGCGGTTAGTTACGTCAAACGCCTGGCAGAAGAGAAGGCAACCGCAGTGGCGCAGAAACTTTCTGAAGGAATGGTTCTGGGAGCCGACACGGTAGTGGTAGTTGATGGAGAAATCTTGGGACAACCGCGCGACGACGAAGAGGCTAGACGTATGCTTAAGCTATTGAGCGGGAGATGGCATGAAGTGCTAACGGGAGTAGCGCTCGTAAATGCGGGTCAAACTGGCGGCGCGCTGGTTGATTACGAAGAGACCAGGGTCCGTTTTTGCGAAATGTCCGCCGCGGAGATCGATTGGTATCTTTCAACAGGCGAGCATCGTGGGAAAGCGGGCGCTTACGGGATACAAGGGAAAGCGGCAATTCTCATCGAAGAGATTCAAGGCGATTACTTCAATATCGTCGGCCTTCCGGTGAGGCTGGTTTATGAGCTGATGAAACTGCGAGCGCAGGCGTCTAGCCCGCAATGAGCGCGACGCGCGAAATGAGTGTGGGTCGACAAATTCAGAACCGGGAGCGGTAGCGACCGGATGTAACCCATCTATCACGCAAGTCCAAGAAGTCAGCTCAACATAAGCCATTTCAAACACTCCCTCGAGATTGCAACGCTTGTATTTAGCATCAGGCCCGTCCGGTCGCTATCGCTCCCGGCTCTGAATTTGCCGACCCACAAGGCAAGTTGCGCATAATCCAGGAGCGTTCGCGCTGCGCGCTCATTGCGGGCGGGACGCCCGCGCTCCCGGTATTCGCGTTGACTCTTAATTCCTATTAAGCGGCCATTCAAGCAGCCGTTTGCACAAAGCTCACCGCTCAGAACAGAACGCTGCCGCCGTCGATGTTAATCGCTTGCCCATTGATGCCACGGCCCTCGTCCGACGCCAACAACAGGGCGAGCGCGGCTACCTCCTCCGCATCAATGATGCGATTCTGCGGGCTCATCTTTTTGATCGACTCCATCGCCTGTTCGGCCGTCAGCCGCGTCTTCTGCGTGATGTTTTCTATTCCGCGTGTGGTCATCTCGGTATCAACATACCCCGGACAAATCGCGTTGACAGTTATTCCCTTAGTCGCAATCTCAAGCGCCACGGATCGCGTCAGTCCAAGCACACCGTGCTTGGAAGCTGTATAAGCAGCAATGTAGGGCGCGCCGGTCTTACCGGCAATTGACGCGATATTGATGATGCGTCCCCAGCCGCGCTCGATCATTTCAGGGAGCGCAGCACGCGTGCAATAAAACGTGCCGCTAAGGTTTATGGCGAGGTGACGATGCCAGAGGTCATCGTCAGTTTTAGTGATAGGCGCGCTCTCGGCAATACCCGCGTTGTTGACGAGTATGTCAGGTGTGCGGCCGAACGCTTCGGTGACCTTAACAAACATCTGCTCCACGCTGGTTAACTCTGAAACGTCGCAGTCCACCGCCAGTGCCTTGCTTCGATGTTGCTCGACTATCTCCCGCGCCACCTGCTCAACCTGAGCCACGGTGCGCGCTGCCACGACTACTTCGGCGCCTTCGCGTGCGAATTCGAGCGCGATAGCGCGGCCTATGCCGCGACCTCCGCCGGTAATCAAAGCAAGGCGATTCTTAAGTTTCAGGGACATTTCTTAAGTTTGGAAGACTCTCAGTTTCAAGTTCAGGCGTTTGGTGATCGACCCAAGTGAAGCCCACCGTCGAATCACGTTCGCTCCAGAGGAGCCAGATGTTGATAGGGGCGAGCCGAACCAATTACCCTTACGCTCCTTCAGAGGGTGACGTCTTTCAAGCGAGTCCGTATTTGGACCGGTTGCGCTCCTCCGGAGCGCTGTCTTAAGAGGAACGCCGGGCTATAAACATCTCGGCCCTACGGGGCGAAGAGATGATAGCCGTTCCTGGGACCACAAACGTGAACTTCCCATTATGACTCGGAACTCTAAACCCTGAACTCGAAGAAACTTTATCGGCCGGTGAACTTGGGTTCGCGCTTTTCGAGAAAAGCCTTAACACCTTCAGCCCCGTCTCGGGACTCAAAACATCGCATCTGTGCTTCAGTCTCATAGCGCAGCATCTCTTCCAATTCAGCGGCCTGGCTCATGTAGACCGCCTGTTTAGCCGCGCCCAATGCAATCGCAGGAGCAGCGCGCAAACGTTCAGCCAGTTGCCTCGTGGCCCCCGCCAGTTGATCGGGTTCAACTACGTCGTTGACGATGCCCAGCGCTTTAGCTTCGTCAGCGTGAATCGTTTCACCCAGGAAGAACATTTCACAGGCCTTGTTAGGAGTGACGAGCCGCGGCAGGAAATAGCTGCCGCCCCAATCAGGGTGGAGTCCGACTTTTACGAAGGATTGACTGAAGCTGGCGTTAGTCGAGGCGATACGCAAGTCGCAAGCGAGCGCCAGGTTGCAACCAGCGCCCGAGGCCGGCCCGTTAACCGAAGCGATGACGGGTTTAGTCATCTGCCGAATTGCCGTTACCACTCGCCGCGCGGCGCCGAGTAAACGTTCGAACTCTTCAGCATCCTGGCGCTCTATCAATTCGGCCATAGCGGCAACGTCACCGCCGGCGCAGAATGCACGGCCTGCTCCCGTGATCACGACAACATGAACACTTCTGTCGCTGCCCGCCGTCTCTAAAGCCTCGGCCAAATCGCGCCGCATGTGGCCGGCCAACGCGTTCAGTTTCTCAGGACGATTCAGAGTAATCGTAGTGATTCCAGAATCGTCAACAATGTCGATGTTCTCCATAAGACAGTGAATGGTAAATGGTTAATGGTAAATGGAATGGTATACTTGAAAGTAACTGTTAAGAACCAAGTGTTGCTGGGGCCCGCCACCGTATCCTGATCTATTCACCATTTACCGTTTACCATTTACCAAATTTTCACTATTTACCTTTAAACTTTGCTTTGCGCTTATTGACGTAAGCGTCGAGGCCTTCGCGCGCATCTTCCGATTGAAAAAGTTGTTGCTGTAGCTCGCGCTCCAACGCCAGCGCCGCCTCAAAAGAGATCTCAGCTCCAGTTTGCACGCTGCGCTTGATTTTCCCGACTGCTGTCGCGGCCTTGTTTGGTGTGGTGAACTTCAGCGCATATTCAAGCACTTGATCAATGAACTCCTCACCGCTGGCCGCCTCGAAGATCTGGTTTACTATGCCGAGTTCCAGCCCTCGCTCGAAATCAAATAGTTCGCCCGTCGCCATCAGCTCAATCGCCTTAGATTTGCCCACAATGCGAACCAGCCGTTGTGTGCCCCCCGTGCCTGGCAACACCCCCAGGGAAACTTCCGGCAATCCCATTTTGCCGGCGCCCTTGCGGGCAATGCGCAGGTCAGCAGCCATCGCCACCTCCAGGCCGCCACCGACACAGTGGCCATTGATAGCGGCGATGACGAGTTTGGGAGTTTGCTCGAGACGACAAAGCGTCTCGTTGGCATGTAAGCAGAAGAAATATTTAAAGGACGGCGTAACGTCCGCCAGCATTTGTATGTCAGCGCCCGCGCAGAAAAATTTTTCACCGTTGCCTGTCAGGACAATCACCTGAACCGAATCATCCATCCTGGCTTTAAGAATTGCCTCGTCGAGTGCCTGCATCATCTGGTAGCTGTACGTATTCGCCGGTGGATCGTTTAAGGTCAGAAAAGCGATGCCGTCGCTCGCGCGATACAGCACTAGCTCGTCAGTTGATTTAGTCTCTACAACCTTTGCCTCTGCTTCAGACATTGCGATGCTCCGGATTATTTGACTGTGCGAGAAGGCGCACTGCGCCAAACGCTCATGGGTTCGGCTATGGTTTTTGGAGGTGAGTCTAGTGCTCCAGGCGAGGATCCGGCAAGAAATCCATGAAGAAATAGCCCAGTCACTTTATCGACCAGCTCTGAAACCTTTAGCTTGCCGGCGGGATCGTACCAGTTGTAGATCCAGTTCATCATGCCGAAGAGCGCGTAGGTCGCGACCGTGAGCTCCATCTCCGAGCCATTAGTTTGTGTCGGCCGCAGCTCACTCAAAATCTGCCGGGCGAGCGTCGTATATCGCTCCTTCTTGGTTGAGACGTGGGTATGGAGCTCGCCAGCCAGCGAATCGGCTTCGTGGGAGAGCACCTTCATCTCGGCCATATTCGCTGCAAAGAATGAGAGGTGGTTCTCAATGAAAATGCGCAGCCGCGTTAAGGGATCTTCGGCTTCACTCAGTCTCTGCTCCAGGCGCTCGAGCACGCGTCCGAAGCAATTATCCTGAATCAGAAAAAGCAGCTCTTCTTTCGACTTGCAGTAATGATACAGTCCGGCGAGGCTGACGCCCGTAGCGCGAGAAATGTCGCGCATGGTCGTGGAGTGATAGTTCTTTTCGGCGAATATGCACGCTGCGTTACGCAGGATAAACTCAAGCTTTTGATCGTGCTTAGTGAAATCCATCGACTTCGAGTCGTGGAGTTCGGGGTTTGAATTGGTCTTTGCGGTGTCCTGAATTATTTCTCTCATTAGATCAACTCACAATTCCTCATTCGCAATCCGAAGATGGCAAATTCAAGTGAAGTGCAACGACGGCTATCTATCAACTTCGCCCCAGAGGGGCGAGATGTTTATAGCTGGGCAATCCTCCCAAGAGCCGGCGCTCCGTAGGAGCGCAACCTCAGTTGCCCGAGAATTACCTTGCGTAATACATGGCGCTCCTAACGGAGCGTAAGGGCAACTGTGTGTCCGGTTACAGCTATAAACATCGCGCTCCTACGGAGTGAAGAGCTAGTTCAAATGCATACTCCCAAGTTCAAGCCGCTTTACAACCGAACATATTCGAACTCGAATGGCTTGCCTTTTATTCCTGCAGCGGGCGGCGCAATCCAGTTGGCAATTTTTCCTGGCTCAACTACTGGATGCATCAGACTTGCTACGTATTCCCGGTCCTCCATCGTCGGTAACCACTCCGGCTTGCGCTGCTCAAATTCTTCTGCCGACATTAAGTTGCCCTCAATATCAAACGTCTGACCGGCAAATTCACCAAGGTGCCTGTGGAAGCGCGGATTCGGTAAATACAACCGTTCGGAGATTCCCTCCTCCGTCAGGGTTTTGTTCCAACGCGCCAAGCCTTTTTCGCAGTCTTTTACGTACTCTCCGCGCAACACTTCATTGAGCGCATTGCGCAGCGGCACCTCTTTCGCCGCGAGCTGCCCATTTTCCACCACTATCATGGTGAAAGTTTGATCGACGGCGAGGTGGTCCTCGTATTGTTCCTGCTCTTTATAACGGCCTTTTAGACCAGCCGCGAAAAAATCTGCCGAGTTGGAACTAATTTCGCCGCCAAAGAGATCGAGAGAGTAACTAAACCAGAAGTTGATGTGTTTCTGAATAATGTCTAACGGGATACCGCCCACCTCTCGCACGTCGCCTTGCTTCATTAGCTGCGCCGTACGTTTCACCACGCGGTTGATGCCGGTGTCGCCGACAAACATGTGATGGGCTTCTTCGGTCAACATAAACTGGCAGGTCCTTGCGAGCGGTTCGAAGCCCGATTCAGCGAGGGCGGACAGTTGATACTTGCCGTCGCGGTCAGTGAACATCGTGAAACAAAAAAAGTTGAGCCAATCGTCGCAGGGCTGATTAAAGGCTTCTAGTATGCGTGGCTTGTCGGGATTACCGCTTCGTCGCTCGAGTAATGCATCGGCTTCATCACGTCCGTCGCGTCCGAAGTATCGCTGCAGGAGATAAACCATCGCCCAAAGGTGACGTCCTTCTTCGACGTTGACCTGAAACAAGTTCCTCAGGTCATAAAGTGAAGGACACGTCTTGCCGAGCTGGCGCTGCTGCTCAACAGAGGCGGGTTCGGTGTCGCCCTGCGTAACGATGATTCGCCGTAGAGAGTTACGAAACTCTCCTGGCACTTCCTGGTATGCGGGTTGGCCGTGGTTATCGCCGAAACCGATGGTCGCGCCCGGCGCGGCGGGCTTTAAAAAAATACCCCAGCGATAGTCCGGCATCTTGACGTAATCGAAGTTGGCCCAACCGTCGGGTTCGACGCTGATGGCTGTACGAAGGTAGACCTCTTTTTGCTGGAAACCTTCGGGACCCATCTCCTGCCACCACTCAAGATAGTTGGGCAACCACTTTTCCAGCGCGCGCTGAAGTTTCTTGTCTTCACTCAGGTTTACGTTGTTAGGAATGCGTTCGTTTAAATTCATTACGTCCTCTTGAAATCAAACTGAGCCTGCGTCGGCTTGCCGTAATTTGTTAATGCACCCTTTTCGCCCACGGCATTGGGGCGCTGGAAGATCCAGTTTTGCCAGGCGGTCAGCCGGCCATAAATTTTTGTGTCCATGGTTTCGGGACCCGCGAACCGAAGCGACGCTTCCATTCCGGTCAGCGCATCGGGTGAAAGCGAGGTGCGTTCTTCAATTGCGACCCTAATCTCGTCTTCCCAGTCGAGATCATCGGGCGCAAAAGTGATTAATCCCAACTCGTCCGCGGTTTCCGTGTCGAAGCGCTCTCTTGTCGAAATTGAATCTACGCTCTCCGGAGCGGCGATGAAACGAGATTGCAAACGAGTCAATCCATTGCTCATAAGCAATGGACCGTTGTTCATCTCGCTCAGTGCAATATCCACTTTGCGTTCCGGATCGTTGAGCATATAGCTGCGATCAGACGCCAGCAGCAGCTCCAGAAGACTGCCCGCAAAACAACTGCCGGGCTCTACGATCGCAAAGAAGCTCTTCGCGGTTAAGTCCAGCCGACGTAAGACACGCGCCATGTAGAGTCGTATCTCCCGCACTAGCCAGTGATCTGCATTGGCTGCCAGAGTCTTGTCGACCGCAAGCACGTCATCGATATTGCCTTCGGTGCGAATGCAGACGAGTCCAATTTCCGGTTCGTTTACGCGCAGGTGAAGCAGGGCGTCATCCAACTCTCGAAAGGCTTGCAGCGGCCAATAAGAGTCTCCCAGTTTCTGAATCTCTTCCGGCGAGGTGGGCTGCCCCGATCCGGGTCCGCGCAGGGTCAGATCGGCATAACGCTGTTCTGCGTTGACGATTAGATTGACGTAGTGGTATTCGATGCCGGCGGGCTTCAATTCTTTTTGCAGCGGGTTGAGTTTGATCCCATGCCCGGTTTGCTTTGGGGAGGCGCCGTCAAGGATTTTTTTGACCCGTGAGTCTATCTCCTCCTGAAACTTGCTGGTGGGAAAATAGTCGTTAATCAGCCCCCAGTCCTTCGCTCGTTTTCCTTTCAATCCTTCGGCGAGCGTTGAAAAGACGTCGGCGCGGTCGCGGCGAATCTTTCGCTTGTCGACTAGACGCGTCAGGCCACCCGTTCCCGGTAACACGCCAAGCAACGGAACCTCGGGAAGGGAAACTGCAGAGTTGCCATCGTCAACCAGATAGATTTCGTCACAGGCAATCGCCAACTCGTAACCGCCGCCTGAGGCGGTGCCGTTAAGCGCCGCTATGTATCGACGCCCGGAATGTATAGAGTCGTCTTCAATGGCGCAGCGTGTCTCGTTCGTAAACTTACAGAAGTTGACTTTAAAAGCGTGCGAAGAAGTGCCCAACATATAAATGTTTGCACCGGCGCAGAAGATGCGCGGCTTCAGGCTGGTAACAACGACGGCCTTCACTTCGGGATGCTCAAAACGAATCCTTTGCACCGCGTCCGCCAATTCAATGTCTACCCCGAGATCGTAAGAATTCAGTTTGAGTTTGTAACCCTCTGCCAGAGTGGCCTCCTCCTGAACGTCCATCGTCAGTCTTGCGACCTGACCATCAACAGTCAGGTTCCAGTGGCGATATTGCTCAGGGGATGTTTGAAAGTCGATCATTTAGTCCTCATATTCGCTGTTGCGCTGTCTCAGCATTGGTGAACGGGAGTAAGCCCGAGGCCGCCTCACCGTAGCCATTCGAACGTTCGTTCGGAAACGAGATGGTAGTCTTAGGCTGAACGTTTCGTCAAGTTGGTGCAGACGGTCGAGGCAGGTGTAGCTTCGCAGATCATTTACTAAACGTTTGCAGATCATTTACTAAACGGGCTGCTCGCCGGCGTTTGCAGATCATTTACTAAACAGGGTCGGCGGGGAAGGGCTGGTTGGGTGAGGCATCTGGCGTCTTCATGGGGCGTTGGTGTCGTATTGGCGGGGTCAGAGACGGGGTCTGCAGGCGATTATTGGAAGCGGTTTTGAGGGCGGTTGAATGTTTTTTCAATCGCCCTTTAGTGTGACTCAAAACGGGTTTCAAAGAGCTGGGGCTAGTTGCTATTCGACGTCTACAGCGGCCTCGAAGAACGAGATGAACTCCCCTTCATTCTCCGGGTCCGGCGTGTCGGCTATACCGGCAGCGACGGCCCAGGCGAGCCGAATGATCTCAGCACTGATAGGCACGTCGGCCGCCTGCGTGGTGAGAGCAATCGCCTCCATGAAAGCCTGGCCGGAGATTAAGTACTCCTTGCGAGCGCCGGCGACTGGCTGGCGATCGGCGTCATAGGCGGCCGTATCGTGGTAGCCGATGAATCTCAGCCGCAGTGCGAGGCTACCAATCTCCGCGTCGAGCCGATCGAGGCACCAGAAACTCGACGGATGATTCGCGCCGTCCGGGGATATAAAGCCCATTGACTTGCCCATCCGAATCGCATGAACGCCCATTTATTTTCTCTCTCTTTCGATAAGCAGTTCGCCGTTTTAGAATGACGGGTTGAATATCAACCGCACTCGCCAGATTTTCAAGTACGCGTCTTCCACGTTGGTGTTGTTGCGTGCGCGCAGTATTAAGCGCTTCAGTCCGCTTCCGGTAATCTGAAAAGGACTCGAGCGGCGCACTCCTGTTGTGTGTGTCCAGACAAAGTTAAGAACGGCCAGTTGAACCGAGTCGGTTGCGTTCCAAAGCTGCAGGTCTGAGTCCCAAACAGAAGTGCCGCCGTTGGGCCCGGTGTGCAACGCGTACGCTTCAAACACGCAGGAAACTTCCTCCAGGTCTGCCGGGTCCACATAACAGTCGAACAACGGCGCAACCGAGACAACCGGAGCGCCGGTGAAATTAGTTGCGGAGTTCACTGCCACACGAGTTAGGTTTTGATAAACGCCCGCTCCGGCGCCATTGAAGGTGACAGGCGTGTCTAAATCAATGAGGCTGTAAAAGTACTCGCGAACGAAAGCTGAACGTCGGAAAGAACTGTCGCTCATATAGCGCGTGCCGGCATCTACGCGAGCTTCTCGAAAGCGCGAATCCCCACTGGAGTCTCGCTTTACCAAGGTCGAGACGGTGTTGTTGGCCGTAGCATTGTCTAAAAGTGATTTGTAGGTAGCGTGCAATGCCAGGCTAATTACGTTGCCGGCGTCGTCATAGGTCGGGACGATCGAGGTGCTCGCTGCGAGTGCTACCCCGACAATGTCCTGGACGATTTCAGCGAGGCCGGCAAGCGATACTCGCTGGCTCAATTGGTAAAGCGATTCCATCAGCACGCGCACGCTGGTGAGATCGCCGTTAACCAACACTGCTTGACCCGCCGCTACGTGAACTTGCCAGAGTGCTACTTCACCTGCGCCGGCAACTGGCGCAGCAGGGACGGCCGCAGCGACACCCGTCTTAACTCCTATCGTTGCGGTGGTGCGCAGTTCGGTCGGCTGGTTGTACTGAGTCGGCACATACGGATCTGTTCCCGCTTCCAGTTCAGCCTGTGTGCGAAGCCGCCGAAATGGTTTGAACTCTGCACCGGCAGCGGCGTCGACCGCCAGCGTCGCGTAGATTAGATCGATGCGAGGTTGCGCGACATGCGCAGCTTGCATCGTGACTTCCGTGGCTTCGCCTTCATAACTAAGGCCGGCAGCATCAACCACAGAGCCCGCCCCGACTGCAACGTTAAGCCCGCCAGCGACCGCTGCAGCAAACCCGGCAACCTGTGCTCCAGGCGCTCCGGCAACCAGCAGGTCCTTCACGATCTGGTCTATATGGCCATGCGCGTAGTCCTGCAGATTTTGAATGTCGTTTGGGTCAATGACGCGACCAAATACCGGACCCTCCGGATCGGGCTGCACACTGGCGACGTAGACCTTTCTAGCCATTCGTTCTCCTCAGGGGATTCAGAAATAAAAACCAAAACCGACCGTGCCGTAGGCTCCGGTGCATCTATCAATAAGTCCGGAGGCGGTTTGATTACATCGAGAGTGTGCGATTCCTCCGGCGCCCTTCAGCAGTAACCCGAAATTGTCGCGGCGGCCCAACGGCCAACGCCTTTCGCCGGCGATCTCGATCGCCTGCACTTTGTTTGGCGAGGTCAGATCAGGAAACAGGTAACGCACCGAGGCGGTGTAGTTCTCGATTTCCGTCCCGATGCCGACCAAGGGCGAGATTGACGTCTTCTGATAGAAGGAAGTGCGCTGTTGATTGGCGCGGATGCCGGCAAGCATAAAGAGCGCGCCCTCCATCTCCGGCTGCAGATCAATTCGCAGCCCAGCTTCACCGCCAAACCGAAACCCGTTGCCATCCGTCTTTCGCGCGCGTCTCAGGTTCAAACTGGCATCCAGGGCGAGCCGGCTGTTCAACCGCTGCAGGATTGGGATAACCCTGCTTTGAGCCGACAAACTTGATGCGTGGCGACAGCGCGTAGACGGTGCAATGAGGCAGCATCTTCCAGAACCAGGCGGTGTCGATCGAAGCGCGCGACAAGAGCACGATGCGCGCGCCCTTCACGGCCTCTTCAACGCACTTGTCGACCCAGGGAGTGATGGGATCAAACGGAGGGTTTAGATAGCCGAGCTTGCCTTTTAGCAGCGCCGCCCAATCTTGCTTTAGTGAATTTTCTTTCGGAGAAAGAAAGCGCCCCGCTTTTGCGTTGGTCTTGGTTGCCGCCAGGTCGATTTCGATCAGATCAAACCGGCCCTCAATCGCGCAGATAAATTCTCGCGGCGTCGGGTGCGCCTGGTTACTACTGTGGCGATTCATTGTTGGGCCGTTGGCTTTGATCATGCGATTTTCACTTTTGAACTATGATCCGATTGCCGTCCTGTTGGGCTTCCTCTACATCCGGCGCGACGTAGTTAATGAAGCCGTTGATAGTTGCGCGCTCGTCGCTGCTGAAGCCGGCGCGCCCTTTTGCGAGCAGCTTTCGCGACAGATCGACCCACGCGTCCTGCGTTATGACGGTCACCGGTCTTCTGTCTTCGGTCTGTTTGGTGCCTGCCAAGGCGGGTTCTCCTTCGCGCTGCGCCGAGCGTCTCCGAGGAGAGATCGGGCCTCACTTACTAAAATCGTTCTCTTCGTTGTCCAGCTCGTCGCACACGCGGGCGACTTCAGTTGCCAGAAACAGTTCGATCTCATCGACGCTCTTTCCTCGCGCGTGAAGCGCGGCGCCGATGTCGTCCATCGCTGTCGAGATCTCTTTGTCAGTCATTTCTTTTCCAGTTGACGAATCTTTGCTTCAAGAATTTTTGCGCGGGTTTTTTCTTTTAACTTTTTCGACATTGCCAGCGCCTTTCGAAGCTCAGGAAGATCAGCCTTCGTTCGGAGGCTAAGGCTCGAACGGCAATCGTCGACGCTGGTGTAAACCAAACTCGTCCAACCCATCGAGGTTTCCCCCTTTCAATTCAAACTCGCCTCACGCCAAGGAGAAGGACACGTTGCCCACATTCGCTGGCCGCAGCAGCGCGGATGTCGATGCCAGGCTTCGATGTAGTAATGCCGAGTAGCCTGAGTTCGCCCGCATCTGAAGCAGCGAAGCATTGCCAAACCGAGTTCCGCGAGCATCTGCTTCGGAACGCGGTAGACGTACCCTTTTCTGGGGGGGGGGGTTAGTCGTCTTCATAATCAAATTCGATCACGCGACCACGGCCGCTTTCCTCATCGCTGAAAATTCCTTCGTCTGCCTCGGTGGACTCTACCGCTGAAGCGGAAGTCAAAAGCGCGGGGGGTGTCCGCAGCAGCTTTGGCCGGTCCATGCGCGTGAGCTGCTGCACGCGAGCCGGGGAATAGGCCGCGCCGCCGTCGTTGACTGCAGCGGCGATTGCTTCGACCTCTTCCTCCGGCTCGATCAACGCCGCTACCCGTTCTTCGACGGATTCGCCGCGTATCTGGGATTGCGTTATGAAATTGAAGTCGCGGATGATTTTCCGCTCGCGCGCGGATTGCTCTTTAATTAAGCTGAGTGTTTGCTTGTTGGGGTTTAGCTGGCCGGTCGGAGTGATGAGTTGCGCCTGAAGAATCGACTTGCCGTCAGGGGTGACGATCCAGATCTGGCTGTAATCGCTGTCGGTGTAGCGGACCTCGACGTCCTGTCCCTTATAAAGCGCGAGCTGCGGGTGCAGGAACCACCAGTGGCGCTGAAACATCCAGACGCCGTTCTTGCTGACCTTGCGCCGTTCAGCCTTCATTAAAAACAGCGCCAAAGCTTCTTCACTAATCTCGTAACGAGTCGTGTAAAGGCGCTCGTACTCTTCCAGCGGGACGATCTTCGCGCTGCCTAGTGCGGTCCGCTCGTGCGCCGTCGAGTTGTATTCATACATCCAGCCGGCCAGGGCCTCTCGGTAATCATCAATCGCCATGAACGGCGAATCCTCGAGCAGCAACGAGTTGCCGCGCCGGGCGCGCTTCTCAAGCTTCGTGTGCCGGGCAAACGCTTCGCGCCAGCGATCGGGCTTAGTTTTCGCGTCACGCCCGCAGTACTCAGTTTCAAAAGTGCGCTGCTCCCAGGTGGAGATGTCGCGATGCAGACGCTCAACAGGCTTCTCGCGTGCGTTGTAGCCGCGCGCCAGCAACTGCTTGAGGCCCATGTCGTCGATCAGTCCGACGCGGCGTTGCACGCGCAAACACTCCAGCCCGCCCTCAATGGCCATCGCGCGATTGAAGACGAGGGTCTTTCCGCTGATGTTGTGCGACTTATAGTCCTTGCCCTGGTCGGTGTAGATGTAGGACCAAAACCCATCCTCCGGTCGCGATAGAGGTTGCGCGCCGAATGTCCTCACGCCGTTTGCGTAGGCCAGGCCGGCAGTGCGTGATGATGGCGTCAGGTCGAGGTGCCAACCCCATATCAAGCCGGTGCGCAAATCGAACCAGGTGGTTAGCCAGGGGCGCGCCAGGCTGCCGTCTTTCAGTCGTACAGTTACGTCGCGTTCGCTGTGGTCGCCGCAAAGGATCTGCAACGCTTCAAGGTCGCGATTGTCACGCGGCACGTATGGCGCGCATTGCGAGACATAAGCTTTCTGGCCTTTTTCGAGAGTGACGCGAACGATCTTCGGCAGGTTTTTCCAGTAGCGGTAGGCCCAGGACTCGCTGGGAATGGTCCAGTTATTTTTTCTCGCGCGCTTTTGCAGGTTGTAAAAGAGGTCGCGCGGAGTCGCGTAATTTCGATAATGCTTGTTCACCCACTCGATGGCTTCCGCGTCAATGATGGCCCGCCTGCGATCGTTCCGCGAGCTAGGCTCGCGATGATTCCCATCATTTGAAGATCGAAGGAAGGTAAGAAGGCCGTCGCTCTTTAATCGCCGCGACCAGCCATCGAGCGTGTAGGGTGACGGGCATTGCGCCCTTGCAGGTTCGTTCCCTTTGCGAATTGAATGCTGCCTGGATTTGTAGTAGTCGAGAATTATTTGGTCGGTGCAGGTGGCTTCCTTGCAGAGAGCAAGTACTTCCGGGACAAATTCAAGCCTGGCCGGGCTTCCGTCGACGGTCGCCCGCCGTCGTTTGACCGCGATCGCGTTATATCTTTCGACGATGCCAACCAGCCGGCGCGCTTCGTTCAGCATCGCCTCGCGTACTTCAAACGGGAAACGCTTCAGCGCTTCATTAAGCCGCAGCTCGAGCAGCACTGAGCCGTCGACTTCAGAATTAGCTGCCGAGCTAAATTTAGCTGCGTCACTAACAGCTTCTAAATCCTGGGGCGTTGATTCAGCTTTCAGTCGCTCTGCATATCGCTGCTGCAACTCGCGAGGGAGGCTCGTTAGAAGCACTTGTCGAGTGGGCTTACCATTGCGCCCAACGCCGCTATCTCTCGATTCCCATTTACCGGAAGCGATGTTCACAAGCACCTTTCGCCTGGCTCTGCCAAGCTGTACAACCTCATCAACTGAAAGCCACATACTTCAGAGGAAAAAGGATCACTGGATTGAAAAAACAGCGAGAAGAGAGGATCACTGGATGCCCGAGCCCCTCTCCCCGCCGTTTCGTTGTAAGTGCCGTCGTACTGTTCACTTGCATGTGGATCACTGGATTTCGACCCGGATCACTGGAAAGGATCACTGGAGGATCACTGGATCGAGGTGGTCACCTGTTGTTTGGTTCCGCGCCTCGGCGCGACGCTCAAGATCAGCTGCAGCGATTTCCAGAAACTCGTATGCGCCCCGAATGACGTCTTCGAGCCGCTCGCGCAGTTCCGGCATTTCATGGGGCTCGACTCCGCCACCGCTTTCAAAGGCGTTTAGATATTTCTCGTAACAGCGGAGGGTTTTTCGGATTCGGGCTGAAACTTTGAGAGCCAGGTCAGCGCCCTCGGGAATTTCAATCTTCACGTCGCTGCATTCGACTAACAGCGTGTTTAGCAAGGCGAGCGACTTAAAGCGTCGGCTAAGAACCGGAATTAAGTTCGAAGGCAGTGGCCACTTGCCTGACCGCCAGTTGTAAATTTCGCGCGGTCTGCGACCAACGAGACCGACGATCTCGTTGGTCAACTCTTCCATCGTTTTCTCTTCTTCCTGGGCAATGCGCTTAAACTCGCTGTCGAGGGTGCGAGATAAAGCCGTGGGAGGTGTGAATTGCATTATTGAGGACTCCTTTGCAGTAGATTGGGAGGACATTTGCTGTTAAATAACTAAGCAGCTTTGCGGGTTTTCTTTTTCCCGAAAAGCTGCTCGACTGATTTATTGAACTTGGCCGCTAAAAACTCTTGAAGCTCCGGATACTCCCGCAGACCGTTGATGCACATCGACATCTGCTCCCGTGAGCACGCCAGCCCTGGGTTCAGCCGCTCGTACTCGCGCGCCAAGTCAGCGATCGACTCAATTTCGTTATCGATCATCAATTTCTTGATCTTTTGTCTTGGGGTATCCATAATGCGCCGGCTTGTTACGACCGTAACGGATGCGGGATAGTAAAGTGTGCTTGACCAAACTGTCAAGCAAAATTGACTCTAACGACATGCCCAAAGCCGGCACTCAGGTAAACACGCTCTACAGGCGGCTAAAAGAGGCCTTCAATGACGCTACGGACCAGGAGTTGGCCAGGCGTTTAAACGTTTCGAAGCAGGCAGTTTCACAGTGGAAGAGTGGTGCTAGTCAGCCCAGCGAGAGGGTTCTCATTCACGCTGCCTCGATCACCGGAACTCAGCTGGGTTGGCTTCTAACTGGACTGAAAACCGCCGAGCCAGGCTTTTTACGATTAGATCTGCCAGAGTATCGAATGTTGGCAAAGGTGCTAGACGAGGAATTCAAGCGGGTAGCCAAATTGGAGGAGAAAGATTTAGCTGTCCTTATGGAGGAGGTCGCGCGGGAAATTGGAGTTGATCAGCGCAGTCTTTACAATTTCAGGTCAGGGAAATGGCCTCTTCCCGCAGCTATAGTGCCGCGACTCTGTCAACGCTTTGGCTCAACCAAGCTCGTGAAAGCTCTGCTCTAAAATGCTGGTCAAGTGCCCCGACTGCTCAAAAGAGTTTTCCGACCAGGCTAAGGCGTGTCCTCACTGTGGGCGACCATTTCGCGAGGTGTACTGGACACCTGCACGCATCCTGCTTGCGATAATCCTAGGGCTCATTATCCTGTCTGTAATTAGCACTATCTCGTCCAACTACACTTGAAGCTCACTCAAAACGTTTTGAGTCACCCACCACGGAAAAAACCTCCCAGCAATCAGCGATCATCGTAGCCGGCGCCAGAAGCCCGGCTTTGCGGGTAGCCCTCTGTCGCGTCGATTTTCAGACCCGCATAATACCCACCGGCGAGTTTTTAAGCGCCTTGCAGTACTAATTCACACACAGCGAAGTACTGCGTCGCAAGATAGTCCTGGCGTTTCGGCGCTGGTTGACTACCTCACTTCTGAAAGGATTTTGACACTCACATGCTTTTTGAACATCCTGCTTTCTGGCCGTTCCTCATGGCGGTCCTTCCTATACTCATCGAACACGCATTCACTCGCCTGACAATCGAGAAACGGCGGCTTTCTAATTGGAGGGCTAAGCGGAGAGCCCGACGCCAGCTCGCGCGGCTGTTTAGTAAATGATCTGCAAACAGCGCGTGAAAATAGCCTGCGTTTAGTAAAAGGTCTGCAAAAGTTTGCGGCTCTTTTTGATTTCCCTAACTACCGCGCTCTCCTAACGTTAGAGCCTCTACCCCTCACGATGTCCCACGATGCCCCGTTTAGTGAATGATCTGCCTGGGTACAGCAGGCACTTTAGTGCTGGGAAAGGCGAGTTATTTGATTAGAGTCCGCTTCAGGGGACGACTGAATTCGCGCTAACACCCTCAGCCGTCCGCTAACGCGGACTATATTGAGCTGTTGTCGTGATCCCAGCACTGAAGTGCTGGGCTATTTTCATTCGGTCCCGCTAACGCGGACCCGGAAAAACCGACTATTGCAGCAAAGCGTGGAGGCAATAATTCAGGCATGTTTGCGAATCGATGGTGAAAGGAGCTTGCCTTGACAGGTTTGCTCTGCGGCGCGTAGGGTTCTCGCTCCGACGGAGGCGAATCTGTTCTGGTGAACGGCGCGGTCTTCAAAACCGTTAGCGAGACTGTGAGAACAGGCTCGGGTAGGTTCGATTCCTACACGCCTCCGCCACGGCATTTCCGATTGCCGATTGCGGATTGCCGAATGGTCTCTCTGGTCAATCGGGAGTGTCGGCAATCGGCGATTGGAAATTGGCAATGATCGATTGGGTCGCTTTAAACATGACGCCAGGAATCGGCCCGCGGGCGGCAGCGAAGCTGCTCGAGCGCTTCGGCTCTGCGGAAGCCGTTTACCGGGCTACCAGGCCGGAGTTGGAAAAGATGCGTCTGTTGCCGGAAGCAACTGACAGCATCATCGCTCGCGACAAGCATGCGCTCGCGGAGGCCGAAGTAGCGGAAGTTCGCAAGCTGAACGGCGAAATCCTGATCCTGGATGACGGTGTTTACCCATCGCTGCTGCGGGAAATCTACGATCCCCCGGTTGCGCTTTACGTCACCGGCGACTGGATCGAATGTCTGGACCAGCCTTGTGTAGCGATTGTCGGATCAAGACGATGTTCGACTTATGGGCAGAACGCAGCACTGATGTTGTCGCGGGATCTGGCCCAACGAGGCGTAACAATCGTCTCAGGTTTTGCCCGTGGCATTGATGCTGCCGCGCATAGGGGGGCGATCGAGGGCGGAGGACGCACCGTTGCTGTTCTCGGCACCGGGCTTGACCAGGTTTACCCACGCGACCACAAGAAACTAGCCGATGAGATTCTGGGTGCTGGTGGGGCCATGGTTACCCAGTTTCCACTGCGGACGCCGCCGGTCTCAGAAAACTTTCCTTACCGAAATCGCATCATTAGCGGATTGAGCCTCGGCGTGGTAGTTGTTGAAGCAGCCGAGAATTCAGGCTCATTGATAACGGCCCGGCTGGCGATTGAACAGAATCGAGAAGTGTTTGCCGTTCCTGGAAACATTACTTCGCGAAACTCATTTGGCACTAACTACTTGATAAAGGGCGCCGGAGCGAAACTCGTCCAACAATGGCAGGATGTCGCTGCAGAGCTGCCGCCACAGATCGCCGCAAGATTGTTGCCGCCGCCATTGGCCGATAGGAAGAAGGAGAGGTCCACGCCCGATCAACTGGCAATGGTCCCGCAGGGACTGACCGGTTATGAGCAATCGGTTTTCAAATTGCTGTCACCTGATAGTGCGGCCCACATCGATGCTTTAGTAGATCAGAGCAAGATATCAATCCCTGATCTTACTGCTGCGTTGCTAACGTTGGAGATGCGGGATCTGGTAAGGGCCCTGCCGGGTAAGTGTTTTGTGAGAAAGATGTAAACAAGTAAATAGTGAATGGTGAATGGTAAATAGTAAGACGAACCACCTGCAATGAACATCAGAGTAATTCGGGAAAAAATTAAGTAGAGAACTGAATGGCAAAGAATCTAGTCATCGTGGAGTCGCCCGCAAAGGCGAAAACGATTAATAAATATTTGGGGAAGGACTATCTGGTTAAGGCCTCGATAGGCCATATAAAGGATTTGCCTACCAAAGGCCTCGGAGTTGATATTGACGATGATTTCAAGCCGACTTACGAAGTAATTCCTGACTCCAGAAAACGAAACAACAAAAGAATTGTTGCCGAGCTGAAGAAGGCTGCGAAAGAGGCAGACGCAATTTACCTTGCCGCTGACCCGGATCGGGAGGGCGAAGCCATCTGCCAACACCTCGCTGAAGAAATTGTGCCGAAGCGTCCGGCGAAGCCGGCTTTTCGGGTGATGTTCAACGAGATCACCAAGCGTGCGGTCAATGAGGCTTTCGAACATCCCCGGAAGATCGATCAGAATCTGGTTGACTCCCAACAGGCGCGTCGCGTTCTTGATCGGCTCGTGGGTTACAAAGTTTCGCCGCTGCTTTGCCGCACAGTCGGCGGAAGACTAAGCGCCGGGCGCGTTCAGTCGGTCGCGCTGCGAATGGTGGTTGAACGCGAGCGCGATATTGAAAAGTTTATTAAGACTGAATACTGGACCATTGGCGCTAACCTGACAGCGAAACTGCCACCCGCCTTCGATGCCCGCCTTTTCAAGGTAGGCGAACAGACCGTTAAGACGGGCGCGTTCGACCAGGAAGTCAAACACGGCGAGATTCTCATCGGCGCCGAAGCGCAGGCGGCTGATCTGGTTGCTGAAGCCGAGCAGCAGACGTTTGTCGTCAATGAGGTTACCCGCAAAGAACGCAAGCGGAATCCTGTCCCACCCTTCATCACTTCCAAATTGCAACAGGAAGCAGCTCGTAAGCTTGGCTTCGCCGTAAAGCGCACGATGATGATTGCCCAAAAGCTTTACGAAGGCGTTGAGCTGGGCGCGGAAGGGTCAGTGGGCTTGATTACGTATATGCGAACTGATTCGACTCGGGTCTCGGAAGCGGCCCTGGCTGAGTTGCGCGATTTCATTGGCAAGCAGTTTGGAGCGCCGTATCTCCCTGAAAAAGCAATTCACTATCGTTCGAAAAAGGACGCGCAGGATGCACACGAGGCCATTCGTCCTACTGACGTGGCGCGCACGCCAGATTCGCTTACAAACTTTCTGAACAAGGATGAGCTAAGGCTGTACCGGCTGATTTGGCAACGTACGGTTGCTTCCCAAATGACCCCGGCGATTTTCGATCAGACCACCATCGATATCGGTGCCGGCCGTCTCATCTTTCGCACAACGGGTTCGGTACAGAAATTTGATGGCTTTCTAAAGCTCTACCAGGAGGGTCGAGACGAGAAGACCGAGGATGAAGAAGAGGCTGAGCGCACCCTGCCGCCGGTTGAGAAGGGTGAAACCCTCGCCTTGAACAAGGTCACACCGGAGCAGCATTTTACCGATCCACCTCCCCGCTATACCGAAGCGACACTCGTCAAGGCGTTGGAAGAGAAGGGCATTGGCCGGCCCTCAACCTACGCGGCAATCATGTCGACGATTCAGGAGCGGGAATATGTGGAGAAGCTCGAGGGCCGCTTTCATCCCACTGAATTGGGTAAGACCGTTAACGATCTTTTGATCGAGGGCGGTTTTGATGACCTCTTCAATGAGACCTATACGGCGAGGATGGAAGAAGAACTCGACGCCATCGAAGAAGGAAAACTTAAGTGGACTGATGCGCTGCATGAGTTTTATGGCAAGTTTGCCGACGACCTGAACAAATTCAAACATCACGTTGCCGACATTAAAGAGAAAGACACGCCCACCGCCGAAGTTTGCTTGAAGTGTGAAACGCCGGGGATGGTTTTGAAATGGGGCCGTTTTGGTAAGTATCTAAAATGTTTAAACTGCAATGCGACGCGTGATGCGGAACCGAAGGCTGGTTCAAATGGAGGCGCTACAGCGACAGAAGGGGCCGGCGGAACCGAAGAAGCGGCTGAACCGGAGACTTGTGAGTTATGCGGCAAGCAGATGCAGTTGAAACGCGGCCGCTTTGGTCCGTTCCTTGGTTGTACCGGATATCCCGAGTGCCGAAACATCCGGAAGATCTCTAAAAGTGGCGTGGCGGCACCAGCCCCAGTTCCGCTTGATGAAAAGTGTCCTCTCGACGACGCACAGCTGGTCCGGCGCTTCGGCCGGTTTGGCGAATTCATTTCCTGCTCAAACTATCCGAAATGCAAATACATCAAACAGGAGTCGACCGGAGTTACCTGCTCGCGCCCAGAATGCAAAGGCGAGCTGGTTGTTAAAAAGTCGAAACGCGGAAAGGTTTTTTACGGGTGCTCGGCGTATCCCGATTGTGATCGCGTTTACTGGGACCGGCCGGTGCTTGAACCATGTCCCAAGTGTAACGAGCCATTCCTGCTTGAAAAGACTACTAAGAAGCAGGGCACATTCCGATACTGTGCAAATGCCGACGAATGTGGCTACCGGTCAAACGCCGCCAGCGATGAGGAAGTGGTCACATCGCCTAAGCCAAAACTCCAGAAAAAGTCGAAGGAGCCTGCCGCGGCAAAGTAGCGCTTTAGCAAAAAAAGGCGAGCCGCTCGGCCCGCCTTTTTCATTTACTCTCTAACGGAAGTTATCCAGTCATACCTCCCCAGCAGGTTCATAAGCCGACTGTTGCGCCACACTGCGATGTGGCTCAGCGCTACGCATTGACGCAGACTTGTCTGAAAGATCCACGCCAATCCAGTTCTTAACCTTTTTAAGAAGCGCTGGTAACACGACCGTCTGAGCGGTCGTAGACAATTCTTCAATTAAACGATCTCCGAGTGATCCCGCTTCTTTACTCAGCCGTTCGTAAGCGGATGTTTCTCTGAAGCGCTCCAGCACGCCCGGACCGGAATCCTTGCCGTTGGTCTTCGTCGCCGCAGTTTGCACCGGTTCGCTAATCAGCGGCCGGGCGAAGGTGTCCGACGCCTGATATACGTTACTTGAAGGTTCATCATCGGTTAGCGCGGCTGCTAGTCCATAGCCCACAAAGAAGCCCACACCTGCCGCTCCCAAACTCCAGGCAACCGGCCGCTTCTTGAAATGCTCACGCCAATCAAGTGCGTCCTTGACCGTTTCATACTGTTGGGTCACGTTATCCTTAATCTCCGTCACGGTGTTAGTAATGGAATCTCGCGCGTGCTCCATGCGCCGCTGAAGTGCCTCCTTGGAGAGTTTTTCGTCGCTTTCGCGAGCGCGAGCTATTCCTAAAGTTCGTTCTTCAGCCATTGCTTATCCTTTCTCAGCTCTTCCACTGTCCTGTCAGGCACCACATTTTGGTTGGCCAATCGCTTCTTCATCACCGAAATGAGTATGGTCCCGACAATAAGATATAGGACTCCCGCGGTCACGAATCCGATTGCGTATCGGGCCGGCTGACTTAGATCGGTTTGAGCGAACAGTGTTGATATGCCAAAGGCCAGGGCAACGTTCAGCAACGCAAACCCGATCGTCGCAATGATCCCGCCGGCCGCCATCATGACGCCGGCGCGCGCGTAAGCGTTGGCCTCTTCCTTCAATTCGACTTTCAGCAAACTCATCTTGGTATCGAAGAGTTGCATCACGTCGTCGCCCAAACGGCTAAAAAGCGTTGGCAAACTTTCGTTGTCTGTATTGGTTGTTAAAGCGGATGACGTTGCACCCGTAGCTGAAGCTGCCATGGCAGATCTCCTTTCCACTAACTACGCTGTCCCTGGTTCAATCGGTGATGATCAACTGCGACGTCCGCCGCGCAGGACCAGACCGATTAATAAGCCAGCGGCCGCTGAGATCAGGATTGCCTGACCAGGATTTTTACGAGCGTAGTCCTTAGCGTTCTCCGCAATTTCACCCAGGTCAGCGTTTTGGAGTTCTTTAAATTTGTCGCCAACCACCGTCATCTTGTCACTCACGTAATCGCGTGCCTGGCTCGCGGCATCAGTGATCTTCTCTCCATACTGCTGGGCGGTTTGAGCTAGCCCTGCAGCTGCCGCCGTGCCTGTTCTGGCGGCGCCGGAAGTGCCGGTATTTAGTGAATCGCTTGTGCCTGATTGACCAGTGCTACTCGACGGAGTGTTTGGTTGTGACGTTCCGGGGAAGTCTGTTCTGTTCTGCGACATGTCTTTCTTTCTCCTTTTTCAAACCGATTTCAAACCGAATACTAAATTTCCAAAACTAATAGCGGACGAACGTTATCGTTTACTGTTGAGCAAACAATGTGCCGACTACCGGCAATCACCTTGCGCCTTGAGGCGCCGCGTTAAAGGGTCGTAACCGCCCTCAGTTCGCATAACTCCTTGTTGTGAAAGGGTACAAGTCAGCATAGCGCAGGGTCGGGAACGATACAACGAACAGCAATCCAGCCACTCGGTTCGGCACTTGAAGAATTCACAAATACCTCCTTGACAGACACCGTCGCTGGTGGTAAGTAAGTACTTACTTTGATTCCCCAGATGACCTGAATGGCAGCGAAATTAACCAAAGAAACCGAATTGGGCTTCGCATTAACGCCGGCAGGCGGCTCCCGGATGTCAGCCGAGGATCGGAAACTTCAGATTCTGCGCGTTGCGGTCGGCCTCTTTTCTCAAAAGGGCTTTGGCGGCACCACCACAAAAGAAATAGCCCAGGCTGCAGGCGTTTCCGAAGCTATGGTTTTCCGCCACTACGCCACTAAACAAGAACTCTATTCCGCCATCCTTGACCATAAGGCATGTTCCGGCGACACCATGAACCCAGCCGAGGTTGTCGCCGAGGCGTTACTGGAAAAAGACGATCGCGCCGTGTTTGAGCGAATCGCGCTTGCGGCACTCGAGCATCACGAGATGGATCCGGAATTCCAGCGCTTGTTGCTGCATTCGGCGCTCGAAGGGCATGAGCTGGCGCAGATGTTTTTTGAGAAGTTTGTTCTGCGCGTCTACCAGTTGCTGGGCGGCTACATCGCCGAGCGGCAGCGTGATGGCGCCATGGTCAAGATGGATCCGGCGATTGCCGTGCGCGCTTTCATCGGCATGATTGTGCATCATTCGCTCAACAACAATCTTTGGGACCCAAAACGCCGTCTGTTGAGAATTTCAAACCAGGATGCCGCGAAACACTTTGCCGATATTCTGCTCAATGGAATCGGATCGGGAATCGGATCGGGAATCGGATCGGGAATCGGATCGGGAATCGGATCGCCCAACAAAGAGTCGTCTGTATCAGCGAAGCAATCTCGCAAAACGGACCGAGCAAAGCTTCGCTAAAAAGAACGTAGAGACAATGTCACTAATGAGACCCCTACCAATCCTATTGCTGGCGTTGATCTTGACCGTCCTTGGGGTGGCTGCGTCCTGCGGCGGTTCGAAGGCAAACATCCGAACCGACGAAGCGAATGCAAAACCGGCGGCTATTGACGTCACGACGGCATCAGCAATTGTCCGGGAGTTGCCGCGATTTTTTGAAGCCACAGGGAGTCTTAACGGCGATCAACAGACGGATGTCGCGCCTTCGGTCGCCGGAAAAGTCGTTGTCGTGGGCGTGGAGTTAGGCAGCTACGTGAGGCGTGGGCAGACGATCGTTCGTCTAGACGACGTTGATGCGAAACTCCGCGTGCAGCAGTCTCAGGCGCAGATCGAGCAGATGAGGGCCGCTTTGCGTCAGGCTGAAGAAAAAGTGGGCGTGCGAGCCGGTCAGAGCTTCGACTTGAATAAGGTTC
>CAVSKU010000008.1:0-66983 GCA_963728625.1 Pyrinomonadaceae bacterium
ACTACCTCCGAGACGCTGGCGGTGGGAACGCCGGAACAGCAGACCTACAGCTATGGCCGGCAAGCGGGTACCAACCTGCTGGTAACTGTGACCGATCCATTGAATCGGGTTACCAGTTTTACTTATGACGGCATGGGGAACATGGCAAGCGTGACGAGAATGTCAGGGACTTCCGAAGCCGTGACAACCACGATTACTCATGAGCCAACTTTTAATGGAGTCGCGAGCGTAGTGGATCCGCTAAATCATACGACGTCGTTTGGATACGACCCGAGAGGAAATATAACCAGCATCACCGATCCGCTCAATCATCAAACAACATTCAGCCACAACGCCGCAGGGCAGGTGTTAACGGCAACCGATGAACTGCAACGGACCATTCAGTTTACTTACGCCTCTGGCAGTCTGGTAGCGATCACGGATCCACTCAATCGCACTGTGACGCGCACCATCGATGCTGCGGGCCGCCTGACTCGTGTGACGAATCCAATGGGTGACGCTACCCGCTATGAGTATGACAATCTGAACCAGCCGATCCGTGGAACTGATCACTTGCAAGGCGTAACGGGCTTCGCTCACGACCCGAACGGAAACATTCTGAGCGTGTCGGACGCGCGCACCGGCGTCACAAGTTATATCTACAACAACATGGACCGCGTCGAAACCCGGCGAGATCAGTTGCTGCATGATAACACCTATGAATACGATCCGAATGGCAACCTGGCGGAAGTAACCGATCGTAAAAGCCAGGTAACGAGCTACGAATATGATCCGCTCAATCGTCTGACGCAGGTCACTTACGCAGACAGCTCAACCGTTGCCTACACTTACGACTCTGGCGACCGACTCACCCAGGTTGTCGATTCACTGTCCGGAACGATCACTTATGGCTATGACAATCTCGATCGTTTGACGAGCGAGGCAACGCCACAGGGCAGCGTGAGCTACACGTACGACGCAGCAGGCCGGCGCACCAGCATGACGGTAGCGGGACAGGTTGCAGTCAACTACACGTATGATGACGCTGACCGTCTAACGCAAATCACGCAGGGAAGTTCGACGGTGAGCATTGGCTACGATGCGATCGGAAGGCGCACTTCGCTGACCCTGCCGAACGGAATCGTCACCGAGTACGGGTATGATCTGGCTTCGCATCTGACCAGCCTTACCTATAAGCAAGGAGCAACCACGCTTGGTGATCTTAGTTATGAATACGACGCAAATGGACGGCGGACCAGAATGGGCGGCAGCTTTGCGCGCAGCCTCACGCCTCCGATTCTTAGTGCAGCCAGCTACAACGCTGCTAACCAGCAATTGACCTTCGGCAGCCAAACACTCACCTACGATCTCAACGGCAGTCTCACTAGCGACGGCGCGAATACATACACCTGGGATGCGCGCAATCAACTCGCGTCAGTGACGGGACCAGGAATAAGTGCCAGCTTCCAATATGACGCGGGAGGTAGGCGACGCAGCAAGACCATCAACGGCACGACGACAAGCTTTCTCTACGACGGCGCCAATATTGTGCAGGAACAGTCTGTGCAGCTTGGTAATGCCAACATTCTTACCGGCGCGATTGACGAAACTCTCGTGCGCAGTGATGCAAATGGAATTTGGAGTCCACTTGCTGACGGGCTCGGTAGCTCGCTCGCTCTCACCGACAGTTCGGGCACGTCGCAGACTCAATACAGCTATGACGCGTTTGGTCAATCGACAACTACCGGTGCAAGCAGCAACAATTCGAGCCAGTACACGGGTCGGGAAAACGATGGCATGGGGCTGCAATACAACCGCGCTCGTTACTATTCGCCTCTCTTGCAGAGGTTTATTTCGGAGGACCCAATCGGGTTTGGCGGTGGAGACGCAAACCTCTATGCCTACGTCCACAACAGCCCGACCAACTACACTGATGCCAGCGGCCACGCAGCCGACATTCTTATTGATGCTGGCTTTATCGGATATGACATTTACGCGCTTGCGACGGGCGGCCGCAAGGATCGGACTACCAACCTGATTGCGCTTGGGGCTGACGTGGTTGGGGCGATCATCCCGTTCGCCACCGGCCTGGGCGCGGCGGTCCGCGCGGCGCGCGCTGGTCGCGCGGCTAGCAGAGCGGATGATGCCACTGATTTGTATCGAGCTGTGAGTCCTGCGGAGTTATCAGACCTTGGAGCAAATGCACGAGCGTTTAGGAACCCGCCGGGGGTTGAGAGCAAATACTTTTCGGAAACAGCCGAGGGAGCGGCGTCCTACGCACGTCAAACTTATAAGGCAGGCGGTGGACTCTATCAAGGGCCTTACACTATAGTCCAAACTCAGATACCGTCGAGTTCGATCACTCCAATCATGCGTGTTGACGTTGATCGTGGCATTCCGACAGTTGTTGTCCCAACGGAATTGTTGCCGAGTTTGAGCCCAGCGAGGAGTTTGCCGTTCACGCCACTTCCCGGGATACCGTAAAGTAATGAAAGACCAACCAGATATTATTGCGTCGGTGAAATTTTATCCGACAGAAAAGGGGGGACGGAAAGGACCAACGCCCCCAGTCACTTTCCGCTGTCTATCCGAATTTGAGGGAGAAAAGTTCGATTGTGCGCTGTTCCTTAATGAAAGCGGCCCTTTAGCACCAGGTGAAAGCGCGACTGTTCCTATCAAATTCCTTTTCCCGGAGTTGGTTAAGCCACGGTTGAAAGTCGGTAGTCGTTTCAAGCTGTGGGAAATGAGGACGATTGCTGAGGGCGTCGTTGAGCAAATCCTGTCCAACTGAAAAACCGGTACCGTAGCCCTTACATCTCTGGTGGGAGAACATATTTCGCCGAGCACTTATCGTTGGTAAGAGGACGAAAATTGCCTTGTCGGGAAGGCATTGTTGCTTTTGCTAAGTATTGTGAGTGTCCGCTGAATCACTGAGCCGAAGAAGATGGTCGAGCAGGCTGTTGGTACTGGCGCAGAACCCTCTTCTCGTTAGATTGCGTGCCGCGGACTTAAGCGATTCAGCCCTTAGGCGAACTATCGTGATTGAATTACGTATCGATGAATGTGCTTTCGAAGCTATCTCGCCTGAAGGATATTTTGTCGACGGCCACTGGATAAAGCAAAGAGATTTTGATCAGCGGTTCATCTGATCCCGCGGACACTCCTACCACCATAGCCATACGTTATTGCATGCCTTGGGGGCTGGGGAGGCCGATTGCAGCGACCAACCCTCTTGGTCATCGAACGAACAACCAATTCGACGCATTGAACCGCCAAACTCAACGCCCGGACCGGATTGCCGCCAACCGTAGCAACCGCCTCTTATAATGCCGCAAACCAGCAAACAGCATTTGGCAGCCAGACTCTCAGTTACGACTTGAACGGCAACCTGACAAGCGATGGGACAAACACCTACGTTTGGAATGGACGGGATCAGCTAGTGTCAATGACCGGTCCCGGACTGACAGCAAGTTTTCAATATGACGCTTTTGGAAACCGAATCAGCAAAACGGTCAACGGCAATACCACCGCCTATCTCTACGATGGCCCGAATATGGTTCAGGAGCAGTCAGGTGGCTCACCAAGCGCGAACATTCTCGCTGGAGGGCTGGACGAGGTTTTTACTCGTACTGATGCGGGCGGAGCCTGGAGTCCGCTGTTTGATGGCCTCGGGAACACGCTCGCACTGGCCGACTCCACCGGCACGGTGCAGACCCAATACACGTATGACGCTTTTGGCCAGACAACAAGTAGTGGCATCGCAAACGGCAACACATCACAATACACCGGCCGGGAAAATGACGGCACCGGGCTCTATTACTATCGCGCCAGATACTACAGCCCGACCATGCAACGCTTCATCAGCAATGACCCAATCGGATTCAGCGGCGGCGATGTTAACCTATACGCATACGTCTCGAATGACCCGGTCAACTATGCTGATCCATCGGGCCATAGTTTAGTTGGCCGAGTAGTTAGACTGGTTGGAGGGAAAATACTGGAGGGTCGCAGGATTACAATGAGAGAAGCACAACAAATTCGGCGACGAGAGGGCAACATAATTATGGACGAGCAGCGATTAGGGCGGCAAGCAGAATCGGGAGCTTTCAAGAACGACAGAAGCGCGGGGGATATGCTTCGCCACGATCCTCATCAACCGGGCTACAGCCCGCATTATCAGACCGACGGGAAAGGGGGGCACACTTTTTACAAAGGAGTTGCTGCCTTCTTTGCGCCGAACTCCATGAAGCTTTCCGGGCGGAGTTGCACTACCAGCATGCAAATGTTCTCTGCGGGTCTGTGGGACGTTGCCGGCACTATCGATCCCATAGGGATGACGGATGCAATTGATTATGCCTTTGGTCTAAACGACGAGTAGTTCTGCCTGAAACAGCGAATAATATTTCTGGCCAAACGATGCCGAAGTTTACAGTCTTATTGAATGGATCTGGTTGTCAGATTGAAGTAGACGAGTCAAAGTGGCTCCGACCTAAGACTACTCTTCAAGCAGTAGGCTTTTACACCACCAGGTTTATCGACGCCACATCCCCAGAAGAGGCCGTCAGCAAGGCGACGATAATTGTTCAAAAGGAACTTCGCGACCTGAATCGGTCAGTTCACCCACCAATGATCACTGTAGAAAGCGTTGTGGAAGATGATGCTGGATATGCGAAATACGCGCCCGGAGGTGGTTTTACCTGGTATCGAGAAGGCACTTCAGCTTCTGATAAGACAAAACCTAATGGCGGTCATTAAAGTAATTAACAAGGAATGACAAGGCTACAGTTTGCATCAACAACCGCACGAGATGTCTCTTAATGATCGGCCCTGCTACGGGAGGTGGGGTTGCGTCCTTTTTCTACTCGTCGGCGTCGCCCTAATAATCAGCTGCACTTACGAAGAAAATACCAGAGTACAGATTGACGGAAATGTGCCCCCCACATTCAAGCTAGATGGCAGCGGCCATCAAATATCTTTTGTGGTAAGTGAGATACCAGTCGGCAATCATGTTCTCCCAGCTTATCGAGATCCCAGCAAAAATATTGATTTGTGGGAGATCGTGCCGAGCGACGGGACTCCTGACAGAGCTTGGGATTGGCCGTCGATCACGTATGGGAGTGTTCCACCCGGGTTTAGACAGAAAAGACCGGAATTAGGTGTACCTCCGTCGCTGACTGCAGGAAAAACATATGCGGCAGGAGGAGCGGCCTACGGTGCGAATGGTGGGGAGGTTTGGTTTACTATCCGTGATGGCAAGTCGATTGAAGTGCAAAAACCGGGAGGGCACTAACTGCGGCCCCGATATCAACAAAAGATTTCGAAGCTGGTGCCGTTCGGAACTCAGTCAAGCTTACGAATGGAGCAGCAGCAATTCAGGTTGATGAAATCATTCAACTCGGATTACCTCAGATACGCAAAATCTCAATTGACGAACTAATTCCACCTTCCTTTAGTTTCAACGCACTGGCAATCAGATAGAGTTGTGCCCGTGGAGAAGGCGTAGTCAGTCTTTCCATCCGAACCATCCCTGGACGTCCCTCCAGATCCACTCGCACGATAGGGTCAATCATTCGCTTGAGGTCTTGGCCAAACAGTAGGGCAGGGTTGGTGTAGCTGGCTCGGTAACTATCGCTATTGATGGCAGCGGGAATGTGGACGTCCTCTATACATTTGGTAGCGGTTACGTCATAGCTGTACAGGCGCATGGTGGAATCCTTGTTCACGCATCCACCTCAAACACCATAGAGGACTGACTGGGCCCTTTGTCAATGTTAGTGGTAATGTTGGCGCGGGGCTGATGTCGCCGGCGATGCATTTTTTGGAGTTAATCGTGATGGTAGTCCCATTGTCGGCGGCGGTGTCACACTGGGTACCGGAGTCATAAAGGGATCCTTGATGTTCCTTCCTCCGGCGAAGGATCTCCTGCGGGGTCTTTACTTCGAACCCTGCGGAGGGATCGAACGGGCAACCTACCATCGAGGGTGGATTTGGCTATCCGACAAAGGGTTATCATGGAGGGGTCTACTACATATTTGGACCATGGTTTGGCAGTACGTCCGGTAGAAAAGGAGAAGAACCGTAATCGAAGATATAGTGGGCGCATTGCTCGTCGGGACTTTCTTGTTGATCATGGGTGTGCTCAACTTAGCCTTAGGATTAAACACCCATTGGCGGGAGCGGTTCATGAGACGGCAATTATTTAGGCCGAGACTCTTCATTCCCTTGGAAAGGATTTCGTTCCTCAGTTCCGGTATCATCAGTCTCTTATTGGGTCTTTCTGTGTTAATAGGCGGTCTTTATTGGGCATTTCGCAAATAGATACAAATTCTGAAATTCTTGAACCGAACGCAATTGTATCAGCATCGGGAGAAGCTAGGCTCAATTGGATAGTGGTGTTTAAGTTAATCACGAGCATATCTTTAGCTTTGACGGTAGCGGCATGTTCTCCTCATGTCTCGAAGTCAAGTCAGGCCCCATCCATGGCTGGTCGAGAGGGCACAGCGTTTTGCTGAAGTTGCGTTTGTTGGTCGAGATTTCGACAAAGCGTATGAATCACTCTCGGAAAGCGGTCGCAGGTTCGGTTCCGGCGAGCAATTCAAAGAATTTATTAGTAAGAAACATCCTACCGCGTTCCCGTCCTTCATAAACGCAGCCGATTATGAGCCGGTGCTCGGACAGTCAAAGATAAACATATATCTCTATGGCGAAAACGGAACCGAAAAGTTTTACTATCGAATCGTTATGGAAGGTTCGCAAGACAGTGGCTACAAAGTCTCGGGATTCGATCGCAAAGACTCACCCTTTCCCCAAACAGATTTAAGGAAACCCTTAAAATAGTGACCGGGAAAATGACGGCACCGGCCTCTATTACTATCGTGCTAGATACTATTCACCACAAGTCCAGCGTTTCATCAGTGAAGATCCAATTGGGTTGCTAGGCGGCGTGAACCTCTACGCCTATGTGGGGAACAATCCCATCAGCTTCAGAGATCCGTTCGGACTAAAGCCAAATGATAAGCCTTCACTCTCCGGTTACATGGACGTTAACATCTCCTACGGAATGCCGTTTTATTGGGCCTACTGGTGGTTTAATGTTTGGTAATGACGGGTATATCCATCCTTATTTAGGCCCCGCCCTTCAGCCCTGACAACTTCTCTGGGGGCTTTAACGCAGAACTACAAGGAGGGCTGTCTCGGAGCCAGGTTTGGGGCTCCGTGATTGCTTTGGTTGCGCCTCTTGTTTAGTGTCTGGAATTTGACTTCTTTACTGATCCTGCTATTTATTTTTTTAAATTGAAAACTACTTGAGTTAGTGGAAGTGGAAATGAGTAGGATGATGACCGGACTAACCTGAGTCGACTCGGGCATTTTTTCCCTACGTGCCACAGATCACATTGAAAATATCAGAACGGCGCATTTCCATAATTCCGTTAGTGCAGAAGGTTTTGATTTTTGGCCTGCTCAGCACTGGCCTTCTGCTGTTTGGGTTAGTTATGTACCTGGATAACTATTATTATCAAACACGTCCCAGATCGCCTTTGCCTAAAGCACATAGAGTTTATCCACTTAACGTCCATCACGGCGCAGTTGTATACCTAACAAGAAAAGAGAAATTGGTATTTGAACTTGCCAACACCCTTTCGCTCGTTCTGATAATCGTAGGTGCTCTTATTGGTGTACTGTTGAAGCACAATCCCTTCTATCGACTTTATAGAAACCTATTCCGACAACCGCCAAACAGTAAATGAAAGCGGATTCGGTGACACACGGTTACAGTCACCCCGCCGGCAATTTCAACAATAGATGATGCGGGAAAAACTTGAAGTATATGCAGTTGTTCGAATTGACCAACTCGATTCGGTTGAGGACTCGGTTGCTGTTACGGCAATCCTTCCGACATTGGAAGAAGCACTTTCTGAAGTCGCCAGGCTGAACGAGTTGAATAAAGATAAAGGCTCTTCTTATTTTTGGCGTACCACCCGCTATTTTCCGAATGGCAAGGGGATAGAGCGTGATTCGCTCGAATAAGGATCATTCATCCACCAAATCCATGAGCGCGAAGATCTCAAGCTATGGTAACGGTCCTAAAAATTTGTAGCCTGACCTGTTTTACAGTTCTTTTCCTCGCTGCAACCGTTACGCCCGGGTTCCAGGTTAATAACCGCAGAACTGCGGTGGGAAAGGATTTTGAATTTCACCTGCCCACTGGGTTGAGCAAAGCTTCCTGGCGTCGCCGAATTCCCAAAGACAATCCCATGACGCCCGCCAAAGTGGCATTGGGCCAGGCACTCTACTTCGACAAACGACTTTCAATCGATGGCACTGTAAGTTGCGCCACCTGTCACGATCCCGCCAATGCCTTTACCGATCACGGCACTGTCGCGATCGGTGTCTCTACGAAAACCGGAACACGTAACGCGCCCACGATTCTAAACGCCATGTTCAGCGATCAGCTGTTTTGGGACGGCCGTTCGGGATCACTTGAAGAGCAAGCGAAACAGCCGCTGACAAATTCATTCGAGATGGGTATGGGAAACAACATCGCAGTTGTTGAGCGTGTAAGAGGCTTCCCCGAGTATAGAAAAGAGTTTCGACGCGTCTTCAAGCGTGAGGGCATCACCATCGATACCATCGCCAAAGCAATTGCCGCCTATGAACGGACGCAGCTTTCAGCTAACTCTCCGTTTGACCGCTTTATTTCCGGTGACGCAAAAGCCATCACAGAAGCCCAGAAACGCGGGTGGGAACTATTCAAAGGCAAAGCTATGTGCATCGAATGCCATTCGTTCAGCATTGCCTCTCCCTTTTTCACCGACTTCAAATTCCATAACACCGGCGTTGTTGCCAAAGACATAAGCTTTCAGCATCTGACTGGATTGGCAAAACAAGTGGCTGACAACGAGCGGGTCAAATCGCAAAACAAACCCATCAACCGGATCAGTCACAGCGCCCAGTCAGTCGGGCAAAGTCAGGACTCCACTCCATTGCTAGCGCACACCAGGGGCTTCACTGAACTCGGGCGATATCTGGTGACCAGACAACCGAAAGACATTGGGGCCTTCAAGACGCCGACACTGCGCGACATTGAACTGACAACTCCGTACATGCACAACGGTTCGGAGAAGACACTGATCGATGTGGTGCGTTTCTACAACCGCGGCGGCAATGCGAACGCAAACCTCGATGAACGCATGCGCCCGCTTAACCTAAATGACGAAGAATTGAATCAGCTCGTTGAATTCATGAGGGCACTGACCAGCGGTGATGTTCTGCGACGGGCACAGTCCGCGACGCCTCAAAACCGTAATGCCGTTACAGTCGGGCCGCTTAGAGAAGTTTGGAAAGAGCGTCGGCAGTAACGCTGCGGTAGTCACCCGTCGCTTTTGCCATTCATTGGAAACTCATGTGTGCCTGGCCCAAAAAACCGATACGGCCAAGTCGCTGCCCGAGCCCAAAGATGCGGCGGTACGTGACCGCAAGCGGAAGGCGTTGATTGAGTTTCTACGGAGCGCTCGGCGGGCATGACTGGATTGAGCGCGACTTTTGGGGAAGCGACCGGCCGGTGGGCGAGTGGCACGGGGTAACAACCGACGCCGATGGTTACATCGTCCAATTAACGATTTATGACAACAACCTGACTGGGCCGATTTCGGCAGCGATTTGCCGGTTAGAGCGCCTGCATACACTACATCCTCATTCAACAAAATATCCGGCGCGCTGCCGGATAAACTTGGCGAATGCCGCGCGCTCAAAAACTTATGGGTGAAAGGAAACAAGATCACCGGGCGACTTCCCGACTCAATCGCAGTACTTCCCGAGCTTGAATACCTCGATCTGCACGCCAACGAGATGTCGGGGCCATTGCCCACGGTTTGGAACACGCCCCAAGCTGAAAATAGTCCGGGCCGAAGACAACCGCATCTCGGGCGCGTTGCCCGCGCAGATGTTCAGCCAACCAATCCTTGAAGAAATCTTCCTTCACAACAACGAACTCAGTGGAACGATCCCGACCACGCTCGGTCCGACTCTCCGGGCTGTGCTACTCGCCAAGAACAAACTAACGGGGCCGGTGCCGGAAGAATTCGGCAAACTCAAGAAGCTGACTGACCTCCGGTTGAACGGAAACCAACTCACTGGAACGATACCCGCTAGTCTCCTGGGCGCTGAGTCACTTCAAGTCCTGCGCCTGGATTACAATCGGCTGACTGGCACTATCCCTGCCGACCTGGCCAAGCGCCTGATGGTTTTTGATGCTTCAAACAATCCCGGATTGGAGCCAACGCAGTAACGGAGCCCGAACTTCGTGTTTGGAAACCCGGCGAAAAAGCTAACCCCATGTGATAACCGGATTGGCGCCACTTGGAGGCCAGTTGTTGTCATTCTTGTAGGCCCAATACTCAAACGGATTATCGTAGTAAACTGCCGTTTCGATAATGCTGCCGTAGCTCTCGTCCGTGTTGAATAACCAGACAACAGAGCCGACGATAAACCCTCCGACTGCCCACACCACGTAGGTTCCCTGGAAGATCGGTCCAAAGAATCGACTCTGCCAAACGTGAAGTTCTTCGTGGTTGGCGATAAAGTTCACGTCGACCCCCTTGCCATTCTGCCCGGCGTTGCTGATTACGTTCCCCATCGTGAAGGCGAATCCCTCTTTTAGGTAAACACCACCTTCGTAAACGTGGCGATTCTGCCTGCGACTCAGATCCTCCCGATAGTTGGTGTCGCCAAAAAGATTCAATATATGAACTACGTTACCCATTGATGTCCCTATCAGCCCCCATGTGGAGTCAGAGATGAAGGCAAACCAGCCATCGACACTGCCCCAGTCGTAGATGCCGTGAATACCGCCGACGAGCCCATTCATTCCACCCATAACCGCGCCGAATGGGCCGGCTACCGTCCAACCCAGCCAGGCTCCGGCGGCCGTGGTCAAGCCGGTCTCTAAAGCAGTAAGAAAGCTGCCCCAGCCTTGGCCGTTAGCGAGGCCATAGACGAGTCCCGAGACAAACCCCACGGCAAACCCTACGGCAAGTACAATCAGGTCATCGATACCAAACCACATTCCCGAAGGGTCTTTGAAGATGAGTGGGTTGTTCAGCGCATAACTGTACAAGTTGTAACCCTGCGGCAGGCGCATAGGCTTTTGCGGATTTTCCAGTACATACCAGTCAGGAGAGATGAAGCGTCCGATAGCCGGTGCGTAATATCGCGCGCCGAGATGCAATAGACCAGTCTCGACGTCACGTTCTCGCCCGAGATAGCGGTCCAGTTGAGCCGAGTTGTTAAGGGCCGCGCCGAACGGTGAGTAACGCTGGTTGTTGATTACCTGGCCGGCGCTATCCATCGACGTGAGAATTGTGCCGTGATGATCGGAAAGATAGAAAACCTTCGTAGTCGTTGGTGGTCCAACAGTCGCGACTCGTTCGGTGGACACCATTAAGACACCGAGATAGATGTGACGCAAGGCGTGCGTTTCATGCAGTTCGTACAATCCGGCAGCGTAGCGCACTCTTCGCGTCGTAGCGCCGCTGGTTACATCCTTGAAAATCCTTCGGCTTTGCGGGTCATAAGCCAGACCCACTACCGTGCCGTCGGCTTTAGTCACTCGCGTAACACGGTCGAACGGATCGAAGTCAATCTGAGTGAGATCACCCATGGCTTCGATATGGCCGCGCGAGTTGTAGCTGATCGCTCGCGTCACTGCCTCCTGGGTGATGCTTGTAACACGTCCGGGATGACCAAGGTCCGTGTAGTTAAGGGCGAGCGGTTTTCCGTCTTCAAATTGTCGAATGTTGCCCGTGGCATCGTACGTATAAACGCCGGCGCGCAGGATCGGGTCGGCAAGGCCTCCTCCACGCACACTGAAACCATTCAAGCGGGCCAGGCCATCGTAGGTGAACGTATGTTGCTCAATGCTGCCTGCTTGCTCATCGCGAAATCCGACGATATTGCCGACCGTGTCGTACGTATAAGCTACACTGCGGATTGTACCAGCCCCGTTGCGCGCAGATACTTCATTCAAGCGACGCGATACAGCGTCCCGCGGCATGGCAACGTCAACGCCATTTGCCAAACGATACCCCTGGATGATCCCGTTGGCCGAGTAGTCGATATTATTTAGCACTCCGGGAATCTCTTTGACGACGCCACTGTCATCCAGCACATATTCAACGATGCGACCGTCATGGTAGATGATGGTGCTGGCTCGTCCTTGCAAGTCGTATTCACGCCTTGTTGATAACGTGAACCCTTGTGCTGTCACCTCTTCCCGCACACATTTGCCGGCGCGGTTGTATGAGTAACGGAATTCGTTTCCCATCTCACGCGTAACGGCGATACGTCCGTCAAGAAAACGACCTGCAGGAGGCTGGGCAGGATCGGTGTCATAGATGATCTCGCGCAGCAGTTGCCGCGGTCCGTTAGCGGCATCCACATGTTCGATGCGGATGAGCCGACTCAATGAATCGTAGCTATGCAAAAGTTTCGAACCGTCAGCATCTACTCGCTCGACCAGCTGACCGGCAGCGTTGCGATAGTAAGTGCGAGTGCCCGCATCCGGATGGGTAATGCGAACAGACTCTGCCGGCCCGGCGAAGACGTAGCGAGCGCCTTCGTTTCCTGCATTGTCGCGGACTACCTCGATCCGGCCATCCACCGTTAAATCGTAGCTGGTGCTTATGAACGTACCATCGCCCTTCGCTTCCTCGACACGCGTGAGGCGATTGCGAGCGTCGAAGTGTTCGATACGTACAGGTGGACCGGGAGGCACCGGCGTGCCGAACGCACCGGCGCCCGCGCCGTCAAAGTGGTTAATGGTTAGGGTGTCGCGCACTACGCGAAAATGTAAGGGGCCGGGTCCGGCTGTTTCAGTTGCATTGCCGAAAGCATCGTAGCGTTGGCGAGTGCTGTCCGGCGTGGCACCCGCAGGCGCCGGGAGAAAGGCCAGTGTCGGTACAAAGGTGGGGGGATATTGCACGCTGGTCAGAGCCTTCGCGTTTAGGCGCAATTGTCCTGAGGTCACAAAACGACGCGCACCCCCTGGCCCGTCGGGAGCGGTAGACACTTGCATCAACTCCTTGCCGAAACCGTCATAGTAAACACGTGACACGGAAACGGCAGTCAGCGTTTCGAAGTTGGTCGCTGGTGTAAACTCAGCGCGCGTCCTACCAGTGGTCTTCGGTGCAATTGACGTGAGGGAGGTCGGTGATGAGTTTGTATCAGCGATCCAACACTTAACCAGTTGTTCATTGCCGGCATCGTCAGTCTCAAAGGTGGCCGCCAGCCGTCCGATAGCATCGTATTCATAGCGGACGATGCGACCATCCGGGAAAGTGATTTGCGATGGCTCTCCTGCCTTGGGCTTGAAAATCAGAGATGTTTTTCTCCCGTTAGCGTCGAGCGTCTCTAGCGGGTAAACACCGTCGCCGTCGATGAGAATGGAAATTGGCCTTCCCAATGGATCTCTCTGCTCAATGACGTTGCCTTTCAAATCGCGACGAACGGCATTAGTCGTGGCGTAGAAGCCACGATCGTTACCGGCGCCTTTGAGTTCGAACCCGAGCGCCGCGAAGTCTCTGCCGCCGATGTAGTCAGCAGGCAGCCTCGACTCAAGCAGCTTTAGCTCCTGCACGCGAGACCCTAATCCTTTATCGACCTGGCCTTCGGGTAAGCCAGTGAAAGCTGGTCCGTCGTAGTAATTAATCCTTGTCGCAAACAACTGCCCAGTGTCATCGCGCAGTTCAAGGCGCACGGGCAACTTAATCAGCCAGGAAACTTCATTACTGGTGTAAGAGTAGATTTCTTCGGTGCGAATTCGTTCAGCTGGCGGCATGCCTGCGATGAAACTCTCTCGTGTTCTTCTTCCGGCGTTGCCATGGATGTCGTAGTCGCTCAGACGGGTAACTTCAATCCGTGGCGGTGTTCCACTAGAGCTCATCTCCTGAGTCTCAATCGATGTTACGAAAGGAAAATAAACCTGACCAGCGACGCCGTCATGCTCAAGTCGCGTGTCCCACACCTGCGTCGATTGCTGGCGGAGTTGAAAGTCTGCACCCACTTGTTCGAAAGTCTTTGTACTTACCATCGCGCCTGATAAGGCGCGTTGCCGGCGGCGTTCCCTCAAGTCCACCAATTCCGGAGCGCCTTGAAAGAATTCAAATTCCTGACGAGTCGTGGGTACGGATTCGTCCCCGGTGAGAGTTACCGTAACGTTTTTGAAACCGCGAAACTCGCGCTCTGGCCCATCATAGGTTCCGTCGTGGTATGAAAGCTTTATCTCCGTTGAGCGACCGGTTACGAGGTCACGTTCCCGAATTGTGCTTACGACCTGCACCGCAAACGGCAGTTCGCCAGTCCATGGCCGGCCCGCGTTGCGATCTGCAAGAAGCATCTGGGTTGAAGAGGAATATTCCATCTCGAAACTTCCACCCATGCCGTTGTTGATTGCTTTCATCAAATAGGGCTGGTGTCCTTCGTCAAAGCGAAGAACGCGACAGCCGGCGCTGTCCTCGCGAGTACCGCTGGCAGACCATACAAAGGCTGGGCGGCCGTCGCCGAAAAAGTCGAGGGCAACGACGCGTCCACTTGTAATGGGCGTTACAGGTATTTCAATCGGCGCTGTAAAACCCGCCCCTGACTGGTTGATCCAAATTAAGGTGCGGTCGTAATCAAAATAGACAATGTCCGAGCACCCATCACCATCGATGTCTACAACATGAACTCGCTCTTCACGATAACCGGAAGGAAACAGCGGCGAGTTACGCATCTCAACCCGGTGGCCCCAAACACCATTCCCGAAGAAAGGCCAATAACAGACGTTACCGCTCTGCACTGTAAGAAAGTCTTGCAATCCATCGCCGGTCATGTCGGCCAGTCGCACACCGCGGTCGGCAAAGGAAACGTCCGGAAATTGTTCCAAGTCAGCGACGCGGTTGACGGGCTGTGGTTCCTGCCAGCCAATGCCAGGTTTATGGCGATAGAGAAGGAAGTTAGTACGACCAGTGTTGATTAAATCGATGATGCCGTCACCATCGACATCCATCAGGCGGGTATCGCTCGCGGAGAGACGCAGATTCGGATGATCGCGAAATACAATCGGGTTCGCAGCAAAACCACCTTTACCGTTGCTCTCGAAGGCAACTTGTAACGGCTGGTCCACTGCAAATAGATCAACGCGTCCGTTGCCATTTAGATCCGCGAACGCGACGTTGTCGCGTGAGAGACTCACGGTTGAAGGAACTTCGCCAAGAACCAACGGTCCGTCAAGCTCACCCTCTCCGAGGTTACGCCAGAGCAGCATGCGCGAGCCGGTAGTCTGAAGGATATCCGGTAGGCCGTCTCCAGTGAGATCGACAAAACTTGCGTCGTTGTCGCTCAGCGAAGGAGGTGCTATCGGCGCTCGTGGCTCATGAACTTTCCAAGCGTTAAAATCAATTGACGAGTAATCAAAGCTTAGCTCCGGAAAAGCGGCCGTCTCGCCGTCTTCAGTCGCGGAGAGTTCCAGACGCGTAAGCTGAGAGGTTCCGTTCAAAGCGGATTGGTACGTAAATTTGTAAGTACGCATCAACGATGGGACGAGACGACTGCAATGCATCTCCATCTCTTTGACGCGCAGAGCCATAGTGCGCTCGAAACCGCTGCGAGCGTTCTGTACTACGTCTGGCCGGGCCTCGTAGATGAGTCGGAAACTAAAAATGCTGTACTGCACCTCATCGAGATACAGACGATTGCCATCACGCCGGTAGGTATAACGAATGCTATTCCCGGCGGCGTCGAGTTCCTCATTTAGATACCAGGCAAAGACACGAGCGCCCGAAAATTCCCTACTCGATGCGGCTTGACCAAAAAATAACGTCCGTCCCTCGCCGGTGCGGATTCGCCATCCTTCGCCGAAGCGCTCTATCATCCAGAATTTGTTGTCAGTCTTAGGCCGGAAACGATTTCCACCTACTGGTACCAGAATCTCAGCGTCGCCAATAACAAAGGTGTCGTCGTCGGTGTAGGCAGGAATGCCCCGGTCCGTGCGGCGTTCAATGCGCATGATATCGAGCCGCCAACCAACACCAAATGGACCATTGCCCGACCCGGTCGAGTATGTCAGGGCCATCGAAGGACGCTGTTCATTTGGACCACGCGGAAAATTCAGAGGCACTCCATAGCTCCCGGTGCCCCTGACAAGATCCGGCTGAAATCTTTCACCGAGCGGAGATATTCCGCCCCCGCCTGAAGGCAAAGAAGCCAGGCCCGCAGCCGCACCGGATGCTTCGCGCATGATTAGATGACCTCCGGTACATTGGTAAAGGTATACTCAAGTCCGATTTGCAAGTTGTAGATGCGGTCAAATTTGACTGCGCCTGCCTCGTTGAGACTTGGGCCACCGAGTACTTCCACCTTCCAGGTATCAACCGGATTCGCTCCGATCAATCCGGCCAGGGTTGGGTCGGCTGTGGAGATGACGCCAGTCGCATCCGTTTGCGCGGTGCCGGAAACACCGTTTGGTCCGGTTACGCGTAAGTCAATGTTCTGATTTGAAATACCGGGCTTGGTGACCACCCGGAAATTTACAGACTTCACCTTGAAATCCTGCTGATTCATAGGGAGTCGCGCACGATCGAGAGTGAACGTTGCGGTGCCGCTTACGTAGAAGCCGTACCAAACATCAGGGAAGTCATAACGCAGTGCAAAATTGCGCAGCAGTGACATTTCTCCCGGACGCACAGGCTTAGCAAGTATGTCGGTTCTGAGTCCGGCATCGTATTTTGCGGTGTAGTAGATCACCATCTGCACATCGAAAATGCGTCTGAAATCAAAATCGTTGCTGCGCTTCGGTAAGTGCAGTTGCCAAGTTGAGGCGAGTCCAAGTCCCTGAAAGAGTCCGCGGACGCCTGTCTCTACTCCATAGACGAACACGTCGCTTCGCAGTACAAAGTCTGACAAAGCCATCGTGTCGACCTGATGCACTCGTTTTGCAGCCGTGCCGTCTCTCTTGCGATAACCGGTAACGCCGCCGGCAGTCAGTGTCCCGTTCAATCCATTCTCTGGGAGCAAGCCAATCACTTCCAGCTCCACCGCCTCGATGCGTTGGCCATAGAAGCCTGGGTGCATACGATCGAATTCGTAAAGATCAGTCTCCAACGATAAGAGACCAGTGCGACGAAACTCCTCAAACTGAGCGGGAAAATCCGTGGTGAGAGAAATTATGTCTTTGATGCGACTGCTCTTGCGCGTCTTATTGGTAATCGCGTGGTAGGTAAAGGATTCAATGTCCTGCAACAAACTATCACCGCCGAGCAGTCGCGTGTCGCGCCCGGGTTGGGCGTTGGCAGCATTGAATCCGTATTCGTTTTTGATCAACTTGAGCTGCGTATCGTTTTCGAAGTTATACGCTCGCTCCATTAGCTTCGCTATGCGAATCGCATTGTGCAGATAGCCGCGCGAGATGTCGCGCATCACGTTCGCCATCTTGCTCCAGGATTCTGGAGTAAAGAACTCTTCATCAAACGCGGTGAGCGCGGCGTTTGCCATCTGCGCCCGCTGTTGAGCTGCCTGCCAGCCGATCTCCGCAGCACGCGCGCTGGCCCTCGCGCCATTCAACTGAGCTTGCGCTACTCCAATAGCGATCGTCAGTTCGTTAATGTTGTCCTGCATCTTCCCGAGTTCGTATTCCTGTGTCTTGCGTCCTGCCCACAGCGTGTAGGCTGCGGCAAGCTTTCCTCGCGGACCACTAATACTTTCGCCACGACCAAGTTTGTCGGCTAGCTCACTGATCTCGCTATACCATGAGTCTTCGCCCATTCCCTGTGCCTGCGACGCTGCTTGCGCCCAAATCTGTGCTGAGCTGGCGGCGCTGTATTGATTGCGTTGCGCGACCGCATCGTCACGGCGTTTGGTAGCCAGGTCGACTGCCCGCTGCGCAGCATTGACGTCCTCTCGCGCCGCCTGGAGTTGTTGGAAGCGCGCTTCAACCTCTGCCTGCGCCATCGCCCTGGCAGTTTCGAGGTCTCTCCGCGTGGCAGCCTCCATTTCTTCTCGACTCTTAAAATTGACAAACTCTCGCTCCGCCTGAATAGCCTCTTGCGCAAAAGCCCTGGCCACGCTTTGTAAGTATTCGAACGTGTGGATGGGTGACAGAAGCAAGCCGTAATAGTCGAGACCCTGAAGGATCTGCTGCAAGTAAACATCTGCGTCTAAAATGACAATTACCAGCTCCCAGTTGGCGGTCGGAAGCGGCCGCGCAGCGAGGTTCTGAATTACATTTGTTGCGGCCGCAATGGGAACAGCGAGGGAAGCCGTCGTGTAGAGCAGGGAATTCGGAACCGTTTCAGTTTCGGTAATGATCTTTGAGTACTGTACCTTCGCGGCTTCGATGTCTTCATTTTTGTAAAGGACGGTGCCCCATTCAAGGGCATTCTTAGCGAGACGAACCCAAAGTGAGGTGGCCTCCAGATTTTTGTTAAGGAAGCTGTAGTTTGATGCTTGCAGGTAATTCTCTTCCGCCTTGCGGTACTGGCCCAGCTCGTGGAAACAATCGCCAATTTTCACCGGCAAGACATAGGCGTAGAGATGCGTCAGGTAAAAAGTGGTAGTGGATGTATCAGCGAGATGGAACTCGAGATCGCGGAAACGCTCAGCCCCTGTACGCGCCTTATAGACTTCATCAACTACTTGGGTCGTAGACGCGAGCTTGCCGCTTCCCGCCGCTACGATCGCAACGCGATCGCCGACCGGGACGCCGATGTTCCACGACTTTGACTGTTGGCGTTTCAACAAGTCATCGGTGATCTCCAGGCTGCCCCACCCGTCGGCGCGGCCGGGAACGCGATAAGTCAGCTTTTTTGGATCCATCTGAGCAATTGGCTGAAGGGTCTTGAAGTCACGTGAGGTTAGGTTGAGCCTCGTAAACTGTGCCGAACGAAGTAGTCCGCTATTGAGAGTCGCCGCTAAATTCGTGGGATCGATCTGCGCTAGTGTGGCTGACGCGGCAGCGAAGGGCACGGAAGGTCCCACTACCGGGCCCGGAGTTGCGGTTGATGCTGTGCCGGACACCTCTTTGAACGTATTCGCAGCCTGCGTCAAGATTTGCTTTGCACCTGCTATGTCTCCCGCCTTCTGTCTGGTCGCACCCATGATGTGCAATGCTTGAGCCTGGCCCACGAGGTCTTTTCCGCCGCGGAAGTGCTCCAGGGATCTCGTTGCAAATCCAGTTGCCTTTTGCAGGTCTCCAGTTTGCAGGTGTGCAGCTGAGAGGTTCAGCTCGAGAGCCGCTATTAATGCCTGGTCAGCTTGAGCCCCGGGCGTGGTGGCGCGCGTAAGCGCATCTTCCATGACGTCGATGGCGGCTTCGGGCTTGCCGTCATTGAGCAGAGCTACGCCCTGCGCGCTCGCCTGCTGCATGGTCTCTTCGATTCCCGCGGATTCATGAAAACCAGTGGTGACATGACGTCTCAGCTCCCTGGGTATAACATCGCGACTATCTCGCCAAACTGGTTTCGGCTCTACTGAGGCTGGCCGCATCACGTCGATGACGCGGGCTGAAACATCCAAAAGAGATTTCTCAAGGGCTGCGGAGACCGGCAGAGCTATGTCTTTCCACCCAACATAGGAGCGCACGTCAAACCCGGGGTGAAGGAGTTGATAGATCGATGCCCTGGCCTTTTTAAACTTAGTCAATGCAGCATCATGCTCACGCTGCCGGAAGTGAGAGTCACCTTCGCGAATGTACAACTCAATCTCGGAGATCTTCGCTTTCGAGATCTCTGTTGCACGCCCGGCGACTTCAAAATCTGCCAGGATATCTTCTTTGCGGCGCATCACGGGAAGCACCGAACCGAAACTTACTTCATGCATTTTAACCGCCATGACGGGACTCCTTTCGCGGGTCGCTAACGCTCCGCTCAACAACAATTGGTTTATTAGGTCATTGAAAGTACGTGCTAATTACAATAGCGCTTCGACCGACAAGCGGAAATTGCCGCAATAATCAGCCGAGTGATTCCGAGATTATGGCAACTTGTCGAGGAAAGAGGTGCTGCACCAACGGATGAGCATGTCCAAAAAGATGAAGCTATTACAAAAAAACGGTTGCTGGGAATTCTGAGGAACAACATGCTCTTTACCGCGCGTGAAGTCTTTCAACGACTGTCCAATCCCGTCGGGTCAATTAGTATGCTTAGAACTACGGAAGTGTTTCCTCGAAAAGCGCCCGCCCAATTAATTCGGTGTAGAAACTTCCCGTGTTCAACTATTTAGCTCTTCTTGCCGTCCCTACATTTTTGGACATGCAAATGTTTCACGATTCATTCAAGGACGAATCAATCCTCTTTTGCCGACTCGGTTGATGTGGATGTTTTGCGAGCAGAATTAACAGAACCCCCGTATTGCGGACTATTGTGAATGGGGGTCTTTGTCCACAAATCGCCCACAAAAGAAATACAGCCGCCAGTGTTGACGGCCGTAACGTTGAAATGAATGGTTTATAAGCTATCGGAAGCTTCCTGGTTTTTTGTCCCAGCTATTGCCACCTGGAATTCCATCAGTGATAGCGTTTTGAGACGCCCATTTGCTCAAAGGGTCTAAGGCTCCAGGGATGGTTCGTAAGTCATGATAAATTCCAGGAATTTTGAGACTTCGATAATGTCCTTGCCTGTGAATCTGATGCTGTGCGCATCGGTTCGTTCCACGATACTTAGGTAGCTTAGAACCTCCGACGGACGATAACTCTTGAAGCGCACGTCCAACTGAATTGGTGGCGCCAGTTTGTGTGGCTTGAAGTCTTTGATCCTAACGATAGCCTTTTTGACCTTCTCGCGTATTAACTGATACGAGGCTTCGGGCATCATGGTTTTTGCCGAGTGAAATCCCGAGGCCCACTTGACCACCGCTCCTTCGACATCACCTAACAGCGCGGTTGTTTCTTTAACCACAGCGTCATCGCCAGAGACCATTATCACCGGCACGTTGAAATGACCGGCGATTGCCGCATTAATGCCCGCCTCGGAAACCGAGACGCCTTTCAGTCGAACATCAGCGAGCCGGGCGCTGGACATTGTGTGTGCCCGCACTCCCTGGGGGTTAGTCGTTCCAGTGTGATAGCCGAGAAAGATCACGCCGGCGAAGGTCTCGTCGATGCCTTGCATCATCAGGAGTGGCCGAGGCCATGAGCGGACGAGCAAGATGTTCTTTGGCAGCTTTTCGATCAGCAGGTTCTGACCGTTGCCGTGCGAATCGCTGACGACGATTTCAGTAGCGCCCGCTTCAAATGCGGCCTCGATGGCGGCATTGACTTCTTGCGTCATGAATTCGCGGAACCGCGCATACTCAAAGCCCTGAGGTCCTAATTGCTCGTTGGTCACAACCCCAACCACCCCTTCCATATCCGCGGAGATGTATATTTTCATCTTCCTTTCCTGCGCCTTGACCGTGATGACAGAGCTCATTAGCAAAAGCGCGCAACAGATCGCACGAGATTTCATCTTCATCGCTCCTTATGTTGATGTTGAAAGCATTGACCAGAAGCAACAAGTGTCACTTTACTGCTTCAATAACACGGATGGAATGAAGAGCGTGCAAACGCTGCGCGGGTTCGCGTCAACGGGGTTTGTCGATTGTCGATTTCCGATTAACGATTGCCGTAACTAACGAGTCAGAACAAATCGTCAATTGGCAATCGCGATGTCCCGGTCGTCCGCTCCCGGTTCCGAATGTTCTGACTAATCTGACCAAAACTGCATCAGCACCAGCTATCCTTTTGCCACGCGACGAGATTGTTTCACCGGGCTTTCACTGCGCTTTGCAGTTTGTCGAAGGCGCCTTGCAGCACTTCATCCTCACGAGCAATGCACAGTCGCATGTAGTTGTCCCATTCAGTGCCATCAGCAAAGGCGTTACCTGGGACGCCTGCCACTCCGGCTCGATGAATTAACAGCTCATTAAGTTCCATCGCACTTTCAAATCCTTCCGGAATGTGAGCCCACACATAGAATGCAGAGCCTGAGTCGTAAATCTCGAATCCCACCTGCTCCAGTTTTTTAACGGCGAATGCCCGCTTGACTGTAAACCTCTCGCTTAAGTCGGTGTAGTACCGCGGAGCAGCCATTAACACCTCGGAAAGTGCGCGTTGCAGCGGGGTCGGCGAACAGACGTAGAAAACGTTATTGGCCTTGTTGAGAGGAGAAACGACTCGGGCATCACCGTAAACGTAGCCGAGCCGCCACCCGGAGATATTCCATGATTTAGAGAAGGAGTTGACGGTGATCGTTCGTTCCCACATACCCGGAAACGTCGCAATGGAAATGTGCCGCTGACCGCTCACGACATAATGTTCATAGACCTCATCGGAAATGCAGAGCAGATCAAACTCATGACAAACAGCCGCAATAGCTTCGACCTCACTTCGACTGAACACCTTTCCGGTTGGATTTGCCGGCGTGCAAAGAATGATGGCGCGCAGAGGGAACGTCTTGCGATTCTTCAGCTCTCGGCATCGAGCGCTCAACTCATCGATGTCAAGTTCAAGCTTCTCACCATGAAGGGGTAGCATTTCCGCGCTTCCCCCCAACTCATTAAGAATGTGTCGGTGGTAAGGATAATAAGGTGCGAATACCAGGGCCGAAGCGCTCCTCAGGTAAGTCTGAGCGATAGCTATTAGGGCTCCGGTCGCGCCGGGAGTAATTAGAAGCTGCAGCGGATCGCCTGCCGGATCGATGACGATTCCGTTAAAGGCAGAAATCTTTTCCGCCACCGCTCGGCGAAGTTCAATCAAACCTTCCGCCGGACTGTAATGATTCTGGCTGGCCGCAATGATTCGGCTGGCTGCTTCAGCCAAAGCCGGATTAATAGCCAGTTCCGATTGGCCTTGCACGAGATTGCCGCTGGAAGGCACAAGTCGGGTTAGGGCTCGAATATCAGGTCGGGATTTTGTCTTCATTGGTTTCATCGGGTAAGGCGGATCAACGCTCCTAAGACAATCGTATTTGGCTAAAGAGTGGCTATGAGTCCCGCAAGCAGAGCGCCGCGCCGCTCAATATCGGAAATCAAGATGTGCTCGTTTGCGGCGTGTGCTCCGCCGCCGTCTATTCCAAGCCCATCAAGGACAGGAACATCAAGCGCGGCGATGAAGTTGCCGTCGGAAGCTCCGCCGACCGATTGCTCTCCGAGCTCAAAGCCGAGACAAGCAGCTATCTCCTGCGCGTGATGGAACAGCTTCGCTACGCCTTCGGTCCGCTCAAGCGGGCTACGATTGATACTACCGGTAACCGTAAGTCCCACACGTCCGTCAAAAGATCGAAGGTTGCTCATCAGTTCAGTGACCCGCTGAGCTTCCTTCATAGAACTGAAGTGGGCGTCAATTTCAATCTCCGCCTCCGCGGCGACTACGTTGCTTCGCGTACCTCCGCGCACCACTCCCACGTTAAAACTGGTGCCATTTGCCGAATCGTTCATCGATTGAAACTGCTCGGTTTGGCGCGCGATCTCAAGGATGGCGCTGGCTCCTGCTTCGGGATTCAGCCCGGCGTGAGAAGCAATCCCCTGGGCCTTCACTTTCCACATGCCCACACCTTTGCGCGCCGTTTTCACCTGACCGCCAGGTGCCGGCGGCTCAAGCACCAGCGCCTGCGCGGCACGGCGTGCCTCTTCTTCCACAAGCTGGCGACCAGTTTGGCTTCCGGTCTCTTCATCACATGTCAGAAGCAAAACCACCGGCCGTTTAGGTATGAAGCCCAGAGTTGCTAGAGTGCGCAACGCTTCCAATGCAAGCACACAGGAGGCCTTCATATCGAAGATGCCTGGGCCATATAGTCGCCCTGTTTCCGCCCGCACAGTCTGCGTGAACAAAGTGCCGCGCGGGTGGACCGTATCTGTGTGCCCAAGCACCAATGTTGTACGAGTGTCGTCAGCCTGGCCATTGAAAGCGCGCAGCCGCAAATGCTCGCCGTAGCCGGTTACAGGAATTCTTTCAATGGCACTGATCGCCGGGATTGTGCGAGCAATCTCGATAAGGAGTGTAACGACGGCGCGGCTGCCTTCGAAGTCCCCGGAGGGCGACTCAGTTTCGACGAGCCTGCAAATCGAGCCAAGGGTCTCATCGTGCCGGCGCGCCAAAGAAGCTTGAATCGCTTCCATTTGATTAGCGTCAGGGTGGTCCATTATCTGCTTTTTCAAACCCTGAATGACGGACGAACCGTCGATTACAATGACTTTAGGCGAAGTCCTTAACTGCCGTCCCTGCTTTGAGGAGGTAAACTCCTACCGCCTGTTCGTTTCTGGACGCACCGCAAAAGTCTTCGACCTGGTATCCGGAAGCCATCGCCTCACTGAAGGCCCACCGCGTTGCCTCTCGCCACCTACCCGCTGATTCCGGCTTATCACGCTGCAACGCGTTAATGTCCGCTGGGATCTCTATAGAGAGATCTTTCTGACCGGCGACTTCTAATGATTGACACCTCTGAGGCATGTTGTTTGGGCCGACGTGGACGAGGCGTGCGATGCGGCCGAGGTCGAAGTCCGAGGTTTTGCTCTGGTCTTTAGTTTGTAGCCGCTCGTGTACGCGGCTGCTGTCCAGCGGCCAGGTAACCCAGAGACGATCGGTGCCGCTACCGATCTGATGCAAGAAGCTGGATGTCGCTTCGCCATAGAAGTTGGGCTTGTAAGCGTTCGCGATAACGCCGAGCTTTGCGAAGTTGAAATGGGCGTTCAGACTTTGAAGTGGATCGAATGTCCATGTCATCAGGGTGATCCCTTGCGCGAGAGCTCGATCGCGCTGCGCCAACTTGAGTTTGTAACCCAGGTTGACATTGCGATAGGTAGGGCTCACCGCCAGCATGTGCGAATGGTGGACCATACGCTCGTCTTCTCGCCCAACGAGACTGTAAGCAAAGCCGATGAGTGACGCCCCGTCGAACGCGCCGACGAGAATCGCCCCGAGCTCACGCGTTGCAACCAGGATGGTGAGAGGAACGATGTCGCGATCGTCACACGCCCAAACTTCTTTCTGGAGCGATTCGACCTCTCGCATCTCCGAAATCAGCTCTATGTCGCGGATGATGATGTTCGGTTTTTCAGTTACGCTGGACACAGTAGAAGCGAGTGCCTGCTTTCGAGTGATGAAGCGGGGATCCGTTCTTCAGATCTATGAAACTCACGCCACCCGAGCCCTCAAAAGCATCAATTGAGAAATCTCATAGCGTTGAGATAATTCTAGCCCGGGATTTCAAGGCCAGGGTTAGCCGCCCAGCCTGTCTTCCAACTTAAGACGAATCTCCGTTAAACCCTTTCGGTTCCCGGTACCAGCGTGGCCCAGAGGCATATTCCCTGTCGGTCGGTCGCAGCCGGGTGAGCGCTCGTTTCGGATCGATGTGTGAGCAGGCTACATGGATAGCGTTGATCGCTGCAGTCGGAGCGACATAGGAATTCAGGAAAGAGGGGCTGACGACCGAAGCAACTATATGAGTATCGCAGTAGCGTGCGATAGGCGTCGTGTCGCTGTCAGTAATCCCGAAGGTCGGCACGCCCTGTTTTCTAGCGCGCAATACTGCCTCCACCGTATCCCTAAGGCACTGCCCGAAGCTGATGGCCACCAGTACATCCTTCGGGGTTAAGACTTCAACTTTGTGTTGCAGAGTTCCGGTGCTTCCCACCGGTGCCTCAGCATCGAACCCAAGCGTCGACAATCCGTAGGCCAGGTAAAAGGACAGAGCAGTGGCGAAATCCAGCCCGACAACGAGGACGCGGCGCGAACGCTTGATCAGCTTGGCGAATTCAATGATGCGCTGTTTATCAAGATCCGATTTCAGCGTGTTGATGTTGTCGAGCGCTTTCTCCAACGCGTGATCGATGTGATCGGGAACACTTCGCTTCTCTCGCGTGGCTGCTCTCAACACTGTATAGGGCGTGATACGCGCGACGAAGTGCTGACGGAGGTCTGCCGAGAAGTCAGAATAACTTTGGTAACCCAGTACTTGAGTGGCTCGAAGTATCGTAGTCGCATCGACGCGATAACGTTTAGCTAATTCACGAGAAGAGAGGAAACAAGTCTCATCTGCTGAGTCGAGGATGGCTCGAACCAGTTGCCGGCGGCGGGGGTTGAGCCGGATTTGTGACTCGGCAAAACGAGTCTCAAGTACTGACACCTTTCCGTCTATGGTATCGGAACCATCAGCACTGCCCCGTCTCTTTTTGCGCGAGTCGGACCTGCTCATCTCATGTCTCTCCGAATGCTTTGTATGATTCTCTGATGTCTAGATTATTGACCTCAGGCTGTCTCAGATCAATCCCACAGCTACGTCTTACCATTCCCGGCACCGGGGTGAACAAGTCCACGTTGCCGACGGAAGATAGCAAATCGTCGCTCGGCAGACAAGACGCAATACAGCAACTGTAGCACTATTGACATTGTGCAGCACTTGCGGTATATCGGTGGCCGCCCAGTTCAAATAAAGCGCGCCCAATCAAGCGGGAATCCGATGACCTTCCAATCACACCTTCGTTTAATTACCTTTCTGCTTTTTGTGTTTACCGCTTTCGTTCCTGCCTACGCGCAGGAGGCGCCGCTCAAGGGATTTGATGACTACGTCAACAAGGCGTTGCGCGATTGGGAAGTGCCGGGCCTGGCGATCGCGATTGTCAAAGATGATCGGATTGTGCTGGCAAAAGGGTACGGGGTGAGGAAGCTGGGCGACCCGACGCCGGTCAACGAGCGTACGCTGTTTGCGATCGGCTCTTCATCAAAGGCCTTTACCGCGGCGGCGATCGCAATGCTCGTGGATGAAGGCAAGCTTAAGTGGGATGACCCGGTTACGAAGTACCTACCAGGCTTTGAACTTTATGACCCTTACGTGACCCGCGAAATCACCGTGCGCGACCTTCTATCCCACCGCAGCGGACTCGAACGCGGAGACTTGCTCTGGTACGGCTCTGAATACGACCGCGACGAGATCTTGCGCCGCACTCGGTATCTAAAGCCTACCTGGAGTCTGCGGAGCACATTCGGATATCAGAACCTGATGTTCCTGGCGGCCGGCCAGCTTATCGCGAGAGTGAGCGGCAAAAGTTGGGACGAGTTCATCCGGCAGCGCATCTTCGTCCCCTTAAGCATGACTGCAAGCAACACGAGCATTAAACATTTTAAAAATGGCGACGATGTGTCGTCTCCTCACGGCAGGATTGAAGACAAGATTGAGGCGATCGCCTGGCGCAACATCGATAACATCGCGCCCGCAGGGTCAATCAATTCAAGCGTTGTAGATATGTCTCAGTGGGTGCGGCTGCAGCTTGCACAGGGCGAGTATCAGAAGCAGCGCCTCCTTAGCTCCGGCGCGGCTAAAGAGATGCAAACGTCACAGACGGTGATTCGGGCTGAACCACCGTTCTCGCTGTTTTATCCTGAAGCTCATTTTCTAAATTATGGTCTCGGTTGGTTCCTGCACGACTACAAAGGGCGCAAGGTCGTTGAGCACGGTGGCGCGATAGATGGCATGAGAGCGCAGGTGGCGATGCTTCCCGAAGAGAAACTAGGCCTTGTTATCCTCACCAACATGGACGGCACGATCCTACCCATTGCCCTGATGTTCCGAATCTTCGACGCGTACCTGGGCGTGCCGCAGCGCGACTGGAGCGCGGAAATGTTAAAGACCATCAAGGCCTTCGAGGAGCAAGGGAAGGCTGCGCAGAAGAAGCAGGAGGCAGAGCGGGTCAAAGATACTCGACATTCGGTTGCGCTGGGAGAATATGCCGGGACTTACAAGAATGATCTTTATGGAGATGTGAAGATAACTCACGAGAATGGCAAGCTGGCTGTGCGTTTTGGCCCAGCTTTCAATAGCGGTCTGGAGCATTGGCACTACGACACCTTTCGCGCAAAGTTCGTCGCCGCCGGAGTCAGCTACGCCTATATGACTTTCGCGCTAAACGCCCGGGGCAAGATAGAAACTCTGACATTGAACCTGCCCGGCGTCTCGGAGTATCCGTTCAAGCGAGCACCGGAAACACCAGCCGCCACTGCCGCAGTTTCTCTGAGCGAAGAAGGGCTTAAGCAGTTTGCTGGTAAGTACGAGTCAAAGACTCCGCCAGTGGACGTGAGCATCGAGATGGTGGGCGGAAAGCTCAAAGCAGTTGTGCCGGGCCAGCCTGTTTACACGCTCGTGCCTGTAGCTGCGAATCGCTTCGCTATTGAAGGAGCACCGGCGGGCTTCGTCATTCAGTTTGAGATAGCCGAGGGTAAGGTTAAAAGCCTAACACTGGCGCAAGGTACAGGGCCGAGCCTCGTATTACTGCCGAAGCTGTAATAAGTGAATGGTGACCGATCTACGTAACTGGAGGTAAGTCAGCGATGAGGACCACACGCATTATTTTTGGCTTGAGTTTAGTGTGTCTGCTTTTCAGTTTGCCTACCCACGCGCAGACTACCACTTCAAGCATTGAAGGAACCGTGACGGATCCCAATGGCGGTCTGATCGCGGGCGCTGAGGTCAAGGCGAGCGGGACCCCGCTGGCGTCCGAGCGCAGTGTCACAGCCGACGCGGAGGGTTTCTACCGTCTCACGGCATTACCTGCCGGAACCTATACCTTGACGGTGTCACGTACAGGCTTCGCCACCAGCACCTCCAACATCGAGTTACCGCTCAATCGTGTCGTGACTCTCAATATCCAACTTCAAGTCGGGGACATAGTTGGCGGTGTGGCCAACGTTACTTCAGATGCGCTGCCCCTCCTGGAGCCGAACGCATCTTCCACGGGTTCAACCGTTACTCCACAACAGATCCAGGATCTGCCCGTCAACGGTCGTAACTACCTCGACCTCTTGCAGCTCGTGCCGGGAGTCGCAATCAACAGGCAATCCACTGGCGACAATAGCAACCCCGTGCTGGGCGAGCGAAGCGGCAATAACAATTTTTTCATTGATGGACAGCCGAACAAGGACACGGTGAACGGCGGTCCTGCCGCACAGTTTAACCAGGAGACAATAGCAGAGTTTCAAGTTCTGACGACCGGCTATAAGGCTGAGTTCGGCCAAGCGTCGGGAGCGATAGTCAATGTCATCACCAAGAGCGGCGGGAATGAATTTCACGGCGTCGGTTCACTGTTTCATCGCAACGAGGCTTTCGATTCGTCGAACTCCCTGGATTCGACACAAACGGAAGCCCCGCACCTCCGCAGATTTGACTATAGCCTTGCGTTAGGCGGCCCGATCTGGAAAGACAAGGTCTTCTTTTTCGGCTCGGCTGAGAGGATCACCGAGGATCGGGGCATAGATTTCACTTATCCGGCCCTTCCGCCGGCACTCAACCAACTGCTTCGCACCCAGGAGGACCCGTTCGATGCTCCGCGGCGAGCTCGTGAAACGAGGGGTTTTCTCAAACTCAACCAAAATTTTGGGCGTCATCAACTGGTACAGGAGGTGAACTACACCAATGGAAATATCAGAGGATCCGGCTTGGGACTGCCGTCAACGCGAAGCAACTCCGGCTCCCGCCATTTAATGATCGGGTTCGGAGATACGATGGTGCTTGGTGATCAGGGTAATCCGTGGATACTGACTCTCCGCGGTGGCTATCGCGACGAACCGTCCGATGCCAGACCGACAGTCCCGGAAATCCTGGGCTCTACTAGATTAAACCCGTTCTCGGCCCCTCGGCTTTGTCCGCCGACATGCACTACCGCAAATTTGTTCGGCGATCTCCCTGCGTTTACGTTCGGCAATCCCACTTCAGCCTCGAGTCTTAACCAGGAATATGCTTCGCTATCGGCCAGTGCGAACAAGCGTATTGGCGATCACGATCTGAAGCTTGGATGGCAGTTTCTGCAGACAAGGGTTGAGGGTGTCGACTCCAGCACGTTAACCAATCAGGTCTTCGCCACGGTTAACGATTACGTAAACCTCGGCCCTTTAAGCAGCGGCATTTTCCTACTTCTCGAGAACGGAGGTGCGACGCCGGAAGCGCGCGAGATCCATTTGCGTAACAATTACAATGCGCTATACGTTCAGGACGATTGGAGACTGCTGCAGAATCTTACGTTAAATCTTGGCATTCGTTGGGAACACGATTCTGAATTCACGTCTAAAACAAACTTTGCTCCGCGTCTTGGTGCTGCATGGGCCATTAATCCCAGAACAATTGTTCGGGGCCAATTTGGCAAGTTTTTCGATCAGTTCCGCCTGGGCCTTGTGAGCCAGGTTCCCGCGTTCGGCGGCTCTAATCGAGGTATTTTGCAGTTTTTATATTTCCCCAGAGGGTTCTATGGTTCACCTAGTGCCATTTCCATGGCTGGCCGTGCCCTCGGCCTACCGGGCCATCCTTGTATCTCTAATCACCTGACGGATGCGCAGATTGCCGCCGGTGGCGTGACCTGTCCAACAGGAGGGGGGCCGATTGTCGGTGTGGACAGATTGAATAATGTTGTCGCGCCAGGTCATGCTCCGATACCGGCCAACGCGGTGATAAATATCAGCAACATCCAGGCTCTCACGGGACTTACGCCGGATCAATACCTGACGCAGGCGGCGGCTGCCGTCGGGGTGCCCAATGGATATTTTGTATGGGGCCGATTCGGGGTACTTAACAATCGAATAATTCCCGAGTCGGCATCGCCGACCGCGGTCGATAGTACGTTTGAGACGCCTCATACGCTGGGCTTCAGCATCGGCTTACAGCGAGAAATAACGAAGGACATGATGTTTGAGGTGGATTACCACCACCGCAAAATGAATAACCTTTTGGGCCTCAGGCTCAGTAACCTTGCCTTCATTTCACGCGTCGTCGGGCGCAGGCTTGACCCCCCGGGTCCTGAATTGCCAACTTTCGGACCCTTTTTTGAGGGCAGATACGATGCCTTGGTAGCCAGCTTCAATAAACGTCTCAGTAACCGTTACCAGATCGGCGCAAGCTATACCTGGTCCAAGTCGACTGACAATTCGCTCGGCATAAACACCCCCCCTACGGACAACTTCATCGGGGCAGCTCCTTTAGTTACCGATCCCGGACGAGCTGCGACCCCCACTGTTCCGGCCTGTCCCAGTCAAAACAATCAAAGCGGTTCATTTATTTCGTGCCGCGGCAATTTTGTAGCGGCTGCTGGAACATTTGTTAATGGCCCTGATCTTGATAAAGGGCCGTCTGCCTTGGCACTCGATCACATATTCCAAGTCAACGGTCTGGTAGATCTTCCATGGCAATTTCAAATTAGCGGGATCTTTCGGGCACAGAGCGGCTTTCATTTCAGCCGTTTCGATGAGTTGTCGAGAGATCCGGACGGCAGCGGAAACTTTAACAGCATCGATTTTACCGCGGGGCGAAATGCGTTTACGGCTCCGCCCTTCGTGAATCTTGACCTACGTTTTGCCAAGCGTTTTGACGTCGGCGAACGCGTGCAGGTGCAGGTGCTGTTCGAACTCTTTAATGTGTTTAATCGTCAGAACCCAGCCGCTGTCCAAAATCGTGCCGACAGCCCGGCTCGGCCGACTCTAAGACCTTTCGGAACGGCGGATCAGGTGCTGCCAGGGAGGGAAGGTCAAGTTGGATTGAGAGTTTCGTTCTAATTCGGCTGATAAGAGTAAAGGTAAGCAGTGAATAGTGGAACTCCAGAGACTACTCACTGCTTACCTGCTTTTTCTGACACGCAGGGCATCCACAATCATCAGTAAGCTTGGGCGCGCCTGGCCTACATACTATGCCTGATAGAAATCTGTTTACCCGGCGCGAGCTAATCAAGCGAGCAGCATTAGCTAGCGCAGGGACGCTCGCAGCGCTGATGATCAATCGCGGGCGCTTCCGCTTGTTCGCCTACTCTCCCACCACTTACTCCGCGCGAACGGTCGTGTTGATGAAGCGGGCCACAGTGATAGACATGCTCAGCCCCTTCATCATCAGCCCGTCGCTGGGTGCGAAGTGGTTTTCGAATCCGACAGCTTCACCTCCACGGACCTCAATCGCCTCGTCGGTCTTCAAACGAGGGTGGCCGGGGACCAGCGCGCGGCAGTTGGGTATTTGGAATAGCCAGTGCGGTCTACGGACTTATGCTGTCTGGCTGGTGTTGTTTCCTGCCTGATCATGCAACCAGGGGCAGGCACTGGCCGGTGAAGAGAATTTCATGCCGATCGCAAACTTGCACTTGGAAAGACTCGAACTCAGGGAGATCGATCTGCCCCTGCTGTCTCCGTTCGAGACCAGCTTCGGCCGCACCACCCGGCGCCGCATTCTGATCGTCAGAGTGTTCGACACATCCGGCGCTTCAGGTTATGGCGAATGCGTAGCCGCCGAAGGGCCCTTCTACAATCATGAGACCGTCGATACTGCATGGCTGATCACGGCGAAGTATGTGGGGCCGCTTTTGACACTAGCCGGCGTCGGGACTGCGAGGGAAGTCAACACCGCGCTCGCGCCGATTCGCGGTAACCAGATGGCCAAGGCTGGCGTCGAGGCGGCGATTTGGGACCTTGAAGCAAAACTCGCGGGCCGTCCACTTTGGCAACATCTCGGCGGCGTTAGGGATGAAATCAACTGTGGAGTTTCGATTGGCTTACAGGAAACGACGGAAAAGTTGATCGAAAAAGTCGCACACGAACTCGAGTCGGGCTACCAGAGGATCAAGATCAAGATCAAACCAGGAAAGGATGTTCAGTTAGTTGAAGCAATCCGCGCGCGATTCTCTGACATCACGCTCTCGGTTGATGCCAATTCTGCCTACTCTCTTAATGGGGACTTAAGTGTAGTTAAGCAACTCGATGAGTATAACCTGCTGATGATCGAGCAACCGCTTGCGCCCGGGGACCTAATTGATCACGCAAGACTGCAGCGAGAAATCAAGACGCCAATCTGTCTTGATGAATCGATCGTTAGCCTGGCCAATGCACGTCATGCGCTTGATTTAGGCTCATGTCGGATCATTAACATCAAGCTGGGGCGCGTCGGGGGGCACACGGAGGTTCAATTGATCCAAGCTCACGCGATGGAGCACGGCATACCCGTATGGTGTGGAGGCATGCTCGAAGCTGGGATAGGGCGGGCGCATAACATTGCGTTGTCAACGCTGCCCGGCTTCACTCTGCCGGGGGACGTCTCGGCGTCGAAGCGCTACTGGGAAGAGGACATCATCGATCCGCCGGTCACCGTCTCGAGAAAGGGCACGATCAAGGCTCCCAAAACTCCAGGTATCGGATATGAAGTCGATGAAGCGCGCGTCGAGGCTCTGACCGTGCGGCGAGAGACAATTCGATTGAAGTAAATAAAGCTGACAACGGTGAGGCGTGAACGATTTCTTCAAACGATATCTGCTTCCTGGTTTTGTATTCGAGGCAGCGGTGATTGGCGGTGGCTATGCTACTGGACGCGAACTAGTGGAGTTTTTTCTTCCCGCTGGACCATGGGGCGGCCTGTTGGGCATGGTAGTGAGCATGCTCGTCTGGAGCGTGGTGCTGATGATCAGCTTCGAACTGGCCCGGCGCGCGCATGCGTATGACTATCGTTCTTTCTGCAAGCTTCTGCTGGGCCCTGGCTGGTTCCTGTTCGAAATTGCTTACCTCATGCTGATCGTCATAATACTGGCGGTGATGGGAGCTGCGGCAGGAGAAATCACGCACGGTTTATTCGGCACTCCGAAGGTCGTCGGCTCACTAGGGATGATCATTGCTACTGGGCTGGTACTGTTCTATAGCAACGCAACTATCGAGAAATTCCTGACACTGTCCGTAGGCTACCTGTATCTGGTCTATATCATTTTCGCTATTTGGAGTCTGGTGGCGTTCGGCGATCGCATTCAAGCCAACTTCGCGGCTGCCTCGGTGGGGAACCAATGGTTTAAGGCCGGGATCACCTACGCTGGCTATAACGTCGCGACGATCCCAGCGGTCCTGTTCTGCATCCGCCATCTAACGCGTCGACGCGAGGCAATGGTCGCCGGGTTGCTGGCCGGCCCGCTGGGCATGTTACCGGGCGTGGTTTTTTACATCGCGATGATGGGCTATTACGGCGAGATTGGGGCGGTTGCATTACCTTCGGCTTTCCTGCTGGCAAAACTGCAAGCGCCATGGTTCGAATGGGCGTTTCAAATCGCCGTGCTGATGACGCTGGTTGATACGGGCGTGGCCATGTTGCATGCGATCAACGAACGTGTCGCCAAAGTTTACGCGGAGCGCGACCTCAGGATGCCACGAATCGTGCGGCCCGCGCTCTCGATAACGGTCCTGCTCATTTCAGTATACGCAGCGTCGGCCGTCGGCCTGGTGGCGCTGATTGCCAAAGGTTACGGCCTGCTCACTTACGCCTTCATCGTGCTCTTGATCTTACCGGTGTTAACGGTGGGCGTCTGGAGAATTACTCGGCCTGCTGGGACATTAGCGACTTGAAAGGAAACCGTCAGATGCAGCTGCACAAATACCTCGCCGGTTTATTGACCATAGCGTTGTCCCTGACGGCTCCGGGACAACGACCCCGAATGACGGACATCGATGTCCTTATTAGGGGCGGCATGGTCTATGACGGGACCGGACGCGCTCCCAAACGAGTTGATGTTGCGATTAAAGAAGATCGCATCGTTGCCATCGGCAACTTACGCAACGCACAAGCGCGAAGTGTGGTGGACGCAAGTGGCCTCGCAGTCGCACCCGGCTTCATCAACATGCTGTCCTGGTCCACAGAGTCTTTAATCGTTGATGGTCGATCGCAAGGTGAGGTTCGGCAGGGCGTGACTACGCAGATCATGGGCGAAGGGTGGTCTATGGGGCCTCTCAACGAGCGGTTGCGGAAGCAGGTGATTGCCGAACAGGACGACATTAAATTCGACGTGGAGTGGACGACGCTCGCCGAGTACCTGAAGTATCTGGAAAAGCGTGGCGTGTCCCAGAACGTGGCCTCCTTTGTTGGTGCGACGACGATTCGACAGTACGTTCTCGGCGAAAGCGATGTGCAGCCTACTCCAGCCCAGCTTCAGGAGATGCGCGAACTCGTGCGCCAGGCGATGGAAGAGGGCGCGCTCGGCGTAGGCTCCTCCTTAATATATGCGCCCGCGTTTTATGCCCGAACGGAGGAGCTGATCGAGCTGTGCAAGGTTGCGGCCCGTTACAAAGGCAAATACATCTCGCACCTGCGCAGCGAAGGGAATGAGTGGGTGGCCGCCGTTGAAGAGTTGATCCGCATCAGCCGCGAGGCCGGCCTGCCCGCCGAAATTTATCACATCAAAGCGGCCGGCAGTCAGAACTGGAACAAGGTGGATCGAGTGCTCGCGCTAATAAACACTGCCCGACGTAGCGGTTTGAAGATCACGGCAGACATGTACATGTACCCGGCCGGCGCTACGGGACTCAACGCGAGTCTGCCGCCCTGGACCATGGACGGCGGCTACGAAGCGCTCTTCAAACGCCTTGAAGATCCGGTCACGCGCCAAAAGATCGCCGCTGAGGTGCGCACGCCAAGCGACAAGTGGGAAAACCTTTACCTCGCCGCTGGTTCTGCGGATCGGGTGCTTCTGGTCGGATTCAAGTCAGAGCAGCTAAAACCACTTACGGGCAAAACGCTGGCCGAGGTGGCGAAGATACGCGGGAAAGATCCGGTCGAGACCATCATGGACTTGATACTTGAAGATCGTTCTCGCGTCGGCACCGTCTACTTCCTGATGTCGGAAGAAAATATCAAGAAAGAATTGCGCCAGCCATGGGTTTCGCTGGGTTCTGACGGCGCATCGATGGCGCCCGAAGGCGTCTTTCTTAAATCGTCAACACATCCCCGCGCTTACGGCAACTTCGCGCGGCTCCTAGGCAAGTACGTGCGCGAGGAGAAAGTGATTTCGCTCTCCGAGGCGGTGCGGCGGTTAACGTCACTGCCCGCAACTAACCTCGGTCTAGATCGCCGAGGCTTTCTTAGAACCGGAATGTTTGCTGACGTGGTGGTGTTCGACCCGGCAACGATCGCTGATCGCGCCACCTTTGAAAACCCACACCAGTATGCTGTCGGCGTGAAGCACGTCTTCGTCAACGGTGTCCAAGTGCTCAAGGATGGCGAGCACACGGGCGCGAAACCAGGGAGAGCGGTATGGGGGCCCGGGAAAATCAAATAATACCGGCTTCGAAAAATGCCTTCTCTCGACAACGACTTCTTGAAACGGTGAATGATCAGATATGAATAATTTCGTACAAAGGATTCAGAGAGATGCCAGGCTGAGCGAACGGCTGTGGCAGTGGTTTTACGCCACCATCAGTGTGATTGCGATAGTGCTGATGGCTACCGGCGTTCCTTACGCCCAAACCGTTGACATCGATCGCGTCGTTGCCGAGCTCGAACCTGAGATTCATCGAACATTGGTCGCCGGGAATATCCCTTCGGCCTCAATCGCGCTAACCGCTGGTGATCGAGTGATCTGGACTGGCGGGTACGGTTACTCGAATCTGTGGGCACGCACTCCCGCCACGCCGAGCACGGTCTACCTGATCGGCTCAACTTTCAAAGCGATGTCAACGATAGCTTTGCTCCAGCAGATGGAGCAGGGCAAATTCAAGCTCGATGACCGCGTTAATGACTATCTGACGGACTTCAAGATCCAGGGTGAGGATCCGCAACATCCGGTCACCTTTCGGCACCTGCTCACTCATACTTCAGGCCTGCCGGGCGACTTCGGCGGATTTCCGGTATGGGGCGAGGCCCTGCCGCCAAGCATGGATGAATATCTCCGGAAGTCACTGAAGGTCGTCAAACCTCCTCTTAATTCTGTCGTCTATTCAAACATGGCCTACACCTTGATCGGTTATCTGGTTCAGAAGTTTTCGGGCGTGCCATATAAACAATACATTCAGGAGCACGTCTTCACGCCGATGGAGATGACCAGCACTGCGTTTGAACCGCGACCGGATATGGAAGAGCGTCTGTCGATTCCTTATAGAGTGGAAGAAAAGAGCGGAAGCCAGATAGCCGCCGTTCGAGTTAGAGCCACCGTGTGGCCGGCGGGCATCGTCTATGGCACTGTGCTCAATCAGGCGAATTGGTTGATCACCAATCTAAACGGCGGAGTCTTCAAAGAAAAACGGATCATTAGCGAGCAAACTTTGGAGCAGATGTTCACGCGCCAACACAACCAATTCAAGGGATCGATAGAAGGCATTTGGGGAAACGAAACCGCTGGGTTCGGACTGACGTGGTGGACACAGTTGCGTGACGGCGATCGCTATATCGCGCACAGCGGCAGCGTTCAAGGCTACACGGCATTCGTGCTGGGCAATCGTGATCGCAAGCTCGGCTTCGCTATCTTAACCAATGGCAATCGCGCGCACCCCCATCTCTTTAAGCTGGGCGATCGAGCGATAGATCTAGTTAAGAAGTACAGCACGGAGAAAGCGGTCACACGACAATGAGAACTTCGTATCGCGAAGCGGTTTATGACCTCCAGCCCTACGTTGAACGCTCGGCGGCTACGTTGGGTATAGGCACATGAATGAGGACGCAACCCCCATCGGGGTTGAGGCGGATTGGTAATTCGCTTACCCAGGGTAGCCGCGGCGGCAACCCCTGGGCTGAAGGATGCAAACCGCCTTGCGGTAGTTTCGGTAAAGTCAACATGCAAGCAGCAAATAAATCTCGCCGAGCAACCGCCGCATTCCTGGCGACTGTGATCTGCTTTTGCCTGTTCGGTGATTACCAAACAGTTCAGCCTGCCTCTGCGAGATTACTAAGCCAATCGAAGAATCAAGCCGGTATCGCGCCGCTCAAAGAATACGCATCCGCCGTCGAGATGCTCGAGCGGTTCATCAGGCATGAGATGGCAGATAAGGAGTTGCCCGCGCTCTCCATCGCTCTTGTGGACGATCAGGAAATCGTTTGGTCAAAAGGGTTTGGCTTTGCCAACCCGAAAGATAAAACACCGGTCACGGATGAGACCATCTACCGCGTCGGCTCGGTGTCGAAGCTCTTCACCGATATCGCGATCATGCAACTTGTCGAGCAACGAAAGCTCGATTTGGATGCACCGGTAACACGTTACCTTCCGGAATTCCGCCCGCGCAATTCGTTCGGCAAAGCGATCACCCTCAGGCAACTAATGTCTCACCGCTCAGGTCTCGTGCGCGAGCCGCCGGTTGGCAACTACTTCGAAACCACCGAGCCATCACTCGCTCGCACCATTACAAGTCTTAACAATACCGAACTTGTGTACGCGCCTGAGTCCCGCCTTAAGTATTCGAACGCTGCGATAGCCACGGTCGGCTATGTGCTCGAGCGAGTGCACGGCGAGCCATTCGCGAAATCCCTGAAGCGCACTGTTCTCGATCCGCTCGGCCTCGAGCGAAGCAGCTTTGAGCCGACACCGCAGATCAGAAAGGATTTGGCGAAGGCCTTGATGTGGACCGTCGACGGCCGCGTCTTTGAAGCGCCCACCTTTGAACTCGGTATCAGTCCCGCCGGTAGCATGTATACGACGGTAAAAGACATGGGACGTTTCATCAGCGTTCTGTTCGCAGGAGGCCGAGGAACTAAAGGCCAGATGCTGAACCGATCAACGATTGAGGAGATGTGGACTCCTCAGTTCGCACCGCCGGGACAAAAAACAGGTTATGGAATCGGCTTTGGCGTTGGCGAAGTTGAAGGCCGTCGCACGGTCGGTCATGGCGGCGCTATCTACGGTTTTGCCACTACGCTGAAGGCCATGCCTGACGACAAGCTAGGCGTGGTCGTTGTGACCACCAAGGATGCGGCTAACTCGGTCACCAATCGGATCGCAGATCACGGGTTGAAAGCAATGCTCGCCTTGCGCCAGGGGAAGGCAATTCCGCAACCGGAAATCACTTCGGCCGTCGATCCTCAGCTTGCGCGCCGCATTGCTGGCCGCTATGTCAACGGCACGCATAGCCTCGATTTGATCGAGAGCGCCGGCAAACTTTCGAAACTCAGTAGCGTGGGCGGAGAGCAAGTTCGGTTGAGGTCACTCGGCGAAGCACTGATCGTTGATGACAAGCTCGCTTACGGCGAGAAGATATTGGTTCGCGACGATGCTCTTATCATCGGTAATAAGACCTTCAAGCGGGTCGAGGTTGCCAAACCTCAGCCTGTACCGGTTCGCTGGCGCGGACTCATAGGTGAATACGGCTGGGATCACGACGTCCTCTACATCTTCGAGAAGGACGGCAAGCTCTGGGCCTTGATTGAGTGGTTCGAATTCGACCCGCTTGAGCAAGTGTCGGAAAACGTCTTCAAGTTTCCGGACCGCGGACTATACGACGGCGAGCGACTTATTTTCACGCGCGACCAAACTGGACGCGCGACTCAGGTTGAGGCGGCCAGCGTCGTTTTCAAACGCCGTACGGTTGGACCGGAAGAAGGCGCCGCACAGCTTCGCATCAAGCCGCTCAGACCGATCAGCGAATTGCTGAAAGAGGCGCTCGCGACCCAGCCGCCGAAAGAGGCCGGTGAATTTCGCGAGCCGGATCTGGTTGAACTTACGCGTCTTGATCCCACAATCAAGTTGGAGGTTCGCTATGCGACGACCAACAACTTTCTCAGCAGCGTCTTTTATTCCGAGCCGCGCGCTTTCTTGCAACGTCCTGCCGCTGAAGCTCTCCGTCGCGCACATCAGAAGCTCAAACAGAAGGGTTATGGATTGCTCATCCACGATGCGTACCGGCCCTGGTATGTGACCAAAGTTTTCTGGGATGCGACGCCGGAAGACAAGAAGCTCTTCGTGGCCGATCCGTCAAAGGGTTCGCGACACAATCGCGGGGCGGCAGTCGACCTAACGCTTTACGATCTGAACTCGGGAAAATCGGTTGAGATGGTTGGCACTTATGACGAGACCACTGATCGCTCATACCCCGACTATCCTGGCGGCACTTCACTACAGCGTTGGCACCGCGACCTTCTTCGCGCCGCGATGGAAGCTGAGGGCTTCAACGTATACGAAGCCGAGTGGTGGCATTTTGACTACAAGGATTGGCAGAAGTATCCGATCGGGAACGTAACGTTCGACAAGTTGTCGGCCTCTGCAGCCAAGTCTCGCGCACTGGCCAATACTAATAAAGCTGACGCCGTGTTATGGAAAAAGTTGATGGCTATTCGCGCCGGTCACGCCGCGCTGGATAAAGCTCCTGAGTTCGACAGCTTGAGCTTCCATTAACAAATGGAATGAAAGGACGTCATTGACTGAACGAGTAATGAATAGTGAAAACTGATAACGGCAAAAGCATTTCCGTCTGGATGGGCACGGCTGACACCCGTGCCGAGCCGCAACTGACAACCGACGTCGAGACAGACGTCTGCATCATCGGGGCGGGCATCGCCGGGATGACGACGGGCTATCTCCTGGCGCGTGAAGGCCAGCGCGTCGTCGTCCTTGACGATGGCTCCGTGGCGGGCGGTGAAACCTGCCGCACTACGGCGCATCTGGTGAACGCGCCCGATACTTACTTCACAGAACTGGAGCGACTACACGGAAAGGATCGCGCACGTCTCGCTGCCGAGAGCCACACAGCGGCGATCGATACGGTCGAAGAGATCGTCCGCCGAGAGAAGATCGGTTGTAACTTCCGCAGGCTGGATGGTTACCTTTACGCAGAAGAAGGTGAGCCGAGTGAAACTCTCGAAAGCGAGCTCAAAGCGTCTCATCGCGCGGGGCTGAAGGACGTTGAGTTGATTGATCGGGTACCACTCGACTCGTTCAAAACCGGGCCCGCCTTGCACTTCCCGCGGCAGGGTCAGTTTCATATCCTCAAGTACATCAAAGGACTCGCTCGCGCGATCGAAAGGGACGGCGGACAGATCCACGGGCAGACGCACGCCGCTGAGATCGAAGGGTTGACGCATCACAGTGCTATCGTCAAAACGAGCAACGGTACGGTTGTGAGTGCGAGGGCGGTCGTGGTGGCCACCAACTCGCCCGTGAACGATCGCGTCGTAATACACACGAAACAGGCTCCGTATCGCACCTACGTCATCGGCGTACGCGTTCCACGAGGGCGCGTTCCGCAGGTACTTCTCTGGGATACCTCAGACCCTTATCACTACACGCGCGTACAGCCGATGAGCCGCGACCATGACGTCCTAATCGTTGGCGGCGAAGACCACAAGACGGGACAAGCGGACGATGCTGACAAACGTTACCGCCGTCTGGAAAAGTGGACACGCGAGCGCTTCCCCATGGCGAAGAAGGTTGAGTTCCGCTGGTCCGGCCAGGTGATGGAGCCGGTGGACGGGCTCGCGTTTATCGGGCCGAACCCACTCGACGAAAAAGAGCATCTTCATTGCCACCGGATTCAGCGGCACGGGCATGACGTACGGAACGATCGCGGGGATGCTGCTCACCGATCTGATACAGGGGCGAAGCAACGAGTGGGCGGAGCTTTATGAACCGTCGCGCATAACGCCGAGTGCTGCTCGCGAGTTCGCGGCAGAGAATCTCAACGTCGCGGCACAATACACCGAGCTTGTTACGTCGGGCCAGGTCGCGTCGGCTCGGAACGTCAAACGAGGCAGAGGCGCCGTCTTGCGCCGAGGCTTGACCAAATCTGCTGTTTACCGGGACGAGCAGGGTGGGCTCAATGAGCATTCAGCTATCTGTCCGCATCTGGGTTGCGTCGTAAATTGGAATTCCGGCGAGAAGACATGGGACTGTCCATGCCACGGCTCGCGTTACCACCTCGACGGTCACGTGGTTAATGGTCCGGCGAATAGAGGGCTGACCCGCGTTGATTAGTAATCCCCCATTGCTAGAAATCGCTGGATGATTAATTCAACTAACGACACCATCCATCGACGCCCGAGTTGAGACTGGTCCGAAGCATCGCACAAGAGCTGCTAACTGAAATTCTAACGAAATGTTTTCTCCGCGGAACGAAGTCGCAAGGGTTTAAAGATTCCCCATAACATCAAAGAGGGTCCTATGAAGACACGACATGTACTTTCTGGTTTGTTTCTATGTTTTGCTGTCTCGTCCATTTGCCTGGGTCAAGGGACGCGACTTCTTCGTCATCCAACGGTTAGTCGCGACTCCGTGGCGTTCGAATTCGCTGGCGACTTATGGGTCGTTTCGCGCAGCGGCGGAGCGGCGCGACGCGTGACTTCGACGCAAGGAGCCGAGATCGATCCGTACTTTTCGCCGGATGGTTCGCAGATCGCTTACTCGTCGACGATTGCGGGAAACATGGACGTCTATGTCGTGCCAACCTCCGGTGGCGACCCAAGGCGGTTGACTTATCACCCCGGCGTCGATCGCGTCCGTGGCTGGACACCCGACGGCCGTCGCGTGATCTTTGCGTCAGGGCGCAGGAGCGCGCCGCAGCAGGCGTACTTTCAGCTCTGGGCGGTGGGATTGGATGGCGGTCTTCCGGAGAGCCTGCCGATGCCGCGCGCGTTCAGCGCTTCGTATTCGCCCGATGGTCGCCGGCTGGCTTACGAGGAATTCACGACGGCCTTCATCCCTGGATGGTACGAGGCGAGCATGTGGCGTCACTACCGCGGTGGTCGCACGCATCCGATCATCGTGATGAATCTCAGCGACCATTCAATCGAAAAACTTCCATGGAACAACAGCAACGATACTCTCCCAATGTGGATTGGCAATACGATCTACTTTCTCTCAGACCGGAATCACACGACGAATTTGTTCGCCTATAGTGGCGACACAAAGCAAGTCAAGCAACTCACCAATCATGATGACTTTGACATCATGACTGCGTCGGCAGGCACTGATGCGATTGTTTACGAACAAGCGGGATACATTTATTTGCTCGATGCGAAGAGTGGCAAGGCCGAGCGACTAGACATCCAGATCAATGGTGATCTGCCCTGGGCGCGTCCTCAATTTAAGAAGGTAGTCAGCATGATTCGGAATTCGGCGCTGTCTCCGACTGGCGTACGAGCCGCTTTCGAAGCGCGCGGTGAAATCTTCACAGTGCCTGCGGAGAAAGGCGACTATCGCAACCTTACGCAAAGCCCAGGCGCCCACGATCGCAATCCGACGTGGTCGCCCGATGGTGCTCAGCTCGCCTGGCTTTCCGATGCCAGCGGCGAATATCAGCTGATGCTTGGCGATCCGCTCGGCATCACGGCGCCACGCGCAATCAACCTGCCGTCGACGGCATTCTTTTCCGAGCCTGCGTGGTCACCGGACGGAAAACAGCTGCTCCTTCAAGACAATCATCGAAACCTCTGGACAATCGATGCCACCAGCGGCCAGGCGACGAAGATTGATTCTGACAACTATCCCGATCCGGCCCGCTCATTCGAAGCAGAATGGTCGCCCGATTCGAAATGGATTGCGTACTCAAAAAACCTTCCCAATCGGCTGCGAGCAATTTTCATCCATTCCCTGGCCGATAAAAAGTCTCACCAAATTACCGATGGAATGGCCGATTCGACTTCACCGGCGTTTGATGCGGGCGGTAAGTATCTTTACTTCATGGCCTCCACGAATTACGGGCCCAGCACTGGCTGGTTGGAGATGAGTTCGATTGATCGGCCAGTGCGCCGCGCTATCTACCTGGCCGTTCTGGGAGCCAACGAACCTTCTCCACTATTACCCGAAACCGGCGACGAACCCCCGCCTAGACCATCACCCTCGCCGGAGACTCCAGTACCTCAGCCCACACCTGCCGCGCAGCGACCCTTAACTGTTCGAATCGACTTTGATCGCATCGGCCAGAGAATAATCTCAGTGAACATCCCCGCCGGTGAATACAGCAACCTAACCGGCGGCGCCGCGGGAAGCTTCTATTACACGGAGCCGATTCAGACGACTGCGCCGGGGCCGCCGTCACTGCGGTTGCAACGCTACCAACTCAAAGAGCGCACCGCCGCCCCATTTCTCGAAGGCATCCGCTCATACTCGCTTTCAGCCGACAAGAAGAAACTTCTCTATCAAGCCAGTGCCGGCGGCGGAACCAGTTGGGGAATTGTGCCTACTGATCGCCCTGCTCCGGCCAAGATTGGCGATGGACCTCTCAACGTTGCACAACTTGAAATGCGCATCAATCCGCGCGCTGAGTGGGAACAAATTTTCCGCGAGACCTGGCGTATTCAGCGCGAGTATTTCTACGATCCGAAGTTTCACGGCGCTGATTGGCAGGCGGTTTATGAAAAGTATCGTCCGCTGCTCGCCCATGTGGGCCATCGCGCTGACCTCGGCTATCTGATTGCGACGGTTGGCGGCGAGCTTGCCGTGGGCCATTCGTACTTGATTGGCACCGGTGACATGCCCGGGGAAGATCCAGTGTCAGTCGGTTTGCTCGGTGCAGACTTTGCCGTCGAGAACGGACGGTATCGAATCAAACGCATCTACACCGGCGAGAATTGGAATCCGGATCTACGCGCGCCGCTCAGCGCGCCCGGCATTCAGGTCGGTGAAGGCGATTACCTGCTGGAGGTGAACGGGAAACAGCTCGTTCCCCCGGCGAATCTTTACAGCATGTTCGAAGGGACCGCCGGACGCCAAACTCTGATTCGAGTCGGCAAGAACCCTTCACCGGAAGGCTCGCGAGTGATCACCGTGATTCCTATTCCTGGTGAAGACGGTCTTCGCACGCGCGCGTGGGTCGAAGACAACCGTCGGAAGGTGGACAAACTTTCAAACGGAAAACTGGCATATGTCTGGCTGCCTAACACCGCTGGGCCTGGTTACACGTATTTCACTCGCTACTACTATGCGCAACAAGACAAGGAGGGGGCGATCATCGATGAACGATATAACCAGGGCGGTCAGGTTGCGGATTACATCGTTAGTGAGCTGGACCGCAAACTCATGGGTTATTTCGCGCAGCGCGATGGTCAGCCTTCAACATCACCGATTGCGGGAATCTACGGCCCGAAAGTGATGATCATCAACGAATCGGCGGGCTCGGGTGGAGACGCCTTGCCGTACATGTTCCGCCAACGAAAGCTTGGGCCCCTGGTGGGGACCCGCACCTGGGGCGGGCTCGTTGGCACGCTTGGCTTTCCGCCGACGATCGATGGTGGTGGTATCACTGCGCCTAATCTGGCGTTCTATGACCTGTCGGGAAAGTGGGCCGTAGAAAACGAGGGTGTACCACCGGATATTGAGGTGGAGTACACACCGGCCGAAGTCATAAAAGGACACGACCCACAGCTCGAACGAGCGGTGCAGGAGGCAATGAGGCTGCTTGAACAGAACCCGGTGAGGCGAGTGCCGCGTCCCGCACCAATCGATCGAGTATCGAGACCGGGAACTAGATAGAAGTTGGGGAGCTTCTTTCTATGAGCGGGAGCTACTCAACTCAATGCCTCAGTCTGGCCGGTGGGGGTGGTTTACCCACGGTCCTTAATGGTTTTGTACAAAAGTCGGTTGGTGCGTCGACGCGGAGCGTTCTCATTCACACCGTGGCTTCAGCCCGGTAACCACGACAGGTATTTTATGAACGCTCCAACCGTTTCAACGGTTTTCGGTGGCGCGGTAAACCGTTAAAACGGTTCAGAGAAACCGGAACCTTCCTTTTTCACCGGGCTGAAGCCACGGTGTGAATGAGAGCAGAATGATGAGAGCCAATCTCCATAAGCTTCTAGCTCTAACGCTGATTCTCTCACTATCAGCCACGGCGCTTGCGCAAGGGCGCAATTCCGCTTCATTCGACGTCATTATTAAGGGCGGCACTGTCTATGACGGCAGTGGGCGTCCACCGAGGCGGGCCGATGTAGGGCTCAAAGGCGACCGCATCGCAGCCATCGGCGACTTGAGTCGAGCCACAGCAACGACGGTTGAGGATGCAACGGGTCTCGCCGTAGCGCCGGGCTTTATCAACATGCTCTCGCACTCTGGATCTTCTTTGCTCGCCGATCCCCGATCCCTGAGCGAGATCAAACAGGGCGTCACTACTCAGATATTCGGCGAGTCGTCCATGGGGCCGCTAAACGATCGAATGAAGCAGCGGCTTCGCGAAAGCCGGGGCGACTCCGGATATCAAATCGAGTGGACGACGCTGGCTGAATATCTCACCTATCTCGAGAAACGCGGAATCCCTCAAAATGTCGCCTCGTTCATTGGCGCGGCAATCATTCGTGAGCATGTGATTGGTTTGGAAGACAAACAACCGACACCTGCGCAACTCGAAGAGATGCGCGAATTGGTGCGACGTGAGATGGAGGGCGGGGCGCTGGGCATCACGACCGCCCTTATTTATCCCCCGGCATTTTTCGCCAAGACCGAAGAATTGATCGAATTGTGCAAGGTCGCCGCCAAATACAAAGGCAAGTACACCACGCACATGCGCAGCGAAGGCAATCAGTTGATCGAAGCCGTAGAGGAAACCATTCGCATCAGTCGTGAGGCCGGACTGCCGGCTGAGATCTATCACCTCAAGGCATCGGGCGCGGCGAACTGGCCCAAGATGGATCAGGTGTTCAAGATGATCCAGAACGCGCGACGCCGCGGGCTCAAGATCACTGCCAACATGTACACCTATACGGCCGGCGGCACGGGGCTGGACGCCAGTATGCCGCCGTGGGTTTGGGATGGCGGGCGCGAAGCTGGCTACAAGCGTCTTCAGGATTCTGATACGCGCAAGAAGATTGCGGATGCCATTCGCACTCCCTCAAACGACTGGGAAAATCTCTACCTGCTCGCAGGTTCGCCGGATCGGCTCCTGCTGGCCAGTTTCCGAAGTGAGAAGTTGAAGCCGTTGATTGGCAAGACTCTGAATGAAGTTGCGAAGATGCGCGGCAAAGATCCGGTCGAGACCATTTTGGACCTCGTGCTTGAAGATCGATCTCGCATCGGAACAATTTATTTTCTGATGAGCGAAGACAACCTCAAGAAGCAGATTCGCCAACCCTGGGTTTCGTTCGGCTCTGATGCTGCTTCGATTGCGCCGGAAGGTAACGTTTTGAGGTCCGGGGCGCACCCACGAGCCTATGGCAATTTTGCGCGGCTGCTGGGCAAATATGTGCGCGAAGAAAAAGTGATCTCGCTCAGTGAAGCGGTGCGGCGGCTAACAAGCTTACCGGCCACTAACCTCGGGCTTGATCGTCGCGGCTTTCTTAGACCCGGAATGTTCGCTGATGTCGTGGTGTTCGATCCGCAAACAATTGCTGACCGCGCCACGTTTGAAAACCCGCACCAGTTGTCGGTGGGCGTGCAGCACGTATTTGTGAACGGCACGCAGGTACTCAAGGGCGGCGAGCTCACCGGAGCAAAACCTGGAAGGGCGCTCTGGGGACCTGGAAAGGTGAAGTGAGCGCCCAAATCGAAATTGACCCGCAGTCTAAGGCCCGAAGGGCCGACAGTTAATAGCCACGACCGGAAGGTCGTGGGTAACCAGCCCCCTTGAATTCATAAGCGCCGAAGGTGCGGCATTGTGATGAGCCTCGGCAGGACCGTAATTCATAACACATTACTACTGTCGCACCTTCGGCGCTCAGGCAACCATTGCGCTACGGCTGACCACGACCTTCCGGTCATGGCTATTAACTGCCGGCCCTTCGGGCCTCGGGCCATGCTTGCTCAGTCCTGGATCGACTCTTTTATGAAAAGACTGTGGGACTAAAAACGAGAAAGGCTTCAATGAAGAAAGCTATAAACTATTTATTTCTATCGGTTGTCGCGCTGATCTGCGTCGCTACGTTCGCGCCTGTCAATGCGCAGCAAGACCCTTTTACTCGCACCGACGCAATGGTCCCCATGCGCGATGGTGTGCGTCTCAACACACGTATTTACACGCCAACTCGCACCAATGAACAGTTTCCCATCCTCTTGCTCAGGACTCCTTACGGAGTCGGTAACGCAACTCCCGTCCAACTTGCAGCGGCAATTCCCGAACTAACAGTTGAAGGTTTCATCATTGTGCAGCAGGACATCCGCGGACGGTTCAAGTCGGAAGGGCAGTTTGTCATGCTGCGCCAGCCGCGCGATCCGAAAGACAAGAATGCGACCGACGAGAGCAGCGACACCTACGACACGATTGACTGGCTTCTAAAGAACGTCTCCAACACAAACGGTCGTGTAGGGATCGCGGGAACGAGTTACGGGGCATGGTTGTCTGTGATGGCAATGCTCGACCCACACCCGGCGTTGCAAGCCGTCGTGCAGCAAGCGTCACCGGCCGACATGTGGATCGGTGACGATTTTCATCACAACGGCGCCTTTCGATTGAGCTACGGCCTCGAATACGCGTACATGATGGAGTCATCGAAAGAGATCGCCCACGTTTCTAAGTTGATTGATCGTTACGATGCTTATGAGTGGTATCTGGATCTCGGTGCGCTATCCAACGTCAACGCGAAGTATTTTCACGACAAGATCCCAACCTGGCGCGACTTTGTAAACCACCCTGACTATGACGCGTTCTGGCAGCGACAGGGGTTTGCGCCCTGGCTGAACCGCGTGACCGTGCCAACACTCAACGTGGCCGGATGGTGGGACCAGGAAGACTTCTATGGCCCGATCAAAATTTATGAGCTGCTCGAGCGGCATGATGAGTCGAAGCAAAATTTTCTGGTCGTAGGTCCGTGGAACCACGGCGGTTGGTCGCGGGGCGAGGGTCGCAAGCTCGGTCGTATTGACTTCGGCAGCGCAACGGCCGAGCACTATCGGCGCAATGTGCTGGTGCCGTTCTTGGCACATTACTTAAAAGGGAAGGGGAGCCCCGAGCGCCCGGAAGCGCTGACCTTCAGGACCGGCGCGAACGAGTGGGTTGAGCATGACGCGTGGCCGCCGAAACACAATGTTGTCGGGCGACGACTTTATCTCCAGGCGAACGGGAAGCTTTCGTTCAACCAGCACTCCACAAATACGTCGCCGGCATTCGCAAGTTATATTTCGGATCCCGCGAACCCTGTCCCCTATCGTCCGCGTCCGATTCAGTTGCGCTCGGGATGGTCGACTTGGTTGGTGGAGGACCAGCGCTTTGTGCATCGGCGCCCGGACGTGCTCGCGTGGGTGAGCGAACCGCTCGAGAATGACGTCGTCGTATCGGGCAAGATTCTGGCCAACCTCTTCGCGTCGACTACTGGCACTGACAGCGACTGGATAGTGAAGCTAATCGATGTGTATCCGGAGAAATACGCAGCCGACCCGACGATGGGTGGCTACCAATTGATGATCGCCGGCGATGTATTTCGTGGGCGCTACTTCAAGAGCTTTGAGAAGCCCGCGCCCATTCCGGCAAATTCGGTGCAGCATTATCAGATTGCGTTTCCCGCCAACGATCACGTTTTCAAAAAGGGACACAGAATTATGGTGCAGGTTCAGAGCAGTTGGTTCCCCGTGATCGATCGCAACCCGCAACGATTCGTCGCGAATATCTTTCAAGCGAAGGAGTCGGATTTTCAGCGAGCTACTCAGCGAGTGTTTCAGTCGGGCCGCCATGCATCATACATCGCTGTGCCGGTCGTGGAGCGGTAATGACGACTTATGACCGAGGGCAATGACGTCCAGCTTCTCAAAGGACCTTTAACAACCACCGTGAGGTCGAATTCAATGGTGGATTCAAGTCGGAAGTGCAACACACAGGCCCGAAGCGCCGATAGTTAATAGCCACGCCCGTTAGGGCGTGGAGATCGGCAGCAATAAAACAAAAGCGCCGAAGGTGCGACAGTTATTTCAGCCCTCGATCGTCCGCCGGTCCTTCAGACCTGGGAATCAATTTAATCGCTTGTTCCACGCCCTCACGGGCGTGGCTATTAGCCAACGGCCTTCGGGCCTTCTTTGCGCTTCAAAATTAGAATTGGCAAATTCGCACGGTCGTCAAAAGACGAAAGCTAAAAACAAAAATCAATCGTGGTTGTAAGCAACCCGTGAGGTAACAATGATGAGAGTCCTGTTAACAGTCCTGGCCACTTTCGCAATCTTCCAATTGTCTTTTTCTGTTACTGCCCAAAGTCAATCAAACCTAATGTCGCAGCAGAACTCTTCTAATTTGCCACCCGCCCCTAATATCCAAACGCAAGGACTGGAGGGCATCTGGCAAGGAACGCTCGAGGCTGGTGGAACAAAACTGCTCGTCATCTTCAAAGTTGCAAAGTCGTCGAACGACACCTTCGCAGCCACTATGGACGTTCCTGATCAAGGGGCGAAAGATGTACCGGTTGACGCCGTTACCGTCAAAGACTCAACCGTCCGCTTTGAGCTCAAATCCATTACCGGAGTGTATGAAGGCATGATCAACAAGGAGGGGACAATTATTACAGGTAACTGGACTCAGGGAGGGACGACACTACCGCTCACACTTAATCGAGGTGATAAAGCCTCTGCCGCCTCTAACCGTCCGCAAGAGCCGACTATCCAACCACAAGGACTGGAGGGCATCTGGCAAGGCACACTCGAGGCCGGCGGAACAAAACTGCGCGTCATCTTCAAGGTTACAAAGTCGCCAGATGGCACCTTCGCAGCCACTCTGGACGTTCCTGATCAAGGGGCGACAGGCGTAACCGTTGACGCCGTTACCGTCAAAGACGCAACGGTCCGCTTCGAGCTCAAATCCCTTAACGCGGTGTATGAAGGGCTGATCAACAAGGAGGGGACAGCCATTACGGGTAACTGGACTCAAGGAGGGACAACAGCGTCCCTGACACTTAATCGAGGTGATAAAGCCCCAGCAGCCGCTCTCCGTCCGCAAGAGCCGAAGAAGCCTTATCCATACGACGAAGAGGAAGTCTCTTATGAGAATAAGAGGGACGGCGTGCGGCTCGCCGGCACCCTGACCTTGCCACGCACGAAAGGCCCTCATCCGGTAGTGCTGCTCATCACTGGCTCTGGCAAGCAGGATCGTAATGAAGCGTTGTTGGGGCATAAACCTTTCTTAGTATTAGCGGACTATCTAACCCGCCGCGGGATAGCTGTTTTGCGTGTAGATGACAGAGGTGTGGGTGGATCTACGGGAGATGGAAGCTTTGAGAAGACTACCAGTGAAAACTTTGCAGAGGATGTCCTCGCAGGCGTCGCGTTTCTTAAGACCAGAAAGGAGATCAACCCAAAGCAGATCGGCCTTATCGGTCATAGCGAAGGCGGGATAATAGCTCCGCTGGCGGCGGCTAGATCAGCAGACGTCGCCTTTATCGTCATGATGGCTGGACCCGGAGTAACTGGTGAAGAGGGATTTCCCAATCAGCTTTCCGCGACTGCTAAAGCCAGCGGGGCAAGCGCTGAGTCGATTGCGTGGAACCGCAGACTGCTATTGCAGATTTTCTCGATCATCAAAGAGGAGAAGGATAATGCTGCCGCTGACAAGAAGATACGGGAGCTAAGAGCGAAGATGTTGGCTGAGATGTCCGAGGAACAGCGAAAGAAGTACGGCATCCCCGAGAACGCGATGGAGGGGGTCATCAAGCTCATGTTGACGCCGTGGTTCCGTTTCTACCTTACGCACGACCCGCGTGCAACACTAAAGAAGGTTCGCGTCCCGGTACTGGCCATCACTGGAGAGCGGGACCTGCAAGTGGTGCCTGCGGGAGAGAATTTAGCAGCCATAGAAGAAGCATTGAAGGCTGGGGGAAACAAAGACTATACCGTGGTGGAAGTGCCCAAGCTCAATCACCTGTTTCAGATGAGCGAAACTGGCTCTCCGGCTGAATATGGGAGGATTGAAGAAACGATTAACCCTACGGTATTAAAGCTAATCGGGGACTGGGTTGTGAAACAGACTGCGCGGATGCCGAGTAAATGAGCTGTCGCTGACACCGCTGGAGATGGTCGATAACGCGGCGGCTTATGATGAACAAAAAAGCGGCTTGGATCCCGAGGGAACCAGCCGCCTTTGTTGTTATAAATTGACGCGTTGGTTAAGGCATCAATTCAGACGTTAGCGTGCCGCCATTGAGAGCTGCGAGAACTGCGCTGATTTTCAGCACTCGTCGCGTGTCCTTAGCGATCCAGACTGTTGTTTTGTCCACATCGTTATCGGCTGAGGTGATCTCAACCTTGAATGCTTCGAACGTCCCGGCGGGCACCGTTACGCTTTCCGATCCCAGGACCTTCAATTGCTTCATACCCACTTTTTGCTTTTGGATGTCGAGGTTTCTGAAACCAGTGCTATAACCCTCCGCCAGCGGCAACGCGGCAATAACGTCATAAGCGCCGGCGCCATCAGCGAAGAGTGTGCCGCCCAGGTCCACCGCAATAGGTTGGGCCTGACCGTTCCTGCTCATCGTGCCGCTGGCTTTGCTGTTCTTGAAATCCAGTTCGATTGATATAGGACCCTGTTTGATCGACCGGTGCGTGGGCAGCAGACTTCCTTTTTCCATAGTCACTGCATCAACAATGTCGCCTTGGCTCATCTGCGCAGTTTCGGTGACGATCCACGAGTTGCCGCTTTCTTTGACTTCAGATGTTATTGTCAGCGGAATACTCTGTCCGCCCATTACTATCGCAGCCTTGTAATTGGTCTTACCCGCCTTTAGATCCACGGACGGCTTCGGATCTGCTGAGCCAGCAGCGTCCATTTTCTTTGGTAGCGTTACGGTCTTCACATCGACCGTGATCTCCTTCAGCCGCGTCGCGACTTCCGGCGTTGTACTCTCCTGGAAACGACCGCCCAGGTGCTTCGCGAGAAACTTCTCAGCAGTTGCAAACATTGCCATGTTGTTGACGGGTCGAGCAAAGCCGTGTCCCTCGTCAGGAGCAACGATGTACTCAACCGGAAAACCACGATCACGCAAAGCAATTACGATCTGGTCTGATTCGCGTTTGGTTACACGGGGATCATTTGCGCCCTGTACCACCAGCAATGGTGTCTTGATTTTGTCTGCGTGAGTGAGCGGCGACTGACGAAGCAGCTGCGCTTTGCCTTCGGGAGTATTAGGATCTCCCATCCGTTCATAGAAGAGTTTGCGAATCTGCTCCCAGTAGGGCGGAATGGATTCAAGTAGGGTAATCAGATTTGAAGGGCCAACAATCGAGACAGCGGCCGCGTACATATCCGGCGTAAAGGTCACGCCTGCAAGCGTCGCGTAACCGCCATAGGATCCGCCCATGATACCGATGCGTTTGGGATCCGCGATGCCCTCGGCGATGAGATACTTTGCACCCCAGGTAACGTCATCCTGCATCTTTTGTCCCCACTCTTTGTTCCCCGCGTCGAGGAATTTTTTGCCGTAACCAGTGGAGGCACGAAAGTTTGGTAGCAGCACCGCATAACCTCGGTTGGCGAGAAACTGAGCCAAACCGTTATAGCCCCATGAATCGCGACCCCAGGGGCCTCCGTGCGGTAGCACAATCGCAGGCAGATTTTTTGGCGCTAGTCCCTTCGGCAACGTCAGGTAAGCTGGAATCTCCAGGCCGTCAGACGATTTGTAACGTACAGCTTTCATCTCCGCCATCGCTTCACGAGGCAGTTTTTCACGCACGCGATACTGCAGCGTGAGCTTCTTGGTTTGGCGATCGAACAGATAGCGTTCGCCCGGTTCGGTGTCACTAAAGGCAGTGATCAGCCAAAGCCGTTCGTCTTTGGTGGAATCAGAGAACACGACTTCTTTGCCTGGCAGTTTCTTTTCCAGCAGCTTGTAATCAGCCTCAAACGATTTGTCTTTCCAGTAGATGCGGTTTCGATCGTCGTTGTAGGAAGTGGCAATTAGTTCATCGGTTACTTCAGAAAAGGTAGCGTTTCCGAAATCCACGCGCTTGAGGGGGTCGGATTCAACTAGTTCCTCTTTTCCGGTGGTGGGATTGAAAAGGATAAGTTGAACGAGATCGAGAGCTGGGCCTTTGTTCGTGAGAAAGTAAACGCGCTGGCCATCTTTGTGATACTGGACTGGCCCGCAACTTTCAAACACAGTGCAAAAGTAGACTTTAGTAAAGCCCTTGTCGCTCACGGTCAACACTTCTGTGTCTCCGTTTTCAGCCGAACGAGTCGCGAGCCGCAGTTGATCTTTCAAGTCAAAAATCCAACTGGTTATGCGCTCGGTGTTCTGGCGGACCAGAGTTCTTTCCCCAGTCGAGATCTTGACCTTGTAAAGATCGTGCCAGGCTTTGTCGCGATCGTTGAGTCCGACATACAAAGCATCGGGTTCGCTGCGCGGGACGGCGTAAATCGCGGCTCGGATTCCTTTAGCTTCAGTAAGATTGCGCGCAGTGGGAACATCCTGACCGGCAGCAGCACTTTCGGCGGGATTAACAGCGTAGACGTTGTAGTTCTCATCTCCGTCCTTATCCTGGGCAAACAAAATGTATCGACCATCACGACTCCAAAAGTACTGGGTAATCGGACGGGTCTTGTCGGCGGTAACCGGTTTCGCTGCGGCAAACGGCTCTTCAGTCCGTTTCACCCAGACATTGCGCGTACCTTTGAATGGCTTTACGAACGCGATGAACTTTCCATCGGGGGAAATCTGGGCGCCGGAGATTTCGGGATCGCCGAAGAAGAGTTCCCGATCGATTAGAGGCGGTTGAGTATTCGTTTGACCCGACGCCAGACTCGGCGAGGCCACCGCGGCCAAGCCAATGCAGAGCAGAGCAAACAAGAGAGACAGGGATGTGCGGTAGAAACTTGTCATAGAACCTCTTTCATTAATGGGTAGATTGATTGAGAGCCGAAAATAGAGTGGTTGTACGTCGCAGAGGCGCGCATGGTTTCAGCTGACAGGAGGTCTTTGTTCTGTGAGGTTGCTTAGTTGCGGGCAGGTGATTGTCCCGGCCCAGTGGAAAGATCGGGTCTTGAGGAACTTTGTTTGGAAGTGGTTGAAGGATTGAGCGTTACTGTTAGGGCAGAACGGATCGTAATGGGCGAACAGCGAGTTTGCTCTCCTATCGCGCTCGAACCACTTCGACCGAACAGTGCGCGCGCGCGGCTACTGCCGCCGAGACGCTGCCTACAAGGAAGCGTTCGATGGGATTGCTGAAACCAGTAGCGCCCGTAAAGATACAGTCGGCGCCGAACTCTTCGGCGTGCCGCACAATCGCTTGCTTCGGGTTGTCAGTGAGAACCGCCGACGACACGGTAACGCTTTTACCGTCTAATTCTGAGCGTAATTGCTTTACCGCCTCCTCCGCCATTCGTTCTGCCTCGGTGCGTTCGCTTCGATTTACCTCGTCTACAAATGCATTGACTGTTGGGATCATGCGGTAAACCGAGTTGGCCATCAGTAAATCATCCGCGACAACTACGCGCACTTCGCTACCTGGCGTCCAATGGCGGGCCGCAACTGCACGCACAGCCTCCGCTGCTCCCGCGGAGCCGTCAACGCCGACAACGATGCGTGCCGCCGCTGCACCCGTTCCAGTTGTCGGACGTGCAACTCGCACTGAGCTTTGCGCTTCAGTTAACACCTTCTGGGACACACTGCCCAAAACAAACCTTCCCAACGCCGAGCGGCCATGCGACCCGACGACAATGAGATCGGGTTCCCATTCTCGGGCAAGATTTAGAACCTCATGTGCAGGTGATCCTGCGGCGACCTTGTGGTGTACAGTCCAGCGTGGAAATATCTGGCGCACGCGTTTGCTGCCATTCGAGGCCAACTCCTGCGCTTCTTTTACGATTTGCGCCGCGTGCTCTCGCGCTCGTTTGAGGCCGGCGGGAATCTGGAACGGAAAAGTGTCGTCGAATTTACCTGGGGGAGGCGGAAGCCATACCTCCGCAACCGAGACAACCAACGCATCGACTTCCAGTGGAAGTCCGGCGCGACTTAGATTATCAATCCCTTTGTCCGCGCCTTCTGAGCCGTCGTAAGCGATCAGAATCTTCATTTCTTTTTACCTACCTCCCAATAGGGAGCACGTTAAGCCTCAACTCTGCATTTTCGTTTGCCAGAGGCCACGCCGTCTAGCCGCCAAGCGCAGAGTACATTCCCTTGGCGTTTATCGTCACTTTCGCAATATCATCGTTCCAACGTGTCAGTGCGGCTTCTAATTGTGAGTCTCCAAAAATAATCCAAAGGGTATCCGGCCTTCGCAAACTCTCGACGGATATTCGCAAGTGCACGCCGTCGCCTCCTCGTCTTCAGAATCTGGTAGAACTTTTCGATCACTTGTTTTCCCTCTTTCCTTTTCCGTTCGCTGAAAGCCTCGCAAGCTTTCTCGTGTCAGTACCGTGTTCAAAATGATACTTCACCAACCAAGGTTTATCTCAGCAGCAGTGTCTAGAAGCTTCGCCGCTGCTGGCGAAAGAGTCGGAGCGCAATCACGCTTTGTTTGTGAAGTTACTCAGTCGTCTGCGGAGGAAAAAAAAAGGCGGTCGCAGAAGTTGAAGATGTACAACTATGAATCGCAGCGGAGTTCCGATGAGCATCCCGGGATGATCATCCGGGCAAGTTCGCTGGTTTTGGTGAGGCACGTAACGGTGAGGCACGTAACCAAGACGCTATACTCTCTGCATGCTGAGTCCTGAGGCTGACTCATTTCCGAGTAGGCTTGCGCCCCGTCATCGGAGATGCGGGCGCGCCGAGCGCCGAGTCATCGCGCTTCGAAGATAGCTTCTTACCCTGGCCTTTGTCTTCGCTCGTCGGTTTGGTATCGTCCGCACCCATTGAGTCGGAGGCAATCCTTCCTCCCTCGTTCTCCCATCGATCAAGCATTTTCTTTTTCAGACGCTTTCTAGCGATAGGATCAGGCATCGTTGTGTCCTCCTTACATTGTTTTTCAACTTCAAATCTTAGCTGGTCTCCATACAAGAAAACGGCCACCAACGCTGGCAGCCGTCATTGTTGAGATTATGGTCGGGGCGAGAGGATTTGAACCTCCGACCTCTCGGTCCCAAACCAACGGTTCGGCAAAAACGTAAGTAATTGCCTTTTCTAAAGTTGCAGCCACCACAGACTTACTATGGTTTTTACATTCCGTCCCATCCGCTACGGTCCGGTATACGCCGCGTGCTGGGAATTCTGGTCACAAATCTCCCACACAAAAAACAAAGACATTTTGGTCATGCTAGTGATATCAGCCGCGCACCTCCGCATTGCGAACGAGGTTCTGCTCTTTTTATTAATTGACTGACATGACGAGGTTGCAGCCACGGTACACGCAGATCAAACCGAGGCACATCAAACCATTGACTCTTGGCGGGGACAGGAATATTCTTTCGCCGTTCTCACGAACGGCTGAATTCCCACGAGCCTGCGCAGCTTTGCATACTCGCCAGATCCAGCCTCACAAGCGATGGGTAGATCATAATCCGTTAGACAGTTTGTCTCGCTGAAACCTTGAACGTAAAGGCATTCAGTTCTCAGTGAGCCTTGCAACTTCCAATGGCACCTCAAACTCGAAGATAGGATTCACTGTCTGCTGTTCCTTAAGGAACAACGGGCTATCCTGGGCGTGCTTGCCATATACGGCTTGCTCGCCAGTTTTCGAATCGAAACCGGCGCCGTAACGTGCGCATTCATGGTAATGGAAAGGAGCGGAAATACATGGCTAAAGACAAAGAAGAGAAAGCGGACGAAAAAAAACGGCTGGATCCCTACGGCATCTCGTGGGACAACGTGCTGCCTTCGGGATTGGCTGTTCCTCCTGGCAAGACTCTACGGCTTTCTACTAATGGTAAGAAGAATCAGGAGAAGGGCTACGCGTCTCTGGTTCCGAAGGATATTGACGATGTGAAGCGTTGGATCGGTGTGCCCGACAAGGTCGCGGCAAAGCGCCGGTGTACGTATGAGCTTCCCGGCGGCGCCTCCTTTGTTGAAAAAGTGTCAGATCTTCGCAATCTAACATCTGCAGATCTTCGGGCCCTCCATGCTATCGGGCACGAATATGTCCACGGAGATTCCACTCAGGTCGAGGGATTCCGGGGTGCCCTCAACGTTTTCGTTGACGGTGCTGTAATCCATGGCGCTTTCATCCGCGAGGACATCGACGTTTATCCGAGGTCCGTATTAATCGTTGGACGAGACCTCCGGGTGCTGTACGCCAGGCATATCCGGATCTGGGAGGGTGGAACAATTCGCATTGAAGGAGACGCCCGTATTGACTGCGTCTCAATCGAGGGAGGAGTCCGACGTACGATCCCGGCTTACATTTACGAATATGTACCGCCCTTGGGTGAATTCAGTTTGGAGGTGGACCATGCCTAATATCGACGCGTCAGGCGCTCCAGGAACCAACGGTTTGAATGGAACAGATGGAAGCCGCGGTTCTGGAGGATCTAGCGGTGCGGCCGCAATATGCAACTGGACTGGGGACACCGCACCGGAACGGGGTGGAAATGGCGGCGTGGGCACAACTGCATCGCGCGGCCAGGATGGAGGTCCCGGCGCCAACGGCTCAAACATCAACTTCGCCGTCACGACGGCTATCGATCAGCTCACCATCAACACCAGTGGCGGTGCCGGTGGGAATGCAGGACGAGGTGGCACTGGCGGTGCTGGAGGCGACGGAGGCGACGGAGGTGGTGGCAGCGGTTGTGAGGATCCCAAAAACGGTGGTGTCGGAGGGAATGGTGGCCGCGGCGGTGACGGCGGCAACGGTGGCAATGGTGGCAATGGTGGGAATGTAACTATTGCTATTTCGGGAGGGAGCCTCCCCACCGCTACATCCATTTCGGCCTTTGGCGGCGCCGGCGGATTGGCTGGACTACCGGGTAGCGGGGGCTCTCCCGGACAAGGTGGCCAGCGTGGCGATAGTGGTCCCCGTGCCTCAAGTGGTGAGCCGGGCAACAATGGAAACGGTGGCACGGCGGGGCAACGAGGACGTGACGGCGCCGTAACGATTGGTTAGCCGGAAATGGCGATAGATACTCTAGGGTCGGGACACGCCACGATTAGAGACCTTGTGGTTCCGACCCTTGAACGTCTGGTACGTCACTCGGAAATCACAGGGAAAGACGAGCGCGTGTTGTGGGCGCTCTTCGAACTCCTGACACGTGAATCGCTGAGCTTCCGACCGGACGGTACCCAGCCTCCTTTCTCCGGGATCTGCAACGATGGCACACCCTGGCAGTTTTGTTCCACGCTCGATTCCTCATCTTCCTCTCTTCGGTATCTCACGGAGGTAGGTTCTCCCGGTGCGAGCCTAGCCGATCGCATCGCGCTATCCCGCGAGCGAATAGCTGCTGCATTCCGGATGCTGGACTTCCCTTCGGTTGCCTACCAAAGGTCCGAGTCGCTCTTTAATTTGTTGCCCTCTCGAGAGGACTTGCGAGCGGGCCTCTGGGTTGCTGTTGCGCACGCGAGCGGAGGCCACTGCCGCGTTCGCGTTTATGCAAATAATGGTTGGGGTGAAGAGCTTGAGCGCTGGCTCCGTCTCGTCCGTTGTCTCGATGCACTCGGCGGAACTGGCTATGCGGCTTCTTTACGCCGTCTCCTTCCCATTCTGACCGCGGCCTTTTCTCCCGCTGGATTCGCCGTCACCTTTCCCCAAGAGCCCGCCATTTGTAAGCTGTACCTCCGCCCGATCGGAAATTCGTGGTCGGCGTGCCGGGAAGTCTTTCGTCTCACCCACGCTCCGAGAGAAGTGGATTTCATCGCTGGCTTGGAAAAAAGTCTCGGATGCACATTAGAGGTGATCCCTCACCGTGCCCTGATTCTCTCCTTAGCCGCGCCGCTGACCGGTGGTGACTTCGACGTTAAGGTGGATCTCTGTGGCCACTGCATTTTCGCTTCAGATGTCGAGGCACAGGAGACCGTATTTCGCTTCGCGGATGCGTTTGCTTTGGACCGCGCCCCCTATAGAGCTCTGCTCGACGCGATGGGTTCCTCCGGTTGGCAGTCCGCGCCGGAGCTTCACTCTTTTCTGGGGGTTGGGATGGCAGCTGACGGCAAGGTGCGCGTCAATGTTTACGCGAAGCCGATTCCTGCGGAAGGACCAATGAGATTACTGCAGGCCTTTCCTCGATCGGAGCCAGACGAATCAGTTCGGACCGCGCTTGATCGGGGCGTGGCCGCCCTTCTTCGCGCCGCAGACAGTAATGGTTGGTGGACTGACTACTCTCTTCCGGTCGGAGTTTCAACCACTTGGGTAACGGCGTACGTGGCCAACTCGCTTCTCGATGCCTGTGATTACTTCAAGGAAAAGGTTGCGATCCCCACGGCGTGTCTCCTTGCCGCGAAGAATATTCAGGATGCATTTCGCCCTGGCGAGGGTTGGGGTTACCACGAAGGAATTGAAACCGACGCAGATACTACCGCCCTGTGTACGTTACTCGTCAGGCGCATGGGATTCGACGCAGGACCAGGATGCGCCGCGCTCTTGACCATGGTTCGGGAAGATGGAGGGCTTGGTACATTCCGCCGCGCCGATCTGAAAGACGACGATGCTTGGGGCCACACTCATGCGGATGTTTTCCCCACCGTCTTGTGTGCTCTCGGTGATCCGCGGAACATCTCGGGTGCTGACATGGTTCTGGGAATGCGCGAAGGCGGCGGGTTTTGGTGCAGTTACTGGTGGGAGACCAATCTCTACGCCACAGAGGCATGCCTACGGTTTTTTCAAGAGTGCGGCCGGGTGAACGAGTGCGAAGTTTCACGGGACTGGCTCTTACATCAGGTAGCTTTGTCGAACCCGTTCGAACAGGCACTGTGCGCGAGAGCCTTAACCACTCTTCGGCCCGACGCTCTCGTTGATGGTAGGCGTGAGCGATTGGTGCGGTCGCTCTTGGAATCCCAACTGAAGGACGGCTCCTGGGCAGGGTGCGCGGCATTGCGAGTTACTTTTCCAGACTGCCCGCGACCTTGGGAGTCCCCGACGACGAGTGGGCCTCTGTACCTGGACCGCGGCATCTTAACTACTGCCACGGTTGTCTCAGCACTCTCTCAGATCTTGGGTTGCGCCGGCACATGCGACTCGTTCGTGCCTTTCCGTCACACTGAAGACTCATTGCCCTAGAATATCTGATCTGGCAAATTACTCGTATTGGAACGCACGGAAACAGTAAAGCCCTTCACGCATCAAGCGTTTCCTTCCATACTGCATGTCGAATGGCGAAGATCGAGGGCCTCTGGTAGCACGACCTCAGGGCTACCTTCTGTACGCTGTTGCGCAAGCTGGATATGAGGCTCTAACAGTAATGACTCTAATGGGCCACAAGGATCTGAAAACGAGTATGCGATACATTCGTGCCGTCCAGCTTCAGAGAAATGTGCGTTCTCCGAATTTTGGTCACAAAGCTCCCACACAAGAGATACGGCCGCCAGTGTTGGCAGCCGTAAGTTGTCGAGATAAATGGTAACCGCGACAGGATTGAAGCGTCCGACCCAGTCGGTCAGAGACCGAGAAACCGGTCGCTATACAAATATTTCTAATTTCAAGGGTTTCGGCGACAAGGAAATACTCCAGATTTCACATTCCGTCCCAAGCGCTACAGTTCTCTACACGTTGAGTGCTGAAAATTCTGGTCACAAATTTCCCACACGAGTTGTGAAATTGACTTCTCTAGCCAGGATCCTCCTGTTCGAACGCCCTCTGCGTTTTGTGATCGCCGTATCCCTTCGCCTGACACGACATCACGTCAGCGCAGCTGGGCTGGCAAGCAATCGGCAACCCGCGCTTAGCATTCTTCACTCAAATCAAACCTTCGCCGCAAACGCCGCCGTTCGAAAGTCTAGTCTAAGTAAGTTTACGCCTATCAAAACCTAAGATATCATTTCGCCCCAAGGCTCAACGCCAGAATAAGTCTCGAGTATTTCTTTCAAAATTCAAGCATTAGGTGGCAACCAGGGGCCCGCCAAAACTCTCGAGTGAAGGATCAATCCCTCGTGGCTTTAACACTCTTACAACTCATTCGTAGTTTGAGTTGCGCCGCGTTTCTCTGCTTGGATTCCCTCGCGGCATTTGCTCAAACTACGGGCTCAATAGCCGGTACTGTAAAAGATGCTAATGGGTCCTTGATCAGCGGTGCAGAAGTGCAGGTCACCAGTCATTCGACCGGCGAAAAGCGTGTAACTGCTACGGATAGTTCCGGTTCCTTTGTCGTCCAATTCCTCGCTCCTGCCATTTACCGCATCGTACTAACCGCCCCGGGATTCAATTCGAGAACCCTTGAAGAAGTGCAGGTCGCCATCACGCAGTCAACGACGATATCAGTCGTGATGGATGTAGGAGCTCTCAACGAAAACGTCACCATCAAAGAGACGCCAGCAGTATTGGCGAACAGTGGACCTCAGATAGGACACCTAGTCGACTCGCGCGCAGTAAGCGAGCTACCACTAGCCACCCGCAATTTCACACATATTCTAAGTCTTTCGCCCGGCACTTTCGTGCCGTTGTACGATAACACCGCGGTTGGTCAAAACTCACAAAACATCTCAGTCAATGGCGCTCGTCTAACGAATAATAGTTTTCAGCTGAACGGCATTGATGCCAATCGCATCGATAATCAGAACGCATTGTCCTTGCCCGTGCCGGCACCTGAGACTATTCAGGAGTTCATCGTGCAGACTTCGCTCTATGACGCTAGCTTTGGACGTTCTGGCGGTGGTCAAACTCAGGCCGTTACGAAAAGCGGTTCAAATGACCTTCATGGAAGTCTGTATGGATACTTACGCGATAGGGCTTTTAACGCAAACAATTCTTTCCTGAAGGCCGCCGATGTCTCGCGGCCCGTCTTAACCCGGCAAGTCTTCGGCGGCATCTTGGGCGGTAAGATCACACGGGACAGGCTGTTTTTTTTCGCCTCTTATCAGGGAGTGCGCGAGCGAAACGGGGCTTCGGCCCTTAACAGCCTGTCGTCCGACATCCTTGTGGCACCGGGGCTTACGAATGACCGTTCTTCGCAAACGCTTCTAAATACTTTCCGGCCTATTCAACCTGGGGGGCAGCCCGCGCCTGCGATTAACCCGGCAGCTCTCGCCCTCCTGAATGTGAGAATCGCAAACGGGCAGTTCCTAATTCCGACGCCGGGACCCAACGGAAGATATTCGGGCTCGGCAATCTCGCGCTACCGTGAAGACCAGTTCAACGTAAATTTTGACTATCGCGTCAGTGACCACGGGTGGCTGGCGGTTAAGTTTTTCTTTGCAGATGCACCCGAGTTTCTTGCGATGCCGATTCCGGGTTTGTTTGGCGGGCCCAACGTTCCCGGCTTCGGAGCCGATCGGCAAGACAACAATCGCTTACTTGCTATTCAGAGTATCCACAGTTTTAGTCCCACGGTGGTTAACGAATTACGCGCCGGTTATAACTACGTGAGCATTAGTTTTGCCCCTGAACAAACCGTGCGCGATTCAGATGTGGGAATAACGCGAAGCAATGCCCTGGAGTTCCCCGGCCTGCCGCTGATTCGGATCGCGCCCTCGGCTGGCGGCGTTAATATCGGCACTGCCATACTTAACGCCGACGGCCATGGGAAGCCCCAATCGCTGACAGTTGCGGATGTGCTCTCAGTGACGCGAGGAGGCCACTCGTTTCGTGTGGGTGCTGAATCGCGTTACTACCGACAGGATGTCTCGCTTTTTCAGACTGCACGCGGCCAAATTGATTTTCAAAATTTCAACGATTTCCTTACAGGCGTAAGTTCAGTGTCGGTCTTTGGAAATGGAATTGGCGACCGCTCGTTGCGTGCAACCGACTACTACTTTTTTATCCAGGATGATTGGAAGGTAGGACCACGATTGACGTTGAATCTGGGCCTGAGGTACGAACTGAATCTCCCTTTCTTTGACACGCGCGGGCGCTTGACAACTTTTGATGAAACTCTGTATCGCCCGCGACCCGTTGTGGTGAACGGAGTGCCGCTGGGTCCTCCAATCGCAGGTTTCGTTCAGCCAGACAACGTCATCCCGGAATATGACCTTCCAGAGGTGCCCAATGTTGAGAAGAGATTATTTACGAGTATCGACCCGAATAATTTTGCGCCGCGGGTTGGGTTTGCATATTCGCCTTTGAACTCGGGGCGGTTGGTCATGCGCGGTGGCGCCGGTGTGTTTTATTCCCGAACCTCGTCGGCTTCGGTTTACGCGAGTTCAACTGCTCCTCCCTATTACATACTTGGTCGTCGAACAGGGGCGCCGCTTGCAGATCCTTTTTTCCACTTACCGAGTCAGGCGGAGTTTCCCAACATCGTTGCAGGCATCCCGCTCTCAGGTAACTTCATCGACCGAGACGTCAAAACACCTTATCTCTATCAATATAATGGCAGCCTGCAATACCTAATTCGTGATCAGTGGCTGGTCGACGTTGCCTACGTCGGCAGCCGCGGCCTCAATCTTTATCGCCGCATTGCCAGAAACCAGGCGCGATTGGCTAGTAATCAGGCGCCGATCTTTAACGAGGTAGTGGGTGCTTTCATCACAACCAATACCCCGGCGAATGCCGCTCTCCGCGCCCCACTACAGGGTGTTACCACGCAAGGTTACTTTCAAGATCAGTCAGACGGGCAGTCGACATATAACTCGCTCCAGGTGAGTGTGACGCGTCGACTCTCAAAAGGGCTGCAACTTTTGGGTTCTTACACTTTCAGCAAATCGATCGACAACGCCTCCGGGGCGGGCGGAGCCGGAGGCGGCAATGCTTTGGATTCCGGGATACTACAAGGAAATCAGCGTGACAATCGCGCGAATCGAGGGTTATCTGATTTCGATCGAAAACACAGAGCCGTCGTTAGTTTTTTGTGGGAACTGCCGAGCATACGATCGAGCGAAAGCGGCGGATTTAAGAAGACATTGCTCGCCGGTTGGCAAATTGCGGGGATTGCGACAGTGATGTCAGGCCAACCAATCGATATTATAGATACCTTCGCAGGTTCCCTCTACGGATTGGCCGGAGGTCTTCCTCTCGCTCGTCCAAATTTCGCACCCGGTGCCACCATCACCAGCGCAACCAGCAACGTGCCGAGCGGATATTTCTTTAATCCTTTTGCATTTGCCAGGCCGATCGTCACATCCGGTCAACTCATACCCTCATCAAACGGTACGGCAACTGCGGCTGCTGCGGGAACAGACGTAGGAAATGTTGGACGGAATGTTCTCAGGGGACCACGCCAAAACAACCTCGACTTATCGATAATCAAACGCTTCAATGTTTGGCGTTCTTCCAGCCTCGAATTTCGCACTGAGTTCTTCAACGTGTTCAATCACGTGAATCTAGCAGCACCGGTGAGTGATCTGAATGCGGTAATCTCCTCGGGTGGCAGCATCAACCCTGCCACCGGTGAAATCATTAACCCTGGGTCATTTGGAAAGATAACGGCGGCGAGCAACAATCCACGCATCATACAGTTCGCATTGAAACTCAGCTTCTAGACGGCCCCCTCGCTAAGCCAACTAAAAGAACTCCTCTGGACCTTCCCCAGGTTTGACGGAAACCAGCACCAGCCCAAAGTCTCGTACCTTGGCCAACAATCCGTGTAAAGCCGCCTGATCGCGAACAAAGCCCGAGATCGTCGTTACATTGTCCTTGGACGCGATATTCATTCCTTCAAATAACTCTTGACACCACCCATCGAGGCGTCCCGTTACCTGAATTTCATAAAACGCCATATCCAATTCTCTACCTTTATTCATAACCTCCACCAACCTTTAGAAAATAAACAAATGTCTTCGTACCAAAATTGTTCCCCGTATAGGGAGCAAATCAATTTCGGTTGCGACTAACTCGGCTTGAATCCCCCGAATGCCGAATGAACCGCGGCGCGAATTGCTGGGGTTGATAAGACTCAGCTCCAGACGAATCCGAGTCCAGCCGCTTATCGAGCTCCGTTGAAAATCCAGGTTCGTTAAGACGAAACTTCTCCTTTGCTGAGCCCTCCCTGAGCTTGTCAAGGTAAGCCATTGCACCGCTAAGGGAAGCTCCTGGCGAAATAAATGCGATGTGATTATCTGGCCTCAGCAATACGTGAAACGTTTTGTCCATACCGAAGAGCTCTCTTACGATCGGATTAAGACCGAAGATCTGGTAGTCGAGCATGTCACGGTATTCGACCTCAACTGGAGACGTGAGATCGGTTTCACTCATGTCACTTGAAAATCTCAGTAAATGAAATCCTGGCCCCCGCAGGTTCTCATAAATACTTTTCCCTTCCAGCGTCAAATACGGCATCCGATCTCCAGCCTTAACTTTGAAACTTCCGGCGCTCGTGGGGTCACTCAGGGAAGAGTTGCGATAGCTGATCCCGGTCTGCGAGATGAGCGGAAACATTCGCTTTCTTACTCTATCGAGACTGGCAACAAACCCGGCGAGTGGCGGAAAAATGGTCGTCCGGATCAGGCTTAACAGCCAATTCGAACCCGCTCCTAATTCAAATAAACGATCGGTCGTTTCCAGGAGCCTCTTAGCGTTTGGGAGTCGTTCATCATTATAGGTTTCGAGGAGTCTCCTGCCGGCATAGCCTTTAATTACATAGGCCAGTTTCCAGCCCAGATTGTAGGCGTCTTGAATTCCAGTGTTCATGCCCTGGGCGCCCACCGGAGTATGAATGTGTGCGGCGTCTCCAGCGACAAAACATCTGCCGACGGAAAACTGGTTAACCCGTCGCGAGTGGACCCTATAAAGTGAAAACCATTTCACATCGGAAATTTCAAGCGGGAGTTGAGCCTCCCTTCTAATCTGCTCTTCGATTTCTTCATATAAAACTTTGCGGTCCTCCTGACGATCGGCGCCTTCGGGAAAAGTGCCAACGATCCGATAACGCTTGTCTCCCTTCATCGGAAAGAAAGCCGTGAAAACATTTCGCCCCAGACAGACCTGAATGGCGTCGTGGGGCAACTCCCAATCAATCTGCACATCAGCGACGAAAAACAAGCGTTCAAAAGTGCTACCCGCAAAGGACAGCCCTAAATCTCGCCTCACCTTACTGCTGGCTCCGTCGCAACCCACAAGGTACCTCGCATTGATAGTTTGAGTTTCATCAGCACCTTTCACACGAGCCGAAACGCCCGCCTCGTCCTGCGCGAAACCTTCGAGTTCGGTTTTCCACAAAACATCTTTACCGTGACTTTGGAGAAGTTCGTAAAGCAGCTTTTCGTTTTTGCTTTGCTCTAACATCAACATGTACGGGTAAGGACTGATGCTCTTGCCGTAATTCCCGAGCTGTAATTCGCCACGCACCTGCCCGCCTGCGAGCAACCTAACCTTGTTGGCAATCTCGCCATCCTCAATGGCCCGTTGTGACAGTCCCAGCTGTTCGTAGATCTCCAGAGTCCGAGCTTGCACGCCAATCGCTTTGGAATACTGAGTGACACCCTCGTTCTGTTCGACGACGACAAAATCGATGCCAAACCTGAGGAGTTGGCAAGCCAGGG
>CAVSKU010000009.1:0-4605 GCA_963728625.1 Pyrinomonadaceae bacterium
CGTAAAGTCGAACAGGTTTGTTCAAGCCGCCCTTCGCCTGTTCGATTAGGAAGGGCATTTGCCGCAAACGGGACGTTGCGGCGAGGGCGCGGTTGCGAGGCGTGTCATAATCCTTTTTCAACAACGAGAAGATGCCATTGCTGCATTCATTCACGTAAAGTTGCGGGTCAGTCGCCTCAAAGTCCATCCACCCGATTGAAAAAATCTATTGCTTCCAGCTGCGAACGAAAGAGGCTCCAGTCGATCCGGTCGTCCTTGCTCCAGCCGGCAGTTTGCATCGCGCGAACTTTGCCGAGAACTTCCTTAACTTCGAGGCGCCGCGCGAGCACCCGCGAAAGTGAATAGTCGGTAAGCTTGTGGTCCCACGTGTGGAGGCCTGCGTCACTCGAGAAGACGGGGTAGTTTTGATTGCGCCAGTTGTAATAGTCCTGCGCAAGTTTATGCAGGTCGGCAGGAGTTTTTGGTTGCTGGGCGAAAATCAGGTTTGGGAAAAGGAGAATAGAAGAAATCAAAACGAGAAGCAGTTTCATTCAAAATTGTCCTTGGTAGTTTAGAGTTACTCCAATTGCGAAATCGCGCTTATTGCAGAACCGCGCGCGATAGCGCGCGGATGCCACTCTCAATGTTTCAAATTGGCCGCCTTGCAAATTGCTTCTCCGGATTCGCCGACAGTTTCTGACTAACGTCGAGCTTAGCATCCGCGCGCTACAGCGCGCGGTTCTGCAATGGCGCCGTAGCCGCAACTAACTAATGTCGAACTTAGCCCGCATGCTACCGGCTGCCGTTCTGTAATAGCGCGTGCGCGTTCCGTTGCAGTCCCGCGAGCTTTGCTCGTTTCATGGCACTGTGGCGAAAGCGCTCAGCGTACTCTTGCTGGGTCAGTTCTAATATTCCGGCAAGCGATTGGTTGACGTTTCCCGGACGCGGCTCGAAACTTTTCTCCTCCGTTACTTCAGCAAACCGGTTCCAGGGACAGATGTCCTGACAGATATCGCAACCGTACAACCAGCCTTCCATGTTCCTTGCGATCTCCGGCGGCAGAGAATCATCACGCAGCTCGATAGTCGCGTAGGAAACACATTTGTTTGAATCAACAACGTAGGGTTCGACTATCGCGTGGGTAGGGCAAGCCTCGATACAAAGGGTGCAGGTGCCGCAATGGTCTTCTACAACGTCCTGGTCGTATTCAAGCTCGATATTCAGCAGCAGCTCGCCGATAAAAACCCACGAGCCATATTCAGGCGTGATCAGGTTGGTATGTTTTCCAATCCAACCGAGACCGGCGCGCGCGGCCCAAGCCTTGTCCAGCATTGGTTGAATGTCAACGCAGACTTTCCCCTCAACCGAAGGAAGTTGCTCCTGAATCCATCCCAGCAGTGAACGGAGTTTCGCACCTACAACGTCGTGGTAATCATCACCCCACGCGTAACGCGAGATCTTACCTGTTGCCGCGTCGCCGCTGTGACTTGCAGGCGTGTAATAGTTCTTGGCAACTACAACGACGGAACGCGCTTCTGCAAACAGTTGGCGCGGATCGCTGCGCGTCTCCGGATTCCGGGCCATCCAGGTCATGTTGCCGTGGTAGCCGCGCTTGAGCCACGTAAACAATCGGTCGCGTGCTTCGAGTAAAGGTTGTGCGGGGACAATGCCAACCTTTTCAAAGCCTTCAGACTGCGCGCGTTCTTTAATCCGACGCGTGAGGTCGAAACGTGTCGCGGCAGTCTCGGACATACTCGAGCAGGCTGATGTAGTGCTGGGTTGCATCAGGCATTAGCATACGAGTGGGATAACTGCGAGTCCAGCGGGTTAATGATGCAGTTGAGTGTGTCGGCCTTAGCCCAGGGTCGTGCTAAGCGACGCTGGCTTCCAGGTTAATCGGAATGCCAACTAATTAATCTTTTGCAGCGTGACCGTGGTCAACGGTGAGGCGCCACCTGTTCGATTGTAAGAGAGCCAGTAACCCGCCTTTGGATAGCGAACCATTCTGTACAGCGACCCATCAGCCTTGGCTTCGATGTCTGAACCAAATACTTCCTTGGCGGTTATCACGCCATTACCAACCGTCAAAAAGTCTGCTGAGATCGCGATCACCTTTTGGGTCTTGTCATAAACCACTTGAGCACTTTCCGTTTCAGTAAAAACAAAAAAGTCCTGTTCCGCGCTTTTATCTTTTGGAGCGCCTAATTTTTTGCGAACGTCGTCGGTAGTCATCCCGAGTTCTATACCGCGGTAAGCTCGGAAGACTGGGGTGGGTTCCTCCCCACTCCCGTGTGCAGCGGGCCGACGCTGGCCCTGAACGCTCATCAGCGGGACAGCGCTTGCGCCAATCACAAGGAAGGTGAACACACGGAAAAGGGCGGCGGCCCTGGAGAGTGGTTGAGACATTGGATTTCTCCTTTCACGAAGAAACGGCGTACGGGCGGCGCTAACGGAGATTCGCAGGACACGAAGAATGGATGCCGGGCTCCGGCGCCCTGGACGCAGGTTAAAACTGTTGCGGACAATATCGCCAATCAACTTGCTATGTCAATCAAAGAGGCCGGGGAATGTTCCCAGGACTCTGGGGCGTTTTCGGTACACTATTTTAGAAAACAGTCGACTTTGAATCAACTATTGACTAACTGCGGAAATTGGCATAGAAATCAGTGCTCTTACGAACAACTTGCTTAACCAGGCGTCACCCAGACAAAGGAGTGGATCTATGAAATTAAAGGGGCTTTTGGCCGGTTTATCTCTTGGCGTTTGTTTAGTGTTTTTGGCCGCTTGCCAGCCGACGAGCGTGCAAACCAACCAGTCGGCTACGACCAACACTGCTGATGAAACGGTCAATACGGCCGCGATTGAGACGGAGCTCTTGCGCATCGAGAACGATTGGCCGCGCGTAGTCAGGGAAAAGGATGTTGCTGCTGTCAGAAGAGTGGAAGCGGATGATGTCGTTGTTATCTACCCGGACGGCACCTTGGGCGACAAGACGCAGGATATAAAAGACATCGAAAGTGGCGCCTTGACCGCAGACTCTTGGGAAATGACAGATCTTAAAGTTCACGTGCTCGATAAGGACGCGGCGTTTGTAAGTGGCCGTAGCATCGTCAGGAACGGCAGGTATCGGATGCCCGATGGGAAGACGATTGACATCAGTGGCGAGTATCGGTTCATCGATACGTTTGCCAGACGAAACGGCGAATGGAAGCTGGTAGCAGGCGCCGGTGTTCCAGTCAGACAGCCAGGGCCGGTCGCATCGCCATCACCCGGGGCCTCACCGGCTATGAAGGCTTCACCGTCTCCGGCGGCATCACCGTCACCGAGAACCTCGCCGTCACCGAGGACTTCGCCGGCAGCGACGCCGTAAGTTCGCCCAGCTAACTGAATACGATTACACCAAGGCTGCGATGGATCACCGATCCATTGCAGCCTTTTGTTTGCGCAAACAACGGTAAATTCCTTGACTAATGATTGGAATTGGAATAGAACCCACGCGCTCTGCGAATAACCCCAGGAGTCAGACCATGAAGAAGATTCTTGTATTACTGTTCGTATTAGTGGCGATAGCTGCCTGTGCTGCGCCACCGACAAACACGCCCACGCCCTCTACCAGTACAAATCGGGCCGCCGATTCGACTGCCGTTGCTCCCACTGAAGCGGAGGCTACCGCCAGAGAGAAATCTACTTGGGACGCTTTGAAACGGAAGGACTATGACGCTTTCGCAAACATGCTGGCAACCGACTATCTCGAAGTTCATAGTGAAGGAACTTACGACAAAACGGGAATCGTAAACTACGTCAAGGATCTGGAGTTCACCGAAGTCAACTTTTCCGACTGGAGAATGGTTCCTATTGATAAGGACGCCGTACTTCTCCTTTATAACGTCACTCTCAAAGGTAAATTCAAAGGCGAAGACATTCCTGCCGGTCCTTATCGGGCTTCGTCGATCTGGGTAAATCGCTCTGGTAAGTGGCAGGCGATTTACTACCAAGAGACGCTGTCCACACCCGCAATGCCCGCTCCCGCCGGCACACCAGCGCCGACAGCCAGTGCGAGTCCCGCTACGAAGGCCGCTGAGACCGCAGCACCGGCAGATCCGATTGCCCGAGAGAAGATGATTTGGGATACGTTAAGACGGCGCGACTATGACGCGTTTGCCTCACACCTTGATGCCGCTCAAGTGGAGGTGGAGTCCGATGGGGTCTACGATAAGGCGGGAACGCTCAAGGGAGTGCGCACGTTTGACGCCTCAAAGGCAGAACTGAGCGACTTTAAAGCAGTGACGCTTAATGCGGATGCCCAATTGGTTAATTACAGGGTTACCGTGCCCGGCGCCAAACCTGAGAAAAGTTGGAACACCACGCTCTGGGTCAATCGCGCCGGCAAATGGGTAGCGTTATTCCATCAAGGCACGCCTTCGGAAACTGCCGCTTCTCCCGCGGCTTCACCGGCGAAATAATTCTGACGCGGCCGGGAGATTTTCACTGTTCCTGACCCAGCGGAAATTTCAAGTCAAGTCAGGCCCAAATGCCCGGAATGCTCGTTAGGCATGCCGGGCATTTTCCTGCCGGCGTTACCTTCATTTTCCGAATGATGTAACCGTAGCGCTCGACGAGCAGCCC
>CAVSKU010000010.1:0-412825 GCA_963728625.1 Pyrinomonadaceae bacterium
ACTGTTAACTTCGGTCTTCCCGGCTAGAAAACATGAGCGGCAGTAGACGGGGAGAACGGCCCTGGGAAGGATAGAAAGGCACTGTGGTTTGCTGTCCGCACTGCGCGCATTGGACTGACACTTCAATGCGTTGCCGGACGCCAGACGTTTGCGCAGCCGTTATCGCGGCCAACCTTTCATTTTTAGCTTGTTTGCAGGGTTTACAGCGCTTGGGCTGGTTCTTCAGTCCCTTGTCGTGGAAGAACACTTGCTCGCCTGAGGTCCAGATGAAGTTTTCCCCGCAGTCGACACATTTGATTGTGCGGTCCGGATGTTCTCGAAGCCGTCCTGGGTTGATTTTGAACTCAAGAGTTTCTTGCCCTTCGCAGATAATCAGCTCTCCCTGGGTCGATCCCCACGCCCTTGCTGAGTCTGCCGGGCAATGGCTTCGCCGCTGTCAAAGAGGAGCCGCTAATTTCCTGCGCGTGAGTATCGGTGGGCGCTTCTGCTGCTGGCTGCCCTTGATCAGGCGGAGCGGATGCGTGCAAAGTATAACTATGGCGAAATTGTGTCGAGGTTAAACAGAGCTTATGTGAGCGCTCTGTTACAAAAGACCCATAAGGAAAAGATAACGCCTATGAAAGTTTTGGTTATAGGGGGTGGCGGCAGGGAGCACGCGATTCTCTGGGCACTGGCGAATACTTCGGCGACACCCTTGGATTTATCAACTGCGCACCGGGCAACGGGGGAATCTCCGAAGTCGCGCAATGCGTCCAGATTCCCGTAATCGACGATCCTCGCCGTAAATCGAGTTTGCTCGGGCCAATGCGATTGATTTCACGATTGTCGGCCCTGAGGGCCTGCTGGCGGCGGGTATCGTTGACGACTTTCAGGACGCCGGTTTGAAGATAGTAGGTCCCACTAGAGCAGCCTACGGCTCGGAGTCCCAGCAAGGCGTTTGCCAAGGACTTCATGTGGCGTCATCAAATTCCAACAGCCGACTATCAGATTGCCTCCTCCTCCGCTGCCGAAACGAAGCAATCCAATCGTTACGAAGCGGTCGCTTTGGTTCCGAGATAATTCCCTGTCGTACTCAAGGCCGATGGATTAGCGGCCGGGAAGGGAAGCTCAGTGGTGCCATCGCGAGCTGAGGGAGAAAAGGCAATTGCTGAACTGACGAGCGGATTAGTGTCTGCCGACGCGGTAACAAACATACTGATTGAAGAAGCCTTCTACGTTACTGAAGTGTCAGTGCTGTTGTTTGCCGATGGGAACGATTATGCGCTAATGCCGCCCGCGCTCGATCATAAGCGTATCGGCGAAACCCCTACTGGGCCGAACACCGGCGGGATGGGAGTCATCACGGATTCGTCAGTGCTTAATGAACAGACGCTGAATCAAGTCGTGCGAGAAATTGTTGAACCCACCTTAGCGGGCGCGTCTCAGGAGGGATTTCCTTTTGGTGGAGTTTTATTTATCGGGTTGATGCTAACTGCTGAAGGACCCCGCGTGCTGGAATAACAACGTTCGCTTTGGCGATCCGGAAACGCAGGCCATTCTCGTCAGACTGCAGTCCGACCTGTCGGAGGTTTTTCAGGCAATGCTTACCGGCGAGTTGCGAAGCATGGGAATTGAATGGCAGCCCAGCACCCTCCGCCTGCGTGGTTCTGGCAAGTGAGGGTTATCCAGTGAGCATACGAGGGCGGAGTTGTCATTAAGGGACAGATTGCGTCGAGCAATGATGTTAAGGTTTTTCATGCGGGACGACTAAGAATCAACGGGGCGATTTTTTGACCTCGGGCGGCCGCGTGCTGGGAGTTACGGCATCCGCCGCTAGCCTGCCTGAAGCGCTTGGTCATTGCTACGACGCAATCAGAAAAATCAACTGGAAAGGCATGCAATACCGGCGCGATATCGGCCGATTTCAAGAAAGGAAGGCGGCAAACTGATCCTGCCCCAGTCCGAGCTCGCTTTCATAACCGCCCCGTCGAAAATCTCGTCACAAAGTCCAACGACGTTCCAACCTTGGCCAACCAGTCTATCCTCGCCTTCGACGTGGCTACCTTCTCGGCTCATAACGCATCGCCACCGCCCCCAGCCGAACTCCAGCCGGCTCACAAGCTTCAAATCGATAACTTAGTTAGTCCCGCGAACAACGTCGGCCCATGGCCCACTAGCCTTGGGTGCACGACGATCTCGTACTCATCGATCAATCCCAGCTCCGCCAACGCGAGGGGAAGTTTCACGCCTCCCGTGAACATACCCTTACCCGACTCCTGCTTGAGCTGCTGAACTGCCTTCCCCAAATCTCCGCGCACGAGCTCCGCGTTCCAATCGAACCGTTACAGGGTGCTCGACACGACGTACTTCTTTGCTGCGTCGATCGTCCTAGCGAAGGGCTGCATCCAATCAGACAATCCTTCCGCCGGCGACCGAAACGCTGCCTCCATCATCTTGTAAGTCACCCGGCCGAAAAGGAGAGCGTCGGCCTGCTCGAGATTTCTCACCGCGTGACGATGTAATTCTTCGTCCGACGGAATTGCGAGGTGATCGCAGCGCCCGTCCAATGTGACGTTGATAGAATACCGAAGGGGTCGCATCAGGTTAGTCTAACGATAGCCAAAGGGCGCCCAACTACTAAGTACGTATCAACCCCTCATAATAGTCGAAATTCGGCTATATACGCCCAAAGATCCACCTGAATCAGCAGTCCGGTTCTGGAAGGAAATACACTTCTGCTGTTATACTCCGTTGCAACCTGGCCACTCGTATTTTGAACCCTTCGAGTTATTCATCGTACAAACACATGCGGCCGGACGTAAGTCAAATGACCTGTTTTCATAGGGCACGCTCTGACACCAACCGCTGGAGGCTGAGGCAAAATGGGACTTTGGACTAGAGTGAAGCGCTCAATGCGCGCGATGTTTGGCGGGATTGTTGAATCTACCGAGAATCCCGAGCTCATACTTCAGCAGACTATCCGCGACATGCGTGACCGCGTTCCCGAATTGAATAATTCGGTCGCCCAGGTCATGGCTACCGAAAAGCTTCTGGCCAAGAATAAGGAACGCCTGGAATCGCAGGTTGTCGATATCGACTCAAAGATTCGGGCCTCGGTGAAGCTGGGTCGGGACGATATCGCGACCGCCTACATCGGCCAGTTGCAACAGGCACAGGTGGATTTATTGAAAACCGGCCAGCAGCTTGAACATGCCACACTCGCATCCAAGCAAGCGCTCAAGGCCCGCGACAACTATGTACTGCAGATGCAGAGACGCACCGCGGAAGCGATGCAACTGATTAATCAGTCGAAGCAGGCGCGCCTGCAGGAACAGTTGGCGCAAACCATGGAGTCGTTCCAGCTCGGTGACGATGCCTCGACGTTCAACGAAATGCGCGACAAGATTGATCGCCGCGCGGCTGCTGCCGAAGCGAAAATGCAGCTTGGCGCCGCCAACGTTGATACCCAGATGCAGGACATCGAACGAGAGGCGATGGACATGCAACTCCAGGATAAGTTGCTCTCTTACAAACGCGACATGGGACTTTTGCCGGCAGCAAGCACAAGTTCGCCGCAAGCATTGCCCGCAGCAGGTGAAAGCAGCGAGAAGACCAGCGAAGTTGTAAATAATGTGAATCGCAGTAACTGAAACGGGTGTGCACGTAGGTAGTATTCTCAGTTCTTCAAGTTTATGTTTGAGTTCCCTAAGTTTGACACCAGGTACCTGAAAGAGGCATTCAAGGAACCCTTAAATTTTTGGGGACTATTGAGTTTGGGAGTGGGGGGAGTTTTCTTTCAAGATCCCTACTTCCTTGGTGCGGCACTAGCCGCGGAAGCAGTCTATTTAACCACCGTGCCAGCCAGTTCATTCTACCGCCGCCTTGTAGACCGCCGGGAGAAGCAGCGTCTGCTGAAGCAGCGCGATCAGCAGCGAGAAGCTGCCATCAAGCAATTTGATCCACGCGAACGTGAAGCGGTTGAATATTTGCGCTGGATGAAGAATCAGATCTACTCAAACTACAAGAAGTTTACGAACACCAAGCAAGTACCTTCCAACATCCAGAGTCTCGATCAGCGCTGGGAAGATTTTGTCGATTTGCTCGACGTCTATCGCCGCCGTAAACACCACCTGCGATCCATTAATCGGCAGGCAGTGCAGAACCAGTTGCTTCAAGCGGAACGCTCCGTGGAGCATTCAAAAGACGACCGCGAGCGCCGCATCCAGCAAGCGAATGTGGAGATACTGAAACGACGTGTGGCAGCGTTCAATGATATTGAGCGCTCGGTAAAACTCGTTGAGGGACAACTGCAATCAATCGAAAACTTCTTTGGACTGGTTAACGACCAGGTAGTGACCCTGCCCACTCCCGAACGCGTTTCGGCTTTGGATTTCGAACAGCTTAGCGACTCGATTGCGATGACCAAGCAAATGCTGGAAGAGACTTCTGACACCTTTGCCGCCCTCGACAGCCACAACCGCGGCATCGGCAATTACGAGTTGTTGCTAAACAGCTCGTCTTCGAAGTAACCCCAGTTAGAAAATTCGTCCGCCAGTAATTCCTCCCCAAAGCGGGTCAACCTACATTCTGGCTCCGGGCCTTAAAATGTCCCGCAACCCTGAAGGGGTTCAGGTAGGGTTTCGTAAATTCCAGACCTACCGTGTATCGCTAGCTTGATTATTTGCATGGTGCGCTATACGCCGAAGGCGTTAAAGAACTTAACCCGGCGTATCACGCCGGGTTAAGCTAAACAAACAAACCACCCTCAGATCCAGCCGCAACAACCCCAACCCTGAAAGGGTTCCGCGAGGAGGACCTCAATGTCGCAATCTCTCTCGAAGATCTGGACGCACCTTGTTTTTTCGACGAAGGGTCGTTATCCGTTTCTCTTAGATTCAACCGTCCGCCAAAATCTGCACGCCTACCTTGCAAAGACATTAAAGGCGAATAATTGTCCGACACTAATTGTTGGCGGAGTCTACGACCATGTGCATGCCTTGTTTGTGCTCTCGAAAACTCATTCCATTGCTGACATTGTTTGGGCGATAAAGCGCGAGTCGTCAAAGTGGGTCAAAGCGCAAGGACCCGCATGGAAAAAGTTCCATTGGCAGAATGGTTATGGTGCATTCTCAGTAAGTCAGTCACACATAGAGCTGGTTGAGAAATACATTCGTAATCAGGAGAAGCATCATCGGCGAAAGACTTTTGAGGACGAGTTTAGGGAATTTCTAAAGAAGTATGACATCGCTTACGACGAGCGCTACGTCTGGGATTGAATTCATTAACCCCTTCAGGGTTAAAAGCCGGTGTTCCAATTCCTCGCTGCCCGGCGTGCTACGCCGGGTTAAGTTATCAAACGCCTTCGGCGTATAGGTGACGACGCCAGTGAACGCAAACCCTTTGGTTGTGGCCGGGCCGGGCCTTGGTTCAGCGCCTAAAAGCGCTTCGAAATGACCCGCTATCAGTACTTTAGTTCTTAATGCAAATCCTCAATTAACACACTATAATGCATTGAAAAAAAAGATGACCACAAGATATTGACATTGGGATTTCAAAGGAGTATATTGCGCTCCGCTTGGGACGAGGCGGGTTGACTTGGAGCAGCGGCAGGCCCCCTGAACTGCTCTCCACATGAAGTTTTTCGCTTCGAAATAAGCCAACCGAAGTATCCGCTACACATCAAAGTTTCGGTACGCGTCTACTATAATGTAGCCGTAGAACCGTCTTCAAAACTCGCAGTTTCCCTCGTGCAAATCCCTGGGGCACGAGAAAGGCAAATACGATGAGCGCAGCCATTGGCAAAAACTCCCCCGCCGCAAACGTATCCACAACGACACCAGCAACCCCTGCTGTAACACCGCCGCGCCGTAAGACAGCACCACTCGGCCTGAACGCCAAACGTGTTGTTAGCAAGCGGTATTCGTTGAAAGATGCCAAAGGGCGTGCGCTCGAAGAGTGGCCGGACATTGTGCGTCGCGTGGTTGGTCATGTTTCCCAGGCAGAAAAAGATGCGCAAAAACGCGATCAGTTTTTCGAAGCGATGAGCGACGTGATGCTGGCGCGCGAATTCGTTCCCAACACGCCTTGCCTCGTCAACGCGGGCAAAACAAACGGCCAGCTCGCGGCCTGCTTCGTGCTCGATGTGCCCGACTCGATTACTGGAATTATGGATCACGCCAAGGCTGCGGCGACGATTCACCAGACCGGCGGCGGCACGGGCATGACTTACGAATTCCTGCGTCCGTCGGGAGCACTGGTGGGTTCGACTCGCGGCGTTGCTTCGGGTCCCGTCTCATTCATGAACATCGTCAACCAGGTGACCGATGTAGTGAAGCAGGGTGGCGTGCGTCGTGGCGCCAACATGGGCATGATGCGCGTGACTCATCCGGACGTGCTGCGTTTCATTCACGCGAAAAACGATCAGCATTCGCTGACTAACTTCAACATCTCCGTCAACGTAACCGATAAATTTTTGAAAGCGGTTGATGATAACGAATGGTTTCAGCTCGAGTTTGACGGCGAACCCTGGACCGATCCGATTTACGATCCGGTACGCGATGCTGACTACGTCGTCTACCGCCGGCCAGATGGCTCGACCGTGACTTTCTGCGACCGCGATGCTTTCGTCACCGCTGATCTTTTCAATGCTGCCGTTGAAGAGCCGCCGCGTCCCGGCATGGTTTACGCGCCTGACATTTGGAACCGCATCGTGGCTAGCGCACACAAATATGCCGAACCGGGTATTGCTTTCATCGACGAAGTGAACCGTCACAATCACATGATGAAGTCGATGGGGCCCATTTACTCGTGCAACCCCTGCGGCGAGCAATTTCTGCACTTCTCCAACTCTTGCAATCTGGGTTCAATCGACCTGGCCAAGTTCTACGATTCGGAGAAGCGGGTTGATTGGGAACGTCTGCGTGAAGTGACGCATCTCTGCACGCGCTTTTTGGATAACGTGATCGATACCTGCGCCTGGCCGCTTCCGGAGATCAATGACGTAGTCACGCGCACGCGGCCGGTGGGACTCGGCATCATGGGTTTTGCCGACCTTTGTCTGAATCTGAAGGTGACCTACGGCTCCCCGGCTTCGATTGACCTGATGGAAGAGATGATGGGCTTCATCCGTCGCGAGTCGTGGAATGCCAGCATCAAACTGGGCGCCGAGAAAGGTGTGTTCCCCGAGTTTGAGCCGAACCGCGAAGCTTACGAAGACTTTCTTTACAACCAAATTGGCGTTTCGCGCGATGTGCCGTTGACCCCGCGCAACTACGAAGTGACCACCATTGCTCCGACCGGAACAATTTCACTGGTCGCAGAAACGTCTTCCGGTATTGAGCCAAACTTTTCCTGGGCGTATGTGCGCAAAGATACGCTGGGCACGCGGACTTATGTACATTCTCTCGCCGCCCAGGCTCTGGGTTTGGAAGTGGATCAAACTGAGCAGGAGTCGATCGATAAGGCAGCCGACTATGTCGTCGAACATGAAAATGAGTTGCCCCAGTATTTCATTTCGGCGATGAACATCTCCGCTGAACAGCACGTGCATGTGCTGGCGGCTGCACAGCGAAACGTCGACAACAGCGTTTCGAAGACTTGTAATGGTGCGGTAAACGACACAGTGGAGTCTGTCGATAGCCTATATCGACTAGGACGTCAGCTTGGTTGTAAAGCGGTCAGTTACTATCGCGACGGGTCGCGTGACAATCAGGTGTTGACCTCGATGAAGGCTAACGATTCTTCAAGCCCGGAAGTCAAAGGTGAGATTGCGTGCAATCCGGAAGCGATGATCGAGGTGATCGATGATCCGCCGGCAACGCATGCTGATGCCGCGCACGTGATTCCGATGGATGCGGAAGCAGAAGGGCTGGCTCGCGCCGAAGCGGGAGCCATCATACGCGAACAGGCAGACGCGGAAGCCAAGCTGACCGCGATACGCATCGAGCGGCCGCGCGAACTGAGCGGCGCCACCTGGCAGATCCCGTTCGACGGTCAGAACCTTTACGTCACCGTCAATCACGATGGCGCGATGATTCAGGAAGTCTTCGCCACGGGACCGATTAGCGGCGGTGTGGGCTTGCTTGCTTCGAAGATGTTGCGTGGTGGCTTTGACGCCGCGGAAGTGGCTTACAGTCTAAACAAGGTCACCGGCACACATGCTGTCTGGTTCAACGAGCGTCTATTGACTTCACCCGAACAGGCAGTCGCCGAATGCATCATGATTACCAACCGGCGTCTGACTGCGTTACCGGACTCCGCCAGGGCTATCGGCAAACAAGCTCAGCACTCAGCACTCAGTCCGCAGTACTCTCCAGTGGGCGCAATCATGTCCAACATGATCGGCATCTGTCCGGAATGCCACGGCCAATTGGAACACGCCAGTGGCTGCGACTTCTGCCGGGATTGCGGCTACAGCAAGTGTAAGTGAGGCGACGTGTAAGTGACGCCACGCGCGATGTAACCAACGGGCGTGGGGGGTTAGGTCAGTACTGGGAGCGATAGCGACCGGGTTAATACTTAGGAGAGACTCAGCATAATAGTGCCCCACGCCTAGCGTTTATTCTGCCGCCCGCTACGGAGTCTGTCGGGAAAAAGTCATAGACAGCGATCAAATAATAAGTAAACTGCCGGCATGAGCAAATCATTTCGTGCTTACGATATGAATCAGCAATTGCTGTTGCCGCCGGATTTGCGCCAGTGGTTGCGCGACGATCACCTGGCGCTGTACGTCAGCGACGTGGTGGAGGCGTTGGATCTTTCGCGGATCATGAGCAAGTACGAAGAAGGCGACAGCCGTGGTCGGCCGCCTTACCACCCCGCAATGATGGTGAAACTGTTGGTCTATGGTTACTGCACGGGTCGGATGTCGTCGCGGAAGCTGGAGCAGGCTACTTATGATGACGTGGCGTTTCGCGTCTTGAGCTGCGATCAGCATCCAGACCACGACAGCATCGCCGATTTTCGCAAGCGACACTTGGCCGAACTCGGGCAGTTGTTTGTGCAAGTGCTGCAGTTGTGCCAGCGGGCCGGCCTGGTGAAGCTGGGCCATGTGGCCGTTGATAGCACGAAGATCAAAGCTAACGCAGCCAAGCGCGAATCGCTGCGCTACGGACACTTCGAGGCCGCCGAGCAGGCGCTGGAGGCGGAGGTGCTGCGGTTGTTGACCGAGGCGCAACGGATCGATGACGAAGAAGACACAGTTTACGGCGCGGGTCGGCGCGGTGATGAGTTGCCGGCCGAGTTGCGACGGCGAGAGACTCGGTTGGCGAAGATTCGCGAGTTGAAAGCGCAGTTGGAACAGGAGGCGCAACAAGCGGCCGCGCAAGAACAACAGCAAAAAGCAGCGGATGAGCCAAAGAACTACAGACGGCGCCAATGGACCAAGAGCGAGAGCGGCGCGGTGGTTCCCAAGGGCAAAACGCAACGTAATCTCACTGATCCGGACTCGCGCTTGATGATGGACACGACCACCGGGAATTATGAACAAGCTTACAATCCGCAACTCGCCGTTGACGCACAGACGCAGATCATCGTGGCCGCGCGGGTCGTGCAAGCACCAAACGATCAGGAGCAGTTGGTGCCTACCGTGTTGGAGGTGAAGAAGAATCTGGGCGCATTGCCCGCTGTGGTTTCGGCTGACGGAGCTTACTTCAGCAGCGCGGTAATCACTACGGAAGCTTTGCGTGGCATTGATTTGTATGTGCCTCCCAATGAACCGGAACCGAGCGTTGTGCCGGAGACCCCAGCCCTGGATGGCAGTGTGCGGGCGCAGATGTGGCACAAACTGAAAAGCAAACCGGGACGCAATATTTACAACCGGCGCAAGACGATCGTCGAACCTGTCTTTGGCCAAATCAAACACGTGCGCAGCTTCCGCCAGTTTATGTTGCGGGGCCTGGCCCAAGTAGAAGGCGAATGGTTGCTGATCTGCCTGACCCATAACTTATTGAAGCTGTTTCGCAATCTGAAACCAGCGCCGATCGTCTGAAACCGCAAAAGTTAAGCTAGGCGAAGCGATCCACGGCATCACTAGGGCCAAACAACCAAATTCGCGATGCTTGGCCTCGCCCAATTAATGGAGTTAAAAATCACGCTTGAAAATATCCCTTTATGATTCCGTCAACTGTCCGAACCACTTTTCCCCGACAGACTCCTTCGCGGGCTTTTTCATTGGAGGGTCTCTGATACCCCGGGCTTACGCCCGGGGCTACTACTATGCCGCCGACTTCGTCGGCTGGTTGACTCCTCCTCACAAAAATTCGTCTTGTGCCTTCACAACTAATCAACTTCGGTTCGTGACGACGCAGCCTTCAGGGCCAAGGGCGGCCAAAGGCCGACAGGTCGGCCTACTCAAAGGAGTAGAAGCTCACTGAGCCTGCGTGAGCAGGCGGACAGAATGCTAGCCCCAGGTGAGACGAAGCCGAGCCCCTGGGGAACCGCAGCGATAAAATCTACGAGCCCGCCGAAGCGGGCGACAGAACATCAGAAACAGCTGCGCACAATTCGCAACTTTCAAAGACGGTTGCTTTTTCCAGTCGTCCGCTACGCGGACAATCAGCGCCCTCTCCTTACGGTCGGGCTACTGCCCCAAACCATCCCCCATCCAAAATATATCCTGCATTTGACATATAGGGATTAGTAGCGTAGGGTGGGTGTCGAACCGAGTCCAGCTTACTCCGCTCTCAGCACCTTCTGGATCTCCCAGATCAACTGATAATCCACAGCTCAATTCCAAGAACCAGGACGTCATACGTTCGCCAAGTGGTCTGGCTGTAAACAGTAGACAGCTAACAGCAGACAGCAATCAGCAGTCAGCCCAAAGGACGTGCCGAGCCTCGGTCAGGAAGATAAGCAGAATATGAAGACGAATATCACACCATTACATGACCGCGTGATTGTGAAGCGAATTGATGAAGGCGAGCAGGTGCGCGGCGGAATCATTATCCCTGACACCGCCAAGGAGAAACCTCAGGAAGGCGAAGTAATTGCCGCCGGATCAGGTAAGTACAAGGAAGACGGAACGCGCCAACCGCTTGATGTTAAAGCCGGCGACCGCATTCTGTTTGGCAAGTACACCAGCTCCGAAATCAAGATCGACGGTGAAGAGCTGTTGATCATGCGCGAAGATGAGATTCTCGGAATCATCACCCGCGCCGGCGCGGCTGCCGGAGGCAAAAGCAAATAGGTTCTGCGTAACGCAAACTGTTAGTTTGCGTGAGGACCTTGGCATGCACTATCCGCAAACGAATGGGTGCGCGTCAACGAAAGACAGCAAACTAACAGTTTGCGCTACAAGTTTGATTTGGAGAAAAGATAAAAAATATGGCAAAGCAAATAACACATGGCGAAGAGTCGCGGGCGGCAATTCTGCGCGGGGTTAATGAACTCGCTGACGCAGTGAAAATTACGCTCGGTCCTAAGGGACGCAACGTTGTCCTCGGTAAATCGTATGGCAGCCCAACGATCACCAAAGATGGTGTGACTGTAGCGAAAGAGATTGATCTCAAAGATCCGACGGAGAACATGGGCGCGCAGATGGTGCGCGAAGTGGCCTCCAGGACCAGCGACGTGGCCGGCGATGGCACCACCACCGCGACAGTGCTGGCGCAGGCGATTTACCGCGAAGGCGTTAAGACAGTTGCCGCCGGCGCAAACCCGATGGCTCTGAAACGTGGCATCGACAAGGCGGTTGAACGCGCGACGGCGGCGATCAAAAAACTGTCCAAGCCCGTCGCAGGCGACATGATCGCCCAGGTGGGAACGATTTCGGCTAACGGCGACGCCGCAATCGGCGAGTTAATCGCGGAAGCGATGAATAAGGTTGGCAAAGACGGTGTGATTACGGTTGAAGACGCGAAGACCATGGAGACAGATCTGGAATTCGTCGAAGGGATGCAGTTTGATCGTGGCTACTTGTCGCCTTACTTCATCACCAACCCCGAAAAGATGGAAGCTGTGCTCGAGAATCCGGTGATCTTGCTTAGTGAAAAGAAGATCACTGCGATGAGAGACATGCTGCCGATTCTTGAGCAGGTGGCCAAGCTGGGCAAACCGATCCTGATCGTCGCGGAAGACGTTGAAGGGGAAGCCCTCGCCACCCTTGTGGTTAACAAACTGCGCGGCACAATCAACGTGGCCGCTGTCAAAGCACCCGGCTTCGGCGATCGACGCAAGGAGTTGCTGCAGGACATCGCGATTCTTACGGGCGGCAAGGTCATCAGCGAAGATCTCGGCATCAAGCTTGAGAACGTCAAAGTCGAAGACCTGGGACGCGCCAAGAAGATCACGATCAATAAAGACAGCACGATCATTATCGATGGCGCCGGTAACACTGACGACTTAAAAGGGCGCGTGAAAACGCTCAAGGCGCAGATCGAAGACACGACGTCAGATTACGACCGTGAGAAACTGCAAGAGCGTCTAGCGAAACTCGTCGGCGGCGTGGCTGTGATTCGCGTCGGTGCGGCAACCGAGACTGAACTTAAAGAGAAAAAGGCGCGCGTTGAAGACGCGATGAACGCGACTCGCGCGGCTGTTGAAGAAGGCATCGTGGCGGGTGGAGGCGTAGCTTTGATACGCGCTGCCAAGGCCCTGGACAAGTTCAAAGCATTCGAAACAGATGAAGACGGCGAAACAGACGGCGATCCGGACGAGCAGATTGGCGTCAACATCATCAGGCGCGCGCTTGAAGAGCCGTTGCGCCAGATCGTACAAAACGCAGGCAAAGAAGGCGCCGTGATTGTAGAGAAAGTTCGCGCTAACAAAGATCCGAACTTTGGCTACAACGCCGCCACTGAAACTTTTGAGGACCTGGTGGCCGCGGGGATTATTGATCCCGCGAAAGTCACTCGTTGCGCGCTGCAAAACGCCGCATCGATCGCGGGCTTAATGCTCACGACTGAAGCCCTCATTTCTGAGCTACAGGAAGATGACAAGCCACGGACGATGTCCGGCGGCATGGATATGTAAATCCCAACGTCCTTAGCAAATTGGGAAGCTACCATGTTCGCATGCGGCTTCTGTTAACTCCCCAAAGGGGGAAAAGGTAAATGAAAAATGTCTATGAAACTTTATGTTGGAAACCTCTCTTTTGAGACTTCCAAAGATGATCTACAAACAATGTTCGCAGGTGTGGGCACGGTCGAAAACGTCAACGTTATCGAAGACCGCGAAACCGGTCGCTCACGAGGCTTCGGCTTCGTTGAGATGTCCACCAAAGAAGAAGGCGAAGCAGCCGTTGCCAAATTTAACGGCACGGATATGGGCGGACGGACTTTGAAGGTGAACGAAGCGAAGCCCCGCGAAAATCGCAGCGGCGGTACTCGTTACTAATTCGTAATTTCTGCTTCTCACAAAGCCTCCGGCGTGTTTATTTCCGCCGGGCTTTTTTTATCCGTGGCCGAAAGAGCCAAAGCCGGGGCAGTAGCCCGACCGTGAGGGAGGGCTCCGCGACGCAAATGTGACGGAGCCCTCCCTCACGGTCGGGCTACTGCCCCGGGCGATGGGCTTTGTTACCACCAGCCCAGGATCTTCCACCAGACGAATCCGAATACGGTCCAAATTAGAATTGTAGTCATTGAGACTACTAAGCCGATCCACCACCAGGTGCGTTGCTTCACATAGCCGAGACCAAACCAAATTGGCGCCGGAGTGGTGCCATAGTGCGTAAGTGAAGCGCTGAGATTCGAAAAGTACGCCAGCGACAGCACGGTAAGCGCAGCCGGCGCGCCAGCCGCAATGATCACTACCAAAAAAGGTATGTACATTGCCGAGACGTGAGCCGTGATCGAAGCAAAACCGTAGTGGGCGTAGAAGTAAACTAACAGCAAAGCGGCGAGGGCTGCCGCCCAATGCCAACCGACCGTAAAGGCTGCGGAAGACTCTGCGAAGCGCTTTGTAAGGCCGGTCTCGCCAAGCGCTTCCGCCATCCGCACCAGGCCGCCGTACCAGATGAACACATCCCACGCGCCGCGCTCGGCGATCAAGTCTTCCCAGTCGAGTACCCCGGTTAGTAGCAAGACGCAGATGCCCGACATAGCGACCACCGCGTAATTGATTCCATGGAAAGCAGTCGTCATCCAAAGCGCCGCCACGAGCAGGAAGACGAACAACATGAGCTTTTCCGGACGCGACGTCTTACCCAACGCGCTCAGCTCGCGTTCGGCAAAGTCAGCCGCGGCAGGGGTATGTTTGATTTCCGGGGGAAACAGTTTGTAGATGAGTGGTGGAACAACGGCGAGCGAAATGAGTCCGGGAACGATAGCGGCGACTAACCAACGCGCGTAGCTAAGCTCAATGCCGGTTGTCTCCAGGGCAAACTTCGCGATGAGCACGTTGGAAGCTTGCCCGGTAAGAAACATGGCACAAATGACAACGTCAGACTGGTAGAGCAGCGCGGCTAGAAAGGCGCCCAGCCGGCGCGCAGTTGGGCCAGGCCTCGAATCGTAGGTCTCGGCAATAGACTTGGCGATTGGGAGAATGATTCCTCCCGAGCGTGCTCCATTCGAAGGGATGATCGTCGCCAGCACCATGTCGGTGGCGATCAGCGAGTAGCCCAAGCCGAGCGAGTGGCGTCCGATAGCGCGCACAAATAGCAGTGCGATCCGGCGGCCCAGCCCCGTCTTGATCATGCCGCGCGAAATGAAGAACGCAGCCAGCACCAGCCAGACAATTGGATCCGCGTAACCACCAAGGGCTTGGGCGGGCGGCAGTGTTCCGGTGAGCATGATGGCCGTCACGCCCAGAAGAACTATTGCTCCGCCTGGTAACGGGCGAACAATCGAGCCGACGATTGTGGCCACGAAAATGGCCAGCAGTCGCCAGGACTGCGGCGTGATTCCCGCAGGCACCGGCGCGAGCAGCACGACAGCAGCTGAACCAAGCACAGCAGCCCACTTCAGCAACCGCACACGAAATGGTGGCTCAGCCTCGGCGTGTGGAGTCGTTTCAGCTTGAGGATCTTTTGTCGACTGGACTTGGTTGTCAGACATTAACGGAAATTGCGGGCGCAGTTAATGAAGTCTGAACGGCTCGGCGATCGAGGGAATCTAGCATGAGAAGCGGCAAGTCCCGGCAGGTTTTTTCGTCAGAAAATTCCATCTACCCCAAAAGGTGAGCGACGCCAACTGACGCATACGGTATCGTCGATAACTTCACATACCAACCGTCTGCTCTGGGCGCAAGGAAAGTCTTTTTCCGTTTGAAACAGTTGGGGTCTCCCGAACCCCGACAATTGCAGCCTTCGTGGCATGGTCATTGCCAATATGCGCGCGGAGGCTATCAATGAAAAAACTAATCGCGACAGTTGCTTGCCTGGTGGTTCTTAGCATGAGCGCACTGCCGGTGGCCGCACAGAAGCGGACCCGCTGCGCCAATCGGGCGACATATAACACGCGTTACGACGGTCGCTATAACAATAATCGATACGAGACCAGCACCTATCGTAACGACAATTACCGTTACGAGGATGACTACCGCTACGACGATTACGAGTACGAAGATAACCGTTCCGTCTGGCAGAAACATCGGGACAAGATCACCACAGCGGGGGGCGCTGCAGGTGGTGCAATCCTGGGTGGACTGATTGGCGGCAAGAAGGGCGCGATTATCGGAGCGATTACCGGGGGCGCAGGTGCGGCAGTCTACACCTATAAGATTCGCGACAAGAACGGCCGCTTCTAACAAAAGTTTTTCAAAGCTCGGTTGCTGGCGAAAGTCGGCGACCTTGATTGAGGCCCGGATGTGAAGGGGAGAGCACATCCGGGCCTCTTCTTTTTAGAGTCTGGAGTCTGGAGTCGAGAGTCTGGAGTCAAAGAAAGACTACGCAACGCCACCATCCAAACCCACATAATCGAGACATGAGTCCAAGACGAGTAGCGCTTCTCATGCTGGATAAAGCTGATCACGAACCACACGAACGAACACGAACAAGTTGTTCGTGAGGTTTCCTGTTATTAGTCGATCGCTCTTGGATTGCCGTGGCGGTTTCAAGTCCAGGGATCTTGAAAACGCAGAACTCCAACCTCTTTGGACAAATCAGACTCGCTTCGCTTAATGTATTCCTTCCTTACCTTGGAAACGTAATCAGTCTCGCGAGTCGGGAAAAGCAAGCCGTAAGGCTCTTCGATTAGCGCCGGAGGTGCAGTTCTGATAGAAATAGACCAACCAAAAGTTTCGGAGCTCGGAATGCATTACTACGAAAGCGTACTCGGATTAATCGGGCGTACCCCGCTCGTCAAGCTCAACCGCATCACGAGTGGAATAAAAGCGACCGTGCTGGCAAAGATGGAGAACTTGAATCCAGGCTTTTCCGTCAAGGACCGGATCGGCGTGTCGATGATCGAAGCCGCCGAACGAGAAGGTAAGCTGAAACCAGGCGGAACAATTGTCGAAGCCACCTCAGGAAACACCGGCATTGGCCTCGCACTGGCAGCCGCAGTCAAAGGTTATAAATGCATTTTCGTAATGACCGACAAAGCTTCGGCGGAGAAGTCGCGTTATTTGAAAGCACTCGGAGCCGACGTCGTCATAACGCCGGTCTCGGCCAAACCCGGCACACCCGACCACTACGTTGCCACCGCACAACGAATCGCGAAAGAGACGCCTAATTCCTTCTATCCTGATCAATATTCCCACCCAGGGAACCCGGAAGCGCACTACCGCACCACCGGCCCTGAGATATGGGAGCAGACCGAAGGGAACATTACACACTTTGTCGCCGGCATCGGCACCGGAGGAACCATCTCGGGTACAGGCAGGTTCCTGAAAGAGAAAAACCCAAAGATTAAGGTAGTGGGCGCCGATCCATACGGATCAATTTTTAAGACATTCAAAGAAACGGGGAAGGTAATCGAGACGACCCCTTACCTCGTTGAGGGAATTGGCCAGGAAGTGGTTCCACCAAACGTGCACATTCAATATGTTGACGAAGTAATCAACATCACCGATCGCGAATCGTTTGAGATGTCTCGACAGTTAGGTCGGACCGAAGGAATCTTTTGCGGGGGCTCAAGCGGCACTAATCTCGCTGCGGCTCTCCGCGTTGCTCGGGGATTAGACAGGGACGCCGTGGTTGTGTTCATCGTTTGCGACACCGGGGAACACTATCTGACGAAGCATCATTCGGATGAGTGGCTAAAAGAGAAACGACTACTCGAGCCACAGAAGATGACGGCCGGTTTGATTAGTGGAACGAAGGGAAATCAGGCGCCGCAGTCTTTGGTTTGGGCTGCACCCGGAGATACCGTCGCGGATGCGCTCGCAAAGATGAGCGAGCTTGGGCTGACCCAGTTGCCGGTGCTGGAAGACGGCAAGCCGGTTGGGTCACTGAGAGAGAATCGAGCGCTGGCGAAGGTGGTGCGGAACCGGCATCTGCTTGAAGGGCCGGTCACCGAGGTGATGGAAGGGAGTTTTCCGACTGTAGATGTGGACGCGAGTGCGCAGGAAGTGACGCGCCGTCTTCAATCCAATCCGGCTGTATTAGTTGAGGAGTATGGCCGGATCGTCGGCATCATCACGCGGCACGACGTGCTGGACTTGAAGTTGAATAACACGGGGCCGTTGAGCTGAAGGCTGCGGATGCAGACTGAAACCTAAGCACTGGCAATCGACGCTGGAAAGCGGCGTCAAGCCGCCGCACTCCAAGGAGTTGCCTTTAGTCACGCGCGTTCATAAAAGCGCACCTTAAGATTGTCGTCGAGCTCATGCATGCCGGTGCTCAGAAAGCCCTCCAAATAGTCTTCCGGCACAAACGCGTCGGCATCCTCAACCGTTAAAGGCACTTCAGTGACTATCCATTTCTGGATGTAGCGAAGAAATGACCGGTAGACTTGTTCGCCGCCTATTATGAACAAATCGTTCTTCAGGTCTTTCGCCATATCCAACACGGCATCAACGTCTCGCAAAACTACGACCGACTCATGCGGCTCGATCTCAGCCTTCCGGCTCAAAACAATATTCAGGCGATTCGGTAAGGGCTTCTTAAGCGTCAGCCAGGTCTTATAACCCATCACTACAGTGTTGCCCGTAGTTGTTGCCTTGAAAAACTTCAGATCGGCGGAGTAATGCCAGGGTAGTTTGCCACCCTTTCCAATCGCGCCATTGCGCGCTACTGCGACGATGCCAATTATCATCTAATTTTCGAGCGGCGGGCGGCGCCCGCCTCTAAACGATTAACGTCGAACAACGACGGCGGGCGGCGCCCGCCTCTAAACGACAAACAATTTCCTAACAGACAAACTACACCGCGACGGCTGCGGCAATCTTCCCATGCGACTGATAACCCTTAAGATTCAAATTCTCATAACGCATTGCCAACAACCCCTCTAGCCCTCGAAGCCTATCCTCAGGGTCAACTATTTCTAAACGCGGTAACTCAAACGGCTCTCGTTTAAGAACCTCTTCCACTTGCTCAACGTGGTTCTTGTAGATGTGGTAGTCACCCAGCGTGTAAACAAATTCTCCTACCTCGAGATCGCAGACATGAGCCACGAGGTGCATCAGCAACGCATAAGAGCTGATGTTAAATGGCACGCCCAGAAAGGCGTCCGCAGAACGTTGATAGAGTTGGCAGTGAAGCAGACGCCGATCCTCAACCTTGAATTGAAAAAGAGTATGACATGGCGGCAGATCTACGTTGTCAGCCTGCCGCGGATCCCAACCTGTCACGATTAGTCGCCGCGAGTTTGGGTTCTGATGTATCTCATCAAGCAGTCTTCCGATTTGGTCTACGCCGTTGCGCTTCGGGTATTCCCCGCCAAAGGATCTCCAGAGATATCCGTAAACCGGACCAAGATCGCCGGCCTCGCGGGTGAATCGACTCGTATGCTGTTCGTCGGCCCATTCAGCCCAAATGTCCACACCCTTCGCGCGCAGATTGCCTTCGTTGGTGTCGCCGGACAAAAACCAAAAAAGCTCTTCGGCTACCCAACGGAATGGAATTTTCTTGGTGGTGACAATGGGAAATCCCTCACGAAGATCGAATCTTGTTTGATAACCGAAGTGCGAGAGCGTGCCGACGCCCGTCCGATCCTCGTGTTCATGACCATTCGCCAGAATCGATCGCAGCAGTTCGTGATATTGTTTCATGGAATTGACTTCGACAGGATTAACAAGATTAACAAGATTCAGAATAAAAACCGTGCTCAAAGGCATTCCGGGCCCGCGGTTGCAATTTTATCTCTCGTTAATCTTGTAAATCCTGTCCGATAACTCAGTATAACTTTCCGTAAGCGTATTAAGTAAGCATGAAAAAGTACAATCTCTGCCTGCTTGGTTTTGGCAACGTAGGACGCGCGCTGGTGCGCGTATTACAAGCGAAGTCGGCCGAGCTCACAGAACTGTACGGAATAACTTTCCGTGTTACCGGAGTAGCGAGTCGAACCATCGGTTGGCGAGCTTTCCCCGGGAGTGTCGACGGCGAGGCCGGGTTCGGCGTGGCCAACTTGCTTGCGAACGCCTCTTTCGCGAATGAAACTGCCAGGCTCAACAGCATCGGGGAATGGCTAAAGGAGGCACAGCCTGATGTTGTTTTCGAGACGACCTCACTCAATCCTCAATCAGGTCAACCCGCAGTCGACTACCTCCGCGCGATTCTTCGTTTCGGCGCTCACGCCATTACGGCTAACAAAGGCGCGGTTGTGCATGGATTTCATGAGCTGAACGAACTGGCCGGCGCGGCGGGTAAACGATTCCTTTTTGAGTCGGCAGTGCTCGACAGCGCGCCGGTGTTTTCACTTTTTCGGGAGTGCTTGCCTGCGGTCAGGTTAAGAGGCCTAAGCGGCGTGTTTAGTTCAACGACGAATGTAATCATCGAGACGATGGAGGCAGGTCGTTCATTCGAGGAAGGGTTGAAGGCCGCTCAAGAGCTCGGCGTTACCGAGACAGATCCCAGTCACGACATCGATGGTTGGGACGCGACGATTAAGATTTGCGCGCTCGCTAACGTCCTGATGAAGGTTCCGCTCAAGCCCGATGAGGTTAGCCGAGAAGGGATTCGCAACCTTAGTCCTGCGAAGGTGCAGGCGGCACGCGCGGAAGGCAAGCCGTTCAAGCTAATGGCAAGGGCGAAACAGCCTGAGCCAGGAAAAATCCTCGCTACGGTACGCCCGGAACAAATTCCCGTCAGCGATCCGTTGGGAAGCGTGAGAGGTACCTCCCTGGCAATTCATTTTGAGCTGGACATGATGCCTGGCCTGACGATCACTTCGCACCGGCCAAATCTGCAAAGCACTGCCTACGGTTTATTGGCGGATTTCGTGAATGCGGTCCGGCAAAACTAGTCCAGGGTTCAGGGTCCAAAGTCCAAAGTCCAAAGTCCAATGTCGATTAGTTCAGAGTACAAGCTTTAGCTTGCATAGTTTGAAAGTTATCAACCTAAAAATTCTACTCTCAACTGAAGGAACCGGGACTTTGGACCTTGGACTTTAGACTTTGGACTGTGATTCCACCGCTTCGATTAAACGGTCGATTTCCTCCTCCGTTGTGTAGCAAGCGCATCCCGCGCGCACCAAGCCCTCCTCGCCAAGTCCTAACCTCTCGGTCACGGTAGCAGCGTAGAAATCTCCGTGCGACAAAAACAATCCCTTGGTTGCCAGCTGCCGCGCGACCTCCGTTGAAGCTACGCCATCGACTGTAAACGACACGGTTGGGGTGCGCGGCTCATCTGGTGGAGGGCCATAAAGTTGCACACCTTTGAGCGACGCCAGACCATTCCAAAGCTTGGTCACGAGTTCAGAACCACGACTATGCAGTTCGTCGTAAGCACTGGCCAATCGCTGTCGCCGTGTGTTTCCCAAGCTCAGGTCCGCCAGAAAATCAACAGCAGCAGCGGCGCCAACCATTCCTTCCTGATTCTGGGTGCCGATTTCAACATTCTCCGGCGCTGCATCCGGAGCGGGAATAAGCTTTGGAAAATTGATTGACTCCAGCAGCTCAAGCTTGCCAAACAGAATGCCAACATGTGGCCCGTAAAATTTGTAAGCCGACATGGCGAGAAAATCGCAGTCCAGCGCCAGCACATCAATGAGGCTATGCGGCGCGTAGTGCACCGCGTCCACAAATACGAGAGCGCCGACTGCCCGAGCCATGGCTATGATTCTGTCGAGGTCGATGATCGTCCCTAAAGCATTCGACGCGGCGCCGATCGCGACAACTTTCGTCTTCTTGTTTAGCGCTTGTGCCAGGTCATCCCATTCGAGCTGCCCGGTTTCAGGGATCATACGCACCGTCGTAACCTTCAAACGCCGTTCAGTTCCCAAGCGCTGCCACGGAGCTACGTTCGCATGATGGTCTAACTCCGTGATTACAATTTCATCGTCACTGCCGAATTGCGCCCCCAGTGCTCTCGACAAGTGGAACGTCAGGGTTGTCATGTTGGCGCCGAATGCGATTTCACGCGGTGACGCGTTAACGAAATCGGCGAGCGTTTGGCGGGCTTGGTCGATGGCCGCATCGGTTTCTTCGCTGGTTGGATACGACCAGTGTGTATTGGCATTGTGGTGGTAGAGATAGTCAGTCATCGCAGCTACTACGCTGCGTGGCACCTGCGTTCCGCCAGGCCCATCGAAATAGGCGACAGGATGCTGATTATGTATGCGCTCCAGGGCAGGGAACTGTGCGCGTATCTCTGCGACCGAGACGGTAGATGGTTGTTCGCGTGGCTGAGTCATAGGTTCGACGCGGTCGAGTGATCAGGCACGGGATTATGGCAAGGTGTTCGCCCAAAACGAAAGCCCCGCGAAAGGCTAATGCTTTCGAGGGGCTTACTTAGTTTCGGTATGCAGGTTTTCTAGTCTTTTAAAGCCGCTTTACGCCTGCGGCGTCGCAGTGCTGCGATACCTGACAACCCGCTGCCAAGCAGTAGCAAGGTAGCCGGCTCAGGAATTGGTGTCTGCTGAGCGGCGAAGATGTCACCTGTCAGGGATGCGGTTTGGCCAGGATTAATCGATAGATCATTGATTCTCAACCTGAACGATCCTTGCCCACATGTCACCTGTTGTCCCGCCGGCGCGTGCGCGGGAAGGGGATTTGGTTCGCAGTTCAAATCGGTAAAGGTAAACAGGATGCCTTCCTGGTTAATGTTCTGGCTAAAATCGATTCTGACGCCACCGCTTTCATCCGACCTAACGGTCCCGATGATGTCCGCGCCAAACAAACGCGAGGGATCAGTAATTCCTTGGGGCGCAGTAAATGTGACGCGCAAGCGGAAAGTGTTGCCGTCATATGTAGCAGCTTGCGTGGCGTCAAGAAAGAAGGAACCGAAGTTGTTGGTACCTTGGCCAGGAAGCGTTACCGGGTTGCCGCCAAAAGCCAGGAAGCCATTCGCAGTCACGCCCTGGAACCTGCTGTTCTGATAGCTTAAGCCGAGAAGCGAAGCTGGCGGCGCCTGCGGATTCGGAGAATTTATCGGCTGGCACGGAGTAGCTGGAGTTGCGAAGCAACCGTTCGTATGGCCTGTCAGTAGCACTTCGTCTGCTTTTGCCACGCTTTGACTTGCGAACAGCGTAGCGACGGCAATCAAGCCAAGCGATAAGGACTTAGCAATTCCTGGAATTGAGATTTTCATATAAGTTCCTTCCAGGTGCTTGGTGGACAAGTCCAGGCACTGAAAAAGTGTTACTGAAGGGCTCTAAGAGCTCAACTCCAGTTTCTTCCATTTAGAATCTCCCCGGATCAAGATCATCCTGGCTTCGGGAAGTGGCACTTCTATGGAACTATATGCTCGAAAGAAACAAGGAATACGCTGCCAGTTCCAGAATAAACCCGTCGAAATGGCACGCAACATCGACTTTCGAGCGTTGTTTGAAAAGCATCATCGCGGCATTCAAAGCGGGTTCTTGCCGGGCGGGATCTGAACCACAAAAACTCCAAATTCGGCAGGAGTGTGACGAGGGAGTCGTTCAACATTTCCTACCGGCAAGGGTCTTGCGGACAACTTCATCGGAAGCAAAATGGGATCACCCCTATAAACCCCACTCGCTACCGGCGGTCCAAAAAAGTTTTGCGCGTCGCGTATTTCAAAATTAGTTCCTGCCGGCATGATTGAACCAAGGTTTACCTGCACCTGGTTAAGAGAGTCCCAATTGAAAACCACAATATTGGCGCGGCCTGCCTCATAACGGTTCGGACGGATAAAGATTTCAACGCCCTGAGGGCGATCACCGCCCGATGCTTTACTGTGAAGGTCAAGTCCTGTCGCCTGACGCCAGCGAGTAAAGCCGAAAGCTGCGGTCTCACTCGCGAAGGAGGGTTCAGCGCGATCAACGGTAAAATAGCGATTGAAATCCCAGAGGTAATTCGAGGCCGCGGTCCCGGTTGGGAGCTTTAGATCCAGGCTCTCGCTGTTGGATAGGATAGTGTTCCCTTGGAACTCGACGTTTTGCCACCACCAAAGTCGCAGCGGAATCTTACTGACCACATAGTTGTCGAGCAGCTTCACGTCTTGGTTACCCGTATCCTTGTAACCAAGCCGGATACCAAAATTTTTATTATTGGAGTTGCTGGCGGTGTTATAGACGTAATTGTTCTTGATGACGATGCGTTCGGCTGAAACTCCCTCGACGCCTCCTACTTGCAAATTCCCAGTGGTTTGATCATCGGCGGTAAGCATGCCGTTGTTGAAGCTCACGTTTCCTTCAATGTGTAAGCCTTTCTGCGAGCTCGAGTGAGAATCCGAGTGGGCCAGAATGCCGTAACCGGCCTGGTCAAAGACGATATTGTCCGTAATGAACTTTGTCCCTGATGCATTGCCGACATACATCGCATGCTCACGCTTGTTGTTGCCATTGTAGAAAAAGAGGCAACCGTGTATCTCGGTCATGTCTTTCTTGTCCCAAATGCCATGGCCGTTGTCATGGAAAATCATGTTGATGAACTTCACATGAGGGGCATAAACATCAGCGCCGGAGCCACGCCATGGCTCATCGTCGCCGCTGTAAGGGCTGTTGCGACGTCGATCCGGATTTGAGTTCGTCACCTCAAGACCCCAGAACCACACCCAGGAATCTTTAACTTTCAACGCCGGTTGCTTCGCCTGACTAGCTGCGGCCTTGTCGAGAATGACGCGCTCACCGGGAGAGGCCCGTACGATGATTGGCGCGTCAGCGCGGCCGCGGAGAGTACTAAGATACGTGCCTACATAACGCCCGGCGCGCAGCCAGATAACATCCCCAGGCTTAACTTCCGATCCGGTTGGACCATGTCCGAGGGCAGTTGCGAGGTCCCAGGGAGAGTTTTCCGTTCCCCGGCCTTGGGAGCTTCCACCCGGAGCTACATACCAACGCGCTCGCTGCGCTGGCATCACCATTAAAACATTCGTCAAAGTTGCGTTTTGACAGGTCGCAGATACATCAAAAGAAGCGTGGGCATTCATCGCCCTGGTCTTGATAGAGAAGCTTGCGATGGTGCGGCCCTCTGGAACTATCACACGGTTGGGGACGCTCACTCCGGAGGAGCCGCTGTTCTTCAAAGTCACTACCAGCCCGCCGCGAGCAGCAGGATAACGAAGGAAGACGGTACCAGTTGCCGAGTTACCTCCGACAAGGAGGGACGGACTAATAATGAAACTCTTAAGCGATTGCCCATCCACAGCCTGCAGTCGTGCGCGCGATTGCGCGACTTCTGCCACCGGGAGCACGGTCCCATTGGGAAAGCCTGCGCCGTGACAATGAGCGCCTACCAACGCTCCAACAACGGGCAGTGGCAACGCAAAGATTGTCAGTATCGCTAATCTAAGGCCCTTCATCTTTTCAACGTTACGATGATGCGCTTCCATTGCCGTTGCGGCTGCGGTTGAGAATGGCATTGATTTCGTCTTGAGGTACTTTACAAACCTGTATCCAAAACTTGCCGTTTGCCGAGCGAGGAATTTCGTGCACCGGCTCGAGCACAACCTCAACGCCTTTCATTCGGTCCTGTACCGCATTGATGATGGCCCGCGCTGAGTCCTGAGTGAATTCGGGAGTCGGTACATAACGGGCACGAATCAGGTCCAATCTCTCCTGGACGATTTGTGCTTGCCGGATCGGTGTATTGAAGAAAACGTCCTCCAGGCCCAGAATTCTGCGACCGTCGGAGGTTATTAGCAGGTCATAACTTCCAGCCTCGACAATGCTCATGGAGGGCAACGTACGACCGCACCCGCAGGCTTGATGAGAGGCCAGCCGGCCGCGATCTCCTACGCGATAGCGAATCAGCGGCATGTCTGCATTTAGAAAAGTAGTGCATACGAGCTCGCCAAACATCCCCTCCGTTACCGGCTGATCGTCCTCGAGAACTTCAACGTGTCCCAGCTCGGGCCATTGATGAAGTGCGCCGGAAGGACACTCGCTACCTGCAGTCACCATTTCACCCATGCCGTACGTTTCACGCACCGGGCATTGAAAGGCTTCCGCGATGGCGCGGCGTTGATGTTCAAAGAGCGGCTCAGCTTCGGTGATAACTACTTTTAGCTTTAAGTCCTTCCGTTTTAGTCTCAACGCTTCCTGCGCGAGGGCAAAGACCGATGAGGTGTATCCAAACAAGTACTCGACTCGATATCGCACGAGCGCATCAAGGTAATGTTCAATCAGGTTCGGGGCCAGATGATAGGTGGACATGTACAACTGTTTCAGCGCTGCATTCCAAACCCAGAACGGTGGTTTACGCTGACTACCGAGAGTTACGACCTGACCACCCAGCTTTGCCCAACGATCCTTCGCGGTAAGCCCATGCCATCCTTTGGTGCGCGCGAGGGATAAGGCATACAACGAGCGCATCGTCTTGCGGCTGCGCCAAAGGTCTATCGGCGTACCGGTCGTACCGCTGGTGTGGGCGCAGAACATGCGACCACTGTCGCAATCATCGGCTATGAAGGAACGGGGTTGGCTCCTGAGCACTTCCTTTTCCAGTACCGGCCAATTCTCTAGTCGCTCCCAGCTTGATAGGTCGCCCTGGCGACGCCGCTCCGCCCACTGCTCGCGGTAGTAAGGGACTCGCGTGGCCGCACGGTGGAGCACTTTAGCGAGCTGCGCCTCCCGCCACTCCTGCCACTGGGCCGCCGTCCAATGCTCGTGCTCAAGAAATTCACTGACCAACTCTGGGGTCTCCGGTCCGAACCTCCATGAACGGAGATGGAAGCCGTGAAGTGTTGCAGCGCTTGAGCGCAGCCAACCGGGCAAGCAGTGGTAGAGATTGAACAGTGTCTGGCCCATTTTGCCTGCTAGAAAAGCTCCTGCGGGTGGGTCTGCACCGGCGCGTCAGTTTTTGTGGATACTTCGCTCTCCGAGACGACGCGCCGCGTGTTGCGCAACACTTCGGCCAGCCGTTTCCCATTCCGCCACATATCGAACTTATCTTCCGTATGCTTGCGAGCGGCTTCCGCAAATGAACGACGCAGATGATTGTTCGATAACAGCGTTTCGATTGCGTTTATGAGCGCGTTTACATCGCGGGGCGGAACGAGCAGCCCACACTTGCCATCATCGAAAGCTTCGTGGATACCAGCTACGTCAGATGCGATAACCGGTGTGCCCAGCGCCATCGCTTCACGGATGACGTTTGGCAGACCATCGCCGATACCGGGAGAGGGATGAACCAGCATAGTCGCTTCACGCATAGCCGCTTGCACATCAGAAAACTTGAGCCAGCCGCGAAATTTCACGTAGTCTGCAATTCCTAAATCCGCGGCCAGGGCTTTCAGCGAGGCGCCATCAGGCCCATCACCGACAAAATCGATTTCAAGAAATGTTCCGCGGGCGATAATTTCACGGGCCGCGCGCAGTAGATAATCAAAGCCCTTTTCCTCTGAGAGGCGACCCACTGCCAGGATTTTCTTATCCTGGCGTCCGTCGGGTTGATACGGAAAGTTGGCGAAGTCGAGACCGTGGTAACAGACAGTTGTCTTGGCCAATACTGCGGGAAAGATGTCTGAATAATTTTTGCCGAGGTAGTTCAGGTTAAACTCACAGCAGGTCACGATCCGGTCAGCATACAGAAGTTTTTGTCGCAGAAAGGTTGGGGTCTCATACAAGTCTGCGCCAGCGTGCAGCCAAATCGAGAAGGGGATTTGACGGTCCAGCAATCGATGAAATGCATACGCGCAAGTGCCGGTATAGTTTCCCCAGTACGCAAGCACGTGATCGTAGTCCTGATATTTCTGTGCCCAGGCCCACGCCTTGGGTAACACGTAGTTCGTTTTGGCCAGTGCTGATACGCCGTGGCGAACGGATGACGCACTGGTGGCAGCAACATCACGCAGGTAGGAGCCAAACTTTTTCGTTGGGTACGGTCTAAGAGTTTTCAGACTTTGCCCGAGTCCCAAATGCCGGACCTTGTTCCTGGGTAACACCTGTTCGTTTAAGGTGTCGAGCGAGTAAGCCCAGAGTTTTGCGTCGAGGGGGTATATGGCGAACACATCGACATCAATGCCGGCTTCGATGAGACCACGCATGTCGCGCTCGAAGAATGTGGCCACTCGTCCGGGATATTTATTTGTGAAAACCGCCAGTCGCATTCTTTAGCCGGGCGAATAACTGTCGTAAACAGCAGTCGGACGTGGTACGGCTCGTCGATCTCTAGGCCCAGTCCAATAAACTTCCTTTAACCTGCGTTCTAATCGAGTCGCCCAGATTGAACGTGAGTAGTGCTCATCAACATACCGCCGGCCGGCCTTACCGGCGGCGGTGCGGCGGAGCGGGTCACGATAAAGACTAAGAATGGCGTCAGCAGTCGCACGCGCGTCGCCAGGAGGAACCACAATCCCGCCGCCAGACTCTTCCAAAACTCGCGCACTTTCACCGCTTAGAGCCCCAACTACCGGTTTTTCACAAGCCAGGTATTCAAACACTTTTACCGAAATGACCTTCTTTGGGTACGGCTCGGGCCGCACGGCTGCGAAACAGACGTCAGCCCTGGCAATCAACGAGGGCACGTCGCCGACTAGTCTCTCGTCGCCGAAAATAACGTTTTCGAGGCCTTTGTCTTTTGCCTGTTGCACGAGCGCTTCCTTGCGTGCTCCATTGCCGAGGAAGAAGAAAGCTATGTCGGTTTGATCTCGGAGTATTTCTGCAGCCTCGAGTAAGACTTCGAGGCTGTGTTTGATACCGAAGAGTCCGGAATACATCACTACGAAGCGATCACCAAATGGATATTCAGCGGCGATGTCGTTTTGCCGTGGCAACGGCCCAAACAACTCCAGGTCAGCGCCATTGGGCAATAGAAAAGTCTTCGAGCGGTCCACGCCCCGCTTAACGATAGTGTCATTAATGGCGTCGGTTGTGCCCGCGACGCAGTCCGCGTTGCGATATGCCCAACGCTCAATCGCACGGATTAGCCGCACCGGAAGCGAACCTTCGCGAAAGCCGCCATAGGTGATGAGCTCGTCAGGCCACAAGTCACGTATATCGAGCACAAGCTTCGCGCGTCGTAGTTTCGCGAGCAGGATCGCGGGAACCACGCTGAAGAGCGGAGGTGAAGTTACGAAGACGATGTCTAGCTTTCCGGCCTGTACTCCGGCGAGAAAAGCTGCGGGAATGAAACCGAGATAGTTTCGCAGTTGCGACCACTTCGATTGGTTGCGCGGCGCCGTATAGTAAGAGCGCCGAAAAATTGTGTACCCATTGACTCGTTCACGAAGGGAACGCTTGCCCTGGTACTCAGGGAAGACTACACCTCGCGGATAGTTTGGCATTCCGGTGGAGACAAAAACTTCGTGGCCTTTTCCCACTAGTTGGCGAACCAGCGGGTATAAGCGATTGGGCAAGGCGCCCATCTCGGGTGGGAAGATCTGAGTTACAAAAAGGATGCGCAGTCCGGCCGCACTTTTGGTAGTGCGGCGCGCAAACGACGCATCCTTCGCCATAGTGTTAGTAGACACGGTTTCGACTAGGTTGAAGAAGCAGTACGGGTGGGTTTTATTGAGAGCAGATACGGACTACCAAGCGCCGCTCTTTCGAATCACAGCAGAAGCAGTTAGCAGTAATAGTCTCAGGTCGAGTGTCAGGCAGCGGTGATCTATGTAGTGCATATCCATCATCACGCGCTGCGGATAGGTGGTGTGGCTGCGCCCGCAAACTTGCCAGAGACCACTCAGCCCCGGCTTCACGGTCAAGAGCTTCTTGGCATAGATTGAATATTTTCCCAGTTCGTTCTCGACAATCGGACGGGGCCCGACGAGGCTCATCTCGCCAGTAAGTACATGGAAAAGCTGCGGCAGCTCGTCGAGACTGGTGCGACGAAGAAAAGCTCCGAGCTGCGTGATGCGGGGATCGTCTTCAAGCTTGAACTTCTCTTCAAAACGTTGGCGCAGTTGTGGGTCCTGCTTTAAACGCTCCTCGGCGTCGGCGCTCATGGTGCGAAACTTAAGGCAGTCGAAGTGTTTTCCACTAAGCCCCAAACGCCGGTGCGCGAAAAAGACCGGCCCTTTGCTTGTTAGCTTGACTGCGACCGCAATCACAATCAGAAGCGGACTCGCCATGACGATTAGCGCTAATGAAACGCTTGCGTCCAGGCAGCGCTTGCCCACGTGGTAGAAGGACCGCGCCCCGGCAGACGCAGCCCCGTTGCCGTTGCCGTTGGCTCGAATTAAACGAAATACCCTGGGGTCAATGAAGTCTGGAAGGGCGTAATCCCTCGACCCAAATTCCGCTGACCCAAACTCCTCAGAAGCATAATCCGGCGTGCCGAAATCGTGATTCGAAAAGCCGGGCTTTGCTTCGGTAAAAGGTTGGTGTATCGAGCTGATTTTTGCGGTGCTCTGTTTGTAACTGGTGTCCGGGCGCTGGCTAAGCGCTTTCTGAGCTGTTATACGCTTTGGTTGCATTGACTTCTTCCCCGAGAAAGGTTGGAGTTAATGAAAAGGCCGGGGAGCGCCCGCGAGCGCTCCCCAGCCTGTTCTGTTTGCGACAACTCTTGCTTAAGACTTTCGCGGTCAGCTATTCAGCTGAAAGAACTCCTCTCGCTAAGTAGATCCGTTCCATCACTGTTAGTAATCCGAGGCCCTTCTCAACGACTCTTTCGCGGCCGGCAATCTCTTACCCGACAGAGTTGAGCGGTAAAGATTCAGCACTCTTGCGGTAGCAACGTTCTCATCGAGAGACATCACCGTTTCTCTCCCGGCAATCCGCTCATTGCGCGCGAGCACTCGTTCAAGTGCGGCCGCTATTGTTTCGGGACGCTCATCATCACAAAGTTCACAGCCTGCAATACCGCGCAGGCGCATCGCCACGTCGCCAACCGTCACAGACACAATTGGCAAGTTACACGCTAAAGCTTCTTTGACTACATTGGGCGAGCCTTCCTGCATCGAGGTGAAAACGAGCGCATCGCAAGCGCTCATATAGAGCGGTATGTCTGTATGAGGAACTCTCCAAGCCACCACAAGTTTGGCCTGCGTTGACTTATTCAGAAGCTCTATTGCCTGCTTCGCGAGATAACAACGCTTGCGCGCCTGGCTCGGCCGGCCGACGAAGAGCACCAACTTCTCATCGAGTGGTAAGCCAAGCCGCTGCCTGGCAGCCTTTTTGTCGATCGGCCGGAAGAAGTTGAAATCGATACCCGAAGGAATAACGTGCGCCTTAATTGAGGAGGGAAGTTGGGCTTTCATGTGTTCCGAGACCACAATGACGGTATCAGCTTGTCTCGCGACGAGCCGGCTGAGGTATTGATGGATGACACTTGCTCGCAAGTGGCGCCCCGTCCGGTCGCTGACCGTCCCCAGCAAATCGCTTCCTCTGAATGTGACTACCATCGGTAACCGCTTCGGAAGGGCGAGCAGTCCGCTCTGCCCGAATTGAGCGTGAATGAGATCGTATTTCTCTTGTCTTAACTTGCGGTGAAGCTGCCACCACGCCTTGAGGTAGTTAAGCGGGTTCTTTGCTCCCTTGAACGGAAACACCTCCACATCAGCACCAGCCTCGCGAATAAAGTCGGCCTGACGCTTGATAAAGTGTGCCGTCAGGTTTTGGCCAGGCACTGGCCATTCGGAGGTAACCATTAAGACGCGCATCTGTCTCATAAATCCCAGCCCCTTGATTAACCCTTGCTATACGTCCCCGCTGTTACCGGCAGCTTCGCCAAGTGGCTATGCTGATCCAGATTATCGCCCGGGTCAGTTTGCGCTCGTGCTGCGGCACTGCTGCTTAACCTTGAGCGAAGGACATCTACCACTCGCCATAAACCTGCACGCACAAACGGCATCGGATCATCCCAGGCCAGCAGTCTCTTCGCTTCGCAGTTAAGAGACCATCGCAGCCATTCGGTCATCGGGAGCTGTGCGCTTTTCGCCGCCAGGGCATCCTGCCAGAGCCGTGTCCAGGTCAGTCCCGCACGCGCACTCGTTAGCTCAGGGATTGGCCGACCCAGCAGGTCGTTATAGACCAACGCAGGCAAATTCACTCCGGCGACAGCGCCAAGGTGATGCCACAAATTAAAGCGAGGATTTATCTCCAGCAGGTGTAGAGTTCCATCAGGCCCACGCTTGAAGTCAAACTTTGCCACTCCATGGAAGTTCAAACGTTTGACAAGTTCACGACCGAGTGCGGCGACATCTTTTTCAGCAGTGGTTGTCAGAGCGGTGCTCTCGCCATATTCGAGCGGGTAAGTTCTAATCTTCCGTCCGGTGAACTCACCGCGAATCTCGCCATTGTTATTGACATAGACGTGATAACTTTCAATGCACTTCTCGGGTCCGGGTATCATTTCCTGTGCAATCACACTCACCTGAGTCTTCATAAGCACCGGCAGTAGAGTGTCCAACTCAGCAGGCGAATTAACTCGCCGTGCTTTGCCCGTGGCGGTAACCGTCTTCCAAATGTCCGGACGCCGCGTCAGGGGTTTCAGCACAATCGGATACTGCAGATCCAGGTCAGCCGCCTTGAAACTCCCGTTAAGCACAAGGCGATGAGCGCGGGGAACGGGCAGACTTAATCGTTGGGCAAGTTTTTGGAAACGTTCTTTGTCAACCAGATCTTCGACCAGCGTTTGATCGGGAACCACAAATTGAAACACCTGACCCAGTCGCTCGCGGTTTCGCGAGACCAGCAGAAGCTCAGCATCCGACTGGTAAAACAAGACAGGACGTTGCGCCTGTGTTCTGGCGAAACGAATCAAAGATTGGACGAGCTCTTCGACGCTGTCCCACGGGTGGGCCCAGTCCAGCGCGACGAGGGTAAATCGCGAGAAACGGGATGCTGCACCCGGTGGCACAGCAACGGCGCATTCGACTCCAGCCAATCCCAGCGGGCGCACCAGATCCATATCTCCTAAGACCACGGCGAGCGGTGCTCGAGGCGTCACTTCCTAAGCGGCTCCTTTAAGTTCAGAAGTGTTATGAGATTTCTCAGCGGGACTTATGCCATTGAACATGCTGCGACGAATCATTCGCCCGCGCATCGCCTGCTGCCATTTGTAACCACGCCCGGCGATGTCCCGAGTGCTGGCGAGCCATTGATAACGGCTCCAGATCCAGCGGTGTTTACTCGCGTCGAGCTCTGCGCCAAACTTCGCCTTGAAATCGCCGCGCCCCATGAAGTCGAAGGTGTCGCAGCCCATCTCCATCGCCTTTTTCATCACCGTCCACGTCATCAATTCAGTGGGGCGATACCAGCGGTATTGCGTTCGATGCGTCCACATCCACAGTAGTAGTTCACGGCCTTCAACGGTGAACATTCCTGTCGCGATGTTGGGGCCGTTATCCGGTAGGTAGACGGACACCGCGAGCAGATTTCCGCCGCTCTTCATGTGACGAAAGAATTCGAGAGCGCGCTTCTTGCCAAAGGGGACCATATTTCCCCCGCGGGCGAAGACCTCGCGAAGCTGATCGTAGTGCTCGTCAACAAAACGCTCATCCTCTTCAAACTTAACTACCAAGCCTAACTTGATCCCGCGACGTATGTTGCGCTTCGCACTTTCTTTCATCAGTCGCAGTGTTTGCTCTTCGTTGCCAGGGTGGAGGCGTGCGCGGTAGGTCGGCAAGTCCTCGTTTCGGAAACGAAGGTTTGCGAGCGCGGGATGGTCGAGGCTACTGCTTATGATTTCAACATGATGAACTCCGTAAGATCCCTCGAGGAACTGCAGGAGGGGAGCCACAAGCTGGTGCGTAGAAATCTTTTGATCATCAAAAGCCGGTCCCATGCCAACTGTTTGCCAACCCTGAAGTGGCGAGCCAAATAGACGGAGAGGTCCGATTCTAGTCAGAAAACCCGGCAGGCAGCCGACCACTTCATTTTGTTTTTCATAAATCAGGTACAGCGGCTGACCCTTAACCGAAGCTTCTAGAGACCGCATCCAGGAAAGTTTGTGAGAAACCCGGTAGTTCGGAAAACGCGTCACCAATTGATCCCATTGTTCAAGCTCGTCATGCGTGGCCTCTCTTACTACCACGCTTGACTTCTTGAATCCGTTAGAGCTGACTGCATTCTTAACCGGTCTGTTTGGTCCGTTTGCGCTCAGGAGTTTTTGAGGCTGACTAAAACCGTTTCTATTTCGCGTTTCGTTGTGGCCGCGGGCTATCAGTTCTTTAATACCACCAGCCAGTTCACCCACGCCCGGCCAGCGGTCATAAGGTCGCCACATCTCCAACAGTGTTCCCTTAGGCTGCGGGCCCAGCAATTCCTTGATGCCCTGTGAAATTGGAGGAAAACTGCCGGGATAACCGGCGGGTGCGCCACGAAGAATAAAGAAGAAGCGCTTGATGTCGCCCCACAACCAGCGCAGGGTTAAACCTTCGGAGTATGACATCACTGGTTCGGGTGTCTTGCCTTCGAGTATTGCGAGCCACAACCGGGGGAAATCTACGCCCGCGTCGATTGCGAGTTGAAGTGAACCCCAAAAGCGGCCATTGATCTCCATTAGACATGGTTCAGCGATCCCGTCATCCTTAAACTCAACCATCGCCGGCCCATGCCACTTCAATTTTGCTAGTAACTTTTCCGCAGGTTCCCGCAGCCGCGCGTCAAGGCGAATCGAGCGTCGCAAGCTGCTGCTTGATCCGGTTGGTCGCGTATCGCGTAACCGCTCATGTGCAAACCAGGCAATCACATTGCCTCGGTCGCAGAGAGCGAACACGCCTTTACCCTGGCCCGGAACATATCCCTGGATGAGCGGCAAGTGTTGCCCCTGCTTGTAAGCCTTGATGGTTTCGATGAGGCTTTCACGGTTCTTGACGTAAGCGGGACTGCTGGTAGGCAGAAAGTATTTCCCGTCCCATGCATTGCTCCAACGCGACTTAATGACGCACGGGAAACCCATCGCCTCAGCCGCAGCAACAGCCTCATCGAGCGTTTGAGGAATGTGTGTTGGCGGAATGCGGACACCGCACTCGACGGCGTTTTCTACCGTAAGAGCTTTGTCAAAGGCACCCTGGAGCATTTCATCAGAACCGCAACCAAGCGCTATTCCAGCCTCTTCCCATTTTGTTCTCTCCGCATTGCAGAGCACACAGGAACGCTCGGTTAGGGGCAATACAACGTCGATGCCTTTTTCCTTTGCCCACTCGCGCATTGAGGAGAACGCCTCGAGGCTCTGTTCCTTCAGATAAAGGCTGCTCGCGCAATGGCGCGACCAGGCGCCAAGAGGGAACCTTTGATGACTAGCCACCATTACCGTGTATCCGGCCTGCCCGAGCGACCGCACACAAGCCAGCGCCTGATTGGTGTGTCCGTCGAGTACCAGAATTCGTTTCAGTGATTTCATGCGCGATATGCGCCCCGAAGATGATCGGTTAGCCGATAGGGCATCAATGCACCAACAGCCTTGGCCTTGAGCACACCGGGCGAATCCATCATGTGTGCTTCTAGTCTGGGCAGCGTGTAGAAATCATTTGCGACGTCAACTAAACCGAGGTCGGTAGTGACTGCAAGTTGATAGCCGGCTGCTTTGACAGCGTTGACGTATTCGGCAGAGACATCGCCCAGGCGCGTGTTTCCGTATGGATAGGCATACTGCACGCTATGCGCTTCGCCGAGCTGATGGCGGAGGATCTCGCGTGATTGGCCCACCTCGTCCAGAATCTGCGACGTCGTACACTCGCGCCCGCGAGTGTGTTTGTGAGAATGAGCTCCAATCGTCACCAGGCCGGAGGCGACACAATCTTCAATCTCTTTCCAGTTCAACGGTCGCCACGTTTCGCTAGTTACGCGAGCGAGGTTCTTATTTGCCCAGTGATCGAAAGGCATTGGTTCGGCACGTCCGACAGTGCTGGTCACAACGAAGGCGGTGGCGGGCGTCTGGTAACGTTTCAGAACCGGCAGGACTTGCGAATGGAAGTTTGCGTAGCCGTCATCAAACGTAAGACAGACCAACGGTTTCAGCCCGGTAGCCCGCGATTTCAGACAGTTTCGTAGCTCACCCAAAGGCACGATGTCTGCAAATTGGGCGAGAGTGGCGATCTGCTGCTGAAAGAGCTGGGGAGTGACATTCCAATCATCAACCTGGGGATCGACGAAGCCGACATCGGCAATCCGGTGATAGTAAAAGATGCAGGCCCTCGAGTTCGCCGACCGCTCGGAGAGAAATCGAGAGAGGACCGCCGCCCAGCCGGCTGTCTGTTTCACAGTACGCTTTAGTCTCGCTCGTCCAATCATGAGTCGGTTCGATAGGGCAGAAACCAATCGTTCCGGCGTGCGCGAGCGCGCGTCCATCTCCAATAGAGCGTCAGCGAGAGCGACAGCCACAACCCACCCAGGAGGTATGAACCGGGAAGATCGCTGAGCCAGTGCTCGCCGAGATAAACCCTGGAAACTCCGACCAGAACAATCAGCAGCAAAAGCGACGCCAGCACGACCCGACGGAAGATCGATTCAGGCCGCATTAAGCGACGGGCGACAAAAAACAAAAAGCCAAAGTAACAGACGTAGAAGACCAAATGTCCTGAAGGAAAGCTTCCGGTGGGCCATTGGTGAAACACGGCCACGACATCAGCCGTGGGCCGTGGCGCCCCGAACAGTTGTTTGAGCTGCATGGCCAGGAACCAGCCGCCCAGTCCACTCAAGCTAATGAAGATCGCTTCGCGACGTCTATTGCAGGCGAGCAGCGCCACGATAGTAATGGCCATTACTTTCGGAGCGTTCCCGAAGCCTGAAATTAGCCGCATCAATTCATGGAGGCCGGGAAATTTCAACGATTGCAAGGCGCGGGTCGCGGCAACATTCCAGGCGAAAGGAGTGAAATAGTGAACCAGCAGTGAAACAATGGCGAAGATTACAACCGCGGTTACAATCAGCAACCGTTTGGTTCCGGCGCCCGGATCAACTGCACGGTTGGGACGAAACAGCGGATAGCGCGGCGCCGATCCCATAAACATCAGATCACTTTCCTGCATATCGTTAACCTTCGGGGTGTGAACTAAGAAAGCTTAAGCTTGCGGAAAACTGTTGTCAGAGCCAGAACCGGCAATAGCGAAAGCCGGCTCGCCACTGCCCAATTCTCTGCGAGCACGGCCGAGCAGAATTTGTCGGCATATCCTCTGCCACCCACCCTGACTCGCTGGAATCGGTAAAATCCTTTTTGGAATTCAATCGAGGCCGGTCTTTCGAGTAGTAGGCGCCCTCTCAACCCGTTCGGAAGGAGCGTCCGGTTGAACGTACGCAAATGAATTCTTTCGACGAAACTCAGATAACAACTGAGCCCGTAGAATATGTTCAGTTCTTTTACGGTTCGGAGGATGTAGTTCCAGTCGAGTGCATGGCGCCGCAGCAGCGAAACAGTTAAGACTACGTCAGAGAGCCGGAGGTAGCTGCGTTGAACCAGACGCTGCAAAGCCTGCAGAATGATTTGATCTTCTGGTGAGGGAACAAGCATTCCCTCTTTTTCAGACATCACGAACCTCGCATTGTCAATCACCTGCGCCGCATAGAATTTGTGCTCACCCAGCATCCCGACACGTCCGTGATGTATTTCAAGAAATGACTCACAGCCGGGCACCAGGTAGTTGGCGGTGCCGTCGATACGATTACGCAGAGTTCGCTTTACCGGTTTTGCCTGCAAGCCGGCGAGGATTACGGCGTCAAAATTTGGCGATTGTGAGGCAAGGTAGAGATCAATATCGCCGGTCATGTCAGGATAGTTTTGCAGCGCCTTGGCGAAGATGAACTCAACGCCTGCCTCGGTGCATCGCTGGCTTATCTGATTGATCACCGCGAGCTTGCGTTGGTTGCGAGCCCGCATCTCTTTGACAGCGGCTGAGAAAAAGTGGCGCGGTTCTAAGCCGAGCGTTTCAAGTTCATCCACGACGCGAATAAGGACGCTGTTCTGCGCGGCAATTTGCAGAAGGTCGCCCCAGACAATGTGCCCCTGCTCTTCAGGATCGAGTTTCCCTTCCAGCAAAAGCCGCAAAATGATCGAGGCGTAGATTTGTTCAGACCGGGACATCAAAGGGTCGCTAATCTGTCTTGTATCGCACTGGTCAAGCGTAGCCGGGTTGAAGCCAAATCCTGTTCGGTTGAAAGCACGAGTACTGAAGGGAGTTTCGAAATGAGCTTCTGATACGAAAGCCGCCGGCGGTTGAGGTAATCCACTGAGTATTCGCTCTTTCGCGCGAAGGCTTCTTCTGCCGTGACGTCCAGGTACACCGACAGGTGAGGTTTCGGAGTCAGCCACGACAAAAAGCGAACTGGAAGCGATGTTTGTGTTCCGGCTACATCTACCAGAGTGTCATAAAAATACCGATCCATGATCAGCACTTGCCGATTGACTCTCTCAATGTAAAAGCGATAGCAAAGAAAAATGACGACATCGACCGGGTAAATGAACAGGCGCAATCCCTTGTTCCAAACGAGCTGATACCTTAACTTCGCGCTCCGGCTACGGAATTGTCCCTCGTGCGCGCGCTCGCGCGGAGCATGTGATTCCTGAACGCCGGTGTCACCATTAGCTTTGCCTGTGGCCTTACGCACCAGAAACCGGATCGCTGAGTAAAGACCGACGTCGTAGTTCATATGCGAGACCGCGACCGGTGTATTGTTTTTCTCCAAACTGTCTCTTAGGTAATCGACGAGCGTGGATTTCCCTGATCCATCCAAGCCTGAAAAAGTGATCAGCATGCGCTAAATCGTAACGTATTCCCGATCATCAAGATTCGGGTAATCGACTGTCGAGGCAATCGGCTCAGATGCATATTCGTGGTATAGACTGGCCAGTGCGTAGGCCATAATGATCCAGTGGAGTTTGTTGAAGAGCCAAAGTCCGCTCATGTTTGCGACCAGCACAGCAACGATCATCGCGAGAGGCAAGATGCCATGCGGACCATGCCGGACGCTCCAGGCGCTTATCACCGCAAAGCCAATTCCCACGAATAAGGGTAAGGAGCCCAGTATCCCAGTTGAAACCAGTCCAAACAGAATGAGGTTATGCGGATTCTTGGCTTCTTCCTCAGGATGCGCCAGGCGCGTGCCGAGCTCGAAGGTGCTGGTGATCGGCCCCCACCCAGTCAGCGGTTTTTCCAAAAACATCTGCCAGGCAGTTGGATAAATTCGTTCACGCCGGGCTACGTCACCCTCTTCAAGCGTTTCCTCGAAGCGAGCGCGCATAACGTCTGATTGCAACGCCGCCAAAGCGAGCAGTCCAAGTACCAGCAGTATCGCACCACCATTCAGCACCTTCGTCCAGAGCGGGCCTCGACGTAAGACCAGGGTCATCAAGCCAGCCGACAAAGCAAGCATTCCCCCACGAGAACCTGTCTGGAGTAGCGCGGTCACGAGCAGCGCAATTAAGGGAAAGGTCAGAAAGACCGGACGCAGCATGCTCTTGCTGCGACCGAATGTCAGACCAACGAGTGCCAGGAGTCCGAGCATCAGGATTCGCGCAAGGTTGTTAGGGTGAAATCCGAAAGCGGTAACACGGACAACTTCAGCTTCGATCTCGACGGCGCGGCTGGCAATACCGGTTACCTGAAGAACTGCAAGTACTACACACCCAGCCCCAAACGTCAGGAATGCTCTTTCGGCGGTTTGCCGATCTCGCATCACGTTGTAGGCAATCCAGCAAAGGATGGTTAACTGCGTGAGCAGAAAGACATTTAGAATGGTCAAAGAGCGGTAGTGCGACGGTTCCAAAAGACTAAGAGTCGCGAAGAGATAGAGATAAACGAGAAAGCACCAGAATCCCTTTGGGGGCCAGCGGAGAAATAGCCCTGGCTGCAGCAAAGTACTTAAGGAGAGTACCACGCCAAGAATCGTCGTTGGCTCAAGCCAGCCGTGGCCCGTTGTCTCAAACGGAAGTGAGAGGACGAACGCGTAAAACAGCCAGCAGATAGCCGCGGCCGGTTTGTTTTTGTCCCCGGTCACAGTGTCCTTACGCTTTTCACGTTGGTGTAAGCCGAATTACCCGCGTCGTTATAGGCGCGGATGCGGTAGTAGTAAGTAGTCCCGGATGACAGGCCGGAGTCGGTGTAACTGGTCGCATTCACACCAGGCTTGGCGATTTCCGAAAAGTTAACACCGTCTAGTGAACGATATAGCTTGAAAGCGATCTCGTTATTCGCATTATCGGTCCAGGTTAGACTGACCTGACTGGATGTAAGCGCAACTGCGGAAAGGTTGCTGGGCGCGGCTGGCTTCACCGTGGCCGCCGGAAAGGTGGTCGCACTCGCGGTGTTGGAATATGAAGTCGCGCCGGAGGCGTTATACGCCAGCACGCGATAGTAGTAAGTCGTGGAAGCTGGGCGGCCCGTATTTGAGTAAGTCGTTACATTTGCTCCCAGCGTCACTATACGCGAAAAGCTGACGCCATCAGTGGAGCGATAGAGCTTGAAGCCGTCTTCAGTGGAGGAGTTGTCCTGCCAGGCAAGATTAATTTGCGCGGATGAGACCGCGGTTGCTACGAGATTGCCAGGCGCCGCCAATTGGGTTTGCGTCGATTGTGTGGTGGCCTCAGCTATATTCGAATAACTGGAGTTACCATTGGCATTGAACGCGCGTACGCGGTAACGATAATTAGTACTTGAAGTGAGGCCGGTATTGGAAAAAGCAGTTGCATTCACGCCCGGTTGGTTGATTTGCGTGAAGTCGGTACAACTCGTGCCGGTGCAGCGTTCAAGTTGAAAACCCTCCTCGTTATTCGCATTGTCCGTCCAAGTTAAATTTATCTGCCCGCTTCCAGCTGCGACCGCGTTAAGGTTGGTCGGTGCCGCAGGTCCGGAAGGCGCTTGTTGGCCGACCGTGAACGAATCGATAACGACACCTCTGCGGGTGATGAATTCGAAGGTCAACACACTGGCGCTGGCAGTCATTCGCAGGGCACCATAATCATCCCCGAAACGGACCACGCTTCCGGCGATTGCAGTGTTGAAGGAGCCGGTACTGTCGCCGCCGAGTCCGTTAGTGATAAACGGAATGCCTTCCTTCATGACGCGTTCATAGACGTGAGCGTGTCCGGAAAGCACCGCGTCGGCGCCCCAGGCTTTAAAAGGCCATTGCAGGTTCGTCCAGGAAGTGCGCGACGAGTAAGGCGGATGATGGAAGTAGACAATCTTCCACGGTGCGGTTGAAGCGGCGAGTTTATTACGCAGCCACTGGGCTTGCACAGACGTGCTGGTGATGCCGTCGGGCTCATCAGCATCGCTGTCGATCGCAAAAAAGTGGACTGGGCCACGAACAAAGTCGTAATAACGTTCGTTGTTGGGCAGGGTAAAGTAATCGAGATATGGCTGCAGCTTCGCTCCGGTCTGATTGTCCCAATCGCGGTTCCCGATGCAAGGCCAGAATCTATTGGTGGTGGCACCCGCGCCGTAGCTGCCTTTATAAGGATAGATGAATTCCCGATAGTACTTGCCGACCGCAGCATCGATGGTAGCTGCTTCGCCGTCAGGGTAGTTGTTGTCTCCGAGGGTAAGAATGAATTCAGGGTTCCAACTCTTGACGAGGTTAGCGACGTCTTGTTCATTCGCGTCATTGGAGCCAAAGTCGCCAATAGCGGCGAAGGTAATGGTGGTGTCCTGAGCATTGACAGCTTCATTGCGGCCCGCCGGATTTGTCAGCGCCGATCCGCAAGCCAGTGCCAGGACAAGTATTAAACGGCTCGTAGCGGAGCGTCGATTTCGAGCTGCTTTAGTTAAGTTGTCTGTGCGCAATTTCAACCTCATGGCTATGCGAACAGAGTCCGCAGCATTGAAAGCCGTCCGATTAATGGGTCTCGCAACTCCCGCTTCAACCCGACAAGAAGCGCAACGCCGAGGGAGAGCATAAATGTGAGTCCCGAGCACAACAGCCAAAGCGGCCAGCTGTCGGCCAGTAACATGCTGCCCAGATAAGCGGACGCCGTGAATATAAGCGCCATCGTTATTCCGGGCCGGATCGCTGTTATTAAGCGCGGGCGACCGATGTTGCCAAAGTGTTTGTTAACGACGAGCGGATAAGAAATGGTCAGAGCCATACGGCCGGCTATCATGCCCAGACACAGGCCGATGATTCCAAGCTTGGGGATCATTACCGCGCTCAGGCCGATTGAAATGACGGCGGCCCCGAGCCCCATCAACACTTTTTCCCGCAATTGCAGGGTCAGGTCGATAACGTAGGCGTCATTACGAATAAAGATCAGTTGGACGATCATTAAGACGATAAGCAGGTTGGCCCAAGCCCCGCCGTAGTGTTCCTTGCCCACCCAAAGATAGATAAACGAACGATTCCAAAGCAGAATGGTGGATCCAATCGCTGTCAGTAGCAGCCAACTGGCTGCCATCATCTCTACCCGCAGTGCCGCGGCGCGTTTGAATTGTTTCTCTCCCACCACGGTGCCGAGGCCTGGCATCACTGCCGCCAGCACAGTCGTGACTAAACTCAGCAGCGTTACTCCGGCAAATCCTGTGAGAGAGTACGTTGCCACCGCCGAGGAAGAAGCAATCAGCCCAAGGATCAGAATGTCGCTGGCCATGAGAAATTTGTGAACCGTGGTCCAGGCAAACCACCAGACGCTTAACTTCAAGAAGGAGCGAACGTCAGTCCACGAGGGCCGCGAAACGCCATACCACTCCACATATCTTTTTACGACGAAGAGGAAAAGTACTCCCGTCAACGCCGCGAGAATTGCCTGCGCTGCAGCGAGCCCAATCAATCCGGCACCGAGGTAAAGCGCTCCGACAGTGAGGCCGCCACCCACCAAATTTAGCCCCGCCTGCAGACCCAAACGCTTGTAACCCAGGTTCATTCCGCGCAGGACAGCTTCGGGCAGTGAAACAAGTTGAATCAGCAGGAAGTTGACTACGAGCAGGCCGCAAGTAATGCGAATGGTGGTGTACAGCTCCGGCTGCACCTTGGTTATATATGGGGCGATCCAAACCAGCAGCGCGCTGATTGCTGCCAATACGGGAAGAAACAGCAGCCACACGCCCATGGCGCTACCGACGTGCCGTCGCTTTGTTTCCGCGTCGTCGGTCGACTGTCGATTGGCAATGACCCACTTGAGCGCCTGCGTTGGACGTCCATCCGCAGCGTGCATGTATGTAACCAGGCGGCCTAATATCTGCCAAACACCAAACAGCGACGTGCCCAAACCCGCGACTAAAATTGGCGTGACGACCGCCATAACGCCGCCTTTAACAACAGTGTCGAGTAGCGACGCAAAGCCGTTGAGGTACGCTTTGTGGGTGAGGGCTTTCTCGCGCTTCGCCACCGGCTGCGCCGGTCTAGCGTCGCCGACTTTGGCACTCGCTGTAATGTCTAACTCCGCTGTCACCAAACGTTCAGTCCCCAATTTATTCAAACGCCTCGGGCATAAGAAAGAACCTTCTGAGCGATTTGTTCGATGGGCTCCCGGTCGGTGCTGAATCTGTAAACCTTCAGACCATTGCGCCGGCTTAGCTGCGACACCACTTCTTCAAACGACTTGCGGTAGCTGGACAGGTGATCATGAATTTCCGCATCGGATCCATTTTTCATGCGATGGGGCTTGCTACGCTCGCGAATGCGTTGGGCCAGAACGGCGTCCGGTGCATCAAGCCAAACGACCGCATCGAGGCTGGGCGCCAACTTGTTGAAGAGGGCTCTCATCCAGGAATTTGACCCAGTTGAAGTGCCCGCTGGGCCAAACGCCTGAAGCTTCGCTAGTGCGAATACAGTACCTTCATCGAGGAGCACCGCTTGATAGCCCTTCGAAGACTCTAGCTTGACCTGGTGGAGCAAAGCGTTGTGTTGAATAACGATCTTCGCGTCGTCCCAACCGAACCGCTTTCGCGCGCCTAAGAGTCCCAAAAGAATCGGAAAGGACGAGACGAAACTTTGGACCAACAGTGTCGGCGGTAATCCCCATAAGCTCAGACCCGCCCGGACGTCAGCATTTTTTCGGAGCAGAGATGACAAGCTAGTTTTGCCGGAGCCCGCTGGTCCGATTATCTCGGCTACAAAGCACTGGGACCGGCGACTCACAGTCTGGCCCAGATGATTGACTGCACTTCAGCGAGCACATCAGCCGCCGGTTGGTTCGCATCGATCACGTAGGCATTTGTCCCTTCCCAGTTTTGGTTCCACATCTCGGTGGAGCGCAGTCTTACATGCTGCTCGCTTTCCGTAGTTTTTCGGCGTACGGCGACGTCGGGATCAACGCGCAGGACTATCAACAAATCCGGGCCTGTTATCCGCCTGTAGTAATTTCTCTCGGCAACAAGCAAGCGCTTGACGAACATGTTGCGGCGTTCCGGTACAACGGTGCGCGCGATATTCGCGCCTTCCATTAAGCGAAGCTGAGGCAGCGGGTAGCGGTCGCAAAGTGCAATACCGCCATTCGTCGCAAAACGGCGAGCACGCACATAGACCCTGCACCGATCCCGCCCGGCGCTTAACCAACGCAGTAATTGAACGTAACCCGGAAAAACAGGATGCCCATCACTGCCAACCAAACGTTCCGGGTGGGTGGGGCCGTTCGTGATTAGTCGTCGAATCCTGAGAATGACGATAGTTGCGAATGTGAAGGGTGAACGGCGTGGCTTGCCTAGATGGAATCTCGCCGTCACGAATTTTTTGGATAGCCACGCGTCGATGGAGTCGATAGCGGTAGTCTTTCCGGATCCATCGCCGCCGATTACCGCAATAAGCAAACCTCCGTCGACAAAACGCTTTTTGGTTGAACGTTGAAAGAGACGTTCACGCACCGTGCGCGCGACACGCCTTCCGATCTTCAGGAGAACGTCTTCAAAATGTGTACGTCGCGCAAAAGTATTTAACCGTCGTTGCAGCTCTGCGCGGACTGCCATTCGGTCGATTGTCGATGTGCTTCGATCCAGCGACTGCCGGCAGGTCTCAAAAAACGCGGGATCCAGTCCAGGGACAATCCTCTGCAGCAACGAATCAACTTTTGGGCGCTCTGCCTTAGCTTCAAGTTGTTCTAATTCCAGTTCGACCGCATTTTTTTCAACGCGTGAGTTGGCGAAGATTCTGCGTAGACTTGCCTCCACCGGCGAGTATTTGAGGACCATGCGAATGACGAACAGGATGAGTTCAAACTCAGGAGCAGGTGTGGGGATCACGCCCCGGCGCCTCGCGCCGTCAAGACAAAGGCCTTCAGCGGGCAGATGGTAGTTCTTCGTCAGGTCGTGGCCAATCACCAACTGGTAGTGAACATGGAGATGTACAAACTTGCGCGCTTCGCCATCGAAGCCATAGAAATTCAGGATGCCCGGAACACTACGGTCGCTTGAAGGCTCCGCCTGTTTGAACCCGAGGCTGAAAATGATGCTGGCGAAGCGTTGCGCGTCGGCCCTGTCAACCAGAAGGTCGAGATCGCCGTCGCCTTTCAGCCAGTGACGTAACTTCCAGTTACTCTTCCAGTGACAATAAGAGATCTTCTGAGTCGAGAGTGCCTCGCATAGCTTCGTGATCAACGGTAATGGTGCCGTGTCGGAAAACGTGTTCGGCGAGTCTGCCTCTGGCAGCGGCTCCCGCAAGATTGATCGGTGGGAGTCTGTTTCCGCAATGGGGAAGGGAAGAACAACTGATCTTTCCTGACGGCTTCCCGCTCCACTCAATCTGGATTCGGAACCGTACAGTTCAAATGTTTCTGACATCGTTATGACCCACCTGGAGATGAACGAATAGAGGAACGCTGTTATGCGAGCTTAACTATTGACGAGGTGAAAGGTACGGCAGGGACCCTATTGTTCTACGCTTCCGCATACGCGGGATGTGTATAGTTCCGAAGATTGTACCGAGGCTCCTTGACGTTGTTCAGCACTAAACCAAAGGTCGGCGCGCCGGCGTCCTGCAGCAGCTGATACGAGCGCTTCACCGTCTCGCGCGTGCTCTTGTACCCATCTACAACCAGGACCACGCGATCCACCAGTGAAGAGATCAGAACCGCGTCGGTGAAGTAACCGATAGGTGGCGAGTCGATGATTACGTAGTCATAGATGCTTTGCAGCGAGTCGATAACCCTGCGCATTTGATCTGAACCCAATAGCTCTGCCGAATCCTCAAGCACCGGTCCGGATGTCAAAACTCCGATGCGCCGTTCGGTGTGCTGCACAAAACGAAGCGGGTCACGATCATCAAAGCCGTTGGATAGAAGCGTGGTCAGCCCATCGTTGTTTTCCAGATCGAAGATGTTGTGCAAACTCGGCTTCCTCAGATCAGCGTCTATAATGAGCACCAATGCTCCGGTGCGCGAAAGACTTAAAGCCGTGTTAACTGCGATCATACTGCGTCCCTCGCCCGGGACACTCGACGTAACCAGTACAGATTTCAAACGGCCGCGTCTGGCTGAAAGCAACATAGAAGTACGCAACTGGCGATAAGCTTCCCGGAAAGGCAGCGGGTTCTTCGGCTCAAGTAGCAACTCCTGTTCGTTGGTTCCCAGTGCAGCGCGTGACGACGACATTAGGAACCGCCGCTGGCCATTCGCAGACGGGATAGCGGCCAGCGCTCGCAAATTCAAAGTTCGTTCCAGGTCGTCAGTAGAACGGAACGAATCGTCAAGGTAGCCAAAGAAAACTGCCAGCCCGATGCCGATGATCAGTGAAATTGCAAACGCGACAGTCGTGAAGAGTAACCGCTTTGGTCCGACAGGCTCGGTCGGTATCACGGCGTAATCATTGATGTGGATGTTATTGCGCATCGCCGCCAGCGCGGCCTCGTTTTCTTTGCTGCGTTGCAGCATTCCCTCGAGCAAGCCCCTGTTGGTCTCAATTTCCTGTTGCAGGATGCGATAGTTAACTGCGGCTTCGTTTTGGGCCAGCGTTTCGGCGCGCTGTGTGTTGAAGGCGCCGCGCAGAGCGCGCTCGCGCGCCGCCGTCTGACGGTAATTTGTACCCAGATTTGTGACTACCACCGTGGATGCGCGACTGCGCATCTGCTTTAACTGGTTTTCCAATGACGCGATCTGATTATCAATCTCTTTCACTTCCGGCCACTGCGCCGTGAAGTCAACCATCAATTGCGAGCGTCGCTGCAGCAGTTGACTAAGTCGAGTTTCAAGTTCATTAGCTTCGCGAGCATTACCGGAAGCGAGTGCGTCCGCAGCGCCAGGTGCAAGGGCAGCCTGGTATGCAGCCTCGGCTACTTTGCGTTCGTTTTCTGCCTCCAGCAATTGCCGGTTTAAATTAGTGAGGCGTTCGACTACTGTGTTTTGCGCGGCGTCGAGCGAGAGAATCTGATGGCTCTTCGCGTAATCAATTAGTTGAGCCTCCTGCTGCTTAATTTGTGTCTGCAAGTCGGTGATGCGTTGAGCGAGAATCTCGCCGGTGATCTTATTGTTCTCAGTCTTGCGTTCGAGGTTTGAGGAGACAAATAATTCCGCGATTTTGTTTACTATTCTTGCGGCAAGCAGGGGATCCGAATAACTGTATGTTAGGTCAATCAATCGCGTCTCTTTTATTGGGAGACGCATGTCTTTTAGTGGTTCTGCCTTAAGTCCGGCTTGTATCACTTCAACATAAGGCGCAAGTCGAGTGGCCTCCGCTACTTCTTCCTGGGTAGCAACGGCATCATCCACTAGAATTCCTTGGGTATCTGAAGTCGTTGCTGTTGGGCCCGTTGCCGGCCGCGTTTCGACGGTAGTTCGTCCGAACAGTGCTGCCCACCGTGATGGGGCAGTAGTGGATTGTGGCAAACGAAACTTCGGGTCGTGTTCGAGGTCCATGTCCTTAACAACCCGACGAAGTAAACGCGGGCTGGTCAGAATTTGTAGTTGCGTATTGAAGTAGGCCGGGTCGTTGACGGGATTGACGACGAACGTGCCCCCCTTGGTCGCGCCAAGCATGGTATTGGCGTTTTCCAAGTCCACCTGCACCTGCACGCTTGCTTCGTAGATGTTCGGCTGTCGCGCCAGGTAGACCGCTACCAACGCCGTGCATAGCAAAGTGAGCCCAGTAATCAATAGCCAATACTTGCGCAGAGAGAACAGAAATTCACGCAAGAGCGCTTTGTCGTCGGAAATGTTGTTGGCGACGACCCTCGGAGAATGTTCCGGCGCCAGAGCTTCTTCCAAATTCAATGATCGACGTTCGACCAGTGGGCTCTTTCTTACGACTTGATTTTGCTTCATGGGACGCATGTGTGCGTATCTCCTCGGTGGTCCAATCGCTATTAACGAATCACCCGCACTGGAAACCTGGCGATGCCGGGAACAACTCCCTCGAGAATATTTCGGAGAAATCTCTTACCACTTGCCGTTGGCACTTCAACGATGTCATTGGGTTGTAGCACGAGATCAGGCGCGCGTTGTTTGTTGATGGCCTTCAAGTCCACCACCAGTTCTTCCTTGATGCCGCTATCGCCTTTTTGGCGAATGATGCGCACGCGTTCACTTTTTGAATCAGGTAATGTTCCACCCGCCATGGCAACGGCTTGGGAAAGCGTGATCTTCTCTTTGAGTGGAAAACTGGAGGGTCGAATTACATTGCCGATAACGTAAATCTGTTCAAACTCGAGCAGGGTGATGACGTCTCCGGGCCGGACATAGGGATTTGACCGGGCCGCGCCGGCAAGCGTGTCGCGCAGCTTGAACACGCTGATGCCGAGTTCATTCTTGGTCTGTCCGGGTTCGCACGTCGGATAGGCGGAGTTATGCACCATTTGAATATTGCCGCCGGCGCGCTCAGCCGGGCCACCGGCGAAGGAAAGAAGGTCGAGCAGACGAATGCGCCTTTGCAACTGAAATCGGCCGGGCGTGTTTACGGCTCCGATAACGGCCACCGGGCGCGAGTGATACTCCTTGATGAAGACGTCGACTTGAGGATTTCTCATCATCGACAGGTAACGGCTGGCGATGTCCTTCGCCAACTCGCCCTCAGTGAGGCAGGCCGCTTGGATGTCTTCGCTTATCAGCGGCATGCGAATCGTGCCACTCTCTTCAACGCGCAAAGCCTCACGAGACAGTTCCGGGAGTTTATAAAGACGGACTTCAAGGACGTCGCCTGGCCCGATGCGATAACGATCACTCGAAAGCTTGCTTGTTTCAGTGGCCGCGGGCAGTGCAGCTTTCACCAACGCCGGAGCGGCTTTTACGGTCTTGGGCCGGATCGTGGGATTAATGGTTTGCTGGGCTGCAACTTGAGAAGCGAGTATCAGAATAGCGAAAAAGAGCAACGCAGATCGTCTCGCGCGAGACAAAAGCATTGCGAACGCTTGGTAATTTCTCATCAGTGGTGTTTCCTGGCGGTAGCTTGTTTTTGAACAGGCTTCGCCCGTCGAGAATCCTGCTATTTTTCAGCAACTGGATTCGCAAATACCCTAAATAGCGGGAAGCCCCAATATGGAGGCGGTAGTGTTGTTCAGTTTTGAACCCACAGAATGCGAGGATTTCGTTGAAAAACTCACGCCTGCGGTTCTGCTTCTTCGAAATTTAATAAACCTGTAATGCGCTCGTTACTCCAGCATTAAGTGTTTTAGAAGTACCAGTTGGACAGACTTCGAAGGTCGGTTCGGGTGAGCGGTTGAGCTACAGTTTCGTTTTTGAATTTGGAAAGCGCGCTATTGCGAGTGCGTGAAGGTGGCGCCTTTCCTGAAGAAATGAGGCCCAGGAAAGCGAAGTACCAGGAATTAGGGAAGCGTAGAGATCAATCCAAGAGACCACAATGAAGAAGTTATTTCGCTTGCCTTGAAAGTCTGGCAGCGCGAGTGTCGAACGGAAGGGTTGTCGGAAAGTAGCCGGCGGTCGGAGCGAAGCGCAGACCTCCGGATTAGTATGTAAGTGGATTGCACACCGCAGGGGTGCCAGAAAAAACGAGTTCTGGCATCGCTTCAGGATGTCCAATTCCCTCGCTACTCCATAACGCTGGTCTTCGACCACCGGCTATTGTCTCTCAGCCCGCCGGACTGAAGTCGCTTAATCATTTTCTGGCAAGCATCGCGTTTTCCAACTTTTTATCTACTACGAAACTTACTGAGATTGGCCCGTGAGCGTCTGAAGTCGCCAGGGAAACGCAGACTTCTGAGTGGAGAAAGAATTTAATTCGAAGACTATGTCGACTTTAGTCCAGGAGATAGTACGGATTGGAACGAGCGCTCGCGGGTCAGAACGAACCAAGTTGTCTCCAGGTTTCGACGCCTCAGCCGAGTCACAACCATATAACCGGTGCGTCCACGAACTTTTTGAATTGCAGGTCGAGAGAGGTCCGGAGGCAGTTGCGGTAATCGCTCGGCATGAACGCATTACTTATCGCGAGCTGAACGCTCGCGCCAATCAGCTCGCACGTTTCTTGAAACGTTTTGGAGTTGGGCCTAACTCCCTGGTGGGACTTTGTCTTGAGCGAACGCCAGACTTGCTTGTCGGCGTGTTGGGGATTCTAAAAGCTGGCGCCGCTTATGTACCGGTGGATCCGATGAACCGCGGCGAGCATCTGTCGTTGCTATTGAAGAATGCAAACGTCTTCGTGTTGTTAACCCAGTCAAGCCTGGCAGCGGCAATTCCGCGACATGGTGGTCCAAAACTCCTGCTGGACACTGGTTGGGATGTAATTGCTAAGGAGAAAAAATCCAATCCCGCACGTAGAGCGACCACCAAAAATCTCGCTTACGTCATCCACACCTCGAGCGGCTTTGGTGAACCGAAGGGTGTGATGATTTCACATCGCGGTCTCTTCAACTATCTGAGTTGGGGGGCGGAAGCCTATGAAGTGGCCAAAAATCCAAGCGGCACGGTCGATTCCTCGATCTCTTTTGACCTTGCCGTTACGCGCTATCTATCCTTGTTGATGTTTGGCAGGACGGTTGTGCTCGACGCAACCGCGTTTGGTTTGGGCTGTTAGCTGCAGTCTCCCGCGCTATCTTTTTACTATGCGTTCGCCGAGCCTTCGGCTTCGGCCTCTTCCTTCTTGCGTCGCCACATGCCGGCAATCTGATTAGCCTCGGCCAGGGTCATATTGTCGTAGATGTCAGCGTTATTCTTTACTTCTCCATCTTCCAATTCCAACACTTCCCAATCCGGCGCTTCGGGATCTGTTCCCGTTCGCCCTGGCTTCACTCTAATTTCGTAGGAAATCTCCGGCGCTTTCTCTTCGATATCCATTGGCTCGTCCTCGCCTGGTTAATGTTCAGTCGCGCGGAATCTAACACAGTTTTCGAAATGAAGCATCCTGCAAGACTTTCTCAAGCGCCTTCCGCTCTGGAGGTTGGCTTCAACGCTAATACTGGGCGTCTCGCCCGCAATAAGCGCGAAGCGCGAACGCCTTTGGATTCTGTCAGCTTGCACAGTGGGTCGACTAATCCAGAGCCGGCGGCGAAGCAGCTCATCCTCAAATTTTTGATAAACCGCCGAGCGTCAGGTAGCATTAACTTCGCAAGCCAGCAGTTCAACAATTCAAACCTATCCAGTTACTTATAGGAAAACTATGTGCACTGACCGAAGAGACTTCCTCCGGCTTTCTACCGGATTAGCTGCCACCAGTTTGTTTGGCGCCGGCTCCATACACGCTGAACCCACTTCCACCGAGCCGTCCCAGCAACGGGACTTGCCAGACGGTATTCGCAAGTTGAAGAAAATGACTGACGGCGTGGCGCCGATAACGTTGGAAGAGCGCAGAGCGCGCATTGAAAAGGCGCGCCGGCTCATGCGGCAAAACCGCATTGACGCGGTGTTGATCGAATCAGGCTCAAGTATGTTTTATTACACGGGCGTGCGTTGGGGCCTGAGCGAACGAATGTTTGCCGTCGTCATTCCGCAGCGTGGCGAAATCTCCTGGGTTTGTCCGAAATTTGAAGAGGAGAAGGCGCGCGAGCTGATCAAATTTGGCGACGATATCAGAACCTGGGAAGAGGACCAGAGTCCCTACCTGCGCACTGCCCAGATTCTACGAGACCGCGGCATACGCGCCGGGCGCGTCGGAGTTGAGGAACGTCTCCGCTTCTTCATACTCGACGGGGTCCGTCAGGTCGCACCTGGATTGAGGTTTGTTAGTGCCGACCCGGTCACGGCGGGCTGCCGAATGTACAAGTCACCGGCTGAAATAGCGTTGCTGCAACGTTCCAATGAGATCGCGATCGTTGCCTACAAAGCCACGCACAACAGTATGCGCGAGGGCATGACTCAGGATGAGTTTTCCGGTAATTGCAGTGCTGCGTTTCAGGCGCTGGGAGTTTCAGGAGGCGTCTTTTGTAGCTTTGGGAAGTACACGGCTTTTCCACACGGAAGCGCTACGCCACAAAAGCTGAGAGAAGGCGACGTTGTCCTGATGGATGGTGGCTGCACGCTCGACGGCTACCAATCTGATGTTACGCGCACGTTCGTTTTCGGTAAGCCGACGCAGCGCCAGCGTGATATCTGGAACCTCGAACGCAAAGCGCAGGATGCCGGTTTTGCTGCGGCACAGGTGGGCGTGCCGTGCGAAGCAGTCGATGCGGCCGCGCGCAAAGTGATAACGGATGCAGGCTTTGGACCTGATTACAAAGTGCCTGGTCTACCTCATCGCACCGGCCACGGCATTGGGCTTGATTGGCACGAGTGGACCAACTTTGTTAGAGGCAACAAAACTCCGATTCAACCAGGCATGTGTTTCAGCGATGAACCTACGATAGTGATCTATGGTGAGTTTGGGATTCGGCTTGAGGACTGTCTACACATCACGCCTGACGGTCCGCGCTTTTTCACGAAGCAAAGCCCATCGATTGATAAACCTTTCGGGTGAACTGAGTTGACTGACGCTACTCATGGAGCGCGCAGCGCGAACGGTCTCGCTCAGCTGCCCTTAAGGACCGAGGCAGATTCAACGAAACACTGGGAGCGCGGGCGTCTCGCCCGCAATGAGCGCAAAGCGCGAAAAATCCGGTTCAGCAGCACGTTCGATGCGTCGGCTCGGGGCTCTTTAACTCCATCACGCAGCCATTGCAAGTGCATGTTCGCGCTTCGCGCTCATTGCGGGCGAGACGCCCGCGCTCCCAGTATTCGCGTTGAAGCGTTCTCTCTTAAGGCAAAGGGCTTCGAATAGAATCGTTCGCCTGCGCGCTCATTGCGGGCGAGACGCCCGCGCTCCCAGTGTTTGCGTTGAAGCTTCACCCCCGAGCGTATTCTCCTCGCCCCGAGATTCCTCGTTTTCACTATTCTTTAACTGCTCAAGATCCAGTTCTGCCCACAGTCTGACGTCAGCCTTCAACACTTGCTGCATCTGTTTCAGCGCATAATCGTTTTCTTCCTTCGTCTGCGACACTACGCAATCTGCCGGTACAAACAATTTGAAGTCGCGCATGTACGCGTCGTTGGCTGTGAAGAGCACACAGTTGTTTCCGGCGATTCCGGTCAGTATCAAACTTCTCGCTCCCAGATGTTTGAGCAGCAGGTCGAGACTGGTGCAATAGAAGCCAGAGTGCTTGGGTTTGAGGACGAAATAGTCCTGCTCATCTGGCAAAACCAACTTCACAAACGGCTCACCGCGCACTCCATCTTCCATACAATGGCTCACGATCTTGTTTAGATCTGATTGCCACTTACCAAAGTTATCGTTCACGTAGATGGCGGGAATGCCATGTTGCTTTGCGCGCGCCTTGAGACTCGCGATCTGTCCTCCCACCGGTAAAGCGAGCTCAAGCAGCGCTTCGCCTCCTTCGAACTCAAAATCATTGACGACATCGATCAACAGCAACGCAGTGCCCGCACTATCAGGAACATTGCCATGTAAATCTTCGCTTTTAATGGGCATCTAAAACTCCTAAACCTCGACTAGTGTTTCCGTCCTGGGTTGGTACGACAACAATACAGAAGATCACTCAAACGTTTGCTTCCTATTCGGCTAATGGGGAAGACGAACTGTAGCTTTTCCCTCGGCAAGCCGGATGCCGCAACCTGAACGCAGGTGACTGTTGCGATCCTCGGAATAGTCGGTGGTTGAGAATAGCTGGGCGTCTCACAGGTTTACCGGACGCAGGCTTCGAACTCAATGCATACTCTCTGGTCCTGCGAAATAGTAAACGCGAAGAATCTTTTGATTGCGGAATTCGTAAACAGATAGACTGGCGTGCGACTTCAATGCTGTCTTGCTGCGCCAGCTAGCGCGCTCCATCGCCAGGACTCGGTTTCCTTTTGTTTGAACCCAGTCAAGGGACGATTTGCAATCGTTGCAGTTGCGGAAGTAAGCAACCATCCGTTCACCTAGCGCCTTCTTTCCCGTGGTTTCCACCGTGATCTTCTCGCCGCTAATCGTTAACCATTTAACGTCTTCGTCAAGCAACTCGTGCATTCGTGAAATATCACGGTCATTGAAGGCAGCAACCAATCGGCGCACCTGCTTCTCCTGTTCAGACTCCGACTCTTTTTGCAGCCTCCCGAAAGCCGGAGCAGCAAAGGTCAGCAGTATTGTCAGTCCCGCGAGAGCGACGTTGCGGAATTTGGCTAAGCAGCAATGGTAATCAAATCTCATTTTGCACTCCTAAAGGCACTTCGGTCCGCCCCATAATTTCAATTCTTAGCTTCCACGTACTTCTTCAGTCCCTTCTCAAACAGTTCCTTCCATCCTTCGCTCTTGCTTTCTCCATTGTTTCTGGACGATCCGAAGATCGTATCTGAGAGTTTCAAGACAGTGCTTCCGTCCACAGCCGTCAATTCCAGATGAAGCAGGCTTAACGCCGGACCATAGGGAACTGCGATAAAGCCGCGAAGATCCAGAGAGTGTGGCGGATTGAGTGCAAAGACCTCATACCAAACAACGCCAGATCCGTTTCCCCAGTCCTCGTACATCCTGCCGCCCAATTTGGGCTCGATGTGAAAACCGATGGCTTTAGTACTGGTGTAATAGTCTTTGAGCCACCAAAAAGTCGTTTCCTCCAGCAGCGCCTTCCACACATTCTGAACCCCGGCGTGAATGGTGATCTCCAGCTCTACTTGCTCAATCGTTGCTGTTTGCATTCTATTCAGATCCCTCAATGTGTGACTTTAGGTTAGTCATGCGCGAAGACCAGATTGCCTGGTAAGGCTTAACCCAACGGTCAAATAAAGACTGCAACGGAATTACGTTTAAATGATTCCAACGCTCCCGGCCGTGCCGGCGAACCACTACCAACCCAGCGGACTCGAGCACGTTGAGGTGTTTCATTACTGCGAATCTGGTTGTGGGGAAGAGGTCAGCGAGCTCGCCGGTGGTGCGTGGCTTTTCGCGCAGCAAGTCCAGGATTTCGCGCCTCGTCGGATCCGACAACGCCGCCCACACCGAAGTAAGGGGATCGCCGGCTCTTGAGATTGCTTTTTTGGGACGCCTCGCTTGCCTGCTGCTCATGTGACCGTAGAGTCACATATTGAGTCACGTTTGTCAAGGTCCTTGCACGAAAGTCTGCTTTGGAAGAGATGTTCTGAGAGGCCTGCGATCACTCTCAGTACCACCGGGCTTTAGCCCGGTGGCTGAGAGGCCACTACGGAATGAAACCGTTTCAACGGTTTCACTGGTAAACCGTTAAAACGGTTGCCGGTAAATCAGAACGCCCTTTGTCACCGGGCTGAAGCCCGATGTTAATACGACCGCTCCGCGCAACTTTGTGCAAAGCCATTGCCAGCTGAAAAATTCGGACAGTTTCTATTTGAACGGCAGGGTGAGTATGGGAAGGTGAGGACCAACTCCTTTAGAGTTCTACCTAACCGGTCTTGAGCCAGCTTGGAGCACAAACTGGCCCTTAAGGCCTACCCGGCATGTTGCTGTTGAAGATGTCGACGGCTAACAGCCAGTTTCGTCCCTGACGTTTCCACACGACGACATACTTGCCGTTGTCTGTCGTGGTAGCGCCGCCGGCGTTGGGAATCGTTGTGACATAACGACCTACCTCGACGGCAATGTTCCCTTGAGCGTCTACGTGCGCCGTTTCCAGGCTGACCATCTTCAACCCGGCGGTGATTGCTCCTTGCCAAAAGGTTTGAATATTGGCGCGACCCTGAACCATTTCACTATTTGGCGGCAGCAGGCGAGCGTCAACGGTGTACAGTTTGGACACTGCCGCAGCATCGCCTTTATTGAAAGCTTCGATGAATTTTTTGGTGTTGGCCTCGACGGCCGTGCGTGCAGTCTGCTGTGCGTGAACGACAGACGTGGTGCACATGATCAGTAACCCAACAAGTAAACGCCTTTTCATTGTTTCGACCTCGATTCTGTGTGTAGGTGGACAGCCAAGCGAGGATTCAGAGCGATCCCCCAGTAAACTCGGATGGAGGATACTTCGGAAACTGCGGCCAGCCAAGTGCGACCACCGGCAATGCTTTTGGCGGCGATCACGGAGGCGCGGGGAAGGTATTGCACAGAGTTGGCTCGATTCTACGCAGCAAAATTGTGCTACTTCTCCTCTTTGATCGGCGGTGGGATTCGCACATACCGATCACCACGAATGTGCATATCAAGAATCTCGCCCGCGCCCAAAGCCGCATCTGTTCCATTCAACAAGTCGCCGACTTTTTCCGCGAGGGTAAAAAACGCAGTTGCCCCCAACACTTTTGAGGTAGTGTCTTCTGCGATCAAAGAAACTGCACCACCCCCGGTAGCGGCAATTGCGGGCACTATTGGTGCCACCACTGCATTACGACGGCCCGCAATGCAGTTAACTCCAGTCCTCCTGGAGTCTTTTATGCTTTTGCAGGTATCTGTCCAGTTCCTACTCAATTCTTCGGGCAGATGCCGCGCGACCCATACTGGAACTTCGGTTCCGTCCCAAACCTTAATGGGCAGCAATTCTATTTCCAGCCGACCATTAACAAGTGGGAAGTGGCGATGTTTACGAACGGATACGCGGCCGTAAATAGAAGTACCTTTTGGGATCAACACCCTGGTTTTGCAGTTACCCTCCTTCACCGAGTAGATGTCTTCCATAGTCGTAAACAGGACGTAGTCGTCTCTGCGTGCGGTAGAACTACTCACCACTTGTTCGACCTTTATCTTGAAGGGATTTGTGCGCAGGATCTCGAATTTCTCTATCGCACAAGGCTTAGGCGCGGGTGCCGGCGCAGGCGGCTCAGCGGCAAGCTGCCCGAGAACAGTTATCCCTGAAATCAGTATCAGAATAGAAGCGACAACCAACCTTCTTGCGAGATTCATAGGTGAACTCCTATCAGAGGAAATAGGTAGAACTTATTGATGCAGATTCGAAAAGCTTGAGTGAAGCCCGAGACAGGTAACTACTGCCCTTTTTTGACAAAGGCCTAAAGGGAATTGAGCCGAGCAGGACTCGAACCTGCGACCCACTGGTTAAAAGCCAGTTGCTCTACCAACTGAGCTATCGGCCCACAATTCACTCAACGTGAGTGACGCATTCTAACTGGAAAAAAAGTCTGATGTCCAAAGTCCAATGTCTAAAGTCCAATGTCAGGGCTGGGACTCAAGAAGTTTAGAGTACAAGCTTTAGCTTGCCTACTTTGAAAGCCGGCAACCTGAAGGTTGTACTCTGAACGGCTTGAGTGCCACGCCGTCTTTCGACTTTGGACATTGGACATTGGACTTTGGACATTGGACTAGTCTTTGAGCCAGCGGCCCACGGCGGAGTCCTTGATGACGATTGTCTGCGAGCGTTCGGGGCCGGTGGACACGAGACCAATTTCCACGCCAATCTTCTCGGAAAGAAAATCAACGTAACGGCGCGCGTTCGCCGGAAGGGAATTCATTTCTGTAGTGCCGACGGTCGATGTTTGCCAGCCGGGCAACGTTTCGTAGATTGGCTCGATCCGGTGCAGATCCTGCGAAACGGCCGGCAGCGATTCCAGCTTGCGGCCATCGAGTTTGTAGCCGACGCAAACCTTGATCTCCTCCAGTGCGTCCAGCACGTCGAGTTTAGTTAGTGCCACTGAAGTGAAACCGTTAATTTCGGCTGCATAACTAGTCGCAAAAGCATCGAACCAGCCGCAGCGACGCGGCCTGCCCGTTGAAGCCCCATATTCGCGGCCTCTTTCTCGAATCAGCTGGCCAAGCTCAGCCTCGCCTTTCAACATCTCGGTGGGGAACGGACCTTCGCCAACGCGCGTCGTGTAGGTACGAACGATACCAAGGACACCCGTCAACCGATGAGGCGCGAGCCCCGAGCCGACAATGGCTCCTCCCGCCGTCGTACTTGATGAAGTGACAAACGGATAAGTCCCATGATCGACATCCAGGAGGGTAGCTTGCGCGCCTTCCAAGAGGATCGAACGTCCCTGAGCGGCAGCGACATTCAGATAATGCGTGGTGTCACCGATAAACTGGCCCAGCCTTTCAGTAAGGTGAGACATTTCCCGAAAGATCTCGTCGACATCCAGTTTCTCGCCGCCGTAAGCCTCGATGATGCGATTAGCGTCTTCGAGATTACGCTCGATGCGTGCACGCAAGACCTCGGGCACGAGTGCATCTGCGGTGCGAATACCTCGCCTGCCGGCTTTATCTTCATAGGCGGGGCCGATGCCACGCAGCGTGGTACCAACCTTCTCGTTGCCGAGCCGTTCTTCGCTTGTGTGATCGAGGGCGCGGTGGTAGGGAAGTATCAAATGCGCGCGCGAGCTGATCTTGACGCGCTCGGGAGAGACCTCAATACCCTGACCCATTAGGCGGTCGGCTTCTTCGAAGAAGGCCTTCGGGTCGATCACCATGCCGTTGCCCAGCACGCAGGTCTTTCCGCGGTGCACTATTCCCGACGGCAGCAAATGTAGGACAAAGGACTGGTCTCCAACCTGGACGGAGTGGCCGGCATTGTGACCGCCCTGATAGCGCGCCACAATGTCGAAGTGTTCGGCAAGCAGATCGACGATCTTGCCTTTGCCTTCATCACCCCACTGGGCGCCGATGACTACGATAATTTTCGACATTGTCAAGAGATCAGCAGTCAGTAGTCAGCAGTCAGCAATCAGCGGTCAGTAGTCTGCATTCAGCCGTGCCGCACGATTTTAGATGGAGAGCTGCAAACTTCAGGTTCGGCTGAGCGCTGATTGCTGATTTCTGATTGCTGTTTTCTTTTCCAGCAAACACAAAACAGGCGCGGAGTTCGGCAAACAAATCCGCGCCTAAAGTCAGAAAACAAGATTAGGCTATGGCCGCGCCGGCCACGTGCTTGTCGATCATTCTGGAGATGGCCTCTTTTGAAGTAGCGCCCACCACGCGTTCTTCTTCTTTGCCGCCTTTGAAAAGAATCAAGGTGGGAATCCCTTTGATTCCATAGCGCTGGGAAATCGTCGGGTTGTCGTCAACGTTAAGTTTAACTACACGAGCGTTGGTCGAATATTTCTCGGCTACGGCGTCGACAGTAGGCGCCAGCATGCGACACGGCGCACACCAGGCAGCCCAGAAGTCTACGAGTACTGGTTTATCGGCTTGCAGTACATCTTTTTCCCAACTGCCATCGCTGACTTCAGTCACCAAATCGCTCATTACATTTCTCCTTATGGAAACCACGCGCCCCGGTACTTTGAACTGTTCAACTAATGCCGTGACCGATTCAAATAACGCTTCAATTCTAGACGTCTGACCGGCCCACGCTCTTCGCTTGGAGCTCAATCACTTCCTGATAGAGCTGCACATACTTCTTCGCAGCAGCGTCCCAGGAATTATCCATAGACATACCGTTAAGTTGTATCTTACTCCAAACGTCAGGCTTGTTATAAAAGTAAAGTGCTTCGCGGATTTTTTCAAGCAGAGCGCCTGCGTTGTACTCGTAAAACTTAAATCCAGTGCCTGTTTCCCTGGAGGCGGTGAAGTCTTCGACCGTATCGTCTAGCCCACCCGTGGCGCGCACCACGGGCACCGTGCCGTAGCGCATGCTGTACATTTGGTTTAGGCCACAAGGCTCGTAGTGTGACGGCATAAGAAAAATATCAGCACCGGCTTCAATCTGGTGGGCCAAGGGTTCACCGGCGTAGCCCTTATAAATTCCTACCTGACGCGGCGCGTTATCGTGCCAGCTTTGCAGAAAGTCCTCGTACTCTTTAGCCCCCGCGCCGAGGGCGATGAAAAACGATCCGGTTTGCAAGATCGCACCCGCAAGCTGGCGGATCAAGTCATAGCCCTTTTGTGAGACAAGCCGCGAAATAATCGCGATGACGGGACGGTCAAGGTCTTGCGGCATTTCAAACCGGCGCAACAGGTCACGCTTGCACTCACGTTTTCCTGACAAGTCTTCCGCGGAATAGTTTGCCGCTATGTGCGGATCAGTAGCGGGATTCCAAAGGTCGTAGTCGACTCCGTTGGCAATACCTGCGAGCCGGTCGCGGCGCGCGCGCAACAACCAATCAAGCCCGGCGCCCTGGGCCGAAGTCTGAATTTCCTGTGCGTAACGACGGCTGACCGTTGAAAGAGCGTCAGCGGCGATCAGGCCGGCTTTCAATGCCGAGGCGGTTCCCTTCAAGAGAAAGTCGTCCTTGTCAGGAGAGTCCCCAAAGCCCAACCACCACAAGTCGTTCGGATCAAACGCACCCTGATAAGCAAGATTGTGAATTGAAAAGACTGACCTCGTGTCGCGGAAGAATTCATCGTGACGGCGGCGCGCCCGTAGTTCCACCATGGCAAATCCACAGGGCCAGTCGTTACCGTGCACTATGTCCGGCTTCCATTCCAGGTGCTTTAACAATGAAAGAGCGGCCCTGGAAAAAAACGCATATCGCTCATGGTCATTTGAGTGACCGTAGATCGACGGTTTATCAAAATACTCTGGCGAATGGATCAGATAAGCAGGCGCGCCGGCGGCGTCAGATTGATAAACGCGCGTTGGCCGGGACCCGCCACGCCAGGGCACCGGGAGGTCTTCGATGGTGTCTTCCTGCAAAAAACTCGGATCAATTTGCTGATGAAGAGGCAGGATTACGCGTGCGTCAATGCCTTGTTTGCTTAGCGCTTTCGGCAAGGCGCCGGCTACGTCGGCCAGACCACCGGTCTTGGCAAAAGGCACAACTTCAGATGACAGGATCGCGACGCGCATGTTTTGAAAGGATGAATTAGGAAGGATGAAGGATGAAGGACTAGAGATCAAGGGCAAAAAAACGATCCACGAATTAACACGAAACTTCACGAAATTCCGTTTCGTGCTGTTTCGTGTGTTTAGTGGATCGTAACCTGCTTTATTACCTTAGTGCCTATACACCTTAACTTTGCATTGAAGCCAAAAACTCTGCGTTTGACTTGGCCTTTTCCAGCCGCTCCAAAACCACTTCCATTTGCTCAACCGGTGAAAGTGGGTTCAATACGCGGCGCATCACCCAAATGCGGTTAAGGTCTTCTTTGCTGAGAAGTAGTTCTTCCTTACGTGTGCCGGAGCGTTGCAGGTCGATGGCGGGGAACAGACGTTTATCGCTGAGGCGGCGATCAAGGTGTATTTCAGAGTTACCTGTGCCCTTAAACTCTTCAAAGATGACATCGTCCATGCGCGAGCCGGTATCGATCAGCGCGGTGGCAATGATAGTCAACGAACCGCCTTCTTCAATATTTCGTGCCGCACCGAAGAATCGTTTTGGACGTTGGAGAGCATTGGAATCAATACCACCGGAGAGAATCTTGCCGCTGGGCGGCACCACGGCGTTATGAGCACGCGCGAGACGAGTGATTGAATCGAGCAGAATAACTACGTCGCGCTTGTGTTCCACGAGGCGCTTCGCCTTCTCGATGACCATGTCTGCGACTTGCACGTGTCGGGTAGGCGGTTCATCGAACGTGGATGAAATCACTTCGCCGTTGACTGAACGCTGCATGTCAGTCACTTCTTCCGGACGCTCGTCAATCAACAAAACGATCAGGGTCACTTCCGGATGGTTTTGCGTAACTGAATTTGCAATGGTCTGCAGCAACATCGTCTTACCTGTGCGCGGTGGAGCGACGATTAAGCCACGCTGCCCTTTGCCCAATGGAGTGACCAGATCGATAACGCGCGCAGAGAGGTTCTCCTGCGTGACCTCCATCTTCAACATCTCGTCAGGATAAAGGGGCGTCAGATTGTCGAAGAAGACTTTCTCGCGGGCCTGATCGGGCGACTCGAAGTTTATCGCTTCAACTTTAATGAGCGCGAAATAGCGTTCACCTTCCTTAGGAGGACGAATCTGTCCGCTTACCGTATCGCCGGTGCGCAGGTCAAACTTACGGATTTGCGACGGTGAGACATAAATATCATCGGGACCGGGAAGATAGTTGTACTCAGGCGCGCGCAAGAAACCAAAACCGTCAGGCAGCGTTTCCAGAACGCCCTCAGAGAAGATGAGACCACTCTTTTCCGTCTGGGCGGCAAGCACCTTGAAGATCAACTCCTGCTTGCGCATCCCGGTAGCGCCCGGCACGTCCATGCCCTTTGCGATATTGGTGAGTTTAGAGATTGACATCTCCTTGAGGTCGGCAAGGTTTAGAAAACCTTCTCCGCCGAACTCGCGGCCGTCCCGGCTCTCTTTTTCCGGAGCTTCGGCAGTGGCTACCGTGCCGCCGTTGTCACCATTACCGTCGTCGTTGCTTGCGCCAGAAGCGCGTGATCGTGATCTCTGTGCCATATCGTTCGTTCCTAAAGCATCTTTCGAACTGGTCTCTTCTGGACACTCTTCCGACCAGCCAATTGTTTTTGTTGAAGTTTAAAAAATGGACAACGTCTCGAGGTTGACGACCTGGGGCATGTGCCCGATAGTCGGGATTAGTCGCGAGGCTGCAACACTACTCTCTTCAATATTGTTAAGCAATGTACCTCGATTGCGAATGGATTACTACTTCGATGCGATGTCCCTGACCATTAGTGGTCTGGAAAAGATTAGCTAAATAAGGGGCTTGAGAATTTTTCGATCCTTGTATTGGCCAGGCAGCAATTTTATCTCTCACGCAACTAGCTTGTCATGCACTGCGGTCAGCTACTGCAACCTCGATTGCCCGCCAAACTTCGTCCCGTCCGAATCCAGTCTTAGCAGAAAAAGCCACCACACGATCCGTGCTAAACACGCGTCTGATGCGTACCAAACTTTGTTTCAACTCGTTGTTAGATAGCTTATCGGATTTTGTGGCAACTATTAAACGTGGCTTCGCACTATGCTCTAACCACTCGTGAAGCTGCAAATCCAATTTTGTGGGTTCGTGGCGCGAATCTACGATGTGAATTGATAGCACAAGCTGACTGCGCTTGGCAAGGTAGCCCGAAACCATCTCACCCCAAGTGGATTTTATTGCTTTCGGTACGCGAGCATAACCGAAACCAGGCAGATCAACAAAAAGAAAGCGACCGTTGATCGTGAAAAAGTTTAACGATTGTGTCCTGCCCGGAGTCGAGGAAGTGCGCGCCAAACCGCGAACCCCGAGCAGGGAATTTATCAAGCTCGACTTGCCGACATTGGAACGACCCATGAACGCCACTTCTGGCAGGGAACCTTTGGGCCAATCGTTTTCGGTGAAAGCACTCTTTACGAACTCGGCGCTGGTCGGCTTCATTCAATGGCGGCTTACTATGCGCCGGTGGCCTGCGCTTTGACGGCCCGCTCAGCGCGCAACGCGGCAAACTTCGCCATGCGCTCCCGCAACGCGAGTATTCTTTGGTCAATATTCGGAATTCGCTTCACCAAGTCTTCAAGGTTCCGCAGGAAGTCCGGGTTACCAAACAACGTTCGAACTTCTTCGATGACAGGTTGGATTTTGGCGTAGACGAATATGTGTTCGCCGTTGGTTTCGTTAAATAACTCCTCATCAATAGCGCCCTTGTTGACGAGTGCGGCAGCCATGTCCCAGTACGATACGACCATGCGATAGTGGCCGCTGTGCTCGCCGATAAGGGCCTCCATCACATCCTGGATGCTGGTGGGATTGAACGTAAAAAACCAGTTGCGCGCTTCACGCATGGTGGCTTCACGCCTCAGGTCATAGAGTTTCAGGATCAGTTCCGCATCGTGGTGTTTACTCATCGTTTCCTCCAAAGGGTAAAAAGGATTAGACGGGCCGGCAAGGCTACGACTTAGAACAGACGTTCTTCCAAGTCGAGCCTGCCAACCGGTGGATTGGGTCTTGAACTTGTTCCCGCAGGTAAAATTACTAGCTGGTTTGAATGCCTTGGGACGGTTGCTCGGTTGTCCAGAGTGGCGGAGCCTTTGACTCTTCGGTCGCCGCGTCGGTCGGACAAGCTTCCTCGAGAGCAAGCGCTAACACTTCATCAATCGTCTCTACCAGATTGATGCAGAGCGCATTGCGAACCTCCTCGGGAACTTCCGGCAAGTCCTTTTCATTATCTTTGGGCAGAATGATCGTGTCGATGCCGAAGCGATGGGCCGCCAGCAGCTTCTCCTTTACGCCGCCAATGGGAAGGACACGCCCACGCAGAGTAATCTCTCCAGTCATCGCCACGTTCTTTCGAACCGCGGCGCGCGTCAACGCCGAAGCCATCGCCGTCGCCATGGTGATGCCGGCGGACGGACCATCCTTGGGAATAGCGCCTTCAGGAATGTGTATGTGGAGATCACGCTTGCGGATGAAGTCAACGCTCATTGCCAGGCGCTCGGCTCGAGCTTTGATACAGGTGAGCGCGGCCTGAGCCGATTCCTGCATCACATCGCCGAGCTTGCCGGTCAGTGTGACACCGCCCCGGCCCTTGGTAAGAGTCGCTTCAATTTGCAGCACCTCACCGCCAATTTCGGTCCATGCTAATCCGGTGGCGAGGCCAACTTCACTCTCAGCAGCAACTGCCTGCTGACGAAACTTGATCGGTCCCAGCATTTCGCGCACGCGCTCAGCATCGATGGAGTCTTTGAAATCGTCGGCAACATTTTCTGAAACAAAACGACGCGCGAGTTTGCGGCAACAGGATCCGACTTCGCGCTCGAGATTGCGTACGCCGGCTTCGCGAGTATAGTGACGAATAATCTCCAACAAACCTTCGTCGGTGAAATCAAGCTGCTCGGGCTTCAATCCATTGGCCTCTGCCTGCTTGGGCACAAGGTGACGTTTGGCGATTTCGAGTTTTTCGCGTTCGGTGTATCCGGATAGACGAAGAATCTCCAAGCGGTCCTGCAATGCCGGCGGAATCGTGTGCAACACGTTTGAAGTTGCTATGAAGAATACTTTTGAAAGATCGTACTCAACATCAAGATAGTGATCCTGGAAAGTGTGGTTTTGTTCAGGGTCGAGCACTTCAAGCAACGCCGAGCTCGGGTCGCCGCGGAAGTCCGCTCCCAGTTTGTCCACCTCGTCCAGCAATAAGACAGGGTTCACAGTGCCGGCCTTCTTCATCATCTGGATGATCTGGCCGGGCAGCGCGCCAATGTAGGTGCGCCGATGCCCGCGAATTTCTGCTTCATCGCGAACCCCGCCAAGTGATAGTCGAACGAATTTGCGACCGGTCGCACGAGCGATTGATTTGCCCAGGCTCGTCTTACCGACTCCCGGAGGTCCCACAAAACAGAGAATCGAACCCTTCGGATTCTTAACGAGTTGCCGAACGGCGAGGTATTCAAGGATGCGTTCCTTGATTTTTTCCAAGCCAAAGTGATCTTCGTTTAGTACCTCTTCAGCCTTTGAAAGGTCCTTGATCTCTTTACTCTTTTGCTTCCAGGGCACACTGACCAGCCAGTCGATATAGGTTCGGGACACAGTCCCTTCAGCAGACATTGGAGGCATTGCCTCGAGACGGTGCAGCTCCTGCATCGCTTTCTGCTTGGCTTCCTCGGTCATGCCGACTTCTTCGATCTTCTTTTTCAGCTCTTCGAGCTCGGCCTTTTCATCTTTGCGGCCCAGTTCTTTGTGGATCGCCTTGATCTGCTCGTTGAGGTAGTACTCTTTCTGCGCCTTCTCCATCTGACGCTTCACGCGTGTTTGAATCGAGCGATCAAGCTGGCGCTTCTCAATTTCCAGTTCCAGCAATTCAATCAAACGTTGCAAGCGGGCGTGGGAGGAAAACAACTCCAGCAAGCCTTGCTTGTCTTCGACAGTGATACGTAATTGGGATGCAAGCGCATCCGCCAGATGAGAAGGATTCTGGTTGCGCAATGCTGTCTGCAGCGCATCTGTTTGGCTTTCCGGCGCGAGCCGGAGGTGCTGCTCGACGAGTTGCCCGATCTTTTGGACCAGAGCATCGAGGCGGGGACCATCTTCATTTACTACGGGCGCCCGCTTTACCAGTGCCATGAAAGCGCCATCGGTGTTTTCGACACGCACGGTAGTCGCGCGTTCGCGACCCTCGACGACGACTTTGATTTGGCCGTTTTCCTGTTTTTGAGATTGCAGAATGCGACCCAAAGTGCCTACGCCGTAGATCTGCTCGGGCGACGGCTCGTCAACGGTGGCGTCATGCTGCGTGGCCAGAAAAATAGTGCGATCGGCAGCGAGAGCTTGCTCAAGAGCGCGCACTGACCCCTGTCGTCCGATTTTGAAAGCGACCTTAGTGAAGGGGAAAATCACGACGTCGCGAATAGGCACCATTGGATACCAGGCAACGTCGGCAGGTGCACGATCTGAGTATTCTTCCATAATTCCTTTATTGACTATTTAGTCTGACCGTTTGCAATAAGGGCGAGCCGCTGAAATTGCCGTCTCGCCCTTAAAGACATCCAATTGTAAATCATTTCCCCAATGCGCGCCACATTGGGTTATTCGAGTGGAGTTCAGAGTTGATTAGGCAGCAGCGCCGTCGATTCCGGTCAGCCCTTCGCCAGGAATGGCGCGTCGCCGTTCCACCATTTCGCTGGTGATTACAAACTCTTTTACGCGTTTTTGCGAAGGCAGGGTGTACATCGCGTCTAATAGCAACTCTTCGAGAATCATCATTAACCCGCGTGCGCCGACTTTACGTTCCACCGCCTGACGAGCGACTGATTTCAAAGAATCCTCAGTAAACTTCAGCTTCACGTTGTCAAAGTCAAACTTCTTCTGATACTGCTTAACCAACGCGTTCTTCGGTTCGGTCAGAATCTTAATCAGCGCGCCTTCATCAAGCTCATGGAGCACGCCGCAAACCGGGAGGCGACCGACAAATTCGGGAATCAAGCCAAAGCGAATCAAATCCTCGGGCTGCACCGCCGCGAGCGCTTCCGCATGACGATGGCTGCCACTCTTGACTTCAGCTTGAAAACCTAGCGACTTGTTGCGCAGGCGCCGCTCGATGACTTTCTCCAACCCTACAAAGGCGCCGCCGCAAATAAAAAGGATGTTGGAAGTGTCTATCGGGAAGAACTCCTGATGCGGGTGTTTCCGTCCGCCCTGGGGTGGGACGTTTGCGATGGTGCCTTCGAGTATTTTCAACAAAGCCTGCTGCACACCCTCGCCGGAAACGTCGCGGGTGATTGACGGGTTTTCGTCCTTACGACAAATCTTATCGACTTCATCAATGTAGATGATCCCTTGCTGCGCTCGCTCGACATCGCCGTTTGCAGCTTGCAGCAGTTTCAGGATGATGTTTTCAACGTCTTCACCGACGTAACCTGCCTCCGTAAGCGTGGTAGCGTCGACTATGGTGAAGGGCACACTGAGCATGCGCGCCAGAGTTTGCGCGAGCAGCGTTTTGCCGGTCCCGGTAGGCCCGATCAAAAGAATGTTTGCTTTTTGAATTTCAACTTCCGAACGACGGCGTCCCAGCTCGATTCGCTTGTAGTGCTGGTAAACAGCGACCGCGAGGCGTTTCTTTGTTTCGTCCTGACCGATTACATATTCGTCGAGGAAGTTTTTTATCTCACCGGGCTTTGGCAGGGGAGGTCGGGTCGCTACGGATTCGGCTTGCTGATCGTCGGTAATAATCTCATTGCAAATGTCGATGCACTCATTGCAGATGTAGACGGTTGGACCGGCAATGAGTTTTTTTACTTCGTTCTGCGACTTACCACAGAAGGAGCAGCGCAGCGTGTCGTCGGTTCGTCTAACCATAAAGTAGGGGATCTCCTCGAGCTACGGATCGTCAGTATTACTTTGAGATAACGGCGGAGCTTCCGGACAATTCGGGGCCGGTGACCATTGCACGATAGCGCTCAACACATTCGTTGCAGATAAAAGCGCTCTTGCCGATCATTTGTTTGGGAACTCCGGGAGCGCGTTGGGGCGTTCCGGAAACGATGTTTGCTACCTCGCCCTTTGATCGTCCGCAAAATGAGCAACTAAAACCGCGAGCCTTCATCTTTGCAATCATCGGACTCTCCAATCGTGGGAGGCTATTCTCGGTGCGCGATCACCTCGTCTATTAAACCATATTCCTTCGCCTGGGCGGCAGACATTATTTTATCGCGTTCGACGTCGCGCTCCACCGTTTCATACGATTGACCGGTGTGCTTGGCGATGATTTGCGAAGTGAGCTCACGCATCCGAAGGATCTCTTCCGCCTGGATGCGAATGTCGGTTGCCTGACCTTGCGAACCCCCTGTGGGTTGATGGATGAGAATGCGAGAGTTTGGCAGTGCAAAGCGCTTGCCTTTTGCGCCGGCAGCCAGCAGCAGGGCGCCCATTGAGGCACACTGACCGACGCAGATCGTGGTCACATCCGGACGAATGAACTGCATCGTGTCATACACGGCCATGCCGGCGGTGATGGAACCGCCCGGCGAATTGATGTAGATATTGATGTCCTTCTCAGGATCCTCAGCTTCAAGGAAAAGCAGTTGGGCGACGATCAGATTAGCGATTTGATCGTCGATCGGTGTGCCTAAAAAAATAATGTTGTCTTTGAGAAGTCGGGAGTAGATGTCAAAAGCACGCTCGCCACGCGAGGTTTGCTCGACAACCATAGGAACCAGGGCCATGTTTTGGTTAACCTCTCTTGAGCCGCGAAAAAACAAAAGGATGAAGGATGAAATATGAAGGATGAAAAAGTTTAGAAGCCGAGCCTCTTCTCTTATTCACCCTTCATCCTTCATCCTTCATCCTTTGTCTTTCTTCACGCCATTCTTCGTCTGTTATTCGTGCGTTTTCAACTAACAAATCCAGCGCTTTGCGATTGCGCAATCTGTTCGCGATGCTACGTTCGCCTCCTTCCTTTGTCAAGACGCTGCGCACCTGCGCTACCGGCTGTCGCGAGCTCCTGGAGATCGCTTCGATCTCAGCTTCAATTTCATCGTGAGAAACATCAATCTTCTCCTGTTCGGCGATGCGTTCCAGCAGCAGAGAGCCGCGTACATCCTCCTCTGCCTGGCTCTTCATTTCTTCGCGAGCACCTTCCCAATTGATCTCCTGCTGACGAGGATCGACTCCTCTGCTGATCATGTCGCGCATCACACCTTCGAGCCGGAAACTCGTCTGCTGATCGATTAAGCTCTGCGGCGCTTCAAACTGATGGTCGTCCAAAAGTTTTCGTAATACTTCGGAGCGCAACCGGTGGTCGGCCTCGAATCCCGCTCGTTTCTCCAGATCTTCTCGAACCTTTGCTCGCAGGGTGGCAGTTGAATCAAATTCTTCTCCGAGACTCCTGGCCCATTCGTCGTCCACTTCCGGCAACTCTTTGACACGTACCGCCGTGACCTTGGCCGCGTATTCCACTTTTTTACCGGCTAATCCCTTAGACGAAAAATCCTCGGGATAATTAACCGTGAAAGTTCGTTCGTCGTCAGCTTTAACACCCGAAAGACTATCGGTAAATTCAGGCTGAACACCCTTTGCCCCCAGGGTCACTTCAACGTCATCAGCTTTTATCTCTTCTTCTTCCGGCTGATCCACGAACTTACCCTGCACATTAATAGTCACAGTGTCACCGATAGCTGCGGCGCGATCTTCCACCGGTTGCATTGATGCAGACGACTCCCGCAGTGCTTCAATCATTTCGTCGACATCTACGTCGGTGACCGGGCGGGTTTGACGGCCCACCTCGATGCCCCTGTAGTTCTTCAGTTCCACGTGCGGAAGCACTTCCACCATGACTCGAACTGAAATCGGTTGTTCGCCAAATTTCTCAAGTGCTTCCGAGCTGTCCATTTCCACGTCTGGTTGGCCAATGGCACTGGGCGCATGTTCACTGATGGCCGCATTGACGGCGTCAGGCACTAACTCCTGCAAGGCATCGGCGCGGATTTCGCTCTTGAAGCGAGTTCGTACTACCGAACGCGGGGCATGGCCGGGACGAAAACCGGGAACGCGCGCTTGCTTCGCATATCGATCGCTGATCCGGTCGAAAGCTTCACGGATAAGTGCGGGTTCGATTTCGATCTTTATCTCTTTGCGAGTTGGGGAGACATCCAAAACTTCTGTCTTCATTAAACTGAAGCGCCCGTTGCAATGAGTAACACTCAACGGGCGACCTTTCTGAAATAGAGTATGTTTTGTCCGTAGTCCGTTGTCAGTTGATGTCCTTATCCAGTTGAGTACAACTGACAACGAACAACTGACCACTAACGCATTTGGTGCGAAAGGGGGGACTCGAACCCCCACACCTTTCGGTACCAGATCCTAAGTCTGGCGCGTCTGCCAATTCCGCCACTTTCGCACAGCGCTAAATTACGAACCTATGGCAGCCAAAAAGGATAACACGCGCATTGTGATTTCGTCATAGAGGGGAGCTTCACTAAATTGACTGGCGAATTTGTCAAGACGGTCATGCAACCCGGTAGGTTATTTTTTGGTGGCCGAGGAAGTCTTTCCCAGTTTCCTTTTTAATCAGACCCGAGTGTTCGAGTTCGAAATATGCGCGTTGCACTTCTCCTTTATCCACGGACAGCTTTTGCGCTAACGCCGCGGGGGACGGAAGAATTTCTCCAGTCGAAACTGCTTTATCATTGATCTTATTTTCAATCTGTTCACGCACCTGCGCGTAAACAGGGCCGGCTGACAAATCCATCAGTTCGATTTCCATGTCGGGTTCTCCTGTTAACGCAAACTGTTTGCGTTAACTCTGTCTTAGCGGGTCGCAGTCAAGGCGGCAAACTAACAATTTGCGTTACACCGTCCTGGTCACCTTTGATAACGAGCGGGGTTGATCTGGATTCAGCCCTTTAGCGTCTGCCAGGAGCGCCGCGAATAATTGCCCGGGGATTATATAAGGAATCGGCGCTACAAATTCATCAATCTCTTTGGGCATGATAATGGAACGCGAACAATCTGCCGCAGCTTCCAAGTCGCTGGTGAGCACCAGGGTGTCCGCGCGCAACTCACGCAAACGTCCGATTAGAGCCTTCACACCAGCTAACATCACGCCCGGCGGAGCAAAGAGGATCACTGGAAAGTGGCGTTCCACCATAGCGACTGGCCCGTGGAGAAAGTCTGCCGAAGAAAACCGTTCAGCTACTACATAGCAGGTCTCCATTAATTTCAGCGCGAGCTCATACGCGTTTGCATAGGCCAACCCTCGTCCAACGACCACGCAATTCTCCATGAAGACGTAACGTTGAACCAGTTCGAGGATCGCTGGCTGTTGCTCAAGGGCGCGGTTAGCGAATTCGGGAATCGCGTCGCAGGACCAGGGCTGAGGACCATCTGCCAGTGCGGCTGCAAGCATATAAAAGAGCATCATCTGGCCCGTGAACGTTTTGGTAGCCGCAACCGCTCGCTCACGCCCGCCATGCATCAAGAGAGTTTCATCGACAAAGGCCACCATCGGTGAATTGGCCTCATTTGTAATGCCGATAGTGTAAGCGCCGCCACGACGAGCGTTCTCTAAAACCTGATTGATATCTTCTCCTTCACCCGATTGCGACACGCCGATGACTAACGCACGTTTGAGATTTAATCGTGCGCGATAGAGCGTGTGAACAGAGGGCGCGGAAAGGGAAACGGGGATGCCGGTGGTGATTTCAAGTAGATACCGGCCGAAGAGTGCAGCGTTATCAGAGCTCCCGCGGGCGACAAGAACGATTAGTTCAATTCCACGAGCGTTGAGAAAGGTTCCCAGCCGGGAAATCTTTTGGCGTTCAGCTTCAATGGTGCGAGCCAGTGCCGCGGGCTGTTCCGCGATCTCTTGCAACATTAGCGACAAGGTCGTTTCTCCGTTTGTGTCTGCAAGAGTACACCGAGGTTGTATTCATAGTCGATTTGGGAATAATGTCCAAAGTCCAAGTCCAAAGTCCGGAGAAGGTTCAGAGTACAACCTTTAGGTTGATTGTTCGCGGAGGCAGCAAGCTGAAGCTTGTACTCTGAACTATTTGAGCCGAATTCGACCTTGGACTTTGGACATTGGACTTTGGACAAACTATGAAAGGAGACGAGAAATGCCAACCTACATAACTCTACTCAAGTGGACTCAACAGGGCGTTGCGGCTGTTAAGGATAGTCCCAGCCGGTTAGACTCCGGCCGCGAGGCTTTTAAGAAGATGGGAGTGGAAATCAAAGACACTTATCTGATGATGGGGCGTTACGACCTGCTATGCGTGATTGAAGGACAGGATGATGACTCAGTCGCCCGGGCGTTGCTGACACTCGGTTCGCAAGGCAACGTGCAAACTGAGACGATGAGGGCGTGGAACGAAGCCGACTATCGACGGATTACTCAATCAATCTAAGAAAGTCTAAAGTCCAAAGTCCTGGAAGGGGTTCAGAGTACAACCTTCAGGTTGATTGCGCGCGGAGGCGGCAAGCTGAAGCTTGTACTCTGAACTACTTAAGCTAATTCGGAGCTTGGACATTAGACATTGGACATGTATTACGGCTTGTAGCCCGGTCCTCGTAGAACCTTACCCGCAAGCGCACTGGTTCGTTTACCGTTGTCGACGCTCAGTTGACCATTGGTCACTACGTATTTGATTCCGTCGGGATACTGATTAGGTAACTCGAATGTCGCGCGATCATTCACGCGTTGGGGATCGAAAATGGTTATGTCTGCGAAGTAGCCGGCGCGCAACAACCCACGCTCGCGCAAGCCAACCCGAGCCGCCGGCATGCCGGTCATTTTGTGGATGGCTTGCGGGAGACTAAGAATCTTTTCGTCGCGCACATAGAGACCCAGGATTCTGGGATAACTACCCCAACCTCGCGGATGCGACTTGGCGCTCGACAAAGGCCCGTCCGTCGCGCGCGCGCCACTGTCAGTGCAGAAGCTTACGAATGGCGCGCGCATGGCCGCGCGCATGTCAGCCTCGCTCATCATGAAGTAGATGGCGCTCGTCTGACCGTTGTCGGCCAAAATCAGATCAAACAATGCATCGAGTGGATCTTTATTTTGCTCTGCGGCAATTTGCGAGAGTCGCTTGCCCTGGTTCGATTCCAGTGACCGGTTCACGACTGAACCAATCAATACGCCGCCGGCGCCGCCACTGCCGAGGTAAATATTCTCCCATTCTCGTGAGTCCGTAGAGATCTCCTTTTTCAAATGTTGACGAATGCGGGCATCGCGCAGGCGAGAAAGCATTTTTTCGACCCCGCCCTCAAGAATCCAGGGCGGTAGACAGGCACTGAGCGAAGTCGAACCCGCAATGTATGGATAAATATCCGCGGTGATGTCCAGCCCCTGGGCGCGCGCGCGTCTGATTTTCGCCAGCACTTCCGGCATGCGTCCCCAGTTCTTTTTATACGCAGTTTTCAAATGCCAGATTTCGACCGGAACTCGCGCTCGCTTCGCAATGTCGAAGACTTCAGCGAGTGATTCATCGAGGGCATTTGCTTCGCTGCGTTGATGGGTGGCATAGATGCCGCCGTATTGCTTGGCAACTTTTGCGAGCTCCACCAGTTCATCGGTCTTGGCGAAACGAGCGGGCACATACTGCAAGGAAGTAGATAGACCGAGCGCGCCATCTTTCATTGCGGTGGCGACCAGCTCCTTCATCTGCTCAAGTTCAGCGGCGGTTGGCGGTCTATTATCGAAACCAATGACATACGCTCTCACCTGAGTCGCTCCAACAAAGGTTGCGAGGTTAACGCCAGTGCCTTGCCGCTCAAGCCGAAGGAAATAATCAGCCAGACTGTGCCAGTCGATAGACAGGTTAAAACGCCGGTTGAATTCTTCCTGCTCCTTAATCAGTCTTTCGTTCATGGGAGCGATCGACTCGCCTTCGCCGGTGACCTCTGTTGTTACTCCCTGCATGACCTTGCTCATTGCGCGTGGGTCGATGAGCACAAAACTTTCCGACTGTCCCAGCATGTCAATAAAGCCGGGAGCTACGACCAGGCCCGCAGCGTCGATCACTCGAGTGGCAGTTGTGCTCCGCAAGTTGCCAATGCGAATGATGCGATCGCCTTTGATCGCTACGTCGGCTTTGTAACCGGCCCCGCCGGAGCCATCCACGATCGTTCCGTTCGTGATCAGGAGATCGAAGTCCGGCGTGGAGGTTGTCGTAGGAGTTTGGCCAGAGGAAATGAGCAGCATGGCGGCAAGCGTTAGAACGAGTGATAGTTTCGTCATGATCTTCAATTCACCATTGATTGGTAAGCGAGGAACGAATCGTAATTGTTTACTCATCGGCTCGCAAGCTTCTTCTCTTTTCGGTAGTGTTTCAGTTTGGGGTCTTCTCTGTGCAACCTTTGTGTTCTCTGCGACTCTTTGGTGAATCAAAGCCCTACCACCACTAACCACGGAGACACAAAGATCACCGAGTAAGCACAGAGACAATCGCTTAAGACACTATTGCCTTTTCCGATGCCCGATAAGTGTGCTCGTGTGCCTCGTGTGACTTTCGCTTACTGTCTGCGTAGAATCCACCGAAAATGTCCGCAACCAATCAACCCGTAACTCTTGAACAAATTGCGCGTGTAGTGGAGGGTAAGCTCCAGGGCGAAGGCAGACTGCCAGTCACCGACGTCACTCACGATTCGCGGCATGCGAAGGACGGTTCATTGTTCGTCGCGGTACGCGGCGATCTGTTCGATGCTCACAAGTTTATTCCCCAGGTGATTGCGCAGGGCGCCATCGGCGTGATCTCCGAACTTGAGCCCGCAACGGTCTCAACCGCAGAGCCCTCCAAGGCTGTGAATCAATCGCAGTCAGGAAGGGGCCATGCCCCCGCCGCCTGGATTCAGGTCGAAAACGTTCGCCGGGCAATGGCGCTAGCTGCAGCGGAAGTTCACCATCATCCGTCGCGCGAGTTAAACCTGGTCGGTATTACCGGCACGAACGGAAAAACGACCACCGCGTATCTCATTGCTTCTATCCCTGAGGCAGCAGGCGAGCCCGTGGCGATGACTGGGACGGTCGAATACCGTCTGGGCGCCGAGCGTCGCAAAGCTGAACGCACTACGCCTGAAGCCACGGACATGCAGCGCTTGCTACGCCAGGCTGTGGCTGTTGGCTGTAAGACTGCGGTGATGGAATGTTCGTCGCAAGCCATGGATTTTCACCGCTGTGACAGCCTTGAGTATGCGGTCGCCGTCTTCTCGAATCTTACGCGCGATCATCTCGACTATCACAAGACGATGGAGAATTACTGGTACGCCAAACAGAGATTGTTTGACGGACGTCTGGGCTCGCGGCCTCGAATCTCGGTCATCAATGTTGACGACTCCCATGGAGTTGAGCTCGCGAATCGTCTGGAAAAGGAAGGACTGCGCGTGGTTCGGTATGCTGTAAAAGGAGAGGCGGAAATCACCGCGAGAGATGCTGAGTTTTCGCTCAACGGCATGCGCTTTACCCTGAACACTCCTGCCGGCTTAACTGAGTTTCATTCGCCACTCGTCGGTCCACCCCACATTTACAATACACTCGCGGCAGTCGCCTCCGGCCTGGCTTTGGGATATGACCTCGAGGTTATCACGCGCGCGCTCAGCAAATGCACCGGCGCGCCGGGCCGGTTTGAAAGAGTTGCGCACGATGGGGACTTCGCCGTGGTAGTTGACTATGCTCACAGCGACGACGCGTTGCTGAATGTACTGCGCACGGCCCGAGAGGTCACGAGCGGACGAATTATCACAGTGTTTGGTTGTGGCGGAGATAGAGATCGTTCAAAACGCGCCCCCATGGGCCAGGCAGCGGGAAGTTTAAGCGACGTAGTCATATTAACTTCCGACAATCCGAGAACTGAAGATCCGGAGCAGATACTGGCCGACGCCGAAGCGGGACTCAAAGAGACAGGAAAGCCGTATCAAAAAATCGCCGACCGCCGGGAGGCCATTCATGAGGCCATCTCCAGTGCGCGTCAAAACGATCTGGTGCTAATTGCCGGTAAGGGGCACGAGGATTATCAAATTCTCGGCCGCGAAGTTTTTCACTTCGATGACAAAGAAGTCGCACGCGAGGCGTTAACCGAAAAAGCTCGAGGACGTTAAGACGTTATGAAACGGTGTAAATTATTAATTCTGCTGATTTGTTTGGTAACGGTGCTGTCAGCATGCCAACGAGCTTCGCTGCCTGCGAACGCGCTCGGCGAACCCGCGCAGAAGAAAGGCAAAGGCAAGACTCCCACCCGACCGATACCAACTACCTCGGAGACTTACGGCCCCCCTATTAAACTGGCAGATTTGGAAGAGCGAGCTGTCGCAGAGAGTAGTGGACTTGCAGCATCACGCACTGCACCGGGAAATTATTGGACTCATAACGACTCTGACAATGGTTCGTTCATTTACGCCTTTGACGAGAGAGGTGCTCGCCGCGGCGTGTGGCAGGTTAGCGGCGCCCGTTCACAGGATTGGGAAGATATCGCCACGGGCCCCGGCCCAAAGAGCGGCGTTAGCTATTTGTATATCGGCGATATCGGAAACAACTCGGGCGCGCGCGACGTAATGATTGTCTACCGTTTCCCTGAGCCAACCATTGACGCCGGCAGCGCGGCTTCGACAAAGCTCAAGCCGCTCACCACCGAACCAGCGGAAGCTATTCGTCTACGTTTTCCTGACGGTTCACATGATACTGAGGCGTTGCTGGTACACCCCGTGAGCGGGAGGATCTATCTCGTCACGAAGGTCGCTTTTGAGAATCCGGTTGTCTACGAAGCTGATTCGATGCAGTCGACAGCTTCCACTATCACACTGACCCGTTTGGGGAACTCCAGATCAATAGTCTATTCGGAGGAATAATCACTGGCGGAGCGATATCGCCGGATGGGCAACGAGTGGCGCTTTGTGATCTATTTCAGGGTTACGAACTTGTCTTGCCAGGCGCGGGGACGCCTTTCAACGAAGTGTGGAAACAGCCTTTGACAACCGTCTACCTTGGAAAACGCAAGCAGGGAGAGGCTGTTACCTACCGGCTGGATGGAAAGGCGCTGCTGGCGACAAGTGAGGGTTTACCCACCCCGCTGATTCAAGTAGTGCGAAAGTAGTTTTGCGGTAGGCAAGGGCTTTAACCCTCAGAGTAGTACGCAGGATTTTGGGGCACGGCATGCCGTGCCCCTACGTCTTTGTTAGCTATATTATTTGACTTCCGGATTCTTCCGCGAGAAGTAAAAATAGAATGGCAGCCCCGCCAGGATCAGGCTCAGTCCAATCAACGACTGAACCGGCGCATCCTTTATCGTAAACACGATTAGATAGATGGTCAGAAGCACAAAGATTGCCGGCACGACGGGATAGCCCCACGTCCGGTACGGTCGTGGTGCATCAGGTTCGCGCTTGCGAAAGACAAACACCGAAGCAACCACCATCCCGTAGAAAAGCCAGAAGGCAAAGATCGCCAAATCAGTGAGTTGATCAAACGAACCTGACAACGCGAGGATTCCCGCCCAGATGCCTTGTACGATCAGCGAAATGATCGGCACTTTTGTGCTACGTGAGACCTTAGCGAGGCTTTGAAAGAAGACGCCGTCACGGGCCATGGCGAAAGGAATACGAGCTGTGCCCAAAATCGACGTCTGCAATGAACCCCATGACGAAAGCATCATCACTGCTGCCATCAGGGTTACGGCCAAGGGCCCAAGCACGCGCCCAATTGATTCCGCCGCCACCGATGAAGTCGCTAAGACGCTGGCGATTTCAGTTGGGGTCATTACGTAGTAATAACTAACGTTAACGATCACGTAGAGGAAAATGATAATAATCATGCTGCCGATTAGAGCGAGTGGCAGATTGCGTTCGGGATGTTTTACCTCGCCCGCCATGTAGGAAACATTGTTCCAACCGTCATAAGCCCAAAGCGCTCCCAGCATCGCGGCAGCGAAACCCGAAAAACCCGCGCCCGTTACCGCTACGTCTTCACACGTTCCGCCCGTGTTGGCCATGGAGAGGTTGCCCCAACTGCCATCCTGATAAAAGAATGCTGCGATTCCAACTCCGAGCACCACCAGCACTTTTAAAATGGTGACGAAGGTGGCAACGTTTCCGCTGACACTGACCGCAGCGCAATTGATCAAAGTAGTAACGGCAAGGGTGACCAGCGCCACTACCTGCAGCGTGCCGAAGGGTATTTCATAGCCGAACACCGGGAAGTGGAAATACACCGCGCCAAGTTTTCCCCCGAGCAAATCATTCATGAAGATTGCGAAGCCGACCGCGAGTGCGGCGGCGGAAGCAGTGCGCGACACCAGGATCTGGGACCAGCCGTTAAGAAATCCCCAGATGCGGCCGTAGGCGTCTTTCGTGATCACGAATTCAGCGCCGGCGTGCGGCCGCATGGTGGTCAACTCGGCGTAGGTTAAAGCACCGGCCAGTGCCAACAGACCAGCGACGACCCAGACGAGAATTACTCGCCCGGGAGTTCCCACGTTGCAGGTCATCACCCGAGCTTTGAGAAAGATGCCCGTACCGATGATGTTGCCGACGTTAACGGAAATGGCGGCCAAAGGGCCAAGCCCGCGGATTAAGTGTTCATGAGTGGTAGACATAGGTCATTGTCCAAAGTCCAAAGTCTAAAGTCCAAAGTTGTTCGCCTAACGGTATTTGCTTCCTTTAAGTTCTGACATACTCAGATACTTCATAAGGCCGGAGATCATTCGACCAATCTCACTTACATTGTTCGACAATTCTTCAAACAAATTCTGGGAGATGTAGCCCTGATCCAGAGCAATATAGAGCTGCGCCCGAACCTCGCCGCAAGATCCTTTCGCAACCGCCAGAAACTGTAAGAATTCCTTATCTCCCCCTCGTTCGAACCCCTCAGCAATATTAGAGAGTATTGAAATCGCAGCCCGTCGGATCTGGTCCTTCAAACCAAAGTCTCTTGTGAAGCCGCTGGTTGCGCTTGCCTGATAAACTCTATTGGATAACGCTCTAGCCTTTTTCCACGCTTCAAGTTCCTCAAACTTCTTGACCCTCATGAGAATTAGCCCCTTCTTAGAAAGAGGGTGAAAGTTTAGCGGTCAATTGGCGGCAGGCTGACTTTGGACCTTGGACTTTGGACTTTGGACTCAAAAAAATCACCAGACGTCATTGATCACCAGGTCTTCGTACGTATCCCGGCGGCGAATCAGTTCAGGCTCGCCTTTTTCGTTCACCATCACCGCTGCCGGCAGCGGGCGGCCGTTGTAATGAAACATCTGCGCTAACGAATAGGCGCCTGAGTTTAGCAGGGCCAGCACCTCTCCAGGCTGAACATTCGCCGGCAGCATCCTGTAATCAGGCAAGCGACCGCATCGTTCAATGTCGAAATAGACGTCACCCGAATCACAAAGCGGGCCAGCAACTTTGTAGCTACTTTCATGAGGCTCGCCCGCGCGCGTGGCAGAGACTGTGTGGTAGTACCACTTGTAATTGTTCATTGACAGCATGATGTTGTAACCCGCATCGGTCAACAGCCACACGTCACCAGTTTCAGGCCGTTGCTTCATGTTGAGAACCGTCGTCAGTACGAGTCCGCTGTCGGCAATAACACTCCGTCCGGGTTCGAGAAGAATCGTTGTTTGGTTAAGTAGATGCTCTGCATCGGCGTCACGGGCCGACTCACGCGCAACCCGTAAAGCCTCTGCCAGCACCACCGCCGGCTCGAGATCCGCTCCCAACATGTCGCGCTCATGTTCCGGGAGTTGTTCCGCCTGAGAACGGTCCCGCAGATAATTCACAGGAATCCCGCCACCAAGATTGATGTGCTCGAGTACGTGCCCAGTCTCACGATGGATTGTGACCAGGTGTTCCCACATGCTGCGAAAGGCTTCGGCGAACGGTTCAACGTCAGGAGTTTGTGAACCGACGTGGATGTGAATACCGCAAACGTGGATCAGCTCGGGGTTCTGTAAACCGCGCCGGAAAGCTTCCAGCACTTCAGAAGAGGAAATGCCAAACTTTGAAGTCAACAAAGCGGTCTGCAAACCGAGATGTGACCGCGTGCCTATTTCAGGCACAAGCCGCAACGCAACCCTGGCCGGCTTTTGCGGCGCGCCATCCCTGGTACCAACGCGGCGTACCGCCTCCTCGACCAGCCTAATCTCGTAAATAGAATCGACGTTTATTGCGTAGATGCCGGCACCGACTGCGTCGTCAAGCTCACTGGCGCTTTTGCTTGTGCCATTAAAGATGATCTGGTCCGGACGGAAACCGATTCGCAACGCTTTGAAGAGTTCACCGCCGCTGTTGACCTCAACATCGATGCCTGCCTCCAGCACTGTCTTGAGTACGGCCATGTTGGAATTGGCCTTCGAGGCGTAGAAAAAGCGGATGGGATGTCTAACGGATGCGGCGGCGCGTCTTAGTCGTTCAATATTGGACTTGATACGTGGAGCCGAAAAAACAAAGAGCGGGGAATCGAATTCGCGAATGAGCTCCAACGCATTGGCGCCGTTAATCGTTAAATGATTGTCCCGGACTTCCAGGTATTCCGGAATGGCCCAGGCTGGAGTTGAAGGTGCTGCAGTAGCCGACATCCAAACCTTTTTGCAAGCTATTCTTTAATTCGAGCGAAGATAGAACGGGCAGAGATTGCCGTCAAGCTTAATGCTAAATCAGGTAGTGTCCTAAATTCAGCCTTACTCTGAGCAATCTTTGTGTGTCCTCTGTGTCTCTGTGGTGAACGAATCTGAAAGAATACTCACCACAGAGTCACAGAGAGCACGAAGGTTGCACAGAGAAATCCAGCTTAGTACCCCTACTGCCAAATCAGTTGGTGTTTGGGTGGCCTTGGGAGCCGATTCGCTGCAACACTTCACGGATCTGTTTGAAGTGACGCTGCTCGTGATAACCGACGAACGACACAGTAGCTAAGCCGTCAATCTCTCCTAGAAAAGGGTGCCTGAATATGATGTGCTTGAATCGATCCTTACCATTGGTTTCGCACAACGCTTTCAGACTTGCGCGTGCGCGATTGAAGTTTTCGATCAGGGCACTCTTCTCCGGCACTTCAATTGGATTCATCGCCTTGGGGGCTTTAACTCGAAGAAGTCTGTTCGAGACGATGAAAGTCGGAACGAAGCGACGTAACAAAGCGACGCGTTGAGGTTCTTTGGCGAGGGCACGTTCAAGATCCTTGACGACCCGCTCTTCAACGAGGCACAAATGCTGAACTATTTCGGCAACGCTCCACTCACCTTCTGACGGTCGCGCAGAAAAGGCTTTTGAATCAAGCGGTGAAATGGCGGCAATAAGTTTTTGATGGACTGAATCCAGTCGCTGCAATGATCTGTTCATGCGCAAGGTCGAACTGCACTCGGCAATTACTGTTTCACGAAGTTGTAGAGGATCAAGCCATTGACCTTTACCGGTTCTCCCATAAGCAACGTTGGATTGAACTTCGCCTGCATTGCAGCGCTTACCGCTGTCTGATGGAACAATTGATGTCCGGACACGGCTTTTGCCTCTATTACATTGCCCAACTCGTCGACCATTACTCTGACCACAACCTGCCCTGATACTTCGCGAGCATTCGCCGGATGTTCCGGCTTAGGTAAAACAATCGCTCTCCCGTTAAGGACGCCACCGGACACAGCACGGCGCTTGTCATTCGCCGCACTATGATCAACTTCTTCGAGCTTCGGCTCAGTTGAAGTTGCGGCATTGGCCGAGGCCTCTGTGCCCGGCGCATCAGCATTTTGCTTCGCTGGCTTTGCCTCCTCCGGGGCGTTCGCTGGAGTTTGTACAGCGACTGGTTCCGGCGGTTTGGGAACGAACTCGGGCAACACAAATGAACTTAAGAATTGATTTTGAAGAGCCTCGTCTTTTGCAGTGTTGAGATAGACGAGCGCATAAAAACGTTTTCGTGTGGCAAAGACATTGACTGTTCCGGATAGCTCTCCGAGCGACATGCGATACTCGCGCCCAGCATTTCCGAACAGGTTTTTCTCGCCCACCAGCGTTAGTTTCGGAGCAACCGGCGTCTTGCTGGTCCGCACCTTGGGCGCAAAAATCTTCTTGAAAGCATCCACGTAGGAGTTAACTCGTTGCATCTCCGTGTACATGGCCGGATTCGATTTGATTCCACTCAAGGACACGACAGCGAATACTGGACCGCCCTGCGCCTGCGACAAGTAAAGTCGCGACTTCAGTTCCATCTTGTGATACAGCTCCTGCCCGGACTCGAAAGTCGAACCCTTAGGCAGCAAAACAGTAAACTCCTCGCCTTCCGGTCTTAAGGTTTCCCAATCGGGTTGACTGGGCTTCTGCGCCAAACTAACTGTTAGCAGAACCAGAAGCAGCAAGCTGCCAGTTAACGTTCTCCTAAAATCAAAAACTGACATGGTGACCACACTCCTTGAATCCCGAGCGCGAAGGGATGAACACTGCGGGTTAATTTCTACTCGTAAAGATTTGGCTGGTCGCTGCATACGTTTCAATCGCTTTGCCCAAAAGCTACTCCCATCGTGGGTCGACGAATTCAGAGCCGGGAGCGATAGCGACCGGATTATCCTCTAGAAATTAGCTAGTTGGAGTCGCCCGATTCCATCCAAAATATGCGTCCGCAACGTTAAATCCGGTCGCTATCGCTCCCGGCTCTGAATTCGTGGACCCACGATGGGACATTGAATGATGCAATGCATTTTTTACAAGACCCTCAATCACTATACTACTGTCTATTTCAGGGCTAAAGCTGCGCCACCATCTCCGCCGGATTCCAATAAGCGTGCAGCGTTTGAATTCGCCCAGCCTCATTAAACTCAAAGACGTCGATGCCTTCAAAGTGGACTTTGCGGCCTTGTTTGCTTACACCGCGTCCCGTCCATTTTACAGCCGCGCCGTTGCCGGCAATGAACACCTGATCTTCCGTGAGTCCAACCTCTTTGAACGCCGCCGTAATCGTCTGGAAAAACTCTCCTAGTTTTTGATGACCTCTTGTTGGAGGGGCGCCCACCGGGTCGTAGCTTATAGCGTCTTCGGCAAACGTGTTGACCCAGGCTTGTTGGTCCATCGCGCGAAGAGCTTCGAAGTAGTTTTTGATTGCTCTCGAAATCGTCTCAGGATTCAAGTTCGTTTCCTTTCGCGTTCGGTTTGCACCAGCATGCGGCGCAAAATTTTGCCTGACGGCGATTTGGGAATCTTGTCAATAAACTCGACTCCGCGAATCTTCTTATACGGCGCTACCTTCCCGGCCACGAAATTCATCAACTCCTCCGGCGTCGCAGTTCCTTTTAAGACAACGTAAGCCTTGGGAACTTCACCTGCCTCGTCGTCGGGGCAGGGAATCACGGCAGCGTCAGCTACTTCGGGATGGGTCAGGAGAATCGCCTCCAACTCCGCAGGGGGCACCTGGAAACCCTTGTACTTGATAAGCTCCTTTGCGCGGTCGACGATGTAGAAGTGCCCATCCGCGTCTGCATAACCAATGTCGCCGGTGTGCAGCCAACCGTCGCTGTCTATTGTTTCCGCAGTGGCATCAGGCCGATTTAGATAGCCCTTCATGATCTGTGGCCCGCGAACGCAGACTTCACCTTCTTTCTTTGGTCCCAGGGCTTCGCCGGTTTCCAAATCTATGACCTTGCATTCAGTGTTCGGAGCCGGCACGCCAACTGATCCAAACTTGACCTTTTCACGTTCGGGTGGCGAAGAGTGAGTCACCGGACTGGTCTCGGTCATGCCGTACCCTTGTCGAATGTCGCAATTGAGGCGAGTCATGCATGCGCGCGTAAGGCTTTCATCAAGCGGCGCCGCGCCCGAAAAAATGGTTTTCAGTTTAGGGAGTTGGTAATTATCGACAATCGGATGCTTGGTCAGTGCCAGGATAACGGGCGGTACCAGGTGGGCCAGCGTTACGCCGTAGTCCTGCACCGTTTGGAGGAACGGCTCAAGTTCGAAACGCGGCATGGTTACGATTGTTGCTCCGGTGTAGAGACCCATGTTCATAACTACGACCAAACCGTAAATGTGAAAGAGCGGCAGAATACAGATTAACGTGTCGTCAACCGTAAAGTATTTCAAGCCTTCCATCTGACACATGTTGGCGACGAGGTTATGATGCGTGAGCATGACACCTTTGGGCAGGCCGGTGGTGCCGCTCGAGTAAGGTAAGGCAACCAGATCCTCGCGCGTGTTAATCGTTACCTGCGGAATTTTCCCGTCGCCTTGCAGAAGAGAGGAAAAGGGTGTGGCTTTCGAGTCAACAGGCGCATCCGTTCCCTCATCGAAAACAAACAGTTCCTCAATATTTGCTTCACGCCCCGCGGCTTCTACCTTCGGCAAACAAGCAGGGAGCGTAACCAGGAAACGCGCGCCCGCGTCCTTAAGTTGATGAGCGATTTCCTGCTCGGTGTAGAGCGGATTGATGGGAGAGCAGACTCCCCCGAGGGTTGCTATAGCATGAAATGCGATCGCGTATTCGGGCAGATTGGAGCTGGCAATGCCGAACACTTCGCCCTTCTTGAATCCGCGCTCGGCCAGACTTGAAGCGACCTTCGAGATGGATTCAACTAGTCCTGAGTAAGTAAGTACGCGACCGGTCGGACCATCAATCAACGCCGGCTTGTTGCCGCGATCCGCGGCGTTTTGCAATACAAATGAAGTTACCGATATTTCCGGTATGGCGACAGTGGGAAAGGGTCCGCGAAAAATCATTGTTTAGAGATCAATAATCGGGTAGACGCGAATTGTGACGGGTGAACCTGGTTGAACCCCAGGCTCGAATGAGCCTTTAAGATTGATCCATCGGCGCCGCATACCTTAGCAGGTGACCGCGATTCCACAAAAGGTTTATATTGGGCGACTTCGGTAACAACTGAAACTGCGCCACCAGCTACATGTCCGACTCTGCACAACGGTCCCTGAATATCATTTGCCTCGCGACCTACTTTAAAGGCGGCGACTTCATCCGCGAGTGTAAAAACCAGGGCTGTAACGTAGTTCTGATCACTAAAGAAAAGATGCTCAAGGAAGACTGGCCTCGTGACAGTCTCGACGACCTGGTGGCAGTACCAAACGATGCGGGCCCGCCGCTGATGATCGACCTGGTTTCTTATATCGCGCGAAAAGTGAAACCGGATCGCGTCGTTGCTTTGGAGGAGTTTGACGTTGTCACGGCTGCACTGATTCGGGAGCATTTCCGCTTGCCGGGTATGGATAGCTCTACCGCGAAAAATTTCCGGGACAAACTTGCGATGGCGACGATTGTTCAGGAAGCGGGCGTTGACGTGCCGGATTTCGTGCCCCTGATTCATCCGGCCGATATTACCGAGTTCATGGAGCGAGTTCCCCTGCCCTGGATCATCAAGCCACGCTCCGATGTTTCCGCTATTGGAATTCGCAAAGTGGAATCAACCGAAGATGTTTGGCAGACGTTTGAACAGATGAACGAGCGTGAAAATCTGCGTGAGCGAGGTTCATACTATCTGCTGGCGCGATTTATTCCGGGCGAGGTCTTTCACGTTGACTCGCTGGTGGATAACAGCCGCGTCGTCTTTGCCGGAACGAACAGATATGGACGGCCGCCAATGCAGGTGGCCCATCTTGGTGGGGCCTATATGTCCCGAACCGTCGCGCGTGGCTCAGCTGATGAAAAGCAATTGCTTGCCGCCAACCGAAAAGTGATAAAGGCTTTGGGTCTCAAACGCGGCGCGACCCACGCAGAGTTTATTAAGAGCGAAGCAGACGGGCGCTTTTATTTTCTTGAGGTGGCAGCGCGAGTCGGTGGAGCATACATTGCGGAAGTTCTTGAAGCCGCTTCCGGTCTAAACCTTTGGCGCGAATGGGCACGCATGGAAGTGTCTGATTCAAGCCGCCCCCGCATCAAACCGTTGCGCAAGGAATATGCGGGAATCATTCTTTCGCTCGCTAAGCAAGAGAGTCCTGACACGTCAGCATATGACGATCCGGAAATCGTCTACCGCGTGAAGAAGAAGCATCATGCCGGCTTGGTCGTGCGCTCCAAAAGCGCTGAGCGCGTTGAAGAGTTACTAGGCCGATACGGCGAACGCTTCGCTAACGATTTCGTTGCGGTTGTCCCACCCCTTGAAAAAGCCGAATAAAGCTACTTCAGGTGTTTATCAAACCACTGCAGTACGTTCTCATACCAAAACTTTGAATTCTGAGGCTTCAGGATCCAATGTCCCTCGTCGGGAAACAGAATAAGTTTTGAATCAACACCCTGGCGCTGAAGCGACGTATAAAGTTGCAGACTCTCTGTGTAAGGCACGCGGAAGTCCAACTCGCCTGCAGTCACAAGCGTGGGTGTATTGAAGTTTTTCACGTACATGTGGGGCGACCAGCGCTGGTACATCGTCGGATTGGACCAGGGCGTGCCCTTGAATTCCCATTCTGGAAACCAAAGTTCCTCGGTGGCGCCGTACATGCTGATCAAATTGTAAACGCCTGCGTGCGACACTAGCGCTTTGAAACGAAACCGTGGGTCGTTGTTATGCCCCAGGATCCAATCCACCATGTAACCGCCATATGACGCCCCAGCGCCGCCGATTCGATTTCGATCCACATAACTGTTCCGGCGCAACACCTCGGCTACCCCGTTCTTAAGATCGACAAAGACCTTGCCCGCCCAGTCGGCGCTGATCTCATTTACAAACTGCTGCCCATAGCCCAACGAGCCGCGTGGGTTGGGCATGAAGACGGCATAACCCGCATCAGTGAATATTTGGGGATTCCAGCGATAACTCCAACTGTCATTCCAGGCGCTTTGCGGACCGCCGTGAATCAAAACCACCAGGGGATACTTTCGATTCGAGTCGAAGTTTCGTGGCTTGAGCATGAAGCCATGAATCTTCTTACCAACGGCACCGGTCCACTCCATTTCTTCCGCGTCGTTTAGACCAGCGCGCTGGATCAACTCGGCGTTAACCCTGGTAAGTGCGGTCAGACCACTGCCGTCAACATTGGCTCGATAAAGTTCGGGCGCTCTGGCAAGTGAACTGTTTGAAAAGATGAAGGTTTTTTCGTCTGGCGTGAGTTGAAGACCGGTGGCGAAAACGTCGGCTAAGACGCGACGCGGGGAGCCACCGCTTGCCGGGACTGCATACACCGTATGATGTCCGCGTTCACCCGCGGCGAAGTAGATAGTGTTGCTGTTGGGGGCGAGAACCACTTCTTCCACGTTCAAATCAAAACCGCGGAGTAGTTCAGCCGTTGCCCCGGTTGCGCGGTTGTAACTCATCAGCCGCCAACGATCGGCTTCAAAACCAGCGGTCGCCTGAGAACGATAGATAATGAACTTGCCATCTTTGGTATAGATTGGACCGTCTTCGTAACCGCGGTTCCGGCTAGTGATGTTTTTGGCAGGGCCACCAGTAAGCGGCACAACATAAACGTCGCTGTTCGTCGAGAGCGCCTCCACTTTGTCGGGATTGCGCAAGTAAGCGAGCTCTTTCGAGTCGGGTGAAAAGGCGTAATCGGCGTCACCTGCTACGGCATACGGCGGAGCGTCAAAATTTCCTGGCGTCAGATCGCGCGCCTCGCCGCCATTACTCGACACAACCAGCGTATGGGTGCGTTTTACATCGCGTCGTTCATTCCAGTGCCGAAACAGAAGCCGGTCGGTCACGAGGGCCTTGACTTTGTTTTTCTCTCCCGCCTCTTCCCTACGGCGGTTGCATTCCTCGTTGGTGCAATCGGGATAAACATCGGAAGTAAAGGCGATCCACCTGCCGTCAGGTGACCAGACCGGACCACTTGCACCCGTCGAAACCTTAGTCACTTGTTCCTTATCGTCACCGTCATCGTCCATCACCCAAATCTGGCTTCCAGTAACGTAAGCAATCTTTTTTCCATCGGGCGACCAGCGGGGTGTGGTCGCAGAACTGTCGCCACTCGTCAGTTGCTTCAAATTGCCGCCGTTCACTGGAACCGTATAGATATGTGTCACGACGCGGTTGGCATCAAAATTAACATCGCCGATAGTGAAAGCGATCGTCGCGCCATTAGGCGAGACTTGGGCGTCGCTCACGCGACGAACCTTTAACAATTCATCAATAGTGAACCGCCGATTCTCCTGTGCGACGACCACGGAGCTTAGCGACAGCACAATAGTAGTCAGAGCAATGACGAAGCGTTTCATACAGCCCCCTCAGGAATTGTTTGCAGATTGTTGGGAAAGCGTCGATATTATCTCACTAAAGAGGACCAGGCGCACGTAGATGATTGCGATGGCGAAGTGAATGCTGGTTCAGTAATGAGATTCGTCTACACAACCGCGGTAATTTCACAAGCGGCCCCAAGCACCGACTTAAACCGTAAATATGACGAGGCGAATAATTGTTTCCCTGCTGAGACTGGCGTTGCGCCTCTACTTTCGGCGCGTCGAAGTAGTGGGTTTGGAACATGTGCCGCAAAAGTCTCCGGTGATTTTTGTGCTGAACCATCCTAATGCCCTCGTCGACCCCGCTTTCTTACTTTGTCTAGCGCCCAGGCGCGTTTCTTTTCTGGCCAAAGCGCCGCTGTTTCGCATGCCTGTGCTCGGCTTTCTGGTGCGAGCGATGGATTCGCTCCCGGTATACCGGCGCCAGGATGAAGGCGAAGATATATCGAAGAACAACGAAATGTTTGCCGCTGCCAGACGTTTGCTGGCACAAGGCGGAACCATTGCAATCTGTCCCGAAGGCGTGTCACACGACGAGCCTCGTCTTAGACCAATCAAAACCGGTACTGCGCGTATCGCGCTGGGCGCAGTCTCCACCGGCGAGGTGGGCGATTTGAAAATTGTTCCCGCGGGCCTCTACTACACTTCGAAGACAAAATTTCGCAGCAGCGCCCTGCTCTACTTTGGACAACCTATCGAAGTATCACCAGTGAATCTCGACGCCGACGGTAACTTGCCGCGCCCGGACGTGCGTGAGCTGTCCAACCGTATTGAGAGCGCGTTGCGGGAGGTGATACTCCACGCTGAACACGAAGAGGCTCTCGCGACCATCTCGCGGGCGGAAAGGATTTTTTCCTCGGAACCAGACGACGAAGATGACAGCCTGGCTGATGAGTTACAAGTGAGACAACGGTTCATTAAAGCCTACGGCGTACTGCGAGAGCACGCTCCGGACCGTCTGCGAAAACTCGAGGTAAGAATGAGCCGTTTCGAGGAAGAGCTCATGCAGGCCGGGGTTGATCCGGACGACCTGTCACCACCCACATCAACTCGGGACGTTTTCACTCACCTTATTACCCGGGTTGTGATTTTTGTAGTGCTTATACTGCCCGCCACTCTGGGCGCTTTGCTCCATTATCCTGCCTATCGTCTTGGTGGTTTTCTGGCCACGCGGTTTTCGAAAACCGATGAGGACGTCGTTTCAACGGTAAAGATTATCTCGGCGATGCTTCTATTCCCGTTGACCTGGTTGATCGCTGCAGCCGTAAGTTTTAAGTGGTGGGGCTGGGAGGTTGCTTTGTTGACTGCTCTTGTTGTGCCGGTGCTGGGCTATCTCGCCGTCAGGTTTTTCGAGGAAATTGACCAGTTTTTGGGTGGATTACGAGCACTGGTCTTTTTCCTGATGCGGCGCAGGTTTTTTGTGCGTTTGCTGGCGGAGCGCAAGGCAATCCGGAACGAAATCCTCGCTCTGGGGAGGGAAACCGCGATTCTCAGCCAATAAGTTTTTTGTTAGCTCGGTGGAGGGGGGGGACCGTGCTAACACCAGCCGTGGTCCAAACTGTTATTTCTTCCGCGCCTTGCCTGCGCCCTTCGAGCTCTTCGCAGCACCTGCTCTTTTCTTTCCGCCCGAAGACCTTACGGTCCGGCCCTTGCGGCCTTCGCTTTGAATTCTTCCGGCCTTCATCAAGTTTTCGTAACTTCCGCGCACTACGTTGCGCGCTACTTTTAAAGAATTGGCAAGCTCACGCTCACTGGGAAGATAACTGCCCACGGTCATGGCGCCGGACTCTATTAAGCCGGTTAATTGGTCCGTGATCTGTTTGGTCATTGACTCGGGTCGTTTGCGGTTGACACGAATAGTTGTTTTCACTCTGACACCCTCCTCGGTTGTTGGAAAATTGTGATCGGATTCTAAGCGGCGAAAGAGGAAGTGTCAACACAGTCGATGGCCCAGAATCTAATGCTTCTGGATCGAATTCGTTGCGTTAACCTCGCGCGTTGATGTCGCGTCGATAGAGACGAGCGGCGGATCAGTATTTTGCGTAGAGGGCGATCAGGGCGGGTATAGCCAACCACAGGAGTCCTTTGACGAGGAAGAATAGGAATCCCCAAAAACCGAGAGTTTTGGCCCAGGATTTAAGTTTCATTTTCGGTTACTTTATAGCGCTTCAGGAAAAAAACTCAAGTTGCATTCCGCCCTTAGAGTTCTTCGTGCCTGCGTTCCGTACCAAAGAAGATCTCGCCGGCGCGACCGTCTAACGACTCAAACCAAATACCATCGGTTTGAATAGGCGTGCGCGACAGGAGTGACCGCAGGAAGATGTACATGACCCAACACTCGACCGCGAAGAATGGGAACCCAAGGTAGCCGAGCACCGGCATCTCAAAGATCTTCACATTTCCAAGATAGGGAACTGTATAGGTCCATTTCGATAGCGCCCAAAAATTCCAGAATTCCCAGAGAAAGCCACATATCCCGCCGCTTAGAAGAAGCGCGAACAATCTTCGATACTGACCCTGTACCAAATCCCCGATAAGTGATGGCCAACCGCGAACGTGGTTTACAGGGTCAAGCAACAAGATAAATGACAGCCAGATCACAGGCGCAAACCAGGGAGAGATGAAGACCAAAGGAACCACGGCGGCAATCAAACCTAAGAGCACCAGGGAATTTAGGGCTAGTCGGGAGAAATGCAGTTTGCGAAAGGAAGAGAGCTTCTTAAAGACGGTCGACGCGAGTAGCTGCGCCGTAATGAACATAGCCGGGAAGATGGTGGCGAACGCCCAATCGTAACCGACGCGACGAACAAACGGGTTTGGTTCCAGGTTGTGATAGTGCCACCAGATCTCCAGATCGGAAGTCCAAAACCTGGGTGCGTTGTAAAACTCAAACAACCACCAGCAAGCAATTGATATGACCGCCATGGTCAGCAGCTCAATCCGATCGGTGCGGAGCAACGATCTTCGACGCAACCGGAAAACAAGCGCGTCGCCAAGAAGCACATAGCCCGTCCAAATGATTGGCGTAAACCAACGGCCAACCACAAGGTTTCCGGAAAACAGCAGCGCTTTCGCGATTAGGATGATCGCTAGTCCGACGTAACCGTGTATCGCCATAACTCAAAAAGGGTCGCGCAACAGACGGCCGGCGTCTACTTAAACTATTGGTGGTAGCACTTGGAGGATTGTAGTACAAAGGAACTTCCGCAAGTCACTTCGGGTTGGCAGGAGAGTATCCGGACCGAGGAGGATTATGAGGCACTTCGCACATGCCAAGAGTCGCGGCGATTAATACCGTAGTTTGCAATGCGCTTCCGGAAGTAGGCTACTCTTTAACTTTCAATGGAGCCGTCTCAAAGTTTAATGTAATCGGGTCGCGCTGTTGCGAGTTTGGGTTGTGTCGTAATACAAACAGCTCCACTTTATGACCTGGAGGCTTTCGTGAAATCTGAAGAACATCAGTGACCGAGTTCACAGCGCTGCCATTGACCCAGGTTATTAAATCTCCCCGCTTCAACCCACCCTTATCAGCCGGTGAACCGGGTAACACTTCGTCGACTACAAAAGCTGCAACACCTTGAATTCCGAGCGTGGATTGCGGTACCGGAAGGTCATCGCCCGGAAGAGACGGTTGAAGCAACGCTTGACGTTGCATGGGCTGAGCGTTATCAACTTTAAAGACTAATTCACGGCCTTTGGAAAGCGCATTCCACTCCAGCATGAAAGCTACCAATAAAAAACCCGCAACTGTGATCAATAGAAATTTCCTGCTCATAATTCGCCCCCTTAATTCAAATAACCCAGCAGTTAAAACATTTGATATAAACAAGGCGCGCAACGTCTCTTAATGGAATGACAGCCAATGGATGCCAGTACCCCGCATCACCGCGTCAAGACTGTTGCTCAAAAGCGAGATTAATCAGCCTAAGTGAGTGATGCCAAGCTTAATTGTACACGGACACTTTTATCAGCCGCCACGAGAAAATCCGTGGACCGGACTAGTGGATGCAGAATCGGGTGCAGAGCCGTTTCATGATTGGAATGAACGTATCCATGCCGAATGCTACGGCCCTAACTCGGCTGTGCCGATTGTTGACCCAAAGACCGGCGCCGAGCGAACTGTTAACAACTACGCGCACTTAAGTTTTGATTTTGGCCCCACCTTGCTCTCGTGGTTGGAGCGAGCACATCCGAAAACCTATCGACGCATCATTTACGCAGATGTTGAAAGTGTTGCGCGCAGAAACGGTCATGGCAACGCGATAGCGCAGGCTTACAGTCATCCGATCCTGCCGCTATGCAATGAACGAGACGGCCGCACACAAGTTCGTTGGGGGATGGCGGACTTCCGACATCGTTTCGGCAGGGAGGCGGAAGCTTTATGGTTGCCGGAAACCGCCTGCAACGACGACGTGCTAAACCTACTGATCGATGAAGGGCTGCGATTCGTTATTCTCGCGCCTCAACAAGCGGCGCGGATAAGAACATCAGAGAACGAAAGCGGCTGGCGAAGCGTGGCAGACGGCAGCATCGATACGAGCACCGCCTATCGCTACCTCCACAAAGACGGATCAAACCGTTCGATTGCAGTATTCTTTTATGATCAAGCGCTGGCAGGTGCCATTGCTTTTGAACAAGCTCTGGCGTCGAGTAAGTCGTTGGTCGATCGTTTTGCTCACGCGGTACGGGAAACCCGATCGTTAGTGAACGTTGCCACGGATGGCGAAAGCTACGGGCATCATCACAAATTTGGCGACCTTTGCTTGGCCCATGCGTTCGAAGTGGAAATCCCGGCGCGCGGCTTTTCGAGCACCAATTATGGAGAGTATCTCGAGCATCATCCGCCGACAATCGATATAGAGATCAACAACGGTACGAATGGGGCGGGTACGTCATGGAGTTGTGTCCACGGTGTCGGCCGTTGGTCAACTGACTGCGGCTGCAGCACGGGCGGCCAGCCCGGATGGAACCAGGAGTGGCGACGGCCTTTGCGGGCGGCGCTCGATTTCCTTCGCGACCATGCGGGCGAATATTTCGAGTCGACCCGCGGACAATTGTTCAAAGACCCCTGGGCCGCACGAGATGACGCAATAGAACTGGTCCTTGATTCCCAAAGGTCGCGCGAGGAGTTTGTTGGGCGACGGGCGCCTCGACCTCTGATGAGCGACAAGGCAAAGCGGGCTTTGTTGTTTCTTGAAATGCAACGCAACACCTTATTGATGTATGCAAGTTGCGGTTGGTTCTTCAACGACATTTCCGGAATCGAGTCGGTCCAGATTCTGAAGTATGCCTGCCGTGCAATCGAGATTATTGACGAGCTCAAGCTTCCGTCACCGCGTCGACAGTTTCTTGAGATTCTTGCTGAAGCAAAAAGTAATCGGCCCGGAAGGGGAAATGGCGCCGATATCTATGCGCGATTGGTGGAGCCCGCCAATCCTGCTTACAAACATAGAATTCCCGAACCCGCGGTCACACCCGCATGACCAGGAAACGGACCACAACCAAAACGCCCAGCCCTGTTCGCAAGGGCCTTGCATCTGAGAGTAAGGGGGAGGATTCCTCGACGCATGCGCTCGGCGAACTCGATCTGCACTTGTTTGGCGAGGGCCGTCATGAGCGAATTTATGAAAAGCTTGGCGCACACGTCGTCAAGAGTGGCAGGACGCGCGGCGTGTCCTTTGCCGTGTGGGCGCCAAACGCTGAACGAGTAAGCGTAGTCGGAAATTTTAATGCATGGGACGGCGGACGAAATCGAATGAGCCGTCTGGGGGATTCCGGTGTTTGGCAAGTCTTTGTTCCAGAGTTGAAGGCCGGTGAACTTTACAAATACGAAGTCAAAACGCCGGGCCTGCCAAGGTTTCTGAAAGCCGACCCTTATGCGTTTCATGCTGAGATACCTCCTGACACCTCATCCATTGTCTATGAGTCCAGCTATCGTTTTCGCGATTCCAAATGGCTAAAGCAGCGTGAAAGCCGGGAACACTTTCGCAAACCGTTCTCGATCTACGAGCTGCATTTTGGTTCGTGGCGGCGCCGTGTTGACGAGGATAACCGGCCATTTACTTATCAAGAGATGGCTGAGCCCCTAGCCGACTATGTATTGGACGCCGGTTTTACTCACGTTGAATTCCTGCCGTTGAAAGAACATCCCTACGGGCCATCGTGGGGATACCAGGTGAGTAACTACTATGCTCCGTCGGCACGCTTTGGCACGCCTGACGACCTTCGGTTTCTAATCGACCATCTGCATCAGCGCGGCATCGGCGTGTTGATGGATTGGGTGCCGGCGCACTTTCCTAAAGATGCGTTCGCGCTGGCACGCTTCGATGGCACCGCACTGTACGAACATCTCGATCCGCGCAAGGGTGAGCACCCTGATTGGGGCACTTACATTTTCAACTATGGTCGTAATGAGGTTCGAAATTTTCTGGTAGCTAATGCGCTCTATTGGTTCAAAGAATTTCACATTGATGGATTGCGCGTAGACGCCGTCGCCTCGATGCTTTATCTCGATTACAGCCGCAATGAAGGTGAGTGGGTGCCCAATCAGTTTGGCGGGCGGGAAAACCTGGAGGCGATCTCTTTTTTGCAGGAACTCAATCAGGTGACGCACCGCGAATGTCCCGGCACCATTATGATCGCAGAAGAATCAACAGCCTGGCCCAAGGTCAGCCATCCAGTGTACACGGGCGGGCTGGGCTTCGATTTCAAATGGAACATGGGTTGGATGCACGACACGCTGAAATACTTCCAAACCGATCCTCTGTTTCGTCGCGGCAACCATAATGCGTTGACCTTTGGCCTGATTTACGCTTGGAGTGAAAACTTCATACTGCCTTTTTCACATGACGAGGTGGTGCATGGAAAAGGCGCACTGCTCAACAAGATGCCGGGCGACGAGCAGCAGAAGTTTGCGACCCTTCGCGCTCTGTACGGGTACATGTGGGCACATCCCGGGAAGAAATTATTGTTCATGGGCGGCGAGTTTGGGCAGTGGCGCGAGTGGAATGAAGAAGAGAGTCTCGATTGGCACCTCCTGGAGGATACGGTTCACGGGGGTGTGCAGAAATTGGTGAGCGAACTCAATCAGCTTTATTTGAAACATTCGAGCTTATGGGAGGCAGACGGTGAGCCGGCGGGTTTTCAATGGATCGATGCAAACAACGCGGCGGAAAATGTGGTGTCGTTTCGGCGACTATCTCCCGCTACTGGCAAAGAAGTAATTTGCGTCGGCAACTTTTCACCGCTGTTGCGGGAGAGTTACCAATTGGCTTTGCCGGGTAGAGGAACGTATCGCCTGATTCTCAACACCGACAGTGAAGAGCACGGCGGGAGCGGAACAACGGTACAGAAAGCAATCACAGCCAGAACCGAGCCCTTTCACGGACTGCCATATTCAGCAATCATTAGCCTCCCGCCATTAGCGACGTTATGGTTTGAAAGTCCGGTGCGACGCACATCGGCGAAGAGTGTTAAGAAGACCTCAACAAAATCAACACGCAGACGCGAACGTCTTAAGCCTGGTTCAGGTTCTTGATGGGAACGAGAGGTAGCCTAGAGCCGCTGGATTCTACTTCGAGACAAAGTACTACCCGCTCAATTGTTAATATTCACGACCGCGGCTGGCCCGAGTAGTAGGCTTGACCGCCTTTCGCTTCTTAAGGCCCTCTGATTTAGAGACTAGCTTAGCTTTGGAGCTACCGGAGGTTGATGGTCTAGTCTCGCGCTCCAGACGCTTCGCGTAAGGGTTCTTAATTCCTCTCGAAAAGTCGTACTGCTTCTTCATCGTCGAATTCGTTGCTCGTATTGAGCTCGCTCAGTCCGGTTCGCCTTGCGCGCCGAGATCAGGCGAATGACCGCCTCTGACTGCCGATAGCAATGGCATACGACGATCATTCGCAGTCGCGCACTGAGACCTAAGATGATGAATCGATCTTCTCCTGTTGAATGCGAAATGTCCGGTATCAACAACGCTTCTTCGTCCCGAAACACTGTGATAGCTTCTTCGAATGAGACTTTGTGGTTACGTAAATTATCGGCCGCTTTCTTTAAATCCCATTCAAATCTTAACGGCTCCACCTTTATAGTCTAGATAGAGCATAGCGCCACAACAAGCTGGTTGTCGATTTCGCTCGCCGCGCGCAAATGCAAGAAAATCAGCAAGGCCCACCTTAGCATCATTCGCTTCATCGTGTATCTTCACCTTAGATGATCAACTGGGACGACATCCGAAAGCAGTTTCCCGTCACTGCCAATTCTACTTACGTCAACACAGCGGCGGCTGGTCCTCTGGCAGCCACAACGGCCAACGCTGCGACGGAGTATTACCGCCTGATGATGACAGACGGTGACATTCATTGGGATGACTGGCTGGAAAAACGCCAGATAGTGAGAAATAAGGTAGCTGCGTTTATCAACGCCGAACCTGATGAAATAGCTCTCACCATCAACACTTCTTCCGGAATGAGTGTCATAGTTGATGCGCTGCAGAATCATGGTGAAGTGATTTCAGGAGACCTCGAGTTTCCCGTCTCAACTTTGCCTTGGTTAAACCGGCGCATTCCCGTTCATCTCCTAAAATCGGTTGACGGCAAAATTGAGCTTGAAGACATTCGTAGCGCAATGAATGTGCGCACCGGCATCGTGTGCTTGAGTCACGTCCAGTTTTCTAATGGCTATCGCATTAACCTCGAGCAGTTGGGCGAAGCGAAAGGTGGGCACGCGGTGGTTGTTAATGCCAGCCAATCTGCCGGTGTTTTCGAGATCGATGTGAAACGCGCAAAGATTGATGCGCTGTGTGCGACCGGACACAAATGGATGTTGGCCGGATACGGTTCTGGGTTCGTCTACCTGTCGCGCGAATTACAGGAGCGTTCAAAACCGCATTCGATTGGCTGGCTAAGCGTGCAGGAACCTTACGCAATGAAGAATAACGAACTGCACTTGCGGCATGACGCTGCTTCGCGTGTGGAGCTGGGTTGCCCACACTTCGCAGGCATGTTTGCCCTGGGTGCGTCAATCGATTTGTTTGAGAGAGTTGGTATTGCGAATATCCAGGAACGCGCCCTTGAGCTCAATCACTTGTTGACGGACCGCCTGATTAATGCGGGCTGGTCCGTGCTGTCGCCAATCGCTCAGCACACTTCGCGGTCTGCTGAGACTTTAGTTGCACATGACGATCCATCGGGCATCGTCACGAAACTTCGCTCAAGGCAAGTCATAGTCACCGAAAAGCCGCAAGGTTTCAGGGTCTCAACAGATTTCTTCAACAATGAGGACGATATCGAGCGTTTGCTTGAAGCACTGGGGCGGAACAATTAGCCGGCCAGCAGACCTCATTTCTTTGGTCGAGCGCGCGGTTTTCGCTTCCTGGCTGCAGTTGCTGGGGTGGGACCGTGAAAGTAGTTCTTGGCCAATTGCACGAACGTCTGGGTAATCGGCGATTCGTAGCCACCCGTGAGCCGCGCAATTCCCAACTCCCAATTTATCTGTGCGCCCTCAATCCACCATCTTACCAGCCGGCCCTTTGCAATTTCATCAGTCACAGACTCGAGGGGAACGATGCCCACACCCATGTCTTCTTCAACCATTCGTCTGATTGCTGCCTGACGACTCAATTCCATCGCCACTTGCAGCGTTACGCCAGCCTGAGCAAAGAATTGATCAATTAAACGGCGTGTATTGCCGCCACGTTCACCAAGAATCAACTTCTCGCCGGCTAACGTGTAGGCGCTGATGGTACGTTGCCGCGCAAATCGGTGGCGTGGGGAAGCGATGGCGACCAGTTGATCCTGACTCAGGCGTTCGGTGCTGATGCCGCGCGCCTCAACCGGCAGCGAAACAAAAGCGACGTCCAGCTCGCCGGCTAAAATCTGTTGTACCAACGCCTCACTGGTCCCTGAAGCGACAGTGATTTCAGATTTGGCGTGTTGTTTACGGACCTCCTTCAACAGCTTCGGTAAGACGTCGGTCGTGACCATGGCAGAGGCGCTGCCGATGCGCAGTCGGCCACGCTCAGCGCCTGCCAGTTCGGCGATTTCCTCGACTGCTGCGTCATGCTCCCGCAAAATCTGCCGCGCGCGCAATAACAACTGCTCGCCCGCTTCGGTCAGCATCACTTTCCGGGGCGCCCGCACAAACAACTTCGAGCCCAACTCTGTTTCCAGTTGCCGTATCTGCATGCTGATCGCTGCCTGCGTGACATGCACACGCTGGGCGGCGGCCGTAAAAGTTCCCAGCTCAGCAATGGCCATGAAGGCCCTAAGTTGTCGAATCTCCATTAGCGTTTTGAAACCAGCGCCGAACTCGGTATCAACAATGGTTATTGTAATAATAAAATCTTTTCGTTTCCATTATAAATCCCCGTTGCCTAGAATCAGCCCAGGTGGGCCACGACTGGCCCTCAGGTTAATCATGGTTGTCAGCGACAGACGAGAGCAGGGTTTTCAAACTACGCCCAGACGAGCGACGCGCAAGGCCGTCGTCGGCGTCGATGGGGGCGGTTCGAAGACCCATGCGGTGATCATGGACCTCGATGGCGCCGTGATCGGTGAAGGGATTTGTGGTCCGTCTAATCCGTTGCGTGTGGGAATAATGAAAGCCGCGGCGGCTGTTCGCGAAGCGATCGACAAGGCGTGTGAGTCGGCACAACTCCGCCGGACCGATCTGTTAGCTGCGGAAATTGGGTTGGCGGGCGCCCGCCGTAATGAGTTGCGCGCGCGTATGCGCGATGCGCTTAGCGGCCTTGGCATCGGTGAGACGGTTGTCGTCGGCGATGCCGACATCGCTCTCTATGGGGCAACGGAGGGCGAAGCGGGGTTGATCGTGATAGCCGGGACGGGTTCTATTTGTTGTGGAATGAATTCCCGTGGGAAAAAAGTTTGCGCCGGGGGATGGGGACCAATAGCCGGCGACGAGGGTGGTGGTTCCTGGATTGCGCGGCGGGCATTGCGCGCGATTGCTCATGCGAGCGATGGGCGTGGACCAGCAACAACGCTCGGCGAGTCGGCCTGTAGTTATTTTCACGTTTCGGATGCGAACGACCTCTCCACTGCCATCTACGCGCCGACCATAACCAACGAAAGGCTTGCGGGGTTCGGCAAGTATGTTATCGAGGCGGCTAAAGCGCGAGATCGTATCGCTCGAGAAATTATGCTGGAGGCCGGGAGAGAACTTGGTTTAGCAGCGGTTGCAGTAATTCGTAATTTGAAACTTGAGCGCGATAATTTCCAGGTTGCCTATGTAGGTGGGGTTTTCAATGGTGCGGGTGAATTGATCCTTGCGCCGATGCGCGAAGAAATAAAACGAATCGCCCCGCGAGCTCAACTTGGACCTCCCCGGTTCTCGCCCGCCGTAGCAGCGGCGCGAATGGCTCGCGAGCATTTGAATCACATCGCCCTTGCAGGTTGAGGTGGAACGCCACCGAGCCACTATTCGGTCAGCAAATGAACCCGGAAAATCAGGACCAACTTCCTGTCACCGAACAAGAAAATCTCAACACTACAAATCTTAGTGCCCTCCCGCTTCGTGAGATCGTCCGACTCATGAACGACGAGGATGCGCTCGTGGCGCCGGCAGTGGGTCTGGTACTCCCGGAAATAGTTTGCGCCATTGAAGGAATAGTTGACCGGCTGTCGGCTGGCGGCAGGCTTTTTTATATCGGCACCGGCACTTCAGGACGCTTGGGAGTCCTGGACGCTGCGGAGGCCCCGCCAACGTTCGGGGTTTCGCCGGAACTGGTCCAGGCGATCATCGCCGGTGGTTATGAGGCTTGCTATCGTGCCGTTGAAGCGTCAGAAGACGATGTTGCCGCCGGTCGCGAAGATCTTAAAGCTCGAGGATTTTCTAAAGCCGATGCGCTTGTTGGCATCGCCGCCTCTGGACGGACGCCTTATACAGTTGGTGCGGTAGAGTATGCCCGCTCGCTCGGTGCATTTACCGTGGCGCTAACGTGTGCCCCGCGAAGCCCGATTACAGAAGTGGCTGAGGTAAGCATTGTGCCTGTGGTCGGTCCTGAGGTGGTGACTGGTTCAACGAGACTAAAGTCGGGCACCGCTCAAAAAATGGTGCTTAACATGCTATCAACTGCGGCCATGGCAAAGCTCGGATATGTGACCGGCAACCGCATGACCAATGTTCAAGCGCGCAACTTTAAGCTTCGTGAGCGGGCCGTGCGAATACTCGCCGCCGAAACTGGTTTAAGCCCTGAACAGGCGAGCAATAGTTTAGCGGCTGCCAATGGTGACACGCGAGTTGCTTTGATTATGGCAAAGACCGGATGCCGAATCGACGACGCTAAGAATGCACTCGAAGCAAGTAATGGGGTTGTGCAAACGGCGATCGACGCGCTTTCCGCCCGCGCATGACAGTTGAGGCAAACCTGATAATATCCTTAACCTCGATTACCACTGCCATTGTTTCTGACCAATAAATGACGGCGCTCGACCTGACAATAATCTGTGGCTACCTGGTCGGCATTGTCCTGTTTGGCGCGTGGTTTGGACGAAAGCAAAAAACGACCAGCGACTATTTCCTCGGCGACCGCTCGGTTCCCTGGTGGGCTGTGGCTGCGTCGATCGTGGCCACTGAAACATCTACGATTACGTTTATCTCAGTTCCCGGCATTGCCTTCTCTCGCGGTGGGAATTTCCAATTCCTCCAGCTCGTGTTTGGTTATCTTCTCGGCCGCGTCGTAATTGCGTTGCTGTTCATCCCGTCCTATTTTCGCGGCGAACTTCTTACCGTTTACCAATTACTTGATCGCCGTTTTGGGGGCCGGATCAAGGTGCTGGCAGCGTCGCTATTCGTGGTCATGAGAAATATCGCCGATGGCATACGATTGCTGCTGACTGCCATCGTGCTCGCGGCCGTCTACACCTCTTTTCAACCGCAAGCGAATGCCGAAACAATCATCGTGGCCTCCGTAATCCTAATTGGGGTGGCAATGATTATCTTCACATACTTTGGCGGGATTGAGGCGGTGATCTGGGTAGAGGTGATTCAGCTTGGCATCTACATTGTTGGTGCCATCGCGGCTGCAATTATCCTGGTTAACTCGATAGATGGCGGCCTCACCGCAGCGATTTCTACCGCCAACCAATACGGCAAATTCTCGTTGTTTGATTTTGCGTTCGACTTCACGTTCACGAAGACGTTCAGCTTCTGGGCCGGATTGATTGGTGGGTGCTTTCTGACTATGAGCACGCACGGCACGGACCAATATCTGGTGCAACGGTATCTGTGCACCGACCGTCCGAGACGCGCCGCCGCGGCACTATTGACGAGTGGCGCGATCGTACTTGGTCAGTTCATTGGGTTCCTGTTTATTGGCGTTCTCTTGTTTGCTTTTTATCACCCGTTTACTGATCCGGCTTACGCCACCGCGCCCGCAACTGCGTTTCCGTTCTCGGGTGGCGATCGAGTCTTCCCTGACTTCATCACGCGGCACATGCCGCCGGGTCTCGCAGGCTTAGTGGTCGCAGCCATATTCGCCGCCGCAATGTCTTCATCCCTCAACGCAATCGCCGCGACCGCCATGAACGATCTCTACAAACCATTACAACCAAACCGTTCTGACAAACACTATTTCAAAGTTTCTCATCTGCTGACGCTATTATGGGGTGTTGTCCAAATTGCAGTGGCGTTGATCCTGCGGAACAGAAACCGTTCGGCGCTGGATTTGGCGTTATCGATTGCTTCGCTGATCAATGGACCTATTCTGGGCGTATTTCTGGTGGGGGTGCTTCTGCGTCGAGTAAGCCAGACACCGGCGTTAATTGGAATGATCGCCAGCATTGCGACAATGCTGTACATCTATTTCGCAACCAGGATTGCCTGGACCTGGTATGTATTTATTGGCAGTGGGATCACCCTTGCGGTTGCGTGGCTGACGAGCTTTGCCTTTGCACATGCGCCAAAAAGTCGGCAGGATGAGCTCGCGCCGCGCGCAGCCAGCGAATAACAATGGAGCATAACTGAAGATGAGCCGGTCCTTATTAGTTCGTTCTTTCCTCAACTTTATTCTCATAACCTCACTCTGTTTCGGACTGACGCCGGCCCGAAGCAGTAATAAACCTACAAGGACCACTGCCCGCGCGCTCGCAATTAAAGAGTCGGCAAAGTTAAAGCCATTTCCCCGTGTAGCCTCACGGGAGGGCCTGAAGTGGGCCGATAAAGAACTGCGCCGCATGTCCATCGAGGAGAAGATTGGCCAACTGATTTCTGTCGCTGTGAACGCCACCTTTCTTAATCAGGACAGCGATGCGTTCCGCGCCGTTAAGCGCCAGGTTGAAGAGAATCATGTCGGCGGCATCATACTTTTTCGCGGGCCTGTTTATGAGTCAGTGATTTTGATGAATCGCATGCAGCAGTTTGCCCGCTATCCACTGTTGATATCCGCTGACCTTGAGGCAGGCTCGGGGATGCGTTTTGACGACACTGTAAATTTTCCCTGGAACATGGCGGTGGGCGCGACGGGAAATCCTGAGTTCGCACGACGCCAGGGCGAGATCACCGCCCGCGAAGCTCGCGCAATGGGTGTGCATCAGATCTATGCTCCGGTAGTGGACGTGAATAACAACGCTGCTAATCCGGTCATCAACGTTCGGTCGTACGGAGAGGATCCAGCGGACGTGGCCCGATTCTCAGCGGCATTCACCGAAGGTGCACAGAACGGCGGAGTGATTGCAACCGCAAAACACTTTCCCGGTCACGGCGACACTGCGGTCGATTCACATCGGGGATTGCCGGAGATCGACGTCGGTCGCGACCGCCTCAACGCGGTGGAGCTGGTCCCGTTTAAGGCCGCCATTAACGCCGGCGTCGGCTCAGTCATGGTTGCGCATGTCGGCCTTCCTCAGATTGATCCGACCAGAGTAAAGCCGCTCCCCAAGGATCAAAAGATACGGCCGCTCGATACAGATGAGGCGGGTGAGATTATTGCCGAAAGTGCCTCCACTCCAGCGACAGTCTCGCCAGTAATTGGCCGTTTGTTGCGAAACGATTTGAAGTTTGGCGGCATGATAGTTACCGACGCGATGAGCATGAGTGGCTTGACCATCTATTTCAACCAGGATGAAGCGGCGGTGCGGGCCATCGAAGCAGGTGTCGACATCTTGCTCAAGCCCGCGGACAACGATGCTGCATTTCGTGGCGTGCGCGAGGCAGTGCGCAGCGGGCGTCTGACTGAAAGACGAATCGAGGAGTCAGCGCGCAAGGTGCTGGCAGCAAAGTACGACCTGGGACTGGTAAAGCAGCGGATTGCCCCCCTCGATGCAATCGATCAAATCGTAAGCAGCCGCGATGTCGGCACGTTGGCTCGCGAGATCTCCGAACGCGCGATTACCCTCGTACGCAACGATGACAAGCTAGTCCCTTTAGACAAAGGGAAAACAGACAAGACGATTTTTAACCTTGCGATTACTAACGGTGACGATCGCCTGTGGGTCGCAAACTCGTTCGTGGGTGCAATGACGCGTGCCGGCTACAAAATGGAGACGATTGTTTTGGACGATCGGTCGTCTGAGGCAGAAGTGCAGAAGGCGCTCGAAAAAGGAAGAGGCGCTAATCTCATCATCGCGTCGCTTTACGGGCGAGTTCGCACCGGGCAGGTTCGCAGTGTCGGTCTACCCGAACCTGGTGAGAAAGCACTTGCCTCATTAATTGCGAACAAGGCGCCAGTTGTCGGCATTAGTTTTGGTAATCCTTATTTGCTGCAGGGCTTTCCTAATCTCCGTACCTATCTTGTTGCCTACGGAGATATGCCGAGTCTGCAACAAGCCGCAGCCAATGCCATACTCGGTGAGATCGATATTACGGGTAAGTTGCCGATTTCATTGCCGGGACTTTATCCGCGCGGGACCGGTATTCAACTGAGACGCAGTAAATAGTAAGCGGCTACCAGAGCGATTTGGTTTGAACAATCCATTAATGAATCAACTCCGTTTCAGAAGGCAGAATCCAGGTCTGTTTTTCAAGTGGGTTACAGCTTCCTTCCTACTAATTTCTTTCTGTGCGGTCCCTGCATCTGCGCAACTTCCACGCGCGAATTCCAGCAGCGTTTCAGTTTCGGCGAGCCAGCTCGCCGGCATCGATTCCGCAGTTAACGAAGCCATCGGGAGGCGCCAATTGCCGGGCGCCGTGGTGCTAGTGGCACGCAACGGTCGCGTCGTCTGGAATAAGTCTTACGGGGCACGGGCAGTTGAGCCTGTTCGTGAGCCGATGACGCTGAACACGATCTTTGATGTCGCCAGTTTGACGAAAGTAGTGGCAACCGCCACCAGCATCATGATTCTGGTTGAACGCGGAAAGCTAAATTTGAGCGATCCCGTTTCGAATTACATTCCGGAGCTGAAGGGAAACGGGCGCGACAAGATCACGATTGAGTTGCTGCTCACTCACCGTTCGGGCTACGCGCCGGACTTCGATTTGAAAGAACGTTGGACGGGATCCGACGAAGCGATCAGACGATTGATTAAGGAACCATTGCGACATCCGCCCAGCTCGCGTTTTGTCTACAGCGACATTGGCTACATTGCGCTGGGTGAAGTAGTTCATCGCGTGAGCGGTTTTACCCTTGATGAGTTTGCGCGAAGAAATATTTTTGTGCCGCTGGCTATGCGGGACACGGGGTTCAGACCGAATGCAAACCAACGCGCTCGTATTGCCCCTACTGAAAAGCGTCGCGGGCAACTGAGCTATCTTGGCGATACCGCCGCCAATGCCGGCGCTGATCTCGATAAATGGTTACGCGGGGAAGTTCACGACCCGACTTCTTATCGCATGGAAGGCGTCGCCGGACATGCGGGCCTATTCTCGACCGCGGATGATCTCGCAATTTTTGCGGAGATGATTTTGAACGGAGGTTCGTATCGAGGAGCGCGCATTCTTGGACCACTCACAGTGGCAGCGATGACGCGTCCTCGGATCGTTACCGAGGGCGGATGGTCACGCGGATTGGGCTGGGACATCAACTCGAGCTTCTCGACCAATCGCGGAGATTTGTTTCCCCCCGGCTCGTTTGGTCACACAGGTTTTACCGGCACATCTATGTGGATTGATCCGGCGAGCAGGATGTTTGTGATCTTTCTGAGCAATCGGGTTCATCCGGATGGCAAGGGTGATGTGGCAGCGCTAAGAGGCAAAGTTGCTTCGATCGCGGCGAGTGCAGTCACAGATGTCGGCACCGTTGAAAGCGCGCGTAAACACTTGTTGCAGTTCCACCAGGCGCTGACCGGCGATCTCGCTCGCTTCACGATTTCGCGCGAGCAAGCCCTGGCCGAAGCCTCGGCTCCGCAAGCCACCACGTTGACGGGAATCGATGTGCTTCAGCGCGACGGATTCAAACAGCTTGCCGGCCTGCGCATTGGTTTGGTCACAAACCACACGGGCCGTGATCGCGAGGGCCGGCCGACTATCGATATTCTTCATCGAGCTGCTGGCGTGAAACTCGTCTCGTTGTTTTCTCCGGAACATGGCATACGTGGTCTCGCCGACGACAAAGTTTCCGATTCCAGAGACGACCAGACCGGCTTGCCAATCTACTCGTTGTACGGTGAATCACGCCGCCCGAAGCCGGAGCAGTTGAAGGAACTCGACGCACTTGTGTTTGACATTCAAGACATCGGCACTCGCTTCTATACCTACATCGCGACGCTAGGTTATGTAATGGAAGAAGCCGCGAAGGCGCGACTACCGGTCTTCGTTCTCGACCGGCCAAACCCAATTGGAGGAATCGAAGTTGATGGGCCGGTTGCCGATCCGGACAAGCTCTCCTTCATCGCTTATCACCAAATTCCGGTGAGGCACGGTATGACCATTGGCGAGTTGGCGCAGCTTTTTAATCAGCAGCGTGCGTTTGGCTGCGACTTGCGTGTGATCAAAATGGATGGCTGGCGGCGCGCGATGTGGTTAGACGAGACTGGCCTCATCTGGGTGAATCCTTCGCCAAACATGCGCAGCCTGACTGAAGCTACCCTGTATCCAGGCGTCGGGCTACTTGAAACAACTAACGTTTCGGTAGGACGCGGCACTGACACGCCGTTTGAGTTGATTGGCGCACCCTGGATTGACGGCCAAAAGTTGGCTACCTATCTAAACAACCGAGGGCTTGCCGGCGTTCGCTTCGTGCCGGTTCGCTTCAAACCAAAAGGTTCCGTGTTCAAAGACGAAGATTGCGGCGGCGTTAACTTAATAATCACTGACCGCGCGCGCTTTCGCCCGGTGCTCGCGGGGCTGGAGATCGCGGTCGCCTTGCGCAAACTTTATCCGGCCGACTGGAAAGTTGATAACTACCTGCGGCTTTTGGCCAACGCCGACGCGCTGGACCGACTTAAACGCGGCGACTCAGCCGCTGAGATTACGAGGACAGCGAACGGCCGTCTGGAAGAGTTTCGCAAAGCGCGCAGCGCTTTCCTCTTGTATCAATAGTTCTCGTTGCCTTGAGTGGATTTGTACGGACAGGCCGCGGTTACATAATGGAATTGTGACGTGGGCCGACGAATTCAGAGCCGGGAGCGGTAGCGACCGGATGCCAACCCGCGATAGCTCACAAGTCCAAAAAAACTAAACTTCATCCTTCCAATGATTGCTTGTAGTTTAGTGCACGGCTCATCCGGTCGCTACCGCTCCCGGCTCTGAATTCGTCGACCCACCAAAAGTTAATAATGCGCACGGCTCATCCGGTGGCTATTGCCCTCGGCTCTGAATTTATTGACCCGCGGCATTCTGAAGTTTCTCTAGTCACACGATGCGGAAGCCGCTATAATCACCGCGAAAACTCTCAACAATTACTTTGGTATTTTTGGAGGACATAATGGCGAACGAGACTGAACGCTTAGGGGAGTCGAATTTTGAAGACAGCTTGACTGAGGCGGTGATGAATTACTCGATGCTGCAACATCCGTTCTATCAAGCATGGAGTGAAGGCAAGCTAAGCAAAGACGTTTTGCGGGAGTACGCCAAACAGTATTACGCTCACGTGCGCGCATTTCCCACCTATGTCAGCGCCGTTCACTCCCGCTGTGATGATATCTCCGTTCGCCAGGAGCTGCTCGAGAATCTGATCGAAGAGGAACGCGGTCCCGAAAATCACCCCGAGCTGTGGTTGAGATTTGCCGAGGGTCTCGGGGCCACTCGCGACGAAGTGAGGAATGCAGAACTCTTGCCTTCGACGAGCGCTTCAGTCGAGCGGCTCAAAACGCTCACCCAGAGCGACGATTACCGGGAGGGCCTCGCGGCTCTTTACGCCTATGAATCGCAAATTCCTCAAGTCGCCCAAACCAAGCGCGAAGGACTTAAGAGTTTCTACGGTATAGGAGATGAACGATCGGTTTCGTTCTTCCGAGTCCATGAAGGCATCGATGTGATCCACCAGCAGGTTGAAAAGAAAGTTCTCAGCGATAAATGTGTCACTGATGAGCAGCAGCAGCGGGCGAGGGAAGCGGCCACAGAATCGGCGAAGGCACTGTGGTTGTTTCTCGACGGAGTTGCCGCCGAGTATTTGACACGCGAGCCAATCGTGGCCGGCGCGGCGCCGGTACATAAAGCTCGTTGAAACTGCCATTAGCTTTCCTTATTCGAACAATAAGAATCTTTAGGTTTTCTTATTTGCCGAAGCGCGTATAATTACGTTCGTTCAACGATCTACAGGCGTCAGCATCCCTTCGACGCCAAACCCAAATCACCGGATTGGAGACTATGTGGTCTCACAATCCTTTACTTTGACTTTCCTGATTACGGATTTAGGGAGTGTCGCGTGGTGCGCCCGCATGCCCAAGTCATTCGGCTATTGGCTTTCGTCGGCAAGCTGATAAGGAGCAAATCATGAAAATGCTGAGCCTCAGAAAAATGTTGGTTCTTGGTGTAATGATCATGGGGGCAACTTCGCACGCATTCGCTCAAGGTACGTCTTCACGCGTGACCGGGACGGTGCTCGATCAAAAAGGAGCCGCCATACCGGGGGCCACTGTCACGCTTACCAATGAGGCTACCAGTCTATCCACCACGACTGAGTCCACTGGCACAGGCAATTACGTGTTCGATTCCGTTCAAGTAGGAACTTATACGATCACGGTCGAAAAGGACGGGTTCAGAAAATTTCAGTCGGGTGGCAACGCCATCAACGTTAATCAACCCGCCACTATCGACGTGACGTTGGAAGTTGGCAACATCTCGGATGTTGTGACGGTTCACGCCGCAGCCGAACTAGTGCAAACCAGCAGTTCCGGTAACATCGGCAACACCGTGGAACAACGTTCCCTCGAGGCCTTGCCAATAGTCGGGGAACGCGGACGCAACCCCTTGCAATTCGTTTCCCTGCAACCGGGCGTCATTGGAAACGGACGAGCTGGCACGGGCGGCAACACTGGCGGTAACGTGCACGTACACGGCTCACGCGATCGAGCATTCAATTTCACGCTTGACGGCGTTGACATAAACGACACCAGCGCCGGCGGATCAAACTCCACACCTCTGCGTCCTAATCCCGACTCCATTCAGCAATTTCAAGTTGTGACCAGTAATTTCACATCAGAAATGGGACGCTCTTCAGGCGCGCAGGTCTCTATGGTCACCCGTTCTGGGACGGACGACTTTCACGGCACCCTCTTCGAGCTTTACCGCACGCCGCGTTTCAATGCCAACGAATACGAGAACAATGTTAACGGCCGGCCCAAGGGACAATTTGTCCAACATATCTTTGGCGGCAGCATCGGCGGTCCGGTGATCTTGCCGGGCTACAACGGTCGCGATCACAAAACATACTTCTTTACCAATCTGCAGATGCTTCGGGCGCAGCAATCGTTCCTGATCACTCGCACCGTCTACACCCAAACCGCGCGGCAGGGCATCTTCCGGTATCGCGTGGGTGCAGCAAACGCTCCCGCCGGCACGGCCAGTCCTTCAGTTGATGGCGCGGGTAATCCGCTGCCTGGTTTGAATATTCAAAGCTACAACATCGTAGCCAACGACCCGCTTTGCGCAACCAATCCCGGAAATTGCGGGATAGATCCAACGACGCTGGCGCTAATTAATGCCGCTCCTTTGCCAAACAATTTTACAGCCGGTGATGGGTTGAATACGGCGGGTTTCAGTTTTGGGGCGCCGCAGATTGAAAAGCAGTGGGACTTCGTGGTCAAGGTTGACCACACCTTTAACGACCGCAATGCGATCTATGTTCGTTACGCACAAGGAGAACAAAACACCTTCGGCGACAACAACAACTCCGGCCTGAGATCATTTCCCGACAGTCCATTCAACCGCACAGACACTTTTCGCAACCCGAAAAACATCGCAGTGAATTACCGCTGGATACCGACATCTCGCATTACGAACGAGTTTGTAGTCGGATTGAATAGATTTGCATTTCTGTTTACTAATCCTGATCCGGTTGCAGTTCCGTTCATTCTAAACCTGCCGCGCGATCCGTTTAGTGTAGTGCCGCAAATCGACAACCAGCGCGAGCTCTCCACCTGGCAGATTGTGGACAACATTTCGTTCGTAACCGGTTCGCATACGATTCGCGGAGGCATCAACTTCCGCTTTCAAACCCACGACGATATTAGAAGCGCGGTCGCCAGCCTTAACATAAATCCACAAGTGAATTTCTCGCGCACCGTGAATGTGCCGCCCGCCACGGGAGCGGGAAGCTTTAATATCCCGGCTGCCGGCGCGGCCTCCATCAACAATACCGACCGAAACAACCTTCAATCCGTCATCAACGATCTACTGGGACGGTGGGGCAATTATTCCCAGGCTTTCGTCGCGGCAAGCGATGGTGCATTCGCCGCGCCAGGAACGCATTTTCTTTACGTTTCCAAGTACAACGAGTATGACTTCTACATTCAGGACACGTGGAAGATTCGTCCGAACCTGACGCTTGATTATGGTTTGCGTTGGGAACCCAAGATGTCGCCTCGCGCCGGAGACGGTCACGTCGTGCTTCGTCCCGACCGTCCAATCCGATTTGGTGAGCCGGCGACGGATCAGATCAAATTCGTGGAAGGGAAACTGTTTGACGATGACTGGACGAACTTTGCTCCTTCCGTGGGCTTCGCCTGGGACCCGTTCAAAACCGGCAAGACCTCTATTCGCGGCAACTATCGTCTGGCCTACGACCGGCTAAATACGTTCCTCGCTTCTTCAGCCGTTTTCCCGAACATCCCTGGCAATACGCTTCCCTGCAACGAATCAAATTGCCTTGCCGCAGTGCCGACCGGGGAAAATAGAAGGATACGGTTCGGTTTACCGCCCCTCCTTCCGCCCACTACACCAGCGGCGTTGCGCCAGCCAAGTGCGTTTTCAACCAACACGCTAACCGTTTTCGATCCGTCGCTGCGTTCGCCGAAAACAAATCAATGGTCACTCAGCGTGCAGCGGGAGCTGGGCCATGGATTCGTCTTCGAGGGCAACTACATTGGACGTCGAGGCGTAGGACTTTACGGTGCCTACGACGTTAATCAAGCGAATATTTTCGCTACTGACGCGCGCTGTCCGGGGCAAACATTTCTTGACGCATTCAACATAATGCGGACTGGTGGGAACGCGTGCCTTGGCAACCTGTTGTTTACAGGCAATCCGCTGAACAACGCCGGTTCAGCTTCGTTTCGTAGCACCTTCTCCTCCGAGTTGACGCAGGGTTCAGTAGCGTCGGCGGCAGCACTTATGTCGCAACGAGTCTCAGGAGGTGTGCGAACGCTTACGGCGAGTGGCGTGTCTTCGTCGTTCTTACAGCCGTTTCCACAATTCACCGGGGCACTCAACGTGATCGACAGCAATGATTTTTCGACCTATCACGCCATGGAGCTCCAGGTCACTCGTCGAGTAAGCAGGGGACTGCTGATGCAGATGGCCTACACACTCGCCAAGTCAATGGACACTCGATCATTCGATCCGACCTTTACCGTGGTCGCGCGCACGACGAATACCGGCACCGGCGCCTCACCTTCGGGACAAAACTCGCCGCTGGACATTCGTAATCGGCGGCTGAATTATGCGCCGTCCGATTTCGATCGCCGTCACGCTCTGCAAGGCTATGCGGTTTATGACCTGCCATTCGGACGGAACAGGCGATTCATGAGCGACGCATCCGGCCTGGTTAATCAAATTGTCGGCGGCTGGGAGTTGTCCAGCTCGCTAATCCTGCAGAGCGGTCGTCCCTTCACCGTCTACAGTGGCGCTTTCACAGTCAGCAATGTGGTGCTGTCACCTGCAAACTGTACCAGTTGCACCCCCGACATGAGTGGCGTAGTGCAGAACGCGGGCACAACGTTCATCTTCTCGGCTGACGAGATTGCTCGTTTTACGACTCCAGCGCCTGGGGAGTTAGGAAACACGGGGAGAAACTTCTTCAAGGGACCCAAGTTCTTTAACATGGACATGAGCGTGCGTAAGAAGTTTGTTTTTAGCGAGTCGAAAAACCTCGAGTTTCGCGCGGACATCAACAACTTAACTAATACCCCATCGTTCGAATTTCCGATTGCATCGACTGCCAGTATTGGTTCTGCTTCGGGAGGCGTGCCCACCAATTTGGCGTTCGGGAGAATTCGCGACAGCGTGAACAGCAACTCGCGACGAATTCAACTGGGCATCAGGTTTCAGTTCTGACGGGAAGGATCTGGTCCCGACAAGCGAATATGGATTCGTCAAAGTGAGGAAAATCGTTGTTCGCTCACCCAGACGAGGTGTATAAGAGTACTTCTCCATTAGTCAGCCAGGGCAACCATCAACTTCTTCTGCTTGTGACGAAAGAGGATCCCCATGTCGCACTTTAAGTCTCTGTTTACGCTGTCGTTCACTCTGCTGTTGGTTCTCGCCCTAAGCGCGGTGGCATTCGCGCAGGAAACTACGGGCACCGTCTCCGGTGTTGTTTTGGATCAAAACGGTGCAGCGGTGACAGGCGCGCAAGTTACGTTGACTGACCCAACCCGTGGTTTTTCGCAAAGCTATCAAACGGCTGACGATGGCACCTTCACGGCCACGCTGCTTCCAGCCAGCACCTATGTCTTGACGGTGGAGATGGCCGGCTTCAAGAAGCATGTCCAGGACGATTTTGTAATCAGTGTGAACGATCGTCGCACGCTCAATATTGTGCTTGAGCCGGGACAAGTTTCCGAGGTGGTGAACGTTTCGAGTGAAACCACTCTCATTCAGGACAGCCCGACGCAAAAGGGCTTAATTAGCGGCGACCAGATTCGTGAGCTGCCGCTCAATACGCGAAACTTTGTGCAGCTCGCATTGTTGAGCGCCGGCGTGAGTTCATCTAATCCCAGCCAGATTGGTTCTGGAGCACTTTCGGTGGTTCAGCTTTCCATAAACGGAGGGCGCACGTCGTCGATTAACTGGCTCGTTGATGGCGCGCGTAACGTCGATACCGGCTCAAACCTGACGCTGCTGACGACGCCGAGCATCGACGCAATTCAGGAGTTTACTGTTCTGACTTCAAACTACGCGCCGGAGTTTGGCCGTAACGGCGGTGGCGTAATTAATGTGGTTACTCGCTCCGGCTCAAACGATTTTCATGGGACGCTTTATGAGTTTTTGCGCAACGACGCTCTAAATGCGAGGCCGCCGTTCCAAACGGTGCCACTTCAGGGAATTAATAAATCCAATGGTGAGCCCCGCTTTAAAGCCCCGTTACGCTACAACGATTACGGCTTCACCATCGGTGGGCCAATATACTTCCCGCGTTTTGGCGAAGGTGGGGATGTCATTTATAACGGGAAGAATAAGAGTTTCTTTTTCGTGTCGCAGGAGTGGAAGAAGACTCGTTCCGTCAATACGGCAGTAGGTACTGTCCCGACTCTTCTTGAGCGCAGCGGTAGTTTTGCGGGAAATTTGATAGATCCACTCACGGGTGTTGCCTTTCCAGTCGTGGGCGGCCGTTCGATTATTCCGGTTGCTCGATTTGATCCAAATGCGGTCGCGATCCTCAATTTTATTCCACCGCCAAATGAAGTGACGCCGGGCACTACGAATCTGAATCGTTTCCGGCGCGCCGTTGGCCTTTCATCTGATATAAGCCAAACGATCGTGCGCATCGATCATAACTTCAACAGCGCCTGGTCTATTTATGGGCGCTACATACATGAAAAGTTTGCACGAAATGATCCGGGGGGTAATCCTTTTCTGGATCCGTTTGCAGTCGGAGCCACAGCTGGCACCCTGTACCCATTCGTAGCTGCGCAGAATACCGTCACCCCCGGTAAGAATTTCGTGGTGACCCTCAAGACTATTCTGTCGCCCACGATGATCAACGAAGCCTCTTTTGACTACGCTTACAACGCCATTGTGACGACCTTTTCCGGTACCGGCCTGCGGGCTAATGCACCCGGCTTTACTTCGCCGGAGCTTTTTCCGAGCACGTTACAAGGGGCTCTCCCCAGCATTACCTTCACTGGCGCAACATCTAACTTTTCCTTTGTCAGTCCGCAGAACATCGAGAACCCGAGCTACACGACTCGGGATACGCTGACGATCGCCAAGGGAAAACACACCATAAAAGTAGGAGGTTTCTTTTCCAGAGAAGCTAAGAACGAAAACGCCGGCAACGCGTTGCATGGGAGCTTTGCGTTCGATGGTTCGCGCTCTGGCAGTGACCTTGCTGATTTCTTCCTTGGCACTCCGCGTACCTATCTCGAGGACCAGAACGAGGTCAAGGTGCAGTTGCGCTATAACACTCTCGAATTTTTCGGACAGGATTCATGGAAATTGACTCCACGGCTCACGCTCGACTACGGTGCGCGCTATTCAATTTTTAGCAACCCAATCGAGGTGAACAATTTCCTTACCTCCTTTCGTCCGGACTTCTACGACCCAGCCCGTGCCGTGGCCATTGATCCGGTTAGCGGTAACGTCATTGGCGGAAGCGGCGACAGGTTTAATGGACTAATTTTCGCCGGCGCGAATTCGCCTTATGGCAGGAGGGTGCAAAGTAATCAGTACAACACTCTCGGCCCACGCATCGGAATGGCCTACAACTTTGGTGGGGGACGGACGGTTCTGCGAGGCGGCTTTGGCATTTACTACGATCGGACGCTTGTCGGAATTGTGGAACAAAACGCTTTTGTTAATCCGCTCATCAGTTCACGAGTAACGATTGACAATCCCTTGCTGGCAAATCCGGGGGCGGGAGTTCCGCGCACAACTTTGCCAACCATTGGTCTCAGTAGCACTGGCGATCCCTTCAAAGTGCCACGCACGATGCAATACAGCTTCTCCGTGCAACGCGAACTCTTTAGGAATGCGGTATTGGAATTGGCTTATGTAGGCACAAATGGACGTCATCTCTTACACCAGGTAAATATTAACCAGCCTGTACCGGGCGCGTTAGCCGCACTGACCGCTGCTTTGCGCGCCGCTGGAACCCTGGGCGCAAACGCCAGGGCTTCGATCAACGCAGCCCGTCCTTTCCGTGGATATGGGCTCATCAATGACCGCCGCACCGAAGCCAGCAGTGATTACCATTCGATGCAAGTGACTTTTAATAAACGAATGTCGCAGGGCCTGCAATACGGGGTGGTTTATACGTGGTCTAAGAACCTGACCGACGCATCGACCGACCGCAGTGATGTTCCTCAGGACGTTCTTAGACTGGATTTGGAGCGAGCGCCGTCACAGTTTGACCGCACACACATTTTCACCGCGCATGCTGTTTACGAACTGCCCTTCTTCCGGCGTAGCACGGGCTTGAAACGCACGCTTCTGGGTGGCTTCCAGGTGACCGGCGTTTACACAGCTCAAAGCGGCACGCCGCTTACCATTACACAAACAATCAATGCCACCACGCCGACCGGCTCGCTGATCTCTTTTGCCGATCCGCTGGGCACCGGCAGCACTTTGCGTCCTAATTTAATCGGTAATCCGCATGGTACTGGCAGCCTTACCCAATGGTTTAACACGGCAGCTTTCGCTCCCGCTTTCTTCAGCTACGGTTCAGCCGGCCGTGGAATCGTGCGTGGACCGGGTATCGATAACTGGGACATGGCCGTCTTTAAGAACTTTCGCTTCTCTGAAACGACTAATCTGCAACTGCGGGTTGAAATGTTTAATGTGTTCAATCATCCCCAGTATCTTAACCCTGGAACCGCGGCGAGGTTTTCGACAGTAGCAGGCGCGGCAGCGACGAGTTTCCCCGCCACTTACACTCAGACTGAGCCGACGTTCGGCGTCATCACAGGCACGCGTGACCCGCGGAACATTCAGCTCGGTGTGAAATTCAACTTCTAGCCTCAGCAGGAGGATAATGCCCGCGATGAGTTTAGTTTTGTCGCGGGCATAACTCTGTCCGTCAAGATTTCGACGTTCGTGGGTCGAGGAATTCAGAACCGGGAGCGATAGCGACCGGATGAATCTGAGCAAATAATCGCTAGGAATCACCGATTACTTCGAATATCTTCCTCAGCATGGTTGAACCTGGTCGCTACCGCTCCCGGCTCTGAATTCCTCGACCCACCACGACAGTCTGTACGCGTCAAGTTGAGTAGACCCATCCGCTCCTTACCGCTGGCGGTTCAGCATTTGTTGACACCCTGACAGCATCCCCGCCTGTTTGTGATTAAATAAAGGAAATGGCGACCGTCAGAAATCCAAATGCCCCGACGCCAGGCTCTCTGTTACTCCGCGGCGCCAACATAATTCTCAACGATCAGATCCTGCACAACGGAAGCATCCTGATCGAAAATGGCCGCATTGCGTCCTTGTATGCCTCAGACGACTCGCCATCCAGGCGCGCCGCAGAGACTCTGGATCTGTCTAACCTGGACTTATTCCCCGGCTTCATCGACGTTCATATTCACGGAGCCGTTGGAGTCGACACGATGGCGGCAGACGCCCATGGCTTGGGACAGGTGGCAGAGTTCCTGGCAAGACAGGGTGTGACTGGGTGGTTGCCGACCCTCGTGCCCTCACCACCGGCGGAATACGCCCGGGCGACCGAAGCGATAGCAGCAGCGAACAAGTCGGCTAAGGGCGCGAGGATACTTGGCGTCCATTTTGAAGGGCCGTTTATCAATTCAGAGCAATGCGGCGCTTTGCGGCGCGAGTTCTTTCGCAGCTATTCAAGCCCTTCCGATCTGGATGACCTGCCGCTTTTGCCACCGACAGACGGTGTCCCTGTCAAACACCTGATGACCGTTGCGCCTGAGATCGATGGCAGCGTCGAATTAGTTAGTGAGTTAACTCGGCGCGGTTGGATTGTGTCGATCGGTCATACGCGGGCGGACTTTGACTCGCTCGACAAAGCGTTTAGCGGAGGCGCGCGGCACATGACCCACTTTATGAACGCCATGTCGCCACTGCATCATCGCTCGCCTGGGCCGGTGGCTTGGGGACTCACGCGCGATGACGTAAGTTGCGATCTGATTGCCGACGGTATTCACCTTGACCCACGCATCTTGCGCTTGCTTGTGAAGCTCAAAGGCGCGGACCGTTTGCTGCTGATTAGTGACGCCATCGCCGCGGCAGGTTTGGGCGACGGGCAGTATCAAATCTGGAACGAGAGGATTTCGGTGACGGGAGGTCGCACTGCCAACGCCCGTGGCACTATTGCGGGCTCGGTTATCACCCTGCTCGATGCTGTGCGACTGATGCGGTCGCTGGGGGTATCGGACGTTGAAGTGGCGCAGATGGCTGCAACAAACCCGGCGCGCCTATTGGGGCTGGATGAGCTCGGATCAATTGAGGTGGGCAAGTATGGCGATCTAGTTGCCTTGGATCAGCAAGGTAACGTGAGACTCACTGTCGTAGCTGGATGTATTTATTTCTGAAGCAACTTTTTAGGGTGCGCCGATCTAGTGGCACTGATAAGGCCAGTAACGCTAATTGTTCGTGGGAGTTGAGTCGCAGGTGCTGTCACGAAGTTAACCCCATGAAACTTGGTTAGTATTTTCCGGCAAAATGCCCGCGAGCCTTTGCTCACGGGCATTTCCTAATCCCAAAAAAGGAAGCTAGTTCGAGTTAACGAGACCAGCTTGGTTTTATTTCCTCTTGCCTGGGGACTTCACGGGCGCGAGCGACGCCAGTAGCCGTTCCTACCACCCGTGGATTCTCAAGGCCCTTGAAAAAGTCCTCTTTCGACTCTCTCTGTGCCTCAGGGAAGGAATACATCCCGTCGGTAATCTTCTCAAGCTTTAAGTTTTCGTTAAACGATTGAATGTCACGTGCATCAGACATCTCTAATCCTCAAGTAATAACTCTGGAAATAATCGTTGCCCATTTCACTAAACAGTTCGAAGTGAAGTCACCTTCCTGCTTCGACCACCACATAGTGTCGCGAAGGGGGGTCGAAGTGTCAAGAGACAAAACCCCAATGCTGTCTCCATGAGGAGATTGTTCTCCCCGCCGCTGCTCCCGTAGCGGCGTACTAATAAGAGTGAGTTGCTCGCGTTTGATCTTTGCCACAACTTCAGTTTTCAAGCCCCATTCCTCCGGTTGCGATCGCAGTTGTTCAAGATCGCTTAAAATGGTCTTTCCATTTTGAAAAACCTCTCGCGCCCATTTTGAACCGGTGCTGACTGCCAGCTCTCGATCGGAATCGTTATCCATGTTGAATTGATAGGTAACCATTAGCTCCTTCTCAGAGACCGGCAGCATGACATGTGCCCGCATGTTATGCACGGGCGTCACTGCGTAAACTTCGTCCGACAGAGCTTTCAAAAGCGATTGCAGATGAGCAACGCGGATGTTAAGGGTCGCCTGTATTCTCTGCGTGGGCGAAGCGGCGCTAGGTAAATAAGGGAGTTTCTCCTTCAGCTTGTTCCACGTGTCAATATAGCCGCGGCGATAAAGATTTTCCCGTTCCTGGCGCGAAAGCGTAAATTTGAGCGTTTCAATTCCAGGAGGAACTTGAATCGGAATATAAAAAAGATTGTTAATATGGTCGCTGATCGTCTCACGATGAAGGTTATCGCTTGCCTCCAGTGCGGTAGCGACCAAGTCGCTGCAGAAGTCTTTCATTCTGTATTTTTCATTTGGGTCTTTCGTCGGAGGAATCAAGTCGAAAGCAACCAAGGGGTAGCCGGTGCGCTTTTGCTCATTTGCAAAAAGGAAGACAGGCAAGTTGCTAATCAACCCGCCATCAACGACATATCGTTTGCGAGGCTTGGCCAGCGTCATGGGCTCAAAGACGAAAGGGAAGCTAATTGACGCCCGAACAGCTTGCAACACCGATTCATTGGCATCTCTTCGAGCCGCAGAGTAAATGAGAGCTTTCTTCTGGCTTATATCGGATGCGATCACCTTCAGTGATTTGCAATCACGAGAGCGCAGGTCTGTAAAGCTGATGCTGTTTTGATTATTAAAGTATGGATGTTTGAACAGGATTTTCTCGAGGAGAAAATCCTCTAGGTTCTTTCCCTTGTACAACCCCAATTTCCGCCAGATCCTCCTTATCAATATGCCATCGCCCAACACGCACCAGGATTTCAAGATAAACCGCCGCATTCCGACCTGCCTTACGCGATCAAGTTCTTTGCCTGACCGGTCATCGAGGAACTGGGCGAAATCAGTGTCGAGAATGATGTCCTTCATTTCCTCCACTGAGTAACCTAAGGACGCCAATAAAGCCACGACACTGCCGGCCGAGGCCCCACCGTAGCCCTCAAATTCAATTCCATATTTCTCTGCAGCCATAAGACCTCCGACTAGTGCGGCTCCCTTAACGCCACCTCCAGCCAGAATTGCATAGGCTTTCATCTTGCCTGGTCCGTCGGAAGGCTTTCCAGCATCAGGCTTTGACGCAGTAGATTGTTGTTCTGGATCAGACATTGCCAACATCCTCTCTGCAGAAAACGGGAGGAAACGGTCAAGACCGCAGTCGGATTAATTCTTAACTCGCAGCGGATTGAGATTTGGGATCAACAAAATCAATCAACGATCCCTAAGTGAACGGTTGAGTTGATCTCTTTTGACAAGTGTAAGGAACTCGTTGATTGCGGCGATTATGAGTCGGCTAGACCCAAGTTTAAGACGAGACTAAGCCTAGACCGTTGCTGATAGTCTGTCAACGCGGCCGACAAGTCGATTGGTGATCATACCGACAAGCTAGGTTGGGCAAGCTAGGAGATTGGTGCTCATTCAAGAGACACGGCAAAGAAAAGTATCGGCCGCGGGCGTGAGCCAATATTTAGCGCAGCCGGACCCATAAACAAACGCGGCGCTACCTCGCGAACCTCATCCACGATCTGCCGAATCAGCGGCGGATTGCCCGGTCCGGAGTAGTCCAGGACAAACGTCGGTTTGCCGTCCAGAAAAGAGGCGTCGAAACGTGTAGCAAACGGAAACCAGCGCCTTTTACCCAGCAGATTAATCCGGTTAATACCTTTGCCTGATTCATTGCCGGTGTTGTTGAACGACTTTCCCTCCCAGGGAAACAGCGGAGAGCTACCGAAGCTCCGCAACAAAGATGCGAGCGGGCCCGTGCCCGGAAAACGCCAAGCCAGCATTGCGCCTCGGGCATCACCGTTAAGATCCGCGATTGAAGTTGGTCGCTTCGACGAACGATAGAGACGGTCTAGCTCTTCAAAATTCATTCGCCGCAGGTCATCAAGACTTAAAGGCTCTTTGTCTGAGAACGCACGAGAGGATGCACTCATTTGACCTTCCTTTGTTTGAGTAAGCCATAACTGCCAATGACGAGAAGCACGGTTCCGATCACGAGGTGCAAAATATCATCTACCCCCGTCCAAAGAAAATGTTGTTTGGGTGGTAGATTCATGAAGCTTGCCAGCGCCTGATATAGATCTATGAGACCAAATCCGCCATTGAACAAACTGACCCATCTCTCTTTCTTTGATGCGAGGACGAGCAGGCCGAGAAAGCCGAAGGCTACATGAAATATGTTGTATGCGGGCGCCCCACTCGTCAGGCTAAGCCGCTCCGGCACGAGGAAGCCGGCAACGCCAACCAGTATAAGTAACGGAGCAAATATGGCGAGGGTTATGTAATTTAAACTCTTCTGGTTGATGACTCAGAACCTTTGGAATACAAACCGGCCTGGCGGTAAGACTCATCAAGCAGTTCAACCGGATGACAGAGTCGTAAATGCAAATCCGCCAACAGTGCTCCCGCGCCGATTTGCATCTGGCAGCCCGGATTTCCTGTAGCCAGAACGCGCGCGCCGCTGCGCCGAATATTTTCCAGCTTTTCTTCAAGCACCTTTCGTGATAGTTCAGGCTCCAGCAGATTATAGATGCCGGCGCCGCCACAACATCGTTCCGAACCCTCGAGCTTCGCGAAATCCAATTCTGGAACTGCTCCAACAATCTTTAGCGGCGCCTCACCGGCGTGTTGCCCATAGAGTAGATGACAAGAAGCATCGTAAGTTACTGTGGGAATCCCGATGCTCGCGCCAATCTTGTTTTCACCGGCTTCCAATTGCTGGCTGATATCGCGCACGCGCGCGCTAAAGTTGAGCGCTCTCGCCGCGTACTGATCGTCCTCTTCGAGCAGGTGACCGTATGAAGCGAGCATCGCTCCGCACCCGCCGGCGTTAGTAATAATTGCAGCATCACCCCGTTCGAAAGCGGTTATGTTTCGCCGCGCCAGCAGGCGTGCGCCTTCGAGATCACCCGCATGGGCGTGCAACGCGCCGCAACATGATTGTTCTAATGGCGCCTCTACACCAAACCCGTTTGCCGTCAGCACGCGAACCGTCGCTTCGTTCACTCGCGAAAATAGTCCTTCGCCAACGCACCCAGTGAACAGCAGGGTTTGCTCGCGCACACGAGCCGGCCCAGATTCTGGTCGCGTCTGTTTCGACCGCGGGAATAATTTTCCTCGCGAGCTTTCCATCAACGCCAAACCAAACCCGAGTCTTGCCGGCAGGAGACCAGCAATACCCGTTTTCACGAGCAAAGCAGTTAATCCGCTGTCGCGAAACAACCGCGCCGCCGCAAACGCAATTTTCAACCTGCCCGGGCGCAGCCAGACATGCTTCAAAAGAAACCTGAGCATGCCGTAGCTAAAACCTCGTGCTGTTCCGGCATTGAAGATCTCACCACGCGCTGCCTCGAGCAGTTGACCATACTCGACACCGGCCGGGCAGACCTGTTCACAAGCACGACATCCCAGGCAGCGATCGATATGGCGTTCAAAGGCTTCCGACTTATTACTTAGTCGTGCTTCGCCGACAGCGCGCATCAAATACAATCGCCCACGCGGCCCGTCGTTCTCATCGCCGGTGACGACATAAGTGGGACAAGCTTCCAGGCAGAGGCCGCAGTGAATGCAGGCTAGGAGTTTTTGTTCTTCACTCGCCAGAGCGGACGTCAGTTGGGAAGTTTGCAAGGTGATTGTTCAACCAGGTACTGATGCACTTTGTTCGAATTCATCGGGTTTACTGGGAGCCCGGGCGTCTCGCCCGCAACAACCAGTTGCCGTTGCTAATCATATAGCATCACCATTGTTCAACCACGCCGAGTTTTCCGGAGCCCTCCCTGACGGTCGGGCTACGGCCCCGAGGTAACTCGCGGGGTTTGGGCTGGACTTACCTCGATGCCCTTTTCGGTTTTCTTTATCCGGCTTCCGGTTTCAGCTCGTTGATAAATTTCATATTCGACCAGCACCGGGAACCTGCGCCCATCGTCCGCTTCCACTAGCAAACGGTAATAAGGAAACGAGCCCTCCTCCGTATTAGAATAGCTGGCCCATTTTTCAACTATCGTGCCTTCATAATCTTCGCGCTGCGACTCAAGTTTGCCTTTGTAAAAGACGAATGCAAGTAGTCCAAGCAGTAAAATTATCCCAGCGACGCCAACGATAGTTTTTACTTGTGCACGATCCATCGGACCTTCGAACTCAATATCCTACTGCGGGACCATCGCTGCGACGCGGGTCGGTCGCGCCGAGCCGTATGCCGGTCTTCTCCTCAATCATGATGCCTTCTGCGTTTCCCAGATAACGCGGTTTATCGACCAACTTGTGACCCATGGCATTGAGCGCACGTTGGGTGTCGCCCGCCAGACCGTAAGGCTCGAAGATCAACTCGTCGGGAAGCCATTGGTGATGTATTCGCGGAGCGTCTATCGCCTGCTGAATGTTCATGCCATAGTCGATGACGTTGGTTATAACGCAGAGCACGGTGTTAATGATGGTTGGTCCGCCGGGACTGCCGATAGTGAACCAAAGACTTCCATCTTTTCGCAGAACAATAGTGGGCGTCATCGCCGAGAGCGGCCGCTTGCGCGGGGCGACGGCGTTTCGTTCACCTTGGATTAGGCCATACATGTTTGGTGTGCCCGGCTTGGCGGCGAAGTCATCCATCTCGTCGTTGAGAAGGATGCCGGTGCCCTTTGCCACGGCGGCGCCACCGTAGGAATTGTTCAAGGTGTAGGTGTTAGACACCGTATTACCTTGAGAATCCACAACCGTAAAATGGGTAGTGTCTTCTGATTCGTGGCCGGCAGGTGTGCCCGCGCGAACCTCGGCGCTTGTCGAGGCACGATCCACAGCAATCGAGGCCCTAAGTTTTGCTGCATATGACTTGTCGATTAAGCCGGCCACTGGAACCTTAACGAAATCGGCATCACCCAGAAACTCCGCACGGTCCGCAAAAGCGCGTCGCATCGACTCAGTCATCAGGTGATAACGCGCCGATGACGCCGCCTCCAGCTTCTTTAAGTCAAACCCTTCCAGGATGTTCAGCATTTCAATCAACACAGCACCGCCGGAAGAGGGAGGTGGCATAGAAATAATTTCATGCCCGCGATAACTCGCGCGCAAAGGGAATCGTTCCTTGGCCACGTAGTCGCGCAAGTCGGTCATGGTCATTAGACCGTTGTTGCGCTTCATATCAGCGACGATCAGCTTTGCAGTTTCACCCTGGTAAAACTCATTTGGTCCACCGCTTTGCAAACGCGAGAAAGTTGCCGCCAATTCCGGTTGGCGAAACAGTTCACCCTCGTCGTAAAACCGGCCGTTCTTCAAATAGATTCGTTTCGTCTCAGCATACTGAGACAAGTATTCGTCGTTCTCGCGGAGTGAACGCGCGAGGTGATAGTTCACCAGAAACCCATCGGCGGCGAGACGACGGGCAGGTTCAACCAGTTGCGCCCAGGTCAGTCGCCCGGATCCATACTTCTTTAGCGCCAACTCCATCCCGCGCACGGTCCCAGGAACGCCTGCCGCACGATAACCGACCAGCGATCCGCCCTCGCCTTTGATTAGGTTTCCACTCTTGTCGAGGTAGATGTTACGCGTCGCTGCGGCCGGAGCCATCTCGCGATAGTCGATAGCTGTGGTCCTGCCATTCCGCAAGCGAATCATCATAAAGCCGCCGCCCCCGAGATTGCCTGCGGCGGGGTGAGTTACCGCCAGGGCAAAGGCCACCGCAATCGCGGCATCAACCGCATTCCCCCCGCGCTTCATCACGTCAACACCTACGCGAGATGCAATCTCGCTGGTCGACGCCACCATGCCGTTCTTCGCGCGAACGGGATCGCGTGACGCCGCTGCGGCAACGATGCCAGCCGGCGTCCACGATGGCGTACGACCTGGTTGGCCCACAAGGCCGGCGATTAAGCCGGCGATTAAGAGGAAACGAAGAGTTCTCTTTATCATTTTGTGGCTCACTGACTGAGTAATCTCATCAGCGGGGGGTGGTGCCCGCCGCTAAACAATCGCACAAGTCGTTTTCGTTTAGCCGGCGGGTGGTGCCTGCCGCTAAACAACGGGTGAATCGAAATCAAATGTGCCGGGTGAAAGAATCCCATCCGGATCAAGTTGTTGTTTTATCCGTTGCATCAGGCGCGCGGACTTTCCCGTCAAACCCCAGCTGTCTATCCCTGCCGGCAACTGTTCTGGTGCCTCTTCGATAATCAGTGACGCGCCTACCTTTTCCGCTTCCGTTCTTAACGCCATTAGACTTGAGGCCGATTCAGCACTCCAGGAGTTGTTCATTAGTAGAATGCGGCCATCGCCCAAACTCGCTTGCCAGAAAGAGTCATTTCCGTTGTGCCTTTCCATCACCTCCAGGAATTCTGCTACGTCGGCAGGCAGCAAGCCGACTCTACAGGAGAGCGAACGGCCAAATCGTAAGGGCAAGGCGGCTACAACCTGCCATACGTGCGCATCGTCCATCATTGTTTGCGCGACATTCTGCTTGTTTACATCCAGCAGCGCGACGGCCGCAGCCGCCTGCGCATTAACTGAGCCTTCGGATCCCGCGAATCTTATCAAAAGCACCGGTTCGTTTCCCTCATGAAGGTCGCTTTCCCGAGCAAGTCGCGGCGAGAGTAGCTCAACCGCGACCGGGAAAAGTCGGGAGTCGATGACAGCATGAGCACGTTTCAGGAGAGCTTTGCGCTCTCCCGCGGCTTTGATTGTTCTGGTTGCGAAGGGCAATGGCCGAAGCCTGAAGTTCACTTCGACGATGATGCCGAGCGTGCCATAGCTGCCGGTGAACAGTTTGCACAGATCATAACCAGCAACATTCTTTACCACTCGGCCGCCAACCTTGATCAGGCTTCCGTCAGCGCGCACAACCTTCATCCCGATTACATGTCTGCGTGGTGAACCGTAACCAAACTGTTGTGCCCCGCCGAGCCCTGTGGCGACGACGCCACCGATTGTCGCGCGACCGTTGTCAGGGGGATCGAGCGGAACCCATTGGCCGTTTTGTCCTAATTGTTCGTTCAACTGGCGCAGTGTGATTCCAGCTTCAGTTATCGCGACGAGGTCAGCAGGTTCATGCTCGATCAGCCGAGTCAACTTGCTCGTGCTGAAGATCAAATTAATGCGTTCCATCCGATTGCCTGAATTAAGCCAGGTTGCAGCACCGGCGGGCGCGACTCCCCAACGTTCGGTCGAGGCAAGTTTCATCACTTCGCAAACCTGTTCGATTGATTCCGGCGAGACTAACAAAGCCGAGGGAGAATATCTGGAGACGTTCGAGTCACCGACAATACTAACCAGACGTAGAGAAGCCTGCTGTGGCTCAAATTGAACTGGCGACGACGCGGTTTCCCGTTCTACGTCGACCTCGGACTTTGAACTCTGGCCTTTGGACTCTGTATTAAATTCTACAACGGCACGGTCAAGTTGAGGACCTGCAATCGCCCGGCCCTCGCCGCAGCCACGCAGCATGGGAACAATCTTTCCCGGATTACAGAAGCCAGTCGGATCGAATGCATCGCGGATTCGCAGCATTGTTTCCAAATCCGCCTCTGAGAAGATCAGGGACAACAACTCACGCTTATCAAACCCGACGCCGTGCTCACCGGTGATGCTGCCGCCTGCGCGTACGCAGGTTTCCATTAGTTCACGTCCCGCTTCCTTTACGCGTTGCACTTGTTCAGGGAAGCGAGAATCAAAACAGATCAGCGGGTGGAGATTCCCGTCGCCGGCATGAAAGACATTCGCCAGGCGCAGTTGATATTTGTTTGAAATGCGGTAGGCGTCGGAGAGCACTTCCGGCAGACGCGAGCGCGGTACAACTGCGTCCTGAATCATTGAGTCGGGCGAGATTCGGCTGACTGCGCCGAACGCACTTTTGCGTGCTGCCCAGAGTCGCACGCGTTCAGCTTCATCACGCGCCGAACGACAAGTTCGTGCTCCATAATTAAGGCAAAGGGTTTTGACGCTCTCGGCTTCGTCGTCTATCCCTGCTTCGATTCCATCAAGTTCGATCAGAAGCGCGGCGCCAATGTCCTGCGAGAGACCTGCAGCAAAAACGCTGGCCTCTACAGCGCGAATAATCTCTCCATCCATCATTTCCAAAGCCGCCGGCATAACGCCAGCGGCGATGATGGCCGAGACAGCGTGGCTGGCATCGTCTACTTGTTCAAATTCAGCGAGCAGCGTTCGCACGGTCGGTGGAACCGGAACCAGTCGCAGCGTAGCTTCGGTGGCCACGCCAAAGGTGCCCTCCGAACCAACAAAAACGCCGAGCAGATCATAACCGGGAGATTCTCTTCCTGAGCCTCCTAAATCAACGACCTCACCGTTTGAGAGGGCCACTCGTAACCCGAGAACGTGGTCCGCAGTGGTGCCGTACTTCAGACAATGGATGCCGCCTGCATTTTCGGCTATGTTGCCGCCGATGGTGCAAGTTGGTTGGCTTGAGGGATCAGGCACGTAATGTAAGCCGAGATGTGCCACCGCTCGCGATACATGTGAATTCACTACGCCAGTTTGAACTACCGCGATGCGGTTGGCTTCATCGATCGTCAGTATCTCGCGCATTCGCGCGAGCTCAATAACGACGCCCCGGTTGAGAGCAAGCGCACCGCCGGACAAGCCTGTCCCTGCGCCTCGTGGCGTAAACGGCACCCCCGCGTTCGTCAGCTCGCGCAGCACTGCTGCGGTCTGCTCGGTCGATGACGGGAACACAACTGCACGCGGCAGATACTTATGTTGAGGGAGCCCATCGCATTCGTATACGAGCAATTGGTCCAGCTCTGATAACACATTGGCTGGCCCAACTATGGCGCCCAGATTTGCGATGAACTTGTCCAAGATGTTGTTCGGTTCGTAGCCCCTCCGGTTGAGGTTAACATCAATTGTTTTGCTGGAAGCGCGGGCGTGAAATCGAATTTATAGCCTCAGCTTATGTGCGCTTTGTTTTCTTTCAGGTAAGCGCAATAATACATCACACTCCCGCGACGAATATGCCCGAAAGGTGGTTTATATGATCGCACGTCGTTTTCGCCGATCTCTATTGGCCGTCTCGTTCGTCCCTCTTTTTCTAGCAATTTCACCTGCAGTTGAAGCTCAATCGAAGAAGGACAAAGCGATGCCGCGCGGGAGGCCGGTAATCTGGTCCGCGCCTGGGAATATTGATTCCCGAAATCTTTATCTCGGACCGGGCGGCGCCGCGATGCAGCCGAACCTGCGCCGGATTACCTTTTTAGAAGAGGACAAAGGCGGATACTCCGGGACGAAGTATCGCATTCGCGACGGCTCCGGTAGGGAATGGGTCGCCAAGATTGGCAAGGAAGCGCAATCAGAGACCGCGGCCGTCAGACTGCTGTGGGCCGCCGGGTACGAAACGGAGGTCAACTATCTGGTTCCCCGACTAACGATTCCCGGTAAAGGCACTTTTGAGGACGTGAGGTTGGAGGCCAGGCCTGCGTTCGAGAAACGGTTAGACGAATGGAAGTGGGAGGAAAATCCATTTCTCGGCCGGCGCGAGTTTCAAGGTCTCAAGGTAATGATGTTGTTGCTCGAGAACTGGGACATCAAAGATTCCAACAACGAGATCGTTCACGCCAGGCCAACGAGCCGGTTGCGCTACGTGGTCAGCGATCTGGGCGCAACTTTTGGCAAGACGGGTGGGCTGCCCGTTTTGTGGACCATTACGCGGAGTCGCAATAACCCTGACGACTATGAAAAGGCGAAATTCGTTGAAGGGGTAAAAGGAAACATTGTGAAGTTTCGATATAGCGGTAAGAAGAAGGGAATCTTCGACGATATCACCGTCGCCGATGCACGCTGGCTTGGCGGTTGGTTGTCGCGCCTGAGCCGGTCGCAGATTCGCGATGCGTTTCGTGCCGCTAATTACAATCAGGAAGAAGTGAATACGTTAACGGACGCAGTGTTGGATCGCATCGAGCAGTTGCGTAGTCTCAGACGACAATAACCGCACGTGCTTCGGTCTACCAGACCGACTCCTGTTTTGCGACTCGAGGCCTAGGTACGCGCACTTCTGCGCGTCACCACCCGGTATCCGAAATAGATAATGATTCCCACCGCAGCCGCGATGCCCGCGTCGCGCGCTTCAGTCGCCGTGCTGTTTGACAGCAACCAGACAGCTAGAACAAGCGATACGACTGCGGCAATGGCCCCGCCAGGCGCTTTAAACATTGCCGGTGGCGCATCCTTACGCGCTCGAAAAACCAGGAGCGAGACGCAAGTGGCGAAGTAGGTGACCAGACGGGCGATAGCGCTGATCGTTAACGCTTGGATAAAAGTTGCCGAGACGGTAAGCACCAGCATCACTGAGGCAGTGATTAAGATCGAAACGTAGGGAGTAAAGAAGCGTTGGTGCACGCGCGAAACGAAGCTCGGCAACTGCTTTTGTTCGGCCATCGCGAAAGGTACACGAGATCCCGAAAGCAGAACGATGTTCAGGTTGCCGGTGATAGAGATGAGTGCGCCCGCGGAGATCAGTGCGCCCCCCGGTCCGCCCATGAACTGAGTCGCTGCATCAGCCAGTGGCTTTTGGGAACCTGCCAAACCCGGAAATGTTCCGATGCAGACAACTTGAATTAACACATAGAGAACAGCGACTACTGCAATCGCTAGCAACAGTGCGAAGGGCAAATGTCGTCGCGGATCCTTGGTTTCGCCAGCCGGGATGGCCGCCATCTCGAAGCCCGTAAACGCGTAGATCAACTTCAAAACAGATTGTGAGAAGGGCGCATATTCAGGTTGCGCGGCGAACGAGTAATTTTGCGGGTTAAGAAAAAAGAGCCCGGCGCCGACGAAGATAAGCATGGGCACCAACTTGCCGACCGTGAACAGATTGCTGACGATAGCTGCCTGGCGCACGCCCAGGAGGTTGATCGAGGTTAGCGACACAACCATGAAAACAATCACGACCACACGCGCGGTGCCGCCGGTAGCGCCTGGCCAAAAATAGCCCAGATAGCTCACCAGCAAATTGCAGTTGGCGGCAAACGCGGTGAGTCTCGCTAACCAGATCAGCCAGCCCACTTCAAAGCCCACAGTAGGGCCCAACGCTTCTCGAGCGTAGAGATAAGGCCCACCGGTTTCATTGAAGCGGCTGCCAACTTCCGCAAAACAAACAATTATCAGGGTGACTACGATCGCGCAGGCGAGAAAAGCGATGATGCTGTACGACCCGATTCGTCCGTACACATCAGACGGCAGGCCAAAAATTCCCGCGCCAATAATTCCGTTGATGGCAATCGCTACCAGATCCCAACGACGAATGCCACGAACGAGTCCCTCCTGGGATACCCTTTCCATCTCAGTGGCTTATAATCTAAACCCGCTTGCTGCACAATCATTTTGATCCGTCGCATTGACATCATGAGAAAAAAACTCTTCGCTTCCATCCCTATCGCTCTGGTTGTTCTTAGCGGCCTCGCTGACGTACTAAGTCAGCCCGTGCAAAAACCTTCTGCAAACAGCTTGCAGGCCCTGGTAGATTCAGTGGCGAAAGCTACACTGGAAAAGTTTGCGGGTCGGAAACTCGAGGAGAAGCACCTTTCAATCACCCTGATCGACCTTCGAGATGCGCAGCATCCAGTGACTGCCAGCTTTCGAGGAAACGAAAGAGTGTACCCGGCGAGTGTGGTAAAGCTGTTTTTCTTCGTGGCCGCGCACCGCTGGCTTGAAGACAAAAAGATCGAAGACACGACCGAACTGCGGAGGGCCATCAAAGACATGGTGGTTGACTCTTCAAATGAAGCAACGCATTACGTCGTTGACGTGATTACCAATACCACGGGCGGTTATGAGCTGCCTGCGACGGAGATGGCTGTCTGGCAAGACAAGCGGAATGCTGTCAATCGTTACTTTACATCTCTGGGCTACGCCAATATCAACGTTAATCAAAAGACGCACTGCGAAGATGCATATGGGCGCGAACGAGTTTCGCGCGGCCCAAACGGAGAGAATAGAAACAAGTTGACCACAAACGCCACGGCGCGACTGATGATGGAAATTGCGACCGGCAAAGCGGTCACGCCCAACCGTAGCTTGCAGATGATGGAACTGTTGAAAAGGGACATCAGCAAAAAGAGCGCGGACATTAACAGTCAGGACAGCGGGTTTAGCGGCGCCGCGCTACCTCCCGGAACAAAGTACTGGGCCAAGGTCGGCTGGACCAGCACGACGCGTCATGACGCGGCCTATATCGAACTGCCGACCGGCGAAAAGTTTGTGCTCGTGACGTTCACGAGTGACCATTCGGACGACCTCGAAATAATACCCACCGTTGCCCGCGCGATCGTCGCTGGAATCAAGAAGTGAAGGGAACTGGAAAGTTGACTCTCAGGTGCTTTCATTCCCATCTTTTCAATAAGCATGCTTGAGGAACATTAGCGCTCTGAAGGTGTCTAACTAATCGTGTAAAGACCGTCTGCTGGTTTTCACACTTTAGAGGTTGGAAGCGCCACTATTTAATGGAGTGTGCCCATGACAAAAACGGCTGAAGCGGATAACAAGCCATACATAAACGTAACACCCTTGATCGATGTGTTGCTGGTAGTGCTGATCATCTTCATGGTGTCGGCACCACTAAAGCCTTACCGGTTTACCGCGAGTTTGCCGTCAGAGCCCGATCCTGAAAATAAGGTGGAGCCGGACATTTGGACGCTCGTCGTCACCATTTCTCCGGATCGGCAGTTAATGTTAAATGGACTTACCGACATGGGCACTGTGGATGACGCTTCCAAGCTCAACAGCGCCCTGGCGTCGCTATTCGACGAGCGCAAACGGAATCATGCTTACAGGCCTGAGATGCTCTCCCGCCTTGACGTCCCGGCGGACGATAGGATCGAACGCACCGTGTTCATCAAAGCGCCACGTTCGATCCCTTATGGCGCGGTCACCAGAGTCATCGACGGTGTAAAGGGTGCCGGAGCAAGGCCGATTGGCTTGCAATTGGACTACTTAAACTGAGCACGCCCGCCCGAAACAACCGCTAACCATCTGCCCGAAAGGCTCTCATTCCTTCGTGTAATGAAAACCTAGCCATCATCACCCGAGCCAACCTTACTGGCTCTTCTTTCCATCTCGATATAGTGCGGCGACCCGTGACGACAACACAGTTCTAATTTCGGCGAATATGCGGTAACTTTGTCTTTGTTGAGGTAGGAGTCTGTGAAGCAATGAAGAATTTTCTAATAGCTTTTCTGTTTTTGAGTCTTGCCGGAGTCGCCGGCTTCTCCGCGGGTGCGGCAGCTCACGGCCAGGGCCAATCCGGCGGCGGTACTTTGCCTGGCGATCCAGCCGGTGGTGCTGCTCTAGTCTTCCGCAAACCGGACAATCCAAAGGTTTCAACTGATGGGTCAACGCGAGTTGCCGGTGGCGGCAAGATTGCGAGCAAGGTTAAGACAAAAGCCGCAGTCGTAGCGCATGAGAGAACTATTGCCAAGGCAAATGCCGCTCGCAGCGCACCGGTGCCGCGCTATTCCGAGGCGGAAAAGGAATACAAGTTGGCCGCGCAACTAGATCCCGACGATGCGCGCTCGCATGCCGGCCTGGGAAATGTCTACCTGGACCAGGGGCGCTTCAAGGAGGCAGTTGACGCTTATGGCCAGGCTTTGAAGGTTGACGCTGATTATGTGCCGGCGTATCAGCCTTTGGGTTATTCCCTGGCGCGGCTGAATCGTTACGTAGAAGCGACTGACACTCTTAAGCAGGGTCTGAAATTCGAGCCGGACAACCCCGAGATCTTTAATAATTTGGCGTATGCGTATGTGCACGCCGGCAGCTTTAATGAGGCGGTCGAGGCTGGTCAGCAGGCAATCACACTGCTGGGTCAAAGCGGACAGGCTTATAAGCAGGGACTACAAAAACGAAATGAAGTTCTAACTCACGCGTACAAGAACCTGGGCAATGCTTACAACGGTCTTAAGCGGTATAACGAAGCCGCTGACGCGCTGAAACGCGCCGCTGAGATTGAACCCAACAATGCTGCAGCTCATTTCAACCTTGGGCTTGCTCTATACAACGGCGGTCGATATTCCGAAGCGATTGAGGCTTACAAAGCGGTAGTCAAACTGCGGCCGCAGCTCGCGGCGGCCCACTACAATCTGGGCCTTACTTACGTGGCGATCAACGACAAGGCATCAGCGCGCCAGGTTTACAACACTTTGAAGCCACTCAATGCGAACATGGCGAATGAGCTTGAAGGCCTGATTAGGCAGTGATTGTTTCGTCGTCGACGGCTGACTTCAGTTCTGCAAACAGAGTTTTAAGTTCGTTGGCCTGGTAGTGAGCATTTAGTCCACTCGGGTTCGGCAGTACCCATACGATAGTGGAGCCAACCTTTTCTTCCTGCCGCCCAATCGTTGCCTTTGGCTTTTCCCAGGCGGCCCGGTACGCGCCGAGGCCGAGGACTGCTAGAAACCTGGGCCGATAGCGACGCACCTTTCTCAGGAGTGCCTTCTGACCCAGCCGCAACTCGTCACCGGTTAGCTCATCTGCGGTTGCAGTTGTGCGCATAACGACATTGGTAATTCCGTAACCGCTCTTCAAGAGATCTCGTTCCTCAAATGGCGACACTAGCCGGTCAGTAAACCCCGCCGCATTTAGCGCCGGCCAGAAACGATTTCCTGGGCGAGCGAAGTGATGACCCACGGCACCTGTATATAGACCGGGATTGATGCCGCAGAACAGAACCCTAAGATCGTGCGCAATTACATCGGGTACGGTCTTGTTTCTGGCCTCGATGAGCTGTTGTTTAGTTGGCTTCCAGGGCTTATGGGACAAGAGTAGCTAGTCGATTGTGAAGCGGGCCTGAGTTACGGCGCTGGTCTTGGCAACGCGATCCACCACTGAGGTCTGCAAGATGTATTGACCTACTGGCAGTCCATCCAAGGATACTTCGGCCGCGTAAGGAATGCGGCTCAGGTCTTCCACGCCTTCAACGTTAATCTTCTTCAACGGCGCGGTAACCACCGGCTGACCGTCTCGCAGCACTTGTATCTGCAGGGCGACATCGGGCTTTGCATCGGCCGGCGCCTTGGCTGCGTTGTAAACAAAGAGCATGAAACGCAAAAAATCATTGGACGAGAAATGATAACCCACCGGAAGTTGCGTGCCTTCGGAGAATGCCGGAGTGCCTGCGGCATTGCCGGAATTTTCCAGCGCTCGTGTGCTTACGAATAAGCTGCTCAGGGCCATGCCTTTGGCAAGGTCTGGAATTTCGATCCAGTCGTGCACCGTCCCGGCCCGGCCACTTTTCTCATCCCGCGCACCCACGCGTACCTGGTAAAGACCAGGCTTTAGGAAAACAGAATGGTTATAAACCAGGTTCTCATTTTCTTTCGACGCTGTGTTTTGAGCCGCACTTATTACCAAACGTTTGTTGAACCCTGCACCCGCCTGACCTTGATCATTGAAAACGGTACCGCCCACGCCGATCGCCGCAGACTGTTTCTCTTTGACTTGGTCAAAAGATAAGAATTCGGTCGGGACCTGCATCGCGAGTAGCAGCGTTGCGCCTTTGCCGGGCGTGTCAAAATAACTAAGACGCAACGACACCGGTAGGGCGCGGGTAGGATAAGGAGAGGCAATCGTTTTTCTCAGTTCGGCCTCAGGTGTCTTTTCGCCTGGTTTAGGCGCCGGTGCTTTCTTGGAAACAGAGGCTAGTGGTTCTGGTTCAAGGTCAAAAAATCCGCGACGTACCCGCACTGTCAGTTCCGGTTTGCCGATCACCTTTACTTCAATTCGACGAAACTTGTTTGCTTCCAGCCGCTCCTGATCTGGCTTCCAGGCCAACAGGTAATAACCCGAAGTTTCTTTGATCGCCGACTCTAAAGGCGCCATCAGCGAGTTTCGATTGAAGAAGGCTCGTCCCCCGGTATCCTTGGCCAGGGCGTTCATACCGTCCTGGGACGCGACTAGTTCGCCGGCGTTCGCGCGTTGCAGCCGGCCACTGGTGTCAAAAGCGACGTCGCTGCTTGCATCAGGGAGTCCACCTGAAAGTCCGCGCGCATCCATTGAGTAGATCACCACACCACTCCGGGCAGCCGCACTCGCGATTCGTCGGATTTTTTCCACTGCGTCGGAATTGCGAGTGTCGAGGAAAAAACCCGAAGATATGAATACGACGAGCTTGCGACCCGGAAGAACGCTGGTGCCGCGAACCAGACTTTCGAGTCCGATTAGCGTGTTGTTGGTAAAATTTCCAGCCTGCTGCATCATGACGCGCGAACGATTTCGCACCATCGATTCAGCTGTAGACGGCGACATGCCCGGATTATTTTTCAACGTTTCGTCAACAAAGTAGGACAAAACTTCGCGATCAGAATTTTCAATCAGCATCGCGTGGTATTCAGACATCGGTGGGCGGTCCAAATCCTTTATTGACGATGCCCGAAACTTGAGTTTCTCCAACGCGTTGCGCAGAACAGTCTTGTGATTTGTCAATTGTTGAAGAAATCCAAGCTGACCGCTTGCCGAGGCGATAGCGATCTCATCGTTCTGACCCATCTGCTTATCAATGTAGTTGGCGATCAACTCCTTTGCGGTTTTCATTGATGCGTGATCAAGATGAAGGTCGTCCAGGTAAAAGAAAATTGGCCTGCCGCGATCCAACGGTCTGGGACGGGCAGTACCTTCAGCACGAGCGGTGGAACCACGCGCTGTTGCCAGTAGGAGTTCTTCGCTGACCGTTCCGGCTGTAACTCTTTCGAAGAAATCGATCGGCTTGGGTTTGCCGTCGAGCCGGAGTTCGAAGTCCTCCTTTTTCAAACCGTCAACGAACCGCCCCTCCTTGTTGAAGACCATAACGTCCGTCTGCACTAGTTCAGTAAATACGCGCAAGACGTCTGGAGTGTCCTGGCGAGCAGGGGGTTGGGGCGTTTGCGTCCTCGAGACCGGCGCGCAAACCAAACCGCAGAGAACGACGCCGATCGTGACTTTACGAACTTGAAAAAGGAGAGGCATATTGACAGTCAGAGACAGAAAGCAAGTTCTGGGGAGACGCTTGCGTGGGACGGTGCCCTGAAAACAAAACTCGGGATAACCAGGAATCAAAGATACTATATAACGAAAAATCTCGCAGGTTAAGTAGTTAACTTTCTTTCGTCCCGGTTTTTTAGATTTCCGGAAGCGTGAGTACCCAGGCTTTCCTTTTCATTACGAGGCGGGCTAGAGATCAATCCCACTTAAAAATGCCTATTGAAACAGAGAAAAAATTTCGACTTAGCAAGAGACAACGAGATCAGATCTTACTTCGATTGCCCCAGCTAGGGGCGAAAAGGGAAGGCGACGAATTTGAGGTCAATACTCTCTACGAAGGAGAGTCTATAGATCTCCGCCGCTGCGTCTTGCGCCTTCGTCGTGCCGGTGACCGAGCGACACTCACTTTCAAGGAACGGCTTCCATCCGCGTCAGACGTTAAGCAACAGCAGGAAGATGAAACCACCATCGGAAACCCGGAGGCTATGGAATCGATCCTTGACGCACTTGGGTTCATGCCCGCGATGATTTATGAAAAGCGTCGAGAAACCTGGCGCCTGGGCGCAACCGAAGTCGTGATTGATGAGTTGCCCTTCGGTCTCTTTATGGAGATTGAAGGAACCGAAAAGGATATTCGAGACATAGAGAACCGGCTTGCCGTGAAAGGTTTAAAAGCTGAAAGCGCTACCTATCCGCGACTTGCCCGCGAGCATGGAATTAATCGGGGCGGCGTAATCGAGTCGCGCTTCAAAAAATAACCTAGTGTCACGGTCCGATGAAGTCTAGATGAAAAAAAAAGCGGCCCGCTCGTTTGAGCGAAGCCGCTGTTCATGAGGGACGTGCTTCTCGGGCAACTCGCTGCCGGAGAGAGTCGCACTTTACATACCCATTCCACTCATCCCGCCCATACCGCCTGGCATAGCCGGACTTCCTTTGTCATCCTCCGGAAGTTCGGAAACCATAGCCTCAGTAGTGAGCATTAAGCCAGCGATCGAGGCGGCATTTTGTAACGCTGTTCGAGTGACCTTTGCAGGGTCGATCACCCCGGCTTTGACAAGGTCTTCGTAGGTCTCGGTCTGCGCATTGAAGCCGAAGCTATCGTTCTTTTCAGAACGAACGCGCTCAACTACAACCGCGCCTTCCTTACCGGCATTCTGCACGATCTGACGTAAAGGTTCCTCAAGCGCGCGCCGAACGATGTTGACACCGATCTGCTCGTCAGGATCGCCTTCACCCTCGGCATTGATTTGAAACTTCTCAAGCGCTTTCGCAGCGCGAACCAGCGAGACACCGCCACCAGGAACAATGCCTTCCTCGACGGCTGCGCGTGTTGCGTGCATAGCATCTTCTACTCGGGCTTTCTTCTCCTTCATCTCTGTCTCAGTGGCTGCCCCGACCTTAATCACTGCAACACCACCAACGAGTTTCGCGAGCCGCTCCTGAAGCTTCTCGCGATCGTAATCAGAAGAGGTTTCCTCAATCTGAGCGCGCAGAGTCTTAACCCGACCTTCAATGTCAGACTGTTTCCCGGCGCCTTCGACCAAAGTCGTATTGTCCTTGTCGATGGTCACCTTCTTCACGCGGCCGAGATCCTCAAGCTTAACGTTCTCGAGCTTGATGCCCAAATCCTCACTGATCACTTTGCCGCCAGTAAGAATGGCAATGTCTTCGAGCATCGCCTTGCGACGATCACCGAAGCCTGGAGCCTTCACGGCTGCGATGTTGAGCGTACCTCGCAGCTTGTTAACTACCAGCGTAGCCAATGCCTCGCCTTCAACATCTTCGGCAATAATCAACATTGGCTTGCCCATTTTGGCGACCTGCTCGAGCAGAGGCAGCAAATCCTTCATCGAGCTGATTTTCTTTTCGTGGATCAGAATAAGCGGATTCTCCAGCGTCGCTTCCATTCGTTCGGGGTCGGTGACGAAGTATGGGCTGAGATAACCGCGGTCGAATTGCATTCCTTCTACTACCTCGAGTGAAGTCTCCATCGTCTTCGACTCTTCCACTGTGATAACGCCATCCTTGCCTACCTTATTCATTGCTTCGGCAATGATGTTGCCAATCGTTTGATCCCCGTTTGCGGAGACGGTTCCCACTTGCGCGATCGCATCACCCTTGACCGGCTTTGAGAGACGCTTGATTTCTTCGGTAGCGCGTTCGACTGCTTTATCGATACCTCGCTTGAGAGCCATAGGATTGGCTCCTGCCGCGACGGTCTTTACACCCTCGCGAAATATAGCTTGTGCGAGAACCGTAGCGGTGGTGGTTCCGTCTCCAGCGACGTCTGAAGTTTTGGACGCAACTTCGCGAACCATTTGCGCACCCATGTTCTCAAGTGCATCTTTTAACTCGATCTCCTTGGCGACTGTCACACCGTCTTTGGTTATCGTAGGAGAACCAAACTTCTTATCAATCACAACGTTTCGACCTTTTGGACCCAGCGTAATTTTCACTGCGTCGGCGAGCTGATTGATTCCTCGCAGAATCGCTGCGCGGGAATCTTCACCGTGAACAACTTGCTTTGCCATTGCTTTCTTCTCTCCTGCTCAAAAATGTTGAATTCGATCAAAAAAGCGGCCAAGTCTTTCGACTATTTGCCGCTCTTCTTGCTTCCGCTGGCTGCACCGGCTCGCTCAATGATCCCAAGAATCTCATCTTCTCGCATGATCAACAGTTCTTCACCGTCAATCTTGATTTCGGAGCCACTGTACTTGCCAAACAAGACTCGATCACCGGTTTTGACATCAAGCGACTGCCGGGTGCCGTCTTCCTTGTATTTGCCCGCTCCGGCCGCAACAACTTCGCCTTCCTGGGGTTTTTCCTTGGCAGTGTCGGGAATAATGATTCCGCCCCGCACCTGCTCGCCCTCTTCTATCCGTCGCACAATTACGCGGTCATGAAGAGGTGTAATGTTTGTAGCCATACTCTGGAGTTCTCCTTTCAGTTTCCCTATATAAGATTTCGTTGTAAGAAAAGATCCAAACGCGACGTGTTAGCACTCTGCGTGGATGAGTGCTAAGAATACTGCGTCAGAAAGCACGCTGTCAACCGGCTGAGAGGGCCGAAGTGGCCTTAATAGACTACTTTCCGGCTCGCGCGGCTCTGGTTAAAGGACGCTCCTCTTTTTCATAGTCAGCGAGTCGCTTCGCGATGGTATTGCGATGGATGCCCAAAGCTGCGGCAGTTTTGGAAAGGTGACCGTGGTGGAGATGTAAAGCCTTTTTTATGTACAGCCTTTCAAATTCGTTTAGCGCCTCAGTCAGGAGGATTTGGCCTTCCAGCATTTCTTCTATTAAGGACTCCAGACGAGCGCGCATGGTGTGGTCTTGAGACGGCTCAAATGGACAATTATAGTTCCTCGCCGGTTAACAACCGGTAAGCTTCGAGATACCTGGCAGTGGTTGCGCTGGCGACTTCGGCGGGAAGCGGCGGGGCAGGGGGTCGCTTGTCCCATCCCAGCGTCTCCAAAAAATCCCTGACAAACTGTTTATCGAATGAAGGCTGTGACTTGCCCGGACTGTAACTTTCTGCGGGCCAGAATCGTGAAGAGTCAGGGGTGAGGATCTCGTCAATGAGGATGATCTCTCCGTCTTTATCAAGACCAAACTCAAACTTGGTATCTGCAATGATGATCCCCCGGCCACGCGCGTAATCCCGCGCCTCGTTGTAAAGGCGCAGTGAGGCGTCTCGCAGCTTATCGCTAGTCTCTTCCCCGACAATATCGCGCACCTGTTGCTCACTAATGTTTTCGTCGTGCCCCGTTTCAGCCTTTGTTGAGGGTGTAAAAATGGCTTCGGGAAGCTCTGCTGATTCTGTGAGATTCTCAGGGAGCTTATGGCCGCAAACTTCGCCCGTCCGTAAGTAATCCTTCCAACCGGATCCGACCAGGTAACCACGCACCACACACTCAACCGGAAACACCTCCGTCTTACGAACCAACATAGTGCGGCCCCGCAGATCCGCCGCGCGCGGAACCACTTCCGGCATTTTCTCGACGTCGGTCGTAATAAGATGATTAGGAATTATGTGCTCGAGTTTTCTGAACCAAAATTGTGATAGCGCAGTGAGGACATCTCCCTTGCGAGGGATTGCGGTAGGCAAAACGCTATCAAACGCGGAGATTCGGTCGGTTGCGACTATTAGATAACTCTCGTCATCAACCGCGTAGACGTCACGTACTTTTCCGCGCTTTACTAATGTCAATTCCGGGAGCGAGGATTGCTGTAATGCTGCAGCGCTCATAATCACTTTTTGGCCTCACGGGATAGGATCGCAGGGTGGAACGGCGAGCGGATTTTGCTTGTGGCGAAATGCTTTGTCAAGAAACGCACAGTTTTAAGTTGTTCGTGACTCGCACACCGGGCGGGTCTAAACACTACTTGCAGCAGCGTAGGTGAGGGTTTAGACCTTGACGCTACTTAAAAATGGACTTGATTCGACGAACAGGATGCCTAATTCAGAACCGAGGAAGAACCTCTCGAGCCCAAACTGCGAACCTGAAATTTCCTGGAATTCTCCATTTTCTCTACCATTTTTAGCAAGCTTTTATGCTTTTCCCTTGCGTTTACAAAACTTAGGGCTTGAGTTTACAAAGACAGTCCTGTACTATTCTTTCGCCCGAGAGGCGTCGCACCCAACGGCGTCTAACCTCCGAATCTCCTGCATGTCAGTTCCCGAAGAGTCATTCAAATGACAACTACTGCTACTGACAGACAGAAAACCACCAGGGACAACAATCAGCCGGTAGAACCAAGCGAGCGCAAGATTTCCCTTCTTGTCGTTGAAGACGACGAAAATATTTCGAGCGCTATTAGCGAGTATTTCTCTCGCGCAGGGTATAACGTGAAAACTGTCGAAGATGGCTTGATGGGCGTTAAAACGGCGCTGGAAGATCCTCCAGACGCAGTTGTATTGGACCTCATGTTGCCAAAAATGGACGGTTTGGCTGTTTGTAGGGAGCTTCGGGAGAGAGTGAATTACCTACCAATCCTTATGCTCACCGCTAAGGACGACGTAGTTGACAAAGTGCTTGGCCTGGAGATGGGGGCGGATGATTACATCACCAAACCCTTCAGCCTGCGCGAACTTGAAGCCAGAATTAAGTCTGTACTACGCCGTAGCAGGACCGCTACACATGCCGACGGCGCAAAGGACGAGGCTCCGATAGTTCGTGGCAGGTTTCGTATTGATCCGGCAAGGCGTGAAGTTACGATTGGAGATAGACAGGTAGATCTAACTCCCAAGGAGTTTGATCTTCTGCGACTCTTCGCAGCGAACCCGGGTAGAGTCTTTCCCCGCAAATACCTGCTTGAAAAAATTTGGGACTACTCCTATGAAGGGTATGACCGGACAATTGATTCACATATCAACCGGTTACGAGCCAAAATCGAAGAGAATCCCGAAAACCCGCAGATGGTGCTGACCGTTTGGGGTATTGGCTACAAGTTCAGCGACGAACAATAGTTTTCGTTTGTCGTCTCGCCATTGCCGATCACGGCGTTCAATTGACAGATCCAGCTTGAGTTCATCGGTCTCAAAGTGACCGCCTCTCACTGCGGCCAGACTCAAAGTAGCTTCCTGGCTCAACCTTCATCATGAAGAATCTCCACAGCTTTCGACTCCAAACGATCTGCGAGCTCGCCAACCAAAAGGGCCTCGGTGCGGTCTTGATCTTGATAGGTGCAATTGTCTTTCTGGCTGGACAATTCTTAAGTGTTTCTCAGGCCCAAAGGCTCTACACACCCACCAGAGTTTCCAGTATCTCGGCCCAGAGCTCTCAGGGTATGACTCTGGTAACTGTTGCCGCCGACGGTCCTCTGACGAAAGCACAAACCTGGCAGGATGATGAGGGTTACCACCTAGTTTTGCCAGACACCATAGCGCTAGATTCTTTGAAAACGGTCCGTGGCGTAAGGGCAAGACGGATTGGAAGTTCACTTGAAATTCTTGTTCAAACCAAACCGGGTTCACGAGTCAGCATTAACTCCGGAAGCAACCAGCTCAACCTCACGATCGAGGGCAAACTCGAAACAAGACGGACCGATACGCGGTTTCCAGTGGAGCCCTCAGTATCGGCAGAAAGACCTATCTTCGACGATCCTAATTACAATGTCGCCAGACCCGAAGCTGCTCCGCTCCGCCTATCCTCCACCGTTGATGATTTAGCTGCGCCTGCACCGGCAGGGGCAATGCCGAGTGCGACTGATGCCGCTACAGCGCCAATCACTTCGCCTGTTCCAACCACTTCAACTTCAGCACAATTAGTTCCTCAGGGCGATGGGACAACGGCGCCGGTGGCTCCGCCATCCGCGGTGACAGTCCATCCTGCTGAGGATGAAGGATTACTGGCCTCGGTTTTTTCAGGAACCAGCGTGCTAATTGTTTTCGCCTTGGGGTTGTTTGGTCTTTTGGTGTCACGCAAGCTCCGTTCTCGCCAAGAGGTCGTTCCGACAGGAACTGTCTCGGTTGAAGATGCCGAGCACTGGGAAGAGATTGATAAATTTGAAGCCGGCGCGCAGGGAGAAAAACCAGAAAGTAAGAGCCTTGTCAGAGTCGGCGAATCGAGCTCCAACGGGTCAGCGCGTCAGGCAATGGTTCGCATGCCGGTTGCCGGTCCCACTTCTTTATATGGCGCCTACCGAATAGATCAAGAGGTCGGGAAACTCATTCTGGGCCAACCTCACCGAATTGACGTGCTCGCCTCGCGAGCGATTGACGATCGCCGCGCCATTGAGGCATCGCTTATTAAGGGTGTGAACTCGACTGAGTTGGACGAAAGTGCGCAAAAGCGGGCTCGTGAAGCGCTTGAAGAATATGGGTTTGTCGCCCGTCAGTGCGCATCGCTGTTACTCGCGCCAGATGCTTTCGAACGGACATCAGCGGCACGTTCACTTGGCGAAATCAAATCCGCTGCGGCTCTGCCGTTCCTCCTCGAAAGTCTTTATGACTCTGAATCGATTGTTCGTAACCAGGCAGTCGTAAGCATTGGTGAGCTGAAATTACCGTCGGCTATCGGCGCTCTGCTCGATATTGCCAGAACCCATCCTGACGTCCCCAGCGGCCTATTGAGCCGCACACTCAGTGCCTGTTCAGTTGAGGGCCTGGATTTCTTCGACGCTGTGATGCCCGACCCGGCTTTGCTCGGAAGCGGAACACTAGGAGATGTGGTGGAGGAAATTACTCATCTTGAACCCGCGGTGTTGGTAGAAAGTTTGCCCGAAAGTTCCGACGACCCGCAGTTTACTGCAGCGCTTGTTGAGTTGGAGAGCATCGACGTTGACGAACGATCCGAGGCTTTAAAAACACTCGCTCAGTTTCGTGTGCAATTGGCGGTCGACTCGATATCTAAGGTCGCTCGCCATGATTCCGACCCAACCATTCGATCGCTCGCGATATCTAGTTTGGGTTCAATAAACCATGAGTCAGTTTTTCCGGCGGTGCTTATAGGCATGGCTGACGAGTCGCGCGAAGTTAGGGCCGCAGCAGCGCGGTCGTTGAATCGGCTGAGTTTCGATCGCGCGGACGCTTATGTCCGGGTAATTGAGACAAGCGATGACGAGACTATCCGCAACGTTGGCAAAGCGTGTATCCAAGCCGGGATAGTTTCGCAAAACCTTGATCGGCTCAGTAATAGCGATCATCGGCAGGCCTACGAGACATTTTCGCTGATCTGTCTGTTAGCGAAAGCCGGAATGAACGATCCAATTCTGGATGCCATTTCGCATCACCCCAACATTGATGTTCGCCTGAAGGCAGTGCACCTGATGGCATCTACTGGTCATCCCCAGACATTTGAGCACTTGCGGGAATTGACCGTTAAAGACGGCATTCACGACGAAGTAAGAACGGCAATTCTTGCTGCGATGTGCAAGCTGGATCAATCAACCAGCACGGCAACGCAGGAGGATGAAGCAGCAGAAGCTTTTGCAGGTGAGGCAGAAGCATTGGCAACTTTTGAGAACGAAACAGTAGAAGCTTTAATAGTAGAAGAAGCATCGACCGAAGCGGCGTTTGAGTTCAAGCCTTCAGAGAATGGCGTTGCATTGGCGCCTGAAAGCACCGCTCGAACAGAAATGGATGAGTTCGAATTCTGATTCTGGACTGCGCGCTTCGCTCATCGCATAATGCGAACCCCTTTCATTGCCCCAATGAAAATCCACTTTCTCAAAACAAAATCTGTTGAACTAGGGCTACGGTATTGCTTCGCCCTCCTGACGCTGGTGAGCCTGATCTGTGTGGGTCTGACGACCACTATCGCTCAACTGGACAACACCAAGCGCGTGACCTCAGTCCTGCTCGGCGACGCCCCCGAGGGAGCTCGCGTAACAATTGTATCGGACGGGGCGTTGAACGATTATGAAGCTTTCCGTCGTGGTGATCGGTTCTATGTCAGGGTTCCGCTTGCTGATTTCGCTGCAGCCCACCCAAGCTTTCGCGGCGATGGGTTCGACGACGTACAGGTGCAAAAGGTAGGTGACAGTGTTGTCATCTCGTTCAAATTGCAGCCTGGCGCTTCTGCCAGAGTTGATCAAAAAGCAAACCGCCTCGAGGTGACCTTCTCAGCTCCGCAAAGGATCGCCCGCAACCCGGACTCCAATGTGGTTCGGGAACGCGTCACGAGCTCGCCCGTTGGAAGCACTGCTGCGTTCAAGCCGCAAAGCCGGGGAAGCCGGCATCTTGACACTGCGGGACCCTTGCCGCCGGCCTCACCAACCAACTATCCGTCGCGAAGCGTTAATGAAATAGCTGCCGGAACCACCCCCACTTCTCGCAGATCAGGGGAACCGGAAACCGGAAGCGAATCAAACAAATCAACGACTTTGACGAAGACAACCACTCCTCAGGACAGTGTTGCCGGTAATCTTCCTACTACGAGCTCGCCATACAATCCATCACTTAACTCCCCGAACGCGACTCCGCGATCTCAAAGCTCTTCTTCGACGACCACGGACCTCAAGAGCCGCCGCCAGAGACTGTTCCAGTGGGTTTCGGCAAATCGCAAGGCCGTTGCGCTGGGCGCCTTGGCACTGTTAAGTGTGATTGCCGTTATTGCTCTCGTTCGTTATGGGCCGCGCCGAAGCACGCTGAAAGCAAAGCATTCGAAGAGTCCCGGGGTGCAACCGAAGTTTTCACCCGCCACGGAATGGGATGATCTGCTTGCCGATCCGTTCGATGTCCCATCTTCCAGAACGCAAACCTCCCAATACGTTAACGACGTTTCCTTTGATGATTGGCAAAGCGGTCCCTATCCGGTTCCGGTTGCGGATTCGGATGTTCAGGCAGCGAGCCCAGATCAGGAAATAGCTGAGGACACAGGGCGTGTCACGGATCCAAATCTCGCCCCGTTAGAGGGTACGTTGAAGGATGATGAATGGGTTCCAAGCAAGCCTTCACTTGGTTCACCCATTTTTAGCAGTTACGATTCCCATAGCGAAAATCAGGAGCGGGAGGTTTTCGAGCTATGACTCCTCAATCATTAATTCGGCTCTGCGCTGAACTTGGTATCAAGTTAACGCTCAAAGGTGACGAGAGCGATCGGCTTTTGGTTGATGCTCCGAAAGGCGCGCTGACCACGCAGCTGCGCGAAGCGCTTACCGAGCTCAAACCTGATTTGATCGCGATTCTAAAAACCCACCGAGAGGCAGCCAGTCGAGTAGAAGCTCTAACTGCTATTTCAACTCCTCCTCTCACAAACACTGCTATCGCCCTGCAGCCCAAGTCCGCAAAAACAGAAGCACCGGTGTCGGCTTCTCGGAGCCGTTCTGAGCTTGTCGATACTGAAGTTAAAAAGTTGCTTGCTGGACTCAGCTTCGACGTCAACATCATCGACGCTACCGACCGAGACACCCGCCGGATGGTATCTACACAGTTGCTTGCTGCTCTAAGTGAGCGAAGTTCGGATCAATACGAATTTGCGAAGCGGGCTTTCATCACTTACGGGCATGGTGATGACACCATGCGTCAACTGAGAACATCAGATTCTACCGCCGAGCGCGCCGGGGCAGCCCGCACGTTGGGAGTCGTCGGAGACACATCTGCCACAGCCCATCTGATTGCTTCGCTTCGTGACAACTCTCCGGAAGTGCGGCGGGCCGCGACGGAGTCACTCGGGCAAATCGGTGACCTAGCGGCAATGCCGGCACTAGAGGAACTGCTTTCAAGAGAAAGCAGTCCGCAACTTCCTGAAGCTGTTATTCGCCACGCGATTAACTTGATCAACCCTAATTCGAGCAAGACCGTCCCAGTGCTGCAAAAGCCACTCCTGCACGTTGTCGAGAATCCATCCCCGAAGATTGAAAGAAAAACCAATAAGCGAGAGATTTTTGCCGAGTATCTTGATTCGTTTGAGGCTCGCGAAAGTCGGCCAAACATTGAACCACCTATGAGTAAGCCGCCAACCGAAAACACACTTGATGCCACTGAGGCGCGTTTACTCGTTGAAGAGGAAGCCTTACGCAGAGCAGCGGAGACCCTCGAGCAGAAACGCCTTGAAGCCGAAGCGGCCCGTAAACAGGCCGAGGAAGAGGCGCGGCTAAAAGCCGAGAAGGAAGCTCAGGTTAGAGCCGAGATTGAAGCTCGAATTCGAGCGGAAGAAGAAGCTCGCCGACGCCTCGCCGAAGAAGCTGCACGGCACCAGGCGGAGGAAGAAGCTCGAGTGAGGGCTGAACAAGAAGCCAGGACTCGTGCGGAAGAGGAAGCTAAAGTACGTGCCGAGGAAGAAGCACGATTCCGGTTGGAGGCCGAGACGTTGCGAAAGGCTGCGGAAGAGCTAGCGCGCAAACGTGCGGAAGCCGCCTCGGCCCGCCAACGAGCTGAGGAAGAAGCGCGTCGCAAGGCTGAAGAGGAAGCGCGTCGCAAGGCTGAAGAGGAAGCGCGTCGCAAGGCTGAAGAGGAAGCGCGTCGCAAGGCTGAAGAGGAAGCGCGTCGCAAGGCTGAAGAGGAAGCGCGTCGCAAGGCTGAAGAGGAAGCGCGTCGCAGAGCTGAAGAAGAAGCACGCCGCAAAGCCGAAGAGGAAGCGCAGCGTCGGGCTGAAGAAGAAGCTCGTCGAAGAGCCGAAGAGGAGATTCGCCGTCGCGTGGAAGAGGAAATTCGCAGACGTGAGGCCGAAGAGGTACGCCGTCGCGCCGAAGAGGAAGCGCTGGCGCGAGCCGTAGAAGAAGCGCGAATTAAAGCCGAGGTTGAGGCGCGCATCAGGGCTGAAGAAGAAGCCAGGCGCAGAGCGGAAGAGGAAGCAAAGCGCGAAGCTGAAGCAGAAGCGAAGCGTCAAGCGGAGGCTGAAGCAAAGCGGAAGGCAGAAGAAGCCCGCATTCGCGCAGCTCAGGAAGCGCAGCGTCGCGCTGAGGAAGAAAAGCTTCGTCGCGAAGCCGAAGAGCGCCATCGCGAGGAAGAGGCTCGTCTGCGCGTCGAACAGGAAACGCTAATGCAGGTTGCGGCGGAGCTCTCGCGGCGTCGTGCGGAATTGGAAGAGGCCAGGCAACAGGCTGAGGTCGAAGCTCGGTTGCTCGTTGAGGCCCAGGAGCGTGCCAAAGCTGAAGAAGCATCGCGGCGCCAACTTGAGGCCGAACGTCAACGATTGCAGCTTGAGGAAACGCGCAGGCTGGAAGCGGAGCAACTCGCTCTGGCCCAACAGCGTGCAGCCGAAGAGCAACGATTAGCTGAGGAACAAGCGCGACTGCAGGCTGAAGAAGAAGAGCGCCGCCTTCGCGAACTTGATTCAGTGAGATCTAGAGCAGAAGAAGAGGCCAGGATCAGGGCGGAGCAGGAACAGCGAATTAAGGCTGAAATCCTTGCCCTGAGCAAAGCTGAGGAAGAGCAACGGCGCCGCATCGAGGCCGAGATTCAGCGTCGCTCCGAAGCCGAAGCTCGTTTACAGGAACAGACAGCCAAAGCCGAAGAGGAAGCGCTTAGACTAGCAGAAGAACTCCGCCTCAAGGTTGAAGAAGAAGCGAGTCGACGCGCAGAAATGGAAGCGCAGTTGAAGCAAGAGGAAGCGCGCCTGCGAGCGGAAGAGGAAGCTCGAGAAGAAACGCGCCGCCTCGCGGAAGAAACGCGTGCCAAAGCCGAAGAGGAAACTCGCCGTCGTGCTGAAGTTGAAGCACATTTGAAAGAGGAAGAGGCGAGACTCGAAGCTGAACGCGAAGCACGTCTCAAGGCAGAAGAAGAGGCCCGGCGCCTGGCTGAAGAGACGCGCATGAAAGCGAAGGAAGAGGCTCAGCGGCGCGCTGAAGCAGAAGCTCGTTTGAAGGATGAGGAAGCCCGGCTTCAAGCCGAACAAGAGGCTCGTTTGGAGGCTGAAGAGGAAGCGCAACGACTGGCTGAAGAAGCCAGACTTGCTGCTGAAGAAGAAGCCCGCAGACGTGCCGAAGCAGAAGCCCGTTTGAAAGAGGAAGAGGCAAGACTCGAAGCAGAACGCGAAGCACGTCTCAGGGCGGAGGAAGAGGCCCAGCGCCTGGCAGAAGAAACTCGATTAAGAGCGGAGGAAGAGGCCCGCTTACGTGAGGAAGTCGAAGCGCGGTTGAAAGCGGAAGAAGCGAGACTCCAAGCAGAACAAGAGGCGCGTCTGAAACTTGAGGAAGAAGCGAGCCGTTTAGTAGAACAGACTCGCTCGCAGGCGGAGCAGGACGCTCACCTTCTCAGGGGAATCGAAACAGAGAAAGACGTTCGGTTTGAGTCGCAATCGCCGGAATACTCTTCGTCAGATCTTTCCTGGGTTGAAGTCTCCTCAGAACCGGATACCAGGGTGGCAGAGAGTTTGGTAGTTGACGACGATTATGTGAGCGTGGTGAATGAGCCCGCTGCAACTGCCCCGGAAAAAGAGCCAGCCAAGGCGATCGATGTCGTCATGGCGGAAAAAGGAATTGCTTCAGCGGAAGATGACGCCGGCATTCCCTCAGAACTTCTTAAACGGCTTGGCAGCCCTGACGCCGGAGAACGCGAAGCGGCCTTAGGGGAGGTGGTGCAGATCGGTGGCGATGATGCGTTCCGCTGCATTTCCAAAGCTTTTGATGATCAGGTAGACGAAGTCCGCAATGCGGCCGCCAGAGCACTCTTTGCGTTGCAACCCGATCGTGCAGCGACCTTCACCCGAGCACTTCGCGAGGGCACACCGGAGCGACGCAGAAAAATAGGGCAGGCCTTAGCGGGCTCGGGCCTTGCGGGAGACGCAGTCGGCAATTTAACCGGAGAAAGCCGCGAGAAAACGTACGACGCCTTTTCGTTACTTTTCCTGATGGCGAAGGCCGGTGAGGTTCAGCCCTTGATGCAAGCGATCGAAGACTACCCGAATGTCGAAGTCCGGATAGCAGTGGTCAAGTTACTTGCATTAAGTGGGCAACCGGAAATTGTTCCCGCTTTCAGACGGTTGGCCGTGCGAGGCTCACTTCCGTCAGAAGTTCGTTCGGCCGTGATGGAAGCTATTTATCAAATTAGCAGTCAGGCTCGTGAGAGCGCGCCCTCTGCTGCGTAGGCTGAACAGAAATCGCAAGCACAAGATGAAGGCCGTGAGGAGAAAACTCCTTGCGGCCTTTGTCGTTCCGGAACACTGAGTAATCGCATAATGCGCCGTATCGGAATTTTGACTTGAGCCTTAGTCTGCCTGGCTGCTTTTCACAAATCGCGAGTTACCCACTACTATTTAATTGCGAATGCCCTTCAAACTCCAATCGAACTATAAACCTGAGGGCGATCAGCCTCACGCCATTGAAACACTCGTCCGAGGACTCGACGAAGGACTCAAAGATCAGGTGTTACTCGGTATCACCGGTAGCGGTAAGACTTTTACGATTGCGAGCGTAATCCAAAAGGTACAACGTCCTACCCTCGTCCTCGCCCACAACAAGACACTGGCGGCACAACTTTATCAGGAGTTCAGATCGCTCTTTCCAGAAAATGCGGTTGAGTATTTCGTTTCGTACTACGATTACTACCAACCTGAAGCGTACGTACCTGCGGCCGACGTTTACATTGAGAAGGAAGCCATTATCAATGAAGAGATCGATCGACTGCGCATGTCTGCAACCCGCGCACTCTTTGAACGCCGGGACGTCATTGTGGTCGCCAGCGTCTCCTGCATTTATGGACTAGGAGATCCTGACGCTTACTATGGCATGTTGCTATTTCTGGAACCGGGAACCCGCATAAGCCGCGATTCGCTACTGCAGAAGCTGGTCGAGCTGCAGTACGAACGTTCGGACATCAATTTTCAGCGTGGCACATTTCGCGTGCGTGGTGACGTGGTTGAACTTTTTCCCAGTTACCAGGACCAGGCCTTCCGCATTGAGCTGTGGGGAGAAGAGGTCGACTCAATATCTACGATTGATCCGTTGCTGGGGGAAGTAGTGCACAAACATGCTTCGCGTGTGCCGATATATCCGAAAAGCCACTACGTAATGTCCCAGCCCACCATCAAGCGGGCGTTAAAGTCGATCAAGGAGGAGTTGGAATGGTGGGAGCCAAGGTTAATAGCCGAAGGGAAGCTCCTTGAGGCGCAACGCCTGCACCAGCGGACGATGTTTGACCTGGAGCTGATCAAGGAGATGGGTTTTTGCCGTGGGATTGAAAACTACTCGCGGCACTTGACCGGCAAGAGACCTGGCGAACCACCGCCGACGCTCCTTGATTATCTACCGCGCGATACGATGATGGTGATCGATGAGTCTCACCAGGGCGTGCCACAAATCCGTGGAATGTTTGAGGGCGATCAGTCACGCAAACGCACGCTGGTGGAATACGGCTTCCGTCTGCCTTCAGCTTTGGACAACCGCCCACTAAACTTTGCCGAGTTTGAGAATCGTATTGGCCAGACTATCTATGTTTCGGCTACACCCGGTCCTTATGAATTAACGAAATCCGGCGGTGAGGTTGTTGAGCAAATTATTAGACCGACCGGACTGTTGGATCCTCAGGTCGAAGTTCAGCCCGTCAAAGGTCAGATTGATCACTTGTTGGAAGAGTGCCGGCAGCGCGCTGAACGACGCGAGCGGGTGTTGGTGACCACGCTAACGAAAAGAATGGCGGAGGACCTGACAGAATACTTCACTGAAGTCGGCGTTCGGGTTCGCTATCTGCATTCCGATATTGAGACGCTGGAGCGCATTAGAATCCTTCGTGACTTAAGACGAGGTGAATTTGATGTTCTGGTGGGCATCAACCTCTTACGTGAGGGACTGGATTTACCAGAAGTTTCTTTAGTCGCCATCCTCGATGCTGACAAAGAGGGCTTCCTTCGTTCCGAGCAGTCGTTGATTCAGACAATTGGACGCACGGCGCGCAACGCACAAGGCAAAGCAATACTTTACGCGGACCGCATCACTGATTCGATGAAACGCGCAATGGATGAAACGAAGCGCAGGCGGGCAATCCAGGAAGTGTACAACCGTGAACGAGGAATCACACCCGAGACCATCGTCAAACCCATTGAGTCCACTTTGATAACTGCTTCAGAGGCTGATTACTTCAAGGTTCCAACCGAATGGGAAGACGTCGAAGCCTACTCCGCCGAGAATATCGAATCCACGATTGTGAAGTTGGAGCTGGAAATGCGAGGCGCTGCGAAACGTTTTGAATTTGAGCGGGCCGCAGAGCTGCGAGATCGAATCAAGGTATTGCGCGAACGTGAACTGCAATTTGCTTAATACTCCGTTGCAGATTTCCGCCACTGGTTAAGCCTATGTTAATCAAGGTCGATCCTGACGAGATCAAATCCTTCCTTACTGATGCCAGCTACATGTCGGAAGGTTTTGCCGAACGCGTCCTCTTTCCGGAGAGCACGGAGGAGGTCGCGGTCATTCTCTCCCAGGCGAACGCCGAAAAAACGCCGGTCACCGTATCGGGAGCTGGTACGGGGACTGTGGGTGGACGAATCCCCTCAGCAGGAATCGTAATCGCCACTGACAAACTGAACGAGCTGAAAAATATCGTTCCTAACGACCAGGGCGGTCGTGTCGTTGCCGGGGCCGGGGTTCGCCTTATCGACCTGCAGGCGGCGGTGGAGGCAGAAGGTCTAATTTATCCGCCCGATCCTACTGAACGTAGTTGTTATCTCGGCGGGACTGTCGCGACCAATGCTTCAGGGGCGCGGACATTCAAGTACGGCCCCACGCGAAAATACGTGCGAAGGTTGAAGATGGCGCTGGCTACCGGCGAGGTGCTGGACCTGAAGCGCGGCGAACTTCAAGCGGTCGATGGAAAAGTAAGAATCCCGCTGCCATTTGGCCAGGTGCTAGAGGCTCCGCTACCTTCATATCGGATGCCGAACACGCGGAAGCATGCCTCCGGCTACTTCGTAGCGCCTGAAATGGACGTAATCGATTTATTCATCGGCAGCGAGGGCACGCTCGCCGTAATTACAGAAGTTGAAGTGACACTTTTACCAAAACCCGAAGGCTTGCTTAGCGGTATTGTTTTCTTTGAGTCATCGGAAGACTTGTTGGCCCTGGTGCAGGAGGCGCGCGACCTTTCGCTTCAATCCAGATCGATTGCGCCAGGGATAAGCGGTTCGCCAACCTCTGATGCGCCAGACGCGCGTGCAATAGAGTATTTCGACAACGAGTCGCTCAACTTTCTTCGTCAGAAATATCAGTCGATTCCGGAACGAGCAGTCGGCGCGCTCTTTTTCGAACAGGAAACCACAGCGGCGACGGAAGATGTGTTGATGTCCAGCTGGTTGGAGTTGCTGGAACAATACCGGGCGTCTACTGACAGCTCGTGGTTTGCAACCAACGAAAGCGACCAGACCAGACTACGTGAATTTCGCCACGCTCTGCCCGTGTTAATGAACGAATGGTTCGCGCGCCATCACCAGCGCAAAGTTTCAACAGATATGTCTGTGCCGGACGATGCTTTCGCGGGCATGTTGCGCTTTTACCAGGATAATCTTAGTAGCAGCGGACTTCGTTACACGGTCTTCGGCCACATCGGCGACAATCATGTTCATGTAAACATCCTGCCGCGCAACGATTCGGAAGCAGCGCTTGCGAGAGAGATTTACCTGCGTTTCGTGAAGCGTGCGGTCGAAGTAGGCGGAACGATATCGGCGGAGCATGGGATCGGAAAATTAAAACGCGAATATTTAAAGATGCTTTATTCGGATCAGGATCTACGCGAGATGGCTGCGCTAAAACGCGCCTTCGACCCTAACAGCATCCTCGGCCGTGGGAATATCTTTTCAGAGGAATACCTCCGGCCGTGAAGGTGCTAGAGAAAACGTTCGACGAAGCAACACTAGTCTCGCGCGAGCTGTGCGCCAAAAGGCGAACTCGAGGCAGAGCATCTCATTTGGCGCGTCGCGTCAGCGACGCAATGAGATTTACGGGCGATTCCTATTCATGGCGTCGCTACGCGCCGCACGCGACTTTTGAGGCAAAGCCCTCCACTGATTGTCCATTTAGGATTCACGATTTACGATTCACATCGATGTTTCGCTTCACCACTGCGGGAGAATCACATGGTCGCGCGTTAGTCGCGATTATGGAAGGTCTACCCGCGGGCCTGCCAATAGATCTGGAACTAATAAATGCTGAGTTGCAACGGCGACAATGGGGCTATGGTCGCGGTGGCCGGATGAAAATTGAACAGGACGTCGTGCAGATTATGAGCGGCGCGCGCCACGGTCTCACGCTTGGTTCGCCTTTAAGTCTACTAATAGAAAACCGGGACTGGACGAATTGGGCAGAAGTGATGGACACGGAGCCGCGCGAAGTCTCGGAGGACAAATCGCGAAGGGTAAGCCGCCCTCGCCCAGGACATGCAGATCTCGCGGGTGGTCAGAAGTTTGGCGCGCGTGATTTAAGAAACGTGCTTGAGCGCGCTTCAGCACGGGAAACCGCCGCGCGTGTAGCTTGCGGAGCAATTGCCAAACAACTGCTGGCGTCGTTTGGCGTCGAGATTCGGAGTCACGTGATTCAACTCGGCGGCATACCTGATGAGCCTTTAAATCTATCCTGGGAACGGATCTCAGCTATTGCGGAGGATGCGCCGTTGCGTTGCGCAGATGCGCAGATGCAGCTGCAGATGGTCAACTTGATCGATGAAAAGCGCGAAGCCGGCGATACGCTTGGCGGCATATTCGAAGTGGTTGCGCGGGGTGTTGTTCCCGGAGTTGGTTCGCATACGGCGTGGGACCTGAAACTCGATGGACGTCTCGCGCAGGCCATCATGTCGATACCGGCAGTGAAGGCAGTTTCTATCGGCGCCGGCACGCAAGCGAGCGCGTTGCCCGGTTCTGAGGTCCACGATGAGATTGCGTACAACAACGAGACGAAGGAGTTCATCCGGGCTACTAATCGGGCAGGCGGATTGGAAGGCGGCATTACCAACGGTGAAGAGATAAGGATTCGTGGCCACCTAAAACCTCTTTCAACCCTTCGTCGCCCTCTTCGTTCGGTGGACATAGACACCAAGCAAGAAGAAACGGCAGCCTTCGAGCGTTCCGACATCACCGCTGTTCCTGCTGCTGGTGTAATTGGGGAAGCAATGACCGCACTTGTCCTCGCCGCTGCGATGCTTGACAAGTTTGGCGGCGACAGCCTCGGTGAGATGAAGCGAAACTTCGAAGGCTATCGCGAGCAGTTGCGCGGTTATTAATCATACTGGTCGGCTTTTTCAATCGACCAGTAGCCGATAAGCATCATTCGTCGTAAAATAAGCATCGAAGGCGGTTCAAGAGATGCAACCCTTAGGTCAACTGGAAAATAGGCGTTCAGTGCTGCAGATAGTTACGTGGCCCAATCCAATTTTGGATAGCCCCGGCGAGCCGGTGACGGAATTTAACGACGAGCTAAAGAAGCTGGTTAGCGGCATGTTTGAAACCATGTACTCGGCGCCCGGAGTTGGCCTCGCTGCGGTGCAGGTGGGCGTGCCGAAGCGGCTCTTTGTTATGGACTGTTCTGGCGGTAAAGATCCCGACCAACGGATTGTGATGATCAATCCGGAAGTTATCCACGTGGAAGGTGAGCAGAATGGTGAGGAAGGTTGTTTGTCCTTCCCAGGTATATTCACCCCAGTCGAGCGCAGCCTGCGCGCGGTTGTCCGTGCTCACGACATCAACGGAAACGAGTTTGAGCTCGACGATACCGAATTGACAGCTCGCTGTATGCTCCACGAGACCGACCACTGCGACGGTATAGTCTTTCTCGACAAGATGAGTTCCCTTAAACGCGAATTGGTGAAACACAAGATCAAGAAATTACAAAAAGCCGGCAAGTGGAGCTGACGCGAACCTAAAAACAGATGTAGGGGCACGGCATGCCGTGCCCCTACTGCTTTTAGGCGTCGCGTAGCCGATGTTAGTATGAGAAAAAAACAAATTGGAGACTTCAATGCCGACAGAATTCCGCAACGAACCGTTTACCGACTTCAGTAAAGACGAAAACGCCCAGGCGATGCGCGCCGCGCTCGAGAAGGTTACGAGTGAGCTGGGGCGCGAGTACCCGCTGGTTATTGGTGGTGAACGCATCACAACTGAAGCCAAGCTCGACAGCATAAACCCAGCCAACCGCACGCAGGTTGTCGGCCGTTTCCAGAAGGCGACTGAAGAGCTGGCCAACCGCGCCGTCGAAGCTGCGCACGAAGCTTTTCAAACCTGGAAGACGGTCAGTGCTGCTCAGCGCGCCGAATTTCTCTTTCGCGTCGCCTCGATTATTCGTGAGCGCAAGCATGAGATGTCGGCTTGGATGATCTACGAAGTAGCAAAGAGTTGGGCCGAGGCTGATGGTGACACGGCCGAAGCGATCGATTTCTGCGAGTTCTATGGTCGGGAAATGTTGCGTTACGCAGGGGACCAGCCCTTGGTGCAGATTCAGGGCGAAGAAAATAAGCTTGACTACATACCGCTTGGCGTCGGCGCAATCATTCCGCCGTGGAACTTTCCACTTGCGATTATGGCAGGAATGACCGCAGCCGCTTTCGTGACCGGCAACACCGTCGTGCTGAAGCCTTCATCTGACGCGCCCACAATCGCGTACAAATTTTTTGAGATACTTGAAGAGGCCGGGTTGCCCGCGGGTGTAGTCAACTTCATGACCGGCTCAGGCGCCGAAGTCGGAGACGTCGTTGTAGACCATCCCAGGACACGTTTTATTGCGTTTACGGGATCGAAAGAAGTAGGACTGAGGATCAACGAACGAGCAGCGAAGGTTCACGACGGTCAAATTTGGATCAAGCGCGTAGTTGCTGAGATGGGTGGCAAAGATGCCATCATCGTGGCCGACGACGCAAACCTCGATGACGCCGCAGCCGGAGTGGTTCAAGCTGCATTCGGCTTCCAGGGGCAGAAATGCTCAGCCTGCTCGCGGGCGATTATCGATGCGCAAGTTTATGACGAGATGCTGCCAAAGATCGCGGCGCTCACTGAAAAGATCAAACTAGGTGCCCCAAACGACGCTGCCACAAACATGAGCGCCGTCATCAATGAAAAGGCATTTAAGACCATCAACGAATATATCGAGAAGGGCAAGAGCGAGGGCGGCCGGGTGGTAACTGGCGGCGGTTCTGACGGTGAACAGGGCTTCTTCATAGAGCCGACAGTGATCGCTGACGTGAAACCCGGCGCAACCATCGAGCAGGAAGAAATATTTGGCCCAGTGTTGGCAGTTATAAAAGCACGGGACTACGACGACGCGCTGAACATCGCCAATGACACTCAGTACGGGTTAACGGGTGCTGTCTACAGCGCTGACGAGGAAAAGTTGGAGAGGGCGCGGCGTGAATTTCATGTGGGCAATCTTTATCTGAACCGGAAGTGCACCGGAGCCTTGGTTGGCGTCCATCCTTTTGGCGGCTTCAACATGTCAGGTACCGACTCGAAGGCGGGCGGCAGGGATTACCTGCTACTGTTCATGCAAGCAAAGGTCGCCTCGGAAAAAGTCGGCGCCACCTCCAAGCTGGCTGAGAGGCGGGCGGCAATCTAACTAATTAACGAGCGGGGCGAGGGCCCCTTCCTAACCTTGAGACCCTCTGATTGTTGGTTTCCTCAGACCCAAAAACCATTAGGGTGGAACCCACGTTATGAGTAGCTCAGGGTCAGGAAGGGGCTTGCCCCCGCTCTTTTCGCTACTGAAATATGCGAATTGTATTCATGGGGACCCCAGAGGCAGCGATACCGTCCCTGCGACGTTTAGTCGAAGATGGCCACGAGATTCTCAGCGTTTGGACGCAGCCCGACCGCGTTTCCGGACGCGGCCAGGAGCGTCAAACGCAACCACCCGTCAAGACGTTTGCGCTAAGCCGCGGCCTTAAAGTCGAACAGCCTGAGAAAATTAAGATCGCGGCGGCAAAAGAGTTGTTTGCGTCTTATAAGGCCGACGTTGCTGTTGTGGTCGCGTACGGCCGCATTCTTCCGTTGGAATACCTCACGGCCCCACTGAGTGGTTGCATCAACGTACACTTTTCCTTACTGCCTCGTTATCGGGGCGCCGCTCCCGTAAATTGGGCGATTGTCGAGGGAGAAGAGCGGACGGGTGTGACTACGATGTTTGTAGAAGAGAAACTTGACTCCGGTCCAATTCTGCTACAAAGCGAAACGACGATAGGTGCAACAGAAACTGCACCCGAGCTGATGGAACGACTTGCGGACATCGGCGCTGATCTCCTGAGCGACACGATCCGTCAGCTCCCTGAAATAACGCCTCGCGGGCAGGATGATAATCAAGCCACACTTGCGCCGATGTTGACGAAAGCAAGCGGCGTGATCGACTGGTCCACTGATGCCGCGAAAATAGAACGCTGCACCAGAGGGCTCCAGCCCTGGCCTAATGCCTACACCTCTTACAACGGCCGCAGATTGATTATTTGGCGTGCGCAGGTTGTGAATGACGCTGCAGGCCTGGCTCAGGCAGGTGAGATCGTCGCGGCTCACGGTGAGGATGTCGTAGTCAGTTGTGGCTCCGGCACGCGACTGCGTTTGCTTGAGGTCCAGCCGGAGTCGTCCCGCCGAATGAGCGCAAGAGACTTCCTCAACGGGACCCGTGTAACAATTGGTGATCGCCTTGGTGAAGTCTAATCCGGTTTCACCTGCCAGGATCGCCGCCTTTGAAATTCTCCGGCGGGTTGAAGAGGGCGCTTATGCGTCCGTTCTCCTGGCGTCGCGAGAGGAGAAACTTGAGCCACGCGATCGCGTGCTGTGTCATGAGCTGGTCATGGGGGTGTTGCGGCACGAGCTATGGCTAGATCGCTTAATCGAATATTACGCAAAACGCACCATCAGCGAGCTGGACGTCGCAGTTCGCCTCATCCTCCAACTAGGACTTTATCAATTAAGGTTTCTGTCGCGAATCCCCGCCTCAGCCGCGGTTAACGATTCGGTCAACCTCGTGAATTTGGCACGCCTGCGTTCCGCGAGTGGACTGGTCAACGCCGTGTTGCGCCGCGCCACGCGTGAGCCCGATGTAGATCCGGCAAACGACATCCACGATCCTATTGAACGCCTAGCCGTCACTACCTCGCATCCGGTGTGGTTGCTCGAACGTTGGCTAAAAGTGCTGGGAAGGGAAGAGGCCGAAGAGTTTGCCCGCGCGAACAACGAACCGGCGCCGGTTGCTTTTCGGGTAGTAACAAATCGCGCAAGTGAAGCAGAAGTTCTTCTGGAACTGGGGCAGGCGGGGGCGCAACTAACACGTTCCGAAGTAGCTCAACGTGCCTGGCGAATCACCGGCGGAAAAGCGGTGCTGTCACGGATGGTAACCGAAGGTCGTGTCTACGTTCAGGACGAGGCGTCGCAATTAGTCGCCGAAATCGTGGATGCGAAACCGGGTGAGCGAATCTTGGATTTGTGCTCGGCACCTGGCAGCAAGACCAGCCAAATCGCCGACCAGGCGGGTGACGCGGCAACAGTAGTCGCCTCGGACTTGCACGAACACCGTTTGAAAACGGTGATTGCCACCGCCGGCGTCCATGGCCTTGAGAGTATTAAGGCAATAGCTCTCGATGCGACCCGACCTTTACCGTTGCCAAAAAACAGTTTCGATGGCGTTCTAGTTGATGCCCCCTGTTCGGGAACCGGCACCTTAAGGCGCAACCCCGAAATCCGCTGGCGCATCTCATCCGCTGATATTGCCGAATTGTCCGGACGCCAAAAGCAGCTTCTACTAAATGCCGCGATGGCAGTCAGGCCGGGCGGGCGGTTGATCTATTCGACTTGCTCGGTCGAGCCCGAGGAAAATGAAGAGGTCCGGCAAACGTTCCTTGAAAACAGTCACAATTTCACGAAGGCAGAAATCCTATCGAGCTCACCGCTTCCGGCTGGCTCCGAAACAATTAGAACCTGGCCACACCGCCAAGGCACTGACGGCTTTTTCATTTGTGCTTTTACCCGCAAAAGTTAATCACAACGAAAAATGGTACTGGTTCACTTTAATCATACTTGGGCAATTCGGTCATGAAAGTAGGGGCACGGCATGCCGTGCCCCTACCAATCTAAACCAGTACCCGAAAAATGGTAGTGGGCTAATGTTAGCCCATTACCCGAAAATTCGCTGCCTTGCGACTGGTCAATTGCGGATGTTAGACTGCGCAGCTTGGTTTGGCCCGCTCAGTAGTTTGGAGTTGAGGTTAGGTACGTGAACACGTCCACCGGGGCACTCTCAGCACTTCGACGGCTTAGTATCGCGATCGCGATTGCGGTCGTTTTTCTGTTTGGTCTCGCCACCACCGTCTATCTATCTCTTCGCAGCCCCGAAGTCACCGTGCCGCATGTAGTGGGAAAAGACCGGTTCGAGGCTGAGCGCGTTTTAAGCGACGCGGGACTAAATTTTCGGGTTCGCGCCCAGAGACCGAGCAGTGAGTTGAAGGCGGATACAGTTGTGTTTCAGGTGCCACGGGGCGGGGAAGTAGTTAAGGCAGGTCAAACCGTGGCCATGGATATAAGCAGGAACACGAAGGAAGGCGAGACATCCGAAGCCGTCGTTGCCGAGACAACGCCCCAAAACTCAAACGCCAATACGGGAAATTCGGCAAACGAAAACAAGCCTAAGCGAAACAAGAACGCCAATAAAAATGACAACGATAACGCCAACGCAAATCGCAATGCGAACAGCAATCGTCCCGGCGTGAACCGCAACGCAAACGCCAACTCCAATCGCGACTCCAATGCAAACTCAAATCGCCCGGCGTTGATAATCAATAACAATTCCAGAAGCAACGGTAACCAAAACGCTAATCAACGCCCAGCTGCGCCGAGGCCATCACCCGTTGCGAAGCCAACTGCGGAAAACCCCTAAGGACGACCTGCGAAGGCATTCGAGACCGATAGAAAAAGATGAACGGCAGAACAATCGACATTGCACCATCGATTTTATCAGCCGACTTTTCTCGTCTAAATGAGGAGATTGAGGCAGTAGAGCGGGGCGGTGCTACCATCCTACACGTAGATGTGATGGACGGACATTTTGTCCCGAATTTGACGGTCGGCCTGCCGGTGGTGAAATCGCTGGCAAAAGCGACGACGCTCGCGATTGACGCCCACTTGATGATTTCGGAGCCGGGCAGGTATGCAGAACAATTTGTCGCGGCCGGAGCCAGGATGGTTTCAGTGCACGTGGAAGCCGATGCGCACCTCCATCGCACGCTGGCGGCGATTCGGGACGCGGGAGCCCAGGCTGGCGTTGTTATCAATCCGGCGACCCCGGTTGAAAGCTTAAGTGAGGCGTTGCCATACGCCGATTATGTATTGGTGATGTCGGTTAATCCGGGTTTTGGCGGGCAGCGGTTTATAGACACCTCCGTCGAAAAAGTAAGGCGCTTGAGAAATCTGATCGCGGAGAAACAGCTCCCGACGCGGATTGAAATCGACGGCGGTATTGATCTTGACAACATTGCTTCGGTAGTAGATGCGGGGGCCGAGATCATCGTGTCTGGATCGGCAATTTTCGGAACCAAGGATCCGGAAGCGGCTGTGCGCGGCATGCGTGAAGCTACTGTGCAATGGGTTTAAGAGTTGAGCGTTGATGTGTCGTGTCAGTTGGTGCTACGACACTTAGCCATTTTATAAGAGCAGTTTTTGGAGGTTTTGTTATGCATTTTCGCTTTGTTGCTCAACTGGTAGTCTGCGCCGCCTTAGTGCTGGCTCTTGCCGGCGCTGTGTTAGCGCAGGCAACCAGCACTCGCAGCGACCTCAGCCCCATTCAACGCCTGGACGTGATGCAGTCGAAGCTTGAATCGATGCGGCGGTCGCTAACTAGCGCAATTTCTTCGCTGGGCTCGCCGAGCGACAAGGATAAGAAGAACCCTGATGATCCCCGAGAACGTCTGCGCGGTTTGGATAAAGATGTTGGTTCGATCCTATCCGAGGTTTACAACACGCGAGGGAAACAGGAACGCTCGGAACGATATGATCAGACCCTTTTGGATCGACTAGAGGCGTCCGTAACTGAACTCAACACGCGCGTGGAGTCAGGCCTGCAGGCAACGGCGGGCGCGAGAGCTGCTGCTGGCGCGGGCACCACTTCCTCCAAGAAGAAAAAGAAAGGCAAATTCTTAGGTATCTTCGGAGGCGGGGGAGGCGATGACAAGTATGAAGAGCTAACCGGTACAGTCGCTGCCGGACGTGATCGAGTACTCTTCGTAGAGGCGGCCAACGAGGTTAGAAAAGGAAATCACGACACGGGCCGGCTGCTGTTCTCTACCATCATCAATACCTATCCCGATTCGCCCTTCCTGCCACTAGCGAAGTTAGCGATTGCAGACTCGTTCTATCTTGAAGGGACCAAAGCGGCCCTAATCCAGGCAGCCCAGGGATATCTGGACTGGCTCACATTTTTCCCGACAGATCCGCTTGCGGATGACGCAATGCTGAAGGTCGCAGAGTCCGAGATGAGACAGATGGGCCTTTCAGATCGCGATGTTACAAATGCGCGTAAGGCTGAGCAGCGCCTGAAGGCCTTGCTGCAGCAGTATCCTCAAACGAGTCTTCGCAAAACCGTGGAGGGCCACCTGCGTGACGCGCAGGAAAACCTTGCCATGCACAACCTGCAAATTGCGCGCTTCTATTACGACGCTCGTTATAAGGGTCATAAGGGTGGCCTGAAAGGATCGCAATCGCGTCTGAAGGAGATACTGGAAAAGTATCCAAACTTCTCACTGAAGGATGAAGTGCTGTTCCGTTATGCGACGACGTTCCAACAGGAGGAAGAGCCCGACGAAGCTGCCAAGTTCTATCAGGAGCTATTGCGCAACTTCCCCAATAGCGAGTTTGCGGAGCAGGCTAAAGAGCAACTGAGTATTATCGGCGCTCCGATTCCCGAGCCCGATCCGGCAAGGAAGAATGTCATGCCGGCTGAGCGTCCGGGCTTTATGGGCAGCCTGGTGAAAGAGTTCATTGGCAAAGCCGATATTTCGGTGAGCCCTGATGGCGTCTTAATCAGCAAGGACAAAAAAGAAGGCCGCAACGATTTGATCGATGAAGCGATTCGCTACAACGGCACGCTTCCTGTGAATGTAACGCCGGCCGCGCCGGTGCAGCGCCGGCCGGCCGCGTCCAGTCAAAATCAGCGGCCGGCAAACCCTGCGCCCGCTACTACAACGCCGGCGACAACTACGCCAGGAGGCATCAAGCCGGAGTAAGGTCGTATTACATCTGAATTTTGTCGAAGCCCGGTGTTGCCATCACCGGGCTTCTTTGTTCTCGAACCAGTTTTTGCCTTGCCCGAGCTTAGTAACTTGATGGATGATTCGTGCGGAGCCCACGATGGAAATATCCACTCAACCGGCAAATAGTTATCAATCAGAATTCAACCGACGTCACAAGGCCACAGCAACGACTGTGCGTTCGCTGCTCATTGCGGTAGTGCTGCTCTGCGTGCTTGCGTACGTGAGCAAGAGATTTCTGATTCCTAAGAACAACCCGCCGCTGGATATCGCGGTCAGGATTACTATCTTGATCTTCGGACTCGGTGCGGTAGCGCTGCGACGGACCAAATTCGCGACGATGCGATTGCAGGACATCGGCGGCTTGAAAGGACCCTCGGGCCTCTTAATCACTCTGCAGCGAACAACGATTCAGGTGGCGCTCCTGGGCGCAGTCATCGCCATCGTCGGTTTTGTAGCCACACTTATGACCGGAAATGACTTCTATAGTTACGGCTCAGGCGTGGTTGCTTTCGTAGTCCTGCTTTACTGCTACCCCGCGCGTAGGTCATGGGAACAGACGGTGAAACGCTTCGCCCCAACCAAGGACGCCCCAAATACCTCAGAAAACCAAGCTTAATTCCCTGGGCTCGGCTCTTTGCCTCAGTTGCCGGGAAAATCTATTGATCTGACCCGGCTGCTTTGCTAGGCTGAGATTGAGATTTTCTGACCCGCCGGCCCCGGCGCGGTTCTCATAAACAGCCTGCCTCAAGGCCTTCGCTTAGCATCCAGCTAAGCCGGACATCCCAAAATGAATTTCCGTCTAACTGTTTCTAAACTTCGTGATCCATTTGGCTTCAGACGCTCCTTTCTGTCAGCCGCATTTATCATCTTCGCGCTTGCGCCTAATTGCCTGGCCCAACTTCTGCCGGTAGCGCGCCTGGCCGGATCGGTACCAGAGACAAACTATTCGCGACCGCGCCGGGCCTCTGAATCATCTAGTGCTGCTGTAGCTGTAAAACTTTCGACGCTCCCCTCAATAGAAGAAGCAAGTTCGATTGAGCGGACAGCTTTTGAAAAGACAAACCAGGCTCGCGTTGTGAATGGCAAAGCTCCACTAGCCTGGGATGCGGAGCTTTGCCGCATGGCGCGTCTCCATTCGGAGCTAATGGCAACCATGAATTTCTTTTCACACGAAACTCCCGATGGGCTTCATTTGAAAGAACGCGCCCGCAACTCCGGAATAGCTCGCTTCAGGGTGATCGGTGAAAACATCGCGTATAATAAAGGCTCACACGATCCGGGCGCTTTCGCAGTTGAACGATGGCTGACGTCATCGGGCCATCGGGCAAACATGCTCTACATCGGATTTCAGGCGTCAGCTGTGGGCAGTTATGTTTCCCCGGATGGTAGCGTTTATCTGACTCAGGTTTTCATCGGCCGCTAACCACGCGTCAGAGCAGTGGCGGCCAAGTTCGCAAAGTTACCGCCACCCAGTGAGCCAATCCTTTCTAAGTCTTCCTTCCTTCGCAAAAATCAATTGGCATCTGCAGATCCTGGGTAAGCGTCCAGACGGTTACCACGAGGTGGAAACTGTTCTGCAAACGATTTCGCTTCATGACGATCTCCATTTTCAGCGTAGGGCTGATGGAGCGGTGACACTTGCCTGCGACCAGCCGGATATCCCCACAGATGAAAGCAACCTGATCCTTCGCGCGGCTTCTGCCCTAAGGGATCGTTACAGTGTTGAATACGGAGCAGACATCAGATTAGAAAAACGAATTCCCACGAAGGCCGGTCTGGGAGGGGCATCTTCAAACGCCGCAGTTTCGTTGCTCGCTCTGGTTAAGCTCTGGGAAATCGATAAGGACGAGACGGCACTCGCGGAAATCGCCACACAACTTGGGGCGGATGTGCCTTTCTTTCTGTTGGGTGGTTGTGCGCTCGCCACCGGGATTGGAACAACTGTTTCTACTTTGCCGGAAGGCGATGTCAGGTACCTGATTGTAGTAAAACCCAAGGCTGAGGTTGCTACCGCCGCTGCGTATGCGGCACTAGGGGCACCTGCCTTGACAAGAGTAAAACCCGATTCTATTCTCTCGGGTTCATCTAGGGGGGCATATTCGCGTGATTCATTACCGTGGGCTGTTCCCGATGACTCGAAATGGATTTTGCAGAATGATTTCGAGTCCGTGATCTTTGAAATGGAGCCTGAGATAAGAAGAGTTAAAGAAGCTTTCGAGAACGCAGGATCTAAGGTGTCGTTAATGGCTGGCAGTGGTTCGAGTGTATTTGGTATCTTTGCTACTCGGGAACTTCAGCAACGCGCCTTGATTGAAATCCAGTTGGAAGCAGGTTGGCGCAGTTTTCCTTGTGTTACAGTGTCGCGCGAAGATTATCGGCGGGCTCTGAGTTTGCAAAGCTGAGTAATAACGCTCTTTCAATTCTGTTCTGATAGTGGGGCGTAGCCAAGTGGTAAGGCACCGGTCTTTGGAACCGGCATTCGTTGGTTCGAATCCACCCGCCCCAGCCAACTCAAAGTGATGAGTGATGAGTTATGAGTGAGAGCAACCACTGCTTCGGTCATTACGCATCACTCATCACTCATGACTGACTTATGGGCACAACTGGCGGCATTAAGGTTTTTTCGGGAAACGCAAACCCGAAATTGGCGGAGGAGATTGCGCGTCACCTTGGCTGTGACATGGGACGGGCTTTCACCGAGCGCTTCTCAGACGGCGAGTTCAATTTTCAAATCGACGAAAACGTTCGCGGCGGTGATGTATTTATAGTGCAACCGACCTGCCCGCCGACCGACGAGCATTTGATGGAGCTGTTGATAATGCTCGACGCGTTTCGCCGCTCATCCGCCGAGCGAATCACTGCCGTCATCCCCTATTACGGTTATGGCCGGTCGGACAAGAAGGATCGTCCGCGGGTGCCAATTTCTGCGCGGCTTGTCGCCAACCTGATTACCGTGGCCGGCGCCGACCGCCTGCTAACGATTGATTTGCATGCGGCTCAGATCCAGGGGTTCTTTGATATTCCGGTAGACCACTTATACGCCGCGCCGGTCATGATTGGTTATTACCAGGACAATCCATTGCCGAATCTGACGGTGGTTGCACCGGATACGGGTGGGGCTGAACGGGCGCGCGCCTACGCCAAACGCCTCGATGCGGAACTCGCGTTATGCGACAAACGCCGCGAAAAGGCTAATGTTGCTGAGGTAATGAACGTAGTTGGCGACGTACGTGGACGAAGCTGTTTGATTGTCGACGATATGTGCGACACCGGTGGCTCCTTGACTAAAGTGGCCAAAGCATTGAAAAATGCTGGTGCCGAACGAATTCATGCCTGCTTTACGCACGCGGTTTTATCGGGCAAAGCAGTGCAGCAGCTCGATGGGTCGGAGATCGAGCAGATAATTATCACAAATTCGATTCCGCTGCGCGATCACGCGTGCGAGTTGGAAAAAATAAAGGTACTTAGTATCGCGCCGCTTCTGGCGAAAGCGATCAAGTCGATCCACGAGGAAACCAGCGTTTCCTCGCTCTTCGTTTAGCGAAGGGCAAACACCTGATGGCTTAAATAGAAGTCCATCAGCGACCGGCGTCATTGCCGATTCCAATTTCCGATTGCCGATTGAAGCTCAGCTCGAACCAATCGGAATTTGGCAATCGGAAATTCGGCGATGACCCCGGTCGCTGAACGTCTGTAAAGAGGAGTAGTCATGTCAGAACATAAAGAGATAACGATTCGCGCGAAGGTCCGTGAAGGTCGTGGCAAGAATGACGCCCGGCGCGCGCGACGTGAGGGAATGGTGCCGGTAAACATTTATGGTGGGGAAGGTGGAACTGTAGCAGCGCTGGCTTCACTGAGCGAGCTGGCTGCCCTGCTGCGATCCGAAGCGGGCCGTAACACCATCTTCACACTCGACGTAGAAGGCGTCGGCGCCAGCGAAGTTATGTTTCATGAGCGTCAGATCGATCCTCTAAAGGGGCGCCTGATTCATGCCGACTTTCAGCGTTTAGTAAAGGGCCAGAAGATTGAGGTGACGGTACCGCTGCATTTGATTGGCGAACCGATCGGCGTGCGCGAGGAACAAGGCGTACTGGAACAGATTATTCGTGAGATAGAACTGCGATGTGAACCACGCGAAATCCCCGACGTCCTGAATGTCGATGTTTCAAATCTCGGCGTCCACGACGTACTGCACGTTTCTGACATTCCAAGGGACGAACGCATCGAGATTCTCAACTCTCCTGACACGGTGATAGCAACGGTTGGCATTGTGAAGGAAGAGCCAGTTGCGGCGCCGGTGGCTGAAGCTGAGGCCGGTGAAGCTGCCGAACCTGAAGTAATCGGCAAGGGCAAGAAGGAAGACGAAGGAGCGGAAGAGTCCGAGAAGGAGTAGGTCGATTGCCGATTGGCGATTGCCGTGTGTCGCTGCCGGCCATGGGAAAGCGCTATTGACATCGTCTTGAAATCGACAAGTGGCCATCGGCAATCGGCAATGTTTGATCGTTGGCTTGGGGAACCCGGGTGTGGAGTACGAGTGGTCGCGCCACAATCTTGGGTTCATGTTGATTGATAAGTTGAGTTTCGCAGCGGGGTTGAAGGTAGATCGACGCGAGTGTCAGTCGTTGGTGGGCCGCGGGGTTATGGAGAACCACCAGGTAAAACTGGTGAAACCGCAAACCTATATGAATTTGAGCGGCGACGCCGTTGCTTGCCTGGCAGCTAAACACAAGCTGGTTGAGCCCGCCGAAAACCTGATCGTTATTTCTGATGACCTGGCGCTGCCTTTTGGAAAACTTCGCATTCGCGCCAGAGGTTCTGCGGGCGGACACAACGGCCTGAAGTCAATTATTGGGTCACTGGGAACCAATGAGTTTACGAGGTTGCGAATTGGAATTCACCCGGAGCATCCAATCGCGGATCCCAAACGATTCGTTCTCGACCAATTTTCGCGGACGGCGCGCACCGAAGTTGAAGAGATTTTAGACAGAGCCGCAGAGGCCCTGAGAGCCATTCTTAAGGATGGCGTTTTGAAAGCGATGACGGACTACAACCGTGAATAGTAAATGTTAATCGTGAATGGCTTCGTTTCAGCGCAAACGTATTTACGATTAGCTATTAACGATTTACTTACGAAGGAGATATTTTGGAAACGTTAAGACAATACGAAGTGGTGTTTATCGTCGACCCCACTGCAGACGAAGATGAAGTAACGCGCTTGACGGATAGCTTTAAGCAGATTGTGACCGAACAGGGCGGTACGATTACGAAAGCCGAAAGCATGGGCCGACGCAAGCTGGCTTACGAGATTCTTCATAAGACCGAAGGCAATTTTGTGCTGTTGGAGATCGAAGGATCGGGTAAAGAGATTGCCGAGCTTGAACGCCGCATGCGTGTTAACGACCGCATCATACGTTACATCACCGTGAGAGTAGACGAAGATCGGCGCCGGGCGGAGAAGTTCAAGGCCAAGCGAGAACGGAAAGCCGCCAAAAGACCTGGAGGTGCGGGCGATCAGAAACGCGGTGGTTCAGAGACCACGTTTGCGGTTGATGAAGTGGAAGAGGATGCCGCTTAGCAGCAGAGCAATCCGCGCATCCTGGTGATCCGGATACTTCTGCCTGCGGTTATTACTGTTCACTAATCACAATTTTACGATTCACCATTTAAGAGGTAAACATGTCCACAAATTATGAAGACCGAGACCGGGGCCGGCGCTACAACGGTGGTGACGAGGATTTTGATCGCGGCCGTTCGGGACCGGGACGCGGCGGACGCAGCCGCTTTCGCCGTCGCAGAATCTGCCGATTTTGTATTGAGAAAGTAGATATTATCGATTTCAAAGACACACGCTTTTTGCAGAACTACATTCCAGAGCGCGGCAAAATTCTGCCGCGCCGCATTTCCGGCAATTGCGCAATTCATCAGCGGATGTTGGCTGAAGCAATCAAGCGCGCCCGAAACATCGCGCTGCTTCCGTACACCACTGACTAAGCCGGAAATAGCGAAGAAGAGGAGTACACATGCCGCATACGAAATTACTTTTACGAGAAGATGTTGATGATCTCGGCGCCCGCGGTGAGATCGTTCGGGTCCGTTCAGGATACGCGCGCAATTACCTGTTGCCGCGCAAGCTTGCGGTCGAGGCTACGGCCAGCAACGTCAAACAGATTGAGCAGGAACGCGCTGCTTTGCTAAAGAAAGAAGCTGCCGAGCGCTCCACTGCGGAAGGACAGGCCGAGCAGATTCGCGCGCTCGCGTTGGAATTTAAGCGCAAAGCTGGCGAGCAGGGCGCGTTATACGGCTCGGTGACGTCAATGGATATCGCAGACGCCTTGAAAGAGCGTGGCTATGAAATCGATCGCCATCGAATTCATTTGCGCGAGCCGATTAAACGCTTGGGAGACTTCACTGTGCCGCTGCGTTTACATCGCGAGGTGACCATTGACGTTCAGGTGAAGGTGACGCCCGAAGGCGAAGTTATCGTTGGCCATCTGACTCCCGAGCAGGAAGCTGAACTAGCGAAGCAGACTGAAGAGGCAAAGGAAGAGAGCGCTGCTGAAGTTACGGAGTAGATAAAACAGAAGCGAAAGCTCACCTTATTGGTACTTCAGATCGCTGTAGTATATTTTGGCGCTGCAAGTTTTGATGCCCGCAGCGTCATTTTCTTTGCGCCACATTCCTATTCGATCATTTGATATCAGGTTTGTTAGCGAAGCGCCAAAGGCCCGTAATGCGACAGCCTGGGGCAACGCCCAGGATGGTTTAATTTCTCGGCATATCACAAGCGGATGATAACTGATCCTCTAAAACTCTTTGTTGTCGAATACAGCATGTCTCAAGATGCTACCACCGTTCACTCGTTTCGGAAGATGGTTGAAAGCAATCTGCGTAATTTGGGTGAAGGTAGGTACACAGACTACTTGCCCATTGGCATTTTCCTAACGCGAGACCAAGCAGATAATTTTTGTGTACGTTTGCGTCAGAAACAAGATGAGGTTGGGTGGTATCAAAGCAACCGCGACTGGCGGCTAATGCGGGAAATCGTTGCCGATCTTTTACCTAGACAACTAAATAATTTGAATTGGGATCAGCGACAGCCATACGAAGGATTTGAGTTCTTCGTTCATAACGATGAATAGCCCGGTCTGAATTTCTCACTCCTTCACTTTGAAGCAGGACGCCACAAAAAAACACACCGGTTCTTGTCAACCGTGAATCCTACTGTTATATAGTTTGAGCTTCTAGCACTTCTGCTCGACACAAGACCGAAGGCTTTTCTACCATTGTTGAAGGGCTGTTGTCCTAGCTTTAGAATTCGCCGGACCAACCCAACGAATCAATGGCTACTCCCGATCCGATTCGCGAACAACCGTTGGAGCGCTCGCTGCCGCATAGCGCGGAAGCTGAGCGCGCGATCCTGGGCGGCATTGTTATTGACAACGGTCTGATCAGTCAGGCGATCGAACTGCTGCGACCGGAAGATTTTTACGTTCCATCTCACCGCAGAATTTTTGTCGCCATGATGGCCCTGTTCGAGCGCGGCGCGGAAATCAATCCGATCCTGATTGGGGAAGAACTCAAGAAGGACAACGCGCTCGAGTCGGTCGGCGGCCTTACACTCATAACCAATCTCACTTTCGGGCTGCCTCATTCCACCAATATTGCCCACTACGCCAAGGTCGTGCGCGGCAAATCTATGCTGCGGCAGCTAATCAAAGCGGCAAACAAGATCACGCAAGAGGCGCTGGAACAGGAAGACGAACCTGAAATCATTCTTGATCATGCCGAGCACGCCATCTTTCAACTCGCCGACGAACGAATTCGTCAGGGGTTTGTTCACGTCAAGCCTGTCGCTGAGCAATTACTGGAAAAGATCCAGGAGATGGAAGGGCGCGCGGCCGTCTTAACCGGCTTGACGACCGGCTTTGCGGATCTCGACAAGCTTACCTCAGGACTGCAGCGTCAGGACTTGATAATAGTGGCTGCCAGGCCTTCGATGGGAAAAACCAGCTTCGCGCTAATGCTGGCCGAGAACGCGGCGATACATGTTCCGGGCGCAGTGGTCGGCGTCTTTTCACTTGAGATGTCCAAAGAAGCCCTGGTCATGCGCATGCTTTGTTCACAAGGCAACATCGATGCGCAGCGCTTTCGCAACGGTTTCCTTTCGCGGCCTGAATGGGCGCAGATAGCTAAATCGCTTGGCGTGCTGGCAGACGCAAAAATATTCCTTGATGACACTGCCGGAATTACTGTTTTGGAAATGCGTGCCAAGGCGCGCCGATTGGCTGCGGAACAGAAGCGTTTGGATTTGATTGTGGTTGACTACCTGCAGTTAATGAGTGGCTCTGCCAAACGCTTTGAGTCGCGGCAACAGGAAGTGTCCCAGATATCGCGCGAGTTAAAAGGGCTTGCCAAGGAATTGAACGTTCCCCTCGTTGCGCTGTCGCAGTTGTCGCGGGCGCCCGAATCGCGTTCCGATCATCGTCCGCAGCTCGCTGACCTGCGCGAATCCGGCGCTCTCGAACAAGACGCCGACGTGGTCGCTTTCATTTACCGGCCCGAGCAATATAAAACGCCGGAAGAGCGAGATAGCATGCCTGACGACGAGAAGAATGTCGCCGAACTTATCGTTGCCAAACAGCGCAACGGCCCCACCGACACCATTAGGCTTCGCTTTACACCCTCAAGCATGCGGTTCGATAACCTCTACCGCGAATAGCGCTGTCGCGCCCGTTCATTAACACCGGCCTTCAGGCCGGTGACTGAGCGGTCTTCTTTAGGCTGAGGCCGTTTGGGGTCAGGCAAATAAGTCACGGAAAATGTTCTTAGTTAACTGCTGACCGAGCCTATTGACTTTCTCCTATAGTAGGCATATCGTGCCGCCGTCTCTGAGGGCAAATTCTCACGAGCTACGCTTCCTGGCAAACTCGCAATTACCCTCACAGGGATCTCACCCCTCGCTGCATTTGGTCCCTGAGTCAAACTAACCACAAATAGGAGGCAACCATGGCGGATCTAGGTTTCTTCACGCGTCGCGATTTCATTAAAGGGGCCGGCGCGGTCGGCGCACTCACCCTGGCTGTGGGGACTGGCGGCTGCGAAAAATGGTGGAAGAAGGTCAAGGAGCGGCCCACCCGTCGAAACATTGCAAATCTCCCGGCAAACGATCCCATCATCCAAACTTACCGAGACGCAGTCGCCGCAATGAAAGCGTTGCCTGCATCCGATGGCCGCAACTGGACCAAGCAAGCTGAGATTCACAACAATAAGTGCGTGCATGCCAACTGGTGGTTTCTTCCCTGGCATCGGGCTTACCTGTTCAACTTTGAAGCCATTTGCCGAAAGCTGACAGGCAATGAGGATTTTGCGCTGCCTTACTGGAACTGGACGACCAGCCCCAGCATCCCGGCGCCCTTCTTTGTGCCCGGCAGCGCGCTGGTGAATACAACGCGCGCCGCGACTGCCGCCAGCGTAGTAAATTCGACAATGGTGGGTGCAGCCACAATTACGAACATTCTTAGCCAAACTAACTTCTTTCTCTTTGCCAGCGACCAGGCCACGACGCAGCAGGAGTTTGCCGGCTACGGGATGCTCGAGGCCACGCCGCACAACTACATCCACGGGTTTGTTGGCGGCGAGATGGGCACGTATATGTCTCCGCTCGACCCGATCTTTTGGTGCCACCACAACATGGTCGAATGTCTTTGGGTTCACTGGAACGTGAACCAGGGAAATCCCAATACAAACGATCCAGCCTGGAACAACTTTTCGTTTTCCGATTTTGTGGATGGCGATGGTAATCCGGTGAACGTTCAAGTCGCGACCACGCTCCTGTATCCGGTTCTAAGTTACCAGTTTGAACCATGCGCCCCAGGAGCAGCAGATCACGCCAGGGATCAGGACGCGCAAGCGCTGGAAAAATTCCTGCGCGAAGGCGCACCGGCCAAGCTTGAATATGTAAAGCGTTACGAACTTCGCCGGGCGGTGAACGTCGGCTTGGACGCCACGCCGCCCCGACTCAAGATAGAGCCGGAAGCATTTCGCGCAATGATGGATGCGGGCGCCCGGGAGAAGGCGATTCTGACTGTGGATGAAGTTGAAGCTCCGCCGAAACAGGATGTTTTTGTGCGGGTCTTTATCAACAAGCCCGATGCCGGTCCCGACACACCGATCAGCGATCCTCATTATGCCGGCAGTCTCGCTTTCTTCTGCTGCGCTACCGGAGGCGCGCATGCAGACATGGCCAAGCCGAAACTGCGCTATCTCGTCGACGTAACCAACACCGTCCGCAGCCTGAACCAGAGCGGTGCGCTGACCGCAGATGTGGATATCACGCTGGTGCCGGTTCCGGTTGAGAACCGGCCGGTTGAAACCAGGAGCGTGACTATGAATCGTATAGAACTTGGCGTCGCCAGATTCTAAAGGTGTGTGCCAACGATTTCGGGAGGCAACCTCGCTGCCTCCTTTTTGCACTTACCAATGTGGAGGTAAGGGAGTGCCAAGGTTTACCGCTACTGGATTACTAATTGGGCTTATGTGCGTTTCAAGCGCTAATTGTGGCGCTGTGAGTGTGCAGACCCCAAAGCAGAATGTGAAGTCGCCAGAAATGACACCACCGCCTCGGCAAACGCTAACGCTGACGAACGAACAGCCCTCAAAGGCGTTTTCTTTGAAACTACCCGCGAGGCCCCTGGAGGCAATCGAAGTCTCAGTTAGCAACGTCAACAATCCTGCCCGCACCCCCGTTGATATCTCCGTCTATCTTTTGTCAGAACCTGAAAAAGACAAGACAAAATCCGCCCGGATACTGCTTGGCAACTTCAGTCTCTATCCGGCGGATCGTGGGGGAAAGTTTCTGTTGAATCCATCGCCCGCGGCTCGCAAGCTCATCGAGCAGAAAAGTTCGAAGAATGAACCCGTTCAAGCTTTTTTCGAAATGAAGCGAGTCGATGAAAAGAAGCCCTGGACTAAAGTGGACTTAACAATCTCGCAACTTGAATGGCGTGACGGAAGTTAAAGTCGACTTAAGGATTCCTGTGCGCACCACCTGGGCACTTCGCCCTCGAAAGTAGGGGCACGGCATGCCGTGCCCCTACTAATCTAGAATACTAAGGCACCACCGCCCCAGTTGGGGCTTTTTCATTTTCGGTGTAACGTAATCAGGTTTCCTAAGGCCACAATTAATCTTTCCGACTCTATGGCGCCCGTTTCAGTCAGCGAAGAAATCAATTTCAGCGGTCACCGTCCCACTTGGGCGAAAATCGATCTCAACGCACTCGCGGCAAATTTCCACGTAGTGAAGGAACGTGTTGGACCGGGTGTAAACGTGATGGCGGTGGTTAAGGCCAACGCTTACGGTCACGGTGCAGTGGAATGCGCGCGCCGGCTTGAGCTTGAGGGCGCCGATTGGTTTGGCGTCGCCTTGCCGGAGGAGGGAATTCAACTAAGGGACACGGGAATCAAGAAACCGATCCTATGCCTGGCAGGCTTTTGGCAAGGGCAGGAACAGCTTTGTCTGCAGCAGAAGCTGGTGCCGGTGGTTTTTCGGCTCGACATGGTTGAGGCTTTCGATCGCGCTGCAGCCGAGAGCGGTCAGATCGCCGACGTTCACCTGAAGATTGATACGGGCATGGGCCGACTTGGGGTTCGCTATGATGAAGTTCGAGACTTCATCCCGGCCCTCAAGCGTTTCAAGAATATTCGTATTGACGGTTTGATTACTCACTTCGCCGCTGCTGACGAGCCGAGATGCCTACCGCTGACTGCGGATCAAATCCGCCGTTTCAATGACGCCGTTGCAGTCTTTCGCGCAAATGGCTACGAGCCCACCTATCGCCATCTGGCCAACTCCGCGGGTATTTATGGTCAGCCTGATGCTTTTGGAGCTGACAGCGGAAACATGGTGCGGCCCGGCGGCGTGCTCTATGGCCTTTGGCGTGACATCCTTGATCCGGCACATCACAACGAAAAACTGCTGCCGGTCATGTCGCTTCACACACGCATCAGCCTCCTCAAATGGGTGCCGCCAGGTGAAACAGTTGGGTACGGTTGCACCTTTGAAGCGGCCAGCAAAACCCTCGTCGCGACAATTCCTATCGGTTACGACGACGGCTATATGCGCGCGCTCTCGAATCGCGGCCACGCGATTGTGCGCGGCGTGTTCGCGACTGTGATCGGCCGTATCTCAATGGACCTCACTTTGATCGACGTAACAAACGTACCTGGAGTAACCCTCGACAACGAAGTCATATTGCTGGGCTCGGATTCAGGGCTTTCAGTTTCAGCGGAAGAGCTTGCGAAGACGGCGGGGACGCTTTCATATGAGGTCACCTGTGGCATCGGCGAGCGCGTGCCGCGAGTCTATACGTAACGCAAACTGTAAACGTAACGCAAACTGTAAGTTTGCGTAGCTTGCTCATTTTGAAAGAAAGCCAACTAAAGTTTGTACTCTAAACGATGATCCTTCGCCATGACCATTGAACCCGAAAAGCTTACAGTCAGCGTCAATGACCTCGATCAGGTGACAGCGTTGCTTTATCGAGCACGCGGCAAGGACCGCGCTGGTGTCACAGTAATCCTTGGTCACGGGGCGGGTGCGAATCAATTGAGCCCCTTCATGCGTTTAATTGCCGGTCGCCTCGCTGAGCGAGGTACCGATGCGATCACCTTCAACTTCGTTTACATGGAACAAGGTAAGCGCGTGCCCGATAAGAACGACAAGCTTGAGGCATGCTTTCGCGCACTAATCGACTTCAGCCGTAGTCACAAGCCGTTGAAAGGGAATCGCCTCGTGGTAGGTGGCAAATCCATGGGTGGGCGCATCGCGTCTCAAGTCGCAGCGGGCGAAGGTATGTCAGACAAGATCGATGGTCTGGTCTTTCTTGGTTATCCACTCCATCCACCCGGGCGACCTGACAAGCTACGCGACGCTCACCTCAAACAGATTCGCGCGCCAATGCTTTTTGTCCAAGGCTCACGCGACGCATTCGGATCAACCGACGAGATACGAGACGTCATCAAACGCCTGAAACTCCCCGCAACGCTCGACGCCATCGAAGGCGGCGACCACTCGTTAAAGGTTCCGAAAAGTTCCGGCATTCCTCAACAACAGATCTACGAGGATGTTATGGATGAAGTCCTGGGTTGGTGCAAGGCGCTTTAACCACCGTTGGTTTACAAATGCAGAGCCGGGAGTAGACCGGGGGGCCTCTGGGTTGAAGGGCCTTCGGGCCTCGCACCTCCTCATAGCACCGCAGTTTCCTCGAGCAATCTACCTTCAGCAAAGCGCTGGGCGCTTAACTGAGTTGCATCGATCAAGTCGGAGTGCCCGTGAAGTATTAGATCGGCGGTGATGCGGCCGGAGGCCGGCGAATGCATCACCCCGTGACCGCTGAAGCCATTGGTGAAGAATAAGCCCTTCACTCCAGGCGCCGGGCCGATGATCGCGTGATGGTCGGGAGTCATTTCGTACAAACCAGCCCATGCCCGCCGCGGGTTTACTGCTGCTTCCGCCAGACACGGAACGCGGTCAGCCGCGCGCGTCAGAATCTTCTCTACGAAAGCCGGCTCGAAGTCAGTCTTAAAGCCGGGCGTCTCTTCCGGGTCATTCCACGCCAGTAAAATACCCTTTCCCTCGCGCCGGAAATGAAACCCTGTCGACATGTCGATGACCATCGGGAATCGTTGCGGTAGACCATCGAAGGGTTCAGTCGGAACCAGTTGACGTCGGAGGGGCTCAACCGGCAAGTCCACTCCGGCCATCTTAGCCACCTGCGCTGCCCACGGCCCGGCCGCGTTGACAACGACGCGAGTTGAGACGAAACCGCGAGTTGTATTTACACCAGTGATACGGCGGGCAGTGCCCGCCGCTAAACTGCTGGTGGAAACCGTTTCAATTCCCGTTACCTGACAATCCAGCCACAAGCGCACGCCGCGTTCACGCGCATTGAGCATGAAACCCATCATCACGGAATGCGGGTCAACAAATCCGTCCGTAGGACAAAACGTACCGCCGATGATGTCGTCAACCCGAAGCTGCGGCACAAACTTCGCGATTTCTTCGGGTGTAACCAAATCGACCTTCTTCACGCCCAGAGCAATCTGTCGCTCGCGGTTCGCTTTTAGATAATCCAGTTGTTGCTGGTTAGTAGCGCAAAAAAGATAACCGTGAGAACGGTAATCTGCAGGATGTCCCACCACTTCATCAAAGCGTGAAAAGAAATCGATCGAGTACCGAGACATTTGAATGTTAACGGGAGTGGAGAACTGGGCGCGTACGCCGCCCATACTTTTTCCAGTTGAACCCTTGCCCTGGTGCGCCTCGCGTTCGATGACCAGCACGTCGCGGCATCCTTGTTCCGCGAGATGGTAGGCGATGCTCGATCCAACAATTCCGCTGCCAATGATGACGACATCCGCTGTTTCACTCATAGTTGTAGCAAACAAGAGCGACGCTTAGAATAAACATACAGGCGAGGGAATCACTGGGGTCAGATTAAGCGCGTAGCCAGACAAGTAGCAACACATAAGGTCGCTAATATTCATCTGGCGGCATGAAGACGATCCACTAATTCAAACGAAGTAACACAAAACAGGTTACTGTAGTTAGTGGATTTCCAACCACTTTTTCCTGGAGCAGAAATAACGAATTCAATCAAGATTGGAGTGAACAAATGGATTTGCGTTACCCCATCGGCCAATTTCAATTCGCGGGCCCGTCCTCGAATCAACAGCGGCAGGACTTCATCGCCCAAATTGCGGCGACGCCTGAAAAGATGCGCGCAGCCGTCGCCGGATTGTCCGACGAACAACTCGACACGCCCTACCGGCCTGAAGGTTGGACTGTGCGACAGGTAGTCCATCACGTTCCTGATAGTCATTTGAATAGCTACGTTCGTTTCAAACTGGCGCTGACTGAAGATCATCCCACTATCCGTGCTTACGACGAAAATCTTTGGGCTAACAGTAAGGAAGCGCGGACGGCGCCGGTTGAAGTTTCCTTAGACTTACTTGAGTCTTTGCATCGTCGTTGGGACTTGTTTCTAAGGTCATTTGATGAGAAAGAGTTTGAGCGAACCTTTCACCATCCCGAGCTTGGTACCGTAAGCGTCGACAAGAACGTTGCGTTGTACGCCTGGCACGGTCAACACCATGTCGCGCACATCACGTCGTTGCGTGAGCGGATGGGATGGTAGAAAACAGAAAACAGAAGAAATGTTCAGAGTACAAGCTTTAGCTTGCTGTCGAACGCAGGAAGCAGCCTAAAGGCTGTACTCTGAACGAGACAGGAGAAGCAGCCTAAAGGCTGTACTCTGAACGAGACAGGAGAAGCAGCCTAAAGGCTGTACTCTAAACGAGTGGGTGATACAAACTCAGAACGAACATGTTGAAAACTTTTCAATGTCCCAAGTGTGGCGCTCCAGTTTCCTACGACAAGGACGTCATCGGCATGAACTTAACGGCGCGCTGTTCTTACTGCAACAGCTCCTTATCGGTGCCTGATGAAATCCGCGGTCGCCCGGCCCAGGTTGTTAATATCGATTTGCGCGGCGCCGGCAGCAAGGCCACCAAGTGGATTCTTTTGGCCTTACTAGTTCCGGTAATCGGTCTCGTAATCGGTATCGTAGCCATGGGCGGCTTTCTGATTCCGATGCTGCGATCTAGCGGTTCGACGAATAACAACAGACCAATCACGTTTCCTTCCCGAGATCGCTCGGCGGTCAAGCCCACGAAGGAAGAACCACCGTCATTTGCGAAGCTATTGCTGGACTTTGGTCAGGAAGGAATCGGCCCAGGCATGTTCACCGACGCACGTAGTATTGCTATTGATGGTGACAGCAGGATTTATGTGGGCGAATACACCGGCGGACGCGTCCAAGTATTTGATGGCGACGGTAAGTTTCTAACGCAATGGACGGTTGATCAGAAAATGCCTTTGCGCGGACTCGCGGCTGACCGCAAAGGTGTTGTTTACGTTGTTCAGCGAGGAAAGATTTTTAAATATGAGGGCGCCACAGGCAAGCCGCTTGGTGAAGTTGCTTATTCCGGCGGTTGGGGTTTTGACGACCTCACCATGGCGGCGGATGGTGGCTTCGTGGCAGCCTGGTACAAAAATCGCGACGACATAGTGCGGTTTAACTCCGAAGGGCAAGTGGTGCGTACTATCAACGGTGCTATCAGCGGAGTTACGGACAGATCGGAGTTGAACACGCGAGTAGCTATCGATGGTTTGGGAAATATCTACGCGCTCGGCAGCTTTAACGATGCGGTCTTCAAGTTTGGACCGGACGGCAAATTTCTTAATCGATTCGGAGATGGAGGAGACCAGCCGGGCCAGTTTCGCGCGCCCTCCGCACTCGCGGTCGACGGAAAGGGTCGCGTGTTTGTCTCAGACTTCAAGGGCGTGCAGATATTTGACGGAAATGGGCGATACCTAAAAGTGTTTAAGCCGAAGGGATCAACCTCAGGAATGGTATTCAACGATCGTAATGAATTGTTCATTGCCGCACGCAATCACGTGCTCAAGTATTCGCTAAATGAATAGGATTCAGCGGCCCGTAAGACTGACAACCAACAAATGAGCTTAGTCGATCGATTTCGGCGTTGGTTCGAGTATGAAAGAGACAGCCACGCTAAGACTCTTGCGGCGATGAATGCTGTTCCGGATGAACAGCGCCAATCAAAGGAATTTCAAAAGGCAGTTTACTTGATGGGCCACATCGTTGCCGCTCGGCGCATGTGGCTCTTCCGGTTTGGCATTCTTCGGGAGAAGGTCGAACTCTTTCCGCAGGATGTAGAGTTCACTCAATTGTCTGAACAGATTGAGGAGATGGAGCGCAACTGGTCTCAATATCTGAGTGGTCTTGATGAAGCTGAACTGGGGCGCGTCTTTGAGTACGAGAGCTACGAAGGTGAACGCTTTCGCAATACGATTGAAGAGATTCTTACACAGTTGTTTGGTCACTCCTGGTATCACCGCGGCCAGATTTCGCAACTGCTCCGCTCAATCGGAGCTGAGCCAGCGGTTACAGACTTTGTGTACTGGTCACGGCAGGCGGTGGACGCGCAGTAGGTAGCAGGCAGTAGAAATTCGTGGTCAATGCGACGCGTAGCGTCGCGATGATTTAAGCCCGGCCTTTCAAGGCCGGGTGAGAGGAGCCTTCCAACCTGCGAGTCGCGTCAGCGACGCGATGAGTTTACTCGCAGAGTTTTTGTTGACTTTGTGCTCGAGTTAAACAACATGATGCATCTGAAACTTGGTGCGTGCTGTTTGATCCTTCTAGTGACCACCGCTTACGTGTGCGCTCAGGATACGACCAGTGCGTTTCGCTATCAGCCGGCAAAGATAGAGATTGGCGCCGTCTATCATTACCTCAAGACAAACATAGACGGTACGAAGCCTGAGCACGTCTCAATTTATGTCGCCGCCCGCGACCGCATTGAATCGTTTAAGTTTCATCCCAAAGGAGCGCGGGCAGGATTAGTCATCGGCACGTTCGATTGGGCAGCATTTTCAGCCACAACATTAGAGTCGTGGCAAGTGTTTGCCGACAAAGAGAAGGTCTTGGTGGCGACGCTGAAATATCTTCCTGCCAGCAGGGAGGTTGAAGTAGCGCTCCCATTCATGAACCGAGCGGCTGAAAAAGTCGCCATACCCTACCGGCCCTTTCATGTTTATAACTTTGATCTTGCCAGCCTAAACTTTGCCTTTAGACATCTGGTCAACCCTCGTAAACCATTCAAGGTGGGAATTAGCGATCCGACGTTCAGCGAAAGTGGCCCTGCATTTCTTTACCGAGGTGAGGTTGAAATCGTCTACGACGGCGAAGAACGGCGAAACGGGGTTCAGTGCCGCCGATACCGCATCGATGGTCCGGGGCTGGCTAATCGCGGCGGTACTATTTGGGTGGCAAGGTCTGGCGAGCACTTCGAGGACGTAGAGATCGCGCTTGCGGACAACCCGAATTGGTCGAGCTTTAAGTTTAAGTTGCAGAGCAAGGGTAGGTTTTCACCGGCGCAGTGGCGGGATTTCATCAAAGCTCAGTTCTAACAAAAAAAAATATGCAGATTGGCGACGTGATTTCATGGCAACGCACTTTTACCGAAGACGACATCCGGCTTTTCGCGCAACTCTCCGGCGATCAAGGCAGTCATCATCTTCGTCCGGACAATGAAGGACGCTTGATGGCGCATGGACTACTTACCGCCACCCTCCCCACCAAGATCGGCGGCGACATTAACCTAATCGCCCGCGAGATGAAGTTTGCATTTCATCGCCCGGTGTTTGCTGGTGACACAATCACGTGTGAAGTGACATTGACTGCGTTTGCGCCTACTGAAAAATATTTCAATGTCAGTTCAACCTGGGTTTGCCGCAATCAGGAGGGGAAAGATGTGATGACTGGGGGAGGGGAAGGAATCATTAGAAGATGAAAAAATCATTTTCCATTTCTCATTTATCATTTCTCATTTGTCATTTAAGACGGACGACGGTGGTTTTAACTCGGAAGTGCAACACGGCCGCAGGGTAACTTCGCCCCAGAGGGGCGAGATGTCTATAGCACTTAGGTAAGAGACCAACCCTTCGCTTCGTGAGAAGCGAAACTTTGTTCACGCGTCATTCACCGATGTCGCGCTCCTACGGAGCGCTGAATTACTGTCGGTTACGACTTGGCTATAAACATCTCGCCCCTCCGGGGCGAAGTGACTATTGCAACACGAAGTTGTAAGTGATGATGCCCGATACCTTTACTGGCTGATCGTTTAACCGAGTCGGCGAGAAGCGGGCCTCAAAGGCCGCGCGTTGCGCCGCAGTGACAAGTGCCGCACTTCCTGAAACAGCTCGCGCTGAAATCACCTTACCGGATTCGTCTATCAGCACTTGCACACTAACCCTACCTTGTATCCCCATCTGTTTTGCCAGCGGAGGATAAGGTGGTTTTGGAAGAAATAGCGCATCGCCATTTAATATCACACTCCTACTTATCACCCTGGGAACGGTTTTCTTCACTTCAGGTGCTGGTGGCGGTGTTCCAACATCAATGACTGGCGTAGTGCTACCTGCATTCCTGCCTGTCCCGTCGGTCACCGGTCCAGGGCCACCGACTACCTCCGGATCTCTATTGCGTCCTGTAACTTCATAAGAACCTCTGTCAGGGATGGGAATATTCTTGCTTGGCGTGGCCGAAACGGTTTCCGGCATCACATCAGGACGTTTCACGCTGGTCATGGCAACTTCGCGTTCGACAACGTTTTGCTTGCTGGGCTTGCTTTTTGCCGGGACTGAGTCACGCGAAACTGGAGGCTTCGAGACTTCCAGGTCCATCGGACTGAGCATGGTGATTTCGCTGGCCGGTTCCTCCAGCTGTGCGTCGTATGCATAAATGCTCATCACTCCCGCGATGGCAAATAGCAGGAGGTAAGTGACAGTAGTAAATAAGAGGAACGACCCGCGGCGTTTGAACTCACCCGCATGCGAGCTTGATTCAATTAAGTTATTAAACATCTCTTTCTCCTGTGCCGGTGCCATGCGGGTCGCAGGAATCATCTACTTAGACTCCGACGGGGACCGAATGTTCCCTCAAATGTCATACGTTCAGAGTGCAAGCTTTAGCTTGCTGTCGAACGCAAGAAGCAGCCGAAAGGCTGTACTCTAAACTGCTAGAGTGCCGATCCGACTTTGGACTTTGGACCTTGGACTTTGGACTTTGGACTTGTGTTAGGACATTGGACTAATTACGATTGCCGCGCTTTCGCAACCCCCAACTTCCAGGAGAAGAACAAATGGCAACCAGGGAAGCCGTACGGGAAGAACTCAATCCATTCGAAATTGCCAAGCAACAGTTCCATCGCGCCGCTGACTACCTGGATCTCGACCAGTCAACGCGCCAAGTCCTTAGCAATGCCAAGCGCCAGTTGATCGTTAGTATTCCGGTGAAGATGGATGGTGGGGACGTGCAGGTGTTTGAGGGTTACCGCGTGCAACACAACATCGCACGCGGTCCGGCGAAAGGGGGCATACGCTACCACCCTAACGTGACACTCGACGAAGTTAAGGCCCTGGCATCATGGATGACGTGGAAGTGCGCGACCGTGGGCATCCCTTATGGCGGCGGCAAGGGTGGTGTTATCTGCGACCCGAAGAGCCTATCGATCAATGAGCTGGAACGTCTCACGCGTCGTTACGCGTTTGAGATTGCGCCAATTATCGGCCCCGACCGCGACATCCCAGCTCCGGACGTTTACACGGACGAACAAACGATGGCGTGGATCATGGACACCATCTCCATGATCCGCGGTCATACGGAGTTGGGAGTGGTTACTGGAAAGCCTATTTCGCTTGGCGGGTCGCAAGGGCGCAGCGAGGCGACCGCCCGTGGGTGTTTATACGCTCTTCGCGAAGCTTGCCGCGTGCAAGGGATGGATTTGAGCGGGTCACGCGTGGCCATTCATGGATTTGGAAACGCCGGCGCGAACATCTCCCACATGGTGGTGGCGGACGGCGCGAAGGTCGTCGCTATCTGCGATTCGAAAGTTGGTTTGTATGCCGAGGGAGGCATCGATATTCAGGAGGCGCTGAGACATAAGAAGCAGACATCGTCGTTGATAGGCCTGCGCGGCGCCAAAGAAATTCCCTGCGACGACGTGCTTTACGTCGATTGCGATATTCTGCTGCCGTCCGCGCTTGAGAATGCGATCACGCTCGAAAATGTCGACAGGGTCAAGGCGAGGATTATTGCCGAATTAGCCAATGGCCCAACCACACCTGGTTCGGATCGTGTGCTGGCGGACCGCGATGTTTTTCTTGTGCCGGATATTCTGGCGAACGCTGGCGGAGTTACGGTTAGCTATTACGAATGGGTTCAGGATCAGTACTCGTTCTTCTGGTCGGAAAAGCAGATTAACGAAACCTTGGAACAAACGATGCGCACAGCCTTTAATTCGGTTTATGAAACAGCGCAGCGTTACGAAACCGACATGCGCACGGGAGCATATATCCTGGCCGTTGAACGTGTGGCGGAAGCAACCAGAGTGCGCGGGATATTCCCGTAATAGTAGTCCAAAGTCCAAAGACAAGATGCCAAACTCTCTGACGATCTACGAAAAGCCAACTTGAACGAAGTGCCGCGAGATGGATCGGCTGCTCCGGGAGAGCGGCGTTGCATTTGAAAAGGTCAATTACTACACCGCGCCACTGACTGAGAAGAAGCTTCGCGAGTTAATTCGCAAGATGAAGCTTAAGCCTCGCGATCTGCTACGGACCTCTGAAGCTATCTATCGCGAGCTCGGTTTAAGCAAAGGCGACTTCAGCGATGACGAGCTAGTTGCCTTGATGATCAAGCACCCTGATTTGATTCAGCGGCCAATAGTCGAGCGTGGTAATCGTGCCGTATTGGGTCGACCTGTTGAAAACGTGAAGGCGCTGCTGTAGGTCGGGGCATGTTGTCGAGACGAACCTGATGTCGATGTCGGCGGGCGATGCCCCGCTCTAAACTTGTTATACCTCTAAACGTGTTAATAGTAACGGTCGTTTGAAAACCTCCAAATCCATATTCGTTTGTCAGAACTGCGGGCACCAGTCCGCCAAGTGGCTTGGCAAGTGTCCGGAATGCGGCGAATGGAATTCTCTGGTCGAAGAGCGAACTCAAAAGAAGGCGCCAGGTCGAAACGGGCTGAAGCTGCGCGATGTCTCGGCCGTCGCTTATTCCGAAATCGAATCGCAGGATGAGGTCCGAGTCTCCTCCGGCGTGGATGAGTTCGATCGCGTCCTTGGCGGCGGGATCGTTCCGGGCACACTTGTTTTGATCGGCGGCGATCCGGGAATCGGGAAGAGCACATTACTGCTGCAGGTTGCCGATCGATTGAGTGCCCGAGGCGGTGCGGTGCTTTACGTCTCGGGCGAGGAATCGGAACGTCAAATAAAGCTTCGCGGCGAACGATTGGGTATTACCGCTCAGAATCTGTACCTGCTCCCGGAAACAAACCTCGAAAACATATTCCACGAAGTTGAGCGCTTGAATCCCGCGGCCATTATTGTTGATTCGATTCAGACAGTGTTCTCAGCGATGATCGAGTCGGCGCCAGGCTCGGTGTCGCAAGTTCGAGAGGCTGCCCATCAGTTTTTACTGCTTGCCAAGAACCGCACCGTTCCGGTGTTTCTGATCGGCCACATTACAAAGGATGGTTCGATTGCAGGTCCAAAGGCACTCGAACACGTGGTTGACACCGTGCTCTATTTTGAAGGCGAACGGCACCACAACCATCGCATTGTCCGCGCAGTCAAGAACCGTTTCGGGGCTGCCAACGAGATTGGTGTGTTTGAAATGACCGGCGCCGGACTGCTGCCCGTTGCTAATCCATCACAGATGTTTTTACAGGAACGGCCGAAGGATGTGTCTGGGTCGGTAGTAACAGCCTGCATGGAAGGCACGCGGCCGTTGCTGGTCGAAATTCAAGCCCTCGTGTCTGAAACCAAATACGGAACCGGGCGGCGCATGACACAGGGCGTGGATCAAAACCGCGTTGCGTTGTTAATGGCGATGCTGGAGAAGCGAGTAGGCTTGCAGATGCTGGGTGACGACGTGTTCGTCAACATTGCCGGAGGGTTGGAGGTTGACGAACCGGCAGTAGACCTCGGTGTCGTGGTGGCGATTACTTCAAGCTTCAAGAACGTTCCAATTGATCCACACACGGCCGTATTTGGTGAGGTAGGGTTAACGGGCGAAGTACGAGGCACCACTCAAGCTGCTGTGCGAGCGCGTGAAGCACAGGCACTCGGCTTCAAGACGATCATCATGCCTTCGTCAAATACATCCGGCCTGGAGCGTATGCTTGGGCTGCGAGCTGTCGGCGTAAAGTCTGTTGAAGAAGCGCTCGAGGCGTTGTTTTAGAGTCACAACTGGGAGAAGCTCAGCCAGCGTAGCTGGTGAAAGCATACAGCCTGGGGCGTAAGCCCCAGGTAGAACGACAACAAATTAGCCGGTAGCCCGTGCAACGGGCGTTAAGTCCTCCACGCTCATTGTTCTTTCGCTCGCATTGCGAGCTTACCGTCTTGGTTGTTGCCATCGCCCTGGGGCTGACGCCCCAGGCTCTACGCTCTTGCCTGGCTAATGCGCCTAAACCAATTCGACCTCGTCTCCCACCCGTACCATCCCGCTCTTCAGCACGCTCGCGTAAGTTCCGAGGTTCTGTTTTGCGTCTCTGACTATTGAACGCAACACTGACGGATCTTTCGTCAGATCCTTTTGCGCGTGAGTTGTCATGCCGCACCGCGCGCAAGCGATTTCACACTTCAGCTCAACTGACCCGAGCCGCAAAGTTTTTCCCGTCCACGTTGATTCGAACAATCCATCCAGAGCTGTTGCGGTTTCAATAAGAAAGTTTGGCCGGAAACGGCGTACGTCCCAAACCGCGCCGGGGTTGAATCCGGACATGGCAGCCAGCGACGCGGTCGTCAAAACATTTATAGGGAAGGCGTCGAAATAAGTTCCCAAGGGCGAGGTAAACTCCAGCACCTCGCGTGGCAGCGTCGATATGTCTGGTATCGGCTCGCCGGCTTCGCGACTGAACATTTCACTGAGCTGTGCGCGCAGGTTGGGAAGTTTGGTTAGCTGAGGAAGGACAGTTCCAAAACCCGGAACTTTAGTGAGCGGCGCGAGCAGGCGCGCGCTGGTCGAGCTACGTCGGTAGTGGCTCTTGTTGCTGGCTGGTTGGCTTGGCCAAAGAGTCAACTGCTTTCCCAGAACTGCCGACAACCGTTCATTTACATCCGGATCATCACTTCCGATCACAGAGCCACTGGGGAAAGTGATCTCAACATGCGGGATTGCGCCGTTGATAGGCTCTTCACGATAACGCGCCGCGCATTGCATCAGCAGAGGGATGCGTTTCCCGTTGGTGATTTCTTTGCTTCGTTCATCGCGGAGTGCCCAACCGCGATCGGCGGGAATACCGAGTGTGTCGACTGAGCAGGTTTGCAATCTTTCACCGGCCATCGACTTCACCGGATGACGCCAGATCTCTTTGATGGTACCGATGATCATAAATGCGCGGGACAGTTTAGAGTCGAGCCTTTAGCGTGTCCTACGATGGTATTATTAAAAAGTTCTCGCTTTCGTCCACGTAGCGGATGATACGGAAGTAGCTTAGCACTTCAGTGCGGGGCCATTCTAACCCGTCCGCTGCGCGGACTGGGCGACGTTGCCCTTCACGTGCATCTTTCAGTGCAAACCGATGTCGGTAACGGAATTTGAGTGTGTATCCAAAGGGTGGCCCACGGACCGCTTGCCCTGATAGCTACATCGTTGTATCCTTAGACATTCCCTCGAATCCGCAGACCTGAGTCTGTATCTAAGAAAACTCTCCCAAAAAAGTCCTGTTTTAAACAACGGGAGGAGCAAACCATGAAAAAGATTCTTTTAGCTTTTGTTATTTGTCTGGCCACAGTCTCGCTCGCAGCTGCAGATACGATTTATCTGCGCGGCGGCACGGCGCTAAGAGGTAATGTACTTGGCTTTATTAACGGCCGCTTTGCCATACAGCTAACCCAAAACGCAGTAGTGCCAATTCGTAGCTCCACCAGTCGCACACAGACGGGAACCGCGACAACCACCACCCGTAACGTCAGTGCCGGCGAAGTGATCTTTCTAAGGCCGCGAGACATCGAGCGCGTTGAAATTGATGGGCGTTCGCTTGATGAAGCGCGCTTTCAATCGCGCACCGTAGACGTTGCGCTTGGACCGAATTGGATTGATAGCGGTGTTGATATTAGACGGGGCGAGCGAGTAAGGATCGACGCAACCGGAACAATCTATGCGGGCCGTACGCGAATCACGCCGGCTGGCTTGAGCACCACTGACCCGAGCGCGCCGTTACCGCGCGCGGCCGAAGGAGAGCTTATCGGCGTCATTGGAAATGATTTTGACGCTCCCATCATAGAGCTCGGCTCCGGTCGCGATTTCACCGCTGACCGGGATGGACGCCTCTATTTGACCGTCAATCGTGGCTCGTATTCAGATGCGAGGGGCGCATTCAATGTCCGAATTCGCAAGGAGATCGACCTTGCCGGGATGGCGCGCACCTCGGACGAATCCAGGACTTCGGTTGATGATTACGATCCGTTTGGTTTCCCAGGAGAATCGACCGATTCTGCGCCCACCCGAACGCGAACACGAACGTACGATCCAAATCGAGATCGACGCGGCACGCGAATGTCGGAGCGGATAATCGCGGTGCAGGGAGTTGAATCACGCGGAGCAGACACAGGCATCGATTTGCGCTCAGGCGATCAGGTGACAATCACAGCTACCGGAAGTGTCACGGCTGGTCAACGCGCAGGCGTGGTCAGCCCGGATGGCGGCCGGCCCGGTGTCAGCTCGGTGTTAGGCACCAGCAGACGACCACTTCCTACTGCCGGCGTCGGAGCGCTGATCGGTTATCTAGTACAGCCGAATGGACAGACTACTCAACCGTTTTTGGTGGGCAGCCAGATGACTATTACTGCGCAAACGGACGGTCGCCTGTTCCTGCTGGTCAATGACGATAACTACAGTGACAACAGCGGCAGCTTCAGCGCAAGAATCCAATACCCGGATTATCGCTAGACCGCGTTGCGCAACTTTCAGCGCTCGGCATCAACCTTAGCTTCCATGCGGGCGGCCTCTCTGGCCGCCCGTTTTAGTAGTTCACCTTATTTCTGACTTCAGTCATCGTAAATTAACCACCTAAAAGAGGTTTTTCGTGACGGGCAACTGATGGCGTGCTAAGATTCACGCCATTATGCGTGGTGATATAGTTATCATCCGGTTAGTTTTTACTGCAATTCTCGTCGCCGCTGGATTTGTTTTAAGACCCATCAATGGCGATCCGCTGATCTCTGCAGGCGTGGGCGCGCTGATCGCGATCTGCATCATTCTTTTTGAACTGCGCATTCGGCGAGCGTCGCTGAAAACCCTGATCGGCGCCGCCATCGGTTCGATTCTGGGAATCATTGGAGCTTTTTTGATTGGGTCGCTGATCAGCCGGCAAGAGTCGATGGCGGTCGCGCCAGAGGTGAAAACATTTCTGACGCTCGCATTGACCTTTTTCATGGCTTACGTGGGCTTGATGGTCGGCGCGGCAAAGGGAGATTACCTTGAGCTGTCCGCCCTCGGCGGCATCCTGACCGATAAAGCCTCCCGCCGTGATCTGAAGATTCTGGACACGTCAGTCATTATTGACGGACGCATCGCGGACGTTGCCGAAACGGGTTTCCTTACCGGATCGCTGATTATTCCGCAGTTTATCCTGCGCGAATTGCAGCAAGTTGCCGATTCTCCCGATTCCTCCAAGCGCCAGCGCGGGCGGCGTGGCCTGGATATGCTGAACCGGCTGCAAAACAACAGCGCACTGGACATTCAAATTGTGGAGACGGACTTTCCTTCCGTGCGTGAAGTTGATCTGAAATTGATCGAATTGGGCAAACAACTCGACGCCGTCATAGTTACCAACGATTTCAACCTGAATAAGGTCTCGCAACTTCGCGGTGTCAGTGTGCTGAACATAAACGAGTTGGCAAACGCGCTGAAGCCGGTGGTGCTGCCAGGCGAAGCAATGAGGGTCTTCATCCTCAAAGAAGGCAAGGAATACAATCAGGGCGTGGCCTACCTTGATGACGGCACCATGGTCGTGGTCGACAATGCGCGCCGTTTAATTGGTAGGAACGCGGATATCGCTGTTACCAGTGTGCTGCAAACAACCGCCGGCAAAATGATTTTCGGGCGTCTATGGGAGGAGCCTGAGAACGGTTCGCCCAGCGGCGAACACCGCATCAACGGAGCTGCCAGACGTCAATCGCGGGATGCGCGCAATGGTCCCGTGCCGGTGCGTATCACTGACAGTGAACCTATTACGGAGTTGTAGGCGTCCGGAAACGGCACGACAGTGACGGTGGTAGCGCTTTAATCTTCACTGGCGCCCGCCGTCGTCAGTCATCATGAATGTCGCAATTATAGCCGCCGCGGGGCAGGGCAGGCGGATGGCTGGCAAGCGGCCCAAGCAGTTTCTAGAGCTAGCGGGCATACCCATTCTTTTTCACACGCTCAAAGCCTTCGAGCAGTGTGAAGCAATTCAAGAAATCATTGTTGTTATTCCGACCGAGGATTCAGCGGGCTTTCTTTCACTCGCCGGCAAATACGGCGTAGGCAAGCTCGCAAAGGTGGTGCAGGGAGGCGCGACCCGGGCCCAGTCTGTGCTTAACGGACTGCTAGCTGTGCGGGAAACGACTGCTGAAATCGTCGCCGTCCACGATGGGGTTCGTCCCTTCGTGACGCCGGACGAAATCGCGCGCACGGTCGTAGCAGCGGGTAAGAGTGGCGCTGCCATTCTGGTAGCTGCGCCTGTGGATACCGTTAAGCAAGTAAAGGACGGTATGGTTTTAGGGACTCTACGGCGCGACGACCTGCGCAATGCGCTTACGCCACAATGTTTTCGTTACCAACTATTGCGACGTGCGTTTGATGCAGTAGACGTCTCCGATCCGGAACTAACCGATGAGAGTTCCCTGGTCGAACGGCTTGGGGTCGATATCGCTGTGGTAGAGGGAAGCCCGCGCAACATCAAAATCACTCGCGAGGAAGATCTCGCGGTTGCCGAAGTATTACTAAGAAGCGTACCCAGAACGCGTGCGAGCAATTAAGCCTCAAGAAGCGGTAGTCGAGGCGACGCGCAGCGTCGCGGTGATTTTAGCCCGGCCTTTCAGGCCGGGAGAAGAAGAGCGTTTTCATTTGGCGCGTCGCGTCAGCGACGCGATGAGTTAACTGGATTCCTATTCATGGCGTCGCTACGCGACTCCCAGTCTTTCGCGTGCTCATAAACCCGGCCTTGAAAGGCCGGGCTAAAATCAGTGCGACGCTACGCGCCGCAGGCGACATTTGAAGGCAACTATGTTCAGAGTCGGCACTGGCAGCGATACGCACCGGTTGGTTGAGGGCCGCCCGCTGATGCTTGGCGGCGTGCACGTTGCTTCGGAGCGTGGGGGCGAGGGGCACTCGGATGCAGACAGTTTGCTACACGCTATCAGCGACGCCGTTCTAGGAGCTCTCTGCGAAGGAGACCTTGGCGCCCACTTCCCGGATGACGATCCGCAGTGGAAGGATGCGAGTAGTCTGCAGCTGTTGTCCCGAGTTGTCTGGCTGGCCCATGAGCGCAACCTGCAAATAGTTAACGTGGACAGTACGATCATGTTGGAATCGCCGAAGGTTGCTCCCTACCTTCGATCCATGCGTGAGAACATTGCAGGTGTTCTGGGAGTCGACGTTTCCTGCGTGAGTGTAAAAGCAAAGACAGGGGAGCGGCTTGACGCAGTGGGTGAGGGCCGCGCGGTGTCAGCTCAGGCGATCGTCCTGCTTTCAAGTAAAGAAAAACCGATTTGAGACCTCAGGACATCATCCAGAAGAAGCGCGACGGCGAGCACCTGTCTCGCGACGAGATCGCGTTTTTCATCGAGGGCGTCACCCGCGGCACCATTGCCGATTATCAGATCAGCGCGCTCTTGATGGCGATTTATCTCAATGGAATGGATGAAGCCGAACAGCAGATTCTTGCCGACGCAATGCTGCGTTCGGGAAACACCCTCGATTTCTCAGCAATCGCGAAACCAAAAGCAGATAAGCATTCGACCGGCGGTGTCGGTGACAAGACTTCATTAATAATCGCGCCCTTGGTTGCCGCCTGCGGGGCTTGTGTGCCAATGATTTCCGGTCGTGGTTTGGGTCACACTGGAGGGACGCTCGACAAGCTCGAGTCGATTCCGGGTTACCGCGTTGATCTGCTGGCAAGCGAGTTTGAGCAAGTGCTGCAAAAGGTCGGCTACGCTATGTCCGGACAAACTGCTGAGCTAGCGCCGGCGGACAAGAAGATGTACGCGTTACGCGATGCGACTGCCACCGTGGAATCGATTCCATTGATCGTCGCTTCCATCATCTCGAAGAAGGGCGCTGCGGGTCTGGATGCGATGGTGATCGACGTGAAGGTAGGCTCAGGCGCTTTTATGCGAAAAGAGGAACGCGCCAAAGAGCTGGCCCACGCACTCGTTAAGACCGGCAACTCATGCGGTATTCGCACGCGAGCGCTTCTAACGGATATGAACCAACCGCTGGGACGAGCGGTGGGAAACTCGCTTGAGGTGAAGGAATGTGTTGAGCTGCTGCGTGGCGAGGTGGAAGATGGCGCGCGACCGGTGTTGGATCTTTCCCTGGAGCTGTCTGCTCACATGTTGGTTCTGTCTGAGATTGATGACTCGCTTGAAAAGGCGCATGTTCGCCTCAATGAGGTTTGGCAATCGGGCAAGGCGCTGGAGTGCTTTCGGAAAAATGTCGAAGCACAGGGCGGAGACCCGCGCGTTTGCGATGATCCCGCGAAGATTCTTCCTTTAGTCAATGAATCGTTTAAGGTAGAATCGCCGCGTTCCGGCTTCGTTACAAAAATCAATACGACGGAGATTGGACATGCAGTCGCTGCACTCGGCGGGGGGCGTGTGCGCATTGATGACTCCATCGATCCGTCCGTGGGATTCATAACGGAAGCAAAGATCGGTGACCAGCTGGACGCCAATCGAACGCTCGGAACAATCTATACTCGTGACGAAACGGCAGCTCGAGAAGCGTCCGAGCGCATCCAGGCTGCATATGAAGTGGGCGACCAACCTCCTCCAGAGCTACCGCAATTGATGAGGGAAGTGATTAACGAATGAAAATCGTAGCCTTATTTACGTTTCTACTGCTTTGCGTGTTCGCGATTTTCGGGTCGGCATGCAGCCGCCAGAGCTACGGTTCGTCCGATGTTTCGAAGATTCGTGTCGGCGTGGTGTTTGATATTGGTGGTAAGGATGACCGGTCCTTTAACGCCGCCGCGTGGGCCGGCGCAAACTGCGCGGCAACCGGAAACTGGCCCGACGGCACCAGCTGCGGAAAACCGCCTCTGAATATTGTTTTGCGCGACATCGAGCCTGGCAACCCCACTTCCATAGAACCGGCCATGCGCGCATTCGCAGAGCGAGGCTACGACTTGATTGTCGGAATTGGTTTTGCCCAGACCCCGATCATTGAAGTGGTCGCCAGGGACTATCCCAACATTCGTTTCGCCATAGTTGATGGCGTGAGCGAACTACCGAATGTTGCTTCTTTAGTCTTCAAAGAGCATGAGGGCTCGTATCTAGTGGGCATGCTGGCAGCGCGGGCCACAAAGACCGGCACGATTGGCTTTCTTGGCGGAATGGACATCGGTCTGATCCACCGTTTCAAAGAAGGCTATGAAGAAGGAGCGCGCGCGGTTAATCCGAACATTCGTGTAATCCCAAACTATGTTGGCGTGACAGATGCAGCCTGGAACAATCCTGGGAAAGGTAAAGAGATTGCGCTCGCGCAGATTGGAAAAGGCGCAGACGTGATTTTTACCGCCGCCGGTAACTCGGGTCTTGGGGCTTTTGACGCTGTCGAGCAGCAGGGAATGAAGGACGGGCGCGCTACGCACTTCGTCATTGGTGTCGACTCAAATCAAAACATGGTCAAGCCTGGCTTTGTGCTTACCAGTATGGTGAAGCGGGTTGACAATGCGGTGTACGACATCATTAAAGACGTGGTGAGTGGACAATTCAAAGCCGGGTTTCATGTTTATGGTCTTGATAAAGATGGCGTCGGCTACTCACTCGATCAATTCAATCAAAACCTGGTGACCCCGGATATGCTGAAGCAAGCTGACGAAGCGAGACAAAAGATTATTAACGGGGAAATCAAGGTTACCGATGCGATGACTAAATAATTGGTCTTTGTACTTTGGTCTTTGGTCTTAGGAGTTATATCGCGACCTCATTAATCTGTTCGCGGGAGATCACCGATGGAGAAGACCAATTTTGAAAAGTTACAGATTTATCGGCTATCAGAGAAGCTGTCTGACCAATTATGGAAAATTGTAGTTACTTGGGACTTCCTGGCTAGAGACACCGTGGGTAAACAGTTGGTTCGCGCGGGTGACAGTATCGGAGCCAACATTGCCTAGGGAAGCGGTAGAGGAACGGATCCAGAGATTCGCCGATTTCTTAGAGTTGCACGTGGCTCCTTATATGAAACACAGCATTGGTTACGGCGAGCATACCGAAGAAATTATTAAGTGAAAAACAAGTGAATGATTTGCTGCCACTTGTTAAGGAATTGGCGCCAAAACTGAATGCTTATCTGCGTTCGATTGGCTCTTTACAAAAGTCGCGGTTAGCGAAGACCGACTATCGAAACTGAGTTTCGAATCGGGCTTTTGGTGGCATCTGGAATCGCTCAGAGCAGTAGGCGAGATCAAATTTTCAAAGACCAAAGACCAAAGACCAGAGACCCAAAACCAAAGACGATTCTGTGTTAGAGCTTAGAAACATAACAAAACGCTTTGGCGACGTGTTAGCCAACGACCATGTAAACATCAAGGTCGAGCCCGGAACCATTCATGCCATCGTCGGTGAAAATGGCGCCGGTAAATCTACGGCGATGCGCATCGCTTATGGTTTTTACACGGCTGACGAAGGCGACATCTTGATCGATGGCCAGGTGCAGCAGATCGCTTCGCCCCACGATGCCATCGCCCTCGGCGTTGGTATGGTGCACCAGCATTTCATGCTGGTCGACACCATGTCAGTAGCCGAAAACATTGTGCTCGGCGCCGAACCCGGTAACGAACTTGCGCTTGATTTGCGCAAAGCGGCGGCTGAGATACAGAAGCTTTCCGAAGAGTTCAAACTCGCCGTAAACCCCAACGTCGAAATCGGTCATCTTTCAGTTGGACAGCAACAGCGGGTCGAACTCTTGAAGGCCCTCTATCGCCACGCGCGCTTATTGATCCTCGACGAGCCAACCGCCGTTTTGACACCGCAGGAAGTGGACGAATTCTTTGCCATCTTGCGACGCATGCGAGAACAAGGAAAAACTGTCGTCATCATTACGCACAAACTCGCGGAAGTGTTGGCTATCTCCGACGAAGTAACAGTGATGCGCGATGGCCGGGTGGTTGGCAGCTTGCAAACAAAAGAAACTAACGCCGCGGAACTGGCCCGTCTGATGGTGGGTCGCGAAGTGCTTCTACGCGTAGAAAAACCGGAGGCGAAAACGGGAGCGGTTGAATTGAGTGTGAAGAACCTTTCGGTTCAGGCCCGAGAGGGAAAAGCTGTCGATGGTGTTTCTTTTGAAGTTCGCAAGGGCGAAATCCTCGGAATAGCGGGCGTGGAAGGTAACGGACAAACGGAACTTATCGAAGCACTAGCTGGACTCGTTACCCCTTCCCAGCTTTCCGGCGAGATTCGGTTTGAAGACCGCGACATTACGCGTGACGGCGCGCGTGTAAGACGCGAGCTAGGCATCGCGCACATACCGGAAGACAGGCACCGCCGCGGGCTCCTCCTGGAATTCGACCTCGCTGAAAACTCAATTCTTGGAGTCCACTACCGCCCGCCGCTTGTTTCTTACGCGGGCGTTTTCCTGGACAGCTCCGCGATTCGCAAACGCGCCAACGAAATAATCGAAGGCTTCGACGTGCGACCTGCTAACGCCGCGCTTCCCGCGCGAGCGCTCTCCGGAGGCAACCAGCAGAAGTTGATTATCGGCAGAGAATTCAAGGTTGAGCCTAAACTGCTGTTGGTTTCACAGCCAACGCGCGGCGTTGATATTGGAGCAATCGAGTTTATCCACCGCAAACTGGTCGCTTTGCGCGATTCCGGTTGTGCGGTGCTGCTCATCTCCGCGGAACTTGAAGAGGTCACTTCGCTTTCAGATCGGCTGCTGATAATTCACGACGGCCGCATCGTCGGAGAAGTCGATCCGAAGACGGCAACCACAGAGGAAATCGGATTGCTCATGACGCGCGGGCACTAGCGTCGTCCGCCGGCTGAAGACTGAAGACCAGTCTGAAATCTATGAACCTCCTACGCGAACTGCTTTTCCCGCTGATTGCCGTCGTCGTCGCTTTTATCGTCGCTGGCATCCTCATACTAATTATCGGCGACAATCCGCTCGAGGCTTATGCATTGCTTTTCGGCAGCGCGCTTTCATGGCCCGTCGGTATCGGCTACACACTGTTCTACGCGACGCCGTTAATTTTTACCGGTCTGGCTGTGTTGGTCGCTTTCCGTTGTGGTTTGCTCAACATCGGTGCCGAAGGGCAACTCTATGTCGCGGCCTTCGCCACCGCCTGGGTTGGAATCACATTCGCAAACCTCTCGCCCTGGCTTTTGATACCGTTGTGCTTTCTGGCTGCGGTGCTCGGTGGTGGTTTCTGGGGTGCAATCCCAGGCGTATTAAAAGCACGCTTTGGCTCCCATGAAGTTATCAACACCATCATGTTGAACTTCATTGCAGTCGCGTTGTTAAGTTACTTCACCCAGTATCACTACAAAGCGCCCGGCGACCCGATCATGCAAACCGTTCCCATCGGGCAGAGCGCGCACATTGCGCGCCTGGGGAAATTCATTCCCGGCTTGCCTGAATTCATTCCGGTTAATCTGGCATTTCTTTTGGCATTGCTGTGTTGTGGTTTGGTGTACCTGTTTTTATGGCGGACTAGATGGGGCTACGAACTCCGGTCTACCGGCACGAATCCTACCGCCGCGGAATACGGCGGCATTTCCGTACGCAAGCAGATCATCATTGCCATGACCATCTCCGGAGCACTCGCGGGGCTCGTGGGCATTAACGAAGTGCTTGGCTATCGTTATCGCTACTACGATGGATTTTCTGACAATTATGGTTTCACTGGGATCGCTGTGGCGCTGCTCGGTCGAAACCATCCGGTGGGTGTCATCCTTTCCGCGCTTCTTTTCGCTGTACTTCAACGCGGTGGTATTCCGGTTGACGCTTTTACCGAACATGTGACGAAGGATATTGTGCAGGTTCTGCAAGGCATTATTATTTTGTTTGTGGCGGCCGAGGCTTTCTTCCGCGGTCCGTTTGCGAAATGGGGTTTATTAAGACGCTCGAAGGTGTGAAGCAATGACTGAAATCTTCACCATATCGCTCATCTGGTCGACCATTCGTTTATCAACGCCGCTAATCCTGGCCGCATTGGGTGGAATGTTTTCCGAGCGGTCGGGAGTCATAAATATCGCTCTTGAGGGAATGATGTTGGCGGGAGCGTTCACGGCGGCAGCAGTCACTTTTGCCGCTGGTAATCCATATGTCGGTCTACTCGCGGGAATGGGAGCAGGCTTGCTGATCGCTGCAATACATGCAGTCGCGTGTATTCGCTATCAAGCCGATCAGGTTGTCACCGGAACAGCCATCAACATCCTGATGATCGGCGTGCCGGCCTTTCTCAGCGGCGCGTTCTTTTTGTCCTCGGGATCTACTCCTCAGATTCCCAAGGAACAACTAATACCTAATCTGCCAATCTGGATAGCTTTCGCGCTCGTCCCGCTGGCATGGTACGCCTTATACAAAACCCCATTCGGACTACGACTACGCTCCGTCGGAGAAAATCCGGAGGCTGCGGACGCCGCGGGAGTGCGGGTTGCACGTATGCGATATGCGGGCGTTTTGTTGTCAGGGCTGCTTGCGGGTATTGGTGGAGCATATTTATCAGTTGGACAGTCGTCGTTGTTTACACGAAACATGACTTCGGGCAGGGGATTCATTGCGCTGGCTGCACTAATCTTTGGTAAGTGGCGACCGGTGCAAACTATGCTCGCCTGTCTGTTGTTTGGTTTAACTGAGGCGATAACGATTCAGATGCAGGGGGTAGTTAAGCTGCCCTCAGGCGATGACATTCCGGTTCAGTTTATTCAGATGGTTCCGTATGTGCTGACGATCATTGTGTTGGCCGGCTTCATTGGTTCATCTCGGCCGCCTCGAGCGTTGGGGATTCCTTACCAAAAGGAAAAATAAACTTCGCGGTCCGCGTGGGAATGATATAGGAAGTGTCAGAAGGAATGGCCAAGCTGGATCTTTATGCGCGTGCAGAACATGCTGCACGAATAATTCGCGCGCGCCATGCAGAGGCTGCGCGGGTCGCGATCGTCCTGGGAAGCGGGCTGGGTGGTTTTGCCGACGAGTTTAAAAATCCCGTGCGCATTCCATATCAGGACATCCCAGGGTTCGTCGTTTCTACAGCGCAGGGTCATGCCGGAAGCCTGATTCTCGGACGGGTCGACGAAGTGCCGGTGGTGGCGATGCAGGGCCGCGTTCACTTTTACGAGGGATATTCTCTTGAGGAAGTCACCTTTCCGATCCGAACTTTCAAGCTACTGGGTATCGAAACACTTATTCTTACCAACGCCGCCGGCGGAATAAACGTGCAATTGAGTCAGGGTGGGTTGATGGTGATTAGCGATCATTTGAATCTGATGGGCGTTAACCCCTTGCGTGGAACAAACGATGAACGCTTTGGGCCACGTTTTCCTGACATGTCGGAAGTTTATTCGCGCGAATTGCAGGAGCTAGTTACCGAGGAAGCGCGGGCGGTCGGGATCGCAGCAAGGCGCGGTGTGTATGCGGGCCTCGGTGGACCCAGCTATGAAACACCCGCTGAGATCCACATGCTGCGCGCGTTCGGCGCTGATGCAGTGGGCATGAGCACAGTTCCCGAGGCGATTGTCGCTCGGCAAATGGGAATGAAGGTGCTGGGCATCTCCTGCATTACCAATATGGCCGCAGGGATCAGCGAGCAGCCCATTAATCATGAGGAAGTAATGGAGACGGGCGAGCGAGTGCGAGCGAAGTTTACCCAGTTGCTCCGCCGGCTGATCGCTAAGCTCCCGAGGGGTTAGCTAGCCGCTTTCTATTCAGCAGTTGGTCATTACATTCAGGGCGCACAACTTAGTGCGCCCTACTCTCTCTTTATCTGAGTTAAACTTAATTTCGTGAGCCTAATAATAGGAATTTCGGGCGGAACAGGATCCGGCAAGACGACCGTGGCGAACCGGATTTTGGAAACGGTTAGAGCCAGTGAAGTTGTCTTTATTCAACAGGACTCCTATTACCGTAACTTGAAGGATTTGCCCCTCGACTATCGCCAACTGGCTAACTTCGACCATCCTGATGCGCTGGACAACGACTTACTTGTCAATCATGTGCGTAAGCTCAGAGCGGGAGAATCGATCGACCTCCCCATCTACGATTTCCGCACCCACATGCGTTCAAATGAGACACGGCCAGTTCAACCCAAGCCGATCGTAATTGTGGAGGGCATACTGATCTTCGCCGATCCACGTTTGCTGGAGCAGCTCGATATAAAGGTTTTCGTGGATACGCCTGACGACATTCGCTTCATTCGTCGCTTGCGCCGTGATATTGCAGAGCGAGGACGCACGGTTGAGTCAGTAATAGAACAGTACCTGGGCACGGTTCGGCCAATGCATATGCAATTCGTGGAGCCATCAAAGCGTTATGCAGACGTCATCATTCCGGAAGGTGGTCATAATCTGGTGAGCATTGATTTGCTAAGCGGAAAAATTCGTGAGAGGTTGGCGAGTGCGTTAACGCCGGTGGGAGGCCAGCCTTGAGCGAAGACGATTTTGAACAGTTGATTGAAACAGCGAAGCAGGCGCGCCTGCAATCAGTGGCGCCTTTTTCCAACTTTCTGGTTGGCGCAGCAGTTAGAACAGAGAGTGGGAAAGTTTACATCGGCTGCAACATTGAGAGCGCCAGCTACGGTTTGACAGTCTGCGCGGAACGTGTCGCTATCTGGAAAGCGCTTTCGGAAGGCGAACGTGAGTTTACCGAGCTGGCGGTCGTCGCGGACACCAGCACTTTGACCCCTCCCTGCGGCACGTGCCGCCAGATCATCTGGGAGTTTTGCAAGAACGCCAAGATCGTTCTGGCGAATCTTCGCGGTGACACTCAGCAGTGTTCTATCAAGGAGCTTCTTCCGCGAGCGTTCGATGCGCGGTTCCTAAGTGGAGCGAAAGAATCGAACGTCAGTTAGTTATCCAATTCACAATCATGTTGAAACGAGCATTTTTAATTATCACACTTGTCGCCACTGTTCTCGCGTCGCTTCCGGCGGCCGCACAGCGAAGAGGAGGGCGCATGAAACCTGCAGATTTGATCGTCCTCAACGGCATGCTGGTCACGATGGATAAGGATCGCCGCGTGATCGAAGACGGTGCGGTAGCTGTAACCAGCGGCCGCATCGTTGCCGTAGGCACTCGCAGGGACATCGTTGCCGGGTTTAGAGCGACACAAACAATTGACGCGCGCGGAAAGATCATTATTCCCGGATTGATAAATGGGCACACTCACATTCCCATGACCCTCTTTCGAGGCCTGGCGGACGATCTTGACCTTCAGGAGTGGCTCACCAAATTTATTTTCCCCGCCGAAGCTAAGAATGTGTCAGAAGAGTTTGTTCGCGTAGGTACGCGGCTCGGGCTGGCGGAGATGATTCGCGGGGGCACTACTACTTACTGCGACATGTACTACTTTGAAGATGCCATCGCGGATGAAACGGCCAAGGCCGGCGTGCGGGGCGTCCTGGGAGAGACAGTCATCGATTTCCCGGTTGCTGACAACAAAACTAACGCTGAGGCGATGGCGTATGTGGAAAAGTTTGTCCAGAAGTGGAAAGGTCACGCGCTGATTACACCGGCTATCGCGCCTCACGCGCCGTATACAGTCTCCGAAGAACACCTTAAAGCCGCGCGCGCATTCTCGGACCGAACAGGCGCCGCCATGGTGACGCACGTCTCGGAAACAAAACGAGAAGTGGACGATAGCATCCGGATGAAAAATGCGAGTCCCATTGAATACCTCAGGCGTATCGGGTTCCTGAGCGATCGACTGATTGCTGCGCATGTTGTGTGGCCGACTGGCAACGACCTCGACACACTCGAGCGCGCAGGCGTGGGGGTGGTACATAACCCGCAGTCCAATATGAAACTGGCTTCGGGCGTGGCGCCGGTGCCCAGAATGATTAAGGAAGGAGTGCGCGTTGGTTTGGGCACGGATGGAGCGGCCTCCAATAACGACCTGAGCATGTGGGAGGAGATGGATACTGTCGCCAAGCTTCACAAAGTGTTTTCCGGAGATCCGAAAGTGATTTCGGCGCAGCAGGCATTCGAGCTGGCTACCATCCGAGGTGCGCGAGCTCTGCATCTTGAGAAGCAAATTGGCTCGATCGAAGAAGGGAAACAAGCAGATCTCGTGCTGGTTGATCGTGATTCACTCAACCAGGTGCCGTTTTACAACATCTATTCTCATCTTGTTTATGCGACCAAGACTTCCGACGTGCAGACAGTGATTATTAACGGGCGCGTAGTGATGCGGGATCGCCGGCTGCTAACACTTGATGAAACCGCGATTAAACAAGAAGCGAAAGTGTTTCGTGAGAAGGTCGCGAAGAGTCTGCAGGCCTCAGCTCCTTGATGACACTGCGATTGCGATTGTCTTACATTCGGCCCGGCCACTTGCCACATTAAACCTTATCAGCAATAATAAGGCGTCAAAATTATGTTAGACCCCATAAGCGAGCGTTAAGCTCGCTTTTCGCATTAATCGGCCAATGTAAACTGAAATAATTTCCCCTGAGAGGTGTTCCCCTTTTGATTAGAGTCTTATTACTACTAGCTTGCCTGGTTTCTTTCTCAAACACATTTCAAGCCCAGTCGACCACCGATTCAGCAGCTGCGGCGGATGCTGCTAAGACAAGAATCGAGCGTGCTCGCGCCTTGATTGCCGCGCACCAACTCGAGCCTGCAGCTTCCGAGCTGGAATCGGTAAGGGCATCAGTGGCCGACTACGCAGTTCGCAACATCACGTCGGTGTTGTTGATGAGTATCTATTTGGAAGAAGGAAATTACGGGCGCGCGGAGGCGCTACTCGAGGAGAATTTCAAGGGCCGTGCAATACAGAATGGCGACTCTCTCAGAACTTACTTCGCGCTGGCAGGTCAGGCTGTAAACGGCGCCAGAGCACATATGGCCAGATACCGTACTGTTGGTATCAGCACGACTGACCCGAGCCTCCCCAACGAGGCCGTAACCGATCTGGAACGCTTGCGTTCGTTTCTTGAGCGCATGATTGTTCACGCGAAAGAAATTTCCAATGAACAGAAGGCCTTCGATTCTTTATCCCTGCTGGAAGATGTGTTGGGAATTCGCTTGTCGCTGGCGAAGGACACTGAAGATCAAGACAAGTGGCAAGCAGAATATGCCGGCGCTCGACAGTTACTCGCTTCCCAAACACAAATAGCATCCTTTGGCGGCATGTCACCCACTAAAGTTAAGTTGGGCAAAGCCGCGTCCTCATCCGCAGGCCAGCGGGAGATTAAAGAAGTAGGGAATGGCTCTCCATCTGAGCAACAACACGCTTCAAAGTCGCCGAGTGACAAAATCGCGGCGGCACCGGAGTCACGACCGGAAACTACCGGTTCGCTCAACGCTAAGGCGGTCAAGCGGGTTGTGCCACCGTATCCACCGATAGCAAAACAGGCCGGCGCGGCTGGCCTGGTTAGAGTTCATGTGGTGGTTGACGAGGCAGGGAAGGTAATTGAGGTTTCGCACTCCGAAGGCCCCGTTCTCCTGCGTCGGGCTGCAGAAGATGCTGCGCGGCAATGGTTTTTCGAACCCCTCCACACGGGCTCAGGCATGACCCGCTTGAGCGGCTACATAGACTTCAACTTCACACTTTGACGCCCAGGTTTTGCCAGAGTTTTTGCAACCTTCCACCACGCACCCTTCAATGTTGACTAAAAAGTAAGGTTTAGTTAAACTGCTTTCTGAACTGACTTTAAGGTCAAATGAAGATATCGGCTCAAGAGGAATATGGCCTGCGATGCCTGTTGCAACTCGCTCGCGCTGAAGAGCAGAGCGAATCGCTGACACTGTCTCAGATTGCCCGCCGGGAGGGTATTTCCGTGGCGAATGCCGGCAAGCTGATGTGGATTTTGAACAAGGCTGGACTGGTCCAATCGCAGCGCGGCACTAAGGGCGGTTATCGATTGGCGAGACCGGCAAGCCAGGTGCACCTAAATGAAGTCATAAGTGTTTTGGACGACGAACGGGTTGAGACGCACTGTAAGAGTTATGCAGGCGTGCTCGAATCCTGCGTGCACACGGGCGACTGTGGCATCAGGCCGGTGATTCTGGAGCTTCACCAGGTTGTTGATAAGGCCTTGGCGGAAATTACCTTGTCTCAGTTGCTGGGCACTGAGGCGAACGTTGACGCGGTGCTGCACCAGATTTTGAGTCCGAAGCAAAGGATGGAATCAGAACGAGTCCAGATTTGAAGGGAACGGGCGCGGGAAGCGCGGGTACGAGATGAGCACAGCAGAATTATTAGGTAATCAGGAATATAAATACGGTTTCGTCACCGACATCGAGTCTGACGTTATTCCTCGAGGACTGTCGGAAGACACGATCCGGCTGATTGTCGAAAAGAAAAACGAACCGGAGTGGATGCTCGAATTTCGGCTGAAGGCTTATCGTCATTGGCTGACAATGACCGAGCCAAAACACTGGCCAAACATTTCGTATCCGGAAATCAACTATCAGGACGTCATTTACTACAGCGCGCCCAAGCAGAAGGCGACAAAAGCCAGTCTTGATGAAGTCGACCCGGAATTACTGCGCACGTTTGAAAAACTCGGCATACCTTTAACAGAGCAGAAGCAACTTGCGGGAGTGGCTGTCGACGCCGTGTTCGACTCGGTTTCGGTCGCCACCACGTATAAAGAGAAGTTAAAAAAGCACGGCGTCATTTTTTGTTCGTTCACCGAAGCAATCCGCGATTATCCCGAGCTGATTCGTAAGTACCTTGGCTCAGTGGTTCCAACCAGCGATAACTTTTTCGCAGCGCTCAACAGCGCCGTGTTCTCGGACGGATCGTTTTGTTTCATCCCCAAGGGTGTACGCTGCCCGATGGAGCTATCAACCTATTTCCGGATCAACAATTCCGAGTCGGGGCAGTTTGAACGAACTTTGATCGTGGCCGAAGAGGGAGCTTACGTTTCATACCTCGAAGGCTGTACCGCGCCGAAGTTCGACAAGAACCAGTTGCACGCAGCGGTCGTTGAATTGGTGGCGCTTGATGATGCCCAGATCAAGTACTCGACGGTGCAAAACTGGTATGCCGGCGATGAAGAGGGCCGCGGTGGCATTTATAACTTTGTCACCAAGCGAGGGAAGTGCGCCGGTCGCAATTCAAAGATTTCGTGGACGCAGGTTGAAACAGGTTCGGCAATCACTTGGAAGTATCCCTCGTGTATTTTGCAGGGCGACAACTCGATCGGCGAGTTCTACTCTGTAGCGCTGACGAACCATGCACAGCAGGCCGATACCGGAACCAAGATGATTCATCTTGGCAAAAACACTCGTTCGACAATTATTTCGAAGGGCATTGCCGCCGGAAGGTCTAATAACAGCTATCGCGGCCTGGTGAAGGTTATGCCGAAGGCCGCCGACGCGCGAAACTACACGCAGTGTGATTCAATGCTGATTGGTTCAAACTGTGGGGCCAATACATTTCCGTACATCGAGGTAATGAATAACAGCTCCAGCGTGGAGCATGAGGCGTCAACCTCGAAGATTAGTGAAGAACAGTTGTTTTACCTACAGCAACGAGGTATTTCGCAAGAGGACGCCGTGTCATTGATCATTAACGGGTTTTGTAAGGACGTCTTTTTGCAGTTGCCGATGGAGTTTGCGGTGGAAGCGCAAAGGCTGCTTGGGTTGAAACTCGAGGGCAGCGTCGGCTGAGGAAAAGAAGACGCGGAGACGAGGACTCAGGGTGACGTAAGCATGTCGCTGCGATCCTTACGTCACCGCGTCATAATTTTAGGAGCAATAATAAGTGCTGGAAATCAAAAATCTTTATGCGGCCATAGATGGCAATGAGATCCTCAAGGGGATCAACCTTAGTGTCAAAAAAGGCGAGATTCACGCCATTATGGGGCCAAATGGCTCCGGTAAATCGACGCTTGCCAAAGTCCTCGCCGGACACCCCGCTTATGAAGTCACGCAAGGGGAAGTTCTTTACGAGGGCAAAAATCTGCTTGAAATGGCGCCTGATGAGCGTGCGCGCGAAGGCGTCTTTATGGCGTTTCAATATCCCATCGAAGTGCCCGGTGTTTCAAACGCGCAGTTTTTGCGACTGGCCTACAACGAGAAGCGCAAGCATCTTGGCGAAGAGGAACTCGATCCATTGGAGTTTAAGGATCTCTTGAAGGAGCGCGCCAAAGTAGTTGAGATGGACGCCAGTTTTATGACGCGCTCAGTTAACGAGGGATTCTCTGGAGGCGAGAAAAAGCGCAATGAGATCCTGCAGATGGCAGTGCTTGAACCAAAGCTTGCGGTCCTGGACGAAACGGATTCAGGTCTCGACATTGACGCTTTGAGAATCGTGGCCGGCGGCGTCAATCAGTTACATAATGCGGAAAACGCCGTAATCCTTGTGACGCACTATCAAAGACTTTTGAATTACATCGTGCCGCATTATGTACATGTGCTGGCGAATGGACGCATCGCCAAAGAAGGCGGCAAGGAACTGGCGCTGGAGTTGGAACAGAAGGGTTACGACTGGCTGAAGGCCACGGCCGAAACAGAGGGCGTAACCGCGCGTGCAAGGTAAGATGATGGCAACTGAATTAAAGAAACTGGATATTCCCTACTACGAAGCTCTTCGAGCAAGCCATGAAAACTTGCAACCGTCTGGCGTCGCTTGGGTTGATCGCTTGCGCGATCAGGCAATGGAACGCTTCTCAGAATTGGGTTTTCCATCGGTAAAAGACGAAGAGTGGAAGTACACGAATGTGGCTCCACTGGCGAAGTTGGATTTTGACGCGCCGGCTTCATCCCGAATAACTGCCGGCGCAAATCCTGTGGATTTGGCGTGTCCGGAAGCCAACGACAGCCGCCTGGTTTTTGTTAACGGGTCGTTGCGAAGGGACCTCTCCTCGGTGAAGGCCCTCGGCGGTGAGGCAGTCGCAATAGATCTGTTTGACGCCGTGCGGGACAACAAGTATCTGGCTCTGATGCAGGAACATCTCGGTCGCTCTGCGGATCACATAGCCAATGGTTTTGTGGCTCTGAACACGGCCTTTATTTCCCAGGGCGCGTTCGTTTACATCCCGGACGACGTCGTCGTAAGCACGCCGATACAATTGCTTTTCATCGGCGATGGCACTCAGGTGGCGAGCCATCCTCGTGTGCTGGTGGTGGCAGGCAAGAATAGTCGAGCCACTTTGCTCGAGAGCTATGTCGGTGCGCCAGAGGCTAAATACTTCACTAATGCTGTTGTTGAGGTCATAGTCGAAGAGGGGGCACGATTGGAGCATTACAAGGTGCAAAGAGACGGTGCGGAGGCCTTCCACGTAGCGACCACAACCGCCGACCTGGGCCCGAGTGCCAGTTACGATGCCACGACAATCACGTTGGGTGCGCAGCTGTCGCGGCACGATTTCAACGTCACCATGGATCAGGAAGGCGCGGAGTGTTGGGTCGATGGCCTGTATCTGGTCAACGGCGCCCAACACACCGACACGCACTCGTTAATCGATCACCGGAAACCCCACTGCACCAGCCATCAGCTCTACAAAGGAATTTTGGACGGGAAATCGCGGGCGGTCTTCAACGGGAAGATATTTGTGCGTCATGACGCGCAAAAGACTGACGCGATGCAAACAAATAAGAACCTATTGTTATCAAATGAAGCCCGCGTGGATACCAAGCCGCAACTTGAAATCCTTGCTGATGACGTCAAGTGCGCCCACGGCGCCGCGGTGGGTCAGATCGATCAAGACGAGTTGTTCTATCTGGAGACGCGCGGAATCCACTCTGACCTTGCGCGCAATTTGCTGACTTATGGGTTCGCGGAAGAAGTTATTGGCAAGATAAAAATTGAGTCGATCAGAGCGCAGCTTGATGAAGCAGTCTTAAACCGGCTCAACACTCGACTCGAAGCATAAGCTGCACTACCGGACTTTCGGGGGCGAAACGCAGCTGGTTGATGAAATGCTAGCGACAGACGTTAAGGACATAAGTTCTACCAGCGCTGAGTGGGACGTCGAACGCGTTCGCAAAGACTTCCCTGTTTTGCGGCAGACTGTTAATGGCAAACCTCTCGTTTATCTCGACAACGCCGCGTCATCGCAGGTTCCCCAGGTAGTCATCGACCGTGGCAGTATCTACCTCGAAGACGAACACTCCAACATCCATCGCGGGGTCCATTACCTCAGTCAGAAGGCAACGACTGCCTATGAAGGAGCGCGCGAAAAGGTCAAACGCTTCATCAATGCGCGCGAGGCAAGGGAGTGCATTTTTGTGCGAGGCGCCACCGAGGGCATCAATCTCGTGATGCATGGTTATGGCCGGAAATTTATTGGCGAGGGCGACGAAGTCATCATCTCGGCGATGGAACACCACGCTAACATCGTGCCCTGGCAGATGCTTTGCGAAGAGAAGGCGGCGAGGCTGCGCGTCATCCCAATGAACGACCGGGGTGAGCTGCTGCTCGATGAGTATGACGCCCTACTAAACGAGCGAACGAAGTTTGTCGCCCTATCTCACGTGTCAAACTCGTTGGGAACGGTCAATCCTGTAAAGCAGATGACCGAGCAGGCCCACAAGTATGGCGTTCCGGTTCTTATCGATGGCGCGCAGAGCGCGCCCCACATGTTGGTCGATGTCCAGGATCTGGATTGCGATTTTTTTGCCTTCTCCGGTCACAAGATGTTTGCCCCAACGGGAAGCGGCGTGATCTACGGCAAAGCAGAGCTGCTGGAGAAAATGAATCCGTTTCAGGGCGGGGGCGACATGATCAAGAGTGTCACCTTCGAAAAAACTACTTACGCTGGTCTGCCTAATAAGTTTGAAGCCGGCACTCCGGCAATCGCGTCGCAAATAGGTCTGGGTGCCTCGATTGATTATTTGAATTCAATCGACCGCGCAAAGGCTGCTGCGCACGAGCTTGAACTATTGCGGTACGCGACCGAACGGTTAACTGCCATCGAAGGCGTGCGCATTATCGGTACGGCGCGCGAAAAAGCCAGCGTACTGTCTTTTGTAATTGACGATATTCACCCGCACGACATCGGCACCATCCTGGATCAGGAGGGAATTGCCGTTCGCGCCGGCCACCATTGCGCGCAGCCGGTTATGCAGCGTTTCAATGTACCTGCGACCGCCCGGGCATCGTTTGCGTTCTATAACACGAAAGAAGAAGTCGAGGTGTTGGCGCAGACAGTTGAGCGGGTTATAGAGATCTTTTCGTAGGTAAATGGTAAATGGAAAAACGGCCCGATGAAGGGGATACCCGGTCAGTGCTTACCATTCACCATTTACCATTTACCGCTCTTTAATATGTCTGAACTAAGCGAGCTATACCAGCAGGTCATTCTCGATCACAACAAGAAGCCGCGAAACTTTCGCAAACTGGAAACGGCGAATCACTCGGCCGAGGGATTTAATCCACTCTGCGGCGACCAGTTGACTGTGTATCTGCATTTGGAAGATGACGCCGTCCGCGAAGTAAGTTTCGAGGGTTCCGGTTGTGCGATCTCAAAAGCTGCTGCCAGCATGATGACGCAGGCAGTAAAGGGTAAGCGTAAAGCCGAGGCAGAAGCACTCTTTACAGATTTTCATCGCATGGTGACGGGGGAAGACTACGAAGATCAGGCTAGCGAACGTCTGGGAAATCTTAAGATTTTCGAGGGCGTGAGGGAGTTTCCGGTGCGGGTAAAGTGCGCCACCCTCCCCTGGCACACCATGCACGCAGCGCTCAACAATCAGGAATTGGTCTCCACGGAATAGTTCAACTAAGTCTGTACCACTCTGGTAGATACTCCTAACCAATTACCGCGTTTACTTTTCCCGACAACATAAACAGGCATATTGATTCTACCTACCTTAAACGCCTTAACCTCGACCAGGTTCTGCGAAAGCACTGTAACAATGTTTCGATAGATTTCGGCCTGGAGGAACTTCTCTGCTTCGATTTCTTCCACCTCGCAGTCGTCGAACTCGCCAGCCATCCTGCAGAGGAAATCGTGAGTCAAAGCGGGCAGGCCTTCCCATTGAATCACCTCGAACGGGTAGTCTGACTCGCTCATGAAGAGCAATCCCTCAGTCGCCCGCCGTAACTGTTCCATTATCTGTTGTTCGTTATCAGCCATTTTATCTCTGTGGGCCCAGGCTTAGTAAAAAAGGGTGGAACTCAATGGAGTCCCACCCCGTTAGTGGCAGTCTCAGTTTTCAACTGCGGTTATTGTTTCGGGCCAATGACTGGCTCGCCGCCGATTACGAAATAACCCGCTGGCGGCGTGCCGTTATTCGCCTCCGCAAAGGCTTGCGCGGCGGCGGCTTCTGCGAGGACGGCGTTAACATTAGCCGGCTTATTATTCTTCGGTACAACGACCGTGTGGTAATTGCGGTCGACGCCGCCGGAGGTGTCAGTAGCCGTGACGACGATTAAATAAACGCGTCCGTTATTTGCCTCGACCCGCTCGCCACGCAAGCGAAGTGTGTCCGGGGCAATGTCCTTGGCGTCGGGCGAGTGAACTGTCCCCGGTACCGTGGCGGTTTGATCATCCTCGTCACCGAAGACAGCCACTTGTATCGTGACTGTTTCACCCTCCTGGTCAGTCGTGCTAGCCGTCAACCCAACGTTGAACAGATTGCTATTAGTCGAGGAGATCAAGCTCATCGCCACGGACGAGGTGAGCACTGGCGCATCGTTGACACTGGTGACTGTCATGTTAACAGTCGCCGTATCGCTGCCACCGTTCCCATCACTTATCGTATAAGTGAATGAATCGGTGCCGAAGAAGTTAGCATTCGGCGTGTAGCTAACATCGGCGCCGCCATTGGTGATGGCTACTGCACCGTTCGTACCCTGCGTAACGGCCGTAACCGTTAAGGTGTGATTCTCGACGTCTGTGTCATTGGCGCGAACATTTATTGTGTTCGCACCACTGTCTTCGGCAACCGTCGCCTCATCGTCAACCGCGTCAGGATCATCATTGTCGGGATTCACAGTGATGGTGACGGTGCTGGTATTTGAATCCGTGGTTCCGTCATTTACCTTGAAAGTGAAGCTGTCGGATCCGTTAAAGTTCAAATCCGGTGTGTAGGTCACGGTTGCAGAGCAAGCGTGATCGGTGCACGACGGCGAGCCGATGCTGCCCAGCTCACCGTTGGTGGGTTGGCTGACAATCGAAAAAGTCAGCGGGTTGGTGTTGGGTCTCACAGCGTGCAAGACAATCTCTACTTCATTGTCTTCCAGCGTCGAAGCAGATTGATTTGCAGTAGCTGGCGAGTTTGCCCCATCCGTGCCTGCTTCCACACAGTTCTCTACAGCGTCAGGCAAGTTGGAGAAGAAATCGTAACCAGTAAGAGCCTCAACAGCATCAACCGTGGTTATGTAGTCCTCCCAGTCTTCGTTCCTGATGCCTTGAATGTTCGGCATGACGACCGCGAGGGTCCTGGTTGAACAATTCACTCGCGCTATGTCGTCTCCGCTCGCCTTCGGAATTATCAATGCCACCTTCCACGTGTGTGATGGCACAGTCACATTCCCGCCGGCAATAGTATGAACGACCACGGGCGCAGTGGGGGTGCCAACGGTACCACCCGTCCCAACACCACCGGCGACGATATATATCTCGTTGGCGGGCAATAGGCCCCTCAAGTCATTTTCGAGATTGGCCCATGGACCCTGATTGTTATCCGGAGTCTGGGGAAGGATGTTGCTCATCAGGAAGGTCGCCTGATTGATCGGCGTAGAAGTCTCCTTGTCCCGGTCAGCATTGGGAACCATGTGACCGCGATCGAATCCTGAGCCGACGTAATCGAATCCCGAGACGCGGAACCAATCGGCAGGAACAGCAGGATCAGCGCGGAACGTATCTACGCGCGCCAGCGTGCCGGTCCATTCATCCGACAGATGCCAACTAACCCAGTTCGCCGTGCCGCGAGTACGATTGTACGAAAGCGAGAACTCGGGCTTTTCCATTAGGTAATTATCAGGCTGACCGAGATCAGCAGTGGCGCCGTTGGGATTTCCCATCGTCAGGTGGACGCTGGCAGGGTAGACCGGAGCAGCACCAGTGGCGACGGTAAAGGTAAAGACCTTGTCAGCGGGGAGTGAGTCGGCGTTAGTGCCTGTGTCGTCGCCGTCTACGTCGTGGATCTTGTCTTTATAGATCGTGACCGTGCACTGCTCTCCAGCAAGGAAGTTGACGTTGGGTGTAATAGTATAAGTGTCGTCCCCAAAGAACGACCTCACAGTCGCGTCGTCGTGATTTAGAGTGGTAACACAGTTGATGGTGTACCACCCGGGATCTACATCAACTGGCTCGGTAAAGCTAATAACTATCGTGGCGTCACGCGGAGCGCTAGTAGCGCCATTGCGCGGATCGGTCGCGAAAACCGAAGGCCCGATTTCGACAATAGGCGCTGTCCGTCGTGGAGCCGGTGCGCCGGTGACGAAGTCTGCTGAATTATTGTCCGTATCGGTAATACCGCCGTTCTTGCGGAACAGAGCGGTAGTGTTGTTTGGAGCAGTGGTTCCCGTTCTTGTAGTTTCGGCGCAGTTCGCCGTTGCTCCGTAACCGAGAAAATCAACTACCGCGAGGTCGTTGACCGGGCACGGGCCCACTAGCGGCTCGAAGCTGTTTACGAGAGCAAGCTTGCCAGTCGTCGCACTCATGTTTATATCACCGGACACGTTGGCAGGCGGCAACAGAGCTCCGTTTGAACCTCCACTTGCTAGACTGATTAAGTAATATTCGCCTGGAGCAATTGTCCCGCCCAGTGGTTGGACCTGCCACGTTTCCCCAGTGGCAGCACCATACTGAACGGACCAGCCCGTTAGGTCGAAAGCCGTCGAGTGCGGGTTGTAAAGTTCCACGTAATCATTTCTTAACGTTGCGGCAGGGGGGCCGGGGTTGCCACCGCCTCCGTACAACTGACTGATCGTGACATGATCCGGAACTACCGGCAGGACCTTTACTTCGATACTCGTGCTGCCCACGCGACCTTGCAGATCGGAAATCGTCACCGGAAGTGTCTTCAGGCCGGTGGAATTACCTTCCGGCACGGTCGCATTGAAAGTGAAAGTGTTGGGGCCGCCGCTAAAGGACTGGGTGCTGGAACCGCCAATTTGTGAAAGGTCGGCCGTTACTGAAATGCCCGTACTGGTTGGATCCTGAGCCGCCGCCGCGTAGACGGTAAGAAGTGTTGATGAACCAAGTACCACTGATCTTGGGCTTGCGAAACCGTACCCCAAGAGACCCGTGCAGAGATTAGTAGGTGAAGAGCTGTTACGCGGATTGGGAGTGCCTGAAACGAAATCGTGCGCGTTATCATTCGTGTCAAAACAGCCGTCCTCCAATCTAAGCGCGGCAGTCGTGTTTGTAAGCACTGGGGCGGTACCCGAACCTTCCCAACAGTCTGTGGCGCCGTACCCGACGAGGTCGACTATTCCCGCAACCGCCGGATCAGGACAAACGCCGGTCAAAACGGTTGTGTTGTTTACCAAAGCGACTTTGGTTGAGGTCGAGCTCACCGTTATCGTTCCAACCGCGTCTGGTGTCGGCAGACTATCCGTGCCACCGGCTCCCTGCGACTGCTGAACCAGATAATACTGGCCGGGCTGGAGCGTGAAATTGGTAAGCGGAGTCATTTGCCAGCTGCCAGGCCCGCCGGGCGGTGACGGCGGAATCACGAAGGCTTGTACTGACCAACCGCTCAAGTTAACGGGCGAACCGCTGTGGTTAACAAGTTCGATGTAATCGTTCCTTAGAGTGGCGCCGGTGTTGCCACCTCCACCATATACCTGACTAATAACTACAGCCGCAGGCGTCGGTGGCGGATTGACGTTTACTACCACAGTGCAGGTTGCAGTCTGCGGGGTTGGCGAATCGTTGTTTGAATACTCAATGACGACGTTATAGCTTCCCGGCGCCGTTGTATTGGCGACATTCAGAGTTGCATTGGCGGTTCCCCCATTGGAGGCTGCAGGTGTAAAACCGTCGAGAGTGATGCCGGCAACCGGCGCGCTCGTGATGGTGGCGCTGGTTACTGTGCCATCCGGATCCGTAGCACTCACGCCTTCAGACGTAGCCGTGCCCTCGATAGTGGTAAGGGGCGTCGGACAGCTAGTGGTAATCGCCTGATTCGGTGGATTGACCGTGACGACGACTGTACACGAGGCAGTTTGCGGGGTAGGTGAATCGTTGTTTGAATACTGAATGACCACGTTGTAGGTTCCGACAGCCGTTGTGTTCGCTACATTTAAAGTTGCGTTGGCGGTGCCACCACTGGAGGGCGCCGGTGTGAAACTGTCAAGAGTAATGCCGGCGACCGGCGCGCTGGTGATGGTCGCGCTCGTAACGGTGCCGTCAGGATCAGTTGCGCTGACACCAGTAGAAGTAGCAGTTCCCTGAGTTGTAATGAGCGGAGTCGGACAATTGGGAGCGATCGCCTGGTTGGGCGGTCCGCTCGATGGAGCTAGGGCGACGCCACGAAAAACCTTATTTGTTCCGGCACTTGCGATAGTCGTGACTGCCCCAGAAATAGCGGCGTTGTAGCCTGTTGAATCAACAAATCTGTAGAGTGACCCTCCGCCAGCGGAGGCGGTGGCGCCCGTGGCACCAAAAAGGGTCACGGATGTCCCTTGTACGCTTGCTGTTAATCCCCGTACGGCAGCGGCAGTGACCGTGCCATTTGCAACCCAACTCGCGCCGACCAGGGAATATTTCTGAATCTGACCGGCTGCGTCATCAGCAACATATAACGTGTCGACCCCGGGTACCCCATTGCTTAGGTCTGCAAAGAAGAATTGATTTGGACTTCCGGTGGTAGGAAACCCCGGCAAGTTGGTCGTAGTCTGCCCGGTCGTTGTAGGTGTACCGCTACCTACGGTTCCGATGCGGACCGCAGTTCCTGAGGCAGTAGAAATGTAAAGTTGTCCTCCAAAAATGTTCGTTCCTCGGAGATTTGTAACTGTATTGCTGATTTGAGTGGAGGAAGTGGCGCCCAACGTAATATATTGGACACCACTGTTTGATCCCACCGCCCAGAAGTTTGTTCCGCCATCGCTGCTTACACTTCGGATATTTCCACCACTGAACGAGTTTCCGGCCGTGCCCGCAAAAACCGTGCTGGTGTCGAGATTGCCAGCGGTGTCTACTCGGCCGACGACCCTATTAACTGCTGAAGAGAGTGTGGTGGCTACTGATAAAGTGCCGAGACTTGCATCGTATCCGGTGAGGACAACATAAAGTCCATCGGCGGAACGCGTTAGCATTCCGTCGTTTGCTGCCGTACCACTGGAGGTCAACCGCCTTTGTGTTCCATTCACTGCAGTGGGCAGTGCTATCGACTGCACCAGCACACCGGCTTGGGTATATTCATCCAGAAATACTGCGGTGGCAGCTGAACTAAGAGCGGCGCTCCCATCACCAACCCGATACACCACGATGTTTCCAGCGGTAAACCCAGCCGCCTGTACACGCCGCGCGAAATACATTTGCTGAACGAATAAAGAAAGTCCAAAAAGAGTGGCTATGAGAGCAACGGCTAGACGGGTGCGCGAGGTGAAGTGGGGGCGATTAGGCATACAAAGGTCCTTTCAAAGTCAGTTAAAAAATTCCGCACGTTGATACGGGAAAATTACTAGAAGACAAGCCCTAGGAATGTGAAAGAGTTTTTACCAGCATTCTTGCATAGGGTCAAGCTCAGATGCTGAATTTCTGGCATCGGTTGCTACCCACAAGCCCTCCCATAACACCGTATAAGGCGTGCACTTGCGCCGGCTCGGAACTCTCTGACAGCGTATTGCCGAAGCATGCCAACGACACTTGGGTCGCTGCGTAAAAACCCAGCCACGAAATGACGAAATCAACGAAATCAACTGGGAGAGGCCAGGCTCAGTGCGGCTAATTTCAAAGGGCGGATCTGACCACCGACCAACTCGTCGAAGAGGCTCAGTAGCTCGTCTTCCTTTAACGCTCCCGTGTGGCATAATTGCCTGCACTTCAGTTATCCAATTCATCTCGTGGAGTCGGGTTAGTGATCATCTCTTCCGTAGAGCTGCGCGAGATTCGCCTGCCGCTAATTCACTTTTTCGAAACCAGTTTTGGCCGGACGACCGAGCGTCACATTCTTCTGGTTCGGGTGTGGGACGATGAGGGCCTGGAAGGCTGGGGCGAGTGTACGGCAGGAGAAGGCCCTTTTTATTGTGAAGAATGGACTGACTCCGCCTGGGCGACGATCAAAACCTTCCTGGCGCCGATGATCATTGGCAAACAACTGGCCAGCGCTGCGGACACTTGGGATTTGATGGCGCCTGTCAGGGGTAACCGCATGGCAAAGGCCGCCATTGAAACGGCCTGTTGGGACTTGGAAGCCAACTCCAGGAAAACCCCGCTGTGGAAGCTTCTGGGTGGTCTCCAACCGGAGATCCCGTGTGGAGTCTCAATTGGCATTCAACAGACTCCCGAGGCTCTCGTGGAGAAGATTGAAACCGAACTGGCTGCTGGTTATCAGCGGATAAAGGTCAAGATTAAGCCGGGTTGGGACCTGAACATCGTAGAGAGACTGCGGCAGCACTTTCCCGATATCAGGCTGACTGTGGACGCAAACTCGGCGTACACCTTAGCTGATGCGCCACTCTTCAAAGATATGGATCGCTTCGGATTGATGATGATTGAGCAACCTCTCGCTCATGACGACATCATTGAACATGCAGCGCTACAGAAACAGCTTTCAACGCCGATTTGTCTTGATGAGTCAATCCATTCTGCTGCTGACGCGAAGCATGCGATTGACCTGGGGGCATGTCAGATAGTCAACGTAAAACTCGGACGCGTTGGTGGACACGCGCAAGCCAAAGCTGTAGAAGGCACTTGTCGCGGGCGGAATATTCCGGTGTGGTGTGGAGGGATGCTTGAGTCGGGCATCGGCCGGGCACACAACATAGCAATGGCGACGCTCGAAGGTTTCACCTTGCCGGGAGACGTGTCGGCTAGTGCGCGGTATTGGCACGAAGACGTAATCGAGCCGCCCGTCACCGTATCGGGCAATGGCACAATCGAGGCGCCATCTAAACCAGGCATTGGCTTTGAGATTAACCTGCCCCGAATTGAGCAGTTGACTGTAAGGAAAGAAACACTCAGCTAGTCATCGCAACGTAATGGAACTCTCTGAATCAAACGTCACCGCTTTAGCAAACCATTTCCGAAGCCGCCAACCCGAGACAATCGAGCTCATCCATACCTTAGTGGAGATCGAGTCGCCATCTGGGGACGAGGCAGGCAGCCGAGCAGTTGTGTCCGCGCTTGCGGACGCCGTATCGCCAATTAAGGAGATGAAGGTCGAACGATTGCCCAGCGTTGACTACGGCGAGCACCTGCGCGTGTCGGCGTTCGCAGAGGCTCCTGAGTCAAATCCAATCGTAATCCTGGGACACACAGACACTGTTCATCCGCGAGGGTCGCTGAAGGAACGCCCGTGGCGCGTATCCGATGGCAAGGCATATGGCCCGGGTGTGTTTGATATGAAGGGCAGCTGCGCCATGGCGCTGGAGCTGTTCAACGGCCTGGTGCAGTCTGGGCTGCGGCCAAAGCGGCCGATGACGTTGCTTCTTACCTGCGACGAGGAAACTGGCAGCCTCAGCGGTCGCCAACTGGTCGAAGAAGCAGCGCGCGATGCTCGAGCTGTCTTGGTGCTTGAACCTCCGGCGAGCGGTGGTCGAGTAAAAACGGCCCGCAAAGGAACGGCAATCTTTTCCGTGGAAGCCCGGGGGCGCGCCGCTCATGCCGGCCTTGAGCCTGAAAAGGGCGCTAGTGCTGTGCTCGAGTTGGCTCGGCAAGTGGAGCGGCTGCATTCCTTAAATGATTTCTCTTCCGGGATACGCGTGAATGTAGGGGTGTTTAGTGGCGGCACGGCTTCCAACGTGGTGCCCGCGGAAGCGCGCGCTCAGGTTGATGTGCGGTTTAGCACCGCCGCTGAGGCGGAATATATTGAGAAAGAGATTCGCGGTCTGCGCGCTTTCGACGAACGCGTTCAATTGGTAGTGACCGGCGGCGTCAATCGACCGCCTTTGGAACGCAGCCACAAAGTGCTGGAACTTTATTCGCTGGCTACAAGCCTCGCCCGAAAATTCAACTTTGAGCTGGGCGAAGCGCAGGTAGGCGGGGCATCGGATGGAAACTTTGCTGCCGCGGTAGGCGCGTCAGTGCTTGATGGGCTCGGAATAGCTGGTGATGGAGCGCACGCCGTAGACGAACACATCATCATTGAAGACATTCCTCGGCGGGCGGCGCTGTTGGCGGCGTTGACACTATCGCTATGACTAATTGCGCTCCCGCAATCTCAGGACGCCTAGATGCGCCGGCAACTGCCGTTTAAGCTCGCCCCTTCTTCAACTACGAGTGCAGACGACGCAACATTGCCGGTGACTGATGCAGTTCGTCCCAGCACCAGCTCTTTGCTGGCTCTAATGTCGCCCTCAACCGAACCATTTATCCTCGCGACCGCTACATTTATGACGGAGCCTGTTAGCCGAGCACCATCACTCACGATTAGCGTGCCGTCTGGGGAACTAACTTGTCCGGAGAAGTTTCCATCGATGCGCAGCATCGATTTGAAACTAACCTCGCCGGTAAACTTCATAACGTCGCCGATGAAGCCGAGCCAGTTATCTTTGGGTGCATTAATGCGTTTTACGCCTTCTTCGGTTCTCGCAACTGCCTTAGCGCTCATTGCTGAGTCTCACTTTCTATTGGCTTGTGATTGAGTAAGTGGCGTTTAAGGAGTGGTAACGCCGCCTTTGCCGCTGCGAACTGGGGAGAAAGAATCGAAGACAAACTATACACGTGGTCTCAGTTCTTTGATGTTACGATTGCATTGCCATTCCGAAACAAGATGACCGCTTGTGAGCTGTGTACGCTTCAGCTCATTTAGTTTTTGACTACAGAAGCCTTTCAATGAAGATTGCAACCTGGAATGTTAATTCAATCATCGCGCGCTTGCCACACGTCACTCGTTGGCTTCAGGCGGCGGAACCGGACGCACTCTGCATACAGGAAACAAAGTGCACTGATGACAAGTTTCCGTTTGAGGAGTTTTCCCGCATTGGCTATTGCGCCAGCGTCTTCGGCCAGGCGAGTTACAACGGTGTGGCTTTACTAACGAGACGTGAATGCGCTGACGTACAACGCGGCTATTACGAGGATCAGGAAGGCGCCCACGCGCGATTGCTGGCGGCAACGGTCGATGGAATCCGCCTGGTCAATGTCTATATTCCCAATGGCCAGTCGGTAGGCTCAGAAAAATTTCATTTCAAGCTTGATTGGATGAAGCGCCTGCGTAATTTCTTCGATCAGAATTATCAAACCGATTCGCCGGTCATTCTTTGTGGAGATTTTAACGTAGCTCCCGAAGATCGGGATGTTCATAATCCAAGGCTATGGCAGGAGCGGATTATGTGCAGTCTAGCTGAGCGCACCGCCCTCGACGAAGTAAAGCGCTGGGGGTTCACTGACTCGTTTCGTTTGCATCATGAGGAGGGCGGGCAGTTTACCTGGTGGGATTACCGGGCCGGCGCCTTTCGGCGCAACATGGGCCTACGCATCGATCACATCTGGTTAACGGGGTCTCTGGTTGATAAGAGTGTCAACACCTGGATCGACCTGGAGCCCCGCACCTGGGAACGCCCATCGGATCATGCGCCGGTGGTAGCAGAGTTTCGCTGATGCTATGACACAAAAGAATCGGCGGTGCCAGCCGAAGCTCTCACCGCCGGTGTCTGACATCAAGATCTCTATTCGTTAGGGCGTGGCCGGGGTTGCCGGACTAGTGGGATACCCGTAGGGCATCATGCTGACGCCAAATGCGAACTGCAGGACAATGCAAAGCAGTATCACGACAGTCCAGGCCAACATGATGTTTTTAATGTTGAGATTGCTGGCGTTCATCCAGCCCCAAATGAACGTCCAGATTCCGCAGGTAATAATCCCGATGATCCCATGAACCGCCCCGGCGTTTTGAAACTGTTTGATGAGCACCATGATAAAGCAAATCAAGGCGACCAGTTGAAGCAACATCAAAAGGATAAACATCTGTTTCCTTCCTCCAAGTTAAGTGGTTAACTGCAAGGTTAGGTGCGGTGGGGCGTTGAACACACAGAGCATCGTCCTTCAGAAGTGTACCGGCCCCGCTATCGGCGCGAACAATAGTGCGCTTTCCGGAAACTGTCAAGAAACCTAAGACAGTGGTGCTGGTTCAGTTTAATGGAACCTGTGTAGTTCGCTCCGCAAGTAGGGGCACGGCATGCCGTGCCCCTACTTAAGCTAAACCAGTACGAAAAACAGTGGTAGTGACCGAATTGGAGTGTTGTCCAGGCTGAAAAGCTCGATCCACGAACCTACACCAACTAATTCGTGATCGGTTTGCGTTTTTGTTTAGTTTGAGGTTAGTTCCGCCGTCTTCTCGGTAATGTCTTTTTGTCCCCACTCGTTATCGCGGCTCGCTTCACCAGCTTTGGCGCGTTTTGCGGCCTTCATCTTCTGCACCAGATCCATGTGCGTAGAAAAGTAGCCCAGACTCTTACCGACAATCTCCTGGACCGAATTGAATCCCTTATCCACCATAAACTTCTCCAGACCTTCGTTTAGCTCGTCGATCATTTTTACGCCATGCAGCATGACGCCGGTGCACAGTTGCACGGTGGACGATCCCAGCAACATAAATTCGAGCGCATCGTGAGAATTTTCGATGCCGCCGATTCCGCTAATCGAAACATCTTGCGGCAGTCCCAAAGCGAGTTGGCTAACCATGCGCAACGCGATAGGACGAACAGCCTGCGAAGAATACCCGCCGGGCACAGTGTGGCCTTCGACAGTCGGCAATGGGCGCAAGGTATCAAGGTCTACACCGATGACGGAGAGGATTGTGTTAATGGCTGAAACACCGACCGCTCCTCCGCGAACCGCGGCCAGCGAAGGTTCTTTGATGTTGGTGATATTGGGCGTCATCTTCGCCCAAACAGGAATATTGGAAACTTCCGTCACCCAGCTTGTCACTTCCTCGGTAAGGTCCGGGTGTTCACCCATTTCAGATCCCATCTTGCGCTCAGTCATGCCGTGTGGGCAGGAGAAGTTGAGTTCGAAAGCGTCTACGCCGGTGTCCTGAACGAGGCGAGTTAGTTCCTGCCAACGACTCTTTTCGTACTCTTCCATGATCGAGGCAATAAGGATATGTTTCGGATACTGCTTCTTGAGTTGGCGAAACTCGTCGAGCCAAACATCGATTGGCCGATCGGAGATGAGTTCGATGTTTTCAAAACCAATGACCTCGCCGGAAGTCTTCGAACGCAGTTTGCCGTAACGCGGCACGACGTTCACAACCTTCGCGGATTCGAGACTGACGGTCTTAGCCACTGCACCGCCCCAACCAGCGTCGTAAGACTTGGCAATCACGCGCGCGTTTGTTCCCGGCGGGCCGGAACCCAGCAGGAACGGGTTAGGAAAAGTCATTCCGTTTACGGTAATTGAGAGATCCATAATTACTCCTGAAAAGTATTATCAGATTTCAAAGGCACACTACGCGATTCGTCATGTTGATGGCCGGGTCTCTTTGAGACTTTTGAACCTCGTGTTGTAGAGGAGGCGCTCGCCGTCCGGCTCCAACCGCTTGCTCTCCTCGATATGATTAAGCAAGAGCGTCGAAAGCGGTGTGCTGAATATTTTGTAAATGCCGTACGAGCTATAGAGGAGGAGAAGTGCAGGGACTGCCAGCACCGAGATAAACAGAAAGGTGCGTGACCATACAATCATGTCCCAGCGAGGGCGCAACAGGTTTAAAGCTACAAATGTCTCCACCAATCCATAAATGAAGGTCAAAGCTACGGCATTCCTGAGCTGCTTAGCGGCCCGGTCCCGACATTTAATAAAAGCTTTCGATTCATGGCAGAGCACAGGCTCACCGGCGAGGATGAAAATTTTGTCCTCCACCAAAGCCAACGCACGTCTCGCCCTCGCCTTGTCGTGATTTGCATTCGCGTCCAGTGAAGCGATGGTAAACACTACCGCCGGAATGAACGTGAGAGCGGTATTCACACTCACAATATCGGTCTTAAGACCGGCAATAGCTCCAAACGAAAGCAAAACTACCGGCCATCCATAGATCTTTGTGACGTCGGCACGCTCATCGATGCCCTTGCGCAGGGCATCGTACTCCTTAAGTGCGACACTAATTAGTTGCTCGGCTGTCGCTCGCTCTCGTGGCATCTTGAGGCTTCGTTCGTTATTGGAAACCAATCCCAACAAATCTTGCTTGAGGTGTAGCGGAGCAGGCTAGTCTGCAACCAATGCCCCATACGTGTCCGGGCGACGGTCTCGGAAGAATTGCCACGTGTTTCGAACTTCCCGGATCTTGTCGAGATCCAGATCGGCTACCACCAGCGCATCCTGATCGCGCGGCGCCTCCGCTATGAACTGTCCGCGCGGATCGCAAAAGTAGCTTTGTCCATAAAACTCGCCGATGTCCCAAGGCTTTTCGTGGCCTACGCGATTAATCGCGCCAATGAAGTATCCGTTGGCCACTGCATGGGCCGGTTGTTCAATCCGCCACAAATACTCCGAGAGACCAGCAACTGTTGCTGATGGGTTGAACACTATCTCCGCGCCATTGAGGCCGAGTGCGCGCGCCCCTTCCGGAAAGTGACGGTCATAACAGATGTAGACGCCGATTCGCGCGAATGCGGTATCAAACGCGGGGTAACCAAGATTGCCTGGACGGAAATAAAACTTTTCCCAGAAGCCGGGATTCACGTGCGGGATGTGGTTCTTCCGATACTTGCCGAGATATTTCCCGTCAGCATCGATTACCGCAGCAGTGTTGTAATACACGCCGGTAATTTCCTCTTCATAGATCGGAACAACGATCACCATGCCGTGCGCCTTGGCGACTTCCTGCATCAAGCGCACGGTTGGACCGTCGGGGATTCGCTCGACGGCTTCGTACCAACGCGTCTGTTGTTCTGCGCAAAAATAGGGCGTGGTGAATACCTCCTGCATGCAAAGAATCTGCACGCCCTGGTTTGCCGCTTGCTCAATGAAGTGAAGATGCTTCTCGATGTTGAGCCGTTTGATATCGTCAATTGGCAGATCGGTCGGTGCGGCGTTAGTGCATTGAATGAGACCGCATTTAACAGTGCGTGGCATATAAACTCCTCGGAGAAGAAAACGTTTGCATGCTAAAGGCTAATTCACACGTTGGAAGCTGGACGTTGTACTTTCGACTTCATCAGCACGAAGTAGATAACAAAACCAAGTATAAAGGTGACGAACCAGGCATAAGTATACAGTGTGTCGAAGAAATTGGGTTGCGCCACTTGGCCGCCGGGAGTAGACGCGGCCCGTAGAAAACCGGGGACGACCGGCGCGATAGCGACTACAAGCGCGATAATTGCGCGAATGTTGAATCCATTTTGATAAGTATACGGGCCATTTGTTTCAAATAGCCCTGCCAGGTCCAACTGCTGACGTCTCAACACCCAGTAGTCGCAAATCAGTATTCCGGCAATCGCACCCATCAGACCCGAATAGCCAATCAGCCAGGTAAAAATGTACGCCCCCATCGTATCCATTAATTTCCACGGCATCATGACAATGCCTATCAGGGCTGTGATAAGACCGCCGGTTACATAGGAGATCCGTTTTGGATTCACATTGGAAAAGTCATTTGAAGGGGAAACTACGTTTGCGGCCATGTTTGTAGTCAACTGGGCCGCAAAGATTACTGCCGTCGCAAACAGTATTATGACGACGCTATCAAACCGGGCCATTAAATCCACAGGATTAGGTATGGCCTCGCCGTAAATCAAAAGCGTGGCGCTGGTCACAGCGACCCCGATGAAAGCGAATGCGGTCATCGTTAAAGGCAAACCAAGCGCCTGACCAAGCATTTGAGATTTTTGAGAACGAGCGTAACGGGTAAAGTCGGGAATATTGAGACTCAGTGTTGCCCAATAACCAACTGAGGCGGTTAACGATCCGGGAAAGATTGTCCAGAAGTTGTTTCGCTGTTTTTGTAAGGAGGCGGATTCGTTCAGCACATGCATTAAACCGCCCGCCCGCCAGGTAGCCCAAACAAGAAGCACCAGCCCGCCCACAAGTAACAAAGGCGCCGACCAGCTCTCAAGATGCTTGATGCCTTCGACTCCCTTCAGGATGATGAAAACCTGAATTAACCAAAAAAGAAAGAACGCAATCCATGTGTGGATAGCGACTCCCATCAGCATCGCATCACTAAAGAGATGTGCCCAGGTCGGCGAAATGACACTAAACAAAGCGTCGATCGCTGTGCCGCCAATCCAGGTTTGAATACCAAACCAGCCACACGCGACGATAGCGCGCAAAAGCGCCGGGATGTTGGCGCCTTTCGTTCCGAACGAAGCGCGGGAAAGAACAGGGAAGGAAACTCCATACTTTGTACCGGCATGGGCGTTTAGAATCATGGGGATGAGCACGATGGTATTTCCCAGCAGAATCGTGATCATGGCCTGCCACCAATTCATCCCCGCTTCAATAAACCCGCCGGCCAGGGTGTAGGTGGTGATGACCACGCTCATGCCAATCCACAAAGCGGCAATGTTCCAGGTGGACCAAGTGCGTTCTTTGATGGTGGTAGGCGCGAGGTCTTTGTTCCAGAGAGGACTGGAGGAAACGTCTTTGCGAAGCTCTTCAAAATCGTTTTGGGTTATTGCGATATCGGGATCATTTGAGTCAGCCATAGTTGATCTCATCAACATCCAAGTCTAAACCGTATTCATCTTTGATCTGAATCTGAACTTATGACCTTCCGAGGGCGCGCATGTTTCGACAGGCCCCTCAACGGCAGTATCAAAAACAATCGTAGTGTCCATCCGCTCCGCACTTGAAAAATCCGGGAAAGCGATTCATGGTCAGTTGTCTCGTGTTGTTCCAGGCCTCTGATGTCGAACTGTACTTTTCGGCATCCCAACCAAGTCGATGTTTCTCGCGCCACACTCGCTCAAGCGCTGCGTCTTCCCCTGATCCGAAAAGATGGCAAGCCTCGTGCAGCAGTATCGCTGCTCTTTCGGTGTCGTCAACGGTTCTATCAAAGAATTCCGGGTACAAGGTGACCACTTGAAAAGGAAAATTAGTCGCAGCGTATGCGTCGTGGTGTCCTATAGATTGGTTCCACCAGTTATCTGTCTGGCGATAAGCCACCAGGTTATTCAGAACAAAAGCTTCGCTGCCAAACCCCCTTTGCTCGAGGAGTCCTATGGCGTTATCCAAAGTCTGGCGTCTATCAGATTGAAGCGGTTCCGAACTGGCCAACAATGAAAGGTACCAGCCGAAAAGGAGAATTGACGTGGTACCCAGTACCCACAGCAGTCTGCGGAGAATCCCTCTCTTTGACTTAGCTTCGTCACCGGCTAAATCTGCTGGTGGCTTCTCGCCGAGTAAGGCGCCGCAGCGGCGGCAGATCTCGTCGGCTGTTGGATTTACAAGCCCGCAGCGTGCGCATTTATTCCGGATCATTTATGGGCGAGGATTCCTTGTCTACATTGCCACGCAGGTGCCGCGCTTCAAAAATTGCCCATCGCCGGCTTTACCTTTGAAGTCTCCCTTATCCACCACAACTTTGCCGCGTGATAGAACAGTCTCAACAACGCCTTTGATTTTTTTACCCTCGTAGGTGTTGTAATCGACGTTCATGTGGCTGGTTTTCAGGCCGAGGGTTTGTTCTTTCTCGCCATCAAAGATGACGATGTCGGCGTCTGATCCGACTGCAATCGTGCCTTTCTTCGGGAAGAGGCCAAACATCTTTGCAGCCGCGGTGGAAGTTAACTCGACAAAACGGTTGAGACTGATGCGGTTTTCAACGACGCCGCCGTTATAAATCAGTGGCACCCGATTTTCCACTCCCGGCGCTCCATTGGGAATCTTGGTGAAGTCGTCGCGACCCAGTTCCTTTTGTTCCTTCATGCAAAACGGACAATGATCCGTGGAGATCACCTGAAGGTCGTCCATCTTCAAACCTTTCCAAAGCTCAGCCTGGTTCGACTTATCGCGCAGCGGAGGTGTCATTACGTATTTCGCGCCGTCAAAACCCGGTTCGTCGTAATTCTCCAGCGAGAGGAAAAGATATTGTGGACAGGTTTCGGCAAAGGCTGGAATCCCGCGGTCACGTGCCTGGCGAACCTGGTTCAGGGCATCGGCGCAGGATAAGTGAACAATGTAAACGGGCGATTCCGCCATTTCCGCGATTGCAATCGCGCGATGGACTCCCTCGGCCTCCGCAATCGTTGGGCGGGTCAGGGCGTGAAACTTCGGCGCAGTATGGCCTTTAGCGAGTGCATGCTTGATGATTTCATTGATGACGATTCCATTTTCGGCGTGCATGCAGATCAGCCCACCACGTTCCCCCGCGGCGGACATGGCGCGAAATATCGTGGCATCGTCAACAAGAAAAACACCCGGATACGCCATGAACATCTTGAAACTAGTGACGCCCTCGTCCATGGCCGTGTGCAATTCCTCGATTTGATTGTCTTCGAGCTCGGTGGTGATTAGATGGAAGCCGTAGTCAATAGCAGTTTTGCCTTCCGCTTTTTTGTGCCAGTTATCGATGCCCTGAATTAACGACTCGCCTTTGTACTGGACGGCGAAATCGATAATCGAGGTAGTGCCACCGTGAGCGGCGGCGATGGTCCCCGTTTTGAAATCGTCGGAGGATTGTGTACCGCCAAACGGAAGCTCCATATGCGTATGAGGGTCGATTCCGCCGGGGATAACCAGTTTATTTGCCGCATCGATAACCTGATCCACTTCCATGTCCAGCCTCGCGCCGATCACAGACACTTTTTCCTCTTCAATCAGAATGTCTGCTTTGTAATCGTCAGTGGCAGTGATGACGCGGCCATTACGAATTAAGGTTTTCATGGTGTTTGAAGTAAAACCTGTAGGTTAGAGTCGGTCCTGAAGGAGTTTCAGCGGCGGGCTGTTGCGAGCGGTCTTCAACAAGTCTTCGGCTCCGCCGTCTGATGTGCGGAAAGGCTATGCCTTTACGCTCAACGGCCTCGCTTACTTGTAGAGGCTATGCCTCGTCTCCAGGCGATTCGGTCAATGTCTACTTTCAGTGGCTCCTTCTCAAGGGGACATCCTTTCCCACCATCGAATGCTCGACCAAAGGTAATCTTCGGCCTTATCGACCAGTCCAGCACGGACCGGGTTTTGGTGAACGTAGTTTACCTTCTGCATAAACATGCCTTCACTTGTGATCGAAAAAACGTTGTTGTGATGGTCCCAGAGCGAATACTTATAGCCTCGTTCTTTCGTTTGGTGGCGCAACTTCTGGAGGGAGGCATTATGGCCGTGCTCTTTGAGATGGTCAATAACTCTTCGGCTGACGATTCCATTAATGTACTGAAGCACCCTCGAGGACTTGAGAATGTTGTCGGTGATAACGTGTAGATGATCAGGCATCAGGACATAGGCGTAGATTGAAAAACCTCCAGATTGACGGGCCTGAGCGATAGCTTGGCAGGTGATACGCTTAATTTCATCCGTTCGAAAAATAAGTAGGCGGTCTCTCGCAACTGACGTGAGATATAAAGCAGGAGTGTCTCTCGATATGACATGCATGAGGCGCAGCCCATGACTCTAAGTGCGCCGCCACGGAAAGGCAAAGCCTTTCCGCACATCGGGCGGCAGAGCCGAACGCAAGAGGTCTTGTATTGCATGACATGAGGCGTAGCCTCATGACTCTAAATAGGCTCAATCGGAAAGGCAAAGCCTTTCCGCACATCGGGCGGCAGAGCCCACAGCAAGAGGTCTTGTATGCCTGAGGGCGTAGCCTTATGACTCCAGGTGGCTTAACCGGAAAAGGCAAAGCCTTTACGCACATCGGACGGCAGAGCCGAAAGCAGGAAGCTTTGTCTAGTCGCACCCAAAGATGAAAGAGCCGCAGACGTTGGGTCGAAAACCCATGCCCTGCGGCTCAAATTCATCAAGTCAAATGGCGTCGCGGTAGAAACTCGACGCCGCGACTTATTAATTTACTAGTTCCGACGTCAGTATGGCGCCGTTGAGTCCCGTCAAGACCGAACTGATTTTCAGCACCCGACGAGTATCTTTTGCAATCCAAACCATCGTCTTGTCCGCTTCGTTATCGGGAGAAGTGATCTCCACTTTAAACGCGTCGAAGGTACCCGCGGGAACGGTCACACTCTCCTGACCCAGAACCTTCAACTGTTTCATAGCAAGCTTCTGTTTCTGCACGTCGAGGTTTCGGAAGCCGACAGCGTAGCCTTCTGCCAGCGGCAATGCGGCTATGACGTCGTACGCTCCGGCGCCATCAGCAAAAAGGGAACCGCCAAGATCGATCGCTATAGGACGAACCTGGCCGTTCATGTTCATAGTGCCGCTCGCCTTGTTGTCCTTAACGTCAAGCTCAATCGTCACCGGTCCCTGCTTTATTACGCGGCGCGTCAACAGCAGGGTGCCCTTCTGAATGGTAGAGACGTCGGAAATTTCACCCTGGGGCAACATTGCCGTTTCAGAAACAATCCAGGAGGAGCCGTCTTCCTTAACCTCGGTCTTCACAGTCAGCGGTATTGTCTGACCCCCCAGTGCGATTGAAGCTTTGTAATTGTAGGTACCGGCTTTGAGATCGACCGCAGGCTTTGGTCCAGCGGTAGCGACTGCCTCCATCTTTTTTGGCAAGGCCACAGTTTTTACATCAACGGTAATTTCCTTAAGACGCGTGGCCACCTCGGGCGTCGCACCTTCCTGGTATCGACCGCCCAAATGCTTGGCGAGAAATTTCTCAGCCGTGGCAAACATCGCCATGTTGTTAACCGGTCGGGCAAAACCGTGCCCTTCGTCCGGGGCAACAATGTATTCGACTGGAAAACCGCGATCGCGCAAGGCGATAACGATTTGGTCCGACTCACGCTTGGTAACGCGTGGGTCATTTGCGCCCTGGATTACCAGCAAAGGAGTTTTGATCTTGTCAGCATGTGTCAGCGGCGACTGACGCAGTAGTTGCGCCTTGCCTTCCGCCGTGTTGGGGTCGCCCATGCGCTCGTAGAAGAGCTTGCGAATCGATTCCCAGTAAGGCGGAATGGATTCCAGCAGAGTAATCAAGTTTGATGGGCCCACAATTGAGACCGCAGCAGCGTAAAGATCTGGAGTAAACGTTACTCCAGCGAGCGTAGCGTAACCGCCGTATGACCCACCCAGGATGCCAATGCGCTTCGGATCGGCGATTCCTTCAGCAATCAGGTATTTCGCGCCCCAGGTGACGTCGTCCTGCATCTTCTGGCCCCACTCTTTATTTCCGGCATCGAAGAATTTCTTTCCGAAACCTGTAGACGCGCGGAAGTTTGGCTGTAATACGGCGTAGCCGCGGTTGGCAAGAAACTGCGCCATGCCGCTATAACCCCACGAGTCGCGGGCCCATGGGCCGCCATGTGGCACTATGATCACCGGCAGGTTCTTTGCTGTTACACCTTTCGGCAACGTTAGATACGCCGGTATTTCCAACCCATCCGACGATTTGTAACGCACAGGCTTCATCGGCGCCAGATACTCGCGTTTAAGTTTTTCGCGAATGCGATATTGCAGCGTGAGCTTTTTGGTCTGGCGATCAAACAAATACCTCTCACCCGGCTCGGTGTCGCTGTTAGCAGTGATTAGCATCAGTCGTTCGTCTTTGGTGGAGCCGGAGAAAAAGATTTGTCGGCCAGGAAGCTGCTTTTGCAGGAGCTTGTAATCGGCTTCAAAGGACTTGTCTTTCCAGTAGAAGCGCTGACGTTCGTCGTCGTAGGAAGTCGAGATGAGATCATCACTTACTTCAGAAAAGGCGGCGCTACCAAAATCAACCCGGTTCATCGGATCAGACTCAACCAGTTCTTCTTTACCGGTGGTTGGGTTAAAAAGCACTAACCGCGTCAGGTCTAGTTGTGGCCCTTTGTTGGTTAGGAAGAAAACCCGCTGGCCATCCTTGTGATACCTGATAGGTCCGCAGCTTTCGAAGACGCTGCATGAATAGACCTTTACGAATTTGTCGGCATCGACGCGAAGTACTTCCGTATCGCCGTTTTCGGCGGAGCGCGTAGCCAGCTTAAGCTGATCTTTCAAATCGAAGACCCAACTGGTGATGCGTTCAGTGTTCTTGCGGACGAGAGTGCGTTCACCAGTTGAGATTTTGACCTTATAGAGATCGTGCCAGGCTTTATCGCGGTCGTTTATTCCAACATAGAGAGCGTCCGGCTCGCTCCGGGGTACCGCATAGATTAGAGCGCGGATTCCTTTAGCGTCAGTCAAATTGCGTGCGGATGGAACTTCTTGTCCAGCGGCTGGAGTATCGGCGGGATTAACGGCGAAAACATTATAGTTCTCATCACCGGCCTGGTCCTGCACGAACAGGATGTACTTACCATCGCGGCTCCAGAAATACCCTGGAATGGGTCGCTTAGTATCAGCGGTGACGGGTTTGGCACTGGTGAACGGATCCTCAGTTTTTTTGACCCAAATGTTGCGCGTGCCTTTGAAAGGCTTGATGAACGCGATGAACTTGCCATCGGGAGAAATCTGGGCGCCGGAAATTTCCGGATCGCCGAAGAACAACTCGCGGTCGATAATTGGTGGTTGCGCGTTGCCTTGACCGAAGGCCAGGCTCGAGGAGGAGGCGCCCAGTAAGGCCACACAAAGCAGGACGAACACAAATCGCAACGATTTGCGGTAAAAACTTGATTTCATAGAACCTTCTTTCATGGATTAGAGGAATTGGTTAAAAACTATTGCTGAAACCAAAGGACCTAGTACGCGGGGAGAGCGGCTGAAGTTTCATTTGAGCCCGTCTGGTTTCTTCGGGCGGTTGCTTTAATCGGCAGTGACCGGTGATAGGCTGCGTTGGGACAACGCTGCCGTCACTAATAGGATTATCACCAGCGCCTGGAAGAAATCCTGGATGAGGTAGTAAAGAAAGTAAATCCCTTGTGCCTTTCCAAACCAGGTCGAAACCAGGGAGAATATGATCGTAAAGACGACAGCCTGCACCAGAAGCAAACCCATACCTAGCAGAGTCAGAAGCGACACTTTCGGGTAACCCTTCCAACGAACCAAAGCGACCACTATTCCAACTACAGCAATCAGGATAACCGGCGACCGCCGGAGGAATGCAGTGAAAAAGGAAAACTCCATCTCCGTTCTGGCCTTTGCGAACTCAGATAGCCGGATTTGTTTCCGCCAGTTGACGCTTGCGCTGTATCACGATGCTGGTCAGCAGTAAGGCGAATCCTATCGCGATACCCGCGTTGTAGGTTAAGGACATGGCTGTATAGATAGTTTGGGATGAGTAACTCTCAAACATCCCTCGATTGATAAGCAATTCGGGCAGCCAGAGGAAAGCAGTTGCAAAGACGAGGATATGCGCAAAGAGGAACAGCAAGCTGCCCGCCAAAATCAGCGAAACCGCGGGATGCCGTTTCCAACGAATCAACGCCACCACGGCGCATCCGAGCAAGGTCAGCAGCGAGGGGAGCTGCTGGATAATGCTGGCCAGCAATTCGAGAAGTATCTCGGACTCTTCCATTGGTCAGGAATCCTAGTACAAATTCCCCTCACGTTTGCGCCCAGTGTAATCGACGTAGACAACCTTGAGCTCGGTGTAGAAATCCAGTGCGGTTGAACCCTGTTCGCGATCGCCGATGCCGGTGCCCTTAATGCCGCCGAAAGGAATGTGCGCCTCGCCGCCCGTCGTAGGAGAGTTGATGTGCGTCATTCCAGTTTCAATCTCATCAACAAAACGGAAGATGCGGGCGGCATCGTTGGAAAAGATTGAAGAAGACAGGCCATACTCGGTGTCATTGGCAATCTGCATGGCTTCGTCAAAGTTTTTGGCGCGCAACACCGACAATACGGGACCGAAAATCTCTTCGCGAGCAATACGCATGTCCGGCGTCACCTGATCAAAAACGGTCGGCCTAACGAAGAACCCTTTGTCAAGACCGTCCGCGGTTGCTCGCGAGCCGCCGCACACTAACTTCGCTCCATCCTCGCGCCCGATGTCGATGTACTTCAGCACAGTCTTAAATTGGCCCTCATCAACACTGGGACCCATTTCGGTGTTCGGATCCATTCCATCGCCAATCTTCATTGACTCGGCACGCTTAGCTAATCGCTCCACAAACTCATCCGCGACTTCGTTGGCTACGACCGCACGGCTGGTGGCCGTGCAACGTTGTCCTGAAGAGCCAAACGCACCCTGGGCGGTCGATTCAACCGCCAAATCAAGATCCGCATCTTCAAGAATGACAACCGGATTTTTGCCGCCCATCTCACATTGAACTTTCCCGCCGCGCCGCGATACCTCTTCATACAACCGGATTCCAACCTCGTTAGAACCCGTAAACGAAACCGCCTTCACGGCTGGATGATTAATTATTTCATCACCTGCTTCTGAGCCTGAGCCAAGAATCAGGTTTAATACGCCGGGTGGAACACCTGCCTCCTCGAAAATTTCCACAATTCGTACTGCCGTTGCCGGCGTCAGGCTTGCGGGTTTGAAGACCACAGCGTTGCCGGCAACCAGGGCCGGAGCAATTTTCCAAATCGGAATCGCAACCGGAAAATTCCATGGAGTTACACAGGCCACCACGCCTAATGGTTGTTTGATTGTGTAGGCGAAATTAGACGGGAGTTCAGACTGGATCGTCTCGCCATTCATGCGCCTGGACTCGCCGGCGCAAAACTCAGCCACGTTAATCGAGCGTTGCAGTTCGCCGCGAGATTCAGCAAGTGTCTTGCCTTCTTCGCGGGTCAGGATTGTTGCTAGCTCTTCCTTGTGCTCCTCGAGCAATCGTGCCGCACGGCCAACGATGCGACCACGCGTGGGCGCAGGAGTGGAGCGCCACTTTGGAAAGTTTTCTGCAGCAGATTCTACTGCGCGCTTCGCTTCGTCACGCGTTGCTTGCTTCACCGTGCCAATGACGTCGTCAATGTTGGCGGGATTCACGTTTGAAGCGACGCGCGAGGAACTCGACTCGACCCATTTACCGTCAATGAAGTTACGATAGTTAGCCATGCATTACTCCGACAGGAAGTTTTGCCAGACAGAATTAAGCGCGGATCAGATTTGACCCGACTAGACTGAATTTATGGGATAGCCCAGTGGATGACTCCAGCAATACCGTAATATACCATAAGGTTCGCTGTACTTCGGTCTGGTAGTTATAGACCGAGAGGCCATCTTTCATGACGTTTTCATGAGTGATCAATCCCAAATACAGTCGTACAAAAATTTGAGCGAGCTACTGGCCCAGCGAGTCGCCGACGATGCGGAGAAGGAATTTCTTTTCTCGGAGGCCGATGGGCGCCGTTTCAGCTATGCGGAGTTTGATCGCGCAGTAAACCGCGCCGCAATGATGTTGACCGCCCACGGTATCGGCAAAGGCGACGCGGTCAGCCTGCTGATGCGAAACAGTGTGGAATACATCATCGCGTATTTCGCCTGTTGGAGGCTGGGCGCATTGGCCGGGCCGGTGAATTCGCTCTTGAAACCCGAAGAGCTTGCGTTCGTAATCTCCGACTCGGAAGCCAAAGCGATCCTGGTTCATTCAGAGTTCCTGTCGACCATCAACGACTTAAAAGACAAGCTGACTTGTTTGCAAGCTGTTATCGAGTTTGACGACGAAGCTGTTGCAACTCAACAATTCGTCAACGACGACCCCGCAAAGCTGCCCGCGAGAGCTATCGACCTCGACGATGAAGCCATCATCATCTACACGTCAGGGACAACCGGAAAACCGAAAGGGTGCCTCCTCACCCACGGCAACCTGATTGCGAACGCACGTCAAATCAGTCATTGGCTGAAGTTCACAAGTGACGATCGGCTGCTAACGATAATGCCGCTGTTTCATATGAATGCAGTCTCGGTGACCACGATGTCGGCGCTTTATGCGGGCGGCTCGACAGTTGTCAGTCCGAAATTTTCAGCTTCCCGTTTCTGGCAGATAATCTCTGATTACCAGGTAACGTCATTTGGCTCGGTCGCAACGATGCTCTCAATGCTTCTTAGTACTTACCCAGAAGGCGTGCCGCAAGGCCTTAAGACTAGCCAGCTTCGCTTTGCCATGTGTGGATCGGCGCCGGTGCCGGCAGAAGTAATGCAGCGCTTCGAAAAAACTTTCAACTGCCTGGTAATTGAAGGATACGGACTCTCAGAATCGACCTGCCGTTCGACATTCAACCCGCCCGACAAGCGCCGCCGGCCGGGCTCGTGCGGCATGCCCATCGGAAACGAGATGAGAGTGTTTGACGATGATGACCGTGAAGTTGCTGATGGGCAGCTCGGCGAGATAGTGCTGCGCGGAGAAAATATTCTGAAGGGTTACTACCGGAACGAAGCCGCAACTGAGTCAGCCTTTCGCAACGGCTGGTTTCATACTGGAGATGTCGGCTATCGAGACATGGAGGGGTTCTTCTACATCGTCGATCGCAAAACAGACATGATCATACGGGGCGGAGAAAACATTTATCCGCGCGAGATCGATGAAGTGCTTTATCAGCACCCTGCCGTAGCGGCGGCGGCGGCAATCGGAGTTCCCGATCCGCTCTACGGCGAAGAGGTGGCCGCTTTCGTTGTTTTAAAAGAGGGAAGGGAAGCTACGGAAGAGGAAATTCATAGCTTCTGCCGGGAACGGCTGGCCGATTACAAATGCCCCAAGACCATTCGCATAGTTTCTGAAATTCCGAAAGGTCCAACTGGAAAACTGCTTAAACGAGAGCTGGCGAAGCAGTTTCAAGCTGCTAAGTGAGACGAGGCTGGTTCAGACGCATCACATTCCGACCACCTGGATTCTTGACGCGATCGATTAGCCATCCAGCCAACAACCAAACCGCGCAGACTCCTATCATCAAAAGCGAAAACCACTTGCCATAGAGACCGTCAGGGGAAAACTTCTCTGTGGCATCATGAATAGCTTCGCTATTGGGCAGCAGTCCTGCCTCAGAAAATTCGTGGAACGAATAGATTCCCACCTGCACCATGAAAAGTAACAGGAAGACACCGGTAACCTGAAAAAATCTCTTTATATTAATGAGATGACCGAATCGCGCCCAGGCAAGCGCAAAGACAACCGCGGCTGAAAGACCTAGTAGAGCTCCGGTGATGACCTGTGAGTCGCGCACCTGCAGCAACATCAAAGCGGTTTCCATCCCTTCGCGCGTGATCATCAAGAAAGTGAATAGAAACACGCCCGCCAGTGCCGCGAGGTTGGAGCTGCGCACTGACACTTCGCCCAGCCGTTTCTGCATGCGCTCGCGCAGTTTCGGTCCAGTCCGCCACATGTGGACCACGAGCGTGCCGACCATCAGCATGGCAATCAAACCCAGCACGCCTTCGCGCAAAGCCTCATTCCCCAGAAACTGACTAGTGTATCCGCCGAGTGTTTCGCCAAATAACCAGATCAGCGTGCTGTCGTTTACACCATGAGCGAGTACGTAGCCTAGCCCAGCGCTAACACTTAACCCCAGGGCCAGGGCAACATAAACAGCTGAGCTTAGCCACATTTGGCCGGACTTCCGCAGGTAAGTGAGTATGACGGCGACGAGGAGAAAAGACTCAAAACCCTCGCGCAAGACGATGATGAACGCGTTAAGCATGAAATGAACTTTCTACCGGATGATTGGGAGATTAATGCGCGGCTATCAAGCGAGCCAAGGGCAGTATAGTCTAATTGAAAACAGATTTCAATTTCAATTGGCGGAGCCCGCTCGATGTCTACCAGTTATGTTGGTCACTGCGGGGTCACCGGAATGATTGCAAGGTCAGCGCGCACCAGCCCTAACTGGGTGATGGCGGTGAGTCTCAGCGGTAAACGACGCCGGTCATCACTAATCCAAACTCGCAATTGGTGTTTGTCAGCCTGGGCATCATCAGTGGTGAGAGTGAGCTGAATGGCTGGTATCGTCTGAGAGCCGAGCTCGATGGACCCACGCTTTAAAGAACTTATGAAGAGAGTTTTAGGTTTATTGTTTACTAGAATCGAAATGGCACTGCGCCTTGGCGGTGTTAGATCAAATGTGCGCAGCGCGTAAAAGAACGAAAGATAGTCGTGCGTGCCTACCGGAATCTCGATGCGCACGCCCTTGTCGGTGGTAGCGGTCCCGGTGTCCTGGTTGATCGTGAGCTTGATGTTTTCGCGTCGCCGCCCTTCAATCAAATTCAATTCAGTTTGGAAAGGGAGCAGGGTTTTGGGATCGGCGTAGGAGTTGATCACATCATTCGCAAAAAAGAGATGCTGTATTGCATTAGTGGTTTGCGCCGTGACGGTGAACAGTAAGGCATCGCGATTTAAGAATTTCGATCTCGCGCGCACCTGAAAGCTGGCTCGACCCGCCGCTGGACCAATATTGGGGAGAAAGACCTGGTAATTTAGTTGCTCGCCAACTCGAAACGGCAAACCCTCTAACGCGGCCACATCGGTCGCGATTGGAGTGGCAGGACCGGGATTCGGAGTAACTGGCGTAGTGGTCGTCGGTAATGAAGGAATTGCTGTCGGTAGTGATGGGTTGGACGCCGGGAGCGAGGGATTTGGTCCAGGTGGAATTGCCGGTGTCTGAATAAACTCGGATCCTGCGAGTTCGGCCCTTATTTCGCCGGCCGGATGCTTTGCAGTTATTAGAACGGGAATATGTCTTTGATCGTCGCTGAAGTAGACACGAAGATCATACCCGTCGATATCTGAATTGTTCCGCACCCGAACGTCGGAAACTATTGTTTCAAACGATCCGATATTCGTCTTAAGGAACCGTCGTCCTTTTATTCTAACTTCGACTTCATAGGTAACATTCTCAGCTCGGATCGAGAACTGATAGCTTGAACCATCCGTTAACGGAAGGGAACGCACTCGGTAGATAGCCGATAAGAGATCGTAGGCGCCTGCGATGTCGCCGGTTCTCTTAGCCGGTAGAGCGGCGGCGGGTTGGTTGAAGTCTGCGGAGGTTTCGGAAGTTCGCGAAGCGACGCGAAGAATCTGTTGGCCATAATAAGGAAGGCCGGTAGGCGCGTCTACATACGTTATGTAATCGTTGTTTATGGCAAACAACGCGGCGTTGACCACGCCGGTTGTTTCCACGTGCCCCTTCAATTGAATCCCTTCGCGCCCCAGGAACGTGCCTCGCGCGGCGACCAACGTTTCAATATGGGCGGCGGTATTAAAGTTCGAGAACGATACGTTGTAGGTTAAGCGCTCGCCGACACGGTAAGGGGCGGGCGAGAACGGCTGAACGACTATGCTACTTGTGCTTTGCGCATAAGAGGTTAAGCCTAACACCCCAATTAATGCTGCGATGACAAATAAAGACCTGGCGGCGAGTTTCAACCTTGGAATCACCCTTGAATCATAATTGAAATTGCAATGAGAACAAATTCACCGTTAACCGTCGTTAGCAGGCCAGGTCCAGTAGCTATTAAACCCAGGCCTCGACCAATCGGGGTTGTAAAACTCCATGACGGCGACGGGCTGAGATGATACCCCAAGTTACACGCATTGGCGTAAGCGGGGTTCCTTAAGCTGGGGAGACAGATTCAGCTGAAATGCCTTGAATTTCATCCAGCACCTGCTGCGCCGCGCGTTCGGGATCATCCGCTTCAAGGATGGGCCTTCCAACCACAATGTAGTCGGCTCCAGCGCGGACCGCCTCCGCAGGAGTTGTCACGCGCTTTTGATCGCCAGCTTCTGCTCCCGCCGGCCGAATACCCGGGGTGACGATCAAGAAGTGTTCGGACACTACGGCCTCACGCACTAGTTTAATTTCTCTTGGCGAAGCGACTACACCATCAAGACCGGCTCGTTCGGCCAGCAACGCCAAACGCCTAACCATAGCTTCGGGTTGATCAACCGACCCGATTTCAAGAAGTGTTTTCGTGTCGACGCTGGTCAAAGCGGTAACAGCTATGATTGAGGGTCGGGTGAGGCCTTCCTTTTCCGCGACCTCAGCGGTAGCTTCCCCAGTGCGCCGCATCATCTCGCTTCCCCCTGAAGCGTGCACATTAAAAATCGAAACACCGAGTCGCAGCGCTGCGATGCCCGCTTGCGCGACGGTATTTGGAATGTCGTGGAATTTTAGGTCGAGAAAAACTCGTTCGCCCAAGTCAACGATTTGTCGCACTATCTCTGGTCCAGCAGCAGTGAAGAGTTGCGACCCCACCTTGAACATTCCCACCTGGCCACGCAAAGCAGCTACGAACCTGTGCGCGTCAGCGGCACTGGCCACGTCCAGCGCAAGAATCAACCTGTTGCCGGCCACATTCATTTCAGACACTCAATTAACTGTTCGTTACTCAACGCGACACCCTACCGTTTCATCCAGCGAAACGAACCCTTCCGCCGAGATTATTCGACGCAGTCCCTCGTTTATTCTTCTGGCGATCGAAGGGCCTTCATAAATGAACCCGGTGTAAACCTGAACCAGACTGGCGCCGGCACTAATCAACTCCCAGGCATCTTCCGCCGTGAAAATTCCACCTACGCCAATCAACGGTATCGTTCCACCGGTCAGTTGGTAGAGTGTTGAAATCACTTGCCTGGAGCGGCCCCGCAGGGGCGCGCCACTCAAACCGCCTTCGCCACAGGCCGCGACGGTTGTAGCGCTGGATTGCAGTCCGCTGCGCTCGGTCGTCGTGTTGGTTGCAATAAGTCCCGCGACGCTGTTTCTTTGGGCCACCACGACTATCTCTTTTAGTTCGTCGCTGTTTAAATCCGGAGAGAGTTTTACGAGGATTGGTCGCACGCCCCGCCCGGAAATCCCCTCCGACAGCTCCTTGTTTCGCTTCTGCAGCGAGCGTAGTAATTCATCGAGATGTTCGGCTCGTTGCAGCTCACGCAGGCGAGGCGTGTTTGGCGAGCTTACGTTGACCGCAATGTAGTCGGCCACAGGGTAAACGATTTCAAAGGTCTTTAAATAGTCCTGCACCGCCTCTTCCAGGGGCACGGTCTTGCTTTTGCCAATGCTCACACCAAGGACGCAATCCGGTGGTGGTCCCTGGACACGCTCGACAAACGCCGCTGCGCCTTCGTTGTTAAAGCCGGCGCGATTGATTAGCGCTCGATCGCTCGGCAGCCGAAATAAACGCGGCCGCGGATTACCAGGTTGCGGATTGAAGGTAACCGTGCCGGCCTCAATGAACCCGAAGCCAAGCGCAGCGAGGGCGTCGAGTGCAACACCGTCCTTGTCGAAACCGGCGGCCAGTCCGACGGGATTAGAAAACGATAGACCAAACCGTCGCAGCTTCCCAAACGGGCTCCGTTTAAAACGATCGCCGACAATATTTTTGGTCAAGCCCGGCGACAGAGACAGAATACGCAACGACAGTTCGTGGGCCGTTTCAGGAGGTAGACCGAAGAGCAGGGGTCGCAACAATGACCGATAGAGCATTACCACAACATGCGCGGGAAGGAGTACATTGCGCGCAGGATTCTAGCTGGTCACCCATCACTTGTCACTGATTCACTGTTATTGCTAGTATCCCGCGAAATGGAATTCATCGAGAAAGCGCGCATTATGGACAGTCCGCGAATCAATCGCGCGCTTGCTCGATTGGCCTCGGAAATTGTCGAAGAGAACCACGGCGCCGACGATCTTTATCTAGTCGGTATACGACGAAGAGGTGTTCCACTTGCCGAGCGCATGGCCGACAAGATTGCCGATCTCGAAGGCGAACGACCGCCAGTTGGTATCGTTGACATAACACTTTATCGCGACGACCTTTCCACCGTGGGCGCCAAGCCCATCGTCAACCGTACAGACCTTCCCGGCGACATCGAGAATAGAAACATCGTACTAATTGACGATGTGCTCTACACTGGTCGCACCATCCGCGCCGCGCTAGACCAGTTGATTGACTTCGGTCGTCCGCGACGCGTGCAGCTTGCAGTGCTGGTTGACCGCGGTAAAGAGCATCGCGAACTGCCAATTCAGGCCGACTATATCGGTAAGCTTGTGCCCACAAAAAAGAGTGAGATAATCAAGGTGATGCTTCAGGAGTTTGACGAGGAGGAGGGCGTGGTAATTGTCGAGCGCCCACCGGAAGAAACGGCTTAAACAACAGCGGCCATCGATGGCCGCTTTTTTTTGCAAAGTAAACAGTAGACAGTAAAGAGTAAACAGCCGAGTCAATGTGTTTATTCGCGCCAGCCCGTCTGAATACACAAATTAGCTCCTTAAGCTCTGCTTTTCACTGTTTACTGTTTACTGTCTACTGTTCACTCACGATGCGTTGTCATGACTGCAACATTTAACCGTAAACATCTACTCGGCATTCGAGAGCTTGAAGCCGGGGAAATTGTTCACCTGCTCGACACGGCTGAAACGTTCCGTGATGTCTCCCGTCGCGAAATCAAGAAAGTGCCGGCGCTTCGCGGGCGCACCGTCATCAACCTCTTTTTTGAACCATCAACTCGCACGCGAACCTCATTTGAAATTGCTGCCAAACGCCTCTCCGCGGACGCCGTCAACATCAGCGTGTCAACCTCCAGCGTTAGCAAAGGGGAGACCTTGTTGGACACGGCCCGTAACCTGGAAGCGATGTCGCCCGACTGCATCGTCGTGCGCCACTCGATGGCAGGTGCGCCACAGCAACTGGCAAAAATGGGAAACGCCCCAATCATTAACGCGGGGGATGGTTCGCATGAGCATCCCACTCAGGCGCTGCTCGATGCTCTAACAATCAGGGAATACAAACAGCGCATCGAAGGTTTGAAGGTCGCAATCATCGGAGACGTGCTTCATTCGCGCGTCGCCCGTTCGAATATTCATCTGCTAACGAAGTTGGGCGCGACAGTTTCAGTAGCAGGCCCGGGAACGCTCGTTCCTGACGAGTTCAGCGAGCTGGTTGAGAACGGATTGTCGGTAGAAAAGAGAATTGAAGATGCAATCCACGGCGCTGACGTTGTGATGATTCTTCGCATTCAACGCGAGCGACAGGATGCCGCGTTTTTTCCGTCCATGAGAGAGTATGCCGTGCACTATGGTCTACACCCAAAACATTTGCAGCGGGCAGCGACTGACGCCATTGTGATGCATCCCGGGCCGATAAACCGTGGGGTTGAGATCGCCTCAGAGATCGCTGACGGCAGCAGTTCGATGATTCTTGATCAGGTGACGAACGGCGTCGCTGTGCGCATGGCAGTGCTCTATCTGCTCGCCGGCGGCTCCCGCACCGATCTAGACGAGAAAGGTCACTGAGACAAGCCGCACAGCAAGCGCATTGCGATAGTGTCGATAAGAAAGATGGAGCTGCTGATTACAAATGGTTACCTCGTCGATCCCTCCCAGGGGATTAACACGGGACGAGACCTGCTCGTTGAAGACGGGCGGGTGGCTCGTGTGCTTGAACGCGGTGAAACAGCGCCACGCGACATTGAGGTGCTTGATGCCACCGGGTTGATTGTTGCCCCCGGTTTCATAGACCTGCACACGCACCTGCGCGAACCAGGCGCCGAATACAAGGAAACAATAGCCAGCGGCGCTGCCGCGGCGGTGGCGGGTGGTTGGGCCACCGTATGTGCGATGCCCAATACTGATCCGGTAAACGACAGTGCAGCCGTTACGCGCTTCATCATTGAACAGGCGGAGCGTGCGCAGCTCGCGAATGTGTTTCCGATCGGGGCACTGACGAAGGGCTCTCAGGGAATTGAGCTCGCAGAAATGGGCGAGATGAAGAGTGCGGGCATCGTGGCGGTGTCGGACGATGGCCGCGCAGTCTCTAACGCCGGCATGATGCGCCGCGCGATGGAATATGCGCGCGGGTTCGATCTAACGGTAATTGACCATTGCCAGGATCCGTCCTTAAGTGCCGGCGGCGTCATGCACGAAGGGCGCTGGTCGTTGATACTCGGTCTAAAAGGAATGCCGGCGGCTGCCGAAGATGTGCAGGTGATTCGGGATTGCGTGTTGGCGAAACTCACCGCCGCCCCCGTACATATCGCGCATGTTTCAACGCGCGGCTCGATCGAGGCAATTCGTCGCGCTAAGGAAGCAGGTGTGCCGGTGACATGTGAGGTAACTCCACATCACTGGACGCTGACTGACGAAGGTCTGGCCGGCTACGACACCAACAGGAAAATGAGCCCGCCGCTGAGAAGCCAGGATCACGTTGACGCGTTATTGGAAGGATTAAGAGATGGAACGATTGACGCGATTGCAACCGACCATGCTCCACATCACGCCGACGAGAAAGCTCTGGAGTTTGACCGTGCGCCTTTCGGTATTACCGGGTTGGAGACTGCGATTGGCCTGGCCTTTGACCTCGTTAATCAAGGCGTAATTGATATCGAGCGGCTGGTTGAGCTGTGTTCGACGAATCCGGCACGGATCTTTGGCTTGAAGGAGCGCGGCAGCCTGGCTGCTGGTTCTCACGCTGATCTAACAATTCTTGACCCGGCGTGTGAATGGGTCTTTGACGTCAAGACCTCGCGGTCTAACAGTCGCAATACGCCCTTTGATGGTCGGACGATGACTGGAGCAGCGGTTGCGACGATTGTGGGCGGCCGATTGGTTTATCTCAATCCTGACTACACGCGCCTAACCGAAACAAAGCATCGCAACGCCGCAGCTCAGTAGGACAGACATTCCTGTCTGTCCTCCCGTCGATACTAACAAAGAAAAATGGACAGGCAGGAAGGCCTGTTCTACAGCAAGAAAACCCGCCGCGCTCTCCCTTCGCGACGGGTTTCCTATTTGGCCGCCTGCTTACGTTATTACTGGGGCGGCCGGTTTGGTAGGACAGACATTCTTGTCTGTCCTTAGGTACGCGGACAGGCAGGAATGCCTGTCCCACATTTTGTTGGAAGCCCGCCCGCGCTCTCCCCTTCGCTTGCGGGCTCCCTCCGTATCGACAACCGCGAGGGCCGCCGATGCCTTACGCAAACCCTATAGTTTGCGACTTGAAAAACTAACGAACGTTTGCTGCCGGTAACGAAAGCGGTTGATTTAATACAACCCCAAACTCCGTGCCCGACTTCACCACCGCTTCGTGACCTTTCGAGAAAAGCGCTCCGGCAACTCCCAGGCCCGCTCCGACACCGGCCCCAATGCCCGCGCCTTTGCCGCCGCCGGCAATTGCTCCAATCAGCGCACCGGTGGCCGCGCCACCACCTATGAACACAACGTTACGTTTCGTAGCTGAGCGACCTTCAACTTCGCCTTCGTTATCGGCTGTGATGTCGCTGTTGGTAACGTCGGTTAAGTCCCCGTTAAGTGCGCGCGCTATTCCCGTTGGTAAACGCAATGAAACAAAGTGAACGCCGATTGAGCCGGCTTTACTTTTCCGCGCGGCGCGTTCCACAGTTGTCACACGCCCAACAATCTCGCTGCCCGCGGGTATTACTTCAACGCCGCCGGCATAAACCGGAACCGTGACAATGGTAATAAATTGATCGCCCACTCTTGCTGTTTCCGACGTGATTGTCTGATTCATTCGCACGTTGATAACCTGACCCGCGTTGACGTTGTAATAGACAGGCGCCGGCACAACCGGTTTGACAACACGCCGCACGGGCGTTCGACGTCGGACCGGCCTACGTCTGGCCTGCGCGAGCGTGGGAACAACTGTCGCGGCAAGAAGAGTCAACACCACGAGGACACTCGCAAAAGTGGTGGTGATTCGGTTGGTGCTGTTTCTTTTCATTTCAACCCTCGCATAACAACTGAAACGTTGGGCCTCGCACTAGTTAGCGCGCCGCCGCTGCACAACTTCCGCAGTCTTCGACGCGCTCGCCAGTGATTTAGCAATGACCGTGCCAGCATCCGGATTGATGCAGCTCGTTGCCGGAAGTCTAACTATTTATGTAGTTGAGTGCAGTGGAGAATATTTCTGAGCAGGCGTTGCGGGAGGCGTAACCGATGTGCGAACTCAGGCGCGGCCTAATGCACGATATGGAATAACCGAAGCTGATGATCGCAATTAACCGCGGGTGAGTTGGCGATACTTGATGCGATGAGGTTGTTCTGCGGCGGCGCCAAGACGCTCCTTGCGATCCGCTTCGTATTCAGAATAGTTACCTTCAAACCAGATGACTTTACTGTCACCCTCAAATGCGAGGATGTGGGTCGCGATCCGGTCCAGAAACCAACGGTCGTGAGAAATCACCACCGCGCAACCGGCAAAGTTCTCCAGTGCTTCTTCCAACGCTCGTAGGGTGTTCACATCAAGATCGTTGGTCGGCTCATCGAGCAGCAAGACGTTCGCTCCTTCTTTCAGCATCTTCGCCAAATGCACACGGTTTCGTTCGCCGCCTGACAACATGCCGACCTTCTTCTGTTGGTCGGAGCCGGAGAAGTTAAATCGAGCAACATAGGCGCGAGAATTTACCTCGCGGTTTCCTAGTTTCAACATATCGGCGCCGCCACTGATCTCTTGCCAAATTGTTTTCTCGGAATCCAGCGCCCGACTTTGATCCACATAAGCCAGCGTTACCGTCTCACCTATCTTTATGGCACCACTGTCCGGTTGTTCCTGGCCCGTGACCATCCGAAAAAGCGTAGTCTTGCCGGCCCCGTTTGGTCCAATCACGCCGACAATGCCGCCGGGAGGAAGCGAGAAAGTCATGTTCTCCACCAGCAGGCGATCACCATAGGCCTTACTAACGTCATCAGCTTGAATCACAACGTTCCCCAGCCGCGGCCCAGGCGGAATATGAATCTCCAAATCTTCGCGCCGCTTTTCTAGATCTTTTTCCAGCAGCGACTCATAGGCGTTGATCCTTGCCTTACCTTTGGCGCGGCGAGCTTTGGGCGACATGCGAATCCACTCGAGCTCGCGTTGCAGCGTCTTTTGCCGTTCGCTTTCGGATTTCTCTTCACGTCGCAGCCGCTCCTGCTTTTGTTCCAGCCAGGAGGTGTAATTGCCCTTCCAGGGAATGCCGGCGCCGCGATCAAGCTCAAGGATCCAACCAGCAACGTTATCGAGAAAATATCTGTCGTGGGTTACTGCGATGATGGTGCCCGCATAGCTCTGCAAATGATGTTCAAGCCAGGCGACTGACTCCGCATCAAGGTGATTAGTTGGTTCGTCCAATAGCAGGATGTCAGGTTTCTGCAGCAGCAGGCGGCACAACGCGACGCGCCGCCGTTCACCTCCGGACAATATCTTTACTGGTGTGTCAGCGGGAGGACAGCGCAAAGCATCCATCGCCATCTCCAAACGAGAATCCAGATCCCATGCATCTTGAGCATCGAGTTTTTCCTGTACCTGTCCCTGCCGCGCGAGCAAGCGGTCCATGTCGTCGTCAGACATCTCCTCGCCGAACCGGGCGTTGATCTCTTCATACTCCTTCAACAGATCGACAGTCTCCTGCACGCCTTCCTCGACCACTTCACGAACGGTGCGGGAATCGTCGAGCAGTGGTTCCTGCTCCAGGTATCCCACCGTGTAACCAGGCGAGATAACAGTCTCGCCATTGATGTCCTTATCGATTCCGGCGAGGATGCGCAGCAAAGATGATTTACCTGAGCCGTTCAGTCCGATCACGCCGATCTTGGCGCCGTAGAAATAGGACAGATAGATGTCTTTGAGGACCGGCTTCTTGTCGTAATACTTACTGACGCCTACCATTGAATAAATAATTTTGTTTGGCTCTGTGCTCATAAACTCGTTTTCAGACTTCTCTTCTAATTGAGACAGTTGGTTCTTAGCTATTTCGTTAACACCGGGCTTCAGCCCGGTGAGATAGCACCACCCCTCTTTGGAAACCGTTTAAACGGTTTCCGGTTTGAACTCCCTTCTAATTCCACCGGCCTAAAGGCCGGTGTTAATGGGCAAGCGAATAAAAGTTCAACTCATCAGTGCCGACTTTCGGAATGGATTAAAGCCCCACAGATTACACGCATTGCCACGAGAAGAAAAAAGCAGCTCTCGACCATCCGGCCAAATCTTTGGGAACTTTTCGACGGCCACAACGTCTTTAATGACTGAAGTTCAAATTCAGTCATCAGTCAAACACTCTGAAATGCTCGAAATAACGACCAAAGAGGATGTGAGAGACGCAATCCTCGACGCTACTGACATCCTGCTTGCCCGGTACGGTTACCGGAAGATGACAGTCGAGGACATAGCCACTGAGGCCGGTATCGGAAAGGGAACCATCTACCTCCATTTCGCGAGCAAGGAAGAGGTGGTGCTCTCCCACATTGACAGAATCGTCGAGCGGCTCAAAGAACGTCTCCTTAAAATTGCGCAGTCGAACGCAAGCGCCGCTGAGCGTCTCCGCGAAATGCTTTTAACCCGAGTACTCTTTCGTTTCGATAGCATTCAGCACTACACGCAGAGCTTGAACGACCTATTGGCTGCGCTGCGGCCAGGTTTACTCGCGCGTCGCGCGCGTTACTTTGACGAAGAAGCGCAAATTCTCGTTGCGGTCTTGAATAATGGACGCGACTCGGGTGAGTTGGAATTTGACGATGCGCTCAACGTTGCTTACGCACTGCTGAATGCGACAAACGGGCTGCTTCCTTACAGCCTCAGCACGACCGAACTTGGCGAGCGGGAAGCGGTGGAGGAGAGAGCTGCTGCCGTGGCTGACTTGCTACTTCATGGCCTGGTCACCAGGCGTAAAGGTTCGTAGCTCCCAAGCTTATATGCCCTTAAACACCCCATTGTTGAAACTGCAAAGGAGATTTGATCAATGTCCAAATTCTCGTCGGCAATAACTTTTATCGCGTTAACACTTTTTTGTTTGGGTGCGCCGCAGGTGATGACAGCACAACAGACTACCCAACCTCCAGACCGGACCATCGATGCGGCAACTAGAACGCAGGTTATCGAGGGAGTCTTAAAAAGCCTCAACGATTCGTACGTTTTTCCCGAAGTGGCGAAGAAGATGGAAGACTCTGTTCGCGAACGAGTGGCCAGGAAGGAGTACGATCAGATTGTGAGCGCGCGCGCTTTGGCGGAAACCCTAACCAGTCATTTACAAGCGGTGAGTAAAGACAAGCATCTCCGAGTGCGGTATTCCCACCAACCGATTCCCGTAAGGGGACCGCGGCGCGAGCCAACTGCTGCTGAGCGCGAAGAAACACGACGGGAGCTGGGCTGGATGAATCACGGTTTCAATAAGGTCGAGCGCTTGCGCGGCAACATCGGCTACGTGGAGTTCTGGGGATTCTTCGATGCAGACCTTGGCGCCGAGACCGTTGCCTCTACCATGAACTTTCTTAACGGCACCGATGCCTTAATAATCGACCTGCGCGGCAACGGTGGCGGTAATCCGGCAATGGTAGCGCTCGTGTGTTCTTACCTTTTCGGGCCCGAGCCGGTGCACCTTAACGACCTTTACTGGCGCGAAGGTAATCGCACCGACGAGTTTTGGACACGCAAAGAGGTCGCTGGGAAGCGCTACCTGAATAAGGACGTTTATGTACTCACCAGCAAGCGCACCTTCTCCGGCGCAGAAGAGTTCGCCTACAACCTGAAGAACCTCAAACGTGCCACCATCGTAGGCGAGACGACAGGCGGCGGCGCACATCCGGGTGGGCCTCGTCGCGTTCATGAGCACTTCAACGTTTTTGTCCCGAGCGGCCGGGCCATCAATCCGATAACTAAAACCAACTGGGAAGGCACGGGCGTGAGCCCTGATGTTGATGTGCCGGCAGCTCAGGCTTTGACTGTGGCCCGATTAATGGCGCTCAAAAAGTCTCTTGGAACACTGAGTAACCCGGACTTCAAGGAAGGTGTTCAAGACGAGATTGATCGTTTGGAGAAGGAATTGGTTGAACTGAAAGCGAAAAAGTAAACCCGCCGGCTTCACTTACCTTAAAGGGCGGACCGTGGGGTCCGCCCTTTCTATTAGCATCGGGCTTTAGCCCGGTGACTCGAAGCTCTAACCCAAACGGAAACCGTTTAAACGGTTTCTAATGCGATTTTCACACTCCTCTCACCGCGCTGAAGCGCGGTGTTGGTGTACGTGTGCTATTACCTGCGAGCTCTTTTACCCTTTGCCTTGACCCTGCTACTAGCCTTAGCCTTGGTGGCCTTTTTATTTGACTTCGTTGCGGGCTCGGCGTGATGAGATTGTTTCGCCTTCGGTGCAGCACTGCCGCCCATTGACGCGGCAATTAGTGTCTCGCCCGGTCGGGCGCCATCGACAAAAGCGAAAACGTGGTAGTGGTCACGATTCTCGCGCAATACTTCAATCCGCCCCTCGTCTTTTAACTTTGCCAGGTGCGACATCACGTGGGCCTGTTCGGCCGCCGACATGTAGCGGTAATAAATGTCAAACGCGAGACCGGTGGAATGTGGTGGCGTTTCAATGCGTGTGGCGTTCGGATTCGTTTTGCTCAGTTCGAGCTGATACTCGTCCGGCCGCACCAAGGAGGTTATCGGAAGCGGACGGTCAAACTTCTCGCGATAAACGCGGGCCACCTCGTTCAGAACGCTGAACGCTTCGGGGCGCATAGAGCTGAGCAATCGCACCTTCAGGTCTCGACGGCCGACCGGATCTTCGATATTGAAGTCGCGACCGGGTAAGCTCTTCGCAAGACGAGCAAGAGACTCATACTCGCTAAAAAGCTGGGTGCGTCTCTCGGGAGCACCATAGTGGCGATCAAGCAGCTCTTTGTTTTCCCGCACTGCTTTCAGTGTCTTTTCATTAGCCGCCACTTGAGACTGCAGTTTTCCGCGCCGCGAACGCTCGCGTTTGGTTAACCCGGCGAGCTCCTGTTTGAGACTTGCGATCTCTTTACCGAGCGCTGCGGTCGATGCCGCCAGACGTGCCTCTTCCTTCCGCAGCCCCTCTTCGTTGTAGAGATTGATGCTCTTGCCGTTTTCGAAGCGCGTAAAAAGGTCCTTATCGGCGTTTCCGCCCACCCCGAAGAGAAGGTAATTTTCGCTAACGGGCTCCAGCGACACCATCTCACCGCGCGCAATCATGGCGCCCAGTTCAACAAGGTCCTGCGGGGTCCGCAGGGCGTGTTCTTTTACTTCCGCCACCTGAATCGCCAGAAAGCGGCGCGAATCGCTGTAGTGGCGCACCTGATGAGGAATATCGACTTTGGCCTGCTTGCCGGTCGGTTCGCCACGATCCTCCTTGATCTTGGCGACCGCGAGAGTCCAGGGGTTGACTTCGGCGGCTTGTGCGCTGGCGGTGTTGGGAAGGTAGCTGGTGTAGCTCCGATGCCCCCGTTTCTTGAATCCGGGCAAAACGAAAAGCGTCACTGCCAGCACGATGCTCAAGCTTGCGATGAAGAGTAGTGAATGGCGTCTGATCTCTGTCATTTTTCTCTCGCCCTCTGCTCGTCGTTTAGGCAAATACTCTCGCGTTCTTGGTGTCTTGTATTGCAACGCCCAATGTCATTTTGAGCGAACCGTTATCTAAGCGTCTTGATGGCACAAAAAAAGCAGCGTAACGAGGCACCGGATACTGCTGACTGCTCGTCTGCCAACTGCTCACCGCATACGCGCTATGAATCGTCCGGCCTCGTCAAGCTGTCACAATCTATGATGCAACAAAGGTGAGAAATGTCCGCTGGGTTAGAGGAGAAAAATGACTCTACGAAGGCCGGAAAGACCGCTGGTCAGAAGCGCCATTCGTGATGGCTGTCACGCTCAACGTTAAGACTGAAGAGCTCGGGCTGGACGCCCGCAATGAGCGCGAAGTGCGAACGATCGTTGACTTACATGACTTGCAGTGTGGGTCGACAAATTCAGAACCGGTCGCTACCGCTCCCGGCTCTGAATGCGTCGCCCCCCACAGTTGTTGGTGGTGTACGTTGCATCCGGTCGCTAACGCTCCCGGCTCTGAATTGGTCGACCCCCGATGCAAGAGTCTTGGTAAACCTTGCATCCGGTCGCTATCGCTCCCGGCTCTGAATTGGTCGACCCACCTCCCAGTATTCGTGGCCACCTCTTAATGCAAAGGGCCCTGAAATCGGAATTGTTATCACGGGGTTTAAATGAAAAATGAGAAATGACAAATGACAAATGAAAAATCTAATTTCTCACGCAGTGGCACGGTGGATTGCTCATCATAGAGTGATTGTTCATCATAGATTGGTCGGCATTCCACCGCTCTCAACAGCCTGCGCCGCTGGTTTCGCCGGTTCAGGCGTGAAGTCTTCTCCTGGATTAATAAACTGGTTTCGCTCGAAGTGATATTGCTTGTCGTAAAGTTGCTTGTAACGACCGCCCGCAGCCAGCAATTCTTCATGCGTGCCGCGTTCGACTATCTCACCGGCCTCCAGCACAAGGATCTGATCGGCACTGCGAATCGTCGATAAGCGATGTGCTATTACAAAAGTAGTGCGACCGCGCCGCAACGACTGCAGACCGTCCTGAATCATCGCCTCGCTTTCGCTGTCGAGGCTCGAAGTTGCCTCATCCAATATCAGAATCCGAGGGTTGGCGAGGATTGCACGCGCTATCGCCACGCGTTGGCGCTGACCGCCAGATAACTTCACACCGCGCTCGCCGACGATAGTGTCATATCCATCGGCGAAGCCATTAATAAACTCCTCGCAGTGTGCGATGCGCCCGGCCGCGATGATCTCGTCACGAGTGGCGTGCGGTTCCGAGAAACTTATGTTCTCGGCGATAGTGCCGTCGAAAAGAAAGTTGTCCTGCAAAACTACGCCGAGTTGATTGCGATAATCCCTCAGTCGCAGCGATGCCAAATCGAGTCCGTCGACTGTTACCTCACCGGAGATGGGCCGGTTAAAGGCCATTACCAGACTAATCATCGTGGACTTGCCGGAACCGCTTGAGCCAACCAGGGCAGTGGTTGAGCCGGCAGGCGCCTGAAAAGAAACGTGCTTCAGCACTGGAGTGTTGTCATTGTATTCGAAGCTGACATCCTTGAATTCAATCTCGCCGGTAATTTCGTCGAGACCTCGCCGGTTGGGATCGTCTTCATCTTCGGTCGCCATCCGCTTAATCTCGCGTATGCGATCCAGTCCCGCAAACGCTTCGGTGATCTGCGTGCCGATATTAGCGATTTCGACGAGCGGCATCGCGACCAGTCCGGTAAAGATCATGTACATGAAAAAGTCGCCAAGGGTCATCTGGCCCGCCAAAATATCGCGGCCACCAATTAGGATCAGAATCACCCCGATAATGCCGACGATCACAGTTGAGAAAGCTGTCACACCTGATATCGCCGTCATCGAGCGCGCAATGTTTCTAAAAAGACGGTGCGCGCCACGCGCGAACACAAGTTGTTCTCGTTTCTCCGCAGCATAAGCTTTGACTATGCGTATGCCGCCCAGCGACTCCGTAAGACGACCAGTAACTTCTGCGTGAATTTTTCCTCGTTCCCGAAACACCGGGCGCAGTTTCTTGAAAGCCAGCGCCATGACCCCGCCAAAGGCAGCCAGCGCCAGCAGCGTCACCGAAGTCAATTTCCAATTCAGGTAAAACAAGACGACCAGTGCGATTGCCGCTGTTACGAGGCTTCCGGCGAGTTGCACCAAACCTGTGCCTACGAGGTTTCGAATGCCCTCAGCGTCGGTCATGATGCGCGAGATGAGGATGCCCGTCTGCGTCGAGTCGAAGTATCTGATAGGGAGGCGGGCCACGTGTTGCTGAACACTCTTGCGCATCTCGGTGATAGCGCGCTGAGCGGCCACACCCAACACCTGCGAGAGCGAGAACGAAGTTAAGGCCTGCATCAGCGTTGCGCCGCCGGCAGCAAGTGCCAGAGGCACTAACAATTCGGCGCGCTGCTTCAGAATTACGTCGTCGATTAGATACTTGGAGCTCGCAGGCAATACCAGACCCATCAACCGGTTCAGGATCATGAGGCCCATGCCGAGTGCCAGCCGGTACCGATGCGCCCAAATTAATTCACGCGCATCTCTCCAGGCCGCCGCGGGAGTAACTCGCTTCTTCTGAACTTTGTCTTCGTTGCTGGTTGCGGTGCTCATTATTTCCGGGTGAGGGTCATAGTGTCAGGAGAGAGATACTGAGAGCAAGTTGGCCGTGGAAATCAAAAGAAGAATCAATGGTTTTCACCACAGAGTCACAGAGGACTCAAAGGTACATGGAGATCTGGACTACGACATTGCGGAGCAGACGTACATCTAAAGGCTGCGTGGCCGGCGTGGGAAGAATAGATGTGCAATCAGAAGACAGAAGAGTGTTAGTCCAATGCAGTACAAGCGGAGACCAAGAATGCGTTGGAATGCAGCGGTTGTTCCTGCCAGATCAACCTCAGTCCAGAGACCATACAAAAAAGGGTTGTAGAGCCAGTGGTTATAGCCCTGGTTGTAGAGATAGAACAATGCTGAACCGAGGGCGACAGTAACCGCATAAGCGAGATATTTCTCTCGTAGTATCACGCTCAAAGCAAGGCAAGCCGCCGTCATCAACGCCAGACTCGGAATAAGAATGACAGTGTGCAGAATCAGGTACGGCCAAACTTCAATGGGAGTGTGCCCTCGCAACAGTTGGGTGAGCATTGCAGTTAATGCAATGAGTAAGAGCAGAAAGAGCACCAGCAAAAACGTTGAGAAAAACTTTGAGAGCAGAAAGACAGGATTCGCCGCAGGCGCACTCCACAAAATAGGCTCAACTCTGACTTCACGATCTCGAGCCATCGCTTCGCCCGCGTAAAAAACAATTACTCCGAGTAAGAAGAACAAGGATCCCTGGGCGGTATTGACCGCGAACGCCGTGGAAACCGAGCCACTCGTCACACCTACCGAAAAGGGAAGTGACAAGAACGAAAGCAGAACCGCGAGGGGAATCAGGACAATTAGACTCTTCTCATACCGCAGCAAATTCAACTCGATTCCAGTGGCGGCGAAAATCTTCTTAAAGGTAGCGGTAATACCATGGTTAACTTTTACCACTTCCGGAAGCATTACTACTTGACGCCGTCTGATTACCTCGTCGTCAAGTTGGTTAACAAACCTTCTCGAACTACTTTCAAAGGTTTCGCTGTCGTAATGAATACTTTTGCTGGTGGAAGAAGGGCTGAGCAGAGTGAAGGAGCCGGATGCCCGCGATCGCTCGGCGATGGAGAATCGCAGGTAAAGCAACAGTAGACACAGGGCCACAGCGACAATCATAAGAACGCGGTTAAGAATCATGTCCGAGCTGTAAACCACCGCAATCTGATTAATCCAGGCAGCCTCGACCCAGCGCGCGCGCGGGACGTCGCCTGAGCCCAGCAGCATCGGGTCGAGGAGAATCCGCCAGCGCTGCGGCAAACTCCGCAGAAACACGAGCTGATAAGCAATATAAAGTGGATAAAAAGCGACGGCCAGGATGTAAACGATCCGCGCGCTTCGCGTGAGCGTTCCAATTGTGAAATAGACAACCGCCAGAACGAGGTGCGAAATGACTACAAAGAAGAAGAAGTGTTTGAAGTAAGGAAGGATCTTTACGTCCTGCATTACTAGACGCGGGAGGTGAACCCACTGGAGCAGTATCATCGTAAGCACGAATGCTGATTGACAACAGACGAGGACGATGAGGTTGCCGAAGAATTTGCCGAACAGATAAGAAGCGCGACTGATGGGTTTGGAAAAAATCAAAGGATCGATCCCGGTGCGAAAGTCTCTAATGACCGGGTCTCCCATCAGCACTGCATTGAAGATTGGTAATCCCAGAAGAAATGAGAAGCCCTGTAGGTTTCTGACGATATTGAAGTCGCTGTTAACGGCCCAACCAAACGACGCCGCCGCGCCCCAACCCCACCAAAGCAACGCATGCCCGGTGAACAGCAATATCAAAGCGTAGGGCGCGACGCGTTTGGAGTTGAGCAGGATTTCTGCCTGGAACACTGCAACAAAGGAAGATTGAAAGGAGTTTCTCATTGTTCCAGCGTTTTCGAAGTTCTCAATTAAAGGAACAGCGTAAGTCGGCTTTGCCTCAAATGTCTCGCAACGCGGTATTACAACCCGAAGGGTTGACAGAAAGTAGCCGGAGGTCGGAGCGAAGCACAGACCTCCGGTCAGGAGGTGAGTCGATTGCACCCCGCAGGGGTGCCAGAAAATAAAAGAGTTCTGGCATCCCTTCAGGATGCCTCAACTCTCTAGCTCCGGTTCCAGTGGTCTGCGACCACCGGCTACTGTCTCTCAGCCCTCCAGGCTGAAATCGCGTTTGACGTCGCGTCCGGAAAAGCTCATGTTGTTCATCTTCCTGCTCGTGGCGGCGCTTTTATTCGCTCACAACCGACTAATAGTCATCAGCCATACTTTTGACGCAGAGCAGCGCAAATCGGTGGCTAGCTTGAAACGGCGACATTTTCACCGTTGGATTGCATTACGAGATTCAAATAGTAGTCCTCAAGCGTGGGGTTGACGGGCACAAACTCTTCACTGGGTCTTTCGTGGTTTGAAACGACTCTAAGGCGAGGCTGCCCGTTGAACATCTGAGACGAGATTACCTGATACCGAGACTTTAGAAACGGCATCGCCGCGAGTGTCACGGTGCCCTCCCAAACAATATTCTTAAGCCCATCGAGTGCCAACTGTGGCTCGCACGCGGCGAGAATCCGGCCTTGTCGAATGACTGCCATGTGAGTGCAGAGGTGCGCAACATCCGAGACGATGTGGGTTGAAAGTATCACTACCGTTCCTTCGCGCACCGTTTCCGAAAGCAGGTTATGAAAACGAACACGCTCTTCCGGATCGAGTCCTGCCGTCGGCTCATCAACGATAATCAACGTCGGCTCGCCGATTAGAGCCTGCGCAATCCCCAGACGCTGACGCATGCCGCCGGAAAATCCACCGACCCTCTGGCCCCTTTCTCCGGATAAATTGACGCGCTCTAGAAGGCCTCCAATTAACAATTTCCTTTCTCTTGCATTCGAAACGCCCTTCAACTTAGCGAGGTAATCAAGCGTCTGCTCGGCGGTAAGCGTTGGGTAGAGGCCGAATTCCTGTGGTAGATAACCCAAGGTCCGGCGCACTTCAGTCTTTCGACTGAGCAGGTTCAGACCATTCATCTCAGCGGCACCCGCATCTGGTTCGAGCAACGTGGCGAGGATCTTCATCAACGTTGTCTTCCCTGAACCATTCGGACCCAGCAAGCAAAACATTCCCGAAGGCACTTCAAGGTCAATACCTTTGAGCGCCTGAACTCCACCCGCGTATGTTTTCGTCAATCCTTTGATCTGCAGCATCTGTCCTCAATTGAAGGGTCTCTTGACAGTGTAACGCCGCAATTGTAGCCTCCAACCCCCGAAACTCGTGACTCAAACATCCGACCTCAAACTTTATCCATGCCGGAAGGTCCTGAAGTTAGAAGATATGCTGACGCCCTCGATCAAGCGCTTAGCGGTCACCGGATCAAATCGCTTGAGGCACGTACTCGCGACGCGCGCGCCTGGCTGAGCGAGCACGGCGATCGCCTCATTAACCGTCGCGTTCTCAGGGTCACCTCGCACGGCAAACATTTAATTGGATATATCGAAGGCGGGTTTTTCTTTCACTCACATCTGATGATGTGGGGCCGTTGGCAGGTTTTTTCGGTTAAAGCAACCGCTGGTGCACGCGCGACAAAACGAACCAAACGCCAGTCAGGAGAAGCTGAAGTCTTGCCGCTGCCGGTCGAAAAGGACCGGCGCGAACGCGCTCGGATACTTGTGGAAGACAGAGCCGCCATACTTTTCTCAGCTCCGATCTTCAATGTCGGGGAAGGCAATCCCTATCAGCAAATTGAAAACCTTGCCACGCTTGGCCCTGACATAATTCCCGCAAACGGCAAGTTTAATAAACGCGAATTTCGGCGACGCCTGCGGCTACCGGAACACCTTGACCTGCCCATCGGTGCGGCGCTCTTGAATCAGCGCATCCTGGCGGGACTGGGAAACTATTTGCGCGCCGAAGTGCTTTTTAATTGCCGCGTGAATCCGTGGCGAAGAGTTGGTGATCTAACTGAACGCGAACTCCGCTGTCTGACGCGGGAGGCGCATGAGCTGGCCCAGCGCGCTTATTTGTCCAAAGCAACGGCTGGCGAAGAGGATCGGCTGCGCATGAGTGAGGATAACTCGCTCGTTTACCAGGCGGGTCGCGAAATGGGCACGCGACATGTGGTTTTTCGTCGCACGAATTTGCCTTGCTTGCGCTGTGGCGCATCAATCAGGCAACTGAGGCAACCTACCTTTAACCCGGACCGACTTGAAGATGAAGAGGAACGGACGCGCATCGTCTACTTTTGTCCGAACTGTCAAAACGTTCCTTCCAGGGTTTTGTGACAACTCGCGTGTTTAGAGTACAAGCTTTAGCTTGCTCTGTGCGTGGGCAACTCAAAAGGTCGTACTCGTCGCTCATAAACGGTTTCGAGCATGAGATGAACCTCTTGGTCTATTTACAGGACACGGCCTGATACAACACGGGCGATTTAGTGGTCGGCACAGCTGATGCCCAGTAGACAGGCATGAAGCAATTACGAGAGCGTGGCATCTACCTGGCGCCCAATGGCGAAAGCTTTGTTGCGAGTCGAGAGAGGAAAACTACCGCTGACGGCAAACGGATCCTGTCGCAGCTTGGGAGTCGCGTGTCGTGTTTTCTTTTTGGGCGCTATGAATGGGCCTTTCACGGCGAGCCAGATTACGAGGTCGCTGCCACCGGAAAACTCCTCGCCCGGAAGCAAACTGCAGATCTCCAGCCCGATCAGTTGATCGATACGGGCGCCACCGCTGGCGCGCATTAGGGCTTCAGGAACTGACGACTCTCCAACGAGCAAAGAGCAAAGAGCAAAGAGCGAAGGGAAAAGACGAACTGGCTCTCGACGCGTAGCGTCGAAATGAATTTAGCCCGGCCTTTCAAGGCCGGGATCGAGAAGCCTCAAAGGCTATCTCGTCGCGTTAGCGACGATTGAATCAACCGTCGTTGACGAGACATCGGCAGCCGACGGAATTTTTTTGTCTAAGGGCGCAGTTTTGCCAGCGCTTCTTTTGCTTGCTTCAGATTAGGGTCGAATTGCAGCGCTTTGCTGTAGAACTCGATAGCCTGATCTTTCAATCCCTGCTGGTTATATATCTCTCCGAGGCCTTCATAGAGGGTGCCACTTTCAGGATGCAACTGCACCGCCAGTTTCAACAGTAACTCAGCGTCAGCAAGGCTGCGGCCTTCACCCATCCAACCGCGAGCAATCTGTCGTAGGTTGCCGGCGGTAGCGAAGCCCTCAGGTTCGAGCTCCAACGATTTCTTCAGGTAAACCAGCGGCGGCTCTTTCTCAACCACAGCTTTCTCGACCAATGCCTTATCCACGTTGCTTCCGCTCAGCAGAACCAGGAAAAGACCCCAAACGAGATTGGCGCGGGCCGACTGCGGATAGAGTTCAACGGCCAGCTTGACTGCTTTCAGTGAACCCGGGCCCTGCTTGATCTTGAGCAGCGGCTCCTGAAGATCTGGATAGATCTCGGCGCCCGCGAAGGTCTGCTTCAGTTGATCCGCGCTCGCCACCAGTTCCGTTTCGCCTGCTGTGGTCAACTTTCGCGTTTGCTCGGTCCAGGTTCGGGTCCAGTCTTGATTCCATTTCGCGATGGTTGTCTCGAATGGTTTCTTGAATCGCAGCTCTTTAGGAAACTTCTTATTTGTCTGGTAGAGCTTAATGTAGTCGTCAAAGAATGCCGGCGCGCCCATCATCTGATACACACTGGCGCGCGCCTTCCCGTGTTTCTCCGCTAACTTCATCGCCATGTATGACCCCACGGTAATAAAGGCCGCCTCGGCTACCGGGTGCCTTCCGTCGCTTATCGCTTTGAGCGTTCCCTGATAATCCTTTTGCAACGCGAGCCGATCGACCTTCTGGTTAAAGTAGGCGAATGCCTGCGCCAGTTGTTTTGGGTCCGCCCTAAGCGTCTGCCGGGTTTTATCGAAGTGCAGCGAGCCGTAATTAAACGTTTCGGTCAACCCTTTATAGAACGACTGGTCAACCTTGTTTCGCGTAGCCACCGGAAGGGCCATGGGCTCACCGGTAATCAGTTCGTAGAGCCGCCTGATGTAGTGCATCCGCTCGATGTCCTGCAGATTGCCTGCAAACGCGATGGCCAGATTTTTAGACGGAACACGAAGCAGCGCCGTGTTGGTGCCGACTTGTCCGCCGTCGTTCCAAATCGCAGCCTGCCCATTGATCGGGAACACCAGCCATCCCGGCGTGTAATACCAGTCTCCGTCGCCGAGTCCGGCGTAGCGTCCTGCCTTAGTCGCGACAGGGGTGTACATCGTCGCATTCATTTCTTTGCCGAGGATGCTCCCCGAGTCGACACCTCTGGCCCACTTCAACAAGTCAGGCACGGTTCCGATTGCGCCGCCACCGCCGAAGCGCGAGCTGACATCGAGGAACCTGGCGTTCTGTATTTCACCATTCACCATCTCGTAACCGCGCGCGCGGTTGGGAATTAGTTCGCGGACACTGTCCATGCGAGTCTCAGTCATCAGCAGCGGTGTCCAGACTGATTCCCGCAGATACTGGCCCAGAGATTTGCCCGTCACTTCTTCGATCGCAGCTCCCAGCAGGTTGTAGCCACTGGTTTGATAGTCAAACTTGACGCCCGGTTCATTTTGAATCGGGAACCGCGCGATTCGAGCGACCACCTCCTTCGAAGTCACGTATTCGGGACCGATGCCTGAACCGGTTTGACCCCCGCCTAGGTGAACAAGAAGCTGCCTGACGGTCACCGGCCATTTTTGTTTCGGGTAAGACGGAACGTAGGTTTGAATTTCTGCGTCAAGATCCATCTGGCCCTTCTCGACAAGCTGAAGGATGGCGGTTCCGGTAAAGGACTTGGTGATGGACGCGAGACGGTAAGCGGTGTCGGGCCGAGCGGGAATCTTGTTCTCGACATCGGCGTAACCAAAACCCTTTACCCAACCAAAATCATCCTTGAAGAACCCAATCGTGAGCCCCGGAATCTTGTCCTTCTGCATCTGCTCCTTGACGAACTCCTCAAAGATGGCGAGCTTGTCGGCATATTGGGGAGCGGGGGGCGCTACGCGTCCGCGCGGATGGACGACGGCCTGGAAATCGATGACCGGTAACAGAAGAAGGGTGACGAGAACAGCGATAGATTTCTTCATGGATGTGGACTCTGGCTCGGAAGGCTTCGGGACGGCGAGATAGTAAATCAGTAGACAGTAAACAGTAAACAGTAGACGGAGACAGGAGACAGGAGACTGAAGAGTCAGGGCGCGAGCTGATATTGACGCGAGCTGATATGGAGTAGTCCGCCGCAGGCCTAAGCCGCTACGGCGTTACTACGGCTAAGTAGCTACCGCGTTACCACTGGGCAAATAACCAACGCGTTAGAGCGAGGTTCGTAACACTCGAATGTCGCGCTCGGAAAAGATTTTCCAATCCTGACCGACGCGTTGCCACCTTAGTTCCTGAATCACTTCGCCTCGGCGGCTTTGTCGGCCATTCTCGACGCGATATCTCTTCCGGTAACGCATCACCGCCGTGCGTCCCTCGTCCCGGAAGATGATCTCCGGCTCCTCCGCTTGAATGTCGATGAGGGAAGCGGTCGCGAACACGCGCGCCTTTTCTTCACGTACAAAAGCACGCGAGGTGTTGCGGGTGAGATAGTAAGCTCGCAGCCGCGGCACATAGAACAACATCTGCCTCTCAATATCGCGTTGGTTAGTAGCCCTTATCCAATCGCTCAGCGCTCTACGCAATACATCGGCTGCGGCTGAATCGGTTCTTGGCGTTGCGTCGACCGCTGGCGGCGCAGCGGCCGGCGCTACCGGAGACGCGCTGGCGACTTGTGGTTCGCCATAGATCTCCCAGCGCGCTACATCCGAGATTTTGTTGTAGATGGTTCGAATGACCAGTGGCTCATCCAAACCTTCCGCGGCAATCCTTCGTATCACGCGCAGGCGTGCACCGTTATCAATTGATTCAAAAGTGACCGTGAAGTTGTCTTCAGTCCGGCCGCTGGAAGTAAAAACCAGGCGTTGATTTCTGGAAGCGTGCTCTACGGAAAAACGAACCCGGACGACACGTCCATCAGCAGCGCGAGTACTGCGGGTGACACCGTCCGCGACGAAACTCATCCGCGGCGCGCGCGAAGAGCCCAGGCTTACGCGCGTGCCCCTTTGTTCGATAGCCAAAAGATCGGGCGGCGTCAGTCTTACCGCCAGGTCGATGAAGAAGCGCTGTTGTTCCGCAAAGGGAACGTTGCTGGAGGCACTCGCCACCACTGAATAGAGTTTGTCGCTTGCCGGAATATCGATCCGATAGACGCCCGTAATCGACGAAGCTTGTGGCGTTATCGCTTGCGGGGGCGCAGGTGGCAGAGAAATTGACGCGTTAAAGCAGACGAGGAAAAGAAGGGAAATAAACATGTGCGCCCCCTTGAAAGCAACGACTCGTGCGAACCAAACTCAAGTGAATGCGTGACGCAAGAATAACTCAAAGGGAGCGCTGATGACAGCGGCTAGGGCAACCTGATTTGGTGTCACTGTTCAATTCCGAAGCCGTTCAAGAAATCGAAGTCTTTAAGAAAATGTGCTTTGAACGTTTTCTTTCGCCGGCGCGTGATTGGCTTGCGCTCACCTTTCTGGGTCTTCTCGATCACAAGTCCCGTCAGTAAGTTCATTTCGGTGTCCTTGTTTGCCGGCGCCGAGGGGGTATGGTCTGTAAAGTAGATTTGGATGCCGACCAGTCGCCATTGGCCACGGTGGAGTTTGAACTGATGCCTCGCTGCCTCCATTGTGGCGGCGGTCTTGGCGTTGTTTTGTATGTAGATGCTGCCACGCCGAACCTGCAGATCCTCGAGCCAGCAACAACCCATTCCCGCAATCTCCGCCTCCTGCGTTTTTTCGGCAAGCCGATAGGTGCCACCCGCCGAACGCAGCAGCACGTACAACTGGTAAGTCGGAGCAGCATTCGCAGGCCTTCTATGAATGACTCCTACCCAGTCCTCAAGGCCGTCGCTATTTAGATCGCCGCGAGCATTGTTGCTGAGTTCGCCCTCGCCTATCAAAACAGACTTCACGAATGCGTCGGTAGAAGGGAAATCAGTCTGAGCAGTGGAGGTTGAAGCGGTCACCCCCGCATGCATGCTTACTTGTGGTGCGGCCAAAATCACTAATAGCGTGATGACGACTAGTTTGTTCATGAGGGTCGATAATAGCCTAGCAGTTCATTGCTGTGAATTCGGTATACTGGATGTGATGTCCCAGGTCCAATGTCCAATGTCCAAAGTCTTCGTAGTCAACGTTGAATCTTGCTGGCCAGAACTTCATCACCATCGGAAGAGCACGATCTGGCAATTGATTGATAGCCAAAAAATCAACTTATCGCGTTGCGGATGAAGACGCCTCTAAGCAGAAAATGGCTTTTCCTCAAGAGTCGCCTGCGGCGCGATATTCTGCGGTATTACAACCCGAAGGAAAGTAACCCGACGTGGGAGCGAAGCGCAGACCCCCGGATTAAGAGGTGAAGCCGATTGCACCACGTAGGGGTGCCAGCCACACTTTTGAGGCCAAAGCAAAGAAGAACAGTAAATGACTACCAGCCATCTCGAACAACTTTGGGCACGCGCCCTTACTGCGTCGACTACCAGCCTTGAACTATATGAGTCGCTAGCGAACGAGCTCGTCAAAGAATGGCGTGCTGGTGATCAGCAAGCCAGAATGGCTATTACGCGGCGCCATCCCATCCTCAGCAACATTTTTAATTCTAAAGCGGATAGCATGGCGTTCAAGCTCGAGGATGCGCGACTCGTGCTCGCGCGTGAACAACATTTCGAGAATTGGGCAAAACTCCAGGAGCACCTCGAAGTTTTGAAAGACGGTAGCTCCTCGAAATTCGAAGCTGCGGTTGATGCAGTCATCAATGGCGACACTGAAACACTTGAAAAGCTACAGGCAGAAAGCCCCGAATTGATTCGACAGCGTTCGACGCGCACTCATCGAGCCACTCTGTTGCATTACGTCGGCGCAAACGGCGTTGAAGATTATCGTCAACGGACGCCGCACAACGCTCTTGAAGTTTTGCAGGTACTTTTGCGGGCCGGCGCTGAGGTCGATGCAACCGCCGCTATGTATGGCGGTGGCTCGACGACACTCGGTCTGGTGGCGACAAGCATTCATCCAAAGCGCGCCGGCGTACAACTTGAACTAATGCAGGCGCTCATCGATGCCGGTGCTGCAGTCGACGGTGGCTCAGGCGGTGGTAGGGCGGCAGTCACTGGTTGTCTTGCCAATGGACGGCCCGAAGCGGCCACCTTCCTGGCCCAACGCGGTGCTGAATTAAACCTCGAGGGTGCAGCGGGCGTAGGACGACTGGATCTGGTTAAGAGTTTTTTCAACGAAGAGGGGGGCTTGAAACCGAGCGCGACCAGGGGAGAGATGGAAAGGGGTTTTATGTGGGCTTGTGAGTTTGGACGAAATGACGTCGTTGAGTTTCTGCTTGCCAATGGTGCGGATATTCGCGCCGGCGAGAACACCGACCTCACCGGCCTGCATTGGGCCGTGGTGGGCGGTCAGCTCGACACGATCAAGTTACTGCTCGAGTGCGGCGCGCCTCTTGAAGCACTCAACGCTTATGGTGGTACGGTCCTGGATCAGGCTTTGTGGTGCGCCTACAACGGTGATGACGGGATCGACTATGCTCCAGTTGTGAACACACTACTGGCCGCCGGAGCACGAACTGACCTCTACCCCGAGATGAAAACCTACGTCGAGAAGGTGCTGGGTCACGAGACGCGGACGCCGTAACAGAACACGAACAACGCGTTTACTGAAGATTATCCTGCCGCAGTATCCTTTGGGCCACATCGTTGTCACGGCCGACCACAAACCGGCGCACCGGCACTCGCTCGGTATGCAAGGTGGTCACCTCGCGTGTCCCGGCAGTGTGTATGTCGACCACGTCGAGCTCGCCGAGGCTGTACAGCAGCGCGTAACCCTCCAAAAACACTCCCGGGTTTTGGCCGGTGTGTTTGTAGATATTGTTGCAGTCAATTCCCATCGCTTCATCGGGGCCTAAAATTCCGCCGAAGAAATTCGAGATTTTGCCAGGCCGTTCCTCCGGTAACGCGATGGCGAATCGCTTGATATAAGCAATTTTCCTGGTCGGCGATGCGTTGTGAACGTTGATGGCCGTGAAATAGTGGCCCGGCGCCACTATTCCTTTGTCGTCCGCCTTTCCGCAAACAAATTTAGCGGCATACATGAATAGAGTGAGCCGTGTCTGAGCCTTCAACGAGAGCGGCGTTGCAAGTGACGCGAGCAGAAGCAGGAGCGAAGCGAGTGCGGTTGTTTTTCTCATGAGGGTTCTCCTTAGCGCATAGCGCGGTGATGAGGTTGGAGTAATCAATCCAGAATCTGCCAGAGCGGGTCTGGAGTTTTTAGTCTAGCCGGATGCGAGGAGGCCAGTAAGCGGCTTGTATCACGGTATGCGCAGCAGGTAAAGCTTTCCGCGGCGACTCAGCTAGAGATTTTTCACTGCTCCCAATAATAACTGCCAGGCGACATTACCTACTCCCTGCTCCACAATTTGTTCGACTATTTCATCCATTTGATAAGCCCTTAGATGGCCGTGACTTCACTTCGGATTAAGCTGATGGTGAGCGGACGGCGACACAGTAATGATCTAGAATAGCTAGACGAGAAAGCAGTGATGGTAACTAACCCCGCATTCCAATTGAAATTTTCGCAAGTGCCGGCCCTGCATAATCTCGAATTGTTGCATGCGTCAAATGTGACTCATGAGTATCCTCGCCACATGCATGAAGATCACTCTATCGCCGTCGTTCTAAAAGGACGCGAGACAACCTCCACTTCTGATGCACACGTTGCCACTGCCGGCAGCGTCATCCTTATCAATGCGGAACAAGTACATTCTAATAAGTCAAAGCAAGTGGAATATCGGGTGATGAAGATTCGCCCTCAAGTCTTGAACCAGATTGCCTCAGACCTATCCGGACGCAAGGTGGATAGGTTGTGCTTTCCGCAGGTGGTAGTTAACGACAGAGTCCTTTTCCGGTCGTTGCTGGATCTGCAGTTGAAGCTTGAACAATACAGCTCGCTGCTCGAACATGAGTCAGAATTCATTTCAACGATCAGTTTGCTGTTAACGACCCAAGCGCGTGGTCAATCGGCAACCAGATTGGTGAGAGTGGGAAAGGAAGATCGCTACGTAAGAATCATTCGAGACTATCTAAAGTCGCATTACGCGGAAAACGTATCGTTATCGCAATTGTCAACAATCACTAATCTTAGTCCTTACTATCTGTTGCGCGTGTTTCACACCCACGTCGGTTTTCCCCCGCATGAGTACCAGACTCAGGTGCGCATTGGCCACGCCAGGAAGTTAATTCGGCGAGGCTGCTCATTCTCACAAACCGCCCAGGAAACCGGCTTCTTCGACCAGAGCCACCTATGCAGGAACTTCAAGCGCATCCTCGGCATTACCCCCCGTCAATATCTATCGCAAAGTAAGCCTGCCAAAGTTTCAAGCAATTGATTCGGCCACATTAGACAGGTTTCAGCCCGTCTACGCGCGCGCTGCTTTGCAGTCTTACGCAATCTAATTCAGCGCAAGATCGTCCAAGACACTGCGATTGATTTGTTAGAAACTGTCTCCGCTTCAGTGATCCAGTTGCTAGCGAAGACGGTAAACTCCGTTTTGGACAAGCGAGTCAGTACAAGATGCGAGGCCCGAAGGGCCGAGAGTCAATAGCCACGCCCGTGAGGGCGTGGAAAATCCGCAGCACTACGGTGGCGAGCGCCGAAGGCGCGGCAGTCGCAAGTAGTATAAGTAATGGTCCCAGCTGATGCTCCATCACAGTGCTGCACCTTCGGCGCTCGAGGGATTTTTATTGGCTAATGTTCCACGCCCTGACGGGCGCGGCTATTAACTGTCGGCCCTTCGGGCCTTCAAACTCAACATTAACCGGTGTTCAAGACTTTTGCCGAAAAACACTAAGGCTGTAACCATGTGCCACCAAACTCTGAAATGGACCGCGAGAGTAACGCTTTGCTTACTGTTCCTTCTGGTTCCTTGTGTAAGCGCCCAAGCCAGACGCGACATCGTGATTCCCGACACCGCCGCCGGAAACCAGCTTAAGGCGTGGCTGCGCGTTTTTGCAGGTGGAAATCAAGGAGACTTCGAGCGATTTATAGCCGCTAATTACAGCAAGTCTCTGCTTAGCGAAAACACGGCTCGTGATCGTGCGGATCGCCACGCTCGCACTTATCTTGACGCCCGCGATTTCCATCTTCACAAAATGGAAAAGACAACGGAAGAAGAGATCACGGTGCTCGCCCAAGCGGCTTTGACTGGCTTGTGGTTTCGTCTGACGATGAAGGTTGAGCCCAAAGCTCCTCACCTGATCACTGAATACACTTCGCAACGTATCCATCCGCCTGCTGGAACTTTTAAAAAGCTGAGCGATCGAGCACTGGTCCAGGAAACCAAAAAGTTCCTGGACAAACTGGCTGCGGCGGATGCTTTTTCGGGCACGTTGCTGATTGCCAAAAACGGCAAGCCAATTTTCAAAACGGTTCACGGTTTCGCCAGCAAGGCCCACAACATTCCGAACCGGCTCGATACCAAACTAAATGTTGCTTCAATCGGCAAGATGTTCACAGCTATTGCCATTGGGCAATTGGTTGAGCAGGGCAAACTTTCCTTTTCTGACCCGATTGGTAAGCATTTGGTGGACTACCCGGAGAAGCAGGTCGCTCAAAAAGTGAGTATTCATCATCTGCTGACGCATTCTTCCGGGTTGGGAGATTTTCATGGCGCCAAATATGTCTGTCTGGAAGACTACATAAGAGAAGCTAAAGACTATTTTCCTTTGTTTGAAAACGAACCCTTGTCGTTCGAGCCGGGCGCGCGTTGGCAGTACAGCAACGCCGGCTTCGTTATCCTGGCGGCGATCATAGAAAAGGTGTCAGGCGAAAACTTCTTTGACTATGTCCGCAGACATATCTTCAAGCCTGCCGGGATGGTGAATACCGATTACTACGAAGCAGACGCGGACACACCGAACCTCGCCATGGGGTACACCAACTTCGTAGACATTGGCAACGACTATATTCAATTTAATCTCGGACCGAGAAGAAACACTTCGCACTATGGCACCATCCGAGGTGGGCCTGCCGGCGGAGCATACTCCACGCTCGATGACTTGTTAAGATTTACTCTCGCGTTACGTGGCCACAAACTGCTCAGTGCGAAGTACACCGACTTGATGACCAGCAGCAAGATGCTCGCGCGAAAGTATGACGCGGGCCAGACCTATTGGGGATACGGCTTTGAGCTGGAAGAGATCAGCGGCAAACGAGTTATCGGTCACGGGGGAGGCGACCTCGGAATTAGCTCCGGAGTGCGTTGGTATCCCGACTCAGGGAATTACACGCTGGTTGTCCTATCCAACTACGATCGCGGTGGGATATTGGCCAATTACAAGATCCAGGAAATGATTATTCAAAATTCTCTGGTTGGGAACTAGAAGAAATCATTCCTCCCAAATTTAATCGTTTTTCGAGTTGGCACCCTGGGGTGGCCTTCTCATGGTCCAAAACCTAACGCCGCTGGTTGGTTCAACACCCTCGGTGACCACCTCAAATCCATGACGTTGGTAAAAAGGCACGTTCCGCGACTTCGCCGTCCACAAGTAAGCCGGTAATCCATCAATATCTGCGCGCTCGAGTATGGGCCGCAGCAGAGCACTGCCGACACCCTTGCCCTGCAGTGGAGGATCAACCCCGAGCAACGGCAGGAACCAGTGTGGCCCTGGCACCTCAATCGGCTGTAATGCGTCTACGTAATCGCAGATTGTGCCGAATCGTTGCCACGCCGCTTCGCCCAATACTTCCGCCGCCCGATCCAGCCCCACCTGGCGCATGCGATCCGGATCCATATCAGACTGGCCGGGAGGTAACCAAACGGCGTTGCCGTCAGGCGCCCCGCTCGTTGTGTAAACCTCGCCGGAAGGGTATGCATACCGGATGAAAGTGCTGAAGTGCCAGGGAGCGAGGCGCCGCCGTTCCGTCTCATCGGGAAACATGTAAACGGAGACAGGATCGTCGAAGAACGCGCGGGCCATCGCTGACCCGGCAAGATCAATTTGCGATTCAGTTAGTTTAATGATTTCCAGGTTCATGCTCGTGAACAAGGCTCGGGTCTAGACTAGCGCAAAAGCAATGATGAAGCCGGCAATGTTAACCCCTATGAAAAGTAGTGTCTCGCAAATAAATAACACGACTGACTTCAGCAGAGTGAGCGGCCACCTCTGCTGATACACCCTCCGCAAAGCGAGGGTCATGTAGATAAAAGCGATTGGATAAAACAAATTCAGAAACTGTACCGGCAGATCTCTTCCCAGCGCGTGAGCCGTAATGAACACCAATGCGAACAGGCTCTTGAAACCGAAATCGAACGAATAGAAGTGTAAAGAAAAGATCAGGTGCTCCACGTAATACTTCTTCATGCCGAGATAGAGGACAGTCAGGAATAAGCCCGACATCAGCACACTCGCAAACCTTAAGACGGCCGCATACTTTTCAGCCTTCCCATGGACCTTATCGGCGAACGCCAACGGCTCCATCCCCTTGTTACGGGCCATGGCTATCGTCCTTTGATTCCTCGCTGTCCTTTCGATTCCGCCACCACGAATGTCAGAAAGGGCGCCCCAGGCAAACAAGAAATAGAGCGCGCTAAAAGTCAGATAAATCCTAATCGGATTTATGTGAGCGCCTTTTCGACCCGCCAGGTAATCCGCCGTCAGCTTCCCGGGTTTGAAAAATAGCGACGAAAGTGTGCGTAGGATCTTGTTTGAATCCAGGTGAGTAAATTCGTGAACGAGGTGTCCAAAGAAGTGTCTTAGCGAAAAATCATGACGCTCAATCTTCTTCTGGCCGCAGCGGTGACAGTATTTACCAACCAGTGCGCCGCCACAGTTCGGACACGACTCGGTTTGGCCGGTGGTTTCGTTGACTTCAGCGATCGGCAAACGGGGGCTGCTCCAGATTAGTTTTCGGTGCCTAGATGTACCGGTGTTCGACCATCAAGCAACGATCCTGAACCACTTTGATCCCTGCCTGTGCCAGCTTCGCGGCGACCTCGTTGTGGCGGATTCCAGACTGCAGCCAGACCGAAGCCGGCTTCTTGCTTAGGATGTCATCGAGATGCGCAGGAACGTCATGCGAACGGCGAAAGACGTTTACCATATCAATCTCGAAAGGGATTTCTGCGAGGGCGCGATAGACGTTTTGCCCGAGAATCTGAGTGACGTGAGGGTAGTAAACGGGTACAGGAATGATTTGAAACCCCGCCCTTTGAAGATAACTGGGAACATAAAACGCGGGCTGATTAGCCTGCGCTTCCGTTTTCATCCCCAGGACGGCGATGGTTTTGGTCTCTGACAACAGTGAACGAATTCCCGCGCTATCATCGACGAGGTTGTCTTCCCATTTCATGCCATGAAGTATACGCCGAAGTAATGTTTGAAGAGTAGGCAGTGCGTGTGAGAAATAGCCGAGCCAGCTTCGCTGCCTAATAGCTTGCGCGCAACTCAAGGCCGAGGTCAATTTCTTATTCCTCTTCCTTGCTTGGCTTCGCTCGGAGACGTTTGACTTGGGCCCGGCGGGCCTTTGCTTCGAGCGTGCGTTTCTTCGCAGCTTGGGAAACGCGCGTCGGCACACGTTTCGGTGCGCGGTAGTTTAGCAGCTCAATTTTCTTGCGCAGCTTCGCGAGGCACAACGCTTTGTTGCGATGTTGGCTGCGCTCTTGTTGTGAGGTGACAGTTAGACCCGAGGGCAGGTGCCTCAAGCGAACCGCGCTTTCAGTTTTGTTTACGTGTTGTCCGCCCGGACCACTGGAGCGAAATGTCTCAAACTCGCATTCCCGCAACAGCTCTTCATCTGAGTCAGGCAAGGGAATCATTAGTTAATTTGCCTTCTCATTAACACCGGGCTTTAGCCCGGTGCTGAAGCGGCAATGATCTCATTGACCGTTGTAACGGTTTACTACAGGAAACCGTTGAAACGGTTTGCATTTCAAGATCGCGCTGGTCACCGGGCTGAAGCCCGGTGTCAAGAGACGCTCCGCGTAAACCTGCAAACGATCCCACCTTTTGTGCGGAGACTTCGGCCAACCACCCTTTCAGCGCAGTAGTTGTGCCGCCTCCAGAATTTGTTCCGGGCGCGCGCGGACCCAGTAGTTTTCCGTGAGGTTGATCCAACGAACCATGCCGGTTGCGTCCAACAAGAACTCCGCCGGCCTGGCAACGTCCTGGCCCTCGAACCCAGCCCCTGAATGCACCAGATCATAACGGCGAATTACTTCTGCCTTTGGATCCGAAAGAAATGGAAAGGTATAGCCGGCTTGTTCGCTCAGCTTTCGCGAATCCTCCGGACTGTCTACGCTGATGGCGACCGGAACGATGCCCACTTCATGGAATTTATTCAAACTACGCTGAATGCTCCGTAACTCGGAGTTGCACGCCGGTCACCAATAGCCGCGGTAGAAAACCAGCAGCACACCTTTGGGTGGCTGACCGTTCACCGGTGTCGCAAGCAGGCCCGCGAGACTTACCTGTTGGTTTTTCGTATCGGCGAGAGTGAAGTCGGGAGCTTTCTGCCCAACGTGCGGCGCCCCTGTGGAAGCGGGCAACTGTCTCGGCACAACAAAAGCGGTGAGCAGAAAAAAGACCAGCACCAGAACGCTGAGCGCAGTCAGCACGCCTCCCGCTATTTTTGATTTGCGAGAACGATCGGGCTGGAAGGCGCGTCTGACGCCGATGAACAAAATCACCGCGGCGATCAGAAACAAGACCAGACTGCCCCAGGGAAAATCGCGTGTGACTGCCCAGTTGACAAAAAAGAACGGGTAGCTAAGAAAGGCAATAATGGTGAGTAGAAATCCCGCCCAGATTTGCCAATTAAATTTTTGGAGGTTCATGAGCGGAGTAGATTATTGCAGTGGGTCCGATCATTCAACCGTTCAGCCGTCTCGTTGTAATGCGTGCAGGTTTTCGCTGCTTGGGATGCTGTCACTTGAGCAACTCCATAACCCCGTGCGTGATTTGCGAAACTTTCGCCAAGGCGAATGTCTTTTTCCACTCATTCGTGCGTAAGTTACCCATGATTAGAACGGAGGTGTGTGCATTCTTGTCGGTAACGTATCCTCCCAGCTTGTAAAGCACCCAATCGATGTTCTCCTTTTTGCCGGTTAGAAAAAACCAACCGGGCTGCACCTTAAAGCGCGTCGCATATTGCTTCAATCGCTCAGGAGTGTCTGTTAGAGGATCCACCGAGATCGAAATCATCGTAACTTCCTTGCCGACGCGTTCACCTAGTGATGTCTGTACCTTAGCCAGATTGGCAGTCATGGCTGGGCAAACGGAGTCGCAGGTCGTAAAGAAGAAGTTGATGAGGACGACATTGTTCTTGAGCAGGTCTTCGTAGAAATGTACGGGCTTGTTGTCTTGGGTGAGCAGAATGAGGTTGGGGAAATAACCCGCAGGGTCGTTCTTAGACTTCGAAGCCGAGTCGTCTTCTTTGGGTTGGGGCGGGACGGGCTGCTGCGTCTGCGCAAAGTTCGGGCTGGAAGCAGCCATCAATAGACAGCACAGACCAAGCTTCAACAGCATGAGGTTTTCCTCGTTCAGAATCGTTCTTATTAACACCGTGCTGAAGCCCGGTGTTAACGACGATTACATTCTGAGTTCTTCCTAAGTCGCCTCGGCCGAGCGAAAACGATCTGCGGACCTGGCACGTGCTTTCGCAGTTTCGATTGCGCGATCCCGCGGCGGGGAGTTAGTGACCAGCCCATCCAGGAGTTCGCGCGCCGCGAGCGATACTTGCTCCACCGCACGGTTAAAAGCGGCTTCATTGGCTTTGGATGGCTTGTTAAAGCCGCTCAGCTTGCGAACAAATTGGAGCGACGACGCGCGAACTTCGTCATCAGTCGCCGGTGGCTTGAAATTATGGAGCATCTTAATGTTTCGGCACATGATGTTTATTTTACCAACTGACGTCAGCTTGAACCACTGGAGTTGGGCGTTGAAGCAAGAGGAACTACTTCATCCGAGGCAGCTGCGTCGACAGATCAGAAGCGCGGTAGCGACCGGATTCAACTCACCTGACTAACAATCCTCGTGGGTCGACGAATTCAGAGCCGGAGCGATAGCGACCGGATGCAACGTACTCCATCAACAACTGTGGCGGGTCGACGAATTCAGAGCCGGGAGCGGTAGCGACCGGATGCAACTCACCTGACTAACAATCCTCGTGGGTCGACGAATTCAGAGCCGGAGCGATAGCGACCGGATTCAATTTACCTGACCAACAATCCTCGCGAGTCGACAAGATTCAGAGCCGGAGCGATAGCGACCGGTTGCTAAGACTCTTGTATCCTGGGTAAAGCCGTTCAGAGTGGCGAGCGGTAGCGACCGGCTCTGGGTTGCGATATATAAAACGCCACAAGATGCCCGAGTTTAACGGTGAACATATACCTTTTGGCTTCCACATAACTTTCCGAGCATATGGCACCTGGCTTCATGGCGACCGCCGCGGCTCGGTAAACCGGTTTAATAATCGATTTGGTACCCCACGTATCCCCCCGAATCCTCTTCGGCAGAGATACAATCGCGGGCTCCTCAATCAGTCAGCCGTAAAACTCCGGGCACGCCAGCGACATTTAATTGCAGAAGCCATTCGTGAGACGTGTCAGATTCGGCTGTGGGGTTTTTGGGTGATGAATGTGCGGACCAATCATGTTCATAGTGTCGTCTCAGCATTGTGTAAGCCGGAAAAGATTCGCTCGGCTCTCAAGGCAAATGCAACGCGAAACTCCGTGAAGGTGGTTGCTGGCGATCAAGTAAAAGTCCGTGGGTAAAAAAAGGTAGTATTAAGTATTTGTGGACAGAGCGCGACTTGATCAATGCGATTTGTTACGTTGAATACGATCAAGGTGAACCACTGCCGTAGGGTGATTGCTTTTGCGTGGCAGTTGAGCCAGGTTCAGTTGAATCCGGTCGCTACCGCTCCCGGCTCTGAATTCCTCGACCCACCACAGTTGTTGATGGAGTACGTTGCATCCGGTCGCTACCGCTCCCGGCTCTGAAATTCCTCGACCCACCACAGTTGTTGATGGAGTAAGTTGAATCCGGTCGCTACCGCTCCCGGCTCTGAAATTCCTCGACCCACCACAGTTGTTGATGGAGTACGTTTCATCCGGTCGCTACCGCTCCCGGCTCTAATTCCTCGACCTACCACAGTTGTTGATGGAGTAAGTTGAATCCGGTCGCTACCGCTCCCGGCTCTGAATTCCTCGAGCCACCACAGTTGTTGATGGAGTACGTTGCATCCGGTCGCTACCGCTCCCGGCTCTAATTCCTCAACCCACCACAGTTGTTGATGGAGTACGTTGCATCCGGTCGCTATCATCCCCGGCTCTGAATTTGTCGACCCACTCCCTTAAACCTTGACAGTTCATCCCCAACTCAATAGATTCCGCCGCGGACAATCCGAGTCGTTCTTTCACCCTCAGGAGAACTGGAATGAACTTCATCCCGCATCATCGCAGTTACACTTTTTGCTTTAGTTTCGTACTGCTCGCAGGAGCGGTCATGCTCAGCGCGTGTCAGGGACCGGCAGGACCTCCCGGCCCGGCAGGCCCGCCAGGATCCAGCGGTGGGCCACCATACGTTTGGATCTGCACACCCGCCCATTTTCCTAATGGCGCGGGCAGTCCGCGACAAGACATCTATGTGCACAACGCCAGCACGGCGACAGCCAATACCTCGATCCACCTTCTGGACAAGAACGGCGCCAACCTGACCGGAGTAACGATCCCTGGTTCGAGCCCGGCATCTACCTACCCGGGTGAAGCCGGTGCGGCTACGGTACCTGTCTCAGCCGGTCACACGCGGAGTCTTAATTGGGTAATGCCTGCTACCAGCGGAGGTCCAGGTCTTGACGGTGTCACAAATGTAGTCTTCACCGTGCGCGTCACTTCTGATCAGCCAGTTGTGGCCGGCTCGAATTTTCAGTTTGGCGGCAACATGCCAAACCAATGCAGCCTCGCGCCGAAGTAACGGTGGTCAGTGTCCGGGAGGAGATCCGGTGCGGACGCTGATTATTGGGGCTGGATTCTCATCGCGGGTCGACAAACGTAGAACCGGGAGCGGTGGCGACCGCTCCCGGCTCTGAATTCGTCGACCCACCACAGTTGTTGAGGGTGGACGTTGCATCGGGTCGCTACTGCTCCCGGCTCTGAATTTGTCGACCCACCACAGTTGTTGAGGGTGGACGTTGCATCCGGTCGCTACTGCTCCCGGCTCTGAATTTTTCGACCCGCGAGGATAGTTGGTTAGGTAAGTTGAATCCGGTCGCTACTGCTCCCGGCTCTGAATTTTTCGACCCGCGAGGATAGTTGGTTAGGTAAGTTGAATCCGGTCGCTACTGCTCCCGGCTCTGAATTCGTCGACCCACCACAGTTGTTGAGGGTGGACGTTGCATCCGGTCGCGACCGCTCCCGGCTCTGAATTCCTCGACCTACGATTCAAGTTCGATCGAAGGTTTCCGGTAGCCCCCGTCACTCGCTCACCGTGAACTTAATATCGTCAGCACTCTCGGATAACTTCCGGTCATCTTTATTGAAGGCAGACACCTGCCAGCGATAGGTACCTGTCTGTAGGGGTTTATCCAGTCCAAAAGAAACTGCCTCCACCCGTTCATTGATATAAGGCGACGTAACACTCGCGTCATCCGCGAAAATGCTGAACTTGTAGTATGTTGCGTCCGGGTAAGGTTCCCATTTTAGTTCGAGCCCCTGCGCGCTCACTTTCGCACCCGCGCGTGGATTCACTGTTTTCAAGTCGCTTTTGAAAAGATTGATCGGTGTGACGAAAAACGTTTTGTCCGCTACGACGTCATATTTTGCTGCGCTAATCCCTGCAATGCCGGAAGTCGCGAAAACGTAGGAATCGGTATCGAACACACGTGCCGTCAACGCCTCGTAAGTTTTTGGGGCAACGTTGGTAACTACATACTCGCCGTCTTTGTCTGTTCGCGCGGTGTAGGTCTGCCCGTCACAACCACCGAGGAAGCGACTGAACTTTTCACACAGTTTGATCTCGATGTTTTCTGCCGGCTTGCTGTTGAAAAAGACTTTACCTTGAACGTTGCCGGTTCCCGGCGCCGGCTTCATCTTTTCAACGCCGCCTTCGCCAGCCTCCGCTGAGTCCGACGCTGTCGCTCGAGAACTGTTATTGGCGTCCGAGTCGGAGCGGTTCTCGGTCTTGCAACCGGCGAACGCGAGTAGCACGAATAAAGACAGACACACTGCGGGCACTTTTGTTGACGACCAATCAACCAAACTCATACGCAAGAACCTCCGACGTGGAACAGATTAGGAACTGATCGATGGGGAAGGATGCTACGCAGGGCGCCTTGATGAGTCAACACGGAATATGTTGTTCCGCGTTACGGCGAGTCTACCTTTGTAAACTTCACAACTCTTGACATATTTTTACCTCCTCTTGACACGGCTTAACAGGGGCAAGAGTATGCTGACGCTCGCAATATCGCAGTTCCTTTGAGGTTCAGATGAAATTGAAGAGAAGAGGCTTTTTTGGAAGTTTCAACCGGTTTCGGCTGGTGCTGACGTTGGGGCTCGCCGTAGTCTTGCCGGCAGCCGCGCTCATTTATGTCAACTACAGCCAATTGCGGGCCTTCGAACGAAACAAGGTGCTTGAGGCCTCCATCCATCGGGATTTCCAGGAGATGCTCGCAATCACAGAGAAGAAGATTAACAAAAAAGCCTACACGATGACCGAAGAGGCCAGGAGCCTCTTTCCATCTCCCGACACCGACCCCGAGGAAAAGGGGAAAAAACTTGACCAGATTCTTTCAAAGAGCCCCTGGCTATCGCACGCATTTTTTTACGATGATGACGGTTTCCTGTTCCGGTCCCAACCTCATCAGATGAGTGACAAATTCATCCGTGAAGAACATGCGCGTATGCTTGACAGTTACCGCGGGTGGTTCGACAACGAAGGCAAGAGCCTTGTACAGGGGATGCACCGGAAGGCCCGTCCGATCACTTACTACACCATGCTAACTAAACGATCCGAGGGGGAAGCTTACGTAGTAAACGCCCTTTTTATTCTGCCCGAACTTTCAAAAGATAGAGTGGTGCTGGGCGGCGTCACTTTTGACCATCGTTTTCTAAAGCAAACGTTTTTTCCCGGCATGCTGGATGAGGCTCTCAATATCAAGCTCGGTGAACAAGGAAGGAACCCGCTGGCCATGTCGGTCTATCCCGCGGACATGGAGATGGGCCACGACTTAAAACCCCTGGCGACGACGGCAGGTTGGGGCGAAGGCAAACCTGAGGTGGCGCGCAAGCTCGACGAGGTTTTCCGTGGCCTCGCTCTCGGTATTAAGTTCCAGGGCACGAGCATCAAGGAGCAAGGCAAGACCTGGGTGCATCGCAGCATGCTAATCCTGGGCTGTCTTTCCGTGTTGATAATCGGCGGCCTCGTGCTCACCAGACATATTGTCAGTAAGGAGATGGCGCTGGCGCGACTGAAGTCGGATTTTGTTTCCAACGTGTCGCACGAGTTGCGCACGCCGCTAGCATTGATTCGCCTTTACGCTGAGACGCTCGAGCTGGGTCGCATCACCACTCAGGACAAGAAACAGCAGTATTACCGGATAATTCGCAAAGAGAGTGAACGGTTGACCGCACTTATCAACAACATCCTCGACTTCTCTCGCATTGAAGCCGGACGAAAGGAATACGAGTTTCGCAATACCGACATCGCTGAGCTGGTCCGCAACACACTCGAGTCTTACCGTTACCAGATCGAGCAACAGGGCTTCCAACTTGAGGAGAGTATCGACTCGAATTTGCCGGCGGTGCCGGTTGACCGTGAAGCGATAGCGCGCGCTCTTGTGAACCTGGTTAACAACGCACTCAAATACTCGACCGAGAAAAAGTTTTTAGGCGTGAAGCTGTATCGCGAGAACCGCGTCGTAAAACTCGAAGTGGCTGATCATGGCATCGGCATCTCGCGGCGAGATCAGGCGAAAATTTTTGAGAAGTTTTATCGCGCCGGCGATCCGCTGGTGCATAACACAAAGGGAAGCGGCCTGGGCCTTTCGCTGGTGCGCCATATTACGAACGCTCACGGCGGTGATATCGCCGTGGAGAGCACACCGGGGAAGGGCAGTAGATTTATTATGTCGCTGCCATTGGCGCCGGCGACTCGGCAGGCGGAGGGTGTGTCGATTTGAAGTAGGGGATCGACAACTCCAACTAAGAACTGTCTAACTAGCATTAAGGACACACGCTCATGAAGAGAAAAACAGATCTCGAGCCGACGAACGGCAATCGCTCAGCGACCTCTAACAACGCTGGCGCTTCGGGCTCAAAGAAAACGCGTATATTGATTGTCGAAGATGAGCCGGCCATGGTGGCGGGATTGCGCGACAACTTCGAATATGAAGGTTATGACGTAATTAGCGCCGCCGACGGTGTTGCCGGCCTTGAGCGGGCCTTGGCTGACGAGCCTGATCTGGTGGTGCTCGACGTAATGATGCCGCGCATGAGTGGGCTTGACGTTTGCAAGCAACTGAAGGCGAAGAAGCCCTCACTGCCAATTATCATGCTGACGGCGCGGGGGCAGGAGATCGACAAAGTGGTCGGGTTGGAGTTGGGCGCGGACGACTATGTCACCAAACCATTCTCGATTCGCGAATTAATGGCGCGAGTCAAAGCCGTCTTGAGACGTGCCTCGCCGCACGCCGCGGAGACTGAGGTCTACCGGTTCAGCGATGTCGAAGTAAACGTTCGCAGTAACGAAGTATTGCGCGCGGGCCGGCCAGTCGAACTTTCGGCGAAGGAATTTGCGCTGCTCGCCTACTTTGTAGCGCATCCGGTAGAAACGCTTAGCCGCGATCGCTTGTTAGACGCAGTTTGGGGTTACGAGAATTATCCGAACACACGGACCGTCGACACCCACATCGTGCATCTCCGGCAGAAACTGGAACCGAACCCGGAGGAGCCGCGGTTCATTCTTACCGTTCACGGCACCGGCTATAAGTTCGTGGGGTAGAAAAATAGTTGGCAATTCGTGAAGAATTAGATTTTCCATTGTCATTTGTCATTTTCTGATTTGTCATTGTTCATTTCAGCATAAAGGAAACGTTTTGGTCCTCGGACCTCCGATTTCTTAATTCCGAAATCCGAAATTCGAAATTCAAATCGCTCTCCCATGAGTCAGACACGCTTCAATTCAAATTTAACAGCACGTCGCGCAGTTGAGGTACGCGCTTATCAACCTCGTCTCAAGCGCCCGGCGCGAATACCGCGCGCGGAGTTGGAGGTTAGGCTCGCCGACCTGCAGCAAAATTACGCCCAACTGCACACTGAGATTTTCGAAGCTTCCCAGGTTCACCGTCGACTATGCGCGCCGCGTCATATTCGCTTTGGGGACTTCGAGATTGCCAGCGAGATTTTTGCCGTTCGTCACCTGCCGGGTGATTTCTTTAGCGTAGAAGAGCAAAGCGACGGAATTGTATTTGCACTGGGCGATATTTGTGGCAAGGGGTTAGCTGCCGGTATGTGGACGACGCATCTGATGGGCCTCGTGAGTGCCCGAATAGCGGAGTTAGCGAAGCCTGATGCCATCGTTGCAAGTGTCAATCGCGACATTTGCTTAATGAAGTCGGTCCCGTTAGCCAGCCTATTTCTAGCGAAGCTTAATCCCATCACTGGGGTTGTTCAGTATTGCAGTGCGGGACACCCCCCGGCGCTTCTCTTGCGAGCGAACGGAGAATTGGAGTTGCTCTCGGAAGGTGGAATGTTGCTTGGCGTTGTCTCGGGCACGCCGTATGTCAGTGGCTCTTTCGTTCTGCGGTCCGGCGACGTTTTGATGATTTACTCCGATGGCATTACCGAATCGCAGGACTGTAACGGCGAGGAATTTGGTGAGGCGATGTTGGAAGCGCAACTGCGAAACGCAAAAGGTCACGATGCTAATGCGCTGCTGTTCTCAGTGTTGGGGGCTGTTCAGGATTTCGCATCAACCTGTCCGCTCGTCGATGACATGTCTTTGGCGATCATCCGCCGCGACAAGTGAGTGGGGGAAAGGGCGAAAAGGGGAAATAGGGGAAAGGGGGAAACAGGGAAAAGGGGGAAACAGGGAAATAGAAAACTCTAGCCAGAATACTATTTCCCTGTTTCCCTGTTTCCTCCTTCCCTTTCCCCCTTCCCCTTTTCCCCCTTTGCCCCATTTCCCCTTGGGCTCATTCCTCCTCGGTTCCCGCGCTCACGCGGAACGTATGCCCGTCAGGATGCCGTAAGTGAAATTCCCTCACTCCCCAAGGTTCATTGGTGGGAGGCATTGTTATGATCAAATTTTGACTCAGCGCGAGTTGATGGGCCGCGTCAACCTTTGCCGGCGACGACAGCCACCAAGTCATCCACACGCCGCCAGTGTCATCGTCGCCTACGTGCCGGGGCATGGGGCCACCGCGGGACCCCTGCCCGTCCTGGCAAAGGAAGATCTCGCAGTCTCCATTGCTCACACCACCGAACGTAGGTGGATCACCCCAATCCCAACCTTTCTTCCAGCCAAGTTTTTCAAACCACGCGAAACTCTCCGCAATATTGGAGACGTTGAGAATTGGAGTAAGACGCTTCACTTGCATTTTGTTTTAGCCTCCGTACCGGGGAATGAAAAACCAGATCTTCCATTTGTCATTCGCAGATTCAACCCGGAGGCGCCACACGGTACAATTGAACCCTGGAAGGCTGCACGACGGGTGACCACTCGCTACCTTGGGTCGACAAATACAGAACCGGGAGCGGTAGCGACCGGAATTCAAGCAGGCAAGAATTCTCTCTGAACCAAGAATCCACGACCTAGGTTACGCAGCGACAACAGATCGGGACTTCTATAACCATGTCAAATGAATTCCGGTCGCTACCGCTCCCGGTTCTGCATTTGTCGACCCACTGGCTAGATTCAGATTCCGTAACCTTTAGTCCGAAGATGTTGCACTTCTAACTTGAATCCACCAATGACAAATGGAAAATCTGGTTTTTCTTTCGCTTTCAACCCGTTCATCTCCCACCCCGTTTAAAACGTCCACGTTGCCAGGCCATTTCCCACAAACCTCAGCACCGACTTTCCAAACCGAAACTCATTTTGTTTCGCCGCTTTTCCAGTGACCGTCATAGTGATTTGCTGAATGCCTCTCATAGTTGGGGTTTCCGGAACAATGCGCATCTCGATATCCGGTCCGGTGAGCGTAATGTCAGCTTTCCCCGTCCGCTCGCGGTAACCCAAGGAACGAGCGAGCTCAATCAAGCTCTTCGTCGTTGTTCCATTGAGAGCCAGCGTCATCGCCACCACGTCCTTCAGATATGGTTTGCGAGGCGTGTCTTTGAGCACCGCAGCGTAGCGCTGAAGTATTTCGCGCCGGGCGATTCCCGGGTTCTTGTTCTCCGGCCGTGAATTCCATTCAGCTAAAAAGTTTGGATGGTATTCCATGATCCAGAGGCTGAAGCCTGCACCGCGCGGGATATTTGTCGGCACCGCCATGTAAAACCACGGTATTTGTTTCCCGTCAAAACCTCTTGTCACAGGAGCCGGTAGAAGCGCAAAGCCTGCTGCTGGAAGCTTCGAGCCTTGAGCGTCTGTGTCTGGAATTAGTTTGAACGTCTGTAGGGCGCCCGCTTGATCAACCCCTAACGCAATACCGCTATCGGAAAGCTTCCCTATAGTAGTCGTAGCGGCATCAAAAAATTCGAAGTAGGTGTTCGCGCCGTAAAAGTAGACGCCGGAATAGGAGATGTCGGTTCGAGTGGTGGTCCTCACTTCGCTCACGGCAAACTCTTTCGAAGAAACGAATCCTGCTCGATTGCTTTGTAAGTCTCCGAATCCAGGACTATGTAGAAGTGATTGAGCGGCGCCGGAGCATTAAACTTCGCGCTCGGCTGCCCTTTTACCAAACCTGCAGTCATAAAACACGTTGCTACCGTTAGGATTACTTTCCACATTTAAAATTCCTCTCTCGGCACCGCTTTACTTGGACGATACGCGCCAACGAGCCGCGAAGCGGCGGAATGTCGTAGCTCCGGGCGTAAGCCCGGGGATCCGGAAACAATATATTTCTTTCGCCCGCGACGCGGGCGACAGTTTAAAACGCAGGGATTGAGTCAAGAAGTCGGCAATCTTCTATCGCCCGCTTCGCGGGCTTACAGATTTTCTTATCCGATGGTCCTGGGGCTCACGCCCCAGGCTTTACGCTTCCGGCCGCTCCGCGGCCGGTTAGTGATATTCGCGCTGCTCCATGAATCGTGCCCATTTTGATTCGCTTTAACTGCGTTAATCCGTGGCTACGTCCTCTTCACGCTTCCCGCCGTTCACTGCCTCCTGCTTCCTGCTTTTCTTCTCCCTTTCCGGTCTCGCATATTGGTCCAACCCGAACCCAAGCGAAAGGGTCGCCAGCAAAAATGCCGACGAGAAGAAGTACGGGGCCGACACGCCGATTGAATCAAAGGCCCAACCGAAGAAGAGCGGGGCTACAATGCGTGCGACGCCGCCATACGTCTGCTGCAAACCCATGTAGAGTCCGCGTTCTCTTGGTTTAGTGACCCGCGACAACAATGCTGTTACACAGGGAAACGTAAACGCCGTGCCCAGCGGAATCAGCGCTACCGCCAGCGCCAGCATCCCCAGGTTTTGCGACAACGGCATCCCGAGCACACCGATCGCTAGCAGCGCAATACCCAACCGGGAAAGATTCGCTTCACCGAGCCAGTCGACGGCGCGACCCAGCAGCAGTACGCGTGTGAATACGGAGATAGCGCCGACATACATGAAGAAATAACCAATCGTCAGTTCGGTGACTTGAAAGCGCGCGTTCAGGAAAAGCGCGAGTACTGCAAAGCTCCCCTGGAAAGCGCCAATCGCGATCGCATAGATCCAGATCAAACGCGACGACGGCTCGCTCGCACGCGAGATGACTCGCCAGGTTGCCTGTCGCGAAGTCTGTCGCACCTCACCTTCCTGATGCTGTTCACTGAAGTCACGTGACTCCTTTAGGTAGCGCGCCACAAAAAGCATGTTCAGCAGACAGATCGCGGCGGCAATGATTCCCGGCGCGGCACGGCCCATTTGCAAGTTCGACGGCCCCGGCATCAGGTCGCGTGTGCCCAGTGTGATGGCAAAAGAACCGAGTACCGGCCCTAGCGCCACGCCCAGGTTGGTGGTTGCCGACAGCCAGCCAAGCGCACGCGCGCGATCCTTCGGATCGGTGGAGTCCGCCACGTAAGCCTGAATTACTCCCACCGTTCCGCCACCGGCGCCTTGCACGACGCGCGAAATGAACAGCAGGAGCAGGGAATGCGCAAAGCCGAAAATCAGGTATGCGATTGCTGACGCGCCTAAAGCAATGAGCAGGGTTGGCCGTCGTCCCACGCGATCGGAAAAGCGGCCCCACATCGGCGCGCTGATGAGTTGCGCGAGTGTGAAAGCCGCGACGATGATGCCGATGATGATGCCGACCCCGAAGTGCATCCCCAGCACATCGACACCTGATTCCCCGAGCGACTTCACGTAGAAGGGAAGCAGAGGAATGATCATCAACAGCCCGAGCATGTCCACGAAAGCCGTGGCCATAAGCGTGAACAGTTTTGCCGGAATCTTCCGCACCTCTCGCCACAGCACATAGAGCAATCCTGCCGCAATCGCGACGAGCAATACGCGCACGATCGGCGACTGAAACGATTGAGCTATGTTTTGGAGGAAGATCATTCCAACAGCCATCCACAGATTTCGCAGATTACACAGATTAAGAACGTAATGCACTACCAGACGGTCAGCCTGCGAAGCAGGCGGAAGCATAAGCCTGTGATGGTAAATCGGGAATCGTAAATGGTGAATAGAGAAACGATCCACCAAAGACAGGAAACGGCACGAAGAAGAAGGTCAAGTTGGTTCGTGTGACTAGCGAGTGCTTTGGCTATTTGTTTGGTCGCTTGGTTTTCTTTTTTTGGCGGTTAATCCTGGAAGGTGCTGGGCGAAGTACCATTGATGGCCTTCGGGATCTTCTGCGCCGTAACGGCGGTCGCCGTAGAAAGTATCAAGAGGTTCCTCAATAATTTTGGCGCCGGCTTTTATGGCGCGCGCAAAATGTTTGTCGACATTGTCTGTGTTGATGTAAAGACTCTGGGTTGATTGACCCAGCCGCTTCGGGTTTTTGTACCCGGCTCCTGGACATCCCATCATGACAACGTCGTCGCCCAGTTTCATCGCGGCGTGATTGATCTTGCCGTCGGGGCCACGCATGCTCGTGCCGAAGCGACGAAACCCGAACGCCTTGCTGAGAAACTTCAGAGCTGCGTCAACGTCGTCGTACAGGAGATAAGGGATGATGGCCATGAGGGCAGTAGACAGTAAACAGTAAACAGTAAACAGTAGACAGTTGGGCAGCGTTTAGAGTACAGCCTTTAGGCTGCTCTTGGTTAGACGGCAAGCTAAAGCTTGTACTCTAAACGCCAGAACGCCAGACGGAGGTCAGAAGTCAGAGGTCAGAAAACAGAAGTCAGAGGTCAAGAGCCAGACGCTCCTGACTCCTGCCTCCTGTTTACGGTCTGGTACTCGCCGGCGCCGCCGTGTTGCGCGTCATGCCTCTATTCAGAAGCATCTTCACTTCAACGCGCCGATTTTGTGCGCGTCCGGCGGCCGTGCTGTTTTCAGCTACAAACTCCGTTTTCCCAAACCCCATCGGCGTCACAAATCGTCTGAGGGGAATCTTGTGATTCACCGCCAGGTATTGAACGACCGAGTCGGCGCGTGCCTGGCTCAGACGGAAATTCTTGCCTTCGCTGCCGGTTGAATCCGTGTGTCCTGCCACTTCGATCATGTACGCTTTGGCACTGATCGCTTTGGCTGCGAATTCATCCAGATTGCGCTTGGCCTCCGGCGAAAGCACCGCACTGTTGACTCTGAAGTTTACCGCCACGGTCTCGCCCAAATCGTAGTCGTCGAGAGCGGACACGCGCTCGTGCACCGCGGCGACTTCCTGTCTCGCCTCTGCTGCCACCGCGTAAAGCTCGTCCATTTGCCCCGCCATGCGTTGCTGATTTTCTTCAACTGGCGTGACGCGGGTGTCAGACGTAATCGCTGCGCGCATGTCAGACTCGTCAAACCGAATCTTCTCTGCCACGAGTTGGCCCTGCGAATCACCGCGTCCCTCAACTTCGACTATCAGGCCGCGCAAAATATCGGTGACCGGATATTTCTTGCCACTGCGAAGGAAGCCGCCGTGGGTCTTGATGCTGGTTCGATCAGTGATAAGGACGAGATAGTCCGTACGGTTCCGGTCGCGGATCGTAAACGTATCCTGGTCGCGGTTGATTACGACCCCTTTAAATTTCAGCTTGGCGCCGTTAGGGATGGACTGGACGTTGATTGTCCGTTCTCTTGTAGCTTGAGGGTTTTGAAATTGCCCAAACGCAAGTGAGGTTGCCGTCAACAGCAACGTGACGCCGATAATCAACGCAAATACCCGCAATTTCTTACTGCCATTATTGCTCATATTTGTCTCCTTTAATAAAGGAACGCGTCGGGGCATTCCGAGGTGTTTCTTTTGTCGGGAGAGAAACCGTGAATTGGGGGAAGGGAAGGAAAATCCTAACCCAGGAGCTGTTGAAGATCAAAGCCTGTGCTGGCAGTAGGTGGTGTCCCAATCTGAATTCCTCTGTGCCTCCTCGGTGTCTCTGGGTCTCTGTGGTGAGTCGTCGTTTAGACTTTTTTCACCACAGAGTCACAGAGAGAACACGGAGGTTTCACTGAGAAGAGAAAAGACCAAAAGTCCTTTGTTTATTTCCTGTAATTAGTGGATCGCGTCAGACGAGCCTAATTGTCAATTCCGTTTGGTTATCGGAGATCGAGTTTCTTGTTATCTCCGCCATCCATTTCTTCGCCCTTGATTATTGCCGAAACGAAACTGACCGCTTGAGCTATTTTGCTGGATGGACTATCCCAGTATTCGGCCTTTTCAATTTCTACTTTAAGCAAGGCGATGTCAGGCTCCTCCGTTCCCTTGGGAAACCAGGCCTTCAGTTCCGGCTTCCAGAGCTCCTCTATCTTTTGCTTGTCCCTAACCAGTTCGGCTTTACCTGTGATGGACACGAAGCGATAGTCATCAGGTTGGGAAAAACTGGCATTGCATTTTGGTGTCCTGGTCACTTCGGAAACTTTGTGAGAGTTACCGTATGTGAAAAACCAAAGATTGCCCTCTTGATCGACCTCGTTGTTCAGCGACATTGGCCGGCTGTGCAGATCATTGTTTTCGTCAACTGTCGTCAACATGCAGAAGTCTATCTCTTTGATCATCTCGCGCAACCTTTCAAAATCAGCCGCGCGCATACTTGTCTCTGTCATCAAACCCTCCTTGAGTATCCATGTAATTATTGAATAACTGCTTAGCTCATCTGGAAGCCCACCTTGTAAGTACCAAGGTACCCTTGCGACTCCTTTGCCAACTGCAACATCAGGTCACTACCGCCGCGCCGGTAAATGCCGTCGCTGTCGTTCCTCGTATCGCGCCGGCCCTTTTGCGAGTAAGGACCAAGTGCATGGACCTGGTCGGTAATGGCTTCGTCGAAGTAAAGCTGGGAGGTGAATTCGTATGCTTTGCCTGAAGCCGGACTGGTGCGGATCTTGTAATGGACGTGCACATTTCTGCCCCGATACCAGCCGGGATAGATTGTTTGAAACTCAACTTTTCCGTTCGCATCGGTGACCTGATAGCCGCGCAAAAATTTTTTGCCGCGCGTGTCGCCGAATTCACCCGGGTTGTCGAGCACATCGGAGTAAGCACCCAAGGCATCACAATGCCAAATATCAACAGTCGCTCCGGACAGGGGCGTGCACATGTTGTTTACTACTTGATTGACATTCAACACCAGGCGCAATGGTAAGCCTGAACTCACTGATCCATTGTCGGGATCGACACGAATGTCGGAGCGGTTCAACTTCTCATCGACAAAATAGGGCCCTTCGGTTTGCTCCGGACTGACCAGGCAACCGGCGATGGTGGTTTGAGTATAAGCTCCGGACGGTCCGCCCGGGCCACCGTATCCGCCGGCACAGCCCAAAAACGAAACTGCAGTAGTCGATCCCAGCAACTCGAGCATGCGCCGCCGGCTGATCCGCTCGGTAAATTGCAACATAAAGCAACAATTTACTCGATGGATTTCACAATTGGTTGTCGAAGCGTGCGCGTTTGGAATGTCTGTTGGTGTTGTTTTGTGGATCAAGGCATCGTGTATGATGAATGAAAGGGAGTCTCATCATGATCACGGTTGCCAATAGAATCTATGTCAGTAACGAATATGCGGAAGCTTTCGAAAAAAGGTTTCGCGAACGCGCCGGCCTAGTCGACGGAATGCCCGGCTTCGTTTCCAATTACGTTCTCCGTCCGGTGAACGAGGACGAGCCCTATGTCGTTCTCACGTTCTGGAATAGCCGGCAGGATTTTCTCAATTGGGTCAAATCAGACGAGTTTGTTAAGGGGCACGCGCAATCAGGCACGCTCCCGAGAGAGGCTTTCTTCAAATCAAACGTGCTGGAGATGCATGAGGTGTTGCAAGACTCTACTAAGCCTGAGCTTGAGCCCGAGCCGCGTGGTGGACCATTCAAGATGCATTAGACCGCTCCTGCAGTGTCGAATCCCGCACCGACGAAAAAGTTACTCAATCACCATAATCTCTCAGGTTGGGAAGGGTGGCTTACCCCCTCGTTCCCATTGAGCGTTCGAGTTTGCGCACACGCTTCAGCAGACCTGCATCGCCGATCGTCTCCGCGACCGATACGAAAGACGGCGTCGATCCGCGCCATCGCAGCTGTTCAACGTCGTCGAAGAGTGGCGCATCGACTCGCAACGTCGCAAGATTTTTAAATAGCAGAGCAATCTCGCGCCGGTCGGTGATGACGTCGTCAGGAAAGTCTTCGATTGGGCCGTAACGGTTTATTAGTCGCGCGGCCGTACTGCGTCCCCACCCAGGGAGTCCGGGATAACCATCTGCAGAGTCACCGACGAGGGCGAGGTAGTCCGGAATGAACTCCGGATCTACTCCATATTTTGCGCGCACGGCCGCGGCGTCCAGAAGGAGGTTCTTGCGACGGTCAGCCTGGACGACGCGATCTTCAACGACGCACTGGGCGAGGTCTTTGTCGGGCGTCCAGATGCAAATCTTTTCAACGCGCGAGTCGAGTGCCGCAAGATGGGCTGCTGAGGCGAGTGCGTCGTCGGCCTCCAGCTCAACCATGGGCCATACGGCCACGCCCATCGCTGCCAGGGCTTCTTCAAGTGGATGAAACTGCGCGAACAGCGCCCGCTCGATGCCTGCGCCGGTCTTGTAATCAAGCCATAACGTGTTGCGAAACGATTCGATGACGTGGTCAGTGGCGACTCCTATGTGAGTGGCCCCGTCCTCGAGCATCTTGAGCACCATGTGCAAGACACCCGAAACCGCGCCAAACGGAGGATCAGTTTTCTTGAAACGCCTGATGCCGTAGAAGTGACGGAAGAGTTCGTAGGTGCCGTCGATAAGATGAACGATCATTAAAGACAGAGGTCAGAGGTCAGATGTCAGAAGTCAGCAGGACGAGTTCAGAGTACAGCCTTTAGGCTGCTTATTGAATTGGGCAGCAAGCTAAAGCTTGTAATCTAAACTGCCTCTCCCTCCAGTTAAAATTCCACCAGGTACTTGAAGCCGCCGTAGACCATGCGCTTGACATCGAACGGCATAGCCGCGTTTTCCATCACCTTCTTAAGGCGGGGATCGTTCATGACCTTGGCGTTGACTTTATCGCGATGAGCGCGTGATTTGTAGACGATGAATGAAAACACTATTGTCTCGCCCGCTTTCGGTTTCATCATTTGAGTGAACGAGACGCAATACTCATTGTTCAGGTCATCGCCAACTGCTTCAACGTACTGAAGCGCGCCATGCTCGCGCCATACCTTACCCGCTTTAGTTGCGAGGCTGCGGTAGGTTTTCAGGTTCTTTTTCGGCACTGACAATACAAAGCCATCAACATAAGCCATATCAATTCTCCTTATTCAATTATAAGCAAGCCCGTTTCATTAACACCGGGCTTCAGTCCGTGATCCCGCTCCCACAAATATGGGAAACCGTTTAAACGGTTTCCATTTGGGTCACCGCTTCTTAACACCGCACTGAAGTGCGGTGTTAATGAGACGCTCCAAACCGTTGGTGACGCGTACGGTTTTGCAAAGATCTAACCGGCCCGATCTCGGTGTGGCGCCAAACGCCAACGACCATAAGCGACAAATGCAGCCAGCAGTGCCGCCACCAAAGGCATCAACGCCGGAAGTATGCCGTCGGCTACAAAAGTAAGCACCACTGCGCCCACGAGAATTATCAATAATCCCACTGCGGCCAATGGGGTCAGCCATGGCTTGATTCGCAAGAGTCCGGGAAGCACCAGGCCAAGCGCGCCAAGGACCTCGCACACGCCTATAAACCTAATGAGAAGTCCCGGCAATTGAACTTGATTCGGCGATCCCATCGACGCCAGAACTTCTGGAGACAACACCAACTTTGTGCCGCCCGCGAAAAGAAAAAGAATCGCCAGCACTATCTGCACAATCCACAGCACTATGTTCATTAAGCTTTGCTCCTCCCCAGACCAATCCGCATTAAGTTGTTGGACCTGCGTTGATCCCCTTGCTTCCTAAGATACGCGCCACGGCTCCGCTGCGTTTATCGAATGCTCCCGGACGCCTGGCCAATTTTGTCCGGCCTGCCCACGATTTCCATTACCGGTCGAATTTCAATCGTGCCAAATCGCACCGGAGGTATCGTCTCAGCTATTTCCAGCGCCTCGTCTAGATCGCGCGCCTCAATCAAGTAGTAACCGCCAAGCTGTTCGCGCGTTTCGGCAAACGGCCCGTCGGTGACAATCCGTTTTCCGTCGCGCACGCGAACACTGGTTGCCGTCGAAACTGGATGTAGCGGACTGGCATCTACATATTTTCCCTGTGAGTTGAGCTGTTGCGTGAGCTTGGCTGACTCCACATAACAGTGTTGTCGCTCAGCCTCGCTCATTGTCTGCTCATCAAGATAAACCAGCATCATGTATTTCATAACTTTGCCCCAAATGAAATCGCGTTCAAGCCGATGCATAACGGTCGCACTGATCTAGCCCGGCCTTTTCAGGCCGGGTAAATCAGCCCGCTCACTTTTGGGAGTACTCTCAGCGTCGAAATTGAAGTAACTATGCCGGCGCCGCCGTCGCCGTTGCCATCACGGGTCTCACTTCAATCGTGCCGGTGCGTGCCGATGGAATTCGGGCAGCAATGCTATTTGCCTCATTCTGGTCGGCCGCCTCAATCAGAAAGAAACCACCCATCTGTTCGCGTGTCTCCGCAAACGGCCCATCGGTCACCATCTGCTTGCCGTCGCGCACTCTAACGCTGCTGGCCGTAGTGGTTGGCTGTAGCTCGTCGCCGGCCAGGAATTTCCCCTTGGATTGGAGCTCCTGAACCAGGTCACTATACTCGCCGTAGATCTGTTGGCACTCGGCCTCGGTATAACCGTCCCAAACCTTTTCGTCATGGTAAATCAGCAACATGTATTTCATTTGTTTTGTACCTCCACCAGTAAGTCGAACGGGAACTGCCCGGATCGACACCCACTCGAAAAATTATTTACCATGAGGAATGGTCGCTAACGTTAACACGGCTGTCCAGGCGGTCTATAGCTCTGACTGGGGCCGGATCGTCGCCACCCTGATCCGATCCTTTGGCGACTTTGACCTGGCCGAAGAGGCAGCCCAGGAAGCCTTCGCGGCGGCGGTCGACCAATGGCGTGAATCAGGCATACCCGATTCGCCCGTGGCGTGGATTATCCAGACAGCGCGACACAAAGCCATAGATCGTTTACGCCGCCAGGCAAGCTTTCAGCGAAAAGTTGAGTCGTACGCAGCATCAAGTTGGCTGCGCACTGCCGAGGAGCCGGATTACGATACATCTGAAATTCCGGATGATCGCCTGCGCCTGGTCTTCACTTGCTGTCACCCCGCCCTCGCGCTCGAGGCTCAGGTAGCGCTCACCCTTCGCACGCTCGGAGGACTGGAGACGGACGAGATCGCGCGCGCTTTCCTGGTGCCACCCGCAACGATGGCCCAACGGCTGGTACGAGCGAAACGAAAGATTCGCGACGCGGGCATTCCTTACCGAGTGCCGGAAACCACTGAGATGCCGGCCCGTCTTGATGCGGTGTTGACCGTTGTCTATCTCATCTTCACAGAAGGTTACGCAGCGACTCGCGGTGAGCCGTTAATAAGAAAAGATCTGTGCGCCGAAGCAATTCGACTGGCGCGCCTAATCAGGGCCCTGATGGCGCCTCAGCCACCCGCAGAAGCGTCCGCATTGTTGGCCCTGATGCTGCTCCACGATTCGCGGCGTGACGCTCGCCTCGATGACTTTGGAGATCTGGTGGTGCTTGAAGAACAGGACCGCGGCCGATGGGACAAGCGACAAATTGCTGAGGCATTGCCGCTGGTAGACGAAGCTTTGCTCGTGGATCCGGCGAACGTTTCTGGAGAACTTCCCGGCCCATTTGCCTTACAAGCCGCGATCGCCGCAGTGCATTGCCGGGCGGGGCGCGCGGAAGAGACGGACTGGTCGCGGATTCTTGCGTTATACGATCTGCTCGAACGCGTGCAGCCGTCGCCGATTGTTTCGTTGAACCGGGCCGTGGCGGTGGCAATGCTTCACGGCCCTGCAACTGCGCTTCAACTTATTGATTCGTTGGCAGCGTCGGGAGGTTTAGACGGTTATCACTTGCTGCATGCCGCGCGGGCGGATTTGCTGCGCCGGCTGGGGTCGAATAGGGAAGCAGCGCTGAGTTATGAGCACGCGCTTGACCTCGTTACAAATGAAAGTGAGCGCCGCTACCTCCAGCGTCGTTTACGCGAGGTGCAGGTCTTAGGTTTACCAAGCTGATCCGCTTTGCCTCAAAAGTCTGAGTTGCATTACTTTTCGAGCGCCTTACGTGCCGCGTCCGCGGCAGCGCGATATTCAGGAGTCCAACGCAGGACCAGGTAATGTGGATCGAGTGTTACTGATTGCACTGGGAACCTTACGGGCAAAACGAAATCAGTTCGTGCACCGTTAGCTTTTACTCTATGCATTGAACGCTCCTGTTTGGCGCCGGCCACCTCAACCTCCATCGTGGCTCGATAATAAGGAGCGACTTGAGTGATCGTGCCCAGCACTTTGCTGCCCTCTTGTTTCCATACCAACTGAAACTCCGGGGCTCCCCGTCGCTCGAACCACTGCTTGTAAAACCAACTCAGGTCGCGTCCCGCGCGTACTTCGATCGCCTTCCAAAATTCCTTCAGCGTTAGTTGTTTAAATGCGTACCGGCGCGTGAGGCCGCGCAGGATTCTTTGAAATTTCTCCCTGCCAATCTCGAGCGAGAGCATATTCCATACAAGGAAGCCTTTGTTGTAAGCAATATTGTGAGCCTTAGGTTCTCGTGGCAAGTCACCCAACTCTTTATCAAAACCCTCGCCGACTAGTTTGAAGTATTGAAGGGCGCTGTAGATTGGATCGGATGGATAACCCTTGCGGCGATACTGTTCGGCCAATTCCGCACCGGCGATGGTTTCCACAACGCGCAATCCGCCATACTCCGCCAGACCTTCTTCCGTGGCCCATCCGCCCGGTCTTTTCATGGCCAGGGTATGAGGCCACCAGCTATGGCTGAACTCGTGACCGTACCACTCCAGCAAGACATCGAATGCCGAGGCCGGTACATTGAAGGCATTGCTGTTTACAAAAGCGAACCCCTGGAGCGTGGCCGCGTTGAAGCCTGCCTTCTGAGCGAGGTCTCTCGGCAATTCCACGAGCGCAAACTCTCTGAAGCGATAGGGCCCGAATTCACGTTCAAGGACATCGAGCAACTGCGCAACGCGCCCCAGATACTCCAGCATGTTTGGACGATCGCGGAGTAGGTAAACAGAAACCGGAATCCTGCCGTTTCGTCGAACCGTCTTGTATTTGCCTGAGGCAAAAGAAAAGTAATTGGGGTGATTGTTTTCGAAAAGGAATGTGCCTTGAGCTTCCTGCGCTTTGGAGCTGCGTCTGGAGCCGTCCGCGATGGCCGTCTCCCCTGGCGGAACAGAAATCTTTAGAGAACCGATTCCTCGATCGAAGCCCTCAATGAGCAGGGGGTACCAGTTGGTGCCGTAAGCGGAAGCGAAAGAAACCTCCGGGCCGATGTAGAAAATGTAAGCGATCTTTCCGCCGCCGGAATAGGAGAAACGCAGCTCAATGTCTTCGCGGGCTGGGAAGGGGCGCGATGGATAAATCTTCCAACTGACTTCGCCACTGTCGACCTTGGTTTTCTCTAGTCTGCTTGCACCTGCGCTGGTACTGGGACTCAAAACTTCCACCTGCAGCCCTTGCATTAGCTCGCTTAAAGATAATTGAAGAAATGCCCGAGCGTTGCGGGCGGCCGGTATCTTCATGGTGCCGTTGACTTCAATTAAACGAGCATCAGGCACGACTCTAACGTTGAGCGCGTATCGCACCGGCAGAGGAGTCTTTGATGGTTGAGCGTGCGCGATTGCACTACTCAACGGTAACGGAAGAAGGAAAAGAAGCGTGCCAACAAGTCGCATAGACGGAAGATCTCTACACGTGATTTGTTTGAGACGTCTAAGTTTGGAAAGCGACATCGAAATGACTCCTCGCTCCGAAGGAGCGAAATGTTTATAGCAGTGAAGCGTATCCAATTTCTCTCACGCTCCGTCAGGAGCGTAATGTCTTTGAACATAACCCTCACGACCGGGTTGTGCTTCTACGGAGCACCGGGCTTGGCAAGAGCGCTTAGCTATAAACATTTTGCCCCTCTGGGGCGAAAAAACCGTGTTGCATCTCAAGATTGAATTCACTTGTTGGAGAATCTAGCAGGTCGGTAAGGTGAGGTCTTGCCTAATTGAAGCGCGTTTGACTGCGCTTAGCACGAACGGAATGTGGCGCGAAATTCTGCAGGCGTCATGCCTGTTAGGGCCTTGAAGACACGGGAGAAGTGCGCCTGGTGAGCAAAACCTGATGCCAGCGCAATTTCCACGAGCGGCGTATCTGAGTGGGAGAGCTGCCGGCAGGCAAAGTTGATCCTAAGGTAACGAACGTATTCACCCGGCGTACATGCGAAGTGTTTGCGAAATGCCCGCGCCAGGTGTACTGGATGAACGTCCACCGCTTGAGCCACGTCCGTAAGGTTAACGCCATCCTGAAAGTCAGCGTCAAGAATCTCTCTTGCCCGATCCAACCAGCGTGGTCGCTTTGGACCAACCGCTACGTTTACCTCGCGTGTCAAACCAGCCACCAACTCGAGCATCAAGCCCTCGATTGCAAGTGGCGTCGCCGTATCCATCAAGCGAAACTCTTTGTAGATTCGCATTCCCAGCAGCGACAGACTGCCGCCACGAATGTGGCGCACCTCGTTGAGTGCTTGCGACCAGGAATGAAGTGACTCGAGCCGGTGCCGTTGGAACTCAACCAGCAGGCAACGCATGCCGGTGCGTCCGTACCGGTTCGCATGAGCTTCGCCGGCCGGCTTAATTAACAAACTTTGTGGATGACAGTCGAAAGACCTTCGATCGAGGACTTCGGTGAAGGAGCCGTTCAGCACAAATGCGATATTGGTCAGCTCATGGTTGTGGCGAGACAGGTGATGGTTTGGCTGATGCGTGGTTTCGGTCAGGACAAAACCGGCAACCTCGGCGGTCTTAAGCCGCGTCCCGAGAGTGATTGGGCTAAATTGCTGATTCATGATACTGCCCCCATTAAAGTTCCGTTCGCAAAAACTCAACGTGAAAGATCCGCATCCTCAGCGAAGTGTTCGATCCACGAAACTACATGAAGGAAGGGCCTTTTTCGTGTAGTCCGCATGAGTTTGTGGCTCGTGATCCGACCATCTAAACAAAGGGACGGTGAGGAACTGCGGTTCGTTAACAACCCTAGGAGCGCAATAGTGACTTCACTCCGAAAGGTTCTATCCCCCTTACGCTTTCCCACTCCGCGGCATCTTCACAAACCAGGCACTCAAGGAGAGCAGCAACACTAGGACCGTCAAGGCATAGAACATCGCTGCGTATGAACCAGTGCGCGCGATACACTCAGCGAGAAGCAGAGGACCAATTGCCGAGGCTATAACTGTTAGAGCTTGCGCCGCGCCCTGAATCTTGCCCAGGTGGGCTCGGCCATACGAACGACTCCAGAAGGCGAAGAACACCACGATGACAAAGCCGCCGGCCAGGCCCATCACAACTGCGTAAACAGCGACATGTGTCTGAGTACTAAGGTGCGGAAGCGCGAGCAGCGACCCGGCCAGCAAGATCATCGAGACGGCTAACAAACGGTTCATTCGTCCACGCGAAATCAGCCAACCTCCAAGAAAGTTCCCAACCAGCGACGTGAGAGCGACGATGACAAGGCTACGATGATAAGTTGAAGCGCCAAAACCTCGTTCAGCCAGTATCGACTCATTAAATAGCGCGATGCCTGACGCAATTAGTCCGTAGACGGCGCCGGCTATTCCAAACACCCAAAAACCCGGCGTCAGTAATGCCTGGCCGAGCGTGAAACTGAAAGTAGTCTCATCTTTGATATCCGCTTGTGAGACGTCGACGTCGGGCTGAATCGAACAGGATTCGGGCGTGTTTCTCACGAGCAGAAACGAGAGAGGCGCCAGCCCAAACATCAAGATGATTCCGACCTTCCACCAGGTCAGCCGCCAACCACCTTCAATCACCATGTCGCCCATTAGGGAAAAAGCCACCATAAATCCCACGCTCAGGACCACAGTGTAGACGGCCATCGCCTTGTTGATTCGGCGCACAAACCACTTGCCAACCATGGTGATACTCACCACCGAGAGGGCGCTCTGTCCCAGTCCACGCGTCAGTGTGATCAGAATTGCCAATTGCAAAACGCTTCGTACTCCACTCATCAACAGCACTACCGTTGCGAGTGCGAGCGTCACGATAGTCAGAACGGTCCGGCTACCAAGTCTATCGATCAACCTTCCCACGCCGAGACAAAAGAGGGCGCCGATTAAGGTTGCGCACACGTTGATGCGGGCAAAGACGACGCGATTGATTTGCAGTTCTGCAAGTAATGGTTCAGCAATGAACCCAAGGCCCTGGGTCCGGCCCGGAAGCGTTCCCACCATCGCGAGCGCCGCCACAAAGACGTTCACCCACCCGTAATAAAACGGGAAGGGGATTGGCCCAACCGACGGACGTATGTCAGTGTTCAGGTTCGTGTTTTCCTTTTGCCAGTATTTACCTGTATAAGTCGCGCTTTCGTTCATGTGAGTTGGGGTAATTTCGTGGATCGTACTTTTCCTCCAACAGGGAGCCACGAAAGAACACTTAAACTTCCATCAACTTAATTTGCTTGTGCCAGCAGATGGAGTTCCCTGACAATCCGCAACCATGTAAGCGCTAACAACAGACAGAACCCCAGGCCGAGCCAACGCACGATGCCATCGCCAAAGACAACCGTTGAGTTGAAGATGATAAAGATCAAGAGGCCGTGCCATGAAGCAACCAGCAGCCACGGCCGCTTACGGTAAGAATCAAGGCCACTACGCCACCACCAGCCGATGTCTGCCACCCAGATAATCAGCAGAGCATAGTTAATGTAAAGACCACCGCCCCAATTCAGACCAACCATTTCCGCTGTTTGCCGGGCAGTGTCGCGATAAGCGGCTGCGTGACTCCAACCGTGATAGTACTGAAATGCGCTAATGAAATGAGCAAACAGGCTGGCACAGGCGACGGTCCACACAACTCGTGCCGATTCCAACTTTTCTCGGTGCGTCCATCGTGGCACAGGCTCTACGGCGAAGTGCGCTTTTTTTCGGGCCGAGAAGGAGAGAGCGAAGACTACACTTCCCACAGCATAGCCAACGATCGAAACCCAGATCGTGCCGCGCGTTAAGAATTCGCCGGTATTCATTTGTCGATACGGATAGCTGATAGGCTCGGTGCCTACTGTTTGCTGTTTACTGTGAACTGTTGACGCTCTTCGCTTGCGCCCACCGAAGCACCGCTCCTATTCCGGCTCCCAGAAACAACCCATACACAATTCCCCACAATAACATCCCGCCCTTGCCGCCAAAGTGATCGTTAAGTGCTGAGCCCACGAAGTATCCGAGGGAGTTGGCGACAAACAGGACCGCAGACAGTTTCAGGATTGAGCGTATCGCCTCGAATCCCACGGCAAACACCAGGGCCATCAAAACCGATCCCGCAACGGAGCCTACCCATTCACCGGCTGTCCCCCTCAAGGTGAAGTAAGCTCCCACCCAACCGACGGCGTAGGCGAAAAACGCGATTCCATAGAGTAGGTAAAACTTCGGCAGCCGCCAGCGCCCAACGACGAGTGAACCCAGGGCTGCACCCCCCAACAGTATGAAGAGCGCGGTCCAAACCAGATAAGCGCCCCACAGCCCAAGTTGGGTGTACATCCATCTTTCACCGAAAGCGACTGTGGCGAACACGCACAAGCTCGCCAGCCCAAAACCTACTGCTCCAATTACTACCGCGCGGGCCAGCGACGGCAGTGTCTCTGAGTGATTTGTCATGGTGGACCGAGCCTAACCAGTCCCAGGTCCAAAGTCCAAGGGCCTCGAAGCGGTCATTGCCAGGTTGTTCGGTTGGGGAGCCCAAAGTACCGACATCTGTGCCGGCCCTTTGGACTCACAATTCGTTCCGACATCGGTGCCCACGACCTCACGGTCAGGCTTTTGAATAGCGACCTGCACCTTTTCGCCTCGAAATTTCGCGTTAGGTAATAGAGAAGTTTAACGGAGGTACCCACACATGAATACCACCATTACCCAACACCCTGCGCTGACGCGCGTCGCCGCCACCCGCACACGCGAACGGCGCCTGGCCATTGTCATTGCGGTCTTCGTCCCGCTTGTGGTCTTTATCGGGTTCGCGCGCAGCTATTTCCTAAAGGCGTTCTTTGGGTTTCCACCGCTGCCGAGCGTTTTGGTGCACATACATGGGGCCATCATGACCGCCTGGGTTTTGCTGTTCGCCGTGCAGGTTGGCTTGGTTGCGTCGCACCGCACGCGCCTGCACATGAAACTAGGCATCCTCGGCTCTGTGCTGGCGTTGTTGGTGTTTGTAGTCGGAGCGCTTACGAGTTTGGCAGCCGCGGCTCGTGGCTCTGCAATTCCCGGTTGGGAACCGCTGCGCTTTTTGGTTATCCCACTTGGCGACATGCTGGCGTTTGCGGCACTAGTCGGCGCGGCGCTTTACTGGCGTCGCAAGATCGACATTCACAAACGGTTGATGTTTTTGTCCGCCTTGAACCTTTTGCCGGCAGCTGTGGCGCGAATTCCCATTGAGTTCATTCAAACCAACGGCGCACTCGCATTTTATGGGCTGCCGGATTTATGTGTTGTTGCGCTGGTGGCCTTCGACACGATCAAACAACGGCGCCTGCATCCGGCATACTTCTGGGGCGCCACTTTGTTGATCTTGTCGCACCCGCTTCGCATCTTGCTCGCCGACACTGCGATCTGGTTGCCCATGGCGAACTCACTCGTCGCCCTGGTTAGATAGTCTGGTTGCCAAGTGAGCCACGGCCGTCCGCAAAAAGTGGAATCCTTGTTGCTGGTGTTAACTTCTCATCAGCCTGAAAGCATGTCGAGTTGTCTTTAACTTCCTTGATAGGTACTATGGCGCCCCACCAGTTTCAAAATCCAGCGTCCGGAGTAGGTTTCGATGATAGGGAAGACCATCTCGCACTATCGTATTACGTCGCAGCTCGGCGAAGGCGGGATGGGAGTTGTGTATGAAGCCGAGGACACGAATCTCGGCCGGCATGTTGCGCTGAAGTTTCTAACACCGGCGATGGCAAACGATCAAGGTTTGCTACAGCGCTTCCAACGAGAGGCGCGCGCGGCGTCTGCTCTTAATCATCCAAACATCTGCACCATTCACGGCATCGAGCAATTCGAGTCGGAACACTTCATCGTTATGGAACTGCTGGACGGTGAGCTGCTCGCGGACCGGATTCGCCGCGGCCCGCTCGATCTTGATTCATTGCTGACTCTCGGTACGCAGATCGTTGATGCCCTGGAATCCGCAAACTCGAAAGGCATTGTCCATCGCGATTTGAAACCCGCAAATATCTTCGTCACCTCGCGTGGCCAGGCAAAGATTCTCGACTTCGGAATTGCCAAGATTGACCACCAACAAAAACCCGGCGCTTCCTCAATGATAGAGACCATTCGCAAGGACCAATTGACCTCAGCGGGCACGACGATGGGGACAATTGCATACATGTCTCCCGAACAGGCGCGTGGGGAAATCACCGACGCGCGCACGGATCTCTTTTCTTTCGGCACCGTGCTGTATCAGATGGCGACCGGCGTTCTGCCGTTCCAGGGAGACACCTCCGCCGTGGTATTCGATTCGATTCTTAATCGCGAACCGACACCCGTTAATCAAGTAAACCCGTCACTGCCGCCGGAGTTGGGCCGAATTCTTGACAAGGCACTCGAAAAGGATCGGTCACTCAGATATCAGTCAGCTACAGAGCTAAAGACTGACCTGCTGCGTCTCAAGCGAGATCTCGAATCCGGCCGAAAACATTCCGTTAACGCTGGTACCACCAGCTCCGGCCGAGTTCGAGCTGCAGAGTCGACTGAGCGTCCGATTGCGGTTTTGTATTTTGAAAACGTTGGCGGAGCGAAGGACGACGAATATCTTCGCGACGGCATCACCGAAGACATCATCACCGAGCTTTCGAAGATCAAGGAGTTACACGTCTTCTCGAGACCGACGGTGTACACGTTTCGCGACAAACAGGTAACACCCGCGCACATTGGCCAACAGTTGTCGGCCGCGTACGTGCTCGCCGGCACGTTGCGCCGTTCCGGTTCACGGTTGCGCATCAGTGCGCAGCTTATCGATACGAAAACGGACTTTCCGCTTTGGTCAGAGCGTTATGACCGCGAGATGCAGGACATCTTCGAGCTGCAGGACGAGATAGCGCGCAAGATCGCGGAAGCGTTGCGCGTGACCCTCTCGCCGCAGGAACAGGCCGAGCTGGCGGCGAAACCGACCGAGAATCTGCAGGCGTATGATCTTTATCTGCGCGGCAAGAGTTATGCGCGCCGTGAGTCGCGTCAGGATCTTGAGCTCGCTCGCGAGATGTTCGAGAGCGCCGCCGCGCTCGATCCGCAATTCGCAATGGCGTATGCCGCCGCCGCGAATGTGTGCGCGTTACATTACTACCGCTACGGCCACGGTCAGATGTGGATGGACCGCGCGAAAGCCGCGTCAGAGAAGGCCTCGGCGTTACAGCCACAGTTACCGGAGGCTGATATTGCCCGTGCGTGGGTGTGTTATGCCGACCAGCAATACGAGGAAGCTGTTCAACTGACACGCGGCGCGCTCGCGCGCAAACCGGATTGCGAGGGCGGATATTACCTGCTTGGCCGCGCACTCTTTTCCATGGGGCGCTTTAGTGAGATCGTCGACATGGCGGAAACCGCCGTACAGATGACCGGCGACGACTACAACATGTACACGCCGATTGGAAATGCGCTGGGAGCGCTGGGCAAAACAGATCTCCTGCGACACTGGAGATTAAGACGAGTGCAGGTGCTCGAATCGCATCTGCGGAAAGTGCCGGAAGACGTACGCGCGCGGGTGATGTTGTCGAATGACTATGCGAGTCTCGACCGGGAAGCCGACGCGATGCGCGAAGTTAACCTCGCGATCAGTTTTCGGCCCGACGATGCCTCGGTGCTTTACAATGCCGCCTGCTCGTATTGTCTGATGAAGAAGAAGCCGGAAGCGCTCGACGCGTTGAGAAAGGCACGGGCCGCCGGCTTCCGTGACTCCGACTGGGCACGCCGCGATCCTGACCTCGCGCTGCTCGAGGGCGATCCCGAATTCGACCGCCTGTATCCACCAACGAGTTAGTCCCTGGTTGGGGTTCTCCTGTTCTTTTCTCGACTTGGTGAACCTTTACCGCGAACCTGGAAGCGCGGCAGAATTGTCAGCGCTTGATACACTCGGCCGAGTGTGACCTCGTCGCAATTCCTATCTTTACAATCCGCAAAATCTTCCATAGTGAGAAGCATCTGTCTTGAATCGCCTCGATTGTAGAAGCTGAGAAAACCGATATATCCAGGCAGGGCGTTCTTGGGCTTGTCCTCAGGCTTACGAGGCTGTGCTTGCTGCCAGGGTGACATTAGGGCGAATAGTTTGTCGTATAACGGCAAGCTAAGTGGCTCTTTTAATGTATGACGAGGATTTGCTTCAACCATTTCCACATAGTAAGCACGACTCTTGGTGCACACGAACCATAGCGTAGTGCGTTCTCCTGCGTGGAACGCAGGATGCTCTATGAGAATCGCAGAGTCGATCGGTTCACCGCGCCACTTCGAGAGCAGTTTTCTTACCGGAGATTGATAACCCGGTCCCAGCCATTTCCTTATCCATTCATCAGGGCCAATACGATTTGCGTAAAGGACAGATGCGTAGGTTAAGTCCCAACCAAGCGCGGCGCTAGTCGATTCCTGGCCTAAGGCCGAGTGCGGTAGAACCAGGAGGACAATGATTAGAAAAGCCTTGTTCATGCCGGGTGCTAGCATCAATCACTGCCAGGGCCGGTTGTATACCAAAGGATAAGAAAAAGAATGGTTGCGGCAATGCCAACACCGATGGCAATCTTTGCCCCCGTCGAAAGGTTGTGCCCCTTGACGCTCTTGACCTGTGGGTAGGCGACTGTAGTAGCCACTCCAGTCTTCGAGTCTATGACGGTAAAGCGTTCGCTGTCAGCCGCGCCAATGTAGCCCGTTAGCTTGGTGTCGTCCCGCAACTTAATCTTGACGCGAGCTGCCTCGCCCGTTCCAAACTTCAGGACACTCACCTTCACCTTTTCGGCGAAGCGAGCCTGCTTCTCTTCTTTTGAGGCAGCATAAGCCGGTATCGCACCTGCCAAATTAATCAATAGCGCAACGAGAAAGAGCGAGAGTAGTTTCTTGAACATCAAGGGACCTCCATCGAGAAATTTGAGAAGCAGAACAGCACACAGCAAACCACGCGCCCTACTATAACGCTGTAATAGGCAGACTGAGCGTCGAAGATCTAGATGTTCCCCGAGCAGATGATTCACCTGACAGATATTTCGTGCGTTAAGGGCATGTATCATCAAAACAGAAACGGCGACCCAGCTCCGCCCGCGCCGCAGAGATCAGGAGTCAGAGGTCAGAAGTCAGAGGTCAGAAGTCAGAGGTCAGAAGTCAGAAGTCAGAGGTCAGAGGTCAGAAGTCAGAGGTCAGAAGTCAGAGGTCAGAGGTTAGAAGTCAGAGGTCAGAAAGTACAGGAGGCCCAGCCGTGGTTTGAAAACTGGGTGGCTTGGGATGGTTTGCCGCTTAACGAAAATATGGAGCTACATTTCCGGCGATAGTTTTTATTTCTTTTTGCGAGAGTTTCAGTTGGCGAAGCGCTTCCCAGGATTCGCGCGGCTGAGGAGTGGCTCCGGTTGCCGCATCTGAGCCATAGAGGATCCGCTTGAGACCGATTTGGCGAATCACTTTGACCATAAGGTCGGACACTTCCGGTGAATTTCTCGAATGTGCGTTTGATGCCACATCAAACCAGAGCTTTCTCGTTCGCGGATCCTTTTTGGCCATCGCATCAGCCAGCACTTCGATTACAGAATGCGCCTTAGGATCCATATAACCCGGACCCGAACTGGCGAGATGAGCGACCTGCACCGGGATATCTGGCGCGAAAGAAAGCAATTGCAGAAAGGCACGTGCCTGTTCAGGTCCGTAAGGCCGGTTCTTGGAGATGGACGCTCTCATATGCACGACGATCGCCATTCGCTGAGAATTTGCCGCTTGAAAGACTTTCTTTAATTTTTCGAAATGCTCGGGAATTTCCGTCTGCACATCCGAACTACCGAAATGCAGTTTGATTCCCCGGCGTAGTTTTGGATCTTTCGCACAACGGGCAAGCTCGTCGAGAGCATATTCTTTGAGCGGATTGAAGCCGCAAAACGCCGTCAGCCTTTTCGGAAACAAGGCGGCTTGGGCAGCAGCCCAATCATTGTCAGCCTTGACCGCCGCATATTCATCTGGTGGCTCCGAGCCTGGTCTGCCAAACGAATATCCATTGGCTAAAAGCACTGCTCGCCGGATTCCGGCTTTGTCCAGCAATCCAATCAGGTCATGGGCCGTAATAGTCTTTGAACCGGCAGGTAAAAATTTTGCGGTGTAAGCGGGACTGAATACGTGCTGGTGATGATCGGCAGCAGGAGGGATATGCTCGGACGGGGAATCTGATGCACTGGACTGTGTGCTTTGTGCAATTGCTACGACCGCAGCCAGGGCAATTAATGACAACGTCTGAAGAACCAAAAATAATGTCTTAACCATGGAAGAACCCCCCGGAATCGTTTACAGCTTGAACACGACGAGCGAATGATTTATTTCAATCGGTTTAGATTTCAGGTCCGCGACCTGATGCTTTTGGCTTTGCCTCAAAAGTCAGGTGCGGCGCGTAAGCGCCGCGCTGATTTTAGCCCGGCCTTTCAAGGCCGGGTTGATGAGACCGCGAAAGACTGGCAGTCGCGCCAAATGAAACCGCTCTTCTTGTCCCGGCCTTGAAAAGGCCGGGCTAAAATCATCGCGACGCTACGCTTCGCTTTCACCACGATTTCGCCTTTGGGGTAAAGCTAATGCTTTGCGACTTTAGTTTAGAAGTCAACAGGTCATAAATAAACGCCGGGCGTGCCCGCCGCTAAACGGATCGTTGGGGCCGCGGGCAGCCTGTCTACTTCGCCGGGCGATGCCCGCCGCTAAACGGATGGTTGGGCGTCGCCGGGCAGTGCCCGGCGCTAAACGAAATAGTTAAGCCGAACTACTTCAGGTCCGAAGCGCGCCGCCTTTCAATCGACGTGCGCAGCTCTTCAGGTGTCGTTGGACGGCCATGGACGCCGTAAATCTTTTCGATACTCAATCCCAACTGCTGCAGTCTCTCGCTAAAACTAATCGTTGCGTCTTGCGCAATTGGAATTGTCCCATTAGCGGCAGGGTTGAGCAGGTCTGCCTGAAACAAAATCTTCTCCTTGGGCAGGTACGCAACCAAAATCTCCTTTGCATGCGCATTCGGTCCGACGTCGTACAGCTCCACGACGTGTTTGTCGTCCTGAAATACTCGCTTCTTGTTTGCCACAGTCTCAATAGTCAACTTGCGACCTGACGACGACTTCGCAGACAACTTTGGCAGCAGCGACGACTCAACCGCTGCGGCTTTTTCGAGAAACGCTTTGGTTTCGGCCGTGGCGACAATCGTGGTCCCTTCAGCAACATACTCGCGGAATCCGCCGGCGTGATCAGTGTGATGATGCGTCAGGACGAGATACTTGATCGGTTTGCCAGGCAGCGTCTCCTTAATTTTGGCCAGCGCCTGGACGGAGTTATTGTTGTAAAGGGTTTGTTCGGGGGCTTCGATCACCAGCACGTGATCATTGAAGGCGACGAATAAGACGTTGTGTGTTCCCCCATTCAATCCCTGCAAAATGTAAACGTCTTCGGCTATCTTGCTCACAGCCGGCGGTGGTGGCGTGGCCGGCGGTGCAGCGAGTTTTTCAAAACCCTCCGGTCCCTTAAAAACACTATCGGCTGGACGCGTGTTGATCTGCAGATCTGTGTAGTCCGTTTCCTGAACGATTCCGCCGGAGTTGTACAAAACACGGCCACTGGGAAGCTTCAATTTTCCGACCGTGCGATAGCCTGAATACGTTTGTGCTATTTCAGAGTCACCGGTAACCGGGTCGGCGTAGAGGTAGCCGTACCGGGTTAGCAAATTGGTCTGCGCATCAAACGAGAGAGTCAACAGTTGATTGTCGGGCCGGAGCACACTGATTACTCTTTGCCGCCTGCCTCCGATTTCATCTTCACCTAACGAACGAAGAGTAGACGCACGGTCCAATGCCTCCAGCAATACAAACGGCGGCAGCCGGCGCATCTGCGGGCGAAAGTTGTTAACGGATGCGTTGACTATTGGAGTCGCTGTTTTGGACCACATGTCAAAGGTTTGGCCTTCCGTGCCCTTGATGACAGTTTTGATCCAGTTGTTGAAACCGGCATTGACCGTTCTCAGCTCATCGAAGATCATTCCGCGCTCAGTATCCACGATCAGAAGTTCTTCGGACGTTCCGGTAGCAAACGGTGGCTCTGCGCCCGGACTTTGGAAGCGCGCGTGAAGTTTCCCTTTCTCCTTGAGACTGAAGTCTTTGATCTCTCGCAACGCTTCGACTCCCCCGTGGGCCTCTATGGCATCGTCGAGCACGCGGCGCGCCTGTTGGTAGGAGCGGAGGGGAGCGTTTGCTTGCTGAGCAACAATCGAAGGAATCAACGTCGATGCTTGCAGAACGAGCAAGGCAGCGACGACAAATAGTTTCTGTTTCATGGTGGCGGTCCTTTCATCCAGAAATCCGGAAGACAGTTCAATACTTCGGAATATGGGTGTGTCTTAAGTGCTGGAGGGAGACTGAACCGATTATTACTTAAAAACTTGCGGAAAAGTTTCGGGTTTGTAAAAAATTGTTAAGGCGCTGGGTGTACTAGTGGTTATCTAACCGCATCACCGACGGGCTGTTAAAGCTAGACCTGACCTCTGACTTCTGACCTCTAATCTCTGATTTCTGACCTCTGACCCTCAGCCTCTGCCTCTGCCAGAACCGCGACGCGGCTGGGCATTCAGTGGCTCCAGCTCATAGTAACCGCCAACCGACATGCCCGATAAAAACAGACGCCCGTTCTTAATGGAGTAAGAGCGCACCATTGCACCTTCTCTGACGATGCGATCGTGAAGCGAATCGGGCGAACACTTCGCGCGCGTCATCGACCACGAGCCAAACTGCAGTTCATTAGGGCGGCTTGATTTCCAGGTGCTGCCACCACGGTTGCAATCGACTCGCGCAACTACCCGGCCGTTGCGTTCAAAAGTGATGGTGTATTTCAACCCGTCATCGGGGACTGAGGTCTGCTCGTCGTCTCCCTGGAGCTTAACTAGTCTCCAGGAGGTGCCGGCAAGGTCATTCGCCCCGCTCTGGGCAGACCCGCCTGCGGAGGTCAGTTGTAAGATAGTCGTCGCGAAGGCTAACGCCACAATCAGTCGGATAGTACTCTCTTTCATGACTACTCCTAAAGGCAGAAGTTTTCATAAGTGGCGGGCGGAGCATAGCACGAGATCCGGAGAGAAATTGTTAAGTCGTAGGTCAAAAATGCAGAAGAGCTTCTGGCTACAAAAGTCGGTTTTTCCGGGTCCGCGTTTAGCGGACCGAATGAAAATAGCCCAGCACTTCAGTGCTGGGCTCACGGCAACAGCCTAATACAGTCCGCGTTAGCGGACGGCTGAAGCTCAATCGTGAAAGGTGTTGGCGCGAATTCAGTCGTCCGCTGAGACTCCAAATCAAATCAACCTTTTCCCAGCACTAAGTGCTGGGCTATTTTCACCCGTCACGCTAACGCGAACGAGGATTAGGCTGACTTTGCAGCAAAGCCCGCGCAAACTAAGAACATAGGGTCACCGCTGTCGTATTCTCGAACGAGGCGGTCCATAGCTTGAGCCTCAGGACATCCCATGCTCGCGCGGAATTACAGCGGCCGGACCTATAGGCATAGCCAGGAGTTGTTGCTCCGGCACACCGCTGCGGTACTGAGCCAACAAGCTCTCCGGATCAATTTCTACTCCAGCCGGATTGGCGGCGAACGCGTCAGTCTGCATATACGCGTTTGCCTCTTCGACGGTACCGCAGTCCACCTGAAACTCCATGCGATTGCCGTCTGGATCCTGATAGTAAAGCGAGAGTGTGATGCCATGGTGAATGCGCCAGTAGGGATTGACGCCTCGCTGTTTGAGACGTTCGTAAGTAGCAAGCAAGTCACCGAGGTTGCCGTAGGTGTAGGCTACGTGATTTACACCGGCGTTGTCCCGGGGGCCGCCGGCAACGCTGTCAGGAGTAAGCACTGATAAATTGGCGAACGCGAAACGATGATGCTCGTCGTCGTAAGTAAGAAAAGCGAACGCCGGATTTTGATAGACCACTTTTGCTTCGAAGACGCTTTGATACCAGTCAATCATTTTCTCGTAGCGTCGTGTGCTATAGACGACGTGCGCAAACTTTGAGGGTCTGGCCATGGATTGGTTCCTTTCTCGGTCAGCAGCTTTCGCGTGGTTCTTAGGGGAGGGTTTTGTGGCACTCGTTTATCTTCCTATCACGTTTGGACGCCCCTGCCCGCTCGCTTCACAACGAGCCAGGTAGATTTCAAGCACAGCGCCCGCGTCCAGCACGCTCTCGACCTGGTCCTCAGCGTTAAGATTGAGGTTCGCTCCGCGGATGGCGAACCAGACATCGGTTATTTCTGAATTCGATGCCGGCACGTGCAGCGTATGGACCGAGCCGGCAGGCTCGAACAGATATGAACCCGCGGTGTTGACTTCCGGATATTCCAGGTAGTGCCACGAACCTTTTACCGTGAAGGCGAAGACCTCGCCCGTATGTTTGTGGCGTTGGATAGTGACGCCCGGTTCAAAGCGCACTCTGACGACCCAGAGCCCACCCTCCACATCAGCCTGCAGTAATTGGAAGACAACGCCCTCCTGGTATTCGACAAAGGGAAGGTCATTCTCGGCCCGGTGTAGCGCTGCGGGAATGCCTGGGATTGGTGCAAAGGCGGTAGCCATGTTGATGTTCCTCCTTAGAGTTAGAGTTGTGATTAGTACTTGGTCGTCCGGCCCCAGCCGTCTTTGAGATCTTTAAGGCCGACCTGTGATCGAGTTTGATGTCAACCGCGATATACATCCGTCCATCGTAGATTGAACATCTTGTGCTGTTACTAGTAATCCGGCACGCCCATCCGCTTATGCAAATCCTTGAAGCGTGGATCGTCGCGGAGAGAATTGAGCGGCGGCCACCCGAGCCAATACGGCAACAACGAACTGTGGGCCTGAAAATCTTTTTCCAACCATGCGAATGCCTGGTCTTTATCTCCTAACCCCACAAACACGCGCGCCAGGTCGTAGCCATTTGCTTGCCGTTTGCCAAATCTCTGCTTCAATTCTTCGGCGATACCAAGTGCTTCTTTTCGCTTTCCCGTTTGTGAGTAGATATAGCCAAGCACCCCGAGCGGGATACTGTGGCGTTTCGATAACTCAACGCTCTTTTCCGCTTCAGTCAAAGCTTCGGCGTTACGTCCTTGTTTGAGATAGCCCAGACCCAGGTACTGGTGCGGATAATACCAATTCGGATCGAGGTCTATTGTTTTCCTGATTTGCTCGACGGCGGAGTCGATGTCACCTTTCGCAAAATAGACGTCGGCAACGTTTAGGTTGATACTTATGGACAATGGTTCAAGTTCCTGCGCTCGTTTTAACTCCACGAGAGCTTCGTCGTAACGATTCAGAGTGGCAAGCTGAAGACCGTACCACTTGTGGCCAGTCGCGTAGTTTGGGTTTAACTCGATTCCCCGCTTGAATTCCGAATCCGCCTTTTCCCAAGCCCAGGTGAGCGAATAGACGTTGGCGAGTGAGATGTGAGACTCACCCAACGAATCATCAATTTGAAGAGCGCGGTCAGCGTAAGCTTTTGCTTGCGGCAATGCTTCACCAGATGGCGTAGCGGTATATTCAGGCAACAAAGCGTAACAGTCGGCAAGGCCCACATAGGCCAGGGCGAAGTTCGGGTCTTTTTCCGCCGCTGCTTTGAATTGCTCAATCGCCTTCCTGAGATTTTCCTCGTCGCGCTTGTTCCAGTAGAACCGACCTTTGAGGTAAAGCTGATAGGCTTCATTGTTGTCGGTATATTTCTTCGTCAGTTTTTGCTCGCCTTCGCCCGATAGTTTCAATCGAAGTTTGTGTGTGACCTCAGTGGCGATCTCGCGCTGCGTCGCCAGCAGGTCGGACATCTTGCGCTCGAACTGTTCACCCCAAAGCAGGCGCTGGTTAACCACATCGATAAGTTCGAGACTAATGGTTAGATTGTCCCCACGCTGGACCAGCCGTCCGGTCAAAACAGCTCGTACGCCCAGTTCATTCGCGATTGTGTTCAGGTCGCCGCCTTTACCTTTGTAGCGCATAACTGAACTAGTGGGACTTACTTTCAGATTAGGCAATTGCGAAAAGCGATAAATCAGAGACTCAGCCAGGCCATCGCAGAGATAATCCGCGTCCGCACTGTTGCTGCGGTTCTCAAAAGGCAGGACGGCGATCGATTGAATTGCTCCGCCGCTACTTCTTGAAAGGAAAGAGTTAACTAGAAGTGCACTGACTATTGCGATGGCCGCCATTCCGATTATGACCGCGAGTAGGGCTTTTCTCCGCCTCGGCTTCGCGAGCGCGCCAGTCCTTGCCGAAGCCCGCGCGGGAAGTGCGGTAGTCGGTGCAGTTTCTCGATTAATATTGGCATCAGTGGCGTGCGGAAGAATACTGGTTTCAATCTCGCTCGATGTGTGAGGCGAGCCGAAGTTCGCGGTGCCGGTAGTTGCGCCAATCGATCCGGAATCGTTAACCAGCGCCGTGCCATCCGCGCGACAGTAGACGAGCGCGTCGTCAGTCTCAACGCGATTGCACTGGGGGCAGCGTTTCATATTTGGCGTGCGACTACCGGACCGTCAGCTGCATGAAACTCAAAACACTTGGCAACGACTGAGCCTGCCTTTCGGGCTGACGAGAACGCCTTTAGCTGGTTTCGACAACAGCGTCAGAAAGCTTCTGTTTCGTCACCAGCCGTGATTTCGTCGGCTGAGACACTGCGGCTCGCAGTTCCATCCAGTTGTTGGCAATGTCGGCCAGCAATATTGACATCGCGAGGCAGGACCAGATTATTGCCTGCACAATCTCTACTCCCAGTAGTTCCCAGCCGGTCACTCCCATAACAAAGCGGCCTGCGATGAAGACTAGCGCGACGGCGTAGCTGCGCGTTATCCACTGACGATGCTGCGCTATCTTTCGCTTATACGCGAACAGAAACGCGATGCCTGTAGTGGTCATCAGCATTACGGCGTCAACTACGGCCAGCACCGTAAATGAGCGGGGGAATCCCATGCGCTCTTCATAGTATTGGATGTAGGCGCCAAGCGGTGCGAGCACGAACGCTCCGACAACGTAAACACGTCCGGCAGCGCGATGAAATCGCGTAAATCGTTGCCGCAGACGGTTGGAAAATTGCAGCGGCGCAAGCAGCAGGACCAAAGCGCCGAAGATACCGTGTGGCAGCAGCCACCATTTGAAAGGCTCGTAATGTTGCCAGATTGGATTGTCGGGTTCGATGAGAAAGCGTTCGTTGTGATAAAGCACATACGCCATCATCACTGCAATCCCGAAAAAGACGACATACTTCGCGTTTGGCCTCATGGTCATCAGAGATTCCTTAGGTTCTTTAGGCCGACTGGTTCGTCCAAAAGACTCTTCATGCCATTAAAGTGACGGAAAGCGAGCGGCGTCGTCCGGCTCATGGCGATTGCGTTGGGGGTACCGTTTCATGTTGTACTGTCGTCGAGCCTGTTCCTGCGAAAGCTGATCCGATTGTTTCTACTAAAACGCTACTTAACGCGATTAAGAGGTTGACGAACCGCACTCAATTAAGTGTTGGAAGGATGGCCTCTTCTGTGATCCAGTGGCGGGTGCTGTTTAAGACCGTAGCCGCAGATGCGCAAAGCGCCTCATTCTAACTGCATTATCTTGAGCAGGCTAGAAGAAGATGGGGGCGGGGGTGCTGGCTCCGCACGACAAGGCCCGGATGTCAGTCGCAGTTGGCGATATCTTGGGTTGTTTCGTATGAGTTTTGGATCGTCCTTAGCGTTCTGCAGAGATTCGAGACGATCTTTAGGCTGGGGTTTAGTTCGGTAGGGGCACGGCATGCCGTGCCCCTACTTTTGGAGCGAATTGCCCAACTACGATCAAGAGGTAAGCCCGGCACCTGACGGAGGAACCAGCGTTAATTCTTTTCTTTTGCCAGCACTTCGCGGAACAACTCCACCGCCCGCGGATCGCCTGACTCGCCTAGCGCGCGTATTGCCTGTCGCCGCACAGCCGCGTTCGCATGAGTCCTGGCAATGCGGATAAGGACCGGAACGGCTTCATCCTGAGAACGCTCACTGAGGGCCCGCACCGCCTGTAGCTGCACCTCCTGGTTTGCGTCTCCTTTTTCCGCGGTATCGGCGAGAAACTTCAAGCTACGCTGGCTCGCGCGTTCACCAAGCGCATTAATGGCGTGGCGGCGAAGCTCAACATTGCCGTCCGTGCTCGCGACCTGAAACAGTTTGGCTTCCACGCGCTCCGACTCGATCTCGCCCAGCGCCTCCAGGATGCTGCGCCGCAACTCGATGCTCTGCTCGCCGTCATAAAGGCGTAACAAATCATCAATCGCTGTCTCGCCGCGTCCGCCGAGCCCCCGGACCGCACTTCGGCGTAACTCGACATTGGCGTCCGTTCGCGCCACCTCCAGCAAACGAACCTGCGCGCGCGGATTCTTCATTTCCGAGAGCGCGTGCAAAACAGTTTTCCGCAGATCCCCCTCTGATTCGCCGTTGTAGATCTTCATCAATTCATCGGCCAGCGTTTCGCGATCAATTTCTCCAAGCTGGCGTACGGCCGCTCGGCGCGCTTCGCGATCCTGATCACTGCGTGCGATTTTTAGCAGGAAAGTGGCCGCAGCGTCTTGGTCCTGGTTATTGCCGGCAGCTCGGATCAAACTACGGCGAATCTCAAGCTCCGTCATCGTGTCGTAGAGGCCCTGTATTGTGGCCAATGCCGTGCGGTCATGACTTTCGCCTATGGCGTAAGCTGCTTTCTGGCGCAACTTCAAATCTTCGCCACGGTTCCGCACCAGGTCCGCGAGAAACGCCTGTTCTCCACCGACCATTCCCAGCCAGTAAACAGCCGACGAACGGACGCGCATGTTCGTTGAGTTACGGATGAAGTTCTTGAGCAGGCCGGCGACCCGAGTATCGTCATGCAACGCAATCGCGAGCGTAGCTCGTTCAGCGAGCACACTGCTGGGCGCTTCTTCCGCCAGCCCACGAAGATAGTTCAGACTCTCCTCATTGTTTCCGCGTCCGAGCCAATAGACGGGGTGGCCGCTGTATTCGCGTTTCTTTTCAAGATTGTAGATTTCCATGCGCGTAACTTGCCTGCCGCCGGAGTCGCGCAGTACGAAAACTGCGAGGTTCCGAGTCTCGATCATCTTACCCGCGGCCGTCGTGCCCATGAAGATGCTGGTGTTGCCGATGATATTCATTGAGCCGTGAAACTCGTTCACGGTTGGGTCCACGGCAAGGCCAGGCCGCACATCAAAGGCCCACGCTGACCAGTAGGGCGACCGGTTGCTGCGCGAGCGATCGCGGGCCGCCTCGAAACGCGTTTTCAAGTCGGCGCCTTCAACCTGGGTAAAACCCTGAGTAGTGGTGGCCTGAGACTGACCCTGTTCAATCGGAGACGCCGCCAGCGCAACCGCAGCCGCCGAACGATCTCCACGCACACAGGCAGTGAAAATCAAAATCAGACTAAATAGGACCAAGCGGAGTAACTCATTTTTCTTCATGGCTTCCTCGTAAAATAAATTGTTGGTTTGTGACCCTTGTCCTTCCCCGGTGTTACTTAAGCAAGTCATCCAGAAACTTCATCGCTTCCGGATCACTGCTCTGGCCGAGCATGCGGACGGCCAGCTTGCGTAACTCCACTGAACTCTCGGCGCGGGCAATCGCCATTAGCTTTCTTACCGCGACCTTGTCTTCGGATTCCCCGAGCGCGCGAATCAGCGCCTCGCGTATCTCAACGTTCTGCTCAGCGTCGTACATCTTGACTAGTTCTGTAGCTACCTTTGGATCTTCGTCGCTCTTACCCAGAGCACGTATTGCCGATATTCGCAGATTCGTATTCGGGGCGCTCCGCGCCACCTCGTAAAGCTTCTCGCTCGCCCGCGGCTCCTCCATTTCTCCAAACGCGCGAAGCACGCGCAGCTTGATCGCCTCGTTTGCTTCCGCGTTATACAGGTCCCATAAATCGTTTACCGTCATCTCGCCGTGCTCGGCCGCGCGACCAATGGCTGCGAGGCGAAGCTCCGGAGTCTCACCATGACGAGCGATGTTTAGGAGTTTGGCGCGAGCGGCCGGTTCCATACGCTCCGACAGCGCCTTCAGAATCTGCATCCGAATCTCAGGGGTTTTGTCCGCATCGTAGATACTAATCAGCGCTGCCAGCGAGGCCTCCCCGTTATGTTCGCCAAGCGCGCGAATCGAAGACTGCCGGGCGACCGGGTCGTCGCCGCTGCGCGCTATTTCAACCAGCTTGGCCTCCGCGGCTGGGCTGTGCATCTCGGCAAAAGCGCGCAGGATCTGTTTGCGCACTTCCGGCGTGCGATCCGAATCAAACAGCCGCACTAAATCCTGTGCGATGGAGTCACTCCCTTGTTCACCAAGGCGTTCTGATCGCAGTTAGGCGCAACTTCAAATCGGGATTTGTGCGCGCGATGTCGAGCAGGATCGGTGCTGCCCTGGGTCCGCCCTCGCCGCCAAGCAGCGAGACCGCCGCCGTCCGGAGCGCCGGACACGACGGTGAAGGGTTCTTCAGCAAGTCGGACACGAAATTGAAGGCCTTTTCCTCATCGGCTTCAAAAAGACTTTGCAGCGCGAGGATTTTCATCTCGCAGTTCTCGTTGTCGCCTCTCTGCGCATCGAGCACTACTCTGGCCTCATCAGCAAAACCAAGTTCCACCAGCATTGCCCTCGACTCGTTTGCCCAGCTTGACTTGGGAAACTCTCTGATCACGCGAAGCAGGTGTGGTTTGGCTTCATCTTTCTTGTCCTGCTTCTTCAGCGCATAAGCCAGCCAGTAGAGTGCCGCGTCGACGTCTCTAGCTTTCGGGTGTTCTCTGAGAAAGTCCTGGAATCCAGCGACGGCCTGCTGCCAATTTTCCGCTTCGATCTGGTCACGCCCGGCCCGCAATGCTTTGGCGGCCGGAGAGTCGGGCTTAGCCTGTACAAAGCTATTCAGTTTCTCGATCGCTTTGTCCTCAGCATTGGCGCGCGTGTAAAACACGACGGTGGATATGACTGCCAGCAGCACGAAAACGACAACCCCGCACCTTTTCTGACTTCGTCGGGTATTTAGTAGCAATAAAGCTCTCATCATTTCTCCGTAATTAACTATTTGGGATCCTTACTTTCACTAATCGAATGCGCGGGCCAATTGGGTCGCGTTGACCTGCAGCAGGGGAACCAGGTTCTTGCGTTCCATCCGTTGCTGGATCGTTCTTACGTCGTCGGCAGCGGGACTGGCTTTGAGGTTGGCGATGTCAATCAGAATTGGTTCCAGACTGTCGAGCAGACTGGCTACTTGAACATTACCTCTATTGGTGGCCTCTCGCCGCAAGAGAATATTCTGGTAGACCAATTTCTGTGCCCGGTTGATTTCATAAGTGAGCTGGTCGCGCTCTTCGACATGAGCGTTGCGAAAAGCCCGCAAGAGTAATGACGACTGTTCCACATGTCGGGCAGTGAGGGATTCGTGATCCGCGGAACTCACAAGATTCCCGTTCGACTTGTCACTCGCGCTCGCTAACACAGACGCCGGCGCCGAGTTGGGTTGCGGACGTAACGAGGGCGAGGGAACACGACGGATACGCTGGTTGTCTGGCGCCACGGCCGGTGTAGTCCTCTTTGAATTGGTTACCGGCTTCTTATCATTTGAAGTCAACGTTTTCTCGACTGCCTCTCGCGAGGGTTCAGGAACGGGCGCGGTCGCCGGTGCCGTACGATCGTCCGCCGGCTGCGGGGCATTGATTGGTAGCCTCGCGACTGTTGGCTCGCGTTCCGCATTGCGGTAGAGCATGAAACCAGCAAGCCCCACCAGGACCAGGACAGTAGCCAACGCCGTGGCGAAGCGCGGAGCAGTAAACGCAGCTACAAATCGTTCACGCCAGCCAATCGTCACGATTTGGCGTGGATTAGCCGCACCCCGGTTAGCAAGAATTTCGGCCAGCGCACGCTCCTGCGCGCGGGGATCCAGTGTGATCTCATAGGCGCTAATCTCTCGCCTCAGGTTTAGGAAGACGGCGCGTGCTTCCTGACACTCAAGGCAGGTGATTACGTGGCGCTCGACTCGCGAGGCCTCGTTCGCCTGTAACTCGCCATCGATCAGTAAGGAAACCTGTTCAGTGAAGTCGCAACTCATACTTATTCCTTTGAGTCACCAGCGGCTCGCGCGTAGCCCATCCTTTGTGTCCAACGGTCGCGCAGTTTCGCACGGGCTCGGAAGATGTCCGCCTTGACCTTGCTCTCCGAAACTTCCATCACGTCTGCAATCTCGCGATAGCTCAACTGTCCCTGCTCCCGCAGCAGCAAGGCCGTGCGATGCTCCTCGGGCAAAATCTTCAACATTTTCAGGACCCACTGTTGCCGCTCCTGCGTTTCGTATAACTGTTCCGGGGTGCGCGACTTTGGACGCATGACTTCGACTACCTGATCGAACAAACGAACCTGCACTTGTCCGCGTCGAAACTCGTTGATGGCCAGGTTTCGAGCCACGCGGTAAAGCCAGCAGCGCACGTGATCCTCAGAAAAATCACTCCACTCAGTGGAGTGGAAGCGTAGAAAGGTCTCCTGCGCCAGATCCTGTGCCAGACCGGACCTGCCCCCGAGCAGGCACTCCAGAAACCGCGAAAGAGCCGGGTAATAATTCTGAAATAGCCTGGTAAATTCTTCTTCATCGCCTGCCATAAGCCTCTGTACGCTATCTAAAACACGCGACAGGCGCAAAAGTTACCAGAGAGATCAGCAGGGGCTTGGAGTGGGTGAGCTAAACCAGTCAAAGGTAGGTTGAATGGCCGCCTCTGTTTGCTTCCGATCGACGTGGCTGGGTGAGGTCGACCGAAAAGCGAATCCACTAAATACACGAAATTACACGAGATCAGACGCATCAAACTGACCGCTCACTTACTTCAGGCCAACTCGCCGCTGTAGGTCCGCAAAGCGTGGATCCGATCGAAGGTTGTCGATGAGGGGATCATAGTGAAGCGTGAGCATGTCCACGGTATGATCCCGATAGCTTTTTTCGAGCCGTTCGAATGCCTGATCCTTCTCGCCGAGCGCCGCATAAATGAGCGCAATGCTGTAATCGGCCACATAACGTTCCGCGGCAATCGACTTCAATTTCGCGATCATTTCCAGCGCCTCCGCCCTTTTGCCAGTCACGGCATACAGACGGCCCGTGAGGGCTATCACGTGAGGATCAAATTCATTCAGCTGGTGAGCCTTCTGGTATTCTGCAAGCGCCGCTGAAAAATCACCTTTCATCGCGTAGGCCGAGCCTAAATAATGACGCGCCACAAAGAACCCCGGATCAATCTCAACCGTCTTTCGCAATTGCTGGATGGCCTCGTCGTAGCGCCGCGCGTTGAAGTAAGCCTTGCCAAAATTCGCATTAATGATTGGTGAAAGTGGATCGAGTTCCTGAGCTCGCCGCATCTCGGCCAGAGCCTTGTCGAATTGACCCATAATGGTAAGGTTTTCCCTTGCGTACCAGTGATGGGCCGTGGCGTAGTTCGGATTTAACTCAATAGCTCGTTCAAATTCTCTGGTTGACTCCCGCAAATTCCAATCGTGATTCATCAGTACGGCAGCCATGGTGGTGTGTGCTTCGGCAAGCGTATCGTCGATCTCCAGCGCGCGCCGGGCGGCCGCCTTTGCTTTTGGATAAGAATCCCCGGGCGAAGTTACGGAATAGTACGGAATGACGACGTAGGCATCGGCCAGTCCGACATACGCCAAGGCATAACTCGGGTCTTTTTCTATTGCCTGATTGAAATAGTCGACACTCTTCGTCAGCGCTTCGGCAGTGCGCTTGTTCCAATGGAAGCGGCCTTTGAGATAGAGCTCATAGGCTTCGGCGTTTGCCGTGGGCGGAATGGCGATGCGGCTTTGTTCCAAACTGGAAAGCTTGAGGCGCAGGTTGCGCGAGATCTCCTGGGCGATTTCCCGCTGCACGGCCATCAAATCTCGGCCGCTGCGATTGTATTGACCACCCCACACCTGCGTATTATCGCGTGCGTCCATCAACTCAACGCGGACTTGGAGGTTCTCGCCATGACGCAAGACGCGCCCTGTCAGGATCCCCTTCACGCCCAGGGCGCGAGCCACTTCCTCGGCGTTGGCGTTCTTGCCTTTGTATCTGAAAGCCGAACTGCGAGCGATCACTTTCAAACCCGTCAACTGCGACAGATTATTAATCAGGCTTTCGCTCATGCCATCGGACAAATATTCCATTTCCGTATCACCGGTGTCGTTGGCGAAAGGGAGGACGGCAAGCGAATCGATACCTGTCGGATCGGCGACGGCAAAATTCCTGGAGTAGAGAAGAGCGCCGATGGCGACTAAACCAATTAAGACAACCAGGGCGGCGGCAGCACGAAGTTTGTGAGGCTTGATCTTATTGACGATGTTTTGAAAACGCGTAGCCGGTTGAAGCCCGCTCGTTTCTATCTGCGCGCTGGGGGATGACCATGATCGCTGCTCCCGAGTTACCGATGTTCCCCGTCGGGAGGAAAAATCCAACTCTTGTTTGCAGTCTCTCAGATCAATCAATAGGTCTTTGATGTGCTGGTAGCGTTCTTCGCGGTTCTTGCGGAGGGCCTTGCTGATTATCAGTTCAAGTTCGCGGGGCACCGGGCCTGCTTCATTCACCAGCGGCGGCGGTTCGGTTTTCAGGATCGAGGCAATAACGTCGCTCATCGTTTCGCCGTGGAATGGCGTCTTGCCCGTCACCATTCGATAAAGCACAACGCCGAGACTCCAGATGTCCGTGCGCTCATCCACCTCTAGGCCGCGCGCTTGTTCAGGCGACATGTATTCAGCGGTGCCAAGAACGACACCAGGCGTTGTCTTGTGTAGTGCCTGGGTAATGCCTTCGCTGTCGAGTTCATGCGCGTCCTGCTGGACCAGTTTGGCCAGGCCAAAGTCCAGCACCTTCACCAGGTGATCCTCGCGTACCATGATGTTGTCCCGCTTGATATCGCGATGCACTATCTTGGCTTCATGTGCTGCCGCGAGCGCCGAAGCAACTTGTATCCCGATGTCCAGGACTTCCGTCAGCTCCATCGTTCCGCGCTTCATGCGTTGGCTCAACGACTCACCCTCAATAAACTCGGTAGCAATGTAATGTGCGCCGTCTGCCTCCCCGATCTCATAAACCGTCAGGATGTTGGGGTGATTGAGTGCCGACGCTGCCCGTGCCTCTCGTTCAAATCGCCGCAAATGCTCCTGGTTGTCGGTTAGTTGATGGTTGAGAACTTTGATCGCCACCTGGCGACCAAGCTTCAAATCTTCGGCCAGGTAAACTTCGCCCATGCCCCCTTTGCCGAGCTGCTTTAGAATGCGGTAATGCGAGATGCGACGCTGCGAGCCGGGTTCAAATTTGGGCAGGCTGACGCCGAGCGCTGCGGCGGGAGTCGACTCAGTGGTGGTCGTCTGGCTTTCGCTGAGACTGATAGGGCGGTTCGCCCGGTTGAGTAAATAGGTGGACAATTCCGGACTGAAATAGTGACGCCCGCCGGCCACGGCGCGGATCGCGTTGACGATCTCGTTGATCGCGCCGTCCTTGAGCACATAGCCCGCTACTCCCAGGTCGAGCGCGGAATGGAAGAGCGCTTCGTTGTTATGTGAGGTCAGGATGATCACCTTGACTGCGAGCTTCGCTTGTTGCGCCGCCCGCGTCACCGCGAAACCATCACGCTCCGGCATATCCAGGTCGAGCACGGCCACGTCGGGGCGAAGCTCGGTGAGGTGAGCGACGGCTTCGTCACCGTTTTCGGCCTGGGCGACGACGTGCATTCGGGGATCACGCGAAATGATCTTCGCCAATCCTTCGCGGAAGATCGGATGGTCATCAGCGATCAGAACGCGAATATCCCGACTCTGACTTTCAGTCATCTTTCGCCGTTCCTTTCGCGTTTTCGGGGGCGTCGGGCAAGAGGGCCTCCACGGTTGTCCCCTGTTCGGGTGCCGAGCGAATGGTCAAGGCGCCGCCGAGCAGCCGCACTCGCTCAGCCATGCCATTAAGCCCAAGTCCCGGCCAGCCGGCGCCGGCAGCATCCGACCCTTTCGCAGTCTGCGTGTCGAAACCCTGACCGTTGTCAGTGACGGTCAGACGAACGCCCGCGCTTTTGCGCTTGAGCGCAATGCGTGTTTCGGTGGCGCGCGAATGCTTGACCACGTTGTTAAGAGCCTCCTGCGCGACACGGTAGAGACTCATTTGGGTTTCATTCGAAAGCGCGCCATCAAGCGAGTCGAGCTCGGTCGAGATGGCGATGCCAGACGCCTGCGCGACGCGACTGGCCATATCTTTAATTGAATTTTCAAAGCCGAGCCGCTCAAGGTGATAGGGACCAAGGTTGTAAGCAATTTCGCGGACCTCGTTAATCGTGCGCGAAGCCAGGAGGTTGATCTCGTCGAGTTCTTCTCTGGCCGGCGCTTTGTCTTCGAGCTGGTTCGCACCGAGTGTGGCCCAATTCCGAATGATGACCAAATTCTGTCCAAGGCTGTCGTGCAACTCACCGGCAATGCGTTTCCGCTCGGCTTCCTGCGACGCAATTAACTGCCGGGCAAACGCTTCCTGGGCCAGCTGGACTCGCTGGAGTTGGCCTACCCGGTATTTCCAAATCACGACGCCCGTTCCAACCACACTAAGCGCCACCAGCGTCATGAACCACCACGTTCGCCAAAATGGCGGCACCACCGTGATGCGCAAACTGGCGCCCGTCATGTTCCACACACCGTCGGCGTTGGCGGCAATCAATCTGAAGGTATACGTCCCCGGCGCGAGATGCGAAAAGTAAGCCGTGCGGCGGGTGCCGGCGTCAATCCAGTCTTGATCAGCCCCTTCGAGCTTGTACTTGAAACGGAGGTTTTCCGAATTGATGAAGCTGAGCGCCGCATACTGAATCTCGAAATTGTCCAGCCCGGGCGAGATCCTAATTGGTGCTTGCTGGTGGACTGCGGAATCCCAGGCCTCGAACGGCACTGGTTCATTGTTAATCTGCATCCCTTCAATCACGACGGGCGGCGGCGTTGTGTTGGCCATGATGCTGGCCGGATCAATCATGGCCAGTCCGCCCATCGTCGGAAACCAAAGCTTGCCGTCGCGGGTTTTGACACCGGCCGGCCAGCGTCCACCGTTGCATTCGGTGCTTGGCATCCCGTCGTTCTTGTTGTAGGCCAGACAGTTGATGGTCTTGAGCTTGCCGTCCGCGAACTCGTTCAACTCCTGTTTACGCACGCGGTAGATGCCGCGATTGCAACTCATCCATAACCATCCTGAATCGTCTTCCAGAATTTGAAAGACTCCGTTGTCGAACAGTCCCTCTTTCGTGGTGTAGCGTGTGAAGCGCCCGTCCTTGAACCGGCCCAGCCCGCTGTCGTAGGTGCCTATCCATAAAGTGCCGTCGCCATCCTGTTTGAGCGCCCGCACAGCAGCGCCGGGCAATCCGTCTTTCTCGGTCCAGGCAGTGAACTTGCCATCTTTGTAGTGGGTTAGCCCGCCATAACTGCCCAACCAGAGACCGTCATTGCCGTCTTCGATGATGACCTTAGTATCATTGCCCGCCAGGCCGTCCTTTGTCGTGTATCGCGTGAGCACTCCATTTAAATAACGCACGACGCCGTAGTCGGCCCCCAGCCAATAAGCGCCTTCGCGGGTTTCGTACATCGTCCAGACATAACCGATATTTTGCAGTTGGTTGGTCCATGGCTCGTGGAAATAACGCCCTTCGGCCAATCGCCAGATTCCGTTCACCCACAACTTGCCAGCGCGGTCTTCGAGAAGTGAAGACACAAATCCACCAAAAGTATCGGGCCCTTCGTTTTTCGGCGCGTATTGTGTAAAAGCTCCGTCCTTGAACTTGAACACACCTGCACCATACGCACCGATCCAGAGCGAACCGTCATTGCCTTCAAGTAACGGATAGATTTCGCCGAAGTTTAACCCCTGCGCTTTCCCATACGGGGTCACGGTTTGCCGGCGGGCGCGAAACAAGCCGCTGTTACTGCTGCTAAACCAATAATTCCCTTCGTGGTCGGCGTAGCCCCCGAAGGCCTCAAAGCCTTCCGGCGAGTGCAGGCTCAAGAGCTGATTTTGTCTTGATTTCAAATCAGTTAGCCACAGGCGGCCATCCGCGTCGCGCGAGACAGCTTGCAGGGAATTCGCCTTTCCCCAAACCAACGCCGGCTGGGTGCCGGGCAAACCATTCCCCTCGCTATAAATCTGAATTCCGCCGCCTTTGTGTAGGTGGATTACTCGGCGAGATGTGAAGACCCAATAGTCACCGTCGACTAGTTTGCCCAATGTGAGTTTATTAGATTCGTCAAGCGACACAGGCGGCATTGAGAAGGTGTAACTCACGTCCTCCGCAGCCTGGAACCTCTCGCCCGACAAACGATAAGCGCGCAACACAAGACGCGTGTAATTCATTGAATCAGGAAAAAAAGCCGTCCGGTCGTTTCCGAGATCGTCAGTGCTGAATTGCAGGTAATAGATGGCCACGTTTCCTTGTCCGTCATCCGTCAGCCTGGGGAAGACATCATTTGGCAAACCTTGCGCCTGGGTGTAGGTCGTAAAGCGTCCCTGATGCCGCCGCACCACCTCGCCGGTTTCCAGCCCTGCCCACAGATCGCCATTGCGGTCTTCAAACAAACTGACGAACCGGTTAGTCGCAAGGCCCGGACTGTTGCTCTTGTTGAAGACGGTGAAGCGCACGCCATCAAAGCGCACCAGCCCGTCAAAGGTCGTAAACCACAGATAACCGTCCCGCGTCTGCACGATTTCGCGCACGGAGTTTTGCGGCAAGCCGTTGTCTGCGGTCCAGTGATCGAAGCGGTATTGAGCCGCCCCCGGAACAGCGCCGAGACAGAGCAAAATCGAAAACCAGGCTAATTTGAGCCAACGAGTAAAAGACATGCGGCAGTTGAACTACTAGCTCAAGTGCTTGGTTTGGCAATCATTGGTTAAAGCGAGAGATCAAAGTGATGACCTCATTAGATGGAAGGCAAGCAAACGGAATCTGGACAATGTCGCCCGCATTCTAGCTGAGTTCGAAATGGAGCGCTAGCCAATCTTGATGGCGGGTGTCGTTAGCAAGTGGAAAGTTGGCGGAAAGGACTTGAGATTTCGGATCGCGAAATTCGAATTGCGAAATGAAACGAAAACTCGATAGCAATATGAACGCACTTCAAATTAACCGATCCCAGTATTGAGATGATCGACTGGCTCAACAAGGCACGATCAAAGGAAGAATTTGGATAAGACAGGTGGAAAGCCATTGCCTGAGCGAATGTAATTTCCAATCCAGCATCACCCGCCTTCCGCTTCACTATATCCAGAATCGTGGCATCTCCATCTACTCCAATTACCTTAGCGTCCGGGTGAATTGTCTTGATGAGCATCGTGAGTGTTGCCGTGCCGAAACTTAGATCCAGAATCCGGTCGGTGCTTTTGATTCTTGCTTCGGCGAAGGAGGAGAGACTGGGAGCGGCAGCAAGCCTCTTCGGATGCCAGCCAGCATCGTTTCATACAGACCATCCGCGAGGTGGAAACGTGGAAGGACAGCAGCAGCCCTGTCGAATTGAAGGCCGGCTACAGCCATGGTTGGAGTAGACCGGACGGTTCTTACATCCTCCCGAATGATTCAAATTTCAAGCCAGCGGTGGAATTTCAGCAGAACTGGGAACGCATGGAAAAACCGCCGAGGTAAGACGGACTATCCTTGAAAATATTATGCGCCATAGTTTCATACAAACAGTTGCGTAATTATTTCCTTCCATATACTCTCACCAAAAATGTTATTCGTTGGTTAAGCGGTACCAAAATAATTGTCGGAACTAATTGTTGCAAGATCGAGTTTTGCGACTCCCCGAGTACTTTCGTAAACTCAGATGATTACGGGCCGCAACATTATCTTTACGTCGAGCATTGACTGGGATGATCAGTGGCAAGCTCCGCAAGAACTCGCTGTAAGACTAAGTCAGGCCGGTAACCGAGTTCTATATATTGAGAACACCGGCGTGCGCTCTCCCGGCTTTCGCGACACGAGACGGATCGTGCGCCGAATGAAACATTGGGCAGGGGCATTGCATCAGCATAGTCTCCGCCAGGTCGGCCCTAACCTGTGGGTCCACGCCCCCTTGGTTTTGCCTCCCTTTGGCTCCGACATACGAGAGTCTTTTAATCGGCATTTATTCTTGCCACTGATTGCGAAGGCGGCGGGCCGTCTTCGGATGACAGAACCCATCATTTGGACGTTCCTGCCGACTGATACAACTCTCGGAGTGTTAGATTTGTTGTCTTCAACGAACAGCAGGGTGATCTACTACTGTGCCGGCGACTTCTCTCAACTAACAAATGACGCTCAACAGCTTGAGCGCAACGAGGCCAGGTTAGTCAGGCGTAGCAATATCGTCTTCACTATTTGTAAGGAGTTGGCAACTCACTGCCGTCAGTGGAATAGCAACGTCCACGTTTTCCCCTATGGGGTCAACTTAAAAGCCTTCCCGGCACAAGATTCTGATTTTCCCTCAAAGCTCCGATCCCACGATGGAGAATTCATATGGGCCAGGCAATCTCCGACGAACTCAGGGGTGCAATCGAAAAAAAATGGGCACAAGGTAATTGGCTATATCGGGGGATGGCATCGTCATATGAGCGTTAATATGCTGAACGCGATGGCAAAGGCGCGTCCTACCTGGTCGTGGGTTTTTGTTGGCTCAGCTGAAATTTCGTTGAGCGACTTCGCCGATCTCCCGAACGTTTACTTTCTTGGTCAGCGCCCACATCAGGAATTGGCACGTTACATACGAACGTTTGACGTTTGTATCGTGCCCTACAAGCGGAGCGCCTACACGGAAACAGTTGTGCCGTCGAAAATCAATGAATACCTGGCGATGGGTAAGCCAATCGTTTCCACAAATCTGCCGTGGGTCTGCGCCTTTAATGAGCGCCACCAAGTGATTGTCACCAGTCAAGAACACCCGGAGGAGTTCTTGCGGGGGATTGAACATGCTTTTAGTCTCAGAGATGACGACGCTCTAATTGCGCGGAGGCGTGCGGTCGCTCGTCAGAGCGATTGGGAGACGCGGCTGAAAAGCATGAGCGAGCTGATTACGAACCACGGAAACAAACCAAACAACAGGAGGCCGCTGCCCGCATTGGTGTCGACCGCAATGCCAGGCGCAGTGCTTTTAGATCACGGATAGTGCGTTCGTTCACCTCGTAGTTTATTCGGTGGTGTCCTAAATTCAACCTTACTCCGAGCAATCTTTGTGTCCTCTGTGTCTCTCTGGTGAACGAATCTGAAGGAATACTCACCACAGAGTCACAGAGAGCACGAAGGTTGCACAGGAAATCCATCTTAGGACGCTACTGTTTATTGCAGGGCTTATTAACTGGATCTATGGCGCCAGTACCGAAAACTCGAAATCTCTTCGTGTCTGTAATAGTTCCCGTATGGAATGATGCTGAGCGGTTGGCCTATTGTCTCCATGCGCTCGAGGCACAAACTTACCCCGATGACTTATATGAAGTCATCGTGGTCAACAATCATCCTGAACAGCGAGTGGGTGAGGAAGGTCAGAAGATCGCTCAGGCTGTTTCCATACATACTCGCGCGCGTGTTGTACATGAGACGCGACCAGGTTCGTACGCCGCACGGAATACGGGCGTGTCGGTCGCGCAGGGAGAGATTATCGCTTTCACCGATGCCGATTGCATTCCAGCTCCCGATTGGATTGAACGAGGCGTAGCACACCTGACGGCGCTGGAAAGCAATTGCGCGGTGGTCGCCGGTCACGTCGAGATTTTCCCGCGCTTAGCGGCGCAGCCGAATGCCATCGAGCAATATGAGGTATTGGTAGCGCTGGCCCAGAAGGAATTCGTGAGGAAGTACAGTTTCGGGGCGACCGCAAATCTCTTTACGTTTAGAGAAGTATTTGCGCGGGCAGGGACCTTTCTCGCGGAAGTTAAGTCGGGTGGTGATCTGGAGTGGGGTAGGCGCGTCACGAGCTATGGCTACAAGTTGGAGTACTCCGAAAACACTCGTGTATTTCACCCCGCGCGCGCTTCCTTCGCAGAGCTTTACACCAAGATAGTCCGCATTACTGGAGGACATCACGATCTGAAACGTTTGAAGGGACCAGCATACCTCGAATTCAAAAGAAGCTGGCTGCTGGATCTCGTTCCGCCTCTAAGAGCCATGGCTCACATCACGCGCGAGCCGTCGCTCGTCCGCTGGCGCGATAGGATCAAGGTTTGCACTGTTCTCTGTTTCGTCCGGTTAGTGGAGGCCTTTGAAGGATCTCGTCTTGCTTTTCCGAAGCTATGGAATTACCACACGACGACACGCTAGCCAGCTCAGCCGGCCCACTCGTTTCCGTCATCTTGCCTGTTTACAATCGCGCGGGCTGCGTAGCGCGAGCAATTAAGAGCGTTCTCTCGCAAAGCTACCGGCATTTCGAGCTGCTGGTTATCAACGACGGCTCAACTGACGGCACACGGCGCGTGCTGGACGGCTTCACCCCACTCATCACAATTCTCGATCAACCACACACGGGGGCGGAAGCCGCGCGTAACCTTGGCTTGGATCACGCGCGCGGAGAGTTCGTCGCCTTCATCGACTCGGATGACGAATGGTACCCCGACCGTCTGAGCTGCCAACTTCCGCTGTTCAGCAGGGATGAAGTCGGCCTTGTTTTCGGCAACGCCGCGCTGGTTGACTACCGACAGACGCCTCCGCGGCGTCTGAGGCGCACGTTCTTTGATGGTGTTCGCCCAAGCCGGGGGCGCGTACTGGAGGCTTTTGCCAGAGGATGCTTCGTACCTTGTTCCTCGGTGCTGGCACGGCGCCAATGTTTTGCCGAGGGGTTCACGCCCGGGCGCGTCGCCGCAGACTATTTGAAATGGCTGGAGATTGCGGCCAGCTACGAGCTCGATTATGTTCCGGATCCCGTTTTTGAGTACGCCATCCATGCCGGCGGAATCAGCCACAATCTGCCGGCGACTTTAAAGGACCGGTTGGAAGCCTTCAGGGATCTACGAGAACGAAACCGTAACCCGGAGATGGACCGTGTGATCCGACGAATTTTGTTCAACCTCACCATTAGCCTGCGCATCGCACGCCTGCGTTACGGTACAAAGGCTGTCCCTGTGAGACTACCTTTTATCCCACCCGCATCGCCTGGCGAGAGATTGAACTGGGCGTTGAAGTTTGCCGCCAATCAGATCAGTACGCGGGGACGGTGGATGGTGAAGTCGGCGGCCGTGCTATCTGATTAGCGCTCGACCCAATCTGAAGATTCACGACACTGATTTAACCCTGAAAGCTTCGCTAATTTCAGCCCAGGTTTGCGCTTGGGCATCCGCGTTCAATCACCTGGCGATCTGGCCGAGCACGAAAGTCTCGGACCGGCGGGGGACTTGGTTCATGATGAAAAGCGATTCTTATGCGGGTCGCCGGCCTCTGCCCGGGCGGTTGTGGGAGATGAGACACCGAAGCGAACTCTTCATGGCATTAATCGTCCGCCTTCCGATTAGCGGTGAGAGGAGGAGCGACGGCGCGGCGCAACAGGCCCTGAGATAGCAGACCAAAGCAGCCCGGTAGTTTTCCTGCGCGTACTCATCGTCAGCGGTGCGCGACCATTCGCCGCTCCGTCGGTAGCAGCGTGCGCGTCGTAACTCAGCCGGGGGCAGCCCGGCCATGAAATTTTCGAACACGCTCTTCCGCATCTCCTGTATGTTGTGCGGTCGCCACTGACCGTCGTGCACGCGGTAGTCGAGCACGATTGACGGCAGGATGAGCACGGGCCCGAGCCGTGCGATGGCTAGCCACAAGGCCCGGTCGTTAACGACGATCACCCCAAGTGGGTAGCCGCCCACCTGCCTGACTTTCTCTGTGCGGTAGAGCGTCTGGCCGGAGACGGCTGACCAGACACTCCCGTGCAGCAGCTCGGGCCAGATGATTTTCTTCAAGGGCTTCGAGGGGTGGTTGATGCGGACGCCCTCGGCGGGTTCCTTGAACTTAAACCTCGCGCCCGCAACCGCCACGGCGCTTTCGTCTTCACGCAGGGCTTCGACGAGTTGCGCGAGGCCTTCGGGGCGCAGGAGGTCGTCGTCGTCGAGGAACATGATGAACTCGCCCCGCACCGCAGCGAGCCCGTGATTGGCTGCTACCGCGCGCTCGGAGTGCTCGACCAGTCTGAAGATCAGCAGGCGCTCGTCGTGTTCGCGCTCGAGCTTGAGCCACTCCCAAGTATCGTCCTCCGAGGCGTCGTCAACGACTAATAGCTCCCAGCTATCAAAAGTCTGCGCGCGGACGCTTGCAACGGCCTCCGCTAAAAATGCGCGCCGGTTGTGTGTGGCGATCACCACAGAGACCGAAGGCCGCTCCATTTCAGCCTTCACCGTTCCGCTCCCCTCCAAGAACCAACGGGTCTGAAGACTCCGGCGCGCTCGCATACCTCGTCGAAAGCTGCGATGAACTGCGAGCGGCCGTGCCTCGCGGCTACCCAGCAGCGACCTTCTCGTCCGAGCCGCAAGCGCAGTTCGCGGTCTTCGAGCAGGCGGCTTAAACCTTTGGCGAATTTCGGTACGCCTTCAAGCCCGGAGCCGTCGAAGCGACCCGTGTAGATGCCGAAGCGCGATACCAAACCTCCTAAGTTCTGGCAACTTATAACGGGCGTCTCGCAGGCAAAGGCTTCCAGAATGCTGACCGCCAGCGCCTCATGGATCGAGGTATTGACGAGCGCCCATGCCGACGCGAGCAACCGCAGCTTCTCCACTCCGTCCACGTGCCCAAGCAGTTTCACGTTGGCAGGTAAGTGCGCAGGTTGCCACGCGCCCTCGCCTTCGAAGTGGTTGTTACCCAGGAACAGAAACTCGACTTCAGGGAACTGCCTGGCCAACTCTACAAACAGCCACGGGCGCTTGATCGGGTCGAGGCGGCCGAGGAAGATTACACGTGGCCGATCTTTTTTTGTGTCTCCGGCTGGGTTAAGATCTATCGGGTTCGGGAGGTAAAAGACCTGCGACGGAGTCGTGCGATAAGTATCGGCTATTTTATCTGCCAGGGGGGCCGCGTGCGTGGCGAACAAAACGGGCCGCGCGACCAGGCGCGACGCGCGCACGATTAAAGCGAGCGAGGTGCAGTCAATTTCGTCTATCCCCTGCGGCAGCGCGTTGCCGGCGCCCGGGATGTGGAGCGTGTTGATTTTCCTGATGTCCGCCGGCGTTCGCGGGTCGCGCACCCAGACGATGATTGGCGTCCGCGGCAGCGCGCCCGCGAAGAAGCGGTAGCTGGGGCGGTAGTCAATCATCAACAACAAATCAAAACGCTCAGCTCGCAGTCGTCGCAAGTCCGAACGCCATGTCGCCTTTCGAGTGATCAGGCGAGTCTCATGCACCAGACTTTCGTCGGAGTCTTCGTCTCGTTGCAGCGTCCGATTAAGAAAGACCGCGTCGACGCCATGCTCCGGTTCCAGGTTGAATAGGTTAGCGGCCTGCCGCGCGGCCCAACCGAAACCTCCTGCCCCTCCGACCTCTCGACCGAAGAACTCGTTGGCTACAATTCCAAGTTTGATTCGCTTGGTAGGGCTACGGGCAATTTTCACGACGCCAGATAGATCGGTGAGTGCTTGGGCCCCGTTTCCGACGACGATTCTTGTCAACGGAGATGGCGGATTTGGCCAAGCATACTTTTCAAGGTGCGACAACCGCCGGGTAGTATCAACCAGAGACCAATATACATTAGTCCGAACAAGAGGCAACTGGCAGCTACTCCCTTCAAACCATGCACTGCGAATGAGAACTGGCGGCTCAGAAGAAAGAATCCGGCAGCCGACAACAGCGAAGCAGCCGCTGGACGCGAGGCTGTCCGGAGGATCTCAATCCAGCTCACAGGCGAGCCGTGCGAAGTGTAGATCAATTTCGGAATAACCAAGATCCCACGACACAAGCTGAAGCTCAACGCAACGCCGATGGCCCCCCATTGGACACCGATCACAAAACCGACCAGCGTGAGGACCGTAGTCATCAGTGTCCACCTAAACTGGCGCCCAGTGCGCCCCAGCGAAATGACAAGCCATGCCGCGCCGACCTCAACAGGACCCACAAAAGCCGCGAGCGCAAGGGCTCGAAAAATCGGAACGCTTTCAACCCACTGAGTACCGAGCAGTAGTGGCACTACCCAGTCGGCGCCGATGAAAAGGAAAGCGACTAAGGGCATTCCAGCGGCTGCTGAAAGGAGAAGTCCCCTGTGGTAGTATGCGCCGTACCGGCGCGGTTGTGTCTGCAAGCTGCTAAGCGCCGGGATCATAACGCCGCCGAGTGGATTACTGAACTGTGCCGTCGGCACGAGAAGCATCTGATACGCCTTGTAATAGAAACCAAGTGAGCGCGGTCCGCTGAACCAACCGATTAGTAAGTTGTCGGCGTTGTGGGTAACAAAAGCCATCAACTCAAAACTTGTAAGGTGAGTACCGAACGTAAGCAACGGGCGCATGTGTGTCGCGAACCTTGGGCGCGAAGGTCGCCAGCCGCAGGCCAAGAGAAGGCCCAGGGTGGCGAAGGCCAGGCTCGCCAGTCGCGAGTAAACCAGCGCCCAGTAGTGAAAACCCAGCCGGGCCAATACCAGGGCGACCGTGGCGCCGACTAGCAGGGAGAACAGGTCGACGACTACCAGCCTGGTAAACCGCATCTGCCTTCTCAGCAGTGCGCGATGCTGGCTGCCGAACCCGATGAAAACGAAGCCGGCCGAGAGCACCAGCATGATTGAGGCGAGGCGAGGCTCGCCAAAGATACTTGCGAACAGTTGCGCGGTGGCTGCGGTCACGAGCGCGAGCAATCCGCCCCAGACGGTATTAATCCAGAAGAGCAGGCTCACTTGCTCTTGACTGATTTTGGGGCGCTGTATGGTCGCCATCGGCAGACCGAGATCGTTAAAGAGATGGAAGACGGTGATGATGCTCGTGACCAGGGCGACGAGCCCGAAGTCTTCCGGCGTCAGCAGTCGTGCGAGGACAATCTGGAGGCCGAAGAGCAAAACGAACCTGCAACCCTGTGAGAGGAGTAGCACGGTGCCGCCGCGAGCTGTTCTAACGTTCAGGTCTGCGGCGGTATCACGGGCAAGCAAACTGCGCTGGGGATCGATCGTTGAAGTGTCAGGCATCGCTTAATCGGTACCTATTTAAACCCTAACCAGGAATATCGTAACCATGACGATGGTTAATTTCATCGTGATTGGTACGACCAAGAGTGGTTCAACGGCGCTCCACCCTTACCTCAAGCAGCATACCGCGTGATCTCTTGCATTGGCTTAAGTAAACCCTGTTCGGGGATCCTACGCTTCAGTCTCAGTCCTGAATGTCTGATCACTGGAGAGTTTTGCGACCACATTTAGTCGTTGATTTATGCGTATCTGCGTCGTCAGAAACGGCCCGCTGACCCCCTCGGAGACTTTCATCCGGCAGCATGTCACAGAACTGCCGGCGGAGACGGTGCTGTTGGATGATTGGCCCCCGTGGGCGAAATCGGCGTCCCGCTCGGAAAGAACCCTGCTGGGGCGCGCATATTATCGTGTGCAGCGGCTGTTATTCCCTCGGGAATATGAACTGCGCATTACGGCAGCTTACGTCGATCTTTTCCGGCGACACCGGATTGACGTAGTGCTTGCCGAATTTGGGCCCACCGGCGTGGCCGTCCTCGACGCTTGCCGGAAACTGAACCTGCCACTCGTCGTCCACTTTCATGGGTACGACACGAGTGAGCGGCGCGTTTTAAAGCGCTATGCCCACGGCTATTCGCTGATGTTCAAGCAAGCGGCAGGGTTGATTGCGGTCTCGCGCGGAATGGAAGAAAAGCTGATTGAAATGGGAGCATCGCCTGAGCGAGTGCATTACAACCCTTGCGGAGTTGATTGCGAATTGTTCCACGGAGCCAGGCCGTCCCAGGCTCCTCCGCAAGTGCTTACTGTTGGGCGCTTCGTCGAAAAGAAAGGGCCACAATTAACACTCATGGCCTTTGCCGATGCGTTGAAGGCGTACCCTGCAGCCCGTCTTCGTATGATTGGCGACGGGCCGCTGCTCAACGAATGCCGGAGGCTCGTTGGGAGGCTTGCGATTGAACACGCGGTGACCTTTATGGGAAGCCAGCCGCATCAGGTGGTTGCCGAAGAGATGAGGCGCGCGCGTCTCTTTGCGCAGCACTCCATCGAGGCTGCTTCAGGTGATATGGAAGGCACACCAGTCGCTATTCTCGAAGCCGGGGCCAGCGGCCTCCCGGTCGTTGCCACCTATCATGGTGGTATTCCCGATGTAGTCACAAGCAATCAAACAGGCCTGCTCGTTAAACAGCGAGACGTTGCCGGGATGGCCGGCCAAATGCTTCGCTTGTTACGCGATCCTTTGTTAGCCGCAGAGTTGGGCGATGCTGCCAGAGGAAGGGTTCAGAAGCATTTCTCCTCAGCTCGCACGATCGATGAACTGTGGACAATCATTCAGAACTGCAGTGTCAATAAACCGAGTTGATGCTCAGGGCGTTGTTGCTCGGTTGGGAGATTGCTGCCGAAGGGCGGGAGTCGACCCCGCACGTCATTACAGACAACGAATTTTAAGTCCTGCATCGCGCACTACACCAATTCTCACCAACCACAATGAACCAATATTAACCGGAATGGCAGCCGTCAAAGTCAGGTACATTGAGCTAGGTTCAAAAGCGATCGCATCATCTTGACGTCATCCCACCAACGGAGTCTGGTCCGTTGCGTCAGTTTAAGCAGTCAGAAGTCGACGAATGATCACGTGATTTTCACGACACCCGACCATCGGAATCTCAGCCCTGCCTTAATGCCATGCGCCTGAGCCCGGTAGTATTTGCCGACGTTCAAGCGAGGTCCCCCAACTGTTGACACGCCCGCCTGTCTGCAATAAAGTGCGGCGCATTATTAGCTGTCTGTGTGTCGCGTTTCGCACTTTTATTCTTCAAGTACTCCAGAGGAAAGGAGAGTTTAAAAATGCGCACCATTCGCTATTTGTTCGCCGCCTTCGCGTGTTTCGTTGTGGTCGGCGTCACCACTGCTCAACAATCCGCTACCGTGGTCGCAGCCCAACTCCGAGTCTCAGACACACAACGAATCGTAAAGGAAGAGGTGGTAACGCTTACTCCTCCAGCGTGCAAGTTCAGCTTCAGAATTGTCGAGGGACAGGGCCTAAAGCCCGAAACAAGGTCGTTGTTGCGCGGCATGGGTTATGGAGTGAAGGGCGTGCCTGAGGGATTTGGCCTTCCGGTTAAGTGTGATGAAGTTGCCGGGAGTGGTTGGATCGATCCCGCGGGCGAACTTCAAGCATTCATTGCGCCCGCCAAGGGTTGGTTATTTGAGCGCCTGGGAACTGGAGCTAAACCGATCAACGGCAAGTTGCACATCATCACCAAGGCGCTACCGTTCGAAGGTAAAGATGTCGAGGCAACCTACGTAATGTATGCGGGCGCGCCAATCAGCGAGTACTCGACCCGTCTTCTGAACGATATCGGGATCGGAATAAAGAGCGCATCATCGACGGTGCTTGTCAGTCTTGGGGATGGCCAAAAGCTCAAGGGTGCTATTACTGCCGCGGGCGTCGTCACACTTACCCATGACCCTTGGCCGAAGTAAATCAACGGCTAGACATCCTAAAGCTGAATAAGCGGCCATGATCTGGTGGAACCTCCGCAAATTAAGAGTCGGCAATTCGAGCCAATGCTCAGATGCTGTTGCCTGGTTCGCTGAACATAAGTCTGCAAAAGCCACCGAAAGTCTTAAGGCGCTGCTCAAGAGCGAACATGCATCTGTTCGGGAGCGAGCCGCACGCGCGCTCAGATGGTGCGATGACCAAACCGCCGTCGAGCCGCTCGTCGAAGGACTTAATGATAAATTTGCCGACGTGCGGGTCGCGTGCGCCGAGGCACTCGGAGAGCTCCGAGGGGCGCGCGCGTTTCAAGCGCTCGATGCGAAGCTTAGCGCCGGCGAAGGCGAGGTGAAGGTTGTCGCCGCACTTGTAGAGGCTTTAATTAAATTCGGCGAGGCGGCCGGACCAAGCGTGGCTGCGGCGGCAAGGGCTGAACGCCTGGACGTTCGCAAACGCGTCGCGATTGCGGTTCGCTATTCACAGAACCCTGCCGCATTTGTGGCCGCATTGGAAACATTAATTTCCGACACGGACGAGGATATTCGGAATTACGCGCGTGAAGCGCTCGCTAAATTCGCGGACTCGCCGGGAGTTGGCGACAGCGCGGTGAATCCGCTCGCGATCCTGATGAGGGCGGTCACAGCCGGCAAAGACATTCCGGACGGCGTTTTCGAATTCAAGTTTATCAGGCAGCGGGTTACCGAGTTGCTCGATAAGATTCCCTCATCCTGGTGGCAAACGGCGGCAGCGCAGAACCTCGCACCGATGCTGATTGAGAAGGCGCGTTATTCCGACAGCAACAGGGTGCGCGTGGCCGCGGTCGAGGCGATGCGACGCCTTAAGGAGCCTTCAACCAGGGATACGCTCGGCGCCTTCCTCTACGGTGACATCAACCAACAGCGCGCAAACGACACGGATCTGGCGGGAGGATTCGCCATCGCAAAAGAGGCCCTCGACGCAATCGATCCTGAATGGCAACAAGCTGCGCAAAAGGACCTGATGAAGCTCGTTGAAAATCTCGTCGCTTTAGATCCCGGAAAACGCGGTCACGCCGAGGCGGCCCTCTATGCAATCGATCCCGACTGGCATAAACGCGACTACGCCGTAGACGCGCTTCCGTCAATGTTGTTGGCATTGCGCAGTAACGACAAGTATAGACGTCTGGCAGCGGCAAGCTCGGTCGGAAAGATCGGGCATCCCACTTCGCTCAACTGGCTTCTGGATTCGGGTGACGACCCGGATGCCGAGATGCGCCGCAAGGTCCGTGAGGCGCTCGCAGCGTTTATGCCGGAACATGAGATTGACGATTGCATCCGCGCTCGCAAGGAGGAATCGGGCGAAGCGACGACTGCGCAAGATGCACTGGCGCCTTTAGCGGATGCAGCGAACAAAGATGCGGGCCGTGGCGGACTCGTCCCCACTCCCGGGCAAAAGGGCTACTGTCAAAGGTGCGGCAAATCTCAAGTTCCTTTCCAGGTCATGGCGGGTCGAGCCTTCTTTCTTTGCTCCAACGATTGTGAGAATACCTACGGCCATCTGCGCGCCCAGGCGGTTCAGTTAGGACAAGTCAACTTCTCGATCGATACCACCGGAATGGGAATGGGTGACTACATGCGATCGATGCGCCAAAAAGCATTCGACACCGACTCATATTGCTGGTACTGCGGCGAGATCAAAAAGGTCGGCGATGACCATTGCCGAGGCTGTGGCGCCCAGGCGGATGTTGAATTGAAGTAGGAGCCCAGCCGGGCTGTTCGGCAGAAGGGTATGCGGAAGGATAGAAGGATGATCTGTATTCAATCCCGTTTTTCCGTCGCAATGGGCTTCATAGTCCTCTCCGTAGCGTTAGTCGCGCGGGGGCAGGAAGCCGCTATCCCAGGTCACGAACACCCCATTCAGGTTGTGGCCTTCAGCCCTGACGGGAAATTCATCGCTTCGGCCGATCAGTACGGCGTTACTTTGTTGCTCGAGGCCGCCACGGGAAAAGTGATCAGACAATTAGGTCGATATTCGACGGTAGGCATCGCCTTCACTCCCCAGGGAAGGCTGGCAACCGTCGACCGCCGCCGACTTCAGTTGTACAACGTGATGACCGGTGAACGCGAAGCGGAAGTAAGACCAGACCAATCGTCGCCGATCAAAGCAATGGCGGTAAGTCCGGACGGTTTGTTGGTGGCTTTTGGTCATCTCGATGGCAACATCCGAGTGCATGGACTCCCCAGAGGTGATCCAGCTGCCACACTTGCGGGTCACAAGCAGGAAGTCTCCGAGCTGGCACCGGATGGCGAAAAGCCCGTACACTGGAGCACACGCCTGGCGTAATGACCGCTGCGATAGCCTCCAGCCGCGACGGGAGACTCCTGGCATCAAGCAGCGCATTCGGTGCGACTGCCAACAGCCAAGGGGTCATCAAGATATGGGACGCGAAGACAGGAAACCTCCTTCACACCCTGTCGCATGCCTCAACGAAGATTAGTTTCGGCTCCTCGGGCAAAATCCTGGCCAGCGGAGGCCACAATGACCAAGAGGTGCGTCTCTGGGACGTCCAGAGCGGCGCTCTCATCGGCAGTCTCATGGTCCATCGGGATCAACCGCTAGCACTCGCCTTCGGTTCGGATGATCAGATGCTGGCCTCAGCGGGACAGGCGCGGGAGGTCATCCTTTGGGACTTGACGAATAAGAGCAGGGTCCGAGCCTGGCCGCCACTTCGCATCTGGGAATGGCAAATCAACAGTGTGAGAAAGGCCCAGAGTGGCAAGGGATGGAAGCTGTCAGTGGAACTGACAGTTCAAAACATTGGCAGCTACGGTCGATCCTTCGATCCGACCGCCAAAATCCTGCGAGGCGATGGGTCGCCCAAAAAAGGAGTGGTTCAACTCGCGTTCTCAGCACCAGGTATTGATCGTATCGTTGGCGAGTTGCGATCTGCATCCACCGCGCTGGCCAAGCCGGAAAACAACCGCGCTCCGCTAGTTCAAGGTAGGGTGCGCGGCGAACTTGCCGCCGGCGTACCCGTCAGCGTCAGCATCACCCCGGTTGGGACGGCCGGTGTCTGGACGTACGACGCCGAGGTGAAATTCAATGCCCGAAGCGCGCCCGCCACGATTGTGCTCAATTTCTCAGTAGGCGAAGATTTCGACGAAACCGGATTGAGACTCCGGTTTTTGGATGACGAGAAGCCGCTGGTCGCAGCCACTCCAACAAAATGAGACGATCTAAACACGCTTGGCGCTGTGATTCTATCGTGGCCCGCTGACACGGTCTTTTTCCTGCCCCCACGTTTGGGAGTTTGGAGAAGGCAGCGGATCGTACACAGGTATGTGTTCGTGTGTGTTGCGCCACATCTGTCGCCACTGCTTTCGGGACGTGCGCACAGATCTCCAGCGCAATTCGATAGGTTGAATTCTTGAGGAGCGAGATGAAACGCACTTTGGTTTTTGTTCTCATCGTGGGTGTGCTGTTGACGGGCTCCGTGCGGGGTCAAGAGGCAGAAGCTGAGCGGGTTCAACGCATCAACGCCTGGATAGAAAAGCTTGGCGATCCGAATGACAAGGTCAGGTTTGATGCCTCCGACGCCCTGATCAACTCTGCGGGGAACCCAACCGAAAAACTAATTAGCGTTTTCACTAACTGCTTGAAAGACAAGTTTCACCTGGTGCGAGCAAATTGTGCCATTGGCCTTTCGCGTGCGGGAGAGAAAGCGGCGCCGGCGCTGGCCGATCTGACTGCGGTACTCGGCGACAGATCGGCCCTCGTGCGCGGCTGGGCTGCGCGGGCGATTGGCCGTATTGGGCCGAAAGCAAAACCGGCACTCCCCAAACTCATCGAGCTGCTGCGCGATACCGATGTCCGCGCAAGGCGCGGCGCAGCAGTGGCAATAGTCGACCTAGAACCTTCCAGCGCCGCCGCGGCTGTCCCCGTGCTGGTTGGCGATCTACGATTCGTCGATGTCGATAGGACGATACAGGACGCGGTGAGAGATGAGGTTGCCGTCACGCTTAAAAGGCTTGCTGGTCCGGCAGCGGCGGCAGCCGTTAACGAACTAAAGCCGCTGCTGAATGATCAGGATGCCGGCGTTCGTTGGAGAGCAAAGGAGATAACCGATATTCTGCGCGGCAAATGACGGATTGAGGCGAAGCTCATTGGAGGAGAGTAAAAATGAAAAGGCTGCTTGTTCAACTTGTCGTGGTTGGCTCTTGTCTAACGGCAATCGCGCTCCTGGCCGATTTGCAGCCTTTGGTGAACGGCGGATCGCGGGTCCAAAATGATCCTCCCATCAAAATCTCAGCTCCCAGGTATCGGTGGTTGAGAATATCAAACCAGCCTGCCACGGAATTCAATCTCCCGGGTCAGAGAATCAAGACCGCCGGGATGGCCATGCTTCGCGATGAGATCAATATCTTTTATGAGCGAGGAAATTATGGCCAGGATAAGGCCAAGCTCGTAACCGAGGTAACAATCGCAAATAACGACGGAAAGTTGACCAGCTACCAAGCCGGCATCGAGCGAGAGATAAAGACGGCCACCGGAGAGCTCTGGGCCGTTTTGGGCCGCCTCCGGCATAAGCGTGTCGGGCCGTGGCGTGATGAAGATTTACCTGACCGAAAACAAAAAGAAGGGAAAAATAATCAGCAACACACTTTCGATCCCCGTCGCTGCCGATGCAGAAGCCGAGAGGAAGCTAGAATCCGAACTCGGGCCCTGGCTGGCGCTCGAGCAGCCAAGCCGGTGAGTATCGATCATTATCAGGAGGAATTATGCCGAATCGAATCTCTATTTTGATGTTTGCAGTCGTGCTTGCCGCCACGAGTGATATAGCGACATATCAGACGCCTGCAATGCCGCGAATGCCGACAACACCAGAGCTACCGCAAAGGCCGACAAATCTCGAAGAAATCGAGAGGCGCGAGGTCGCCGTGCGCGCCAGAGCCATCGAAGCTTTGCAGCCTGGCGCGAGTTGGTCGTTCGCGATTACTAGTCTTGACGGATCGCTTAAGGGACGCACGATGAGTGTGACCTTCAAGGAGAAAACCACCTACGCGCGCTTGTTTGAGGTGGCGGTCGCAGGGTCCGAGGCGAAACAAGTGACAATCGACGACCACGAAGCTCCGTGGTTCGTGCCGGTCGAGACCGGTGAAGGCGCATTTACCATACAGTCGGTCAGCGCGCCCTCGGAGGCCGTCGGTGGGAAGCGAATGACCTGGACGAGCAGCAAGACAGATTACGTAATTGAATATGGACAGCCGGTGCCATCGAAGACGATTACATTCATTGGCGCGTCGCTCGCGCGCCCCGCCTGCGTTGTTCCCGCCGGGACGTTCAAGTGTGTTGCGATAACGATGAAACAGCGGACCGGGGTTGTCGAAACGATAACCTGGCTGCACAGCGAAACACCCGCGGCGCTTTATTACCAGATGAAGCGGCCAAAGCCCAAGACCGGCCTGATCACATTCAAGCTTACTTCACGAAAAGTGGCTGCGGGCGCTCCCGAGCCAAACGAGTGACGGTTTCCAGCGCTTTTTGTTTGTGCGTCGAATAATTGCTCGAGGTTCGCAGTGGCCGCCAAGTGATCGACACGCGAGGATGGAGCGCGCTGGGGCGAAGGGATGGTCCTACCAGGTGGTAGCCGTGGTCCAGATGGAGTTAACCGCCTAACTTATTGAAAACCAAATGGTGCCGAAGGGCGGGAGTCGAACCCGCACGAGGTTCCCCCCCCCAACGGATTCTAAGTCCGTGCGAAGGCTACTCATGTCCATTCTACTACGCATTACAAGGTCGTATTTACCGACGCTTCAGCCGTCAAAGCAAGCTACTTCCGGCTTGGTACGAACACGTATCCCCCTCATCTTCCTAGAGGTCATCGTGCACGAAGCAGACCGTTCGAGTATTCCGCTATTATGCTGCGACATGAAATGTGAAGTCCTAAGTTTGAGAACTCCCCGCAGAGAACAACCTCACGACAGGACTGAAGCAGACGATTAAAGACAAACATGAGTTTCCGCTCGTCTTTAGCCGTCGCCCTCTGCCCTTCGATGCAGTGCCTGTACCGGTGTTATACTACTGGCATCCCCCATTTTAATATGTCCCGCCCTTAAGTCGCTCGCTCGCTGGAATCACTTCATTATCTCAGGTTCCCTCCTGGGAAAGGAGGTATGACAATGGCCAATCAAAGGGAAACGCCAGACTCAAAACTGACCGCGGAGTCACTGGACGCGCAACGAGAGTGGCTGCGTGTCACCCTCTCCAGTATCGGCGATGCGGTGATTACTACCGACATCAAAGGCTGCATCACGTTTCTCAATCCTGTTGCGCAGTCTTTGACCGGCTGGACGCTGAAAGAGGCGGCAGGCGTTACGCTCGAAAGCGTTTTCCAAATCGTCAATGAAGACGATCGCCGGACGGTTGAGAACCCCGCGACGCGTGCCTTGCGCGAAGGCGTGGTTGTCGGCCTGGGAAACCACACACTGCTCATCGCCAAAGACGGAACGGAAAGACCAATTGACGATAGCGCTGCGCCAATCCGTAATGCCGGCGGAGAAGTCGTTGGCGTGGTTCTGGTTTTTCGAGACATCACGGAACGGCGCCGAGCAGAACAGTTGCTACAGGAGAAGGTCGACTACTGCGATTGCATCATCGCAACCCTGCGCGAGCCGTTCATCGTTCTGGACCATGATCTACGAATCAAAACTGCAAACCGCAGCTTCTACGAGGCCTTTCATTTCTCGCCGGAGGAAACAGAGAATCAGCTTATCTACGATTTAGGCAAGCGTCAGTGGGACATTCCGAAGTTACGAGCATTGCTGCAAAAAGTCCTTAGCGACCAGGGTCCCGTCCATGACGTCGAGGTCGAGCACACCTTTCCGACCATCGGGCGAAAGATCATGCTGCTCAATGCCAATCGCTTCGAGTCGGCGGAGTGCGCGCCCAGCCTTATCCTTCTTGCCATCGAAGACATCACCGAGCGCAGGCGCGCCGAAGTCGCGCTGGAGGATTCGGAGTTGCGCTATCGGCGGCTGTTTGAAACGGCGCAGGATGCCATCCTCATCCTCGACGAACGCGAAGGTACAATCTTCGATGCAAATCCGTTCATTAAGGAGATGTTGGGCTACTCGCACGTCGAGATAGTAGGCAAGGAGCTCTGGGAGATAGGTATGTTTCCAGATGCTGAGGAGAACAAAGCCGCTTTCCGAGAACTGCAGGACAAAGGCTACATCCGCTACGAAAACTTGCCGCTCAAAACCAAAGCCGGGGAGCGGATTGAAGTTGAATTTGTTAGCAACGTCTATCAGGTGGATCATCGCAAAGTCATTCAGTGCAACATCCGGGACATCACCGAACGCAGCCGCCTGGAGCGGCAGACGCACGAGCAGGCGGAAGCGTTGGCTGAACTTCATCACCGCAAGGACGAGTTCCTGGCGATGCTTTCCCATGAGTTGCGCAATCCCCTGTCTGCGATCTTCAGCGCCCTGCATGTCCTTCGGCTCCAGGGCAATGAAAATCCAATCCAACAGCGAGCCATGACTACCATAGAGCGCCAAGTAGGGCAATTGGCGCATCTCGTTGACGATCTATTGGAAGTTTCCCGCGTCATCACTGGAAGGATTCAGCTTCAATTAGAACGCCTTGACTTGCGGGGCATTGCGGAACATGCAATAGGGTCGGTGCGACCTATGATTGAACTACGCAAGCATGAACTTTCGGTGTCGCTACCTGATGAACCTGTATGGGTACAAGGCGACCCCACTCGACTGGAACAAGTCATAGTCAACCTGCTCAACAACGCCGCCAAATATACAGACGAAGGCGGACATATCTGGTTGACCGTGAAACAAGCGGACCATGAAGTTGAAGTGGTGTTGCGAGTGCGGGATACCGGTGTGGGCATCGCTCCCGAACTCCTGCCCCGCATCTTCGATCTCTTCACGCAGGCGCACAGAACGCTGGATCGTGCGCAAGGGGGCCTGGGCCTTGGCTTGAGCCTCGTGCAGAAGCTTGTGGAGTTGCACGGCGGAAAGGTCGCCGCTTACAGTGCGGGATTAGGTCAGGGGAGCGAGTTCGTCGTGCGGCTGCCCGCACTCTCTTCGGCAAGAGAGCCAATCGCTCCCATTGAAACAACGCTGCGTACCGGGCAAGCTTCGCGTGTGTTGGTGGTGGATGACAACAAAGATGCGGCTGATATGCTCGTCATGATGCTGCAAATGTTCGGGCACGAGGTTAAAGCTGCTTACTCCGGTCAGGCCGCTTTGGAAACAGCAGTCGAGTATCAACCCGACTTCGTTTTATTGGATATTGGTCTGCCGGATATGAACGGTTATGAGGTCGCGCAGCACCTTCGTCAACAACAACAAACAAAGAATGTAAGTTTGTTCGCCATGACCGGCTACGGGCAGGACTCCGACCGCCAACGTTCAGAAGAAGCGGGCATGGATCTTCACCTGGTCAAGCCAGTTGATCCCAGGAAACTTCAAGACCTGCTGGAGACATGGGCCAAACAGCCCCGTTCCCGGAAATAGAATCTTAATTGTCTGGATTCCGGTCTGGTTACAAGCGAACCTGGCCATGCTGTGCGGTGCTTCGGTTAGTTCTTACAAAAATCTACCAACGCTAAAAGGAGGCTCTCTCCATTGAAGGTTATTCGGAAGGTATTTGTCTTAGGTTATTCCGCAATCATCTTCCTATTCATTTGCTGCGCCCTCTCATTGATCTTCTTTGCCGTACTGGAGTTGTGGCACGGGATCAATCCAACTGTGAGTTTACTCCTCACCGAACGCTTCAACGCAATCCTTGAAAGCATCGGATTGCTAACCATTGCCGTAGTTGCGCTCGAACTAGGACAAACGATCCTTGAAGAGGAAGTGCAACGAGAGGTGCAGGTGAGTGCGCCGACTCGGGTCCGAAGGTTTTTATCGCGCTTCATGGTTGTCGTCATCGTCGCTCTTTCAATCGAAAGTCTGGTTGCTGTCTTCCAGTTTGCCCATGGTGACACGTCGCGACTTATTCAGGCTGCTGCTGTTGGCGTCGCCACGGGCGTACTGCTCGCCGCGTGGGGACTATTCATCAAATTGAACAAGAGCGCGGAAGAGTTAGAGCCGGAGGCAATGGAAGAGGCCAAGAAGGAGGATCGGAAAGTCCAATAGGCAACTCAGTGGAGACGTGATGGGTGCTAACGACACGAAAGATACTTACCAGGCCGACGACAGCATCCTCAATCCGAGCGGAAAAGGCAAACACACCGAAGTCACGGAGTCGAGAAACGGCGGTTCCGATGATCAGGAGGATGGCGAAGGCGAGGAGGATAACGAAAGCGAAGATGATAATGACGACAGCGATGGCGCTGACAGCGACAGTGATTCTGACAGTGATGATGGTGAAGGCGAAAGCGAGTCTAACAGCAGCGATGATAGCGGTAACGAGGACGGCAACGATAGCGAGGGTGACGACGCTGATACCAGCGACGATGGTGACGGTGATAGCGACAGCGATGGCGGCAAATAGAAAAGGCTACTTCATCGTAACTGTAGTCCCAACTGCAGCTTAGGTGAGGAAGTAAGATAATCAATTTATGGCCGCTGACGAACCGTTTACCATCGGGGTCGAAGAGGAGTATCAGATCGTACATCCGGAGACGCGAGAGTTGCGCTCGCGCGCGCACCTTATCCTGCCGGAAGCGCAGGCCGCGCTTGGCAAGCAGGTAACTCCAGAGCTTTACCAGTCTCAGATCGAGATCGGCACGTCAATCTGTCATACGGTGGCAGAGGTGCGCGCCAATATTGTGCGCTTGCGCGGGGAAGTGATTGCCGCGGCAGAGAAGTATGGCAACCGGATCGTGGCGGCGGGCACGCACCCCTTCTCGCATTGGGAAGATCAACAACTCACGCCTAACGCGCGTTATCGCGGCATCGCTACCGAGTTTCAACAACTCGCCAGCGAGCAACTGATCTTCGGCTGTCACGTGCACATTGGAATAAGTGATCGTGAAATGGCCATCCGCGTAATGAATCGCTCGCGGCTTTGGCTGCCGTCGCTTCTGGCGCTCGCGGCCAACTCGCCCTTCTGGCTCGGCGTGGACACTGGCTACGCCAGCTTTCGCACGGGCATCTGGCGACGCTGGCCCATGGCTGGCACGCCGCAGTTCTTTGCTTCGCGCGCCGAGTACGACGCGCTGGTTGACACGCTGGTCCAGACGGGAAGCATCTCCGACGCGACGAAAATTTACTGGGACGTGCGGCCGTCCGCGCGCTTCGAGACGCTGGAATTTCGCGTTACTGATGTCTGTCTTACGATTGACGAAGCAGTGATGATCGCCGGTCTCTCCCGGGCCCTGGCGCGCACCTGCTACGACCAGGCGATCAAGCATGAACCAGAATTGGACGTGCGCCCGGAACTATTGCGCGCCGCCAAGTGGAGCGCCGCACGCTATGGCCTCGAAGCGGAGTTGATTGACGTAGCTGACAAGCGCGCCGTCCCAGCGCACGAGTTGATAGAAAAGCTACTTGCGACTCTTCGCCCGGCGCTCGAAAGGTACGGCGACTGGGATGAGATCAACTCCCTCGCGCGCGCTACGCTCGCCCGTGGCAACGGCGCCACCCGCCAGCGCGCCGCCTACGCGCGTCGCGATCAGCTTGAAGATGTTGTTGACCTGCTGATTGCAGAGACGGCGCAGGGCACTTAGTTGAGACGGAGCGGCCAAAAAGGGCGGTACTTCGTTGCCGCGCCTGGCGAGGGTTTCTACATGAGTGACGAGCCTAACTCACAGGTGGATGAAAGAGACACCACCACCGCAGCCGAGCGGAGGAACGTCTGGATCTGGGCGATCGCGCTTGTAGTTCTCTTTGCCGTTGCCGCGGTCATCACCGCTGCGACAATGTATAGGAACAAAATCGCCGCCATCGAGCGCCACAATGACAGAATGAACCCTGACGTAGGTGAGGGCGGGACAAAGCCTCCACCAACGACCGTGCCAGTAGGGGCGAATCCTGTCAGAGCCGGCATTTATGTAGATCGGATCACCGATCTCTCCGTGAAAGAGGCCAGCTGGACCGTTGACTTCTACCTTTGGTTCCGCTGGAAGGGCACTGGAGTCGACCCGGGCGAGAAACTTCAAATTGTGAGCGGCTCCATCGAGTCAAAGGAGAAGGTGGAGGATCACACCAGCGGCGACGAGCGTTACGTGCTCTACCGGGTCGTCGCCCGCGTTACTAAATTCTTCGACGTGTCGCGTTTCCCTCGGGACGACCACGTATTGACAATCGACATCGAAAGCTCTGCCTCGGAGCGCCGCGAGCTCCTGTTCGTCGCTGACAAGGAAAGTTCCGGCCTCAGTTCGCGCGTCCGAATGCCGGGGTATTCAACCTATCAACAAGAAATACTCGAGAAGCCGCACGCCTACAAGAGCACACACGGGGATCCTCGCGTGGCCCCGGGAACCGAGAAGGTTCAATCGCAACTCAGGATGGGTATCTGGATCCAACGTGAGGGTTTGGGGTTCTACCTGAAAATGTTCGTGGCCCTCTTCGTGGCGGTGGGTGTCGCGTTGATCGCATTCTTCATTAAGCCGACGGACGTAGATCCACGGTTCGGGCTTGGTGTCGGTGCGCTGGGAGTAGCCATAGTTAACACCTACGTCACTTCTTCACTCGTGCCGGACACAGGGGTGATAACGCTGGCTGACATAGTTAACCATATCGGTCTCGTAACCATCTTTCTCTCCTTGATGCAGTCCGCGATCTCGCTGTACTTGTATGAAAAGAAAGGCAAAAAGACGCTTTCGCGCCTTTTCGACAGGGTGTCGTTTGTCATCTTTCTCCCAGGGTATTTGGTAATCAACCTGGTTCTGCCTTGGGCGGCGACGTTGTGAGCAAACGATTGTGCCTTCAAGATGTTGTTCACGAAAGCTGTAAACATTGGGAAACTAAGGACGCCTGATCTTAGGCGTTTCGTTAAACGCAATTTGGGCGAGCAAGCATGATGTTGACACGCGGTTGGAAAATCAGCGGGTGGCGATGGAAGACGTTCATTAAGCATCTCTGGGCGAAACTGAACACGGACGACGTGGTCAACCGTGCCGCGATTCTTTCCTTCTACTTTTTGCTGGCGCTCTTTCCATTACTGCTTTTCCTGACGGCCCTCCTGGGTTACTTCGTCGACGCCGGAACGGAGTTGCGTCGCGATCTCCTCACATATCTGGGAGGGATTGTGCCTGTCTCCGCTTCCGACCTCATCAACACGACGGTTGACGAGATCAGTCAAAACAGCAGCGGCGGCAAACTGTGGTTCGGTCTGCTGACCTCACTGTGGTTTGCTTCCTCAGGCATGGGCGCGATCATCGAGGCGTTGAACGTCGCTTACGATGTCAAGGAAACCCGCGCGTGGTGGAGAAGATCTCTGCTTGCCATTCTGCTGACGATTGCGCTCGCCGCACTGATTATCACCGCACTGGCGTTGATGTTCTACGGCAGCCAGATTGCGGAAGGGATCGCGAACCGCTACGGTTTCGGCGCGGCGTTCACCGCCGCATGGACGGTTTTGCGATGGCTGTTCGTGCTCATCTTCGTCTTTCTGGCCTTTGCGCTAATTTATTACTTTGCGCCCGACCTGCACGAACAACAACTGCGCTGGCTGACACCGGGAGCGGCCGTCGGCGTCATTCTGTGGCTGCTTGTCTCTTTTTTGTTCGGCTCATATCTCAACGTCTATAACACCTACAGCGTCGTCTACGGCTCACTCGGAGCGGTCATCATTCTGTTGCTGTGGTTTTACTTGACTGGCGTGACGATTCTTATCGGCGGGGAAGTTAACGCGCTCATCGAGCAAGCTGCAGCTCGCGCCGGAGATCCTGAGGCGAAAGCGCTGGGGGAAAAGCTTCCAGATGAAAGCGCGAGGGTGCGCGCGGCAGGAGCGTAGTCAGCGGAATGCCTTCACTCATGTGTGGTTGCTACGGTTCATCGCGCCCTGGAAAGCCTGACACGCCGCACCACTTTAGATTTTCCGAACCTCCAACGTCGCCGTTAGCTTGAGATGCGGAGGTCTCCGCACAGTGCGGCGCGACCACGTGTGAGGGGTCGATGCCAGCTTTGGTTGCCGCGTCTACAGCTCTTGAACGCGCCGACGGGCGTTGTTTAATGCTTCCGCTTTGGACATGGCCGCCCTGTTCGACTTTGAGATAACTAACCTGTTTGCCGCTTGGCAATCTGAGAGAGTGCGATGGTCAGGGCCGCAGCGCCCAGCGTTTTCACAAGTGTCGGATGCTCGGCATAGAAGTTACTGACTTGATCAATTATTGAAGGGTCTTTCTTTTCCGCCTGAGCTGCGATCTCCTGCACCGCCTCGGCCGGGATTTGTTCAGCTTGCTCGGGCGTCACCTCGGTCTGTTGCCCACTAGTTAACTTCTCGATCAGACTGAGTAAGCCACCGCCGGAGTTGGATCCAGTTTGGCGGGATAAGACCTGTGAAAGAATCATGGGGCCCGCAGTGCGGATGAGCGTGTTGAGAATCCCAGCTCGCTGCTCCCCATTTGAGTTATTGAATAATTGCCCGGCCATTTGCCCGAAATCAGGTGTCTGGTCGGAACGAAAGGCGGCGGCAAGCCCATCTGCTAGCTCCGACGGGGGCGCCGTCTGCGCGATCTGATCGAAATCATCTCCCACATTTGATCTGGCTGGAGCCGCACCGGCCCCGTTATATTGCTGCAATACTTCGCTGAGTTGATTCATCCAATCCATCTGGTGTGACCTCCGTGGTTTTCATAAACCATGAACGATTGGAGCAGGCGAAGCCGAAAAGGCCTTCCCCTGCCCCGGAACTGTGGTGCCGTATTTGATTAGCTTCAGGATTTGGCAGGAATTATTAGCTGCTGTCCCACCTGAATCTTGTCAGGGTCGTTCAACTGGCCGCGGTTGGCGTAGAAGATACCCATGTACTCAGTCGCGTCGCCATAGTGCTGCTTGCTGATCTTCGATAGCGTATCGCCCGCTTTGACTGTATAGGTCTGACCGCTACCCGCACCGCCGACTGCTGCACCCAGAGCGCGGCTCGAATCAACACTGATGTCAGCGGTGATATCATCCTGATTTGGGCTAACTAGCTTTACCTGGTCCCAAAATTTGCTCTTGGCCTCTTCTGTTGGCGCAGTGCCCTTGATGAAGAGCTTGTTGTCCTCTACATGCAGGTTCTGAAATTGCACGTGCTGCTGATCAGCGGTAGTCAATACCGTCTGATACTTTTGCTTCAACTCGTTGAATCGTTTCCCCGCATCCGGCTGCTGCTGAGCCGCATCCGCACCTTGTCCAAACATCTTATCGAATAATCCCATCTATAATCTCCTCGAAGTGTGGCTGTTGGTTTCAGAGATTCCAGATGATTCCAGAAGGACTGAGAATAGAGTTAGCTCGACTCGGTTCCCAGGTACTCTACGACGCATAAGTGTTAAACGTGTTTCAGGTATATGCTAAATGTGCAATATATTGCATATACGGAAGATTCACCCAAAAACCTGGAGGTCGTGAGAACAGTGAGATTAGTAATGGTGCCGAGGGCGGGAGTCGAACCCGCACGACCTTACGGTCAACGGATTTTAAGTCCGTTCGATTGGCACTTACCTGATCTTACGAAACGAGATGAACCAATATTTACCGGACTTGCAGCCCTCAAAGTCACGCTTCGTCCGGTTAGGTCTCGCGACAAAATGTCGTCATCTTAGCGTCATCTCATCGTCCAAAGACACAGGAAGCGGCGGCAGATAGTTGCAAAGAGCGATCTGTAATCATAGAAGGAAGAAATTGCAGGTAAAAGATCTTATGCGCCATTTCCAGTAAACTTTTTGTAAGATGAGTAAATAGCAAACAAGCGATCTGCTGAGGCGGGGTCGCTGCGTGCCAGTAATGTAATCACATCATCACGTTCGTTAAGCAATGGCCTCAATTTTTCACGCTGGTCAGACGTGAATACCGACTCGTTACCTGCGTCTATTTGAGTGCGCAGGTTGGTATAGAAATCACTCGTAGTTTGCCGAGCGAGTTCATGTTCGCCTTGTTGAACATTAACGATGGCGGCCCCAATTGTATTTTGAAGTTGAGTCAAGCGCAGCTCTCGTTGAGCTGCATCCCGTTGCTCAATAGCTTCGCCCGCTTTAAGCCACATCGGCACAAAACCCAGCAAGAAAAACCCACCGCAGAGAATCGTGTAAAGGGTTACACGTGTCCAGGGGATGCTCAGCTCAGCGATTTTTTCTATGAGCATTTTGCCTTGAAGATTGCCATGATGTTCAGTTGCAGCCTTCATCGTGTAGCCCTTACCTGTTCACAAAGTGGACATTCACAAAGTGGAAATCCTGCCCTGCTTAGTTCACCGCCTATGATAGGACTCAAACTGTACGAAGGAATCGGTGGAATCACAGACTCTCGTAAGTGTTTACCCTTACGGGCAAGGGCAATGACGTTGGTATACTTAGGAAACTCAACAATGCATGTCAGCGGTTCGAGGAAATGTAAGTGGGCATTCGCGGGAAATTACTTTTGTTAGCTATCGGTATTGCCGTACCGCTGGTGGTCTTCGGGACCCTGGAACTGAGGACTATGTGGACGATCAGTCGCGCTCAACTTGACGACTCCGTAAAACAGCAGGTTGATCTCGCGTCAGTGGCCCTCGAGCGTTGGCTCGACGATCAGAAAAAGGGACTCGATGCCATCGCCTCCTTAGCCAGCGACAACGATACTCAATCACCTGCCATTCGTGAGAGTCTCGAAAACGTTCTTCACACCAGACCTTTTTGGATGGATTTACGCATTACAAACGCGGCGGGAACCACGTTGGTGTCTCAGCCGGCTCGCAAAGAAGTGCTGCCCAATGCTCTCACTGACCATTTAGTTTCAGAGATGCGCGAGCGCGACTCATGGGCTGTGGTCACGGACCGCACAGTCGATGAAGCCCGGCCGGTCGTGATCATTGCCGTACCAATCGCGAAAGGTGGTGCCGTGATCGCGCGCATCGATGGAGCTGCTATCAGCCACTTGTTCGAAAGTATCGAACTGTCTCAGCAAGTGGTTATCTCGGTTCTGGATTCGGATGGTCGCGTTCTATATCGCAGACGGGGATCCGAGGCGCCTTCGGAGGCGGATGTGACATGGTCACCACTCTCGTCTCTGGGTGCTGACCGGACTAATGTTGTTGAGCTTACCAGTCCAATAGATGGAATTAAGCGCGTTTACGGCGTGGCTCACATCAGGGATACTGAGCTGGTAGCAATGATCGGTATTCCCAGTTCAACTCTTTATGAGCCAGCGCGTCAGCGTTTGAATCGCTACGGATTTATCGGGTTGGTCGGGCTGCTGTTGGCCATCGGTGCAGCACTTGTAATCGAGCGAAGCATTGTGACGCCGGTGCGACGATTGCGAGCCACGGCGCTCCAGTTGGGCGCGGGTGATTTAACCGCCCGCGTTCCCTGCAACGGTGCTGGCGAAATAGGTGACCTCGCAACTGCTTTTAATCGCATGGCGGTACAAGTCAAAGAACGAGAGGACCGTCTTACTGAACTGGACCAGTTGAAATCCGATTTTGTAAGTAGTGTGTCCCATGAATTGAAGACACCTTTAACCACTATCAAAGTTCTGGCCCGGCTTCTCCAGCTCCGCTCCATCCCCGACGAGGAGAGACTTGACTACTCCAAAACAATTGCTGCTGAATGCGATCGTCAAATTGAGTTCGTGGGGAACTTGCTGGATTTGTCTCGCATTGAATCAGGCGCTTATGAACTCACGAAGGTTCCAGTGGATATCAACGAGTTGATAGAGACTTGTATTGAGGCTGATCGACATCGTTCAAGTTCACTGGGTCTCACACTCACGACACAAATACCTCCGGTATTACCAAGAGTCAAAGCTGATTTCGAGGCACTGTGTCGGGTTATTCGAGGCTTAGTTGACAATGCAATCAAATACACGCCGGAAGGTGGTCGGGTGATTGTGACTGCTCAGGTGGTCGACGACACTGTGGCCACAGCAATTGAAAACAACGGGCCAGGGATTCATCCGAATGATCTTCAGCATATCTTCGAGAAATTCTATCGAGCGCGATTTACGGTGACTGAAGGCGAAGGGGATGAATACGCTTGCTCTGCTACGGCCGCTCCGGGAGTTGGTCTGGGACTCTATTTGGCGAAGCACATTGTTGAGAAAATGGGCGGCCAGATCACCGTACAAAGCGAAGTCGGAAGGAGGACAATTTTTACCGTGTTATTCCCGGCCCTCAGTTCCTGGAGAGAGTGCAGAGATTACGAATAAGGATGATGCTGATGTCGAAGCGATTGCTGGTAGTTGATGACGAGCCCAATCTATTGCGCGCAGTGGCTGCCTGCCTCAAAGCTGAAGGCTATGAGGTCAGCACTGCTCGCAGTGGTCGAGAAGCTTTACTGCAACTCGCGGAAGCCGTCCCTGACCTGGTCGTGAGTGATATCAGAATGCCGGGAATGGATGGATATCAATTGGCGCGGCAACTGCGAGGCTCACCGAGAACAGCACTTGTACCCATCGTGTTTCTTACTGCTAAAGACGAAACTTCCGACCGCATTGAAGGGTTTCGCGCGGGAATCGATGCTTATATAACGAAACCATTTGAGCCGGAAGAATTGATTGCCGTCGTGAACGGAATTCTAAGCAGAGTTGAAAGAACACACTCTCAGATCGCGCGACTCGTGGACTCTTCAATTGTTGAAGATAAGCCCGCCACATTTCAGGATGAGGAACTGACCGAGGCTGAGGATCGGGTCGCGTTGGCGGTTTCTCGTGGTCTCAGCAATAAAGAAATTGCCGCTGAATTGGAAATCAGTGTTCGGACAGTCGAGAACCACATTAGTCATATACTCGATAAAAAGGGGTTTAATAACCGCGTCGAGATTGCTCGACACGTTCTCGAACAACGTCATTCGTGATCGAGCAACTTCAGGCTAACCTTTGCTACTTAAGGGGCAAGCCTCCGAAACCGGGTTTCTGGATAGGAAGTCGACTATTGTTGTGCCGAACTCTTGCGGGCCTTCTAAGTGAAGGTCGCGTGCAGATCGCGGAAGTAGGATACTTTCCGCTGCCGGTAACCGATTATTGAGTTCGCGAGTAATGGCTTTGTAAATCCCGGGCGTGTACTCGCTGGTGATTAGAAGCGTCGGGCTTGTAATCTTTCGCGCGCTGACATGGTCCAAGTCCGTCGGTTCAAAGTATGTGCGTAACATCGGCCCGAGGATGTGAGCATTTTGATTGATCACTAATTGAGTTTCAAGGGCTAGTTGGTCAAAGACATCATTACCGATAACTATCTTTAAATACTCTCTAACAGCTAATTCGTGCTCTCCGTTTTCGCTTAATTTTTGAACCACTCTCAGCGCTATCCGATGCAATCTCAACGAAACCCTATCCTGGGAATTAGATAAGATCGTGAAAAAGCCTGGTTCACATAAGATGAGACTATTCACCATGTCCGGGTGTTCCATAGCGACCAGTGTTGCTACAACGGCGCCATAGGAATCCCCCACGAGATGGGCAGACGCAAGGCCGAGTGCGCGAATCAACGCGACGAGGTCGGCAACATGCCGGCGATATGAATAGTCGATTGGGCCATCGGACGAAGAATTTGGATAGTGATACCGGCGGCTATAGGAGATCACGCGATAACGCTCGGACACTTGCCTAGACCAACTTCGATAGTCGCCTAGCCCTCCATGCACAAGGACTATCGGTTGTCCTTCTCCTTGTTCGTTATAGACCAACTTAACGCCATTGATTTCCACTCTGTTTAGCGAATCCATTCGTAATGAACTTCCCAATCGAGTTCGTCAGTGGCGAGTTCCGAGGAGGAATTAAAACTATTCGAGGCTGTTGTCACTCTTTTCCTTCGTCGTTCATTGATTACCGACGAGATATTCTAGATTCCTCGGTCACAAGCGTTCGCCCGCATAATTACTTAGCGACGTTAGGTGATTTCACTCATAAACATCTTTTGGAGTAGATTCCTGAGACTCGCTTCTTAGAGGCGAATCGGATGGCTGCCTGAGTGTAATCACCTATACCGTTAAGTAATTGCTCGGTTTCGAGACCGCCGTATATTCCCTATCATCCGCTTAAGAGTTAACTCTCGGAGGCGAAACTATGTTGAGGATACAAAGGATATTTATTGAAAGTTGTCTAACAATAATGTTGTTGGTCACACTCTTCCTTCTGCTTTCAGTCACAGCAGCCGGTCAACAGCTTGCGAACTCGCACGAAGCAGCAAGCCGTAGCGAGCCGAAAGAAACAATGCAGCCAAAGGCGGCCACTTCAAATGCTCCGGTCTACACAGACTTCCTGGGAGTGACGATCGGAATGGAAGCAAGCGAAGCACGGGAAAAACTCCGTCATCTTAAGGACAAGGGTGAGCGTCAGGACTTTTTCGTTTTCTCAGAATCACAATCGGCGCAAGTTTTTTACGATCAGGGAAAAGTCAGCGCCATTTCGGTCGATTACGTCAAAAGCAACGAGGCACCCTCGCCTGAGTCGGTGGTTGGTGAAGGGGTTCAAGCAAAACCAGATGGATCGATCTATCAACTCAAGCGATATCCGGAGGCGGGTTATTGGGTCGCTTACAGCCGCACGGCGGGAGACGACCCGATTATCACCATTACGATGCAAAAGATTTAGGAGCCAACTGCGGTAATGCTGCTAAGTAGATTTGAGGTCACAATTGGAATCTCGAAAAGTACTGGGTGAAAACAACCGAAAGCGTTTACCGACAATCGCATGCCCGAATTGCATGATGGCATGGGTGGCGCCAGGCATCGAACACGGTGACAATTATAAATGCCGAGAGTGCACTTTTAGTTTTGTTGTGGATAGGATCCTGGAGAACGACTCAATTGTATTAGCTACCGAACCTGCGCGTGGCATCGCTTTAAGCGCGGCAGAAGTTCATTAAAAATAAACTCCGGTATAACTTGCGCCAATCGTTATCAGGTGGGCAGACATGTGCGCAATAATGGCCGACTCCAGGCCTTTCTTCCAATACAGATAGCCGGCGATTAAACCGAAAGCGGAATTTGCGATGATGATGAAAATCATCAAGCCATGCTGGGCTCGGGAAATAACATGAAGGCAATTGGCAGGTGTCCAACTCCAAGCACTAGAGAGGAAATTCCTATTGCAGCGGCAAAGACTACCCGGCTCGAAGCGTCTCTTCGTTTTTGAAGGAAACGCCCCGCCAACCATACAAGCAGAGTCATAAAACCCCATCGCAGCAACAGCTCCGCGGTTATACCGCCATACAAAAGGCTATTAAAGTGGACAAATCCACTAAAAGAAACGACAGGACGCCTGCCATTCCCGGCAGGAAAAGAATCAGGAACAATCGTGTTTTGATGTTAAGTTGCATATCGGATCTAATATCGATTCTCGTAGCCGAAAGGACTTCGCTAATGAAGAGGACGATGCCTACGTATGGATCACCTAACGACCACTCCGAATTCCACTGGTCACGCTGCTAACCCGCGCAAGATCATACTGGGCCACCACCCCAAGGAATCAGATGAATTCTTTAATTGTAAAGCATGCCGTAAGTGGCGCCTGTAATGGTTAGCATGGTTACGCTTATTTACATCTTAATTGTTTTTCTTCTCGTTTTCGCTAATGGATTTTTTGTTGCTTCAGAGTTCGCGCTGGTAGGCGTGCGGCGCTCGCGCATACAGACCCTTGCAGCGAAGGGTAGCGTTAGCGCGAAGCGACTTATTAATTTGATTGACAACTTGAATGCCTACATTTCGGCCACTCAACTGGGTATCACCATGGCTTCATTGGCGTTGGGCTGGATTGGCGAACCAGTCTTCGCTCACCTGCTGGAAGCGCCGCTGCGAGGTCGCGTCTCCGACGTAGCGCTTCATACCATTTCGTTTGCCATTGCTTTCACCATAATTACCTTCCTACACATCGTGCTCGGCGAGCTCGCGCCAAAAACCCTCGCATTGGAACGCGCAGAAAAAGTCGCATTGGCGATTTCATGGCCAATGCAGACCTTCTACAAAATCTTTCGATGGCCTATCCGTCTTCTGGACTGGGCCGGCACCCGCACAGTGCGATTATTCGGTTTGCATCCAACGCAGGATCACGCCTCTGTTTACACCGAAGAAGAACTGCGAAATTTGATAAATATCTCGCGAGAAAGCGGTAATCTCGAGCCTCAGGAACAGCAGTTGATCAATCGCGTCTTTGAATTTTCTGACACAGAGGTACGTGAAGCGATGGTTCCGCGCATGAAGGTTGAAGCACTTCCAGTTACAGCTACCTTGGAAGAAACCAGGGCTGCATTTCTTTCTACCAGTTACTCCCGACTTCCGGTCTACGGTGAGCGTTTGGACGAGATAGTAGGACTTCTGTTTAGAAAAGATCTGGACATGGGACGAGTACCTGCGGAGGGATTTGATCTTCAAAAACTAGTGCGGCCAGCTATGTTTACGCCGGTAACTGCTTCACTGGGAGAAGCTCTCAAACAGATGCAAGCTGCGCATGTTCATTTTAACTTTGTTGTAGACGAGCACGGCGGACTGGAGGGGATCCTAACGCTCGAAGACTTACTTGAAGAGATCGTGGGTGAGATCAATGACGAGTACGACGAAGAGACTCGCTCACAAATCCGAAAAGATGGTGCGACTTACCTTTTGGACGGCATGCTCGCAGTGAAAGATGCTAACCAATGGCTTGGATTGCAAATACCCGAGGATGGCAGCTATACGACAATCGCAGGATATTTGCTGGCGCGGGCCGGCCGTCTCTTGAATCCTGGCGAGAGAGTCGAGGATACGGCGGGAGTGTTTGAGGTTGATCGCCTTGATAAGCGACGTATTAGCCGCATAAGATTCACGCCAGCGGCGCAACGTGAGGAAAAACCTATTACCTTTTCGGCCCTGCTCACCATATCTGAAGTTCCGTCACTAACAATGAATACTGTCTCGACGTTGGAGTCACTTTCACTCACCATGACTCTGTAATTCACTCAGGCCACGTCGGTTGATCTGTACCATTTCCAAGATTTTCTGCTCATCAACCATTTGCGGTCGCAACCTTTTTCTCCGAGACATACAGAAATTCGCAGAAAAGGAGGTGCGATTACCGTCGTGGTCACGCCATCATCCACACAACTCCGTACAGTGAACGTTGCCCGTTTATCATGCCGATAAATCCGTACTCAGACGATCCCATTAGCAGCGCGGATTTGTACCTAAGCTCGTTCGCCTTGCGCGCGAACTCAGCACGAGCATCTTGTGACTTCGTCGGTTCTTATGCGGTGGCGGATATTGACGCCAGCAGGAACAAGGTGAGCAGCAGCATTATGAGGAGACAACTTTCAAGAAATTTTCTGTGTATCTTAAACATGATTCCGCCTCCGAGTTTCCGTTTAGGAAAATCCTGGAAGGTTACGTGAAAAGCGGGCGCCTACAAATCAACGTACCGCGACGCCGAACGATACTGGCAAAGACTCAAGTCCGCGCAACAACATACTGGGACGCCAGCGGAGAGAACCAGCCGCAATGCTCAGATGAAGACCCGGGATCCGTCTTAAAAGGGTGTTGATTGCGATCTCACCTTCCAAACGCGCGAGCGGCGCACCGAGGCAAAAGTGAATGCCCTGCCCAAAAGCCAGATGCTTGTTTGGCTCTCGTGCAATGTCCAATTCGTCCGGGCTTTCGAAAACGCTTTCGTCCCGATTGGCAGAACCGATTACTCCTAGTGTCATGCCACCTCGTGGGATCGTGACTCCGTGAAGGTTCAGATCTTCGAACGCATAGCGTTCTGTCGACATGAGCACAGGAGACGTGTAACGAAGCAGCTCCTCAATGGCTGTTTTGATTAGTCCGGGCTCCCGGCGCAGCCGGTTCATCGCTTCGGGATGTTCCAAGAGAGTCAGCATTCCATTTCCAATTAGGTTGACTGTCGTTTCGTGTCCCGCAATGAGCAACAGGAAAACCATCGCCAACAGCTCGTCCTCACTCAACTTATCACCGGCCTCTTCCGCCTGGATTAGTGCGGTCGCCAAATCATCTCGCGGATCCCGCCGTCGCCTTTCAAAAAATCGTCGCAGGTATCGTATAAACATCCAAACACTCGGGATGACGCGAAGCGTGGCACTCGGCGAGGTAAGAGAAACGACGGCCTTCGACCACTTATGAAACCTATCGCGGTCACTGGACGGTACGCCCAGGATTTCAGTAATGATTGTCATGGGCAGCGGCAGTGCGTAGTCCTTTATTAGATTTATTTCACCTTGATACATTGCGCGCTCGAGTAGTTCGTCGGCCAAAGTTTGAATGCGGCTGCGCATTCTTGCGACGAGATTGGGTGTAAATGCCTTGTGCACTAGCGCTCGCAGACGTGTGTGATCAGGGGCATCAAGGTCAAGCATATTGCGCTCCAACGGTCGGAACATCGGCGGCACCCAGGGCATCTTCCGAAGCTGTTGTGGAGTCATCGCAGTGCGTCGATTTTTCACGAAGCGTTCATCTTTCAGGAGCGCCGTGACGTCCGCATAGCGAGTGATTAACCAGACAGGAGTTTTGTCAGGTATGGTCGTGCGATAAACCGGCTCGGACTTACGCAAGCGAGCGAGAAACGGAAAAGGGTCTCGTTTGAATTCGGCGCTGACAATGTTAGGTTCGGAACTGGTGCTCAACGGCGGCCTTTCATCCTGAAGGCTTTCAGCTGTTTGCGTTGGCAGTCTTTTTCTCCGAGGAATAGAGAGTCCTCAGAAAAGGAGGCGCAATCAATGTCGTGGCCACGGCCATCATCAAAACGACTGCGTATAGTGAATCACTAATGACGGCCATCCCGAGGCCAATTTGAGCTACGACGATTCCAACTTCGCCTCGCGGGACCATGCCCATGCCCACCTGTCCCACTCGACGCCAACCCATACCCCACGCTCCCAGTCCACACCCGACCAATTTGGTGATAACGGCAATCAAGGTCACCAGAACAGCAAATAGGATTACCGAGGAATCGCGAAAAAGTTCCAGCTTGAGCTGCATGCCAATGTTGACCATGAAGAAGGGAACCAGGAAATCGGTTACGCCTGACATCCGTTTGTGCATCTCGGGCCTTTCTTCGGCAACTTCGGCAAATGCCATCCCGGCCAGGAAAGCGCCGACAATTGCCGCAACACCTACGTAAGCAGCGGCCACCGAAATGCCCAAACACAAAACCAGCGAGCTAACGAACAAGACCCTGCCACCGCGCTTGTTCTCGATTCTTGGCGCTACACGCTTAACTACTGGAGCTCCAACCAGCACCACAAAAGCCGTGAAGCCAACCGCAAGCAAAGCGGTGGTAACGATTGATAGATAATTGACAGAACCAAGGGCCAGACTGGAAACAATTGCAAGAATCATCAGCCCCAGAATGTCATCTATTACTGCGGCGCCGAGGATGATCCGGCTGGTGAGCGAATGCAACACTCCCATACTGGAGAGCACATGGGCTGTGATTCCAACCGACGTTGCTACCATCGCCGTCCCAAGAAACAACGATTCAACTCCTGAGCCTCCACGCGCTTTCATCAATAACCATCCCGCGACAAACGGCGTCACGACTCCGAGGATCGCCACGAGTCCAGCTCTCTTACCGACGTGGAAAATTGCTGCCGGCTTCGTTTCTAAACCAACAGTGAACAGCAGGAAAATTACGCCAATCTCTGCCAGCGTATCGGTGATCTCGGAGGTAGAAATCCACCCGAACACACTTGGACCAATCAGGATTCCCGCTAGTATTTCCCCTACGACGGATGGTTGGCGCAGGCGCTCGAACATCTCCGCCATCAGTTTGGCCGCCGCCAACATCAGGAAAAGCATCAGGAGAATTCTCGTTTGTCCTTCGACCGCCGCAGCAAAGAAATAGGTCATCTATGTTCTCCGTCGAACCAACTGTCAACAGGCTGGAAAAAGAAATCTTTTACTCGTCGCAACTTTTTTAGAGCGTGCGACGAGTAAGGTCAAACGCTTAGTTGAACGCAACGGTTTCGGACGGCCGCGATACCGTTAAGCTATTGATCATTCTCTTCAATCTTCGATCGAGACTCTTGAGCTCTGATACTTGTTTGGGCCAGATGCTTCCGGCCTCGTTTGCCCGAATAGATGACAATCCAGATGATGCCCGCAACGACTACAACACTGATGATCACAAACAGAATGGTGTTATCCATGATTCTCCTCGCTTTGCGCCGGTTTGGCGCATCAATCGGCCGATAAGGTTGCGCGTTTGCCAACCAGCTTCACGACTGGGTGTGAACGAACCTGTTCAAGTGGATGCGGGAGTTACGCTAAACGAGGTGGAGCACGTCCGAGTGGAATTGAAAGAGAAACCGCTTTGGGTTTAGTAATACGCTGAAGTCGGTGAATGTATTGGAATTCAATTAGCGGGGCATAAGATGACTGTTCGGGTGTGGGCGTCGCAGGTTGAAAATGCTGCTGGCGATCGCGTGGACGATATTGCACTCCCGCAATCATTGCCATGTGCGCTGTCCGCTCGCTGCTCTGGGGTACCGGTGACGCAAAGTCTGCGGTGAAAAACGAGACTGTTTCTTTCGTTATGGTGGGACTTGGTAACGGGAGCAGCCGTGGCCCAGCGGAATCGGAAACGCAGAGGGCACCCAAAGCGCCGAGAATCAGAATCGCACGCTGCCAGAAGAACAAAGATTTAATGCCTGCCAGCTTCATCACCGAGTAATTTAATCATACTTCAATACTGTCAGAATCTTAAGCATCCGTCGGATCCACTAGACAGTGCCCCCGGGTGAGATAGGGGTAGAAGTCGATGTTTTTCATGGCGCTAAGAGGTCAACGTTACAGATGAGTTATCTAGACCTGTTCTGATCCGCAAACTCGCGAAGGGCGCTCACGCAACTCGTCGCGTACCGGTCGAAAGACGTTCAGTCGTTCCTCTTTGCTGCTTCAACGGAAACATCGATGATGACGCTACGACTCAAGCTAAGAGTGATGTATTTTCCTCAATGAATTGAACAGAATTTGGGGAATCAACGGATTCTAGTCCGTTGCGCGGATAGGAGAAGGCGTGATGTGTCTGTAAGTTGTTGAAACGATTATGCCGAGGGCGGGAGTCGAACCCGCACGGGGTTACCCCCAACGGATTTTAAGTCCGTAGCGTCTGCCATTCCGCCACCCCGGCACGCCGAAAAGATTAGCATACGTAGTGAGCAGTGGGCAGTGGGCAGTGGGCAGTGAGCAGTGAGCAGTGGGCAGTGGGCAGTGGGCAGCGGGCAAGTGGGCAGTGGGCAGTGGGCAGTCGGCAGTCGGCAGATACTGCCCGCACCGCCGCACTGCTACCGCCGCACTGCCTACTGCCAACCGCTCATAGCTCACTGACTACTGACTACTGACGTCCAAGTGGTAAAATCTTTTCAATGACCGAAGAGCAGGAAGTTTTTCTTAAGCATCTCCAGAAGAAGGGACTCAAACGCACCGGTCAACGCGATTTGATTCTGGACATATTCCTGCGCACTGAAGAACACCTTTCCAGCGAAGATCTCTATCGTCTCGTTCAGAAGGAAGACCCAAGCATCGGACAAACCACTGTCTACCGCACCTTGAAGCTTCTCGCCGAGGCTCAGCTGGCTCGCGAGGTACGCTTTGGCGATGGGGTGACACACTACGAGCACAACTACAAACATCAACACCACGACCACATGATCTGTTCCCAGTGTGGCCGCATTATTGAGTTCTTCTCGGCCGAACTTGAAGCCATCCAGGATGCGATGGCGGCAAAGCACCGCTTCGAGGTGACCCAGCATCTACTGCGCATCATCGGCATCTGCGCCGATTGTCGTCGCAGCCAGAAGGAAGCTGAAAAAGCTGCGACCCTGACTCAGGCCGGGGCCAAACATACGGCAGCCCGATCCCGCTAATCCTTTTCAGAACATCCCCGCTTCAGTTGTAAGGTCACGATTCGACGTGCCTTATTAGTTTCTGGGGCATTTTGTTTTCGCTCAGATTCGGTGTAACTTCCGCTTAATGCTTCGCAATATCGACTGCCCTGCCACCTCAAAGAAGAAAGTGGCGATCGTAGCCTCTCTGCCTCTTCTTCTCCTGGGCCTAACAGCCTGCCCTAAAAACGACAAGCGAATAAGCACAGCCCAAATCGGTGTCTCCGAACGAGCGAGTGAAGCTAATCAGAATCCCGCCGTGGTCGCCGCCGGCGTTGCCTTCAACGGCGAGCGCGCGATGGATCATGTGCGGCGCCAGATGGACATTGGTCCAAGACCTCCAGGCACGCCCGCACTGGCGAAGACACGCGAGTACATCGTGAAGACGCTTCAGAACAGTGGCATCAGAGTTACTACTTACGACTTCCTGGCGGCTACACCGGATGGTGAGAAGAAGATGGTAAACATCACGGCCGAGATTCCTGGCGAATCGACTGACGTGATCGTGATTGCCAGTCACTACGAGACGAAGCAGTTTAAGGACATGTTGTTCGTCGGCGCTAACGATCCGGGAGCATCCGTGGGTACGCTGCTTGAGCTCGGCAGAGTTTTTGCTGCGAGTGAACAAAAGCCGAAACTGACATATTGGCTCGTGTTCTTCGATGGTGAAGAGGCGTTTTGTGAGGACTGGGACGACTGCAGTAATGATGGGTCTCCTGATAATACTTACGGAAGCCGCAATTATGTTGCTGAGCTGCAAAAAAGGAACCAACTCAGTCGTGTCCGTGCACTTATATTGTTGGACCTGATGGGCTACAAGAATCTCGAGCTCGGGCGCGATACACTCAGCACTAAGTGGCTGCAGGACATCATCTGGCGCACCGCGCGAGAGGCGGGACATGAAAAGATTTTTGTCGAGAGGGCTGAAGGCGTGGGTGGGGACGATCACGAACCGTTTCTGAAAGCGGGTGTGCCTGCGGTTGATCTAATCCAACTGAATAGTTATCCCTATTGGCATAAGGCGACGGACACACTCGACAAGGTTTCTCCGCGAAGCATGAAGATCGTAGGAGATGTGGTGTTGAAGAGTTTGCCAAAGATCGAGAAATATTTGGAAGATAGGGCGCGGCGTTAAGGAGCTGATTCGTAACAATTGTCAGTGCATCAAGAAGGGTTAGTTCTTGATCGCTTTGATACACTCAACCGTTATGATTTGAGCGCCAAAGGCGCAAAATGTAACAGCCCAGGGCAACGCCCTGGGTAGATGTCAGGCTAGAGAGTTGAGCGCTGAAGGCGCGCAATCAGGCGGAGTGCCCGACAATCTCGCGCCTTCAGCGCTTATCACCGTCTGACGTTCGAGACCTGGGCCGTTGGCCCAGGCTAATACATTTCGCGCCTTGGGCGCTTGCAAAGCCAATTGTTCACAGTATTGAGAATCCCGAATCGTTCGTATGATCAGGAACGCCCTTAAGCCGGCGATCATAACTGGGAGACTAACGTACTGCGCTGGATATCATGATCACAAACAAGAAACGCATCGCAGTAATTCCGGGAGACGGTATCGGGCCGGAAGTGATTGACCAGGCGGTCCGCGTGCTTGAGTGCTTAAAGCAGTCGCACGGCGTGGAGCTTGAGCTAGTCACTTTCGATTGGGGTGCTGAACGATTTCTGCGAGATGGAGTTTCGTTACCGGAAAATGCACTCGACACGCTGGCCACAGATTTCGACGCGATTCTCGCCGGCGCGTTTGGTGATCCACGCATTCCCAGCAATCAACACGCAGAGGACATCCTATTGGGGATGCGCCGCGGCCTCGATCTTTATATCAATCTACGTCCCGTCCGCTTGCTGGATTCCAGATTAACCCCACTGCGCAACCGCACTGTGGATGAGATCGACTTCGTTGTCTTTCGTGAAAACACTGAAGGCGCCTATTGCGGAGCGGGCGGATTCCTGAAGAAGGGCACCGCTGATGAAATCGCAACGCAGGATGAGCTCAATACGCGTCGCGGCGTGGAGCGGATCATTCTGGCGGCGTTCGAGTATGCCCGAGCGAACAGCCGCAAGCGCGTGACCATGGCCGACAAATCAAACGTGCAACGTTTCGGAGGAGATCTATGGCAGCGCGTGTTTAAGGAGGTCGCTGCTGACTATCCCGAGATTGAGGCGAATCATCAATACGTTGATGCGATGGCGATGTATATGGTGCTGAACCCGGCGCAGTATGACGTCATTGTCAGTAACAATCTGTTTGGGGATATCTTGACTGACCTTGGCGCTGCGATTCAGGGAGGGCTTGGTCTGGCCGCTTCGGGAAACATACATCCGGGTCGAGTGTCTTTGTTCGAACCCGTGCATGGGAGCGCCCCGGCGATGGCAGGTAAGGGGACTGCAAATCCGATCGGCGCTATTCTGACCTCAGCGATGATGCTAGAATATTTTGGTCATAAACAGGCTAGTGAGTCAGTGCAAAACGCCGTCCGTGATGCGATCTCAAGAGATGAGACAACGCGCGACCTGGGCGGAAACCTTTCAACTGAACAGGCCGGAAGCGCGATCTGCCAAAGACTGACCAGCAATTCAGCTGAGACAAGAAGTTAGGTCCCGGCTTTGCAAAGAAGTCAGGCATCCGCAGTCGGCTGGAACGACATTGAAGGCCCGAAGGGCCGTCAGTTAATAGCCACGCCCGTGAGGGCGTGGAAAAGTAGCGCCAAGAGAATCGAGCGCCGAAGGTGCGACATCCAACCATTCGGCGTGAAGGTTCCGAAAGGTCACCACTGTCGCACCTTCGGCGCTCCGTTTTAGATTGATCGTCGGTCCACGCCCTCACGGGCGTGGCTACTAACGGACGGCCCTTCGGGCCTAGGAAACCGTTAAAACGGTTTCCATCAGATGGATCCTGATCTCACCGCGCTGAAGCGCGGTGTTAATAGAACAAGTCCCGCTCGGAAGATCACGCTTTTCATGACAGCAAGTTATAAAATGCTGGTTTTGGAGATAGCTGCAGCCATAGCAGTTGCAGCGGCGCTTAATGCGCTGGGCGTTACCCCCTTTATTATTCTGGGCCTAATCGGCGCGGGTGTTCTAATCGTGCTGCTTGTTAAGCGCTCGCAGCATCGTAAGACTGAAGTAATTTTCGGCTTCTATGTCGCGGCTGATGAAATACTTCGAGGCGAGGACGGCAAACGTTATCGATTTGAAGTGGCCGACGTTATTAAGAACGGCGAAATGGTAGTTCGCATGATGCCGGATCCGCCTCCTTTAAGTTCGTTTGCGTTAGGCGCTTTGTACCATTCCATTGGCGACCACAACGCGGCGGTCGAGCACCTTGGGCTAGCTGCCGAAGAGCAGATTCTTAAGGACAGCCCACACGTTTCACCATCGCGCCCGTTGCGACGATACGTGCGGCGGTTGCGCCAGATTGAGCGCCGGCCACAGCGCTGGCCCAAAATCAGCGCGGCTATCGCTGGTCTCGAGAGAATGCACCAGGCGAGAGCCGCCCACTTGCTGGCTGAAAATCAGGTTCAGTTGAAACGTTTGGTCGAGGGCTACCAAACTGAGACCACGCCGGAACTGGAGTTACAACCGGCAGGTTTTAAGATCTCCGGCAATCGTTCATTGCGTTCGATCAAGCCACCGCCTCCCATCTCCCAGGTCCTAAATGACGTTTATCAGGAAGAGCCCAAGACTTCCTGACCACGATTGTCCCTTTCCAACCTTTGCTCGAAACTCTTACAGCAGAAATCATCGCTATCGGTTCAGAACTGTTGGCGCCCGATCGCACTGATACTAACAGTCTCTGGCTTACTGAAAAGCTGAATAGCATTGGCATCGAGGTAAGACTGAAAACTATCGTTGGTGATGACGATGCGCGTTTGGAAGAAGCGATTAGCGACGCCACGAAGCGTTCGAAGGTTGTGATCACCACGGGCGGGCTTGGACCAACCGAAGATGACATCACTCGGAAAGTTGCTGCGCGTGCGATCGGCCGGCGGCTGCTGCTGGATGAGACGATACTCGAAGATTTGCGCCAGCGTTTTTTGAGCTTTGGCCATGTAATGCCGGAGCGAAACTCGCGTCAGGCAATGGTCATTGAGGACGCGACAGTGTTGCCGAATCCCAACGGCAGCGCGCCGGGAATGTTTATCGAGCATAAGGGCGTCGCGATCGTGTTGTTGCCTGGCCCGCCACGCGAGATGCGCCCTATGTTTGAAAACCACGTCCAGCGAAAGTTAGCCGGCCGAGCGGGAAACATCCGCGTCGTGCGACGAATGCTGCGCGTAGCCGGACTGGGAGAATCGGCGGTGGACGAGAAGATAGCCCCGATCTACACACAGTACGACAATCCACAAACAACCATTCTCTTCAATCAGAGCGAGATCGAAATTCATCTGACCGCGCGAGGCAGAACCGAAGAAGAAGCTAACAACCTGCTCGACCGATTGTCTGGTCAAATCGAGGAACGACTTGGCAATTCGGTCTTCTCCTTCGCCGGAGAGACGATGGAAGAAGTTGTCGGACTTAAATTGACTCTTGGTGGATACACCCTGGCGGTGGCGGAGAGTTGCACTGGCGGTTTGATTGCTCAGCGTTTAACGGGGGTCCCTGGTTCATCCAAATACTTTATTGAAGGGGCAGTAACTTACTCGAACGAAGCCAAGACGCGCACGCTAAGCGTGAAGCCGGCGCTGTTGCTTGAGCATGGCGCGGTGAGTGGTCCAGTCGCGCAGGCTATGGCTGAAGGAATACGCAACCGCTCCAAAACAGATTTTGGCTTGGCGGTAACAGGGATTGCCGGTCCGGGAGGGGGTAGTGAAGAGAAGCCGGTGGGATTGGTTTACATCGCACTTGCCGACGAAGTTCAAACTAAACATCGCAAACTTCAAATCCCCGGAGATCGGCAACTGGTTCGCTGGCGCGCTTCGCAGGCGGCGCTGGATTTGTTACGAAGAAGATTGATCTGAAGCGGTCCGCCGGTCCGCTGAACCGGTCCAAATTACAGCTCCCTGAATAAGCTAGCGCGCTGACTCTCGGCGAGTGTTTCGTACTCCTCCTTATCGACAATAACGATCTCTTCCGGAAAACCTCGAATCTTCGTGGCAACAACCCGCTTATACCCATATTCTGCTACGACTTCGTCGGCAAGTCCCAATCTCGCAGAAACGATAAAACCCAAGTCAGCACAATATTTCTGAAGTCTGCTGGCGAGGTTAACGCAAAATCCGATGTATTCCTTATTGGTTCCACTCGCTCGTGTAAGTTCATAGATTGTACCTCGCGCCACGCCGAAACGAATTCGCGTAGGAAGGTCGAGGACTGGAACATCAGCAGCGGCTTGTTTCAAAACCTCAGGGAACCTAAGCTTTAAGTTCCAGAGCCGATTGCATAGCGCTCTTATGAAGACCGGATCGAAGTCCAATTGATTTCGTTTTAGTCGCCAGACATAAAGCATGCCATCGCCAAGAAATTTCTCATGAATTGGAGCCGACAGAGGCGGATATTTCGGATTCAACGAATCCCAATAAGCCGTCCCACCTAATAATACTACTGACATTGCTTGGCTTAGGTGGTTCAAAAATTTTGGAACATAATCCTGAACATCTGGTTGGTTGAAGAACTTGGAGAATCCTTCTAAATCGTAAATTAGCGCCAACCCATGAGCCGGGTTTCCGCCGCGGCTGGCAAACTTCAGGGTGGATGTTATCGCCTTTGCCATGATGAGAAGAAACTTGGTGGACGAATCCTAACCCTCACTTCGCAGTCAATGGAAACCGTTCCGGGTCAATCGATTCAACCGGGAGATCGATATCGAGATCTGGCCAATGCAGATGCCGGCCGTTCAAGATCTCAACATTATGGATAGCCCCCACAGAAGCATGCCTGAATTCGGGGAACCTTTCGAATGGAAGAAATAATTCTTTATCGCCAAACAGCACCCATATGCCCTTCATATCTATTTGGGTGACTTCAACTTCTAAAATGTTCTTCCCAACAATATCTGATTTCATCTTCGTGTTCCTTGATTAAGCGCAGGATTCTTCTCAACTGCCTGGGTCTTAAACCATGATTCTGCGCCAACTCTATGTTAGGTTCAAGCCAGAACTTGGCGTTGTCGTCGCCATGATAGACGTGTACATGCATTCGCGATTCCTCATCCGAAAAGAAGGAAAATCGAAAACCTCCGTGACGGAAAATTGTTGGGCTCACGACCGGGTAGACTCTCCTGAGGCTTTCGTCTAGATTTCATCCTAATTATTGAATTCAACGCGTCTCTTGCGCTAAGTGTTGTGGATCCTGGTGGATTTGCTGGAGTGCAAACATCCTTTCATGGCTGACAACGCTACGGAGTAGTTTAATTGCGATCTGCCGCTGCCATTATCATTTCCTACTTGTTAGGTTCGATTCCAGTTGGATACTTGATCGTGCTGGCGACTCAGGGCGCTGACATTCGCGAAACCGGCTCCGGCGCCACCGGTGCGACCAATGTTTCCAGACGTGCTGGGAAAACTGCGGGTGTGGCTACCTTGCTTCTTGATGCATCGAAGGGCGCGGCTGCCGTTTTGATTGCCAGATGGATCTTGAGTTTACCGTTGTTTTCCAGTAACGCCGGGTTATCGTTTCAAGAGGCACACTGGTGGGTCGCGGCTGCGGCGGTCACCGTCATTCTTGGTCATATGTTTCCTGTTTGGCTCGGCTTTCGCGGTGGCAAAGGGGTGGCGACCGGCGTCGGAGTGTTCATGATATTGGCGCCGTGGGCGATTGCGCTGGCGGGCATTGTCTTTATCTTAATTGTTTGGCGGACACGCTATGTTTCTTTGGGCTCGATCGTGACCGCCGCTGCGCTTCCTCTGCTCGTTTACTTGCAGGACTTTTTTATTCGCCCGGTCGCATCATTAATCCCGATCATGACTGCAGCCGCAGCCGGTGCCATTCTGATCATATTTGCCCATCGCGCTAACATGAGAAGATTGATTGAAGGGACGGAAAGCAAATTCAAATAGTGCGAATCGCTGTCATTGGCGCCGGTAGTTGGGGTACCGCGCTGGCGATTGTCGCCGGACGTGCGGGTCATGATGTTCAGGTGTGGGCGCGCGACGTGCGCATAGTTGATTCGATCAATCTTCAGCACATCAACCACAAGTATTTAAAAGGCGCGCAGATCCCTGCGAATGTGCGAGCCTCTGAAAACCTGTCTCAAGTAGCGGAGACTGCCGACTTAATTATTCTTGCCGCGCCTTCACATGCAACGCGAGACTTGCTAGCAACCATGGCCCCATCAACGACTTCCGCAATGACAATTGTTAGCGCCACGAAGGGAATTGAAATCGATACCGGCAAACGGATTTCAGAGATCGTTGATGAGGTCATCCCCAAAGACAATCGTCCACAGTTTGTTTGCTTGTCGGGTCCCTCGTTTGCGAAAGAGGTCATTGAAGGCCATCCCACCGCAGTTGTTGCAGCAGGCACTAACCAGCACGCGCGCAATCTGGTGCAGTCCCAACTTAGCAGTGACAATCTTCGTATCTATACTAACGACGATGTGATCGGTACCGAGCTCGGCGGCTCAATCAAAAATGTTATGGCAATCGCAGCCGGCATGGTTGCGGGACTTGGGTTTGGCGCAAACAGCGTTGCCGCCTTAATTACCCGCGGCCTTGCTGAGATGACTCGGCTGGCACTAGGCCAGGGTGCTAAGGTCGAAACAATGATGGGGCTCGCGGGTTTGGGTGACCTTGTTTTGACCTGCACTGGCTCGTTATCACGAAACCGTTTTGTCGGTCATGAACTTGGGAAGGGCAGAAGGCTCGACGAAATTACGTCTGGCATGGACGAGGTTGCCGAAGGAATCAAAACAACACTTGCCGTAAAGCGACTGGCAGATCGAGTGAACACCGAGATGCCGATCACCAACGAAGTTTATGCCGTTCTCTACGAACGAAAGCCTGCGGCAGAAGCGGCCGCGGAATTAATGAAGCGACCTTTGCGGGAAGAAAAAGTTTAGCATCACAGCGTGTTGCAGTTGTGCGTTTGCCAGAGCGGCATCGCAATTGAATCTTATGCCTGCTGTAGAAGAAAAAGTGCTGGCGTCAAATCGCTCCGCATTTCACGAATACCACATTTTAGATAAGTACGAAGCCGGTATCGCTTTGACGGGGACCGAAGTTAAGAGTGTGCTCGGTGGCAGAGTGCAGCTGAAGGAAGGCTACGTTGCTATCCGCGACGGAGAAGCGTGGTTGTTTAATACGCATATTTCGCCTTATGCTCATGGTAATCGCGAAAATCACGAGCCGCTGCGCACGCGCAAGTTGCTTTTGCACCGGCGCGAGATTGAGAAGCTTGACGATGCCGCAATCAAGCAGGGTATGACTCTAATCGCGACGCGCATCTATTTGAAACATCGGCGCATCAAGATTGAAGTTGCTATTGCGCGCGGCAAGAAGATGTACGACAAGCGGGAGACCGAGCTCAAACGCACGGTGGAACGCGAAACGCGTGCTCAATTAAAACAACGTAATCGATAAAATTGTTGCGAAGGGAATAACCTATTCGATATGCAAATCGAGAGTACAACCAAGGCCTACCAGGAACTGGACGTTCAGGCCGTTGCCATTGCAGTTTTCAAAGATGAAAAGGCAGACAAAGGAATTTTGAAGGAACTCGATTCTTTGACGGCCGGGTTGATCACCTCCGTCATTGACTCCGAAGAATTGAAAGGTAAAGAGGCGGAGACAGTCTACCTGCACCTGGTTGGTAACAATGGAATCCAGGCGGGCCGCTTGTTGCTCGTCGGTGTAGGTGAGCGCGCTGAATACACGACCACTCAAGTTGCGCAGATGGCTGGGACCGCATTCCGTGCGCTGCGTGGAAAAAATGCGAAGTCAGTTGCAATTGTTCCGCGCCTCGAAGGTGATGCCGAGGACATCGCCTCCGTGGTGATTCAGGGCTGCATCATGGGTTTATTTGAACCGGATAAATACCGAACCGCCGACAAGGAAGAGCGTCAAATAGAACGCCTCGTGGTGGTTATGGAGGGCGCAGACGAGGCGGCATTGAAGCGTGGAAGCGAGCGCGGCAAGGTTATTGGTGAATCAGTAAACTTCACGCGTGACTTAGCGAATGAGCCAGGTGCGTACATGACACCGACGAACATGGCGGAACGCGCCCATAGCATTGCGCAAGAATATGGTTTAACCATAGACGTGCTGGACGAAGCGCGTATGGAACAGGAAGGAATGGGCTCGTTATTAAGCGTGGCCCGAGGCTCTGACGAACCAGGGAAGCTAATTGTATTGAAATACGTGCCCCAGAATAGCTCGGGAGAGAGTGATGGCCTGCTCGCGTTTGTTGGAAAGGGAATTACTTTCGACTCCGGCGGAATCTCGCTGAAGCCGGGCGAGAACATGGAGTTGATGAAGTATGACATGACTGGGGGCGCAACCGTGATGGGCGCTATGCGCGCTATCGGTCAACTGAAGCCGAACATCCCCGTGCTTGGTGTTATCCCGTGCGCTGAGAATCTTCCATCCGGCAAGGCAACAAAACCGGGAGATGTGGTCCGGGCAATGACCGGCAAGACCATTGAAGTGATCAATACAGACGCAGAGGGCAGGTTGATTCTTGCTGATGCAATTGCCTATGCCAAAAAGCTTGGCGCCACCAGGATCGTTGACATGGCGACTCTGACGGGTGCGGTCTCAATTGCCCTGGGTGACGTGAACGTCGCCGTTTTAGGCACCGATCAAGAGTTGATCGACGAGATCATAGTGGCGGGGAAGGAAGCGGGCGAGAAGTTTTGGCAGTTGCCACTCGACAAGGAGTATTCCAAACAAATCAAGTCGGATATAGCAGACATAAAGAACGTGGGCGGTCGCAAAGCCGGCACCATAACGGCCGCGGCTTTTCTAAAGGAGTTTGCTGACGGCGTGTCCTGGGCTCATTTGGACATTGCGGGCACTGCCTGGGGAGACGAGGCGAAGCCTTATCGATCTAAAGGGCCTACCGGAATAGCCGTCCGGACGTTGCTTCGCATTGTGGCGCGCGCGGAAAAGAGGATTGAGAAGCCAAACCAAAACTGAGTGTGTCCGATAGTAGACGTAGGGTGTCCTTCCTGGTGAACAGTATTTCATGCCTGGCTCCAAGTGAGATCGGTATTTGTTGAACTTTTAGCTTGCTTGGTATTTGGCATTGAAGTTGAAAGGAATCTGGCAACAGCCAGAGGAGCGGACACACTCACATAAAATTGTCCTCGCCCCACCTCGACGGCCGCTCGAGGTTATTTATGCAGCCGCTCTTCTGGTCCCCTAATAATTCTCCAAAACTCTCCTTTTAGAATTGCGCACTTCGCCGTCTTTGGACAAAGCAGAAAGTGCTATAATTTTGCGTTGTAGCGCTTGATTACTGCTATCCAGCCTGTATTGGGAAGTAATACGCGGTGACTGATTACTACAAAATCCTCGGGTTGCGGCGAACCGCCTCATATTCTGAGGTGAAATCGGCCTACCGGAAACTAGCGCGGATCCGCCATCCCGACGTTAATGGAGGTTCGGAGAAAGCTGCGCGCGAGTTTGCCCTGCTCTCCAAGGCTTATCACGTCCTGATGGATCCTCAGGAACGAGCCTATTACGATGAAAAGCTCTCGGCACTAAAATATAGCGGCTACTCAATCCTTCATTCGAACAACCCTCACGCGCGCCGCGCGCGAAACCTGAATGTTCAGGCGAAATGGGACCGAGTCGTCGACGAGATGCTCAAACAGGACAGGCAGGAGAATCGCGAGCGCCAGCGCGCAGTGTTCACAACTGTCTCTTTGTTCCTTTCCACATTTTTCGTCGTCATGATCCGGCCTCAGCTTTGGGACAGTTTGAGTTACGCGGGACGCGCGATCGTACTGACGCTATTTGCAATTGGTGTCTGGCATCTGGCTACGCGGCTGCGAGAGTATTTTGCACATTATACTTATCGACCAAAGTCTATTCAGGATTCGATCATGGATGCAGAGGAGAAACCTGAACAACCTTTTACCAGGTTTTCCGCTTACACATTCTTACTGGTCGGTTATGGACTAAGCGTAGGTGTGGGAATTCTCATCGGCTGGCAGGCGCAGGATTTCTTCAACGACTTGACGATGTTATTCCGTCAAGGTGTGGGACAGGTTCAGTCGAATCTGCTTGCCTATATATCGTCTGTGTTCTTGATTCCTGATTTATTGGTTTATCCTCCGATCGCCGTATTGATCGTAGACTCGATGCAATCCTTAACATCATCTGATTAGTCCGCACAGAGGCCAGGTACAAAAGTGGATAAAACTAGAGTTTATCGTGCGTGTGGGCGGGCCGTTTTCTTTGCGGTAGTGCTTGCGACGGTCGTTGCAGTCAACACCACAAACAAAACCGCTTTGGCTGGCGTCTGGCAAGACCCCTCAGGTTCATTAACCCCACTGCAACTAGAGATAGCCAAACAACAAAGTCGCCTTGGTTCAACTGAAGGTTGGGAACGGCGTGATGCGATAACTCGCTTAGGTGCTATGCATCACCACGCTGCGTCGCGCGCCGCCTTAGCGGGACTGCGAGATCCTTCGCCGGTTAATCGCGCGACTGCTGCCTCCGCGATTCTTTCCCTGCCCACCGAAGAAGCCGCGGCCAGCTTGATTCCGTTGTTAACCGATAAAGACGAGTTCGTTCGACGTGAAGCTGCTTACGCACTTGGCAGGACTCGAAGCCATAGTGCTGTATCTCATCTGATTGATAGACTGCTAACTGATAAGACGGATGAAGTGCGCGGTGCAGCCGCTGTTGCGCTGGGAAAAATTGGCTCGCCTGATGCTGTGGCTGCCTTGTCCATGAAGTTAGCCCCCCAGCTTGCATCGCCGGCGGGGAAGCAAAACAAAAAAATTAAGCACGAACAGAACCCCTTCGTGCTGAGATCCGCAGCTCGTTCATTGGGTCAGATCGGAAGCAACGCTGCCATTCCGGTCTTGCTGACAGTGTTGCAGGACACGAAGGCGGAATTAGATGTTCGCCGTGAAGCAGCATCGGCTTTGGGTATGATTGGAGACAGAGGGGCACTGCCCGCCTTGCGTCTGGCCGTGTCAGAGTCTGACCCATATTTGTCCCAGGCAGCAAACGACGCGATTGCGAAGATCCTAAAAGGGAGCCGGGCAGGGAACCAATAAAAAGGTCCGATGCTCCAATCAAAAAGCGCCGAACACATTGAGTGCTCGGCGCTTTTTTCTCTGGGTTGAAGCAATTACTAAGTTTCCGACTTCTCTCCTCGGCTCTGGCTCTTCTTGGCTGCCTTAGTGGCCTGAGGAATTGGGAGTCCAACTCCGCCGGACAGCGATTCGAGCATTTCGGGCTCTTCCTTGGGCGGTGGCATGTCGTGAATCAAAGCACCGCCGGAACTCTTCGAGAAGATAAGTTTGTGCGTGTACTCGTCCAGGTCAATATGTACGAGGTCACCCAGTCCGATCTGACCCGTCGCTACCAGGTTCGAGAGCGGGTAAACCAGGAAGCGTTCTACCGATCGCTTCAAATGGCGCGCTCCATACTTAAAATCTAAGCCTTCCTTCAAAAGCGTGTCTTTCGCGTTATCGGAGCACTGGAACACAAACTTAGTTCCCGCGGACTGCATAATCCGATCCTGCACCGCCTGAAGTTCAAGATCGAGGATCTGACGCAGATGATGTTCTTTCAAGGAACGGAACACGACCACCTTGTCGATGCGGTTCATGAACTCAGGCGAGAATTTGCGCCGGGCCGCTTCGACCGCAGTACGATAGATCTTCTGATCAACCTCCGTGTCATTCGGGTTCTTGGCCCCTTTACCAGGGGCAAAGCCGATACCGCCGGAAATCAGTTCCGACATTTCTCTGGCGCCAAGGTTTGACGTAAGAATAACCATGCAGCGCGAGAAGTCGACCCGGCGATTATCACCTAATGTCAGCGTGGCTTTGTCCAGGATGCCGAGCAGCAACTGCCACAGGCTGTCAGAAGCTTTTTCGATTTCGTCAAACAGAATCAGCGAAAGCTTCAGCTCATCTGTATGCATGCGATCCAGGTTTCCTGGGTCAGCATCGGAGACGTCTCACGATGTCCCAGATATCCTGGAGGCGAGCCGATTAATTTTGCAATTTCATGCGAATGCTGAAATTCCGCGCAGTCAATCTTAACGATCGCGTTTGAGTCGCCGTATAAAACCTCGGCCGCTGCCTCAATCACACGCGTTTTGCCGGAACCCGTCGGCCCTAAAAAGAGCATGGTGCCAATCGGGCGATTAGGCGGATTCATGCCGGCCAAAAATATTTGGTAAAGGCCGCTCATGCGCCTGACAGCGCGCTCTTGTCCGACGATGCGAGCCGAAAGGCGCTCCTCGAAGTCCTGTGCGCGCGGACTCTTTTGATCAGGATCCAGGAAGACAGTTCCCATGGTTTCGTTTAGTTTGTTTATCTCCATTTCGGTAATCATTTCGTCCTCCTTGCATGCGCGAGAGCCTTTAAAAACTTACCGTGTAAGGCTCATCATCGGCGGCCGCTATTAGCCCGCCCTCTATAATGCAAGGAACGATCCGCTAGTCAAATTCATGCGTCAGTCTCGAGCTTCGTTTCTCCTTCACACTCAAGCCAGACGACAGCTGCAACAAGACTGATGCTATATATACGACACCGGCCGAAATGTCATCACAAAATATTGGGGAGAAGGTTAATTTACTGCCGCCCAAAATAGATCTGACTGGGGGCCTCGCTGACAAAAGGTGTCATGAGGCTGCTGCCAATAAATGTTGTCGGCTTGATTGCAGTCGTGTCACGACACGCGGCGCTGCACGTTTTAACGCGGGAATTAACGAAAACGTCTTCTATCGAAGAATCAAGATTTTAGAAGGGAAGTTGTGGGGTTGAGCTTGGGGCTTATCTTAGTCGTAGTACTCCAAACCCAGATGGGTAATTAGGTCTTCGCCCCGAAGGTAACGCAAGGTGTTTTTCAGTTTCATCAGTTGAATGAAGACATCGTGTTCTGGATAAAGCTTGGGCGCGGTTTGCGGAGACTTGAAATAAAAAGATAACCACTCTTGAATGCCCTTCATTCCGGCTCGCTGCGCCAGATCGAGAAACAGCGCGAGGTCGAGAACAATGGGCGCCGCAAGGATCGAGTCGCGACAGAGAAAATCGATTTTGATCTGCATTGGATATCCAAGCCAGCCAAAAATATCGATATTGTCCCAGCCCTCCTTGTTGTCGCCTCGTGGCGGATAGTAGTTAATGCGAACTACGTGGGAAAAGTCTTTGTAGAGATCGGGGTAAACTTCGGGTTGGAGAATATATTCAAGCACCGATAACTTTGATTCCTCTTTGGTTTTGAACGACTCCGGATCATCCAAAACTTCACCATCGCGATTGCCGAGAATGTTGGTTGAATACCAACCGTGCAAACCCAGCATGCGCGTTTTCAAACCGGGCGCAATGATGGTTTTCATTAACGTCTGTCCGGTCTTGAAATCCTTGCCACAGATTGCCAAACCATTTTTCTCGGCAAGATTTCTCAGGGCGGGAATATCGACGGTCAGATTTGGAGCACCGTTGGCGAAGGGAATGCCGGATTTCAAAGCAGCGTAAGCGTAAATCATCGAAGGCGCTATCGCCTTGTGATTGTCTCTCATCGCCTTTTCGAAGGAGTCGAGGGTCTTATGAACCGGGTGCTCCTTCAAAAAAATTTCAGTTGAGGCTGCCCAGATCATGACTAACCGGGAACAACGATTCTTTCGCTTCCATTCAGCTATCTCGGTAATCAATTGTTCGGCCAACTTCATCTTGTTGACGCCTGTCTTCACATTCTTGCCACTTAAACGCTTGACGTAAGTTTGATCGAAGACCGCCTTCATCGGCTTGATCTTTTGCAGCGGAGTTTTAAGTTGCGTCAGCAGATCCTTCTCCAGTACGCCTGCGTGCATCGCTGCCTCGTACGCTGAGTCTTCAAAGATGTCCCAGGCGCCAAAAACCAAATCTTCAAGCTTTGCCAGCGGCAAAAAGTCTTTAATCAGCGGCACGCGATTATCGGTGCGCTTTCCCAAACGGATCGTGCCCATCTGCGTGAGACTTCCGACGGGCTTCCCGATGCCTTTTTTTACCGCCTCAACTCCCGCAATGAAGGTCGTGCTAACGGCGCCGAGGCCTACCAGCAGCACTCCCAGTCTGCCTTTAGGCTCAATAATCTCGGCGTCTTTTCGAACTGGCATTATCTAGGTCTCCTGTAATTTAAGTGTGCTGCGCATGATACAGATGTGGCTGGTCGCTGTCATCTGCAGCTATTTACAAGGTATTACTTCTGTCGTTCCAACCTGTCACGCAAGCGAACCAGCCGTCCAGGGTCATTGGCAATCAGCGCCTTGATTCCCTGGGCGCGGGCGCGCTCAATCCACTTTGAATCATCCACCGTCCACACCACCACTTCAAAATCAGCTGCCAATGCTTTTTCAACTAGTCGAGGAGAGGCGAGACGGTGATGAAGTGCGATTTCGTCGGCTCCGTGACCCCGAGCTATATCAACGAGCTTGCTTCTGCTCAAAGTTCGAACGGGCCGCCATGGTTTGTGATCAAAAAGAGCGGCTGTTCGAATGGAAGAGTCGACTCGTTTGATCTCTGCAATAGCAGAGAGCTCAAAACTTTCGACTACGACACGATCCGCTATCCTAGCTTCACGTATAGACTCAACAACTTTCTTCGCGAGCAACATAGCGTTTTCAGCATCACACTTCATCTCGAGATAGAGCAGCCCTCGAGTTGTGCGAAACAGATCAAAAACGTGATTCAAGGTTGGTACTTTCTGGTCGGCGAAACTGACTGCCGAAGAAACATGCATGACTTCACGTTTATTAAACCAGCTGCCAACATCGCTTGCCCGCAGTTCCGCGGCAGTCATCTCGCGCACCCGGCGATCAAGACTCCCGGTTCGCGTTAAAGTCGCATCATGAATAACAACCGCCACTTCGTCGCGCGACAAACGCACGTCGAACTCAATCCCGTCAGCACCATCACTGAGCGCGAGCGAAAACGCCGCGAGGGTATTCTCGGGCGCTAACGCTGAAGCCCCACGATGACCAAGAATTAATGGAGTTGTAACCATAGCCGAGCCGAAGCGGAAGGATACTGAATAGAAGACAAATACGGTCTACGAAATAACACGAGCTTCACGAAAATAGTTTCGTGTTACCCCGAGTGACTTCGTGGATCAACCTGGTTTCCCAAGCCAACCTCACTACGTTAGTTGTCGGTTTGCGTTAAATATTCTTCGGAGGTTCGATTCTGAATAACTTTTCGCAGGGTCACATCAAAATTCCCAAACTCGGTTTTGATGCGTGCCTTGACCGGAATCCGTCTCGCGTCATTGGTATACCAGATTGAGATGTGCCCGTTGCGTTGCAGCATGCCGTTAGGTCCGAACAACTCGGGATCCGCGCGCAATGCTTCAACCCGTCCAAGCACCGTCTTAAGTCGTTTCTTCTCAACTACACGCACCGGAACCTGATAGACGCGACCAGAGTCGCTAATTGTGAGATGCAGCGTCTTACCTAACGCGAGTGGTTGGGTTCGCAGGAAATAGATGGCAGATAGCACGTCCTGCACCTGGCCGGTGAAGGCGGCGTCGGCCCTGCGCGGGGCACTCGTGGGATTGTTAGGATCGCGCTCAGTCCAGGACACTTTGCCGTTCGCAAAAACCGCTTCGCTTATCCTCGCGCGTTTCCCCTGCTCGTCAATTCGTTTTGAGCTGCGCACTGTGAAAGACTCCGGCTCAACGATCGACTCCATCGATTCGCGAAATCGCAGGTTGAAAAGTTTGGTAAAAAATCCTTTGCTCGCCACCTCTCCAGTAAGCTTTAACGAATAAGCGCTATCAACTTTAACGCCAACGCCGCTTGCGTTTTGTGAAGACAGTTGTCGCCGCGACGCAAACCGAAAGTCGGCAACGTCAATATTTTTCAGCAGTGCCCGCGAAAATTCTGCGACGTAAACGAGTTCTTCGCTCGGCTCGAACGGATGTAAGCGAGCAACTCCGGTTGCACGTTTAGTTGCTAAACCCGGTTGCTGCTGGGCGGATAGAGAACCAACTGAAGAAAACGCGAAGCAAGCCAACAGTAATGCGCCGATTAAATTGTGTTTATTAAAGTTCATTTCGAGTAAAGTGCTTTAAGAATCATGAGCAGCCAGGCGACCGCCAGCCCCAACGCGGCGCGATATTCACGGTAGCGCATATAAAGGCTGCGATCGAATTCGATCCTCGAGCCTTTCTTATAGGGAGTTAGACGCGGAAAAAAGAGCGGCACGGCCAACGCGTATTCCCTGAAAACCTCGCCGAAGAGCCGCTCCATGGTCGCGGATTCGACGCGCATTACCGGCAAATAGATGCCAAGAAAGAGAACGGCAAAGAGTATTCCCAGCAGCCACCGTCCGGCGCCGACGGTGAAACCCAAGCCCAGCAGAAAGCTTCCGAGATATAGCGGATTGCGAGTAAATGCGTAGGGACCGGAGACAGCGAGTTCATCATTCTTTTTGATGTGACCCGCTGCCCAGGCTCTCAATAGAAGGCCTACGACGGATATGGATGCGCCAACGGCCAGGGTTGCCGGGCGAGGCCGCGCCAGTAAGAGGAAAATTGCGGCGCAAAGAAAGCCAAGGGGCACGCGCCAGCGTTGCACAAAAGTGCCACCTCTACGCAAAGGTGCGTCCTCGGGCATACAAAGTTTCTTGCTTGTTCTGCTTTGGGCGGTATCGAGTCAAATCTATCCGTATGTTTGGATCGAGATCCGATTTCATGAATTGACGTGAACCAGCCTCTCCTTAATTTGCGATCCAGTTGGTTCAGCCCGTCTCAGTCTTTCAGAGACCGCCTGAAACACTCGCTCGAGTTCAATGTCCATACAAATCCAGTTAGAACATGCGCGACGGTGGCAATCGGTGCGACAGTCGATATCCGTGCGTTCGACGCAAATGTCCGCTGTTCGAGGACTACCGTTGCGCCACCATTCAGTCGGACCGAATAGTCCGACTATAGGCGTAGCGGCCGCAACAGCAAGGTGGGTCGGGCCGGTGTCGCCGCCCACGTAGACGTGTGCACCTTTTGCCAGTTCAAAGAACCCCTTAAGCGAAAGACTTACTGGCCGCGCCCTGCCTGAACGGCTCGCTCGCAAGACAGTTTCCGCAATTTCGCCCTCGCCGGGGCCATAGCTAACAAGCGAATCTAGTCCGAAATGCGTCCAGAGTTCATCGGCTAAGCGCCCGAACCGCTCGGCGCTCCAGAGTTTTGTTGGCCATCCACCTGCGGGATTCAGGATCGCGTAGTTGCCATTTAGATTAATGGCGGCTTTGACCGCCTCCTCCTTGTCAGCTGGGGACGTTGCGATCGGAAATGATAGATCCTCGAGGTGGTCAGGAACTTTAATCCCCAAGGCTCCCTGGGCTAAGGTCAGATTTTTTCGAATAACATGGGTTTTTGGGGGAATGGGAATGGATTTAGAGAGCAGAATCCTGCTGGCCGGCTCTCTAAGTGAGTCTCTCGAGAAGCCAAAAATACGATGCGCGCCGGATAGGCGCGCAATTGAAGCCGATTTAAGTAAACCTTGAAAGTCGAGCGCTATATCGAAGGCCGAGGCGCGAAGCCGACGTAACTGCTGGCGCGGTGCCCGCAGCGTCTCCCCAGACATCAACCCGCGCCTCAGGGCCTTCGTGTCGACTTCGATGAGGCGATCTAAAATCGGGTTGTCTCTTAATATTTCAGCCGAGCGACGTTCTACAACCCAGGAAATCTCCGCATGCGGCATGGCCTTCCGGATCGAGGCCACTGCCGGCAAGGTGTGCACGATGTCGCCGATGCTGCCGAGTTTTACTATTAGAATTCGCACCAGTCCTACTTAAAACGCTCAATCAATTCCGAAGTGGAGTGCCCCTTAGGGTCGCCCACAATTGCCACGTGTCCTCCGAAAGATCGTATCACGTCGCGTTCCGGAACCGTTTCCTCAGTGTAATCGGTTCCTTTGGCATGAACGTCTGGTTTGATGGCGAGCAGCAGCTCGGTCACGGTCGGTTCCTCAAAGATCGTTACCAGGTCAACGACCTCGAGCGACGCGATAAGCTCGGCACGCTCGTCTTCCGGAAGGATAGGGCGACCATTGCCTTTAAGCCTGGCGACTTGCGCGTCACAATTAATTCCCACCACCAGCACGTCGCCTAGCTCTCGCGCCCCTTGCAGGTAACGCACATGACCGGCGTGCAAGACATCGAAACATCCATTCGCCAAAACAATTGTTGCTCCCTCTTGCCGCGCGGCCCGGATGCGCTCTTTCAGTGTGGCGCGATCGACTATTGGGGCTACAAGTTTTTCAGTCATGAGCCTGATGAAGGTTTAGGTGACTTCGGAGTGAAGGATTGAATGCTCAAGTTCTTCGTTGCTTACTGAGGCCGTGCCACGCTTCATCACTACGATACCACCGGCGTAATTTGCCAGCCGCGCTGCATCCGGAAATGATGAGTCAGAGGCCAGCGCCAGGCAATACGTCGCCATTACTGTGTCGCCGGCGCCGGTAACATCCACGGGCTCGCGCGCGCCCACTGCTGGAATGTGCACCGGCCCCACTCCGTCCTCCAGCAAAATCATGCCCTGGCTTCCACGAGTCACCAGCAGGGCGCGACATCCCAACTTCTCACGTAACTCTTCCGCGGCAATTGCCAAGCCTGAGGAATCGGAAAGCTGCCTGCCGAGCAATTGTTCAACTTCATCCTGATTAGGTGTCGCCGAAGTAAAGCCGGTGAACTCGGATAATCTGAACCGCGAGTCAGCGAGCACAGGAATTTTTCGGGCCGTCGCAGCGTCGCGTGTGAACGCGGCCATCTCGGTATCTGCCACGCCGTAGTTGTAGTCTGAAATGATCACCGCGTCTGAGGTTTGGGTTTGTTCCAATACACGTTCGCGCAACCCCGCGCGGAATTCAGGATCGACGGGAGAATCTCCGTCGTAATCAATGCGGATCACTTGTTGCCGAGTGGAATGGATTTGTCCAGCGAGGATTCTGACTTTTGTCGTCGTCCGCAATTTGTCGGAAGTTAAGAAACCACTGCAGTCGACGCCCGCAGTGCTTAACTTCTCGACTAACACCCGGCCGGCTTCATCGTTGCCCGCCATACTTACCAGCGAAACGCTAGCACCTAAAGCGGCCAGGTTGATCGCGCAGTTGGCGGCACCGCCCGGAACAGTCTCAGTCTGTTCATGACTCAGAATGAATACTGGCGCCTCACGCGAGACCCGGCTGATGGCTCCATAGACGAATTGATCCGCAACGGAGTCGCCTACCACGAGGACTCGCCGTTGCGGAAAGCGCCGCAGGATACTAATCAGGCGCTCCTGCAATAAGGTTCGTTCAAGCGTCAAGAGTTGCTCCAAAATGAATTGTTCTTAATTCCAGTTAACCCGTGATGCGCAGCACAGCCGACAATAGATCGTCAGCAACAAGGTCAGGTTTATATGACCACGAAGATCGCTGATGCTCCCATTCGCCACGCCCGTATCCACTCAAAACGAAAGCAGACTTAACGCCAGCATTTCGTGCTACCTCAATATCGCTATAGCGATCGCCAACCATCCAACTTTGATCAAGCGCCACATCAAAATCGCGCGCCGCCTGCATGATCAACCCTGGTTTGGGCTTGCGACAATCACAATCCACGCGGTAAGGAGCTTCGCCGACGGAGGGATGATGCGCGCAATAATAAATCGCGTCCAACCTGGCGCCGCCCGCCTCGAGCTGCTGCGTCATCGAGGCGTGCACCGTTTTGACCAGCTCTTCGCCGAAGTAACCACGGGCGACGCCTGCCTGGTTGGTAGTCACTATTGCCAGCCAGCCATTTTCGTTCAGGTGTTTGATTGCCGCGGCTGCATAGGGAAAGAGACTGAAACGGGACGCATGGTTAATGTAGCCCACCTCTTCCGAAATCGTTCCGTCTCGATCTATGAATACCGCTCGATTCATTCTTAATATCCGGCGACGTTAAGTCTATCGAATGATTCGGTTTGGCTCGACGCGGTTGAAGATAATCGTCCCGACAGAAAGGCCGTCGCGCGTTGAAAAACTTCTTCCGGATTTATAGCGGTCATGCAGCGATGATCAATCGGACAATCGCGCAGCATGCAGGGGGCACAGTCCGGCGGTTGGCGCACAATCTCGGCAACGTCAGAGAAGGGCTTGGTGGTCAAGGGATTCGTGGGTCCAAAAATGACCAGCGTCGGCCGTGCAAGTGCGGCTGCTATGTGCGCCGGCCCGGTATCGTTTGTCACCAGCAAGTCTACCAGGCTCAACACACCAACGAGCTGAGCGAGACTTGTCTTGCCTGTTAGCTCTATAGCCTGGTTACGCATCAAAGCTGTGACCTCTGACGAGACTGCAGTCTCGCCACCAGAACCAATCAAGAGAACTTCCGCGTCTACTCTCTCAATTAGAAGATCCGCAAGTGCTGCATATCTCTCTACCGGCCAGCGCTTGGCGCGGCTATTAATTGATCCCGGACATAAGGCCACTACCGGGCGATTCGGGCGGACGCCACTCGAGCGAAGCAGATCACGTGCCGCCGCCTGAGTTGCAGGTGCGACCGTGAGCGAAGTGTCTGGTTGCCGTCCGAGCAGGTTTTCAGTGTTCAGCGACGTCTTCTCAAGCGACGCGATGATATTCAGGTAATAGAATATTTCATGACGCGCGCTGCGCCATTCAGGCAAAGGCAGCGGATGCGTAAGCATCACTTGCCGGCCTTCAGTGGCATAACCAATCCTCACGGGAACGCGAGACAGCGACGCCACGAGCGCGGCTTCCAACGAATTCGGAAACAAGACTGCCAAATCGAAACGCTGCTTCTGCCATTGCCGGACCTGTTGGACAACTGATCGCAGCCCACTTCCGTCGTGAACCTGCAGCGAATCGATAAATTCCGCTCCGGCAAACAAGCCTTCTGCCCAGGCCCGCGTGGCGAGGGTGATGTGTGCTGAAGGGAAGACTCTGCGAAGCTCGCGCAACGCCGGTACAGTCATGACCGCGTCGCCGACCCAATTCGTGCCGCGTACGACTATCCGCTTGATTTGTGACTGATCTAATTTAGCCAAAATGACAAATGACAAATGGAAAATGGCGCTTTCTTAGGCTCGCGCAAATCTCCTACAACAAACTTCGCAGTCCCTCCTCAATGCTCACGGTTGGCTGCCATCCCAACTGATGACGGATGCGTGTTAAATCTGAGACGTAATGAATTGGCACTGGATGCGGTAGAAAATCATCATCAATGATGGTGGGCTCTTTTTCAATGAGCTTAGAGACGGTCTCAATTATTTCCCTAAGTGACGCGGCGTTTTCGTTGCCGCCGCCAAGGTTATACAGCCCCGCGTTATATGACGAATCCAGGAAAGCCTGACACGCTTGCGCGAAATCATCTACATGCAGAATGTCGCGAACTGGCTGGCCCCTCAATGGTAGTCGGATAGGCCAATCACGTTTGACTGACTCTACGTAATGGGCGACGAAGCCGGGTTCGTTGCCGTCCGACGGTCTCGCGTAGACGGCTGATAAACGAAAGATGCAGGCGCGAAAATCTCTCTGACGAGCGTAGTACTCCACATATCGCTCGCCAATTGCTTTCGACCATTCCAAGGCTGACTGACCAACATATTCCACCGGACAAGTCTCCGGGACTGTGGCGTAGTCACCCGCTCTGGCGCCATAAACATCTTTAGTTGATGCGTATATGAACGTCGCTCCCGGCCTGAGGTTTTGGACCACGTTGGCGGTGCCTTCGCAATTAGTACGAAAGCACTGTTCAGCCTCGGCGGGGTCTTTATCAAGATGAGCAGCGAGGTGGATAACTACGTCGTAATTGGAAATACGCTTTACATCGTCGGGGCTCAGAATGTTGTGACCAGAGCGACGGGAGAAATCATCCGCGTTGAAGTAGGAACGGACGTGAGTGCCCAGGTAACCGCTGCCGCCAGTAACAAGAATCTTCATAAAAGGAGTTTAGAGTCGGGAGTCGGGAGTCTAGTGTAAGAGACATTCCGGTCCGAGAACGAGATTTAGTAATTCAATTGCCAGTTAAACCGGACTCTAGACTCCAGACTCCGGACTCCCTACTCCCCCGGTCATTCGCACAAGCTTCATTAGCGACTCGGCATTTCCAATAGCGATGAGCATGTCTCCGCTTTCAATCTTCGCCTCACCGCTGGGATTGAATAGCATTTGCCCATCACTGCGTCTAATACTGACAATCACAATGTCGAGTTCCGAACGAATGCTGGTCTCACTGAGCCGCTGACCGACTAAGGCTGAAGATGGTTCGACTTCAAGTTGCTCAAAAGCCAATTCCAACCTGTTTGCCGTAATCGATCCGATGAAGTCGTCAACGGCAGGTTTGGTCAGCGCCATTGCCATGCGATGACCACCAATGATCGTAGGCGCTACGACTCTATTGGCGCCGGCTCGAATTAGTTTTGACTCCGCTTGCTCCTCAGCCGCACGCGCAACGATATGCAGATTCGGATTGAGGTCGCGGGCGCTAAGCACCACGTAGACATTGTCGGCGTCATCGGGGAGACAGGCGGCCAGTCCGCGTGCGTGGGTCACGCCCGCTTCCCGCAGGCTCTCTTCGAGAGTCGCGTCGCGTACTAAAACGGTCACTCCGAGGTCTGTTAGTTCGGCGACCTTTTGAGGGTCTCTCTCGATCACGATAAAGGTTTCTTCACCACCTAACATCGCGCGCACCAAATGTGACCCGACGCGGCCAGCTCCACAAATAATGAAATGATTGCGAAGTTTACTCATCTTCCGTGATTGTCGCCGCTGGCCAAAGGTGGCGACCAGTTCCGACTGCACAATTGCCTGAACTGTCGTTGTCAGTGCATAGAGTACGACACCGACAGCGGCGAGCATGAATGCGGTGGAAAAAATTCGGCCATTTCGTGTCCGAGGCGTTAAATCGCCGTAGCCTACCGTGGTTACCGTTTGTGCCGCGACGTAAAGACTGTCAAGCAGCGACCACCCCTCTATCAAAAAGAACCCAACTGATCCCAACGCCAAAGCAATTGATACCGCCAGAACGGCATAAAGGATGCGGCGTTTATTTCCGGGCCTGGAAGACGTGCCGGTGAAGATTAAGCGCATACATCAGAGAACGGCTGGAAAGATGGGCCAGAGTTGATGTCGAAATTGGACGTTAACGAAAGAGAATCAGACTGTCAACAATAAGGCATTGTCGTACAGCGTCAGAAAAGTCTGCAATGAAAAGGTCAACTATTACTGGGAGCGCGGGCGTCCCGCCCGCAATGAGCGCGAAGCGCGAAAACATCGTGCTGAGCAGCTTTGCGAAACGATTTCGCGCCTGCGGCGCGTTGCGGGCGGGACGCCCGCGCTCCCAGTATAGGAGTAGGTCGTCACACTTAAGGTAAGTCGTTGGTTTCGTTGGTTCGCTTAGCGGCTGTTCACAAGAAAATATCAATTGGGTAGACACCAGAAGTTCAAGGGGTTAGCATTTAACTACGAGGATGGACGACTGACCCAGATATTGATGTCAGAACGCTGAGGTTTATCGCCTGTCTTTATGCCACTAAGATATCCACCTGAAGGTACCCCCCAAAAAAGAGACCCAAGAGGCACCTCTCGGATTGTTGCTTATGCCGAGCCCCAACCCAGGTCTCGGCGGCGTTTGTTCCGATTGTTGACAAGCCCTCCCGTCATCATCCCACTCGTTTTCGTTTCCGCTGTCGTCATCGCGATCTTAGTCTATTACTGGAGCGTCTTCTCCGGGCGTATCGACAACCTGTTGACCGGTGAAGTCTTCACGCGCTCAGCCGGCATATACGCAGCCCCGAAACAACTGCGCATTGGTCAAACATTAACGCAGGACAATCTGGTCGACTTTCTCAAACGCGCTGGGTACGTCGAGAAGTCTCAACAGGCGGATAAAGCTCGCGGCCGCTACTACCTGAGCGAAAACCTCGTTGACGTTGAGCCGAGTGACAATACAAGTGTGGATGGGCAACGACAGTTTCAAAGAGTGCGCGTCCACTTTGCCAGGAATGGAAAGACCATAAGCTCGCTGGCGGAGTTAGATACAAATGCGCGGCTCGAGCGGGTGTGGCTGGAGCCTGAGTTGATCAGTTCGGTAACCGGCAGAGAACGTGAGAAGCGCAAGATCATTGGCTTCAACGATATTCCTCCGCACCTCATGAAAGCGATTACAGCTACCGAGGATCGCTCGTTCTTTGAACACTATGGTGTGAACCTGCGTGGCATCTTGAGAGCACTGATACGCCGCTATGATGCGGATCCAAATTCGCCGATCGCGCGTCAGGGCGGTTCCAGCATCACCCAACAGTTAGTCAAAAACCTGCTCCTCTCGCCGGAGAAAACGCTGCGGCGCAAGGTGGCTGAAGCCTACATGTCGATCATTCTGGAAACGCGTCTCACAAAAGAGCAGATATTTGCGCTTTATTGCAATCAGGTTTACCTCGGCCAGCAATCCGGTTTTTCAATACATGGCTTCGGCGAAGCAGCGGATGCCTATTTTAACAAGGACGTCACTAACCTCAGCTTGCCGGAAGCGGCCTTTCTCGCCGGACTGATTCGCAGCCCAAACAGGTACAACCCTTATCAGGAGCTAAACACCGCCACCGCACGGCGCAACCAAGTGCTAGATACCATGCTTGAAACGGGCGCGATAACGGCAGACGAAGCCGCCCAGGCTAAACAAGTGCCACTCAAGGTTGCATCGGCACGTGGACGCATCGATGCTTCTGACGCGCCTTACTTCGCTGACTATGTGCAGAGCCAGCTCGCTGACATCATCGCCGGCGCCGGCGTTGCCGAGCATCTGCGCATTTACACGAGCATCGACCTCGACCTTCAGCGAGCAGCTTACGCTGCCGTCACGAAACAGTTGGCGGCTCTCGACAAGATTCAATCAAAACGATTTGCGCCCGGCACACTCCAGGCCGCGTTGGTGGCGATGGACGCCAGGACCGGCGAAATAGTGGCGATGGTTGGCGGGCGAGATTATTCAAAGAGTCAGCTTAACCGAGCAGCCGATGCCTTACGACAACCAGGGTCGGCCTTCAAGCCGTTTGTCTACGCGACCGCGCTCAACACCGCATACGATCCAGTACCGCGCGTTATCACACCGGCAACGACGTACATGGACGAACCGAAGACGTTTACGTTTGATAACCAGGAATACTCACCGGGCAACTTCGGCGACGCCTATTCAAACGCACCGGTCACGCTGAGGGATGCGCTCGTTCACAGTCTAAATGTCGTGACCGTTGATGTAGCCATGGAAGTGACTATCGGCCGAGTGATGAACCTTGCCGCAAAGGCTGGACTGCCGCGACCTGCGCGTGCCTACCCAGCGATGGCCCTGGGCACCAGCGAAGCCACGCCATTACAAGTGGCTTCCGCTTACACGGCATTTGCGACCCTCGGAACTCGTGCTTCACCGGTTGCGATCAATCGGATAACTACCGGCAACGGCGTGACCATCGCTGCGCCGACCCCTCAAAAGAACGAAGTCTTTCGTCCCGACGTAGCTTACGTGATGACGTCGTTTATGAAGGACGTTGTTAACCGTGGCACGGCAGCGAAGGTTCGCGCACGTGGTTTCAAAGCAAACGTTGCCGGGAAGACAGGGACTTCGCGAGATGGTTGGTTTGCCGGATACACGCCGAACCTCGTTTGCGTCGTTTGGGTTGGATTTGATGACAACGCCCAACTCGGGCTCACTGGCGCGAATTCTGCGCTTCCGATTTGGACTGACTTCATGAGTGTGGCGCTGGGCGAGCATCCGGAATGGCAAGGCGACTGGCAGATGCCCGCTGGTATCGAGCAGGTCGCTATAAATCCTGGTACGGGAGGGCCAGCCTCTGCTGACGATCCGAACAAGCGCATCGAGCTCTTTATCAACGGCACTTCACCACAGGCTACCTCAATCATGGAGCCCGACCTGGAGCCTACGCCGGAAATGGAAGAAATGCCGACTCCTCCGGAGCTATCGCCGGTCATTCCCGGTCCATCGCCTGAAGGATCGCCCCGGTTGAGACAACCAAGGTATGAAACGAGAAGCACGGATACCGGCCGCCTGGAGGGGACCATTACGCTGGATATTGATCCATCAACCGGACTGATTGCCGTAGAAACTTGTCCGGTGATTCGCACGCGGACATTTGTGTTGGGATCAGAGCCGCGTAGATATTGCGGACCTGATTATCATCAACGACCGTCAGCAACGCCCCTGGCGACGCGTCCCAGGCTGACGAATCCGCGCTGATGAATTTTCACAAAAGTAACTGGAGCGTGGGTCGACGAATTCAGAGCCGGGAGCGGTAGCGACCGGATTCTAGCCGCGTTGTGCTCCCGGCTCTGAATTTCTCCGATTACAAACGGCCTACTCAATCACTTCACTACAGGCTGACTCGAGCGCATTGCGCAGCGTTTCAATTGCCAGTGCTGCTGCGTGTCGCTTCCTGGCAGGCAGTCCGCCAAACTCCGCCATCAAATGCTGCCTCGTGAGTTGCAAAGCTTGAGCAACCGTCTTTCCGCTAATCAGTTCGCACAAGGCCGAACCGCAGACTAGCGTTGGGGGGCAGCCGTACGCCAGGAACCGTGCAGACTCGATCCGGCCGTCCCCTACACGCAGCGAAAGGCGCAGTCGGTCGCCGCAAACAGGGTTTGTCTCTTCGGCAATGGCATTAGCGTCGGGTAGTTCGCCTACGTTGCGTGGATTTGCAAGGTGATCGTTGAAAGCTGCTGAGTAGGGAGGCACAGCGATTAATCAGAGACGGCGACTTCGAAAGTTCGAGCCTTATTTAGTGGCGAAACTGATCGAAGTCTTTCAACCACGCGAGGCAGGACTTCCATGACGTGAGCAACATCCTGGGCGGTATTGTCTTTGCCGAAACTGAAACGAATGGACCCGCGCGCGAGCTCATCGTCTCGGCCCAATGCTCGAATCACCGGTGAAGGCTCAAGCGTTCCGGACGAGCAAGCTGACCCGGTTGAAACAGCGATACCTTGAAGGTCGAGGCCAATTAACAAACCTTCGCCTTCTATAAAACGGAATGAGATGTTGGACAGGTGCGGCAGGCGCTGGTGTCGTTCTCCGTTGAACACAATGTCAGGAATCTGATCGGACACTCTGCGCTCAAACGTTTCACGCAGTTGGCGATCGTGTTGCGATCTTTGTTCCATCTCTTCGCGAGCAAGTTTTGCAGCAACACCGAAGGCGACGATGCCAGGAACGCCTTCCGTCCCCGCGCGCCGTTCACGTTCCTGGTGGCCGCCAACGTTCTGCGGCGTCATGCGAACGCCGCGTCTGATGAACAAAGCGCCAGTGCCCTTTGGCGCGTACATTTTATGAGCTGACAGCGAGAGCAAATGGCATCCGAGCTGATCGACGTTGATAGGAATGCGCCCGGCCGCCTGGACTGCGTCGGTGTGAAGCCAGAGGTTTTTGCGCCCGCGCGCACGCTCTTCGCTAACGAGTGCCCCAATTTCCGCAATCGGTTGAATCGTTCCGATTTCATTGTTGGCTAACATGATGGAGATCAAAACCGTGTTCAGCCTCAACGCTTCGCGAACGTCTTCGATCCGCACAATTCCATTTTCGTAAGCGGAGAGACGTGTGACCTCCCAGCCAGTTTTTTCCAAAGTCTCGCAGAGGCCGCGTACTGAGGAGTGCTCGATGGCTGAGGTGATAATGTGCCCCTTGGTGTCTGAAGCTGGGTGAGCCGCGCAAATACCACGCAGCGCAAGATTATTCGCCTCGGTTCCGCCGGACAGGAAAACGATTTCGTTAGATTTCGCGCCTATGAGAGCGGCCACCTCTCGTCGCGCCAGATCCACGCCCGCGCGTGCCTGCTGGCCGAAAGAGTGCACGCTAGAAGCGTTGCCAAACTTCTCGCCAAAATAAGGCAACATAGCCTGGACAACTCGTGGATCGACCGGCGTCGTTGCGCTGTGATCCAAATAGACTTTTTGCTGTTCGCTCATCAATAAAACCGCAAGGACAGTTACGACTACGCCAACCCGATGGGCCAGAAAACGCATCTGACCGGCAGCCTGGCGCTCCCAGGCAGCTCGACCTCTCAACGTTCTTTTGAGTCTAGGGCGCGTCCAGGAGACGGTCAAGCATGACCTACCCGCTAAAGCAGATTGTTCGGTCGCATTTAGAATGTTAGCATCACGCGTGCACGAGGTTGGCTCTCCCAAGACAACTACGGTTGGTAAAAGCACCGTAAATCTCTGGAAGGAACAACAATGAAATTGATCAGAATTCCCCTTATTACTCTAGCCGCTCTGGCGGTAGCGATGACGACCTGGACAACCTCGTCATTTCACAGCGCCGCAATGCAGGGCCAGTCGACGGCATTGGAGCGCGGCTATCGCACCGGCTATTCGGACGGATACAACGCCGGCCATCGTGACCTCGCTGATCAAGCTGCCCGAGATTATCGAAGCAAGGAAGAATACCAGCGGGCCGATCGAAACTTTAACGCGGTGTGGGGGCCCATAGAAGACTATCGCGACGGTTATCAGCAGGGTTTCGAGGCAGGATATGAAGCTGCATCTGACCGCCGTCCATTTGATTCATCAATCCCATCCGGGCTTGCGCGAAAAGGCACGGATGATTCAGCAACAACTACTAATAATTCGAACCCGAACACCGGCACAACTAATACGGTAACCAGCTCGCCAGTCGACGTCCCTAGAGACACCATCCTACTCGTTGAACTACAGTCAAACCTTTCAACCGATGCCACTCAGCAGGGTGACAAGTTTGAGGCCCGCGTAATGGACCCGCGCGAATTGGAAGGCGCGATTGTTGAAGGTCGTGTAACTCGGGTGAGACGAGCGGGTAAGGTAAAGGGAACTTCGGAGCTCCAACTCTCCTTCGAGTCAATTCGTCTGAGCGACGGACGATCTGCAGCCTTTCCCGCGGATGTAATTGAAATAGTCGACATGGGTAATCGCGACTCGGCGGGAACAGTAGATTCCGAAGGTGGTGTGAAGGGAAGAGACTCTACGAAAGACGATATTTCGAAAGTGGGCGCAAGCACCGGTATTGGCGCGATCCTTGGCGCGATATTTGGCGGCGGCAAGGGCGCAGCTATTGGCGCCGCTATCGGCGGGTCGGTTGGCACCGCGGGAGTACTCACTTCGCGCGGAAAAGATTTGCGTTTGCCGAGTGGTCAGCAACTCAGGATTCGCACTTCAACCGAGACGCGCATCAGGTAACGTGGTGAAGTGAAGACACGACGCGGAGAGGAGCCGACTCGCCACACTGGCGATAAAAGATCTTTCCCTGTCGCGTCTCCTGCACCAATCGTCACGCTGCTAACCGATTTTGGTAATGCCGACTATTTCGTCGCCGCTGTAAAGGGAGTAATCCTTTCACTTAATCCTGCGGCTAACCTTGTAGATATCTCACACGACATTGCTCCTCACGACATTGAAACAGCAGCCTTTACTCTCCTAACCGCCAGTCCAACGTTTCCTCCCGGCACTATTCATCTCGCGGTCGTCGACCCCGGGGTTGGCTCATCGCGTCGCCCAATTCTTGTCGAGGCCAACGATCACTTCTTTGTTGGCCCTGACAACGGGATTTTCAGCTACGTTTGCGAACGCAGCGCTGCACGCATCACTCATCTCGATAAGCCTCGATATTTTCGCCAGCCGGTGAGCCAGACTTTCAACGGCCGCGACGTCTTCGCGCCGATTGCGGCGGCCTTGTCGTTGGGCGTCGCACCGGCGCAACTGGGAACAAAAGTTAACGATTACATAAAGCTTCAATCGCTACAGCCCGAAAGAGACAGCGCGGGCAAAGTTTTGGGTAGGGTTATTCACGTTGATCGATTTGGAAACTGCGTGACCAATCTAACGAAGAATGAACTTTCGCCAGAGAAGATCGCCGCCGGCGCTATTTTGAAGATTAAGGGGAAGACGATCCGATCGTTCCGAAACTACTTTGCGGAGCAAGTCACCAGCCGCCAAAAACTTTTCGCAATTTGGGGAAGTGCAGGCTTTCTCGAGATCGCTGCAGCTAATGCATCAGCAGCAAAAATTCTGAAACTGAGCCGCGGCGACAAAGTGATCGCCGGCTAGGTTTGAGTTAATAACCCTAACTTGTCACACTTTGCTCTGTTTGTTATCTTCGCTTCACAGTAAAACTCATGACCAATAAAGCAAACGCGCCTGCCGGCACTTCCGCAGCGGGATTGAGAGGAGTAGCGGTTGCCAACTCTTCCATCTCCGACGTCAATGGCGAAAAAGGCCAATTAATTTATCAGGGTTACGACATTCACGATCTGGCCAAACATTCCAGCTTCGAGGAAGTGATCTTTCTGCTCTGGAACAAGCGTCTGCCAAATTCATCAGAATTGTCACAACTGGAGCAATCGTTGCGGGCTGAATATGAGTTGCCAGCCGAGATTATCGCTCTGATGAAGCAGTTTCCGCGGGAAGCCGATCCAATCGATGTGCTGCGGACTACGGTGTCGGCGCTCGAATTTTTTGACAACACGTCCCGAGATCTGTCGCGCGAGGCAAGTGTCAAAACCGCGATCAAGTTAACGGCGCAGTTTCCCGCACTAGTTGCTGCCGGGGACCGTCTTCGCCGTGGTCTCGAGCCGGTGAAACCCAATCGTGACCTCAGTATCGCCGCAAATTTCCTGTACATGCTGACCGGCGAGTTGCCTTCTGACCGTTACGCCCGGATATTTGACGTCTGCCTTGTGCTGCATGCTGACCATGAATTAAACGCCTCCACTTTCACGGCGCGTGTAGTTGCCGGAACACTCGCCGACATGTATGCCTGTGTGACTGCGGCGATAGGTGCACTGTCGGGGCCGCTCCATGGCGGAGCAAACACGAACGTGATGCGAACGCTGCTTGAGATTGGAGAGTTGGATAACGTCGAGGATTACGTCACCAAGGCCCTTTCAGAGAAGCGCAAGATTATGGGCTTTGGGCATGCTGTGTATAAGACTGAAGATCCGCGCGCGACACACCTGCGAGAGTTTTCGAAGGAGATGGGCGAAATAGCAGGGGACCCCAAGTGGTATGACTTGTCGCGCAAGGTTGAGGACGTTATCAAACGTGAGAAGGGGCTTTACCCCAACGTGGATTTCTTCTCGGCGTCAACCTACTACATGATGGGAATTCCTCTCGACCTCTACACCCCTATCTTTGCTGTCAGCCGCATTAGCGGTTGGACGGGCCACGTCCTCGAGCAATACGCCGATAATAAACTCATCCGCCCGCGCGCGGAATACGTTGGTGCGCGTGATCTTCCTTACGTACCCATCGACCAGCGTTGATCACTCCCGGCGCCAATCACCGCCTGGCAAGCTCGTCGGAGCGAATGAATTTAGCAAGATTTTTGGGAGAGAGTGTGAATTGAACTACACCTGCTTCACGCTCGGCGATGTTCACAATCATCACTTTGACCTTCTCACCAGCGTGGCGCACATAAATGTAGGTCTGCTCGTGATGCTTCGGACGCGTTACCTGAACGGTGGGCGTCCAGGTGTTTTTCAGGACCGCATCGATTGAAGCTCTGAAGCGCTCGAAGGTGCCACTCGAGTGGAATTCCTGATCTTCAAAATAGGCTACTTTCAAGCTGCCGGCGTCTTTTAATATTCGCGTTGACCCAACCGGTATGTGACCAAACACGCCAAGACCCTTAAGTGCAACCCGGGCGAAAAAAGGTAAGCTCTTATGCTTAACCTGATAAAACTGCTCAACAGTCTTTACTACAGTACCGAAGTCGTCACCCTTTGCTTGAGCCACCGGAGCAACGGCCAATAGCGCGACGAATACGAGGGTGGATGCGATGAGCCTTTTCATAGCACTACCCTCCTATTCGTTTTTCTTTTTCGTTTTCGAACGCTCAATGTCGAGATCGGGCACGCCAAAGGTGCCTTCAAGCTGCGACAGCTTATCGAGATCAACCGGGCCGACAATGTTAACCACGGTGATTTCCTTGGGCCTCAACGCCAGCACCGCTAGCCCGGCTACCTGGCTACCATTGAGCTGCAGATAAACCTCAACAATGCCTTCCTTCTTGCTGGTGACGTCGACGATTCGGTTCCAGGGGGGATTACGCACCTGCGCTCGAATTGATTCTGCGTCGGCCGGCGAGTACTGCCCTTCCGTCTCAAATGTCAGGCTCTTCACGTAGATGCCCTTTAAGCCGGTGACCAGTTCCTTCACTCTCGCTTCGTCAGCATTCTTGCTTGAAAGAAACTTCGCGGTGAGCTGTATCAAGCGCTCGTCAATGTTGACGTTGAAGGTTTGAGTGGCTTTGGCGGCGAGTGCGTCCAGGTGGCCCGTTTGAATCCTCGCGTCCTGAGCCGAAGCGCTGCCGGCGCCGGCAAGTAAGACAAGCATAACGAGCCATCGGAATGTTCCCAGCCTTTTATCAATCGATTTCATAACTGCTCCATTCATCCTATCTTGTGTTGATTATGAGTTAACCCGGTGTTTGTGCCCTGCGTCTTCTTTTGCGCAAAGCTCAACTTGGAACTGACGAGACGCATCGCCATCATCAGGTCTTCTTTGGCGGCTACTGCTTCGGCGCGTTCCGCGGCGGTCAAGGTAGAACGCCTGGATGTCGCCGGCGTTCTGCGGGCATTCGCGTTGGGCAGTTTTCGATTCCCAAGACGCTGCGGTTGTTTTTCAGATCCTCCGGACGCATCCGTGCGGCTGCTCAAGTCACTTAGCTGTTTCTCGTCCAGCATGCCCTCAGCAGCTTGCATTTCATCGCCTGGCCGCGGCGTCTGTTCAGTTCTCGTCGACTGCACCGCCTCTGGAGTTCGTCTGATTGCCCAAACTCCGAGTCCCAGAACCATCAGTGCGACCGCTGCGGCGATCGCAAACCTGCGGGGAAACCATGAAGTACGACCTGCTTCCACCGTTGCAGGAATCTGCAGTTCACGCGGCCGGTATTGCAAGGCGCCGAGAGTTTGCTCCAGCTCCTGGATTTCCGGATCCGGTTCACCGCTGCGGTCCCAAAGATAATCGTCGCTCATACTGCCTCCTCAAATCCCAACGCCTCTCGCAGGAGTTTCATTCCCCGGTGAAGATTCACGCGCACCGACGCCGCTGTCAGACCTGTCCTGGATGCTATTTCTGGTCCGGTCATTCCTTCCACTAGTCGCAGTACCAAAGTTTCGCGGTAGGCGTCTGGAAGGGTGCGAATGATCTCAAGTATTTCTGTGGCTCTTGATTCGCGGCCATCGCTGCCGCCGTAATTTTCCGTATTCGCATCAATCGGCACCATCTCCCGCGACTTCCGGTAAAAATCCATGGCGCGGTTGCGCGCGATCATCGCGACCCATGGCCCAAACGAGTTTGCATCACGCAGGGTGGGAAGCTTCTTGAGAGCATGGAGAAAAATCTCCTGCACCATGTCCTCGACTTCACTTCGTGGTAACCGTGCCAGCAAGATGCCATGAACGAGTGGCGCGTAGAGACTGTAGAGACGTCCGTACTTATCGCGGTCACCATCCAGCACGGATTTGACTAGCAGGGCCTCCGGGGAGGCGGCTACGCTTGGCTGCCTCGCAAAGGCTGTCTCCTGTCCAGTCATCAGAAGCGAATCCGCCGTGGCCTGAAGTTCATACATTGCGCTTGCTTTTAACTAGTCCGTGCACGTTTTACTTGACACCGATAAGACGGGAGCAGCGGGAAGAGTGTTAACAGAAGCTGGTCAATCAATGCCTTTCACGCCGTTTTTGTCCAAAAGTGGCGAAGTTTCAGACACCACCGGGTTCTCGACCGAAGAAAGCCGTTTCATGTCTTCTGTGGCCGAGATCGATTTCGTGCGCCAAACAAAAATCGTGGACACAATCAACGCGACGGTCCCTGCCAAACCGCCTTCCACGCCGTATTCTCCTCCCGTCAGCCACATGGGTCCCAAATCGGTGCCCTGTAGAAGAGGATGCGGTGCGATACGAGTGATGCCGCTGACGGGTAAACCGAATAACGACCCGAGGGCCCAGTTCCATGCCCAGTGAAGTCCGAGCGGAAACCACAGGCTGCGCGTCTTGAAAAAGGCGAGTGCAAACCAGACGCCCGCAAGCACAAGATTCAAGAGCGGCAGACTGCTCTCGAGATTAGGATTATCCAGATGGATGCTCGCGAAAGCGACGGACGTGATCAGTGTTCCAAGCCAGAAGAGTCCGGCGCGAGACAGTGTCTGTAATGGGTAACCGCGGAAGAGTGCTTCCTCTGCGAGCGCCGCGATGATGAATATCACCGCGGAGAAAATCAAAGTTTGGCCCACCAATAACATTCCTGCGCCCGGAGAAAAGCTGAATTTAAGTCCGCCACCGAGGGCCGCAATGCCGACAGCTAAAGCGAGTGATGCTATACCGACAATTGACCCAAACAGGAAATCACGCAGCCAGCCGGAGTGTGGCGCGATGCCGACAGCTCGCCAGGGCAAACCCTCCAACCAACGCGCGCAGGAGAAGCTTGCCAGCAAAGTGGCTATTAAGAAGATGGATCGGAAGACTAAATCTTCGATGAAGTATCCAGGGCTGGAATTGGGCGCCAGGTAAATGAAGATCGCATAAGCAGCGCGACCCAACGCGCTAAGTACAAACAGCGCGGCTATGAAAACAAGGATGAAGATGATTAAGCGCCAGCCACTGCGAAGACGTCCGGAGCTATTGATAAAAAGTTGTTGAGGTTCCATTTATTAAGATGAAAAGATTGACGTTAGCTTCGCCGGAAATTTGCACGTTCATAGAAGGCTATCAGAATGCTGAAGGCGTTTACGAGCCTTCAGGAACCGGCGCATCACCTAATGTTTGATGGTGTCGCAGTTTGACGTTTTCTCTGTGAAACTCTGAGTTCTTTGTGTCTCTGTGGTGAATTTGCCAGCGGATTAATTCAACCACAGAGACACCGAGAACACGGAGAACGCAGAGGAAGGTCTAATTGCGACACTACCGGCGGCTTGAAGCATGGTCAGCAAAAACAGCCCTTATGGTAGACTTTCCCAAACTTCCCGATGAGCAATACCCAGCAAAACCCACCTGTACCTAGGCTTGGTCAGTTACTTCGCCGCCGCAAGATTGTGTTGTGGACGCTGGGCTTGATCGTTCTGTTGTTGCTTTCGGTAATCGTGTCTCAGCAATTGTGGCTATGGACCATCATCCCTCCTGATACGGCCTCGGACACCGTCTTACTTTATGCGCTCTCTACTCTTAACTTCGTAGCCTTCGTAGTCTTCTCGTTCATATTCGTCCGAAACCTACTTAAGCTGCGGCGCGAGCGGCGCGAACGGCAACTCGGATCGAATATCAAGACGCGTCTGCTTTTCTACTTTATCGCGATCAGCTTTCTGCCCATCATCGCGATGGCGGTGTTTTCGTACCTCTTTCTTAATCGCTCGCTGGAAAAATGGTTTGCGCAGTTGCCGGCACGCGTAGTGAATGAAGCACAGGAGGTGCAACGCGAGGCACTCGACGCACAGGCGCGAAATCTTCACGAGACGGCAATGCTGCTTGGCGTGATTCTTGAGCACCAATCAGATGCCGAGCGACAACAGACGCTCGATCGGATTGTTACCAGCGGGCAGGTGTCGGCGGTACAACTTGTCGACGCCAAGGGACAGTCGTTAGCCCAGAGCCGCGCAACTCTTTCGACAGCGGAGGCCGCTGAGTTGGACGAGCTTTTAACAAATGCGCGATCGTCAGCGAACTCTGAGGAAAGTCTGGCTGACGGCGAACGCTTCGACGCAGTAACAGTACCTTTCGCTGATAATCAACAGTTGGTTGTTGTGTCCCCGCGTCGGACGCCAAACGATTTGAGTGAAACCATTACCGGGTCACAGGGTGAATACCAAAAATTAGTCGAGCGCCAGCGCCGTGTCCGTTTACTTGGCCTTTCAACCCTCGGATTGATGACGCTGATGATGCTGTTTGTTTCCAGTTGGGTGGCCATCTACCTCGCTCGCGGCATTGCCACTCCGATCAAGGCGCTTGCCGAAGCTTCAAACGAAATTGCCCGAGGCAATTTATCGCACCGTGTTTCGACAATCGCTGAAGATGAATTGGCGCTACTGGCCGACTCGTTTAACCAGATGACCAGCCAGCTTGAAGATAATCGCAGCCGGATTGAAGCCGGCTCCGCCGCTTTGCGCGAGAAAAACCTGACGCTCGAGGAACGCCGCGATTACATCGAAACAGTTCTAGAGTCTCTGTCGACCGGGGTGGTCTCTCTCGACGAAGAAGATCGCATCACTACCATCAACGCCGCCGCTGCCCGGATGCTGAAGCTCGAGCCGGCCCGGACTCGTGAAGAAAAACTCGAAGAACTGATTGGCACTGAAGATTGGGCGGTAATGGAGCGGCTCCTTCGTCGTGCGCGGCGTGGCGGACAGGCGGCCGAGCAGGCCGAACTGGCTGGAATTAATGAAGGCGCACCGTTGCCGGTGGCTCTGACAGCAACGGCCCTGCGAGCATTAGCAGGACAGAAACCCGGAGTGGTTCTGGTTGTAGAAGATTTGTCGGAGTTGCTGGCTGCGCAGCGGGCTGCCGCCTGGAGCGAAGTTGCGCGTCGGATGGCGCATGAAATCAAAAATCCTTTAACACCCATCCAACTATCGGCCGAAAGAATAGCCAAGAGTTATGGGCGCGCTGTTTCAAACGGCGGGAACGGTTCTAGTGGCTCTGGTGAAAAGAAACTGGACGAGACTCACGTGCGTGCGATTATCGAAGAATGCACCAGGACCATCGCGCGTGAAGTTGCCGGCCTCAAGGAATTGGTCGACGAGTTTTCTCATTTTGCCCGGTTACCTCCAGCCCGTCCCGAGCTGGCGGACTTGAATGAGGTTATCCGTCATGCGGTTGCGCTTTATGACGATCGGCTAAATGGCGTGAGCATCGAAACCAGGCTCGACGAGAAATTGCCACCAGCGATGTTGGACCGCGAACAGTTGCGCCGCGTGTTTGTGAATCTGTTAGACAATGCCAGTAATGCCCTGTCCAGCGTCGACGGCGAAAGAGAGATCAAAGTTATAACGACTTTCGATCCCGCCAGAACACTCCTCGTTGCCGAGGTTTCAGATACTGGACACGGAATTCGTCCCGCAGACTTTCAGAGATTATTTCAACCCTACTTTTCGACGCGCGGAGGTGGTACGGGTTTAGGCTTGGCGATCGTTCAACGGATAATTCTTGAGCACGGCGGACGCATTCAAGCGCACGCAAACTACCCGCGCGGGGCCCGCTTTGTGATCGAACTGCCGAGTGGCAACGTGTAAAAAGCCCTCCACTTATGGACTCAATTCTCATAGTCGACGATGAACCGGGCATCCGTGACACGCTGTGTGGTGTCATGGAGGATGAAGGCTTCAGCGCCGACGCGGTGGCGTCAGGTGAGGATTGTCTGCAGGCGGTCGAGCGCCGCGCCTATAGCTGCATCCTGCTGGATGTTTGGTTGCCGGGAATCGATGGACTCGAAACTCTGCGGCGACTGCGCGCAGCAGGATCAGAGGCGGCGGTCGTGATCATCTCGGGGCACGGCAACGTGGAAACAGCAGTGCGGGCCACGAAACTGGGAGCGTTTGATTTCATTGAAAAGCCGCTCTCGATCGAGAAGACGCTCTTGACGGTTCGGAACGCGCTGCGCCAAAACCGGCTCGAGTTGATCAATGCCGAACTGTCGGCGGAACTTGCGAAAGAGTACACGATGGTCGGTGAGTCGGTGGCCATGCGGGCTCTTCGCAAGCAGATCTCAGTAGTGGCTCCGACCGACGGCCGCGTTCTGATCTACGGCGAGTCAGGCACAGGCAAAGAACTCGTTGCACATGCAATCCATGCAAAGTCACGTCGCGCGGCTGCACCCTTCATTGAAGTCAACTCGGCAGCGATACCCGAGGAACTCATCGAGTCGGAACTCTTTGGCCACGTTAAAGGAGCGTTTACCGGCGCGACGGCGGCAAAGAAAGGCAAGTTTGAACTTGCTGACGGCGCCACCTTATTCCTCGACGAAATAGGCGACATGAGTTCGAAGGTTCAGGCAAAGGTGCTGCGTGTCCTTGAAGAACAAAGATTTGAGCCAGTCGGTAGCGGCAACTCAGTGAAAGTGGACGTGCGAATTATCGCCGCGACCAACAAGCAGCTCGATACCGAGATTGAGCAGGCAAAGTTTCGTCCCGACCTGTTTTATCGATTGAATGTTATTCCTTTTGAGTTGCCACCGCTGCGCGAGCGTTTGGAGGATGTGCCGTTGTTGGTTGCCTACTTCAATCAGAATTTCTCGCGAGCTTATGGAAAGATACCGAAGGAATTCAGCGCCGATGCCATTGAGGAATTGCAAAACTACACGTGGCCCGGCAACGTTCGCGAGCTGAGGAACACCATCGAGCGAGTTGTGATCATGAATCCCGGTCTCAAGGTAGTTGCCAGTGATTTGCCGCCACACGGCAAAGAGGAAGCCCCCGCGACTTCGTTCAGGTTTCCCTCGTTTAAGGAAGCAACCGACGCCTATCATCGCGAGTTTATTCAGAGGAAACTTGACGAGGCGGAAGGCAATGTTTCCAAAGCCGCCGAGTTGATGGGAGTTGACCGCAGCCATCTTTACCGGCGCATGCGTGCCCTGGGTATTCCCGGCCGCAGCGAGCGAACAACAGCCTAGAGCTTCCGGCGAGGCGATTCATTAACACCGGGCTCTAGCCCGGTGTTTTCAGCATTCACCATTATTGGAAACCGTTTAAACGGTAATGACATACTTGACTCATCAAGAATGTCATTCAATTACTTGTAGGCAGCGCCGAAGGCGCGGAATGCAACAACCTTGGGCAACGGCCCAGGAAATGTTCAGCTACCAAACGTTGAGCGCTGAAGGCGCGACATACAGTTCGTGAGCCCTCAATACTTGTATAAGGTATTTCGCGCCTTCAGCGCTTCTTATAGTCGAAACCCTTGGCGTTCCTGGGGCGATGCCCCAGGCTATTACATTTCGCGCCTTCGGCGCTTGAAAATAAATAAGTTCAAGGCTGAGTCGAGTAGTTAGCCCGTTTAACGGTTTCCGGCTTGAGCCAGCGGTGGATCACCGGCCTAAAGGCCGGTGTTAATAAGATGCCAACAAATCTGACGCACTGTCCCTCAACACCAATTCGAACACTTTCAAAGCATGTGTTACTCTTACCGGTTTAGTTGCATCATAGGTGCAGTTATATTAGGTGCAGTTATACAAAGAGGTTTGCTAATGGATTTCACTACCAAAGAACTACTGACGCGTTATGCGAAGCTGGCCGTGGGGCAGCCATTTTCGCCGATTTTGCTGAATATCCTGGTCACGTCCGTTTGCGACATGCGCTGCACGCACTGCTTCTTTACGGATGAGCTGGACGACCGCCCGCGGAAGAAGTTGCAGATGAAGACCCACGAGATTGAGAAAATCTCGGAGACTTTGGGTGGCAATCTGGGTGTGCTGATTCTCGCCGGCGGTGAACCGTTCACCCGTAAGGACCTGCCCGAAATCGCAAAGGCCTTTTATACAAACAACCGGCTCGAATCGATCTACATAATGTCCAACGGCCAGATTCAGAAGCGAATCTTTCCCGACATCACGCGCATTCTCGAGGAGTGTCCGAATCTCAATGTGACGGTTGCGCTCGGCATCGATGGCTTAAAAGAGCCGCATGAGAAGATTCGACAGAAACCCGGATCCTGGGACATTGCCATCGACACCGCTCGGCAACTCCAGACTATCAAGAAGGATTTTCCCAAGCTCGACGTACAGACGTGCACCTGCTTCATGAACTCTAACCAGGACACGATTTTCGAGTGGTACGACTTCTTGAAGTATGAGCTGAAGCCTGACAAGGTCAATTTCAATTACATTCGTCCCCCATCAGCGGACCCGATAGAGCTCAACATCGATCACTCGCGCTATGCAAAGCTGGCAACGATGATCGTTGACGATTCACGTCACGCTGCGATTAAGAATACTTATGGTGGGAACGCCGGCTACTTCAAAGCCGCCATCGACATCTACATGCACGGTTTGATCGCCAAGACGCAGGAAACCCAGCAGGCCCAAATGAAGTGTTACGCCGGAACAGCCGGCGGGGTCATCTACGATGAAGGCACGGTTTCCTCGTGTGAGAATTTGGCGCCTATCGGAAATCTTAGAGATTTCGATTGGAACTTTCAGAAGCTCTGGCTGTCCCCGGCGATGAAGGAGCGACGAAAGAAAGCTCTCGACGGTTGCTTCTGCACGCACGAATCAAATAGCTACTATCCATCTTTGCCGTTCAATCCAGGGCATTTGATTCAGATCAAGAAACTGGAACGGGAAATGAAGAAAGCACGAAAGGCAATGGATCGCGCGGAGGCTCAACCGGACGGCGTCGCGGTAGGCGCGTAAGCATCCGGAAACCGCCGATAATGACCTGGGACCCGGGGACGAAACCTCGAAACTAGTCGTTTAATGCAGCGTATTCCAAAAATTCTGATCATTTCGTCCGACACCGGCGGTGGACATCGCTCGGCTGCGGCCGCGATCGTCGCTGGGGTGCAAAAGTTTTTTGCTGGACAGTCGTATGCAGTGAGGGTCGTGCGTGCAGTGGAGGAATCGCATGCCATCACCGCAAAGTTGGTGCGGTCGTACAACTGGTTGCTGCGTAACCGGCAGCATTGGATGAAATACTTGTATTGGGTCGTGAATAGATTCCGCCCGGAAACGCGGGAGTTCTTTCACAAACGCTGCATTGGTTTTTGTACGGAGATTTTCGAGCGCTGGTGTCCACACGTGGTTGTCAGTGTGCATCCTTTGACACAACACATCTTCGGGCGTGTGCTTAGAGAATTAAAGCTTTCGGATCGCATCCCGCTGGTTTCCGTAGTCACCGATCCGTATTACGGATTTTGGAAGGGTTGGGCTTGCGATGACGTGACGCTTTATCTGGTGGCGAGCGAAGAAGCGCGCCTGCAGTTGATCGATTACGGTATCGCGCCCGAACGAATCAAGATCTCGGGGATGCCGGTCCATCCGAAGTTCGCTTATCCGAGTGAGGAAGCGGCCCAGGCAGCGAGACGCGCGCTGGGGCTCGACCCGGACAAGTTCACGGTCTTTGTTAACGCCGGCTGGGAAGGCGGCGGCAATATTCCGCAGATATTTCGCGAATTGGTTCGCGGGCAGCTCGAGGTCCAGGCCATCTTTCTCGCCGGCAAGAATGAGGAATTGAAAGCCGACGCCGAACACATTGCTGAAAGCGCTTCTTTCCCAGTGAAGGTTATCGGGTACTCGGAACAGGTTGAGCAGTTAATGGGGGCCGCCAACGTGATGATTTCCAAACTTGGCGGACTGACTACATTCGAGGCGTTTGCCTGTCGCCTGCCAATCATTGCCGATGCGACCACTGCTCCCATGCCGCAGGAGGCCGGGACAGCCAGCTTGCTTGTTAAGCGTGGTGCGGGAGTGTTATTGAAACGCACCGGCGATATTGTTCCGGTGATTCGCCGCATGGTTGAAGACACGGCGCATTACTCGGCCATGAGAGCGGCCACCATCGGGCTGGCGATTCCAAATGCCACCCGTCACATCGTTGAGGAGATTGCCGCGCTGATTCCGGCTGCCAACGAGCCGAATGAACAAAGTGCGTTAGTCAAGCTGGCCTCCTGATGGCTTTGTCGTCTTGTTCGCGGATTGCTCCCAGTTAAGGATTTGCCCGCTTGCGTTTTCGCGGCGGGCTTTTTAGAGACCCCCATTAGGAAGTTTTAGCACTACCACTTTCGCAGTTGCGGTGACTGATCTACTGCTGCACGAGAGCAAAGACTGTTGTTAGTTACACGCTGCTATCGAACCAGCCCTCGTAGGAGACAGATTATCCAGTGAGCTTATTGCTTGAAGGGAAGCGCGCCTTCGTGACCGGCGGCACGCGCGGGATTGGCGCCGCCATTTGTGAAATCTTTGCGCGCGAAGGCGCTGACGTCGCTTTTAATTACAATTCGCGGGACGATTTAGCTGCGGAAACGGTTGCGAAGGTTGAGGGCCACGCGCGCCGGTCGCTTAGTTTTAAAATCTCTGTAACAGACCGCGTTGGGTTAAAGAAGGTGACGCGCGAAGTGGTCGAGAAGTGGGGCGGGATTGATATCCTGGTGAATAACGCCGCGATCAACCGGGGCGATAATTTTGCGACCACGACCGATCGCGCGTGGGACGAAGTTATCAACACAAATGTTGGCAGTCTCTTCGCAGTTACCAAGCCAATTTATAAACAGATGATTCGTCAGAGGAAGGGAAGTATTCTCAACATCACTTCCATCGGGGCGATACGCGCGTTGCCGACCGCCGTGCACTACGCGACCTCCAAAGCTGCGATGATTGGCTTCACAAAATGTTTATCGCGTGAGGCGGGAACATTTGGCGTTAAAGTAAACGCGATCGCCGCCGGGATTTTCGACACAGAACTCGCTCAGGCACTGCCTGAGCGGTTGTTACAGATGCATGACTTGTGGGTGTCGGCCGGCCGTTTAGGGAAGCCTGCTGAACTTGCTGAGTACGCGGCATTCATGGTCAGCGATCGCAACAGCTTTATGAATGGTGAGGTTGTGATAGTCGATGGTGGGACGGTTACCTAGTGCCGAGTTTGTTCTTGTTCGTGTTTCTTCGTGTCGTTTTAGTGGATCGTCCTTCAGTCTGTTCGGCAGCGTAAGAAAACAAGAATGATCCACGAAATTACACGAAGTAACACGAACGAAACCATCGCTAATCATTCTTGGCGACCGGCGCTGCCAGCTTCCTCTCCAGTTCCCGAAGTCGTCGCTGCATTTCACCCAACCTGCGAAACGCTGCTGTCGATCTCAGCCAGTCCTTATTATCAAAAGCAGGGATGCCGGAAATAACTTTTCCTGCTGGCACGTCATGGCTTGTAGCGCTCTTTGCCGTTAGCACGACGTCGTCACCAATGGTCAAATGACCGGCTACACCAGCCTGGCCCGCAAGGATGACGCGACTGCCGATATGCGAGCTGCCGGCCAAGCCAACCTGAGCGCAAAGCAGCGTGTCTTCGCCAATAGTGCACGAGTGCCCAATCTGCACGAGGTTGTCAATCTTGGATCCCCTACCAATGCGCGACTCTCCTACCGACGCGCGATCGATAGTTGTTCCGGCGCCAATCTCGACATCATCTTCAATAACCACTCGGCCGGTTTGGGGAATTTTCAGCCAGCTACGGTTCTCGTCTTTGGCGTAACCAAAACCGTCGCAACCAACCACCACGTTGTTATGAATAATTACGCGTTCACCTATTTGTGAACGCTCGCGAACCACCGCGCCGGAGTGAATTATCGAATCCCTTCCGATCCTGACTTCTTCATAAATCGTTACGTTTGGGTAGATGCGCGCTCCTTCTTCGATGCGGCTCCGCGGACCAATCACCGAGCAGGCTCCAATCCAAACATTTTGGGCGACCGTGGCCGATGGATCGATAACTGCCGACGGATGTACTTGCGCGTCTACCTGCGGTTCCGGGTGAAACAAGCGGAGCGCGCGAGTGTAGGCCAGATAAGGATCCTTGGCGCGGAGGATAGAAATCTCGCGCTCTATTGGCGCCGCTTCGCTGAGATATATGGCCGACGCTTTTGTCGTATTCACTCTCGGCGTGTACTTAGGGTTTGCCAGGAAAGTCACGTGACCGGAGTTCGCTTCATCAAGTCCGGCAGCACCGGTGATTTCCGTTTCACCATCACCTTCGACAGTCGCGCCGGTTAATGTTGCCAGTTCGGAAAGTTTCATGACGGAAAGTTTAGCCCAAGATGGCGCCAGGTCGGAGGCTGCTCGCGTAAAAGCAGGTGTTTCCCAAAGCGGGCGACAATGCTACATAACTGAAACCGGATCAATCTCAACGTTGATCGAACGCAAACTAACCTTGCTCTCTGACAACTCATTCAAAGCTTCGTCGATGATGTTCCGCAGTTGCCGGCGGTTACGGCATTTAATCAAAATCTGGATGCGAAACTCGTCTTTGAGTCTGGCCAAGGGCGCCGGAGCGGGCCCGAGAATCCGTGCAGAACGTTCGGGGTTAGCTTGATCCAGCGCTTTGCGTAGTTCGACTGCGTCGGCCCTGACTCGTGTGAGATCGGATCCGCGCACCAAAAGTAGACCGAGCGCGACGAAGGGAGGATAGGTGTGGTTTTGCCGGTGGCGAATCTCCTCCTGATAAAAACCGGCATAGTCTTGCGAGCTGGCGTGTCGCAGCGCGTAGTGATGGGGATGGTAGGTTTGAATCAAAACTTTTCCGGCGCGATCGCCGCGGCCGGCTCGGCCTGCAACCTGGGTCAGCAGCTGAAACGTTCTCTCGGCAGCGCGAAAGTCTGGTAATGCGAGCCCGGCGTCGACCGAAACCACGCCCACGAGTGTGACATTAGGAAAGTCGTGGCCCTTGGCGAGGATTTGCGTGCCCACCAACATTTCGAGCTCACCAGTTCCAAAGTCTCGCAAAGTTTTTTCAAACGCGCCGCGGCGCGCTCCGGTGTCTCGATCGACTCGGGCAATTTTTACAGTTGGGAAAAGCTTCGCGAGCTTCTCCTCGATCTGCTGCGTACCTTCGCCGACATAGTAAATGAACCTGCCTTTGCAATTGGGACACTTGTCGGGTGCCGCTTCGCGGTGGTTGCAATAATGGCAAACGATGATTCTGTCACTTCGGTGATAGGTCAAGGTCACATCACAATTAGGACACTGGATACTTTCGCCGCACGAACGGCAGAGCACAAAACTGGAGTACCCGCGGCGGTTCAAGAGGATGATCGATTGTTCGCCCTTCCGGTGAGTGTCTTCAATCGCCTGCAGCAGTTGGTCGGAGAAGATCCTGGGCTTTTTGTAACGCGCAAAGACTTCCCGCATATCGATGATTTCGGCAACGGCGAGTGGACGGTTCCCCAGCCGCTCCGGCAATTGCAGATAACCATATTTGCCTGTTGCAGCGTTGTGAAACGATTCGAGTGAAGGCGTGGCGGAACCCAGGACTACGACTGCTGATTCCTTCTGTGCTCGAACGATAGCGGTGTCCCGGCCGTTGTAATGAGGTGAGTCCTGTTGACGGTAAGTTGATTCGTGCTCTTCGTCGATAATAATTAGCCCCAGATTTTTAATTGGAGCAAACACCGCGGAGCGGGTTCCGATAATTATTCGGGCCTCGCCATTTCTCGCCCGCGTCCATTCGTCAAACCGTTCACCTCGCGACAGGGAGGAATGAAAGATGGCCACCTTGTCACCAAAATGCATCCGCAATCGTCTTGAGAAAACAGGCGTCAACGCGATTTCGGGCACTAGCATCAGCGCCGCGCGTCCAAGTTTTAGAGCTACGCGCATCGCCCGGATATAAACTTCGGTTTTTCCGCTGCCTGTCACCCCGTGCAACAAAAAGGGCGCATAAGTGCGTTCTCTTAAGGGCGTCTCAAGCTTCGCTAGAACTTCTTCCTGCGCGTTGGTGAGCACATAGTCTTCAATCTTTGCCGACATCTCGCCGCCAAGTGGATCTCTGCGCACAGGAACCTCAAACAGTTCCACGAGCTTTCGCTTCTGAAGTGTTAATACCGTGGAGGCGCTGACATTCGTAACATTCAAAAGATCAGACAGGGCGATTGAGTCCTTACCCTGAAGCGCATCCAGAACCTTCGCTTGCAAGTCGCTTAGCTTGCGACCGCCAGCCGCCTCGGTGCTACCGCCCTCCGGGACAAGACGAACCCTTCGTTCATATCTGGGCTTAACAAAACGCCCGCCCGCGCGTTGGCGCAGTTCGACTAGTCCCTCGCTCTCAAGTTGCCGCGCTAATCTCCCCGCCTCGCCGCGGTCGAATTGCTCTTCAACCTTAGCAAGCGAAACCTCTTCGGAGTCAGCGATCAACTTAAGCAGTTGTTGAGACTTACTTTCGGAATTCGCCGAACGGACACTGTTGAGCTGGGCCAATCCCTTCTCGGTAATGGCGATGAGTTGTTCGATGTTTGGACTGATACCCGGAGGAAGCGCTCCCTTGATGACTTCGCCGAGCGGAGCCAGATAGTAGCCGGCAACCCAATCAGTTAAATCAAGCAGTTCAGGAGTAACCAGGGGGACCGAGTCAAGTATCTCGACAGCATCTTTGATGTCTGTGGGCTGAACGCCGGTGTGCTCCGGCAGCGTCTGGTGCAGTGCAACGATATAACCGGTTAGCAGTTTTTTCCCGAGAGGGACGACGACGCGCGCCCCTGGTTGGGCCATAGACTGCCATGTAGGCGGAACTCGGTACATAAAGTTGCGCAAAACGTGGACGGGCACAGCGACCTCGACGTATTCAGTGTCGGTTGTCAGGCTTATGCTGTTCTGATTGTTGGGGCCTTCAGGTGAAGATTCCGAGCGCTCTTGCACGCGTGAGAAGGTAGCGCGAAATTGCAATTTGCCAAAGTCGCCGGCGGGAGTGGTTCCTAACTCAGTCTGATCGCTTTCGAGTAGCTTCAAGGTGGTCTCTAACTTTTTTCAGGTCCTGCCACGTTTCCTGCTTCTTCGAAGGATCTCGTAACAGATAGGCGGGATGGAAAGTAGGCATCACCTTCACGCCGTGGTAATCTTGAAACTGCCCCCTCACGCGAGTGATTCCTTGCTTCAAATCCAGAAGATTCTTCATAGCCGTATTGCCCAGAACTACAATCACTTCAGGTTGAACGGCTGCGATTTCACGCAGCAGGAACGGCTTGCACATTGATGCTTCCTCCTGGGTGGGAGGCCGATTACCTGGCGGACGGCAACGATTAACATTACCAATCAAGACCTCTTCGCGTTTAAACCCCATGGCTTCAATAATCTTCGTCAGGAGCTGACCAGCCCGTCCGACGAAAGGTCTCGCCTGGGCATCTTCGTCAGCGCCTGGTGCTTCACCGACAAACATCAGACGAGCTTTTCGGTTGCCTTCGGTGTGAACGATGTTCGTTCGACCCTGGTAAAGCGGACAACGGGTGCAGTTTCCGATGTCTGCCCAGATATCCTCACAAGTCTCGGACGATTTCGGCAACGTCGCAGCCCCCGCGCCCATTTCCCCGAATAACGAATCTTGCGGCAACGAGCTTTCTGTGGCTGGTTTCGCTGAGGACCACGCGCCAACGTCAGGAGAGTCAGACGGAACGAAATCAGGCGTGGAAACCTGTTTATTCAGGGCAGGGAAACTGTCCGAAGCTTTGACTGGCGTATTAACTAGAACTTTAGACTCGAGGTTTTCTACACCGAGTTCGTGGAAATAAAGTAAATGTTCGCGAGCATCCTGGATGAGCGATGAAAACTCATCGATTACGCGGTTGGCTGGCATCTTTTAAGTAGGCGAACTAAGGAGTCGTGCTTAAGCTTTTTTACTGCGGCGCAAGCTACGCACTGCCGACGCGGACGTGCCACGTGCTCGAAGCCGAACAATTTCATCAAGGATAATGTCGGCTACATTGGTCTTGGCCATTAGTGGGACATGGATCGGCGCGTCACTGTCCCGGCTGATGATGGTTACTTCATTTGTGACTGTCTCGAACCCAACGCCTTCTCGAGTTACGTCGTTGGCGACGATGGCGTCGAGCTTCTTAGCTTTCAGTTTTTCACGAGCATTCGCGAGCACGTCGTCTGTCTCAGCAGCAAACCCAATGATGAGCAAGCCATCATGCCTTGCCCCAGAAACTTCCTTTAGTATGTCGCGGGTCCGTTCGAGTTCCAGCGACATAGATTCTTTCGCTTTCTTGATCTTCGTCGACGACGGTTTAGTAGGACGGTAATCAGCAACTGCGGCCGCGCCAATGAACACTGAAGCCTTGGCGAGGTTCTTCATCACCGACTCCGCCATGTCTTCGGCCGAGTTCACACGGATTAGCGAGATGTTTTCCGGAGGACGGGCAGTGGTAGCGCCCGCCACCACGGTCACATCTGCTCCCCGGTCTACCGCAGATTGAGCAAGCGCGAATCCCATCCGTCCGGATGAATTGTTGGACAGAAAGCGAACCGGATCGATGGCTTCGCGTGTAGCGCCCACCGTGATCAACAAATGTTCGCTAGCGAGATCCCGCACCGTTTCAGTCGCGTTCTGACCGAGAATTTCCAATGCCGCTGCTACTATTCTTTCCGGTTCACTGAGACGGCCGGGCCCGACGGTTCCACATGCCATCTCTCCCTCATCCGGGTCGAGGATGTGAACACCGTCATCCCGAAGTTTTTGGAGGTTTCGCGTCGTCGCCGAGTGTCTCCACATCGACGTGTTCATTGCCGGCGCCAGCAGGACGGGAGCGGTGGAGGCCAGATAGGTGGAAGTTAAGAAATCGTCGGCAACGCCATTCGCAAACTTCGCGATGATATTGGCAGTGGCAGGCGCCACGATAAAAAGGTCGACGCTCTGGGAGAAAGTAATATGTGCAATGGGATCGGGATTGTCCGGGGCGTAGTCGTCAACGATAACGTGGGCGCCGGAAAGGGCGCGGAAGGTCAGCGGCTGTACGAATTCACAAGCGCGTTTCGTCATCGCGACTCGGACGGTGCATCCGGCACGCTGCAGCCCGCGCAGAACTTCGGCGGCTTTATACGCCGCGATGCCGCCGCTAATCCCGAGGGCAATCTTGAATGGTCTGTTTGAACTGCTCACAGAAGCACCAATTGAGGTGGCTGAAATTAAAGATCAATGTAACATTGCTGAAACAGAGGCGCAACGGAGGTGTTTGTGCAGGCTGCTATAATCCTGGTCGTTCCTGAAATAGACCAACCGCGACAGTCCCTGTCGCTTTCAAAGGCAGAAACCATGCTCAAATCTGGACTACTCCGCTTTGGTTTCCTTGCGTCACTCTTCATCTTCGCGGTCAACTTCGAAGCTGCTGCGCAAAGCTACGACGACGCGCAATTCGGACCAGTGGTCCGGGCATACCTCGGGTATCTGAAGAACGAACAGAACGTAGTCGATGACCGGGCCAGCCGTCACGAAGTCAGCAATGCCTACTACCGCAGAAATTCGAATCGCATACGGGCTCTGAGGCAAATGGCAATGCGTATTGCGGATGAGAGTCAAAACGACTATTTGCCCGAACTGGAAGCTGTCGCCGCAGACGAGTTGGGGCTGATTTTCGAAAATCCACCTCAAGCGCAGTCGCTCAGGATTGGTGAGGTGCTTCAGACAACGTTTAGGTATCTTGGGGTCGTTCGGTCGGGTGATTTGTTTTACCTATTTGCGCGCCTCGATCCTTACGAGCAGTCTGAGTTGAGCGATAAGGCAATGCGCGATTCAAATAACGCTGTGAATCCAAGCAATCCCAATCCTATTGGCGTCAAGGTGAACACGCGAGGCCGACGCGTCACCGACCCTCGTTGACGAACGCCGGGTATAACTCCAGGGATTGAATCTGCGCCGCGTTCCTGAACATCAGACCAGGGGAATCAATTCACCCCGAATTCCGTCTCGATTTCGCGAGAAAAGTCTGGACTAGCAACTGCCCCTGTGCTAAATTCCCACCCAACGCAAAAAAGCACAGTTTTGTGGCAAAGTTGCCCAAAAGGCTGTTGACAGAGCACCAGCATTCGTGTAATAACAGCCCAGTGTTTATGCCCTGCAAACGGCATTTTGATTTTTAGAACGCGGCACTAGTTTTGAGGCGAATCAACAAAAGAACTCAAGCCTCTTATGAGTTTTGAGCGTCGCGGCACGCAATCAAGATTGTTTCACTATACGGGAGGAAAGTTAATGATCAGCAAAACTTGGAGCCGCAAACCTATCGCGGCCTGTGTGGCAGTAGCCATTTTGAGTGTCTACTCGATGGTAGTTTTGGCGTCGCCCGCAGCAAAGGCCCCATCTGGTGAGTTGTCGGTCTCCGGTCAGGTGATGGTGAACGGTGAAAGTGCCATCTCCGGAGGAACCCTGTTTTCCGACAGCTTGATTACAACCGCTGACCAGAGCAGCGCTTCGGTGAACCTCAGCAAGTTGGGACGCGTCGCGTTGACTTCAAACACCGGCTTGAAATTAAGCTTTACGGAAAAGAGTGTGATGGGCTTGCTGGAGAACGGCAGCGCTCACGTATCAACGCTGCCGGGAATTTCGGTTAACTTTACAACCAAGGATGGCTCGGTTGTGGTTGACGGAAGCCAGCCGACATCGTTTACCGTGAATGTTGTAAGGGGCGTAACCACTCTGACGACACACACCGGCGTCGCGCAGCTTAATGTCGCTGGTGCCGTGAAGCAGATTGCGGCTGGCGAAAGCGCCACGGCAGGAATCCCGAATCCCCAGGATACTCCCGGGGAAGACGATGATGACATGAGCACAGGTGAGACCTTTGCGCTCGTGGCATTGGGTGCCGGTGCGATTGCAGCAATCATCTACGCGCTCATGCATGACAACGACCTGGAGTTTGGCGGATCCGTAACCGTGGTCAGCCCGACGAAGTAAGTCGTCGATTGCAGCCTTCAACAAATACTGCAACGCGGTTCTTAAGCGTCGCGGTCAGATATGTAAAACCTTGCGGGTCACACGACTAACGGTCGTGCTTGACCCGCAAGGTTTTGCGTAAGTTACACCTTCCACGAAGTTCCTAAGGTAATCATCAATGCACATTGCGGTAATTGGCACCGGTTATGTCGGCCTCGTTACGGGTGCGTGTTTCGCAGAATTTGGTGTCGACGTTACCTGCGTTGATATCGATGCCGAAAAAATCGCCCGCCTCTCCTCCGGAGAGATGCCCATCTACGAACCGGGTCTGGAGCAGTTAGTAACCAAGAATATGCAGTCAGGCCGATTGCAGTTTACGACCGACATCAAGCAGGCAGTAGAACAGGCCTTAGTCATTTTCCTGGCTGTCGGTACACCGCCTAAAGACGATGGCTCGCCAGATATGACTTTTGTGGAGCAGGCGGCGCGTTCGGTAGCAAAACACATGAACGGATACAAGGTGATCGTTACCAAGTCGACCGTTCCCATCGGCACCGGCGAGCGCCTTCGCAGTCTAATTCGTGAGGAAAACCCTCGTCTGAGTTTCGGGATGGTCTCGAATCCGGAGTTCCTCCGGGAAGGTGCTGCCATCAACGACTTCATGCGACCGGATCGAGTAGTCATTGGCAGCCGTGATGACGAAGCTATCGCCATCATGCGAGACCTTTACCGGCCTTTGTACCTGATCGAAGCTCCCTTTGTGGTGACGTCGATAGAAGCAGCCGAGCTGTCTAAATATGCTGCCAATGCCTTTCTGGCTACCAAGATATCCTTCATTAACGAGGTCGCGAATCTTTGCGAAAGCATCGGCTGTGACGTGCACGATGTGGCCAGGGCGATGGGGATGGATCGTCGCATTGGGAACAAGTTTCTTCACCCGGGACCTGGCTTTGGCGGCTCTTGCTTTCCCAAAGATACTCGTGCACTGGCCTCTGTAGCCCGCCAGTTTAATCAGGAGTCTTTAATAGTTGATGCTGTCATCGAGGTGAATCGCAAACAACGCGAGGCGATGGTGCCCAAGATTGCGAAGTTGGTCGGATCTCTTGAAGGAAAAACAGTCGCCGTCCTCGGGCTTGCTTTTAAACCCGAAACCGACGACATGCGCGAAGCACCCTCTATCGACATTATCAAGGGCCTGTTAGAAAGTGGCGCCAAGGTGAGGGCCTATGACCCGGTAGCCATGATCGAAGCAGCTCGGGTTCTGCCGGATATCAGCTTTGCGGATGATGAATACTCGGCGGTGACTGATGCGGACGCTTTGGTGTTTGTCACCGAGTGGAACCAGTTTCGCGCTTTGGATATGGGAAAAATCAGAGATTTGATGAGGACCCCAAAGATTGCCGACTTGCGAAACATATACGATCCTCAGGACGTGAAGGATCTTGGTTTTGAGTACGTCGGCATTGGCCGGTAGTTGTTTGCTCGTGACCGATCTTAGACGTCAAGTATCAAAAACCCGATAGCTTCCCCTATGGCCTTAACAGGATTAGCACTGGTAACGGGCGGCGCCGGATTTATTGGGTCGCACATAGCTCAGGCGCTGGCTGAATCCGGAGCGCGCGTTCGCATCATCGATGATCTATCAACCGGCTATCAGGAAAACGTAGATGAGTTGAGCGGTGATGTTGATTTCGTTAAGGCCAGCCTCGCAGATGAGGCTACGTTACGAAAGGCGTTAGACGGCGTCGAATTAATTTTCCACGAGGCCGCCATTCCATCAGTTCCCAGGTCGGTAGAGAATCCCCGTCAAACTCACGTTGCCAGCGTCGACGCAACCTTTTCTCTCCTGGTAGCGGCCAGGGAAAAAAACGTCAGAAGAATAGTCTACGCAGCCTCGAGCTCGGCGTATGGCGACCAACCTACGCTGCCGAAAGTCGAGAAAATGTTGCCGGAGCCGTTATCGCCCTATGCGGTTGCAAAACTGGTCGGCGAATACTATTGCCAGGTTTTTACGCGAGTCTACGGATTGGAAACTGTTTCACTGCGATACTTCAATGTGTTTGGGCCGCGACAAGATCCTAGCTCACATTACTCCGGCGTTATCTCACGTTTTATAAGCGCGCTCTTAAGCGGCGAACAACCGGTGATCTATGGCGACGGTGAACAGTCTCGGGATTTCACCTACGTGGGTGACGTTGTGCGAGCCAATATGCAGGCAGCCGAGACTAAGAAGGGAATTGGTGAGGTCATCAACATTGCCAACGGCGAACGTACCACGTTAAATCGGTTGCTGGACGAGCTTAAGACTATCACGGGGAAAGTTGACGTCACTGCTGAGTACAGAGAACCACGAGCAGGCGATGTACGACACAGCCTTGCGGACATCACTCGAGCGCGTGAGTTACTGGGTTTTGAGCCGGCGGTAGATTTACAAACTGGCCTTAACCTGACGATCGACTGGTGGAAAAAGAGCCGATTCGCCCGAGCTTAAATTCCTTCGCCGACCGTTCCTGCCATTTCACCCGCCACCTTGCCACCAGCCAGGCCCCGCAGGCTCTCCACGTAAGGCGCGCGCGCGACTCCCTTGTCAGTAATAATCGCTGTGATCAGGTCGTTTGGCGTAACGTCAAAAGCCGGGTTATGGACGTCAACACCTTCCGGCCCAAGTTGCTGTTTACCAATATGGGTTACTTCCTTCGTGTCTCTTTCCTCGATCGGAATCTGTTCACCTGACTGCAACGAGAGATCAAGCGTGGATATCGGCGCTGCGACATAAAACGGTATCTGGTGGCGTTTCGCCATTACTGCCACCATGTAGGTGCCGATCTTGTTGGCTGTGTCCCCATTCGCTGCGATTCGATCTGCGCCTACTACGACAGCGTCAACCATTCCTTTCTTCATTACGTGACCAGCCATATTGTCCGTAATCACTGTAACCGGAATATCGTCCTTCGCCAGTTCCCAGGCAGTTAATCGGAGCCCTTGAAGAAACGGCCTTGTTTCATCGGCTATTACGGCCACGCGCTTGCCGGCGTCGCGGGCGCCCCGGATTACTCCCAACGCTGTTCCATAATCCCCGGCGGTGGCCAGTGCGCCCGCATTGCAGTGGGTTAATACGGTGGCCCCGTCGGTAATAAGCTCGGCGCCATAACGGCCAATCGAACGATTTGCTTCGATGTCCTCTTTAAAGATCTGCAACGCCTCATCAACCAAAAGCTTTTTCACTTGTTCGGTATCGCCGGTGGCCTTCTTCGCTTTGCGCAGTGCTTCGCGCATTCGCTCGATTGCCCAGAAAAGATTGACAGCCGTCGGACGCGTCTCAGACATCACTTTGCACATGTAATCAAAATCGTCTTCAAGGTCCGCGACCGACATGCCAACCGATTGACTTGCACCCAGCGCCAAACCCATTGCGGCTGACACGCCGATAGCCGGAGCGCCGCGAACCACCATCTTCTTGATGGCTTCGGCGACTTCGTCGTATGACCGCAGCATTAGGTATTTCTCTTCTGTCGGCAGCAGTCGCTGGTCCAGCATGCGAACGCCTTCATCTGTCCATTCCACAGTCTTGATCATGTTATTTGTGCAGAATTCCTTTTTGTGATGCTTGAGCTGCATCTTACTGGAGGCGTATGAACGAAGCAACGAGCCACTAACAATAGATCACAACTCATCAGGATGACGCCACTGACATTAACCGTTCCATTAACACCGGCTTCAGCCCGGTATTAATAGGAACGCCGATCAAGTTTCAAACTGGGTCATTACCACTCCGGGATGGTTTGACAGTGAAGTCCAGCGGTGATAGTGTCCGCTCCGGATTTCAGATCTTTGTACTGAAAAGCAACTCGGTGCCCCGAATGGGGAGAATAGGGAAGCGGGTGAGAAACCCGCGCGGTCGCGCCACTGTGATGAGATTCCAAAGGATGAATCTCTAAGCCAGGAGACCTGCCAGGAGGCTTTGCAGCTTTCGAACGCTTCGCGGAAAGGCGTTCAGGCCGCACGGATTCCATTCTTTTGAGTCCCGCTCATGCCTGTTCCTTTTCGTGAAGGAATATGGATCGGCGGGTCTTCTTGCTACTACCAAACAATTTCAAACTTAACCTACGACAAACGCCCGGCTTGCTTCTGCTTCTGTGCGCAATTCTGGGTGTTACCGCGTGTTCACCTGAAAGTCCGACTTCCGACACTCAAACAGCCAACAGCAGAGAGGTCGTCGATGAAGCCGGACGAAAAATTACCGTCCCGGCGAAGATCGATCGACTCGTTTCTTTAGCTCCAAATCTTACCGAGGTTGTTTACGCTGTAGGCGCGGGTGATCGCCTCGTAGGTAACACTACTTTTTGCGACTATCCGGAAGCCGCGAAGAATGTTGCCAAGGTAGGCGACACACTGCAACCAAGCATCGAGCGTATCCTCGCGCTTCGGCCACAACTCGTACTTGTCTCGACCGCCTCGCAGCTCGAAGCCTTCACGAAACAATTGAATGAGCAGCAGATCGCTGTTTACGTGACTGACCCTCACGACCTCGAAGGCATTTTTCGCTCAATTCAGGCCGTTGGTGATCTCTTGAATCAGTCGGCAGTTGCGGTGGAAACGGTTCGAGAACTACGTGCGCGAGCTGAGCGGGTGGAGCGAGCGGTGGCCGGGCTACCTCGCGCGTCTGTCTTTTTCCAACTATCCGGCCAACCGCTTTACACCGCCGGCAAAGGCTCATTCGTAACGAATTTAATCGAGCGCGCCGGTGGGCAATCAGTAACTGCAGACGTCAATGAAGCCTGGCCCCGGATCAGCGATGAAGCGGCGTTAGCTTCACGACCGGAAGCAGTGATCGTGCTTTCGGGGTCGACGATGGGAGACGCGGCAGGAGCGGCCTCAAACATAAAGGTCGCAGCCGCGTTGAGAAAATCGCCTGCCGTTCAAAACGGCCGGGTTTATTTAATCAACGGCGATCTGCTGACCCGCCCTGGCCCACGCCTGGTAGAAGGTTTGGAGCAGATTGCTCGCGCGCTCCATCCGGAAGCTTTTAAATGAAGGACAGCTTGAACAACCAAGCCGCGACACTCGATGGCGCCACCGTCTCAACGGAACGTGGCGCCCGTGCGACTTTGCGAAAGACCGCCATGGTCTGCGCCGCACTGGCGGTCTTGCTCCTCCTTATCGCAACTATCGCAGCGACTTTGGGTAGTGAACGCCTGCCGATCGTTGATGTGCTCACCGCGCTTTTCACGGTTGGGACAAACACTGGTGCTCTGAACTCCACTCAACAAGCGATCCTTTTTGATATACGGCTGCCACGAATTCTACTTGCGGCGACTGTCGGCGCGTCGCTCGCTTCGGCCGGCGCCAGCTATCAAGCGCTTCTTCGTAACGCACTTGCTGAACCTTATTTGCTGGGGATTTCCAATGGCGCAGCGGTGGGAACGATGGTGGCGCTGGTATTTCTGGGAGCGGACGAGTGGACGCGGCCGCTGATGGCTTTTATTGGCGCGCTTGGCGCTACCTTCCTCGTTTACCGCCTGGCGCAGGGCCGCGCAGGAGCGTCGCCGGAGAGACTGATTCTCGCGGGCGTCATCGTCACGACGTTTCAATCTTCAATAATTGTTTTCATTACCACGCTGATGGATGCGACCCGGATACGTTCGTTCACTTTTTGGTTGCTGGGCGATCTTTCGCAGGCCGCTTCAGGTTCGCTTTGGATAATTGCTGTCTCAACTATTGCCGGCGTTGCTGCGCTAACGTTGAGAGCGCGCGATTTAAATTTGTTAATGCTGGGAGAGCGCGACGCCTTTGATTTGGGAGTCGAGGTTGAACGCGTACGGTTACAAGTTTTTTTTGCAGCCAGTTTGCTGGTCGGTGTTTCGGTCGCCTTGAGTGGTTCAGTCGGTTATGTCGGGCTGGTAGTTCCGCATCTGGTGCGCATGTCTGCCGGCGCTGACAACCGTTTGACCATTCCCGCGGCGGCATTAGCGGGCGCAGCTTTTGTCGTGGTGGCTGACACTGTGGCGCGAACGATCATAGCTCCTCGTGAACTGCCTGTGGGCGCGATCACGGCGCTCATCGGCGCACCTTTGTTTATTTATTTGCTAAAGCGACGTTAACCCAAGTTGTGAACCGGCTACAGGCCGGGTGCGATTTGTAGGAAAAGTATTTGACTCAACCCATGTCCGGATCCGCCTGGCCCAAAGGGCCGTTAGTTAATAGCCACGCCCGTGAGGGCGTGGACTCGACGACCAATTTAAGATGGAGCGCCGAAGGTGCGACAGTGGTGAGCTCCTTGGAAAACCTTTCCACCCAATGTTGGGACTGTCGCACCTTCGGCGCTCGATGCTCTTGGCGTTACTTTTCCACGCCCTCACGGGCGTGGCTATTAACTAACGGCCCTTCGGGCCTTTCAATGTCGTTGAAACCCAGTGCGGATGCCTGACTTTTGGTGCAAAGCCTGCTGGAGAAAGTAGACATAATGCGATCAGCTATTTATCGCACCCACACCTGGCTTGGATTGATTGTCGCCATACCGCTATTGGCATGGACCTCGAGCGGATTGCTTTACGCCTGGCCGAATGCGGTTGAAGGCGGAAAGGTCGAGAGCATAACGCCTGAAAGTGTGCGGATTACTCCAGTGCAAGCGCTGCAACTTGCTAACGATCACGCGGGAAGAAAACTACCGACTACCGCATTGACTCTGCTGATGCAAGAGGGTCGCCCCGTTTATCAGGCGGTTGGAGGTATGGGCGCGGAAGCGTTGCTGATTGATGCAGCAACGGGACAAGTGGCGAAGACTCCGCCGCCCGGTATTTTGACTAGATACTTTCGCCAGGCGCATTTCTATTTCTTCGCCGGCACCTGGCAGGTCCCATTGCTTGTAACGATTTCGGCGCTGGCTTTTCTCTCCGCACTGTCGGGCGCCTACTTAAACGTTCTGCTCTGGCTCTCAAGGCTAAGAAAGCGGGCTGCTTCAAGGCAATCGTAAGGAAACTGATCAATGCTCGAAGCGAAAAACGTAAGCATCAGTTATGGCTCCCGGCGGGCGGTCGAAAACGTTTCTTTGCGCGTGACGCCTGGCGTCATGATTGCGATTGTTGGCGCAAACGGAGCCGGCAAGTCTTCGCTCCTGCGGGCATTGAATGGCGCTATTCAACCTTCCGGCGGCGAAGTGCTGCT
>CAVSKU010000011.1:0-722500 GCA_963728625.1 Pyrinomonadaceae bacterium
CTGAAGTAGCTAACGCGCGCGTCGCGCTCGAGCTAGCCGAGAAAAACTTGAGACGCTCCGACAAATTGATAGAGAGTGGCGACATTTCGCGAGCGGTTTACGACCAACAGAAAGCGCAGCGCGATCAATTGCGCGAGCAATACGAAGCCGCGTTGTCTCTGGCCCGTCAGAACTATGCGGGCGTGATGACGGCGCGCGCCAATTTGGCCAATGCGCAAAGTCAGCTTGACCTGGCTCGCCGCAGCCTTTCATACGCCAACGTGTTTTCGCCAATTGATGGATATGTCTCGGAACGTACGGCTGATCTTGGTGAATATGTGTCGCCCTCCACGAAAGTAGCGACAGTTGTTCGCATCAATCCTTTGCGCGTACGCATTGAGATTCCTGAACAAGCAATTCCGGCGGTGAGCGTCGGACAATCAGTTTCCGTGACTACCAGTGCCTGGCCCGACCGCAATTTCAGCGGCCGCATCGCACGTATCTCGCCCAATGTGACGCCGACGTCGAGAACGCTCACGGTCGAAGCTGAAATTGAGAACAGCAGCGGCGTTTTAAAACCGGGACAGTTTGCAACCGTACGAATTCTCCAGTCACGGGCTGAACCGGCATTACTGGTGCCTGCGCGAGCGGTGCGGGCCGAATCAGGCGTCAGCCGCGTGTTCGTCATAAAGGATGGGCAAGCACGTGAACGCGTGGTTCAGGTTGGACAAGTCGAAGGAGACTTGATCGAGATTAAGAGCGGTGTAGCGGCGGATGAACTGGTGGCGACAAGCAATATTGAGTTGTTGAGTGATGGGATGGCGGTGAGGCAATAAAGCAAAGTCCAATGTCCAATGTCCAAAGTCCAATGTCCAAAGTCCGCCAGGAAACGGTTGACACCGTACCAGCCAGTCCGTTGACCGAGTCGGCAGCAACCGTCAAAGGCGGCAGTTCGACTTGGGTCTTGAATCCCGGAGAGCGGACTTTGGACATTGGACCTTGGACTTGTTTTAGCTGATGCAAAAGCTTGCTGAAATCTGTGTCAGGCGGCCGGTCTTCGCGACCATGCTCATCCTGAGTCTGACGGTAGTGGGTCTTTTCTCCTACCGCTCGCTCGGTGTTGACCTATTCCCCAAGATCGATCTCCCAACCATTACTGTGACGGTCATCAATCCCGGCGCTTCGCCGCAGGAGATTGAAACTGAAATAACCGACAAGGTTGAAGGCACAGTTAACACGATAAGCGGGATTGACGAGCTACGCTCCACTTCGGTCGAAGGCGTGTCGCAGGTCTTCATCACTTTCCTGCTCGAGAAGAATCCCGATACTGCCGCCCAGGAAGTCCGTAACAAAGTCGACTTGATCACCAACGATCTGCCGACGACTGCCGAACAACCGATTGTTCAAAAGCTTGATACGGATGCTGCTCCGGTGATCCGGATTGCTGTTTCTGCCCCTCGTTCGCTGCGCGAAGTCACAGATATCGCCGACAAGAAAATAAAGCAGCAGATTGAGTCGATAAACGGTGTCGGGCAGGTCCAGATTGTCGGCGGGCGTACGCGTGAAATTCAGATATGGGTCGATCCTGACAAACTGCGAGCGTTCAACGTAACCGTCGCACAGGTTGCCGATGCAGTGCGCTCGCAAAATATGGAAGTGCCGGGCGGGCGCGTTGACGAAGGTACGCGCGAACTTACGGTAAGAACGATGGGGCGGATTACCTCGCCGGCGGAGTTCAATGATCTGGTAGTGGGAAGCCGCGGCTCCTATTCAGTCAAGCTTAGCGACGTGGGCTACGCTGAGGACGGGGCGGAAGAACCACGCACGGAAGCCAGATTGAATGGACAGCCTGCGGTTACCCTCATCATTTCGAAACAGTCCGGGCAAAACACCGTGGCCGTGGCTGATGCAGTTAAGGAACGGTTGCGAGAGATTCAACCGTCTCTACCGCCCGGCTTTAAGACCCAGGTGGTTGGCGATCAGTCCATCTTCATCAAAGCGTCCATTGAGTCGATTCAAACGCACCTGATCGAGGGCAGCATCCTGGCGGCCATCGTAGTCTTCATTTTCCTCTGGAGTTTCCGTTCAACGGTGATTGCCGCCCTGGCTATTCCAACGTCGCTGGTGGCGACGTTTGGCGTCATGGCTGCAATGGGTTTTACCTTAAATCAAATTACGATGCTCGCGCTCACTCTGATGGTCGGCATCGTAATTGACGACGCGATCGTAGTTTTGGAAAACATCTTCCGCTTCATTGAAGAGAAGGGCATGCCACCATTTCAGGCAGCAATTGAAGGAACGCGCGAGATTGGTCTCGCGGTGACAGCCACCACCTTGTCGTTGCTGGCCGTTTTTCTGCCGGTCGGTTTCATGGGCGGAATTGTCGGGCGCTTCATGTCGTCTTTTGGCCTGACGTCTTCGTTCGCAATTGCCGTTTCGTTGCTGGTCTCCTTCACGCTTACGCCCATGCTCGCCGCGCGGCTGATTAAACGCAGCAACGATGCCGAGGAAGGGCCGATTGAGCGAAAAATTGAACCCGCCGATCACGGTTCAAAGCAATCTCGTTTTTATCGTCCGATAGATCAATCCTACGCTCGCATGTTGCGCTGGTCGATGAGTCATCGCTGGGCAATCGTGGTTGCCTGTTTGGTAGTCGTTCTCAGTATCGTGCCGTTGTTCATGTTTGTAGGAAAGAACTTTTTGCCGGTTGACGATCAATCCCAATTCGAACTGAGCGTGCGCATGCCTGAAGGATCGACGCTGGCAGCGACTTCAACGCTCGCTGAGCGGGTTGCAGCCGACGTGCGGAAACTGCCGGGCGTGACCGACACGTTAACCACTGTCGGTGGCGGGCAACAGGAGCAAGTAAACCTCGCGGCCATTTACGTCAAATTGGAGCCGCTCGAGGAGCGCGACGAGACGCAAAGCGAGTTGATGGTGCGCACGAGGTCAGAAATCCTGGCGAAGTATGTGAAGGAGTACCCCGGACAATTGCGCAGCAGCGTGCAGCAGGTGGCAACTTTCTCGGGCGGCGGCTTCCGGAACGCGGACATTCAATATGTTATCGGAGGGCCAGACCTCGACAAGCTGACTAAGTACTCCGATGCGCTGTTGGAGAAGATGAAAACGATTCCGGACGTGGTTGACGCCGATTCCACTCTCGTTACCGGTAAGCCGGAGCTTCGCGTAATCATCGATCGTGAACGCGCGGCGGATCTGGGTGTCCGCGTGTCCGATATTGCGCAGGCGTTAAATACTCTCGTGGCCGGCCAGAAAGTCTCGACGTTTAATGCGGGCACAGATCAATACGAAGTTAGAGTTAGAGCAATAGGACAGTATCGCGCGAGCGTTGATGGTTTACGTCGCATGATTGTCTCGTCGGCAAAAATTGGTTGGGTGAGTCTCGACAACCTGGTGCGTGTTGAAGAAGGCACTGGCCCATCGGCAATCGACCGTTTGAACCGGCAGCGGCAGGTAATGTTGTTGGGTAACGTTCGGCCTGGTGGATCGCAGGCTGACGTAATTCAGAAGATGAATGAATTTGCCCGGGAAGTGAAGATTGACAGTGCCTACACCACTGGTCTTGCCGGCCGCTCCAAAGAGCTTGGACGCGCCGGTTATTACTTCATGCTGGCGTTCGTTCTGTCGTTTGTCTTCATGTACATGGTGCTCGCGGCGCAGTTTGAATCGTTTATCCACCCGATCACAATCCTATTGACGTTGCCACTCGCAATTCCCTTCGGCATCGTCTCTCTGCTGGCGACGGGACAGACGGTCAATATTTTTTCCGGCCTCGGCTTGCTGCTACTGTTCGGTGTGGTCAAGAAAAACGCGATTCTGCAAATCGATTACACCAACCAACTGCGCGCGCGCGGCATGGAGCGTTTTGAGGCCATCATGCGCGCCAACCGCGAGCGCCTGCGCCCGATTTTGATGACGACAATCGCGCTGGTAGCGGGCATGCTGCCTTTGACGATTTCAAGTGGGCCAGGGTCGGGTACGAATCGCTCGATTGGCGTGCTGGTGGTTGGCGGTCAATCGCTCTGTTTGCTGCTCACGCTGTTGGCAGTCCCGGTTTTCTATTCGCTGTTTGATGACCTGGGACGGAGCAGAGTTTGGGGATGGATTGGCGGCAATGTTCGCGATGCGTTGGGTCGCATACGGCGCAAAACGGCGAGCGTGACGGCGTCGCTTTTGAGTTTGATTTCGAAGCAATAATTAAGTTGAAACACATGTTCGAGAAAAAGTTTTTTAATGGAATATTACTGTTGGCGCTGTCAATTCTGACGGGCGCCGGCGTCACTGTCACCGCACAGGCGCCCGCTGCCACGCCTTTACCGGACGTGACTGTCCCGGCGATTGCGCCGGATTTTCAACCCACGCAAAAGCCACTCCCGGATTTAGTTCGCGTCGGGGTGGACATGGAGCGCCAACGGCCGCTGTCATTACGCGAAGCGCTGACACTGGCGCTGGAAAACAATAAAGACATCGAGGTCGCACGTCACAACGTAAATATCGCCGAGTTTGATCTGACAAGCGCGCGGGGCGTGTATGATCCGCGCATCAGTTCGTCTACTTATTTCGAACGCATTGAGACTCCGATCTCAAGTTTTCTCAGCGGCGGCACCAATGGGTCGGTTACCCAAAATGATTACACCGTAAATGCGCGGCTCGAAGGTCTAGCGCCGAAATTTGGAGGGAATTACCACCTCGATTTTTCGTCAGTTAGGTTGACGACTAACAATCAGTTCGCCGCAGTTAACCCACAGTATCCCTCAAGTCTGACCTTTAGCTATTCCCAGCCGCTGCTTCGAGGTTTGCGGTTCGACAATCAACGCCGCCAGATTGAAATTGCGAAGAAAAATCTATCGCTGACTGATTCTCAGTTTCGCCAGCGCACCATCGAAACCATCACCAACGTCCAGCGCGCCTATTGGGACCTAGTTTTCGCCTTACGCAATCTGCAGGTGCAAAAGGATGCCGTGCGGGATTCGCGATTACAACTCGAACACAACAAGCGTCTGGTTGCTGAAGGCGCATTGGCTCCGATTGATATCGTTGCCGCGGAAGCACAGGTCGCCGGCTTTGAGCAAAGTCTCTTCAGCTCGCTTGAAGAAGTTTCTCGAGCCGAAAACAATTTGAAGAACCTGATCGCCGAAAACAGGAGTGGTGAGATCTGGGACGTTGCGATTATTCCTACAGATCCGGTGGAGCTGGTTGCGCCGCGAACTTCGTTGCCGGAAGCGTTGAAGTCGGCCATGGACAATCGACCGGAGTTGCAGCAGTCGAACGTAGCGCGCGAGATCAATCAAATCGACCAGAAATATTTTCGAGACCAGACAAAGCCTGCGGTGGATTTGGTGGGTAGTTATGGCATGGTCGGTCTGGCTGGTTCTATCAGTGGTAACGCAAACAACCCGTTCACCAGCTCCAGCGCACTACTCCGCGAAAGGGTTGATTTGCTTTCCCAGCTTAGCGGTTTACAGCCGCTGCCACCTCAGCCGGCCGTGACTATCTCACCGGATCTAATCGGCGGATACAACCAGTCAATTCAAAACTTGCTGGGAAACAACTTCAATAACTTCCGCTTTGGCTTACAAATCAGCCTGCCGCTGCGAAATCGGACTGCGGAAGCACAACTGGGACGATCGCTGGTTGAGGGTCAACGTCTGGCGACCCAACGCGAGCAACTGGAACAGCTTATTCAAGTGGATGTAAGGAACGCTCTGCAACTGGTCCGTAGTGGAGAAGCGCGTCTGCGCGCAGCGACCATTGCGCGCCAGGCGAGCGAACAGCAGTATCAAAGTGAACAGAGAAAGCTGGATGCCGGTCAGTCGACTGTATTCCTCGTGCTGGAACGGCAAACTGCGCTAACGACGGCGCGTGCCAACGAACTACGCGCGCAAACGGACTTGAACAAAGGGGTGGCCGAACTCCAGCGGGCCACGGGGAATGCATTAACCAGTAACGATATCGTAGTGCGTGTGCGCTAGCTTTAGTCTTCCCGGTGCGGCTGCACCGCACGCGAGAAGGCGGTGAGAATCTTGGGGCGAATCTCACCGCCTTCGAAATTTTTAGCAAAGTGAATCGGAGGGGCCGTCAACCGACTCGCTCCAGGATTTTCAGCCCACCATAACAGGCTACCAGTATTAAAATACCGGCGATTAGATACCACTGGATCAATTTCGTCCGGCAGGCCGGACATCGAGTCCTGGCCCAACTCGTCCGCCTGCCACAGATGGGACACCTCATAATTGATTCCGCATATTCTGAAATGTCGGGATAAAGAATTTTATGTGGAGCACCGCTACTTTAACACACAACACTCTGGTCGTCGGCTCTAGTTAGCAATTTTCGAGGCCTCCCGGCCGACGGGTTTGAGAGCCAGAGTAATCCACAGCGGCCAATGGTCTGATAACTTGATATCACGATCCACTCCGTGTTTGATCGCCTCCAAATTACGCAGCCAAATCCAATCGAGTTTTAGATCCAATGGAACGAAGAGTATGCGTTGGCGAAAAGTAGATTGACCATCAAACGGAGTATGGAAGCCGGCGGAAGTGAAGAGCTTCCTGGTCTTGCCGCCGGCGCCAGGCTCCCAGGTGTTTAAGTCGCCGAGAACAATGGCGGGAGTGTCGGGAGAATATTTTTCAAGATCCGCGAGCACCGCCTTCCATTGGTCAAGTTTTTTATCAAATGACATGCGCGTTTCCGAGTGAACTGAGTACACGCGCAAATGTTTTGGGCCAATCGTGACTGTTGCTCCCAGGGCTACACGGCGCCTTTGTCCTGGTCCGTTATGAGGCAAAACAATTCGCTGGATATTGCTGAGTGGATAAGGGCTTAGGATCGCGACACCAGTCTCCTCTTCGGTCGCAGATTTTGTCCCGGGAGGAGCAGCCCAGGCGTAATGCATGCCTAACTCTTCCGCCAGGATTCTTGCGGTGTTCTGGTTGCCGGTGCGCTCTTTGTTCCTATCCACCTCCTGCAGGCCGATGACTGTTGCCGCACCGATTTCCTGGTCCTCCTTTAGCAGCCGAGCCAGTTTGCGCAGGTCATCCCGACCACGCCAGCGTATGTTGAAGGAGACCGCTTTAAGTGCCGCCTCCGATTGTGTGACCGGAATTAGCTTTGCCGCCGTCCCAATTTCAAGCAGTTGCGCATCGGAACTCAAAGCAACATTCCGAGCTACTTCCTCGCTACCGTGTCTGGTTTTTTCCTCGCCTTGTTCGCAGATTGATCCTGAACCGGAAGAGGAAACAAGATGTCCGTGACTAATACCGGTGATACAAATCGTAAGAATGACTGACAGGAAAAGAATACGCCGTATCTGTGTCTTCAATTGGGCCTCCAGTTTTCAAAACTCCAGACGCAACCCGTCGAATGCTTCCAGGGTTTCAACTGACCATAACTCCCGTGCCTTGGCAGCAAGATCGATGCCATCCCACTCCGAGTAAAGATGGCTCAACAACAACTTCTTCGGCGCGCTTTGCCGCGCGAGCTGTATGGCCTCCGCGAGTTCCAAATGTTTATGTACGGGCTTGTTCTTGTAAAAAGAGCATTCCATCAAGAGAAGGTCGGAGCCTTTAGCAAACTCAGCGAGCTCTTCAGAATAACCTGTATCAGAGGTATAGGTCAGGACGATGCCTGATTTATCTTCCAGCCGCAGAGCCAAACTCTCTTTTGTATGAGGCGTTGAGAAAGCTTCTGCTTTTAAACCGGGCAAGATTTCAAACTCACTTCCAGTTTCGACCTCGACCACATCGATTGGGAATGGCTGCTCAAACAGCCGGTAGTTATTGGCTTGATCTACGGCTTTGAGGATTTTTCTCAAGCCCGCCGCACCGTAGATGTGAAGTGGTTTACTGCGGTGCTGAGTCTGTGGAGCTGATCTGGTTCCAAAAAGAAAGGGCGCTAGCCCACCGCAGTGGTCCAGGTGAAAATGGCTAATCCAGATAGCGTCGAGGTTGGTCCAGTCTAACTTTTCCTGGGCCAGCCGGTGGGGAGCATCGGCACCTATGTCCAGCAAGATAGTACCTGCTTCGGTTTTGAGCCAATAGGCTGGGGAGCTTCGACCTGGATGAGGTATGGAAGTGCCGGAACCGAGAACCAGAAGTTTCATTTGGTCAATGTAACGCAAACTTGTGTAGGTTTCGCAATGCCGAAACGGACCTGACCCACACCAGTTTGTTCGCGCTACGCGCTCATTGCGGGCGAGACGCTTGCGCTCCCCGTATTCGCGTTGAACTCAACTTCTTTGATGATGGGCTATAAGCGAAGGTCGTGGGCCAGCGAATTCAGAGGTAGCGACCGGATGAGGCTTGGCGCTAAATGCAAGCTTTGCAATCTTGAGGGAGTGTTCGAAATGGCTTTTGTTGAGCTGACTTCTTGTACTTGGGTGATAGGTAGGTTACATCCGGTCGCTACCGCTCCCGGTTCTGAATTTGTCGACCCACACCAGTTTGTTCGCGCTACGCGCTCATTGCGGGCGAGACGCTTGCGCTCCCCGTATTCGCGTTGAACTCAACTTCTTTGATGATGGGCTATAAGCGAAGGTACCTATGAGCTTCCGAGTAGTGGTTCATTTTAATCGCACCTGGCAATTCGCTCACAAAAGTAGGGGCACGGCATGCCGTGCCCCTACCAGACTAAACCAGTACCAGCTTCCGCTCACACTTGACCAGAACGCTTGCATTGGTTAAACCTCAAAGCGCTAATGGCCGAATCAAACCAACTTGATGTATTGGCGATTTTTTCCCACCCCGACGACGCGGAGCTTTCCGTCTCGGGCACGCTGCTCAAATTGAAGTCGCTTGGCTATCACACGGGTGTATTGGATATGACGCGGGGTGAGATGGGCACCCGGGGAACGCCTGAGCAGCGCCACAGGGAATCTCTTGAAGCCGCGCGCATCATGAAATTGGACATGCGGTTAAATCTCGAGCAACCGGATGGCCACATTTGGCCCACCGAAGAAGCCCGCACCGCAGTTGTGCGGGTGATTCGTGCCCACCAGCCGAAAGTGTTATTGACTACGCATTGGGACGATCCACATCCGGACCACGCGAACACTGCGCGGATTGTTCGGGAAGCAGCGCGTCTGGCGACGATGGGACGCTATGACGAGGAGGGAAAACAGAGTGCGGTGCCGATGCCCGCGATCATGCACTCGCTCTTTTCGCGCAACGTAGTGCCGTCGTTCATTGTTGATGTATCAGATTTTGTAGAAGAGAAGATGTCGGCAATTCGAGCGCACGCGTCACAATTTTATCGACCAGACTCCAGAGAGCCGGTGACGCGTATCAGTGACCAGGGATTCCTCGACCAGATCGAGTTTCGCATGCGCTACTTTGGTTCACTTATCGGAGTAGTTGCGGGTGAGGCGTTCTACGTTAGAGAAGCTCTCAATGTTGACGACCCGGTCGCGTTGTTGACCCGACCGATGAACATCTATTCATAATCCTGCCGACCGAATTCTAGAGTCGCAAACTGCGCGGGTTAATTACGGGCGGCACGGACCGGTCGTCGTTCACTCTGCTTATCACCCAGTAACGCTCGCGCTACCGCAATCAGTGCGGTAGCACGCGGTGCCTCGCCATCGAAGCTGCGCGCCATCTCGATTGCCTGCGTGGAGTTTTCCAAAGCCAGCACTCGAAAAACGCCCGGCAGGTTGAAATCGTCAACCGAGCGTGTTTGCATTGAAGTCATAAACTTGGTCTGGATGCGCATCGAAAGTCGCCCATCTTCTCCATTAAACCCTTCTGCAGAGTTTGAAGCCTTAACGACATCAAGCATGGTCTCCCAGGCACGAGGGCGTTCTGTTACGAGATAAGCATTGGCGACGGCTACCAAAGCTCGTGCGCGATCAGGATCAGAGCCTCCGATACGTCGCGCTTCAACGGCCGCCTCACCAATTACGTTCAGCGCTTTCTCGCGCTCAGTCGCTGGCAGCAGTCTGGCCGTTTGCGACAATAACCACACTCTTTGCAGTTGCGACAGCTCGCCAGTCGCTGCCAACTGGAGAGCCTTTTCAAAGTCTTTCTTTTCCACGGCATCCATCGCCAACGTCATGTCAACGTATGGTTTTGTTTGCTTGCGCAAGTCGCTATCTTCGATCTTGTCGGCAAAGTCGCGTGCGCGCATTTCGCCTTTCTCGGCGATCCTCGTCGCCAGTTGCAGATAGAGTGCGTCACGTTCGGCAGCGGTCTTGGCGCGGTCAATCCGATCCAGCAAAGACTTTTCAACATCCTCCGCTTTGCGTTCAGCGCCGATACCTCGCAGCACGGAATCTTCGTCCTCATCTTCGCGGACATCACGATCGGTTCCTTGTCCCAGCGCCGTAAGCTCTGCCCGCAACTGTTCCACTGTCGGTTTGGGTGCATATTGCTCAAAAAGCGGCATCAATCTGCGGATCACAAGGAACTTGCCCTGCAAACCGGAGCTGCTACGGTCCTGCTCCCGCGATGGAGACGGTCGCAACAGAATGCGCGTCGCCGTGTTGAAGAAAGCTGTGCGCAGCAAGGGCGCAACTTGCGGTGGTGGCGTCCGCTGATTCATCTGCGAGGCATTTTGTCCGCCGTCGTGAGAGAAGGTGACGTAGAGATGCGGCGTAAAGAGATATGAGGCGAGCATAGAGACAGTGTTGGCGTCAGCCTGCAGATCGGATTCGGCTGTTGCCAGCAGGCTTGCGTACCGTTGATCGGCGGCCTCGGCATTTTTGTCGCGCAGGAAAGTCAGAAAACTCAGCGCGTCCATGCTGACTGTTCCGAGCGCCGGATCGGCAAACTGCAACGCACGCTCGACATCGCTTTCGAGCAATTGCCTGGCAAGACGCAGTCGTTGCCTCATTGCTGCTGGTGTATCCAGCGGGTCGGGACGACTAGCCGAGGTGGCATCGGCTGCATCTTGCTTGCGCGCTTCGGTAAGTTTATCGAGCAGCTCCTCCCCCAAAGCACGGTCGCGTTTAGCAGCCAGGCGCAGGACTTCCGAGCGCAGGTCAGGCGGCATGGCCATCGCGAAAGATCCAGTGGCAGCCTCTTGTCGCTTCCGCTCTTCTTCCATGCGTCGCGCTGACTCCTGATCGGCGACAGCTGCGGCGTCCCACGCGCGGCGGAAGAGTGCGCGACCCTGATCGGGGTCGGGTTCCCAAAGAGCATCGGCGATGCGAGAAAGAGTGCGCGCGCGTAACTTCTGATCCGGGTAACTGCGCGCCTCGTTGGAAAGAGAAACCAGCAACGAAAGCGCAAGTGCCTTCTGTTGGTCAGCCCTGGCTTTTTCGGCAGCCGCGGCGGCTTTACTTGTACCCGTGGATTTTCCCGGACTGGCTCCCGGCTGGGGTGGCGCAGCGCTCTTTTCCGAAGTTTGTTGCGCGTGGATTGCCGGAGTTAGTAACACGAGAAGTACGAAGCCGAGAGGTAAGAATGATCGAGAAGAGCGGGGGAACATATTAGGTTTCTCCTGCAGAGGATGCGTTATGGATGGATCTAACCGAAAGGATTAAACGTGCGAACGGATTGTTGGTTCCCAAAAAGCTGCCGCGTGGGTCGACGAATTCAGAGCCGGGAGCGGTAGCGACCGGGCTCAACTAATGGAAGCTGACGATTTGGATTGAAGGACTGATTAGGATATTCAAGATCGCGGCGTTTTAAAATTCCAACATCTGCGTTATGTGTAGTCGAACCCGCTCCAGGTCGCTACCGCTCCCGGCTCTGAATTCGTCGACCCGCGTCGTGAGGTTCGACGGATATTTTGACTCAGACTGCAACTACTTCCAGCTCTGGGTCGACCTCTTGTTTGAGCATTCCTTCAATGGCCATGAGGGTGCCCGTCAACGAGCTGGGGCAACTGCCGCAAGCACCTTGATAACGAATACTAAGCGTGTGTTCTTTCAATCCCAGAACTTCCAGGTAGCCACCATCGCCCATCAACGCGGGCCGTACCTTTTCATCCAGGATATCGTTGATTTTTACGAGCCGCGGATCATCGCTGGTGACTGCTGCGATCGCACCGCCTACCGCTGCAGCGGCTGATGCGCCAGGGCTGTTTACTGCCGCCGCCGCGCGAATGGGCACCGCGAGCGTCGGAAGCAGGTCATCCCAGTCTCCTTCGTCATCCTTCTCAACGGTAATCATGCGGTCCATGTAGAAGACTGAGACCACGTGGCCCACTTCAAACAAAGACTTTGCCAGCGGGTCATTTTCTGCCTGCTCAGCCGCGCCATAGGAATGGGCCGTACCGTTGCTTACAGGTTCTCTAAGAATGAACTTCACTGCATTTGGATTAGGAGTTTCTTCAATATCGCTGATTTTTGGCATTACCCGATCTCCATTTGTATACCTAAAAACTTGCTAAAAAGTTTGTACGCTTGTTGATAACCCTCATTATAGCGGCTTTGTTGCGTGATCGCAGTCTGGGCCACCTTGCCGGTGAAATATCCCTTCAAAATGCGTCAAAAAAAAAGAAGTATTATGAGGTAAAGGCTATTGCCAAAGAAGAACTGCGGGAATATACTCCGTCCCCTCACTTGCCCCCCCTTACAATTAAGGTGAGCCAAGTTGAGATAGAGGCAGGCGATTGCGAGGGTCGCCTGCCTCTGCTTTTCTGGACCAGATGCCAGATGCTGGATGCCTGGGATATTTGGCATTCGCCATCCAACGGTTCCAGCATCTATCATCCAGCATCTAACATCCAGCATCTAACATCTGCCATTTATGAACATCGGGATCACAGTCTATCCAACCTACGGCGGCAGCGGCATTGTCGGCTCGGAGTTAGGAAAGGAGCTGGCTGAACGCGGTCATACGGTTCACTTCATCGCTTCCGCTTTGCCAACAAGACTAACTGAGCTTAGTGAGCGCGTACGCTTCCACGAGGTGGAGATGATGTCGTATCCGCTGTTTGAGCACCAACCTTACACGCTCGCGCTCGCTACCAAAATGTCCACAGTAGCAGAGACAGAGAACCTGGATCTGCTTCATGTCCACTACGCGATACCCCATTCCATCAGCGGCATTCTGGCGCGAGAGTCTCTAAAACCAAAACGCTACCTTCCGGTGATCACCACCTTGCACGGCACAGACATTACCCTGGTGGGCGCTGACCGTTCTTATCTACCGATAACTCGATACGGCATCGTCCAATCCGACGGTGTTACGGCGATTTCGCACTACCTGAAAGAGGCAACGCACGAAACGTTTCAGTTTGACGACATTGCAGTCATTCCTAATTTTATTTGCCAGTCGGAGTATGCGCGGCACCCGGTGGACGAGCTGCGATCCACTCTGGCGCCGCAGGGTGAGCTGCTGCTGGTTCACGTTTCCAACTTTCGGCCGGTCAAAAGACCGGTGGATTGTGTCGAAATATTTGCTCGCGTGGTTAAGAAGGGAATCAACGCGCATCTGGTGATGGTTGGCGACGGCAGCGAAAGGACCAATGCCGAACACCGCGCACGCGGTCTCGGCATTTACGACAAATGCTCCTTCGTAGGCAAGCAACCGAAGATTGTGGACTACCTTTCGGCCGCTGATGTTTTGTTGTTGCCGTCGGATCATGAATCGTTTGGACTCGCGGCGCTCGAGGCAATGGCCTGCGAAGTCCCGGTGATTGCTTCTCGTGTTGGCGGCATACCTGAAGTAGTCACGGATGGTGAAACCGGTTTTCTTAGTGAAGTGGGCGACGTAAACAAAATGGCTGAGGATGCGGCGAGGCTATTGAACGATTCTGAACTTCGAAAGAAGATGGGCCGGCAGGCGCGCGAGTCAGCAGTCTCGCGTTACCGAACCGACATCGTGATCCCGCAGTACATTCAGTACTACGAAAAGGTATTAGGAAAGAGCAGGCAGGCAGCGCGGTAATCCAGGTACACAAAACCCACCCCGCAAGAAATAATGCGCTCCATAATAATCGGCACCGCCGGCCACATTGATCATGGGAAGAGCTCGCTCGTTCAGGCACTGACCGGGAAGGACCCCGATCGACTGCCGGAAGAGAAGCGGCGTGGTATCACGATCGATCTCGGCTTTGCAGACCTCGATCTGGGCGACGTACGAATCGGGTTCGTTGATGTACCAGGTCACGAACGGTTCGTCAAAAACATGCTCGCCGGCGCCCACGGCATCGATGCCGTCGCTCTGGTGATTGCCGCTGACGAGGGTGTGATGCCGCAAACGCGAGAGCATTTCGACATTTGCCGGCTGCTGGACGTTCGTCAGGGTTTGATCGTGATAACGAAAACAGATCTGGTTGAAGAAGAGTTGCTGCCGCTGGTGCGTGCTGAAGCCGAGGAACTCGCAGCGGGTTCCTTTTTGGAAGGTGCGCCCGTGCTGATGGTGAGCGCGCGCACGAAAGCGGGGCTCGAAGAACTGCGGCAGGCAATGCGTCAGATGGCGGGAAAGGTTCCGGAGCGTTCGAGGAATTTGGTGACTCGTCTCCCCATTGACCGGGCTTTCACGATGAAAGGTTTTGGGGCAGTCGTGACGGGAACACTGGTTTCCGGCCAGATTGCCGAAGCGGGCGAACTTGAATTGTTGCCCACCGGGCGTCGCGTGCGCACTCGTGGTGTTCAGGTGCATGGCACCGCGGTTCCGAATGCCCGTCCCGGCCAACGAACCGCCGTGAACCTCGGGGGTATCGATGTGGCCGAGATCGAACGCGGGATGGTCCTTGCCGAAAGTGGACGGCTGCGGCCCACGCAAATACTCGACGTCGAGTTGAGAGTACTGGAAAACGCGCCGCGGGCAATTCGTACCAGAGCACGTGTGCGGGTCCACATCGGATCGGCAGAAGTGCTTGCTCGTGTTCGCGTCCTCAACAATCGCGGGGAAATCGCAATCGGGGACAAAAACTTCGCGCAGCTGCGACTCGAGCGTCCAGTAATAGCATTGCATGGGGAACGTTTTATTGTTCGTTCTTATTCGCCCGCGCAGACTATAGCTGGCGGCACCGTGCTCGATCCTAGTGGTACAAAACATCGTGGTAGAGAACTCGGCAAGACGCATGAACGCCTGCGCGCACTAATGAGTCCGGAGCCGGCTGTCAGACTAGCGACGTTTGTTCAATCAGCCGGGGAACGCGGCCTGAGACTTTCGGACCTGGCGGCCCGCACCGGTTGGACCGACGACTTCTTGCTGCAAGCCACAACCGAAGCACGGCGGGATGTGATTGTTGAATGCGAGGGAGTGTTTATTTCCAAAGAGATTTTTGAACAACTCGCGAGTGCTGCCGTGGAGGCAGTGAAGACGCATCACCAGCGTGAGCCACTTTCTCGAGGTGTCGCACGCGAGACTTTGCGTGAGCGTTACTTTGAACATAGTCCGCCGGAAGTTTTCCGCTGTGTTGTGACCTCACTGGAGGGTAGGGGTGTTCTGAAGTCGGAAAAGGATCTGATTCGATCGAGCGATCACGCAACGGAACTTTCGCCTGCCGACGCGGACCTGCGGCAAAAATTTATCAATATCTATGAAAAGGCCGGGCTGGAACCTCCTTCACTTGATGAGGCCTTTGCCGGCGCCGGACTGCCGGCCGCGCAACGCGTCCATGGCCGGAAGATTTTCCAGTTAGTTATTGACGGTGGAATCCTGGTGCGCGTGCAAGGCGATATGTTTTTTCACGCCGCTGCTCTGGATAAGCTCAAGGGACTGATTCGCAAGTATGGATCGGAACAGGGGCCGCAAAGGTTGATTGACGTCGCCACCTTCAAGAATTTGGCCGGCGTCTCACGCAAGTACGCGATTCCTCTTCTTGAGTTCCTTGACCGGGAACACGTCACCCGTCGTGCCGGCGACAAGCGCATCATTCTTTAACCCCGCCTTCTCAAAGTCTTAAGCAAAAGACGCCATAAGTCCGCCGAAACATCTTTACCGAGCTAAGACTTGCGTTCCTCGATGGCTGGCGTTAACATGCTGCCCACAAATCGTTTCAGCTTTTCCTGACCTTCAAGCGACTCATTGCCAGGAGGTAAAAATGAAAATGAAAGACATACTGGCCGCGATCGTGGGTTTGGCCGCGGCTGCCGGTGCTATCTTTTATTTCTACAGGTTCGTGACGTTTGCGGAGCCCGGGGGAGGACACCGTTACGGCTGGATTTCCTTGGGGTTGGCGGCTGTAGCCTTCGTGTGCGGATTGCTTTACTTCCTGGGCCACGTCAATAAGGAAGAGGAGATCCACATCACCCAGTAAGCCGTCAGGCTTGGAGCCTGATATGTTGCGGCCGGTATACCTGGCTGCTCACCATTTATTGCGCACAGCTGTTAGCTCAGTAACCAAAGTGAATTGTCAGACGCCGTTTGTGCACGTAGCGGCTTCGGGTGCGCAAACGGCGCTTAGTTTGTCATAACGATGAAATTGATAGGAGAACTTGAATGGTGATTGCTTTCCTGGTGATGCTGGCGCAGGCAGAAACAACTTTCCGCGAACCGGGCTATTTCGCTCCCACGATCATGGTCATGTTTGTGCTGGGAGCAGTGGCTTCGCTTGTGGCTGCGGTGCTTGGGTTCGCGCGCGCACGCGCTTTCGGCCCTTCGGCAAGATGGTTTTCGTTTGCAGCAGTGGCACTACTGTTGTTCCACATTCAGTTTATAGTGCTCGGCTTTGGCGTGTTAACGAAGGACAGCAACTTGGTCTTTGGTATTCTGACCTTCTTTAATGTGTTTGTGCTGCTGGCTGCGATTTGCGCAATCCTCGGGTTTATTCGACTGACGAGCCCACGCTAAGCGCGCAGAAGCTAGCAGGGGATTTGAGAACCGATATTGACACCACACGCTATAGCCCAGCCAACCTTATTGAATACGTCTTGATGGGAAAGAAGATTCTTGTAATAGCCGCGCTCGCACTGCTGGCGGGCGCGGCGTTTTTCGTTTTTCGCGAACACTCCACTTCAGAGAGTGCGCGCACGAACCTGTTTGTGCGAACCGAGGGAAGCAGGTTCCTCGTCCAGGGAAAACCATTTCGCTTCGTCGGTGCAAATGTTGCAGTGATGCACCGCGACGAAGATCGGGCACGGATGCCGGAGACACTCGCTCGTGCTTCGCAGGCGGGGATCAAAGTGGTACGCGTTTGGGCCTCCGGCGAGGGTGGGCCGCGGGACATAGGCCCGCTCGCTGATTTCGCCGATTGGCCACGAACACATCCGTTTCGTTGGGCGCCGAACGAATGGAATGAGGAGGCCTTTGTTCATCTCGATCGAGTCATCGCGGAAGCCGCGCGTAACGGCCTGTATGTACAGCTTTGTCTGGCAAACTGGTGGCGCGACACGGGTGGCGTGACGCAGTACTTACGTTGGGCGGGTATCAACGACGCGGCGTCAGATAGTTTCCCTTTCGGTATCAATCCTCATCAGGCAATGCTCTTCTACACGGACGCGAAAGCCCGGCGGTTGTATCGCGAGCACATTGAGAAAGTCGTGAACCGGCGGAATACGATCACCGGCGTTCTTTATCGAGACGATCCCAACATTTTTGGCTGGGAGTTGATCAACGAAGGTCAGGCTGTGACGGGACGTTGGGACGAACGACGCGCGTGGATCTCCGAGATGAGCGCCTACCTCAAGGCGTTTGATTCAAACCATGTTGTTACGCCGGGAACGTGGGGTTATCGCACGGCGGCTGAACGACGCGAGTGGCTGGCAGATCATAAGTTGCCGCACATCGACTATGCTGACGTGCATAATTATCCCAAGCCTGACACGGACAGCTTTGTAGATTCGCTTGGAGCTTTGCGCGAGTTTGTCGAAAACCGCGCGGCTGCGGCTTTCTCACTAAAGAAGCCGCTGGTGTTTGGCGAGTTTGGAATGGGCGTCGAAGGTTACAACGGGTTTTCTCAGGCTCAATGGTATCGTGCATTTTTTGAAAGCAACGTTAGGGCGGGCGTAGCAGGAGCAATGTTTTGGATCTTCACCCCTGATGTGAACCGCGGATATGGCGTGATCTACACGTCCCCGCGTGACGAAGCCCTGCTCGCGGAGGTGTCCCGTGCTGCCAGTCTCTTTAGTTCATTAGCTGCTGGGGATCCACCGGCGCATTTGACTGAACCTCAACGTCATCTTATTCCGCGTCAGTTTGCGTGGACTCGGCCCGTTAGTGAACCGGCGCTATTGCCTGAAGTAATACTGCGAGAGGATCGCTCGCTTCTTTACCGCTTTAAGCCACAGATGGCCGCGACTGCCAGATTCGAAAAGCTTGGCAGCGGCGCGGGATATATTTGGGGTTTTGGCGCCGGCTATGTGGAGTATGTCGTTCCGGAGCGCGAGGATCGGCGCCGCGTAAGCGAGTTGATTGTGCGTGCTCACATCCAGCCGGTGCCGCCGATAGATGCAAACCCTCAAGAAATCAAAACGCGAGTCACGCTATTTGTGAATGGAACAAACTGCGGCTCCATACTGGTTCTGCCCCAGCCTCTGCGCCAGCCACTGATTCAGGAGTGGCGGGTCACTAGGTTTCCAGTTCGTCTCCGCGCAATGCGCGGCCTACCACTAACCATCCGCTTTGCAGTGACCCCCGACTCCGACTTGTTGTACGGCGTTAATATCTCGAACTGGCCCGAAGGCTACGAGGCAACCGATGCCAGGCCGGTTGAGGTTGAAGTGAGACCGTGACCTTCGTTTAACTATGGCGTGGTGCTCGGACGATTGGCGAGTCTTTGAAAATGTTGAGTTAGTGGTGGCTGTCGATTAGCAACTGCGACGGTAGCGTCGCGTGCCTTTTGATCAAGCTGGTAAACAGATACTGACGGGATGTCGCCGCGCGACAGTTTAAAAGCTGGAGTGCTGTCGCTCTTCAGGGCCGACGTCACCGCTTCGTTGCTAAAGTAACGACGGCCTCTGGCATCGACTACAAAGTCCCCAACGTTCAACTGTTTCAAGATTTCAAGATCCGAAAGCGGAACGCAAACTAAATCGGGGCGACCCGCCCGCTGCGCGTAATAGGCCGCAACCGTCGGTGTCTCACTCGCGACTTTTGCGCCGGGGCGGGCTCGTTTTGCGATTTCGACCATCACCTCGCGCATGCTCGCATCGTAAAACTCATCGTGCGGGAAAAAGTGGCCGGCTTTCGACATTCCACCTCCGAAAGCATTTGTATAGAGCCTGTAATGCGGCGCCGAATCAGTTGCCGCCTTTATCGCATTGACCACGACCAAAAGAATTAGGGCGGCCCGCAAGTAACGCTGCGGCCATTCAGCCGACAACATTGCCGACAACCATCGGCCGAGCTGACAGGTCGCAAACTGAATCCCAATCGCGGAAGTAATAAGCACTGCCGGCAACACGAGTGTGAAGTAACGGGTAAATTTTCCGCCGGCAAAACTGAACGTCATCATCCAAAGAAACAGCCACAGTATTAGGAAATAACGTCCGTCACCGAGTTTTCTGCGAAACAGCAAAGGTAACCCGATGACGAAGCCCACCACCGCCAACACTGGAAGCTTCACCGCGATCAACACGTGATAGAAGTACCAGGGAATCCCAGCCAGCCAATCTGTCATGCGATGCGTATAAAGCCTGCCCATGAACTCGTAAGCATCATGGCCGATTAGTTTTTGTCCGGCGAATAGTCCCATCTGACGCCAGGTTGCGGGCAGGAGTATGGTTGGATTGAGCGCAAGGAAGACGAGCGCCATGGTCGCGAAGAAAATCAGCATGCGCTTCTTGCCGAGTCGCCAACGTGTTTCCGGAACTCGCTGGAAAAGCCAGTAGTAGCCAAAACTGATCGTCAGCGCCTGTGGTAGATATTTTGAGGCCATCATGGCGCCAAACGCCGCGGCCGTGGCCCAGTAGTACTTCTCCGGATTGCGCTGCGGTTCGCTTTCGGCCACGCGCTGTCCCCACATCCAGAAAACGTTTGCGAGCAAAAAAAAGAAAAGTAAAAAGGAATCTTCTTTAGCTACGCGACTGAATCCAATCGCGGTCGGATCAAACGTCCATAAGGCGGCGGCAATCAGTCCGACCTCGGCGCCAAAAAGCTCCGCCGCTAGCAGGTAAATTAGAATTGTGCTGAGTGCACCGAGGATAACGCCGGGTAATCGCAGCGCGCTTTCAGGAGCGACCGTTTTCTGGCTGCTCAAAACCGCTATGCTGTTCCATTTGTCGGCTAGCACAAGGCTGGCTGTTTGCAACGCTTTCATGAGGAACGGGTGCTCGCTGTTGGCCGCTGTCAGGCCATTGGCGCGATAGTCGGCAACAGCCTGCAACTTGTTGAGCTCGTCCTCGCTCAACCCATCAGCACTCAGGTGGGTAGCGCGAAAACCGAATCCAACAACAACCAGGAAGGTGAGGGTGGCTATCAAGAGCGTACGGCTGAAGGAAACGACACCTCGTTCCGCAAAAAGGTCGGGTCTCAAACCCGCTGTAATGATCGCCTCTGCCCTGGTCGCCAAGCTGATTTCCTCAAGTTCTTTAACTGACTGTTAGTCGGGACAAATGGCCGCTAACAAAAGCCGCAAGCGTACCGCGATTCATACAGACGCGCAACCGAGCGCTAGCCGACTTGTGTTATCAGCGTGGATTTGGGAGAGACGCCCGCGCTCCCAGTAAAAAGTTGCTCGTAACAATCAAAGTGATCCACCACCTCGACTTAGAAAGGCTTGCAATTAAACTGGAAATCAGACAATATTCGCCTCGATCTGCCGAAATCCTAACTCTCGAGCGGGAGCCGTTCGTCTTCATTAGGAACCTGACACACTCTGCTACTTGAGTCGGGAATATCGTGCTTCTTTCAAAAATTTGGACGATTATCGGGCGCGCACAAGTCTGCTCCCTTACCCTGAATCCAGAGAGGACACATCATGGCTGAAATACAGGAGAACATACCTAGCAGCGTGCCTGTAGCGACTGACCTGGGCACGGATGCTCCTCCATTTCGTATCGATCAAAAGCTTCACCAGATTCTCTACAAACCGGAAGCTCGCCCGAAGCTGGAGCCAATGCCGGAAGAGGTATTGCCGGAACCAGTCTATCCCCAGCATCCCGACCCGGTGGAGATGACTAAGCGCGAGTATCAGAAGCTCAATGCGATTCGAACCTGGAAAACGTGGGGTTCTCCCTATTTCAAGTCACGTTGGCACAGTGGTGATTTGCGCCCGATCATTCCGTATCTGTTCACTGAATGGAAATGCAATCTCGACTGCCATTATTGCTGGTCCTACAACAATGCGGTGAAGGGGATGACCGAAGATGTTGCCAAGCGCTCTATTGATTGGCTGCATTCGATCGGTTCGCGCGTGCTCGCGTTGATGGGCGGTGAGCCATTGTTGCGCCCGAAGTTCATTCACAAGATTGTTTACTACAGCGCGAAGAAAGACATTTTTGTTTACCTGCCGACCAACGGTCGCTTGATGAAGCCAGACGTGATCGACCGCCTGGGCGATGCGGGTATCGCAACGGTTAATCTCGCGGTCGATTCGGTCAAGGATCGCAAGTCGCTGCCAAAAGCGCTCGAGCCCATTCGCGCAAATTTTGATTACCTCGTGAAACGACAGCATCACTATGGCTACAGCGTCATGTTTAATATCAACATCTGCCATAACAACATGGACGATGTGAAGGAACTGACGGAGATTGCTCATGACAGCGGTATTGCTACCGACTATCACATCAACGAAACACCGATGACGGAGCAAACCCATTTCAAACATCTCAACGAGAACCAAACCTACTTAACGCCCGACGACTGGCCGAAGGTAGATGCTCTACTCGATTACCTCAACGACAAACGCGTTAACCATGGCTACAAGATGGTCAATCCCATCCAGCACATGGAAGACATGAAGATGTTGATGCGTGGCAAGGTACCACCCTGGCAGTGTCGCGCCGGTCAGAACTCGCTAATCATCCGCACGGATGGCTCGCTCGCGCCCTGCTTCCCGATGTATTCGGCGACGCACGACTGGGGCGTGGTGGGTAATCACAAGTTTGACGTCAAACAACTCGATGAGATGAAGGTTGATTGTACGAAACACTGCCTCTCAACCTGCAATTACATCCTCGGGTATTGCTACGACAACATGCGTGTCATCACCTGGGGATTGAAGCAGGCGCTGCACGGATTCAGAGGAGCAAGCGGCAGTTTCTGAGTTAGAAGTTTAGAAAACACAAAAACCGGAGCTCGGCCGCGGGCTCCGGTTTTTATTTGGCGGATTGCAATTAGAACAACCGGCCACCACGGCTGCTGAAAACAGCGATGATGAGGTTCACGAAAACGCCGATTGCGATACCGGACCAGTAAACCCGATGGCTGGCCACTTTTCGTCTGTACTTGATCAGGGTTAAGACGCCCAGCGGTAACCAAATAACAATCGACGACAGCAAACCCGGTTCGTATTCAAGGGTCCGAAGGCTATTCACCATGTGGATTAACGCATTCACCAGGACGATGGCGCCCATGATGATCACAAACGCGTTAGCAAAGTTGCGCCTTCTGGCGATCACGACCCCGAAAAGCACGAGGGCAGTGCCGATCATTTGAGACACCAAAAATCTCGTCGGCGACATATAAATGCCCCGAGTGCGGAGAAGGTGGGCCGTGTAACCTTCGCCGCCGTAATACTCTTCAAGGATGTGAATCAAATAAGTAGCGGGAAACAACCAGAGCCACGATCCGGCCGGGACGTTGCTGAGTTTCATGAATTTTTCACAGTGGCAATTGATCTTGAAGAAGCCCGACTGTTATACCAGCATTGTCAACTATAGGTTCGAATGACATCGCGCAATAGCTTTTGGTGTAGTTAGCATTTCATTAACACCGGGCTTCAGCCCGGTGGCTCAGCAACGGCAAATCTTTGGAAATCCTTTAAACGGTTTCCCATATCACCGGACGCATGTATCACCGGCCTAAAGGCCGGTGTTAATGGGAAGTCAAACCACAATTTCTTCGCCGAACGTTCTATCGGCAGAACTTTACTTCGCGGTTTTTCTTTTAAAGGACCTTGCCACGGTGGACCATAAAAGCACATCTTTGCCGAAGCGACTCGGGTTGTTTGACGCCACGATGCTGGTCATGGGTGGCATCATCGGCTCCGGCATCTTCATGAATCCCTACGTTGTCGCCCGTCAGGTTAATACGCCATTCCTGATCCTCGGCGCCTGGATCCTCGGGGGTCTGGTCGCGCTGGCCGCAGCTTTCATTTGGGCCGAGTTAGCATCATTACGGCCGGAAGTGGGTGGACAGTATGTCTATCTGCGTGACGCCTATCATCCGCTCCTCGCTTTCTTATATGGCTGGGGGTTGCTGCTGGTTATTCAGACGGGAGGCATGGCGGCGGTAGCGGTAACTTTCGCGCGTTACTTTTTGGAATTAACTCACCTAAATGTCAGCGACTGGGTGGTTGCGGCTTCGGCGCTGGCGGTGCTCACCATCATCAATTGTCTCGGCGTGCGAGCCGGTAGCACTGTGCAAAGCCTGCTGATGGTGCTAAAGATTCTGGCGATCCTGGCGCTTATTCTTTGCGGACTGTTCCTGGCCGGCGTTGTGGACACAGCGCGCATTAATGCAGCATCAACCCCCAACGAGATCGTCCAACCGGTTTCATTGAATCTACTGACAGCGTTTGGCGCCGCGATGGTTCCGGTCTTGTTTGCCTACGGCGGTTGGCAAACCGCGACATTCGTGGCGGGAGAAATTCACGAACCTCGCAAGAATCTTCCCCGCGCGCTCATAATTGGAGTCACCGGTGTGGTGGTCCTCTATCTGGGGGTAAATGTCGTCTGCCTCAAGGTGCTCGGCGTTTCGGGTCTCGCTGCCACTACCACGCCCGCCACCGATGTTATGAGACATGCCTTGGGTGAGAGAGGCGCACAAGCAATTGCGGCAGGAATAGCAATCTCAACCCTCGGCTTCCTGAGCCAGGGAATGCTTACTGCGCCACGGGTTTACTTTGCCATGGCCGCGGATGGTCTCTTCTTTCGCGGAGTTGGTCGACTCGATCCGCGCACACATGCACCGTCGGTAGCGATCGTGTTGCAGGGTGCATTGGCGATTGTGATCGCGCTATCAGGTCGTTATGAGGAAATATTGAATTATGTAGTCTCGGTTGACTTCATATTCTTTGGCCTGACCGCCACCTGCATTTTCGTTTTCAGAAAACGAAAAACCAGTGTTACAGAAAAAGCCGAGCGGATCGCCAGTGTGCCTGGTCATCCGGTTACCACGATTCTGTTTATTGCGGTCTGTTGGCTCGTCGTGGTGAACACTATCTACCGCTATCCTGAGAACACTCTAATCGGTCTTGCCATTTTGGTGGCAGGAATTCCCGCTTTTTATTTCTGGCGATCCAGGAGCCAACGATGACCGCTACGCGCCGAGTTGAATCATCCGCCTACATGCACTGGGCCAAAACCCAGTCGCGAGCGCGTTTCAACCTCGCGACGAGCGGCCTAGGAAACGTGAGTTTGAGGGAACTGAACATCAGTCTTGATGATCTGGAAATTACAGGAACGACAGGTTATGGATACGAGCCGCTAATTGCGGCACTCTCCGTGCGTTATCAGGTAGACGCGAGCAGCATCGTCACTGCGGCGGGGACAACCTTCGCCAATCATCTAGCCCTCGCGTCACTCATCAGGCCTGGTGATGAAGTGTTGCTCGAGCGCCCGGCCTACGAACCCCTGCTAGCGTTAGCCCACTATCTCGGCGCTGAAGTGAAACGATTTGAGCGGACGTTTGAAAACGGCTTCCGTTTACTGCCGGCAGAGCTCGAGAAGGCTGTCAGCGCACGCACGCGCTTAATCGTTATTACTAACTTTCATAATCCCAGCGGAGTCAGCATTGATGACGAAACGCTGCGGCAGGTCGGGGAGATCGCTCGCAACGTGAAGGCGTGCGTGTTGGTCGATGAAGTCTATCTGGAGATGCTTTTTGAAAGGCAACCGCGCACGTCGTTTCAGCTGGGTGATGAATTCGTCGCCACCAGCAGTCTCACCAAGGCTTTCGGATTAAGCGGCCTGCGTTGTGGATGGATTTTCGCCGCGCCCCCGCTAGCGGAACGAATGTGGAGATTGAACGACCTCTTTGCCGCCACGCCAGTTCATGCCGGTGAACGTCTCAGTGTCGTTGCCTTGCAGCAGCTAGATGAAATTGGAACGAGGGCTCGAAAGCGACTGGACACAAACCGCGCGCTGCTGAACGACTTTTTAGATTCGCGAAGTGATTTAGAGGCGATAAGGCCAACCAGCGGTTCAATCATGTTTCCTCGCGTGAAAGATGGGGAGGCAGAAAGTCTTCAGCAACTACTCAGACAAAAATATGACACCTCAGTTGTGCCGGGTAGTTTCTTTGAGATGCCGTCTCATTTTCGTATCGGGTTGGGCGGGAAAACAGAGGAGATGCAGGAAGGCCTACGACGGCTCGGTGCTGCGCTCGATGAATTGAACGCACGCTGAGAATGGCTCACTCCTGCCGGCGACGTTTCCTGACTTCATCCAATCTGAGCCAATCGAATAGTTGCTCGGCTATTCCTATACCTGCTGCCTCAGGTGTGATTCGTATCGGCGTGCCGCCCGGCCAATCGCTCTTCCGCAACCTGCCGCCGCCAATGGCCTGGAAAAACACTTTACCTTTGCTCATTTGCTTCGCAGTTCGCGGAGCAAGGATGGAGTATTCGATTACCAAATCCGGCGAGTTTAGAATGATAGTTCCGCTTTGAAAACGATCAACTTCAAAATCCAGCCACACCACGAACGATGCCGGTTCTGACTTCGCCCGCGTTACCGCTTCTGTTCGTTTCATGTTTCCGATCGATAGCCCTTCGAGGTTCGCATATTCATTTAAGCGGTTAACCAGGCTGGCATAGACGACGTCTTCGGTTGGCAGCCTTCTCTCAGTAGTCTGCCTCGCAATCAATACTTTGGTGTGTTGCTGCAGACTGCCGAGTTTTTTGGCGACGGTGGAATCGGGAGTAGCCACATCCGTCACGGCAGTTGCCGGATTTGGGTGGTGCGGTGGTTTGGGCGGCTGACGTCCTGATTGAGCGTAGCTTACCAATGGACCGGTTAGCAGAAGAACCGCCACGGTGCCGATGCGGCTGCTAAATTTTGAGCTGCTAGAGAAGCACATTGCGTTGAAGGCTTAGCTACGTCTGGATATGTTCCTTTAGAAGCTGTGGATAGTCGACAAGGTTGCGCGCCATATTTTTCTACAAAAATTAGATGGTGTCGGAGCCGTGAAATTAACACCGGGCTTCAGCCCGGTGACCCACGGCAAGTTTGGAAATGCAAACCGTTTCAACGGTTTCCCGGTGCCCGTAAACCGTTAAAACGGTTTACAGAAATAGAGTGCCTAATCACCGGGCTGAAGCCCGGTGTTAATTAGAAGGCTTTTAGGCCTTGCAACACTGCTGCAGGTCAGTGCTGGGTACCCTTGCAACTCGGTGGTATTTTACGCGCGCTTCTTTCGCGTGAGTCGATTCTCGATTCCCGTCAATCCGCGCAGCACAATTAAAGCCAGCAGTGTGACTCCGACCGCGAGCACGAATTGCCGCAAGGCCACGCTAATTCCTATCGCAGCACATAACAGGATTGACGCCGCAGTCGTCAAACCCTGTACCTGTTCTTCTGCGCTGCGGCGAAAGATCGTTCCCGCGCCTAAGAAACTTATTCCGGTTACGATCGCTTCGACGATCCTGATCGGATCGGCCGTGACAGTTGTCCTGCCCTCGACAAGGAAGCGCAACATTAAAGCGTCACCCAGACCAACCAGCAAGGCGGCGGCTCCTGCAATCAACATCTGAGTCCGAAAGCCCGCCGGCTTGTCTGCCAGCTCTCGCTCAAACCCGATCACGCCGCCCAACAACATCGCCAGCGCCACCTCGCCCATGATTCCAAGCTGCATCAACCAGTTCATTTTTTGCCCCAAGTCTTATGGAAAGTGAAACGACGCATAGCGTCCGTCTCACTTCATCAATTTGCATCCTTAGCCAGCGCCGCTATTGCTTCGCGGGCGTAGTAAGTAAGAATCATGTCGGCGCCTGCCCGCTTGATGCTGGTGAGCGTCTCCATCATTACACGTTGTTCGTCAATCCAACCGTTGCGCGCGGCCGCTTTGATCATCGCGTATTCGCCCGAGACGTGATAAGCCGCTAGCGGTAAATCAAATTCTTCGCGCACCATTCGCAGTATGTCGAGATAAACGGTCGCAGGTTTTACCATAAGTATGTCTGCGCCTTCTGCCGCGTCGAGCTCGGCTTCGCGCAATGCCTCGCGCGCATTGGCAGCGTCCATCTGATAAGCGCGACGGTCACCAAAGGCCGGGGCGCTGTCAGCGGCCTCGCGGAATGGACCGTAGAACGCAGAGGCAAACTTAACTGCGTACGCCATGATTGCGATATGTTCAAAACCTGAGGCGTCGAGCGCTTCACGAATTGCGGCCACCTGTCCATCCATCATGGCGGAAGGCGCGACCACATCAGCTCCCGCTTCAGCCTGGCTGACCGCGGTGCGCGCCAGCAATTCCAGTGAATCGTCATTTAACACCTCGCCATCCCGGACAACGCCGCAGTGTCCATGTGACGTGTATTCGCACAGGCAGGTGTCAGCAATGATCGCTAACTCAGGCGTCAATTTCTTGATCGCGCGGACAGCCTGTTGGACGATGCCATTTTCGTTATAGGCGCCCGAAGCTTTTTCATCTTTGGCCTCGGGTAGTCCAAACAAGATGATGCCCTTAACGCCCAGCGCCGCGGCCGCCGCCGCTTCCTGCGCAATCTCATCGACTGAAAGGTTGTGCACACCAGGCATGGATTGAATCTCACGTCGCACCTTCTTACCCGGGCAGGCAAACAACGGGAGAATGAAATCCTCCGGAGCAAGACGGGTTTCGCGGACGAGCGCCCGCAGATGTTCGTTGCGACGCAGGCGGCGAGGACGATGAATTAGGTCAGGCATTAAATTGGTTTTCTGGTTCTCGTGCGTTACCAACGATGATAGGCCGGATGGCCTGGTTTGACAGCGACAAACGTTCCGCGACAGGTAGCTGTGACCTTGTCATGCGCAATTAACTCTGCTTCAACGATTGCGCGATCGTCTGTTGACTCTACTACTCGTGCGGCCAGACGGACTGGTTTGTCGGTGGGGGTCGGCCGCAAAAGTTTTATTGCGTAATCGGCGGTGACTGTGCATGGTGGATGATCCAAACCTGCTTTGTTCATCAGGTGCCAGGCAACGCTCCAGTTACAATGGCAATCGAGCAACGTGCCGATTATTCCTCCGCTCAACATTCCGGGAAAGGCTTCATACTCAGGTTTTGGTTGCCACTCGGCTACCACCTCTTCGCCTTTTGGAAAACTGCGGATGTGCAAACCCTTTTCGTTTGCGGGCCCGCACCCAAAACACGCTAAGTTTGGCGCATAGGTTTCCTGAATAGATTTTTCAGACATAGTTTTAGGGCTTGCAGTTTAGAGTACAAGCTTTAGCTTGCTCTTTCGGAACTCAGAACCAAGTTAAAGGTTGTACTCTAAACTACTCGGATGCTCCCTGACGGTCTTCGGATTATAATCTGTCTGCTAATGTTTTCCAGTCTGAACTAACCGGAGGTGCAGTATTGAAGCACTTAAGCAAGACGGCACTGGTAGCGTGCGCGCTGCTTCTTCTCGCGACGTTTTCGTTGGCGGCTACAACTCTCGCGGCGGCGCAACATGCGTTCAGTGTCAAGGAGTATGATGACTTTCACGAAGTGCTGCATCCTCTGGAACACGAGGCGTTGCCAAAAAAAGATTATCGCCGCATCCGATCAAAGGCTGCCGAACTTGTTTCTCGAGGCAAGGCGATCATCAAGGTAGGTGTGCCGGCGGGCACCAGCGCAGACCAGAAAGAAGCATTTGCAGTAGAACTTAAGAAATTTGCCGGCGCGCTAAATAGCTTCAAAGCCGACGCGCGGCGAAGTAATAACGCCAGATTGAGAACCTCGTACAGTGCAGTTCACGACTCGTTCGAAATGCTCGCGGCCATGTTGCCCAGATCATCTCGATAACTTCGTTGCTTGCCACGAAGTTGAACGGTCGCTTCACATTTTCCTGATTGATCATAGGAGGTCCAAATGAGACGGAAACTGATCATTCCGGTCTTACTGCTGTTCGCAACGCTTTCAATTTCATTTGGACAGGCGCCAGCTGCGCAGTCTCCCTGCAGTCCGGGTATCAGCTTTTGGAGATTTGCTGGGAGGCAGTGGGCAGTGGGCAGTGGGCACTCAGCAGTAAGAAGCAACGAGCCAGCGAAGCTGGCGGATAGAGTAGTAGCCCCAGGCGAAGGCGAAGCCGAGCCTGGGGATTACGAGCAATACACTTCCAAGCACGCGAAGCGGGCGATAGCTACACTAGGCGTGAAATCTGAACACAAATCTTTTTGATCTGTCGCCCAATACTTGGGCTCAATTTGTTTCTCGTTCGATTCCCCAGGCTCGGCTTCGCCTTCGCCTGGGGCTACTACTCTGTCCGCCAGCTTCGCTGGCTCGTTGCTTCTTACTGCTGACTGCCCACTGCCTACTGCCGGCTGCCCACTGCCCCCTGCCTACTGTTTTCCCGGGGCCTTTATCAAAATCGTCTTCCCGTCGACAGACAGCAGCATCTCCCCTGATAGCGCCAGTATTCCCTGCCGCCCTTCGCTGACCAACCGATCAACCAGACGATAAAATTCCGGCGTGCCGAACTCGATCGTTTGATCTGGTGTCAACGCCTTCTCTCGATCCAGCACGCTCGCATCAACCCAGCGGTTGTTGCGCCGGAAGAAGGTGCGATCTGTGATCTGCTGCACGTTGGTAATCTCAACGCGCTCAGCATTCTGATTGATAAAGAAGTTTGAGCGGTTCGCGCTGGACTGTGTCCTTTGCGTGCTCATGTTCATGCCCTGCGTTACGCCGCCCATCCCGCTGCGTGTTTGCTGAGCACCGCCAACCAGGAATCGCACCGCCTGCTCATTAAGCGCGTCTCGCTCCGAAAAGTCGGTACCATCCGTGGCCAGGAACGCCGTGTATTCAGTCAACACGCCATACTCAGTGGAGAGTCGCACGATCTCATCAACCAGCTCTTTCAGCTTCGGATCAAGAGTCACTACACCGGGCGCGGCCCCGGCAGCAAAAACGGGAACGGGCCGTGCACCCGCATGCGATGCTGCACTGGTCACTGGCATCCCGGGCCTGCTTGCACGTGCCGTTGCCGCGCTGTCGGCCCCCGCTTCGCTGATCACTTCAATGAGCCGAGCGATCTTGCGGCTGGCCCATAGACGCGGCACGAAGGCATTCCGTGTCGTCGCTTTGGTTAAATCAAACTTGAGATCGAACACACGCGGAGCGCCCAGGTAGTTCCCGGTGAGACGGAAGTGCAGTGGGTCGTTGTCCTGATACTGACCCAGCAGAACGATCTGGTCGCCTTCGAAAACATCGTTCAGCTCTTCCGGCAGAAGTTCACGAACAGCGCGCGTGGTCACGGCGCCGCTGCGATCAAGTGATGCCAGTTGCGGGTCAGCGAGTACCGGTCCTGACAATCTGCGAAACACCTGCGACACTTTCACTTCCACATCTTCATTTGGAAAAACAAAAGTGGCGGAGGCGCGCGAGGCGTTGGCTATCGAGGTTAACAATGGCGCGTTTACGTCAAATCCAACTCCAAAACTGAAGATACGCCGCTTGTGTGTGTTGGCTGCGACCGCAGCGCTGCGAATGGACGACTCGCGCGTCACGCCGACGGTTGGCAAACCATCAGTCAAGAAAATTGTCAGTGGCAGCATTTCCGGTGTAGGCGGCTGCCGCATCGCTTCGACGAGGGCGTCATGTATGTTCGTGCCCCCGTTGGCATTCAACCGCTTTATGTAAGCGCGGGCGTCGGCGATTGTTTTACTGGTCTTAACAACCGGCCGCTCGGCAAAGCGAGCCACGCTGTCGGAGTAGTCGATGATGTTGAAAGCTTCGCCGTTTTCCAGTCCCTCGACAACCTGAAGCGCGGCAGACTTGGCTTGCTTGATCTTTTCGCCTTCCATGCTGCCTGAGCGATCGATGACGAGAGTCACTTCACGTTTGATTGCCGGGGCTGCCGCTCGCGCGCTCGCCGGGACGCCGGCTAGTAGTAGAAAATAACCGCCGCCAACGCGCGGATCCCGGTAAGCCATCAGCGACGCAGTCAAGCCATTTCCTTCAACCAGATAAGAAAGCCGGAACGGGCCAGGTTCGAGTTTCTGCTCACCCGCAACGCGAGCGACTGCCTGTTCTGAGACCGGCCGCTCAACGGTTATCTGGTGACTGGGAGAATAGATCGCAGATATAGCCGACTTCGATTGGACCCGCACTGAGATTTTCCAGGGCGTCGAAGTTGCTTCAAAAGACTCGCTCCGCGGTAATACGTAGTCGATCCTGTTTCCGTCTGACGTCAGTATGTGTTCATAGATCAGACGAACGCGTTGCATGCCGCGCGCAGGGACGGGAAAAATACTCGAACGAACCAGGTTGTAACCCGCAAACTCCAGCAGCGCCGGATCCCTTAACTTGCTGACGATGGAACGATAAATCGCTTGCGCTTCCGCCTTAGGCAAAAGTTTTGCGGTGGGTTCGCTGGCAGAACCGGCAAAAGTGAAACCACGCAAGACGGCGCCATCCGGCACCGGCACGAGCATTTCTGCCTCCTGTTGCTGAGCGCTCGGGTTCGTCAAGCCAATGTCCATCGTGGTAGTCGCAACTTGCTGAACGATGCGAACGTCAGCGGTGACTTCGCTTATTTGAATCTGTTGTGCCTGGGCGCGAAGGGTATAGGCCCGCGATTGAGGAATGATGAGATTCGATGCACGGGATTGAAAGGCTGCGCTTACCGCGGGGGTCGGATGACCCGGAACGATTTCCTGAGTCTGGCCTGTTGGGGAAAGAAAACTGGTAACGACCAGAATGATACCTAGCAGACTTGCCGCGGCTGGGATTAGTCTTCGCATATACACCTCTTACACACGTGAATTTTCAAAATCAATTGTAAGGCGGGCTGTGGTTCGGACTTCGTGCCTTGAGACGCACCGGCTAAGAGTCTGCACCACTAAACTCGGGAGAGTGCACGCGGCAATGCGAGGATGAACTCGCTCCCCCGGTCTGAAATGGGGAACCGCACCTTGGGCGTTGTGCGTGAGATGGAAACTGGCCCAGCCGGGTTGCCTTGCTTATTCGGGCCGCGCGCGCAAAAAGTGAACTCCGGTGGGCGCAATTTATCGTGACAAACCCGGACAACTGCGGTATAAGGTGGCCGATCGTTCCCTAGCTTATAGGTCCTCGTTTCTCACGATGTCCGCCTCATTCATAACTAATAAAGCTGCTCGTGTTTGAGGCAACCGGCTCTGGACTGTGCCGGGCAACTTCTTTTGCCAATTTGCGGAGGCTCAAATTATGAGACGCTTAGCAGGCTTCGCTTTTCTAGTTGTTGCATTGGCTGCTTCTACCGCTCAAGCCCAGTCCGGTCAACTCCGGGCATGTCGCGTCACTTCGCGGCCCGTGTACCTACAGAGCAGACCGATTAAGTTAAGTGGTTCTCTTTTGAAAGAGGGGAAAGATGAATACCGAGTGAAGGTCAGGTCAAACTCAAAGGTTACAGTGAAACTAATAACGAGCAGCCCGTTAAGGATGGACATCTATCTGGTGAGACCTCCCACCAGGCTCAAGACGCGCGTGGCGGAATGGTCAGACACGCTATACAGCGACAATGAGTACTTGATCGTGCTGAATAATTGTTATAGCACCACGGGAGGCTCTTATCAGATCGAAATGACTCCCGTCAGATAGTTTCTATTGATGCCGTAAGGCTGCCGCAAGCCGCGCGGCTGAGGCTCGGTCGCAACCTCTCAAAGGAGTACCTCATCATGTCTACTCAACCAGACGAAATCAATAACGAACCAGTTGCTGCACCGCCCAGGAATATTGAACTTGAGTTGGCCGAGGCCGAGTTGGAAAAACTAAGACTTGAAATTGCGAATCTGCAGCCGAAGCGAAAGTGGCATGAAGGAATCACGCCCTATATACCACTCATTACGGCAGTGCTTTCTATCGCCGGATTTCTCTGGGGCGTTGTTCTGTTTCTGAATCAACAGGAACGTGATCGGCAGACGCGCGAGGAGGAACGAATCAGCAGGGATCTGACGCAATATCGCTCAAGCTACGAACAACTACATCAATTTGCCGCAAACCCGAATATCTCGGTGCAAAGGGTGCTGTTTTTGCGCGACGACATCGACAACCTGATCGACTCACTGTATCCACCCAACGACGCGAGTACGCAGGACAAGAATCGGACGGAAAAAGCCAGGTTAAGGGCAAACCTTCGTGGTCTGATCACCCAGAGTGATTTTACGCAAACGCGACATGTGCAACTTGATATCGCGGCCTTGCAGGCTTGGCGGGACTACCAATCCGATATAAAGGAAAATCCTAACAGGACTTTCATACAGAAATACATTCACGCTATCCGGTTTCTCCACGCTCGGGATCCAAAATATATCGAGTCAGTGACCTATGATCGCGAAGTTGGATATAAGGAGTTTCAACCGCCCTCAGATCCGCTCTCTATTGCGTTCGGAAGTTTGGCAGAAGGCTTCAAGCTTCATCTGGAGTTGCTTGGACCTGATGAGCGAGCAAAAGCGATTGAGGCATTCGCGCAGGTCACAAACAATTTGACTCTGACAGCAGATCTATTTGGCTCAGAGGAAAGCGACCTCTTCCAAGCGAAGAAGTAGGAATCTAGAGTCCAAAGTCCAGAGTCCAATGTCTAAAGTCCAATGTTCAATGTCCACCCTTCGGACCCGGCAGCGGCGCTACATCTCCAAGTTGACGCCGCTCTGGCACAGATGCAAGAAACTTTGGACTTTGGACATTGGACTTTGGACAAGCCTTTACCGTTCGTCCAATTTCCTTCCCGCGTTTAAGTTATCGAAATTCAGAATCGCGTTGAAGACCAGGAAGTAGCTGCCGCGCGTTTGTCCCCGCCAGCGGGCCGCAGTTCCGACTCTGTGCATCACATGCACTGGCTGGCTAGAGTCCGCGCCCACTAACTCGGAGACATCGAGGGATGCGAGAATGACTTGCTCGATGAATGAATCGGGACCCGCACCTTGCGTGTATCCGCGAGATAGGGCTGGTTTGGATGCTGGTTGCCTAAAGACCGGAGGCAAGAGACATGTGCATGAGCAACGCAGGGGGACCAGCGGGTGTTAACAGGATTATCGGTGAGAATCTATCAGAACTGAGATATAAAGATGCGACCATTGCGTCAAGGTTCCTGTCCTCGCTATACGCAGTGTCTGCCTCATCGATATCTAACTCGTTAGACCACTTTTCCGCGAATTAGCGAATAGATTGCCCGCCGGTCCAGCGGAGTTCGCCATCTGCGGACGCTGAAATGATGACTGAATTCTAACTATCAACGGAGCTTAGGTCGGATTCCTTTGGAGGTTAGCCGAGAGTTCAAGCTTCACGTCCATTTGTTGGGAAATGAGGTTAGGACTCGTTTAAGGGTACCCCGTTACTTGAGGAGCATTTCAAATGCAAACCATACTCCCTCGCAAAAATATCGAGCAGCTCGCGCTGAAGAATCGAGAGCTAGTTACTTTATACATAGAATTGATTCGACTCATCGAGCGTGATATCGATCAACTCAAGGAAGGCGACACAAGGAGCGGCTGGACGAGTTGGGCAATGATCGGCGGTATTGTCGGAGCACTGCTGTTGTTATTTAACGAGACCCGGGTTCTGAACTCGTTTCCAATCGATGATGTAAAAAAAATCGGGCTTGCAGGTTTGCTCCTCTATAACATCGGTCTCATAAGTATGGGGGCATTCAGCATCAGCACACCTGAAACAAGGCCGGGTCGCGTGCGTTGGAGCAACGAGGCCTTTTTCACCTACGTTCCGAAGGTCGTCTTCCGATTCTTGGCCTTTTTGACGGCGGTTCTTGTAGCATCAAGTCTCTCGCCATGGCCTGGCGCCACGATGGTGATATCTACTTTCATTCTATGGACGTTGGGAACACTCGCGGCTATCGTTTACGCGAAAATAAGATTTCCCTTGGGCAACACGCAGGTAACAAGAAAAGGAAGCTATATAGGCGTTCTCGCGTTACTGCCTTTTTCAGTTGTTGCACTAATATTACTGGGCAGACAGCTGCCAGTCCCTGTGGGGGAGGCTACGACACTTCCATACATCCTTGCAGGACTAATCATTGCAATACTGGTTCTGCTGGAAAATCTGATCGCCCTGATGGCACCCTCGCGACTCCTATCCCATCTTGAAGATTTAAGGAATGACATTATCTTCCTGCGTGTAGATATAGACCAAGCATTGCATAGATACGAATTACTCACTGAAGGTGAAACCCTTCCGGACGCCTTGCAAAAAGACTTAAGCGACATAGCTGACGATCTGAACCTAATTACATATGCTCACTCCAATATGAGTAGTCTGCTAAGAAAAATGTACAAGGAAGTCGCCACTCTGGACGATATGCTCCAAGGAAATGAGCAGCAACGACATCAAATACGGCTGTTTTACGATTCATATTCGCTTCATGAAGCTAAGTGTCTAGAAATCTCGAATCCTTTGAAAAAGAAACTAAAGAGATTTAATCGCAAGAGTTCGCAAGTTCGTGCTGCAACAGAAGACAGTGAGGCAGAAACAAATATTCGATCTATATTGAACCAGCGTTTAAAATCTATCGAACAAGAGGAAACGCAACTGAGAGAAAATTTGGAGCAACTAAAGTACTACGAAGCAAATCCTGGCAAAATGCCCGAGGCGTTACGAAGATCCCTCGCCGATGCCGAAAGCCCAGTTAGTGCTGCGGTCACGAAGCCTAGCTTAGAGGGTTAACTTCACTGGGGCTTGCTTCATTTTTCGTCCAGTTTCCTTCCCGCGTTTAAGTTATCGAAATTCAGAATCGCGTTAAATACCAGGAAGTAGCTACCACGCGTTTGTCCCCGCCACATCGGATTATTTGAGAACAGCAGGAAATGGCCTTGTCCGGAAGGCACGTCGACTATCATGGCGTGCTCCGCTATTTCGTCACCACCGTCCAATAAACCAGAGATGAAGAGGTCCTTGTTGTCGGCATAGCGAAAGATAACGCGTGGACGCAAAGCCGGAGGAATGACGTTGATGGCATTGCGTCGCTGTTCATCAGTCAGAGGAACGGCTTGCCAGGTTTCCGCAGTAGGCATCTCGGGCGCGTCAACAGGAGGCCTGCCCTGGACGACATCCGGATCGTCGGGTGTGCCGCGGCCGGTTGTGCGCGAGGCTGGACGCTGGCGCCCGCCTCGACCTCCGGCAAGATTGCTGAGGTTAAAGATTGGCCCATTGAACGAATAGATCGGTAATGAATCGCCGTAACCGTAAGCAACAGGACTAGCAGCATCCACAACCTTTGAACGCAGCACAACGCCAATGGCCTTGAGTCGCTGGGAACGCGCGATTGAAAGTCCGGGCGTAAAGCCCGCGTTCACAGCGATCTCGGCTGTATCCATCACGCCGATGAAAAGACCACCGTCCTGCGTAAACTTTTGCAGGTTTGCGAGTCCCGAATAGCCCAGCCCCGGCCGCATGTCATCGGTGGAGTCAATCTTGCCGATGTTTGGCGTTAACGAAGTCGTCTTCCAGGGAATCACATTTCCCCACATTGGCATGCCGTTGATGATTCTTTCTATCGGCGCACCCACCGGCGCGAAGATGATCACGTCGTACTTCCGTCTCAAGTCGGCATCTTTAGCAACATCCTGCGTGCTGATATAAGCGTAAGGCACACCCCACTGGTCGAGCGCGATGCGCCACCACCCTTCATCCTGCGTGCTAATCCAGGTATGCATCAACGCGATGCGAGGAGCTTTAACCGGATGCGTCTTCACCGCAGGTGCAGCGTCCGCCGCGTAAACCTGTAATCCGAGGTCTGTGGCGGCCTGGCGTAAGTCAGCAAGCGGAGCCTTGCGAATGATGAAAGAGCCCCGGTTGAATTTTCTTCCGGCCGCTTCAAACGGTTCTTCGGCTGCTTCAACTGCTACCTCCTTGAGACGATAGCGAAGAGTAACCAGCGAATTGTCCGCATTGTGGTTAATGAGATAGATAGAGCCTGTGCCATTGACGCCGCCGCGTGCGGTAACCCCTGTTTTGATCAACTCCATGGGCGCGCTCAACACTTTCGTATCAGTCACGCGCACCACCTGGACATTGCCCAGCTCGCCCATCGTCCAGCCAGTGTCGTCATAGACGTCCTGCTGCGGATCGTTGGGGGCCCAATACTGGTGATCCAGGATGGCGTCAGCTATGCGGCTGTAGGGTTGATCCATGCGCACAACGTAAGAGCCGGCAGGGAAAGTGCGCGTCACTACTTCTGGTTTTGGCGAAGGGGCCGGGGCCGGAGCTGGCGATGGGCTGGCAGACACGCGAGGTGTGGCATCAGACGGAGTAGCCAGCGCGGCCGGAGTGGCTGAAGGAGTTCCATCCGGCGTCGCCGGGGCAGCCGCGCTTTTCTTCTTTGTTCTTAACGTAACTGTGACAGGCGCGGTCGTGCGATGAACTTCGCAGCCCTGGGCTTGAATGGTGCGCAGCAGATCTGCTTGCAGTCCGGGTCGTGAGTCGTCGCCGGGAAAAACATAAGCGGCTGGCCCCTCCTTGAGTGGCTTCTCTACCGAACGCTTGCTCTTAAGGTAAAAATTCTTGAGGAACAGTTTGCTGTTGTTGCTGAAGTAGTGGAGCGTCGTCAGCAGGGCGGTCTGTTGATAGTTATTGTTGTTGCGCTGCGACCACTTCGCGCGCGGCAGCGGCGGGTTTTGCTTGAACCAGGTGCGCTGATACTCGCTGGGCGACAGGGTTCGCTCGAGCGTGTCGGCGCCGGCATTGCCGAATGTCTCGTACAAGCGACTGATGCCGTTGTGCGTGGCCGCGATGAACATCAGATAAGCGGGCGACCAGGTATCAAAGTTTCCATGTGCGAATACGCCTGGCATGCCAAACTTAGTCATCTCGGAAACATTGTTCCAACCAATCATCTGCCATTCGTCTGTCAGAATTGGATCGAGCCAGGCGTTATACGGACCGTCGCCAATCGTGTTGTCGTAAAGATAGGGAACTGACTCGTGCAGATCGTGCAGCACTATGGCTTTCCAACCAGTGAACGTATTCAGCACGTTTCGAGTTAATTTGAGTGAAAGACCGATGGCGTCTCTATTGTTGTCGTGGGCAACGTACTTGCCCCAGTAAACGAGCGGTGGATAGTTCGCTTTGGGGTTGGCAGTGTGCCAATTGTAAACATCCACCATTCGATTAAGACCATCGACTTCGACCACGGGCGTAATCAGGGTGACGACGTTGTCACGAATTGTGCGTACGTAAGCGCTGTCGTCGACCGCGAGCCGGTAGGCAAGCTCCATTAACGCGGTCGGCGAACCAGTCTCGGTCGAGTGAAGTGCGCCGGTGATGTAGTAGACCGGAAAGGAATCGGCGACCAGTTTGTCAGCTTCATCATCGTTGAGGCGTATTGTTCTCGGATCGGCGAGTTTTGCCAGGCGCGTGCGATTCTCCTCGAGCCTGGAAAGCAGTTGTTCCGAGGCAATCGCCACCGCAATCATCTCGCGGCCTTCTTCGCTCGTGCCAATCGAATAAACCTTCACGCGCGGTGTGGCCTTCTCGAGGAGGCGCATGTAGCGATGGACTTCTTCAGCATAAGGGAGCTTGCCCGGGGATCCGGCAACGTCGCCGAGCACGACTTTGGGCGTCGGCACCTGGGCCGAGGCGGGGAGATAGTCGGTGAGTGGCGAATTAAAAAATGTCTCGGTCGTGTACTCGCGAATCTTCTTCGTGTATTCCTCGTCAATAGGCTGGTTCGGATCACGACCCGGTTTGACCTGGGCGGTGACCAGAACTGAACTGAACACGATTAGCAGCGACGCGACGAGAGCACGAGCAAGGAGATGAATCATCTATTTCCCTCAACCGGATGTATTTTTTGTTTCTAGAGGAGAAGGAGTTTTTAAGGCATTGCAGATGGCAAGTCAAATTTCTGATGTTGGAGTGAGGACCCAATGTGGTGACCATCTGATTCACACGGTAGTGTCCCAATTCCAGCCTCACTCTGTGCAACCTCTGTGACTCTGTCCCTGTGTGGTGACCGAAGATTAAGTAATACTCACCACCGAGTCACAGAGCCACAGAGTTTGCACAGAGAAATTTGAGCTTAGGGATACTACTAATTCACACCGCGCCCATTGCGACGATACCTTTTTGAGCTACAATTGAGTTTCAAGCTAGCCGATCTGATTCAACTGTCCAAGAAAATGACTGGACGAATTTTTCAACTCAACACATCTCCGGGTGGTGTTCCTAAACTTGCGGTGCGCGAAGCTGCAGTCAGTGAGCTTGGAATGTCCGGTGACGATCATCGCTTCCCTGATATACACGGCGGACCTGACCGCGCCCTTTGCCTGTTTTCGTTGGATCGGATTCTTGAGCTGCAGGCGGAAGGTCATACAATTTTTCCGGGCGCGGTTGGCGAGAATGTAACCATTTCCGGACTTGACTGGAGCAAGCTTGAACCAGGAATACGCCTCACCCTGGGCGATGAAGTGCTCGTTGAGTTAACGAGCTACACCACACCCTGCAACACAATTCCCGCCTACTTTGTTGACGGAAAATATCAGCGCATTTCTCAAAAAATGCATCCCGGCTACTCGCGCATTTACGCGCGTGTGTTGAAGGCAGGAACTCTGCGAGTTGGTCAAACCGTCGCGCTGCTAAACGGCGACAGGTTTTAAGTTCAGAGTACAAGCTTTAGCTGGCAGCGATGCGGAAAATTCAACCTAAGGTTGTACTCTAAACGCAAGCTAAAGCTTGTACTCTAACCCCTCGAACCACCCCGCTTTCTAATCACCACTCAAAGAAATACAATTAAACCATCCAAAACCATCGTTAGATTTGCAAGATGTCAGATCGGGAAACCATCAGCCAGCCCAGTGCCCAAACGCCCGAAGAGCCGCGCCTCGTTCAGATCGAGAGTCCCAGCAAAGTAGCCGGCGGCATTCCGTCCATCGTCGCCACCGCAAAGGCTACCTGGGATGAAATGGGAGTGATGCGTGGTGTAAAGACGCTTCTGAAATTAAATCAGAAAACCGGCTTCGACTGTCCGGGCTGTGCCTGGCCGGAACCTGATGATGAACGTTCGCACGCCGAATTTTGCGAAAACGGCGCCAAGCACGTTGCTGATGAAGCCACGACCAAGCGAGTCACGCCGGACTTCTTTTCAAAGTGGAGTGTTGTGGATCTCGCGGACCAGTCTGATCTTTGGCTCGGCAAGCAGGGAAGGATTACGCACCCGCTAGTGCTGGGCAGAGGTGCGACCCACTATGAACCAATCAGTTGGGATGACGCCTTTAGATTGATCGCGCAGGAGCTCAATTCCCTAAACCATCCAGACGAGGCCATCTTCTACACTTCCGGCCGGACCAGTAACGAAGCAGCGTTTCTCTATCAACTGTTTGTCAGGCAGTTTGGTACCAACAATCTTCCTGATTGCTCAAACATGTGCCACGAGTCGAGCGGGTCAGCGCTGGGTGAAACGATAGGCGCCGGGAAGGGAACGGTGACGCTCGCAGACTTTAATCTAGCCCAGGCAATATTCGTTATTGGACAAAACCCGGGCACAAATCATCCGCGCATGTTGAGCGCGTTGCAAAAGGCAAAGGCCAATGGATGCCGGCTAGTTCATATCAATCCGCTTCCCGAGGTTGGTATGACTCAGTTCAAGCACCCTCAGGACGTCTTAGGCTGGCTCGGTGGCGGTTCCACGCTCGCCGATCACTTCCTGCAAGTTCGCATAAATGGCGACGTGGCCCTGCTGAAGGGAATTGCGAAGGCGGTGTTTGAAGAAGAGGAACGCCGTCCCGGACAGGTTTTGGATCATGAATTTATTCGCGACTACACGGAAGGGTTTCAAGAGCTAAGGGCGGCGGTGAATGATTCACGTTGGGATGAGCTTGTCGAGCAGAGTGGTGTGTCAAGAACCCAACTGGAAGAAGCGGCGAAGATTTTTGTTGAGTCGGAGCGAACAATCTTCTGTTGGGCCATGGGCCTGACGCAACATCGGAACGCGGTTGCCAACATACAGGAGATCGTAAACTTGATGTTGTTGCGAGGTCAGGTTGGGAAGCCGGGCGCCGGACTATGTCCTGTTCGAGGGCACAGCAATGTGCAAGGCGATCGCACGATGGGAATTTGGGAGCGTCCGGCGGATGCTTTCCTCGACAGCCTTGGCGCTGAGTTCAACTTCGAGCCCCCGCGGCGTCATGGTTTCGACACCGTGAATGCTATTCAAGCGATGCACGGGGGCAAGGCGCGAGTTTTCTTCGCACTGGGAGGAAACTTCCTTTCCGCAACCCCTGATACCGAATACACAGCCGCGGCACTTCGTCGCTGCAGCCTCACTGTACACGTTTCAACCAAACTCAATCGCGCACATTTAATTACCGGCGAACAGGCCCTGATTCTTCCTTGCCTTGGTCGTACTGAAACTGATGTACAGGCTACCGGGGCGCAATTTGTGACTACAGAAAATTCCATGGCCGTAGTTCAGGCATCGCGAGGCTTTCTGGCCCCTGCCTCCGCCGAGCTGTTGAGTGAGCCGGCGATCATTGCAAGATTGGCACGTGCGACTTTGGGTGAAAGGTCGGGTGTTGAGTGGGAAGAGTTAATAGCGGACTATGATCGTATCAGAGATCATATCGCGCGCGTGGTGCCAGGGTTTGACGATTACAATCAGCGTGTGCGGCGGCCGGGTGGTTTTTACTTACCAAGCGCTCCGCGTGATCGCGTGTTCAAGACGGCCAGCGGGCGTGCGCGCTTTACTGTTCACCAGCTTCCTCATCACGAGCTGAAGCCCGGGCAATTCTTGATGATGACAATCCGCAGTCACGATCAATTCAACACCTCGATCTATGGTTTGGATGACCGCTACAGAGGAGTTTACGATGGCCGGCGGGTTGTATTCTTGAATCGTGACGACATGAGTGAAGCGAATCTCGTCGAAGGTCAAAAGGTCGATTTGACCAGCCACTTTGAAGGAGAAGAACGACTGGCGCCTCGGTTCGTGGTGGTGCCCTACAGCATTCCGCGACGTTGCGCGGCCACTTACTTTCCCGAGGCGAATGTACTCGTGCCGGTACGATACGTGGCGGAGAAAAGCAACACACCGGTTTCGAAATCAGTGGTGATCAGCATTCGGCCGTCAGATGAGGAAACTAGCGCGACGATTCAGGCACGACAAGAGAAGTGAATGCAAGGGAGTTTTCTTATTATTAGCGCCGGGCTTCAGCCCGGTGACACTAAACGACGTGCGAAAGCGAAACCGTTTTAACGGTTTTATTCTGCTCGCTCGCTGATCTCACCGCGCTGAAGCTCGGTGTTAATGAGATAATCCACGAACCCGTGACGAATAAAATGAAGGCATGACTTTTGAATTAGAACAACAAGTCACTGATTCGAAGCGGGAGGCGTACGCACACTTGCTATCTCAACTTCGTAGTTTGCTCGAAGGCGAGAAGGATCTTATGGCTAACGCTGCAAACTTCGCCGCGCTGCTCTATCATTCGCTTCCCAACGTAAACTGGGCAGGGTTTTATTTCTACAAGGACAATCAACTTGTGCTTGGCCCTTTTCAGGGTAAACCGGCATGTGTGCGAATTGATATTGGCAAGGGTGTTTGCGGAACGGCGGCGGAACTTAGGCAAACAGTCGTGGTCGCGGACGTCCATCAGTTTCCGGGTCACATCGCCTGTGACAGCGACTCAAACTCTGAGATCGTTGTCCCGCTGGTTAAAGATGCCGCGTTGATTGGCGTGCTCGATCTGGACAGTCCGTTGCGGGGCAGATTTGACGATGAGGATGCAAGCGGGTTGAATGAGTTGGTTATCGTATTTCTGAATGCGACGAGTTCAGAGTACAACCTTTAGGTGTTCAGAGTACAAGCTTTAGCTTGCGGCGATGCGGAACTCAATTCCCATGGTTGTACTCTGAACCACAAGCTAAAGCTCGTACTCTAAACTGGAGGCGAGAGGTTCAGAGTACAACCTTCAGGTTGGTTTGTTGGTTTCCGGGTTAGTCAGCAAGCTAAAGCTTGTACTCTAAACTTTCAGACATAATGATCACTATTCGCAAAGCAGAAGAGCGCGGCCACTTCGATCACGGGTGGTTGGATACCTACCACACGTTTTCATTCGATCGCTATTACGACCCCCATCATATGAGCTTTGGCAGCTTGCGCGTGATCAACGAAGACCGCGTGGCGCCAGGACACGGTTTTCCCACTCACTCGCACCGTGACATGGAAATCATTACCTATGTCATGGAAGGTGAGCTGGCCCATCAGGACAGCATGGGAAACGGATCGATCATCAAACCCGGTGAAGTGCAACGGATGACCGCCGGAACAGGAGTGGCACACAGCGAAGCCAACCCCTCAACTACTGAATCCGTGCACCTGCTTCAGATTTGGATCATGCCAAATGCTCGCGGTCTCGAGCCCGGTTATGAACAGACGATGTTTGCCGACGAATTGAAACAGGGAAAGCTTTGTTTGATTGCTTCGCAAAATGGGCGGGATGACTCGGTCACGATTCATCAGGACGCAGATGTTTACGCATCAAAGTTGGCGAATAAGGAAAGTGTGAAGCATCAGCTGAGAGATAAGCGACAAGCCTGGCTTCAGGTGGCTCGCGGTCAAGTCAGCGTGAACGGCGTCGAATTGAAGCACGGTGATGGCGCGGCGATCACTGGCGAGCAGGCTGTCGAGGTAAGCGGCCAAACTGAATCAGAAATACTTTTATTCGATATGGCGTGAAGGAGGTTACGGGTATGGAAGCAACACGAGTAACTGTTGACGAAGTTAAAGAGAGGATGGATCGGGGCGAGCAGTTCGCGTTTGTTGATACGCGCAATCACAAGGCATGGTCTGAGGCTACCACGAAACTTCCCGGGGCCGTCCGCGTACCTGCAGACGAGGTTGAACAACACCTATCTGAAATCCCTCATGACCGCACCGTGATCACCTATTGCACTTGACCGCACGAAGCCTCCAGCGCCCGTGTGGCGCAGGAACTGACGGCGCACGATTACAAAAACGTTCACCCACTATTCGGCGGCCTGGAGGCTTGGGAAAAAGCCGGACTGCCGGTCGAGCCCAAATAACGATGCCCGCGAGTGAAGCGAACGATGTTCTCGCCGCGTGGGAAGCCTCCTCCCAATACTGGAGTAAACATCAGGCCCTAATCGAAACAATGTTCGCGCCGCTAACGCGCGCGTTGATCGAGGCTGCGGAAATTCGTGAGGGCCAAATGGTGCTCGACATCGGTGGCGGCAGCGGCGAACCGTCCCTCACTATTTCACCCCTCCTCGGCGCTTCTGGTTCAGTTACCTACACTGATCCGTCAATGGGCATGCTGAAGACAGCGCGCTCAGAAGCTGATCGACGTAAGCTAACCAACATCACATTCCAACAGGCGTCAGCGGAGCACTTGCCATTTCCCAAAGATTACTTTGACGTAGCCGTCGGCCGGCTATCAACGATGTTCTTTTCCGAACCGTTGTTAGGGTTGCGTGAGATCCACCGAGTCGTGAAGCCAGGAGCGGTAATTTCCTTTGTGGTATGGAGCTCAAAGGACGTCAACCCCTTCTTCAACCGAGTTACAGAAGTGCTCGACATCTTTGTCGTACCGGAACCTGAGGATGATGACGCGCCGGGCGCCTTTCGCTTTGCGAAACCGGGCAAGCTTTCGAGTCTGCTAATAGAAGCAGGCGCTTCGACAGTTTCTGAACAAACATTTGCTTTTGATATTGAGGCCCCGATTGATCCGGATCATTTCTGGGAGCTGCGCAGCGAGATGTCGGACACTCTCAGAGAAAAGTTAGCCAAACTTCGTCCGGAACAGGTCGATGAAATCAATCGCCGTGTGAAACAGAGGGTGAAAGACTATTTTGCTGCCGGTGAAATGAGTTTCCCGGCCCAGGTGTTGGTTGTCACTGGAAAGAAAATGCCCGCCGAATAGCTCCGCCCAGCCCAGCCTCAAGTTTTCCTCAAGTCTTCAAGCGTTAGGGAAATCCCCAAAATTGCCAACAAAACCGTCGTTTTAACCCCTCAAGTATTTCTCAAGGCTGATCCGGATACTGCTACCACTGGCAATGGGATCAGGAAATGAGAAACAAACTTTTGCAAGAGATGAGAGGAGTTGGAGCGATGTCAACAAGCCAATTTATAAAAATGTCAGCGCTTACCTTAATCGTGGTGGCGATGATCGCGGCAAGTTTAGTTGCAGGAAACATTGTTAGGGCAACGGCGGCGCCACAGTCTGTGATTGTGCAATTGAAGGCCGATCCAGTGATCGTCGCCAAGACTGAGGCGGAAGCCTTCGGCCGCGCATTTGATTTGGAGGCGTACCGGCAAAACCTGATCGCCGAACAGAATCAGTTTCTAAATCAGCTCAGTGCCGCCGGCATCGCTTACCAACTCGAAACTGTTAATGCCCCAAATGGACCGAACGGCGAAGTTTCAAACATTGAATTTCGCTTCAACTACGTTTTCAACGGTCTCACCCTGGTTGTGCCAACCGAGGCGATTTCAACCATCGAAGGAATGAGCCAGGTCAAGTCGGTGCACATCTCGCAGGAGATAGATCTGCACCTCGACAACGCAGTTAAATACACGCGCGCCTCTTCGCTCTATAACAGCAACCCAAGGCTCACGGCGGATGACACGCTACAGCGCGCCGGCTATCACGGCGAAGGCATTTACATCGCTGTAGTTGATACCGGTGTGGATTGGGCACACCCGATGTTCGGCGGCGATCCAACGCCCCCGCGTTTTGGCGTAGGGCCCTCGGTGGCTGCTGTCAACGCAAACCCTAAGGTCCCGTACTACCTAAACCTGACAGCCGGTGCAGTCACAGATGACTTTGGACATGGTTCGCACGTGGCCGGCATCGCCGCAGGTTATCTCGCGAAGGCACCCGGCCCGGATGGATTGCCGTTGACTGCGGACGACGTTTCCATTCATGGCGTCGCGCCGCAAGCGAAGATCATGGGTTACAAAGTGCTTTCGACCGTGGGGTCGGGTGTTTCTCCATCAATAATCATGGCAATTGAAGATGCGGTGCAGCCCTTCACGATCGCCGGTTATCCGAAACCAGTAGCTCACGTGATAAATCTGAGTCTTGGCAGTACGACCAACGATCCAAATTATCCCACATCGGTGGCATGCGATAACGCTACTCTAGGCGGCACCACCGTCGTCGCCTCCGCGGGTAACAGCGGCGCGCCGACGCCAACCAACCCCACCGGTGAAACTACGATTGGCTCACCGGGAACCGGTCGCCGCGTGTTGACGGTAGCAGCGAATATCGATCCGGGTTCAGCTCCTAACAAGCTAGATGAAATTGGCGGTGGCAATCGCACCGACATGAAGGCGTTCCCACTGGATGGGGGCGCGCCAATCATCGCCGACATAACGAATAACTATGTATTCTGCGGTCTCGCCGAGACTCCGGATCAGGTGCCTGATTCAGTCCGGGGAAAGATTGCATTGATAGAGCGAGGGGGCAGCGTAAACACGTCACCTCCAGCGCCCTCTGCAGGTACGGGTCTCTTCTCAAACAAAGCCGCTTTTGCCGTCGCTAAAGGTGCGATTGCAGTGGTCATCTATAACAACGTGGATGGTGAGTTGACGGCTGCTACGGTACGTAAGTCTACAGTCCCCGTAGTCGGGATTTCGCGTCCGAACGGTCTTTACCTAAAAGATGCAATCGGCTCGACTGCTTTCGGAGCTATTTCAACTAATCAAATGCGACTTAACAAAGCGCTGGTGTTCGAGCCAGCCATGGCTGATTTCAGCTCGAAGGGCCCGGTCACCGGCTTCGGCATGATAAAGCCGGACGTGACTGCGCCGGGCGTTTCTGTTTTGTCAGCGACAGTCCGCGTCGGCGGTATCGCGACGAACCAGTCAATGATGTTTGATCCAACCGGTTACATCTCCGCTTCCGGCACTTCGATGAGCTCGCCGATGACGGCCGGAGTCGTAGCACTCGTGCAACAGAAGAATCCACACTGGACGCCCTCGATGATTCGTGCGGCGGTTATGAACGCGGCTACTAATCTGAGAAAGGCAGATGGCTCGCCTGCAGCGGATGGCGCGCAAACGATCAATCAGCAGGGGGCGGGTTTGGTAGACGCTTTCGCCGCCGCTAACGCAAAAGCAATGATGGGAGTCGGAGCGATTGGACCTAACGGTACAACCGTGGCCGCGCGTCCCAATAATTTTTGTCCAAACTATGGTGGTAACCCTTCGCCTCTTTGCGGCGTTTCGCCTGGGCATCCGGATTTTCTCGGTAGTCACAATTTTGGGGCAGTTCCGATCGCCGGAGTAGTCGGCACCAATGTACGGACAAAGACGGTCACGATCACGGATGTCACGAATGGGAACGGCGGTGGTGTTTACCAGCTCAGCTCAAGTGCCGTGCGAAATCTTCCGGATGGCGTGACGGTCAGCTTCACTAACGGCGCAGGGGAACCGATCTCGGCGATTGAAGTTCCCGCCGGTGGTACTGCCGCGTTCAACGTCAACATCTCCGTCAATGGTGAGTCGGTCCCTGCGAACCCAACTCAAATCGAGTGGTATGTTTCGGCAGCGCGCACTGACGGGGGCCAGACATTGCGCATGCCGTTCCAATATCGCGCCATCGCGCCGACTGTTTCAACGTTTGCGCCGAACCTGAATAACGCGGGCAACGTTGAATTTACCGGCAATCCGGCGACTGACATCGACGGCAACTATCAACTGAGCTTCGCCGCCACGGGCACTAACGCGCCGGCGAAGTTCCGCATCGAGGAATCGAACAACAATGGAACCAGCTGGGCTTTGTTAGCTGATGTACCTGCGTCGCAAACGACGTATGACATCAGCAACCGCGGCAATGGAAGTTTCCAATATCGCGTGCGTGGTTTGTACTCGGTTCAGGATGGTCTGGCGAAAGGTCCAGCAAGCGCGGTTAAATCCGTCGTCGTTGACCGTCGCCTCGAGGCAGATGTTACTTCTTTGATCGAAGCTCGCATGGTTGATGGTTCGGTCAGTTTCGTTGGCGGCGTCTTCCAGTTCAATCAGACTCTGAAGAACATCTCTTCAAGCACTTCGGTATTTTCACCATTACAACTTCTGGTCACGTCTGTCTCTTCCGGTAGCGGAAGTGTGCGCGTGAAGAACGCGGACAACGGAGGTAATGGCGTGAGTTCTCCAGCCAGCTTTGACTACACCTCACAGGTGGGAACGGACCAAACGCTGGCGCCGGGTGAGACGAGTGGCACACGTCAATTGCAGTTCAACAACCCGGCATCGGAGATGTTCCAGTTCAGCATAGTAGTTCGAGGACATCTCCCGGATGCCGCAGGAGCGGCCAGCGGTGGCGGCGCAGCCGGAGGCGATTCGGGTGGCTCCTCATCTGGGTCGTCAACGGGTGGCGGCACAAGTTCGGGTAATTCACTACCCGGAGGGGTTACGCTGAAATTTATCGTCAATCCGTTAACCAAATCGGTCTCGCTGATTAGGTAGCTATGGTGTCAGCGAGAGAGGGCGCGGCATCGCCGTGCCCTTCGGGGCAGGCATTCGTGGCCTGCCCCCATTTCTTGTTTGCCCTCAAAACCGGCTCTCTAATCCCGAGGCCAAACCCATTAAACATCTCAAGTTTTGCTCAAGCAACCAGAAAAGGCCTCATCTCCGGCTGTTTCCGAAGTTTCAAGACGTCTTAGAAATTAATTTAGCCCTCAAGTATTTCTCAAGTGCCAACCTGTAAATTCCGGGCATGTTCAAACAACGGGAATCGAAAGCCGCGCCCGTTCAAAAATCTAGGAGGCCCTTACATGTTCGCAACGACCCTTAAACTCCGCTCGGTAATCACCGCGCTGGCTCTTCTTGCCATGACCATCGTGGCACTCAATCTGACGGCAACCAACTCAGCCACTGCCACGGGCGGTGTCTCTGTAATTGTTGAACTCAAGGATGACCCTGGTGCTGTCTATGAGGCGAAAACCAGAAAGTCAGGCGGTTCAGTTTCTACCGAAGCAATGCAAGCATACCGGAACGGTCTGAGCGCAAAACAGGATGAGTTCCTGGCCGCCCTCGCTGCGAACGGAATCAACGCAACCTTGATGTCACGCGACGTCAAAAACCTGGACGGCAGCCTGGCCGCTAACATCCCGCTTCGCTACACGTTGGTTTACAACGGCGTTGCTCTCAGGGTGTCTCCCGCTTCAATTGAAGCGATCAAGGGCATGCCCCAGGTGAAGAATGTTCACAAGAACGAAATTCTTCAAACAACTCTCAACAAGAGCGTCAACTACATTCGCGCTCCTCAGGTTTATGGATCGGTGAAAGAGCTGACGCAGTTTGACAATCTACGCGAAGGTTATGAAGGCCAGGGAATCTACATCTCGGTGATCGATACGGGCGTGGATTGGACTCATCCGATGTTTGGTGGCGATCCAACGCCGCCGCGCCTTGCCGTTGCGCCTCCGACACCGGCAGCGACCAATTCCAATCAAAAGGTTGTTTATTACCTGCCGTTGACTGATACCGCCGCGTACGACGGTTTCGGTCACGGAACCCACGTAGCCTCAACCGCGGCCGGCTATCTGGCCCAGGTGCCAGGCGCGGATCGTTTGCCAAACACAGCAGACGACATTCGCGTTCACGGCGTGGCTCCGCAAGCGAAGATCATGTCTTACAAAGTTTGTAGCGATGTCGGCTCTACCGCCGCTGCTGTCGGCGTCGGTCTGTTGGGCGGCTGCCAAACGGCCGACATCATTACCGCGCTTGAAGATTCTGTATCTCCTTTTACGTTAACGGGATTTCCTAAGCCCGTAGCGCACGTCATCAACATGAGCCTTGGTGGTGGTGGTGGTCCAAATACCCCAACTGCAGTCGCCTCCAGTAACGCAGCTCTTACGGGCGCCACCGTGGTTGCCGCGTCGGGTAACTCTGGTCCTGGTGAGGGAACGACGGGATCGCCGGCCGCCGGCACCCACGTTATCTCCGTGGGAGCGACGACCCACCCCGGAAGTGCAGAAGTGTGGAGTATCGACGTACCGGGCGCCGGCCGCTTACCGCTGAATCAAATGTCCGGTTCGACGCCACCGCCTGCAACATCTATTACCGCGCCGTATGTCTACATCGATAACGGTATTGGACCGTGGCCCGCTTCGGTGGCCGGGAAAATCGCGCTGGTGCAGAACTGCTTCTGTTTTACTTACTTCGATTTTGCCGCGCAGGCACAGGCATCGGGTGCACTCGCGCTGATACTGATTAGCGACGATGGCGCGAATGCGATTAAGACGATGATTCCAGCCGTCACCATCTCAGTGGCTGACGGCACGCGCATGATCAATGCAATGTCCACGACTGACAACAACAACCCTGCGAATGGCGCGGTCTCGCAACAGCCGGCGCGACTAAACAAATTCATGACTGATTCCTTCATGGGCCAAATGGCGGGCTTTAGCTCGCGTGGCCCGGTGGTTGGCCTCGGTCAGGTGAAACCAGACATTTCGGCCCCAGGTGTCACGGTCCTCGCTGCGGTCCCCCCGGATCGTTGCTGAGTGCGCTTTCGACTGTTGATTACCTTCCCGAGCCGAATCGATTAATGACGACTGATTCAACCAGTGCGCCTAATTATTCGGCGATCGATGGTACGTCCATGGCCACGCCACACATGGCAGGCGCAGTGGCTTTGATTAAGCAAGCGCATCCGGGATGGAGTCCCGACATGATTCGCACAGCCTTCATCAACACGGCCACGAACATGCGCGACAGCGCGGGCGCGGCAAAGCCGGAAGGTCTGGCGGCAGACTCAATCGTCGCCCAGGGCGGCGGTTTGATAGACGTTAGCGAGGCAATGAACGCTAAGGCGCTAATGGGAGTGGCTGGCGATGGCATCAGCAATCCGGGAATGCTTGGAAGTCACTCATTCGGCGAAGTCGCTGTCATTAACAGTCGCGTCACACACACATCACCGGTAACCGTCACCGTGCGTGATCTTTCAGGTCAGGGTGGAACCTACAACATTGGGGTAGCAAATAATCGCGACCTGCAACTGGCCGGGATCAACGTTTCCACTTCTCAATCGAGTGTCACCCTGGCGCCCAACGGCGAGGCTACACTCACTGTCAATGCGACGGTTGATGGCAACGCGCTTCGCAGCGTGATGGCTGCCAAGACAAATGGCACCTCCATTGTTTTCGAGCGGATTCAGATGCAATGGTTCCTTACCGCGCGAAGAAGCGATGGTGGCGAGTCGTTGCGCATGCCATTCTTCTTTAAGCCTGGTTGGAGCCTCCCCATCGAGCCGGTCCTGGTCACTACGACACATACAGACATCATGCCGGCCAGTGATGGCGGCGCGCAGCGCGACGTCAACGAGGAGTTTCTCCCTGAAGCTGAAGGTGTCACCTATAAAGACATTCCTATTACGGTTGATGCTTCGACCTACGAGATTGATGCAAGAACCGAGTGGACGCAGGTTGGTGAAACCGGTCACCCGGATCTCGATTACCAGTTGCTTGATCCTGATGGGAACGTCATCGAACAGTCCGGTAACGGCGTTGGTCCTGAGTTTGTGAGCATACGTATCGAACGGTCGGGAACTTATCGCCATCGAGTGATTGGCTTCTCGGGCGCCGGGACGGAGTTCACGGTCACGACCACGCTCCACAAAGGCAACACGCCTCCGGTTGTGAATGCTATTTCAGCCGAGTTCACGAACACTGGCGGTCAGGCCGTGGACTTCGACGGTTCATTTGATGTCACCTGGCAGCCTACACTCGGTGCGACCGGTTATGAGATCGAGCGCTCGGTAGCCGGTGGTGACTACGAGTTGGTCGCAACCGCGGGTGGCGGCGCAACCAGTACGACGCTCGCCAACCAGCCCAACGGCAACGTTAGTTATCGTTTGAAGGCGTTGGCGCCAGGTCAAATCGGTACCTACGTGACCGCGCCAAGTAATTCAGTGTCGGTGTTAGTTGACCGGCGTACCCAGGTAAACATCACGTCACTGATCACTACCGCCATGTCTAACGTCAGCTTTAGTGGTGGTGTGTTCCGGATGGATTTGAACATCAGGAACAACTCAACCTCCACGTACTTCCCGCTGGTAGATCTCAAGGTGGTGGGAATCACGTCGGGGTCAGGAACCGTGACCGTGAAAAACGCTGACAATGGCGGTAACGGAAAGAGCGCAAGCACTGCCGCTTTGTTTGGTTACTCAAACCTGCTGGGTACTGATCAAGAGTTTGGAGGGTTGGAGATCACCGGCAATCGCTCGCTTGAATTTAACGACAGTGCGGCCGAAATGTTTAGTTTCGACGTAGTTGTCACTGCTTTTGAACGAGGACCTGGTGGAGAAGGCGACGCGGGGGCCGCTCCGGGAGGAGGCAGCGGGGGAAGCGGAGGCAGTGCTCCCGGAGGTGGTTTGCAATCGGTGACGAAGGTAATGCGAATCACCGTCAATCCTTTAACAAAATTGGTTACGGCCAAGCTGCTCTAGTCGGGGGGACGGCTGGGCCGCAACAAGCGCGTGGGAGCTTGCCTCTCACGCGCTTTTTTGTCAGGTGTCTGCGCGTCGACGACCAAACGCGAGTCTGACAAGCGCTCGAGCACAAGATTGATGGCCGCCAGCGATGAAAGGTTTGAATCTTGCTCGTCAAGCGTTCGCTGAATCAACTCCATCCAGGCAATGGTTACGTCTTCTTTATACTTGGTTGGACCAACGCCGTGATGCTTCAGGAAGCGTTGCAGACCGGCACGCATCTTTTCCAATGCCGTTTCCGCGCTTGAATGGCGCAGATACCAGGTAGCGACCGTTAAGTGTTCACGATGCGTGAACGCTTCTTTCTTCGTAGTACAGCTTTCAAAGCCGTTGACCACTGCCGCAATTTCGGTTTCGTTGGAGTAGTGTTTTGGCATGACGCGATTCAAAGTAGGACAGGCATTCCTGCCTGTCCATCTTAAGAATATGGACAGACAAGAATGTCTGTTCTACCAAAAGAAAAAGGACAGACAAAATGTCTGTCCGTTCACGCAAATTGTAGTCGTTAGTTACTTGGCGACGGCCGCGTTCGAACGACTGGTAAGCCTCGACTTGTAACGCGCCGCAGCATTCTTATGTAGGGCGCCATTCTGGACTGCCTTATCGATAGTAGAAATCGTCTCAGGCAAGAGTTCCTTGATCTGCGACGTGTCACCTGTTCCGAGCGCGCTGCGCAAGTTCTTGATCGATGTTCTGACGCGGCTGCGGTTGCCGCGATTGATCTTGCGGCGTCGCTCGTTCTGTCGCATACGCTTTTCCGCTGACTTATGATTCGGCATCAAATTCTCCAGTAGTTCCTATTAATAACTCTCTTTTTATAGTTCAAAAGCAGTCTGGCACGAAGGGCTCCCGCGCGCAAGTGAGGGAGTATAGGGACCACCCTTTGGAGTGTCAAGCAGCGGCCTGCTGCGGCAGGAGTGAGTCTTCTATTTGACACTCACTGAGTGGTGTAGTAGCGTCGCATTCACTGTATATGCCAGCATTTGTTCGCCAGACTCACCATCCCGCACAGCATTTCTTTTCAGCAATTCCAACCTGTTTTTTACAAGGAGCCCGTTCCAGCTTTTGAAACAAATTGAATTACCGCCTCGCGGATTAGAAACACTCTTTGGTGTTCACGACCAGAACATCAAATACCTCGAAACGCTGCTTGACGTTCGCATTGATGCGCGTGGCCAGGACGTGGCCATCGATGGCGACCCGGAAGATGTCGAGACAGCCCAACGAATACTGGAAGACTTTTCGGCGCTCTTTCGTGAAGGCCGGACTTTCACGGACAAAGAATTGCGCGAAGCTTTCGCCCAGATTGCCGAGGATCGCGCCTTTAGCCTGCGCGACTACTTTACAAAAGCTCGGTTCAATCCGGCCGGCAAAAAACAAGTCGCGCCAAAATCGGCCACTCAACGCAAATACATCCAGGCAATTCAGGAGCAAGATGTTGTTTTTGGCATTGGCGTGGCTGGCACCGGCAAGACCTACCTGGCCGTCGCGCTCGCCGTGCAGGCGCTGATGCAGAAACAGGTTAACCGGATCGTGCTGGCGCGCCCGGCAGTTGAAGCGGGCGAGAAGTTGGGTTTTCTTCCCGGAGACCTGCAGGAGAAAGTCGATCCCTACTTAAGACCGCTCTACGACGCACTGTTCGATTTGATTGACTACGAGCGCGTGACGAAGCTGCTTGAAAAGCAGGTCATCGAAGTTGCTCCCCTGGCATTCATGCGCGGCCGCACCCTGTCTGACGCTTTCATCATCCTCGACGAAGCGCAAAACACCACCAGCGAACAGATGAAGATGTTTCTAACGCGCATTGGTTTCGGCTCCAAAGCGGTGATAACCGGCGACGTGACTCAAGTTGATCTGCCGGCCGGCAAGCGCAGTGGATTGATTGAGGCTGAACGCGTGCTGGCGAATCTCGAAGGCATAGAGTTTATCTATTTCACTGAGAAGGATGTCGTCCGTCATAAGCTGGTGCAAATGATCATCAAAGCCTACGACGAACATTCCCGGAAGCGAGATATTTAACTCTGATAGGGCTTGCAGGGGCGCCGATAAGGTGATTGCGAAATAGATGGTTGAAGTCATCAATCGTCAGCGGAAGATAACCCTCGATTGCAAGCTTTGGCAGACCTTCGCTGATAAGGCGCTGAAAGTTACCAATAGCGAAACGGCGAATGTCACTATCGCGTTTGTTTCAGACCGAACGATGCGGACTCTCAATAGTTGCTGGCGAGGTAAGCAGGGAACCACTGATGTGCTTTCCTTTCCGGCTGGTGACGACAGATTTGAACGCAACGAAGAACGAACGCTTGGGGACATTGTGATCTCAGCCGAACAAGCAGCCTTGCAAGCGCAGCAAAATGGTTTAACTTTTGATCAGGAAGTGGCCCAGCTTATTCTTCATGGGTTGTTGCATCTGAGTGGGTACAATCACGAAACTGATAAGGGTGAAATGAATCGTCTTGAGCTTCGGTTAAGAAAGAAACTTGGTATCGCCGGCTGAAGGACCGAAAGATTTTCCATTTGTCATTTTTCATTTCGCCATTGCAAAACACGAAACGTGGGAGATAGCGCCGACAGTTCGGCGTACTCCAAGGAGTTGTCGTTGATCTCCGTTACAGATGAGAATGAAAAATGAAAATGACAAATCGTGCTGGTTCACTTTGAATCGTGCTCGAGCAATTCGTGCCGAAAGTAGGGGCACGGCATGCCGTGCCCCTACCAAACTAAACCAGTGCCAAATCTTTGGGTCTATTTACCATTTACGATTGACGAATTATTATTTACCAATAAATGCAGCTTGAAATAATTCTGACCATCCTGCTGCTGCTGGGATTGTCGTTACTGGCAACGGTGGACATGGCGTTTGGCCAGCTAAGCGACGTTGGACTGCGGCGCCTGATAACGGAAGCGCAGGAGCGCTCGAAGTTGCGTTCTTCCGAATTCCTGATGCAGGTGCTCGAGAATCGCCCCCGCTTTACTTTCGCAATCTCCGCTACCATTCAAATCCTCCTGGTCGTGGTGGCGGTCTTAGTAACTTCGATTTCCCTGACGCTGTTCCAGGAAAGACGTTTCATCCTGGTCGGCCTCCTCTCAGGACTAATACTCGCCGGAATATTTCGGCAGCTGATCCCACTCTTCATCTCCACGCGAGATCCCGAAGCCACCCTGCTATTTCTTTTGCCGGCAATCCGGCCACTCCTGCCATTGATGGCTTTTGCCGCAGATCCATTCCACCGGTTGTTCGATCGATCGCGGCGGAGAGAGCTTGAGCAGGTCACCAAGGAGGAAGATGAAGAACAGGATTCAGTAGACGACATTCAGGCCCTGATTGACGTGGGTGAGGCGGAAGGCATCCTCGAAGAAGAAGAGGGTGAGTTGATTCATTCCATACTCGAATTTGGTGATACTCGGGTCAGCGAAGTAATGACGCCACGGCCCGACATAGTCGCCGTTTCAGTGACTGCAACTGTTCGCGAAGTGCGAGACGTCATGGTCGAATCGAAATATTCGCGTCTGCCTGTTTTCCGCGATCAGATCGACAACGTTGAGGGATTGATTTACGTCCGCGACTTACTGGAGCGATGGGCTCAGGGCGACGAGAATGGACCGATTACCTCGATGGTTAGGGAGGTGTATTTCATCCCGGAAACCAAGCCACTCGCCGAGTTGCTGGAGGAAATGCAAAAAGCTCACGTGCAGCTTTCGGTTGTGGTTGATGAGTATGGCGGGGTGTCGGGCCTCGTGACCGTGGAAGACATTCTGGAAGAGATCGTCGGTGAGATAGAAGATGAAGACATCGGCGGCGAAGACCTCAAGGAGATCGTAGCAGAGAGCGACGGCTCGTATGAGGTGGTGGGCTCCACTGAAATCGGCAAGGTGGAACGTCTTTTTGATATGGAGATCGAGGCCGACGACTTCACAACAATCGCCGGATTGGTAATAAACGAATCTGGTAAGGTGCCACAGCCGGGAGAGCATCTGACATTTCGTGGGTTGGACCTTGAGGTGTTGGAAGCAGATGAACGGCGCATCGGCAGGTTGCGCGTGAAACGCGCGGCTGCAGCTAACTCTGACGATGGAAAACTAGTGCATTAAATAGTTGAGAAGAGCGCAAACAAGATAACGAGATGGCCAAGAAAACCAGTAGATTCCTACAAGGAAAACGGATTGATCCCGCCCCAATTAATAAGCGAACCACCGTGGCTGAGCTGGTGGATGAATCCTTTCTCGCCTACAACGGCGCCCGACTTCGCGAGGCGTGTCAGTTGTTCACGCACAAAATGCTTGAGCCCGACGTTACCGTCGGCGTTTCGATAACCGGCGCACTCACTCCGGCTGGGCTCGGAATCTCAGCGTTGATACCGTTAATTAAGGCCGGCTTTATCGATTGGATCATTTCGACCGGCGCCAATCTTTATCACGACACGCATTTTGGCATCGGTCTCGCGATGCATCAGGGCAATTCGCAAACCTCCGATATCGTTTTGCGTGAGGAAGAGGTGGTCCGCATTTATGACGTCTTTTTTGATTATTCAGTGCTGCTGGATACAGACGCGTTCTTTCGCAAGATCATAACCGCGCCTGAGTTTCAAAAGTCGATGTCGACCGCTGAGTTTCACTACCTCGCCGGTCGTTATGTGCAGGAGCGCGAGCGCAAGTTGGGTCAAAAGAATAAGTCCCTGTTGGCTGCTGCTTATGAGTTTGCCGTGCCGATCTACACATCCTCCCCGGGCGATTCATCGATCGGGATGAACGTAGCGGCAAAAGCTCTGCAGGGAAATAAGTTGGCTTTTGATCCGTCGCTGGATGTCAACGAAACTGCCGCGATTGTACTGGCCGCTAAGCGCGGAGGGAGTTCAACGAAGACGGCCCGCGGCAAGAAGAAATCCGGCTTGTCAGCATGTTTCATCCTCGGTGGCGGCTCTCCCAAAAATTTCCTTTTGCAAACGGAGCCTCAGATTCAGGAGGTGCTCGGTATCGACGAGCGGGGCCACGATTATTTCTTGCAAGTTACCGACGCGCGACCGGACACAGGCGGTCTATCCGGCGCCACCCCGGGTGAAGCAGTTTCATGGGGAAAGGTTGATCCGGATCGCTTGCCGGATGCGGTTGTTTGCTACGTTGATTCTACTGTGGCGCTTCCGATCATTACGGCTTATGCTTTGGCGAAACATGCGCCGCGTACGCCAAAGAGGTTGTACGATCGTCGCGCCGAGTTTATGGAGCTGTTAGGTTCTGAATATAAGTTGTCGAAGCGGCGGTAGCTACATATCGAGTAGAACATGGCCTTAACCACGACCAACGGGAAAGTTCTAAAATATGACTGCGACAAATGCGTCGCCTACTGCTGTTCGATCTACGACCGTGTTCAGGTTGGACCGCGCGACATTCGGCGACTCGCGGCTCACTTCAGCCTGACGCCGGAAGCTGCTACAGCCCGCTTTACAAAACTTTGGGGGAAAGAACGAATACTGCGCCGGCGAGCGGATCGATTGTTTGGTCAGGCTTGCATGTTTCTTGACCAGGAGACGCGCAAGTGCACGATTTATCACGCGCGGCCGGGAACATGCCGGGAGTTTCCCACCAGTTCACGATGTGCCTATTACGATCTTATTGAATTTGAAAGGGAACAGCAGAACGACCCCGATGTCATTCCCCTCGTGAAAATTACCTTTAAGAACGAATGAAGTAAACCTGAAACGAACTGATTGAGACAGCTTAGAAATGCAGCAGTTCTTATCGACGATGATTGGCAAGAAGTTAGACGTCTTCTGCGGCGGAGTTTCCAGCGTGCGCGGCGAGGTTGTGAAGGTTGAAGACGGCGTGTTGCACTTGCGAGACGACGAACAGCGGATGTGCTTCGTGCAGATAGATAAAATTAATGTTGTTTGGGACGCACGTGATGAAGAGCATCGTGCTGGTTTTGTTCCCAGCCGCGCAGGCGACTAAGACCCTGGTGTGGCTGCTCCACTTCACGCCGCAATGGACTTCATGTGGTTCGGCGACATCACTTGAACCCGGTCGCTATCCCTCCCGTCTCCGAATTCGCCGACCCAAGTTGTCAGCCGACACTTCGCGCTATTAACAAATGCAAAAACGCCGGCGACCAATCAAGTCGCCGGCGTTTCGCATTTCGCAAATAGATTCGCTCTAGTCGGTTGTAATTAGCTGGGACTGCATCGGAACCTTTCGGAAGCCATCGATGCGGGAAGTCCAGTAGTCATTAAAAGGTGAATATACGACTCCGTGACGGCGTGAGGCGTGATAGAAGCCATGCTCATCAGCCACGATACCGATGTGCGTCAGGTTGCTGAAGAAAACGAGCGTGCCAAACTTGAATTTCTCATCCGGTGACGGCGCAGCAAAGCGTGCCCAAAGGGCGCGAGCGCTGCCTCGCTCAAAATCAATTCCCGCTGATTTGAAAGTGCTCCAAACAAACCCAGAACAATCGAAACCCGAAAATCCAGTGCCACCCCAAAGATACCGTGTGCCCAGTCGTTGATCTATTGCTGCAGTGATGAGCTGCCGGAATTGAGAATCGGCTGCACCCCTGCCGGTGACCGGCGCGGCCATCCTGATGTCTTCTTCAGAAGCCAGCGATATGATGACCGGATCAGCATCCAGCGGCGACATCGTCAAAGTCGACGTTGCCTGTGCTATCTGACGGGGACGGCTCTCTTCAGTTTGGGCTGTGATTGACTGCGCGAATACGTTGACCGCAAAGCAGGCCGCGAGTGCATAGGGGAACAGTTTTTTACAAAGCAAAGGGGAACTCTCTCCTTAATTTTTTATTAATGCCGCTTACCTGGTGAGGGGGTACTACCGGGAGGCGAAGGCAGTTTAGTCTGTATGCATTGCTCGAACAAGACGCAATGTGACTGTTTTGTGACGAATCACACTAGTGGACAACATTGCGACCCAAAAGGGTTCACAATCTTTTTCTGAGGAATGAGAAAAGGCGCTAACTATCCTTAGATCGTTTGATCATCAAACACAATCAGTCAAACTGAACCCATCTCTAGGCCGTTTGAGCGAGATTCCGATAAAGATGAAGCACGAATAGAAGGGTGAGTATTAGGGTCAAGCGGGCAGGCTCCTTAAGTTGTCTTGTGTGAGAGGAAAACAAGCAATCAGCAAGTTCTTCCCGCCACTACAACTCCGGACGCTTCATCCTCCCTCACTAGTCGCGTGGTAATTGAGGCCCACGGTCATAATTTTCTGCAACAATTGATCGTAGGGGAGGCCGCTGTGAGCGGCAGAGTCTGCGAAGTCCTCATTCTCAGCAATTTGAGGATTCGGGTTCGCCTCAAGCAAATAGAACTGCCCATCTTCAGTCAATCGATAATCAAGCCGCGCGTACCCGCTGAGAAACAGATAGCGGTAGATGCGCTTCGACAACCGCTCCAGAGTCTTATGCTGTTCCGCAGTGAGCTCAGCGGCGCGAGTCACTACGCCGACCTTTTCCTGGTATGCCGGGTCCCATTTCACCTTAAGGGTGGCGATGTTTTCGGCTCCCTCGGGGAGTTTTTCCATGACCAGCTCCCAGGGAGCATAGGTCTGGATATTCTGGTTGCCGATGACGCCAACGTAGATCTCCCGTCCTTTTATATATTGCTCCGCGATCGCGGCGGTCTTATTCTGCCGGTGAATAAACTCCACCCGCTGAGTCAATTTGTCGTCATCATGAACTACAGAAGCCTGCGCAATGCCGACCGAACCCTCTTCGCTGATTGACTTCACCAGCAACGGAAACGTCAAACGTTTAGGCCGCCTTACCTTGCGATTCATTGGAAAAACCGCAAAGTTGGGCACCAGTTGCCGGTGATAGGCGAGGATCATTTTCGTTAATGCCTTGTCGTGAGCGAGCGTCAGACCGCGCGGATTACAACCCGTATAAGCTTGCTTCATCAGCTCTAGATAACTTACGACGTGCTGGTCGTATAAAGGGTAGCCATGAAATTCTTCGAGCAGATTGAAAGCAATATGGGGCTTGTGTTCCATCAACGCATCGCCGATGACATTCAATTGATTGTAAAGACCGATCGGATAAACTTCGTGGCCCATCTTCTTGAGCGTGGAAGTAACGTCGTATTCGGTCTTAATCTCAAGCTTCTCTTTATCGCTGAGTCCGTCGAGTGAGTCGGGAGGCACCAGGTCCTGGTGAACGAGAACGATAATGCGAAGTTTCTTTTTAGGCTCGAATGTCATAAGGCGGCTATACCGCGATACGATGATAACCCGAATGCAGCACGTTCATTACCTGTACAGTTAATACAATCATGACGCGACGGCGTGCTTCACGCGCTGGGGTGGCGACGTGAAGCTTGAGATCTTTACAGCGATCAATCATGTTTTCGAGCACATGATCGATCGTGTATTGATGGACGCCTGTGCCTTCAGCGACGATCTGGCGAACTTCACGACGAACGCTGCGGAGAAAACTAGCCGCACTGGGTCGCCCTTTATGGCGTGGGTCGTCCGAGAAGATGCGGCGGAGATCACGATCGTAAACTGCGGGCCAATCAAAGTCGTATTTCTCTCGCTTGTTGCGGTAATGCTGCCGCAAAGTTGTTCGTATTGCCGAGAGTGGTTCAACCTTGGTGCGCGTGCGGTTTCGCGGTTTTGTTCCCGCCAGTTCGCCCATTACCTCGTCGATATACTCAAGTTTGCGCAGTGCCGGCCAGCCTTTATAGCGCCTGCGCCAGCGTGATCGCGGTGTCAACCAAACCGCAAACGTTTCAGCAAAGTCTTCGGCCGGATGAGCTTGGGCGTACCACGCCCTGAGATGCAGCACATAGTTTCGGCTTCTGGGCTTGGGCTTATAGAAATCCGGATAGCGCTTGGCGAACGATCCAAACAGCTCACGCCATTGTCGTTTGAAGTGAAGGCGGAACGCTGTATCGAGAGCGTGCCCCGCCTCGTGACGGAGAATTCTCATACATTCCGTGTCAGTGCCACCCTCGACCTCCAACATCTGCTTGCGCTCAAGTTTCATAAGACGCGGGTGGGCCAGGTAAAACGGAATGGCAATCCCTGGCACGCCATCGGGAGAAAACCATTCCTCCGATAGCCAGACGTGCGGTTTGAAGCGAATTCCGCGATCGTTGAGTTCGCTGTATAGGCGCCTTATGTGAGGTTCAAGAAAAGAACCGCCGATCTTGAGGTTTAGATCGCAAATGCGTAGGTCGAGCAGATGCTCGTCGCTAAGCCGGTACCAGGGAAAGCGGTAGCTCACTGCTCCGCCTCCTGTGAGCTTGTGACGATGATGATTGGGCGCCGGAATCTAGCGAAAGGCGACAGGAGATAAAGGTAAACTTCGAGCATCCAACGCGGGAATGACGATTGATAACTGGAGTTGGCGGAGCGGGGTCATTGTAACGACCTTTCAGGTGATCTGCTAGCGGGTGTCCGGCGGGGCTTTTCCCTCGCCCAGGCTGGCCAACCGGGGCTCAACTTCCCGGCATTACGCCGGTCTTGAGGTATGAAGATGGGCATAGTTTTTCGACTACGCATTCAGCGCAAAGGGGGTTCCGCGCCCGGCAAATCTCCCGACCGTGGGCTATTAGAAGGTGCGAAAAGATAACCCACTCCTTCCTGGGAACAATCTCGATCAGATGCTGTTCGATCTTTTCGGCCGTCTTCTGTTGGCTGAGGTCGAGGCGGTGGGACAGGCGCGTGACATGGGTGTCAACTACAACGCCCGAGCTAATGCCAAACGCGTTCCCGAGTACCACGTTCGCGGTCTTACGGGCCACTCCCGGCAGCTCGAGTAGTTCGTCCATCGTTTGCGGCACTTTGCCTTTATGTTCTTCCGTTAGAGCTTTAGCCGTTCCCTGGATCGACTTTGTCTTATTGCGAAAGAATCCCGTAGTACGAATGTCCTGCTGCAATTCCTTCTCAGGGACTTTGAGATAGTCTTCGGGCTTGCGATATTTGCGGAAAAGATCCTGGGTGACCAGGTTGACTCGCGCGTCAGTACACTGGGCCGACAAAATTGTAGCGATCAATAATTCAAAAGGGTTGGAATGATTCAGCGAGCATTTGGCATCTGGGTACGCGCGCTTCAATAGTCTAATAATTTTGCGCACCCGATCCTTTAACGACTTATTGTCCACTGAAGTCTCCTGAATCAGACACTCAACGACACAAACTACCTCACCTATCTTTTACCTTGAGCAATCTTCAAGGCCTCAGGCAGCGACCGCAACCGCAACATGGCCGCCATACCCAGCAAAGGTCCCGGCGCGAGAATCGCAAACGCATACCGCCAGCCAACAAGTTTCACGGCGTATGGCACGAGCTCTATCGATACGCTGGTTAGCAGGAAGCCAAGACAGGTTTGCATGGTTAACGCTGTGCCAAGGTATTGTTTATCCCCGAGCTCGGTTATACATGCTGAAAACTGGGCCGAGTCGGCGATAACGGTGGCCCCCCATATGGCAGCCACGAAAAGCAGAAGAAGAGGATTACCGCCAAATAGAAAGCCGATGATCAGGCAACATCCGCCGCTGATGGCCATGGCCCAGGAAGTCACGATGGTACGTCCCAACCTATCAGCCAGCAATCCACCAATCACGCAGCCGAGCGCCCCGCAACCAATCACGAGGAAGGAAGCAATTTCAGCCGGCAACGCGGACTGTTCTTGCGCCAACATGCTTGCTCGGATCATGACCGGCACCCACGCCCACATTGCATACAATTCCCACATGTGGCCGAAGTAGCCCAAACTTGCCAGCCTGACTCCGCGGTTGCTAAAGACCGCGAGTGCCTGGTTCCATTTGAACCGCGCCGGCGCAACCCCATAAGGCCCATCATTCACAAACAGCAGCACAATCAAGCCACCAACTAACGCGAGTAGCGAGATCAGAAGAAGGTTTTGCCGCCAATTCACACTGCCCAGAGCATTAACCAGGTAGGGCGATGCCTTACCAAGCGTCAATGCCCCAACCAGAACACCGAGCGCCATGCCGCGCGAACGCTGAAACCAGGTTGCCATGATCTTCATGCCCGGTGGATAAACCCCAGCTAGAAACGTGCCCGTCATGAAACGTAATGCAATAGCAGTTTGGCCGTCGTGTGCATACAAACCGAGCGCCGCGTTGGTTAAGGCTCCGGCAAAAGCGCAGATAGCGAAGAGATAACGAACCGGTATAACGTCAGGCAGGTTGAGGAATGCACTCAGCAAGGTGCCACAAACAAATCCGAGTTGGACAGCAATAGTCAACCAACTCACGCTGGAGTCGCTTAGATTCCATTCAAGTTTTAGGGCAGGTACTACGGCTGAGGCGCTGAACCACAGCGACATACCGAGAAGTTCTGCTAGTGATAGGAGCGCTAAGGCGCGCCAACGATCAGGCGGTGGCGTTTGGAACTCCTCAGTCGGATGAGCTTCCTGGTCACGGTCCATTTCGACCGCAGAGAATACTACAAAAAACAGAAGCGGCACGTTTATGACGCGCCGCTTCTGTTCCAAGCACCTCTTTAAATACCACTAGCCCGCCAGAGCCACCTCTGCAAGTTCTGTCGGCGGCTCTGACAATGGCCCGCTATTTTTCCGTTGGCGTTTGTTTTCATACATGGCCAGGTCTGCCTTTGCCATCAAGTCTTCCATTGACTCACTGCCGTCGGGTTGGAGCTGTGCCACACCGATGCTAATGGAAAGACGGTAAGGGAGAACCTTCAATGCATTGAAGCTTTCAAACTTTTGTTCCAGTCGAGAGATGAGTTTCTCCACGCCGCCTTCGGGATCTACCGCGGCGAGAATTGTAAATTCGTCGCCACCCAACCTACCCAACACATCTGAAGAGCGGAAAGTCTCTTTCAAGAGTTCGGCAGTCTTGACCAGTGCACGGTCACCCTCCTTGTGACCAAACGAGTCGTTGATACCTTTCAGGCCATCGAGATCCGCATAAGCAACGACCACACCTTTGTTCGTGCGTCGCAGGGTATTGAGGTGTTGTTTGCAAAAAGCATGGAAACCGCGACGGTTATAAAGTCCCGTCAATTCGTCGGCGAGTGAAAGAGTCTGGATCGCTTTTTCAGCACGTTTACGTTCGGTGATGTCCTGGATCTGGTAAATGAAGTGAAGTGGACGAGTCTGAGCGTCGCGGACCAGAGAGGCACTGCTCGAGACCCAAACGTCGTGACCCAGTCTGTGAATGAAACGCTTTTCCAATTGAGACGTGAGGACCTCACCAGCAATCATTCGATAAATTTCGGCAAGATCGTTGCCGAGATCTTCTCGGTGAGTAATGGCCTGAAAGTCTGAGACGAGCAGTTCCGCTTCCGAGTAGCCAACAATTTCACAGAGCGAGCGATTAACGCGCAACCAGTTGCCCTCAACCGACACCAGCGCCATTCCTATCGCCGCATAATCAAAGGCATTCCTGAAATGTTCTTCGCTCTCCACCAACGCCCTGCTTATGCGGTTTTGCTCGGCGATGTGGTGGTTTAGTTCTTCGACGTGTAATCGAGCTTGCTCCGCTTTGGCGGCGGCTGTTTCAACGTTCTTTAAATAGGTGCGATAGGTGAGGTAGACAATCACTATGATGGGCGCGGTCGCGATGAAGGAATAGAAGCCAAGCTGACTGGTCAAACGGGCTACGATGGCCGCTCCAAATGCGCCCGCAAAGTAAGTCAACGACGTCCATAAGAAATTCGTGCGCCAGCTAAACCAAACTGAGTGATTCGAGCTCAAGGCCACGCAAACTGCAATCAAGCCAGAATTCAAAACGTATTGAACCAGGGCCATCCCACACAACGCGACCATGAAGTTTGGAGAGTAAGCTTCGCTTACGTCAAAGCTCGGGAATGCCACCTGAAACAACGAGGATGTGATGAACGTTGAAACCGCCATCACGCCTATGTTGAAGAACAGAACACTTGGTTTTTTAGTGAAGCGTACTGACGACGACATCGCTTCTGCAGCAGCCAACACCACTGCCGCCTCGACGCCGTAAAGCAGCATGGTGAGAAAGATGAAGGTGTCAGAAACCGAGATTTGTCCGCGAGCGCCGGGGATTTTGATTGTGATACGCGATCCGATAAAGACCGTTATGAGGGTGAGAGCGAGAAACTTTGAGTCCAGTTGTGCCAGAGGTAAACGATAAGCACATAGTAAAGCAGCGGCTGCACCCACGAGTGCAACCGAAAGCATGTACCAGCTTCTAATCTTTTGTGTATTCACTTGGCCTGACTTAGGAATTGTTTTTGGAAACCAGGGGCCGCGAGTGGGACCCCCTTAAACCCTGCTTGTTGCTGGGATTATTAGCAACACCCATACCTCCAAAGCCTAGCTGGAAACGCAAAGAATTGGAGTAGCTTGCCTTTCGGGGCATCGAGGAGTCTGACCGAGTGATTGGTCAGAGTGAAGAGAGTATCGCTTCAATTTGACAGAATCGTTTCGCCTTTGACATGAATCGCGGGGTTTCCTTCTGCAAATTAGTCGCGTCAAGCTTCCGCGTTCGAAGTCGTGATATTCTGAGGCAAATAAACTTCGTCATTACGCGCCTTGCGTTCATTACTTTGTAACCAGGGACGGTGCTGCCTTTCAAAGATATGAACCAGTTTTTTGGATCGCTCTCAGCAAAGTCAGGTCTGGCCTTCAACTATGATGACGAGCAGCCGATCCGGGCCGAGATCTTCAGCGTTGAACGTCTTGAGCAATATGCCAGGGCTTTGGCCACCGAGCATAAGACGCTTACGAAGAAGGGCCGGGCTCAACTGCTACCGCGACTTGAAGACAACGGCCGACGGCTGGTTGCTGCTTACCGGACGCTGGTTGATGCAATTCGGTTTGGCCGAACAATTTCGCCGGCTGCTGAGTGGCTGGTCGATAATTTTCATATCGTTGAAGAACAACTGCGTGAGATCCGCGAAGACCTTCCCAAGAGTTATTACCATGAATTGCCGAAGCTTACGGACGGCGACCTCAAAGACTACCCCAGAATCTACGCCGTCGCTCTCGCACTGATCGCGCACACCGACTGTCGTCTGGACACAGAGACGCTGCGGCGATTCATCGCGGCGTATCAAACCCGCGCTCCACTTTCCATCGGTGAATTATGGGCGGTGGCCATCACGTTGCGTTTGGCGCTGGTGGAAAACCTGCGGCGCCTGGCGACCGTGATTGTTAGTGCGCGTGAGGAGCGCGAACAGGCAGACAAGCTGGCCGATAAACTTTTGGAAATTGCGACCCGTCAGCCAAACGCGTTGGTGCCTATCGTGACTGATCGTTTCGGTAAGCGCGACCAGATTCCCCAGACGTTTGTAGTCCAACTCACGCAACGACTCCGTGAACAAGATCCCGCCGTGATGCCGATCACTGATTGGTTGGAGAAACGACTTGTTAAGCAGGGTCTGACTATCGAACAAGTAATTCACGCCGAGCATCAACGCCAGGCCGCTACTCAGGTCACCGTTGGCAACATCATCACCAGCATGCGTTTGCTGTCAACGCTCGACTGGCGTGACTTCTTCGAAAGCGTCAGCCTGATTGAGCCACTGCTAAGCGAGGACCCTGCCGGCGCGTACGCGAAGATGGAGTTTGCCACCCGCGACCGTTATCGCCACGTTATCGAACGAATCAGCAAGCGTACACGCTCGGATGAGCTGGAGATTGCCCGCACTGCAGTCGAGCTCGCCAAGCAGGCGGGCAGCAGTGATCAAAAAAGTGAACCGCCCGAGGCGGCTGCGCACGTCGGGTTCTACTTGATCGACGCTGGATTGGAGCAACTGGAAAAGACATTCGCGTACAAGCCTCGACTGACAGAAAAACTCAGACGGTTGGTGCTTAACCATGCGACTGCGACTTACCTAGGCACTCTCACTCTGCTCACATTTTTGGTGATCGCGTCACTGCTGACTGTAATGAGCGGTAGTGGCGCCGGCTGGCCAGTACTCGTGTTGGCGGCTCTGCTGGCGCTGATTCCGGCAAGCGATCTGGCTTTGAGCGTGCTGAACTGGGACGTTACTCATCTTTTGCCGCCACGCCTGTTGCCTCGAATGGAAACAGCCTCCGGGCTGCCTGAAGATTCGTTCACTATTGTCGTTGTCCCGACAATTTTCTCTAACGAAGCTGGGGTTACGGAATTACTAGAACGACTGGAGGTTCACTTCCTGGCCAATCAGGATCCGCAGATCTACTTTGCCCTTCTTGGAGACTTCGCCGATGCCGATTCTGCTGAAACGCTGGCCGATGCAGCCTTGCTCGAAGCAGCTCGTAATGGCATCGAGGCTCTCAACCAGCGACACGGCAAAGACGGAACGACAAGGTTTCATCTCTTTCATCGCAAACGCTTGTGGAACGAGGGTGAAGGGAAGTGGATGGGATGGGAACGCAAGCGGGGAAAACTCGAAGAGTTTAACCGGCTTCTCCGTGGCAAGGGCGAGACGAGCTTTGTCGTACAGACAGCCGCTGAAGCATTGTTGCGGCAGATTCGCTTTGTGATCACGCTCGATTCCGACACCCAACTGCCGCGCGATGTCGCTCGGAAGCTCGTCGGTGCTGCCGTTCATCCGCTCAATCGAGCAGTCCTTAATCCATCGACAAATCGAGTCTCACGCGGCTACGGCATCCTGCAACCTCGCGTCAGCATTTCGCTTGAGAGTGCGTCGCGTTCGAAGTTTGCTCGTATTTTTTCCGGTAACACCGGAATCGACCCCTATACCACCGCGGTTTCCGACGTCTATCAGGATCTCTTCTGTGAAGGAAACTTCACCGGTAAAGGACTCTACGATGTAAACGCATTTGAAACGGCGCTGGATAACCGCGTTCCCGAAAACTCACTTCTAAGCCACGATCTTTTTGAGTCGCTATTCGCCCGCGCCGCGCTGATTACTGATATCGAATTACTCGATGAATACCCGGCGTATTACGACACCTACGCGCAACGACAGCATCGCTGGACTCGCGGTGACTGGCAGCTACTGCGCTGGCTGTTTCCCACGGTGCCTGATGCCAGTCGGAAAAAAACACGAAATCATTTGCCGCTGATAGCGCGCTGGAAGATATTCGACAACTTACGACGAAGTCTGGTGGCCCCCTCGCTTTTTCTGTGGATCTTGGCAGCATGGATCTTTTTTCCGGGCTCGCCGCTTTTGTGGAGTTTGTTTGCAGTCATCACGATCGCGTTTCCAGTTTATCTCCACGTCACTACCAGTCTGCTGATTCATCCACGCGGCGTCCCCTGGACAAGCCATTTTTGGAGCGTCTGGGGTGACGTTAGAACAAATACTGCGCAGGCGTTGCTCTCCATTCTGTTCTTGCCGCATCAGGCTTACGTGATGACCGATGCGATTGTGCGCACGGTTTATAGAAAACTGATTTCACACAAGAAACTGTTGGAGTGGGTCACAGCGGCAGATGCTGAACGGGCTGCGCGTCATGATCTCGGCGCGTTCGTCTGGGCGATGCTGCCTGCGTTGCTGCTCACACTATTATGCGTTGTCCTGACGATGCTCATTCGGCCGGAAGCTTTCCCGGTGGTTAGCATTTTCGCGTTGGCTTGGGTCGCGTCACCCTTTGTGGCCCATTGGGTCAGCACCTGGCGGCCGCCGGAGCGCAAGATTATTGGCCCAGGCGATCTTCAGTTTGCGCGCCTGGTCGCGCGACGGACGTGGCGGTTTTTTGAAGCGTTTGTTGGTCCTGAAGACAACTGGCTGCCGCCGGACAATTTCCAGGAAGACCCCTTGCCAATAATCGCGCACCGCACCTCGCCAACGAATATTGGTTTGCTTGGGCTCTCCACGGTCTGTGCACACGATCTCGGTTACCTGGGTTCACTCGAATTTCTGGAGCGTCAGGAGCTGACTTTCGCCACGATGAAGCGTCTGGCGAAGTTTCATGGCCACTTCTTTAATTGGTATGACACCAAAACTCTCCAGCCGCTCATGCCGCAATACATCTCGACCGTTGACAGCGGTAATCTCGCCGGTCACCTCATAGCAATGCGACAGGCGGTCATCGAGTTGCCGGAAGCCAAACTCTTCGACGTTCGCATTATCGAGGGATTAGCCGACACGATTAGCGCGATAGCCCAGGAAGCTGAGCAATTGGGCAGCGTTCGCCAGCGGACTGAAGTGGTCACAGTTAGTCAGCTAAGGGATGAAATTCAAGCGTGTCAGAAGCTGATCACGGCAGACTTTACCGACGGCCTACCTTCCTGGTTCACGCTTTTTACCGCGCTGGAGCGCCGCGTTTCTGAAATCGAAGACATCATCAACGCTCTTTCTCACGAGCACGGAGAAGCCAACTTCAAAGAGTTGCGTTGGTGGGTCGGCGCGCTACAACATCAGGTCAGCTCCTGTCGTCGCGATGCTGAGGTGCTGGTTCCATGGGCGCCATTCCTCAACCAAATAGAGTTTCCAAACAATCAAGGACCGAATAGTGGTTGGAACGCGCTCGCCAATGTTCTGCAGTCGGTGCCTACGTTCGCCGACCTGCCGCAACTCTGCGATAACGCCCTGGTTCAATTAGCAGCTCTTCAAAGTGCAGCCGGACAATCTCCCGCCGGGTTCGAACGCTTAACGCGAGCGCTCGAACAAGCAGCGAGTTCGGCAGCCGACTTTCTTTCGCGCCTGAGTCGCCTCGCGCAAGCAGCGGAGCAGACAGTAGAGGAAACCGACTTTAAGTTTCTCTTCGATCCGGAGCGCAAACTCTTTACCATTGGTTACAACGTAACCGCGTTACGCGCCGACAATTCTTACTACGACTTGCTTGCTTCGGAAGCACGCGTCGCCAGTTTCGTTGCCATCGCCAAAGGCGACGTTTCGCAGGAACACTGGTTTCGCATGGGCCGTCAGCTCACGTCGGTCAATGGCGGTCGTGCACTCATCTCGTGGACAGGCACCATGTTTGAATACTTGATGCCCCTGCTCGTAATGCGTAACTACCACGATACGCTGCTCAGCGATACCTATCGCACTATCGTCAATCGCCAGATCGAATATGGACGCGAGCGCAGCGTGCCTTGGGGCGTTTCCGAAGCTGCTTACAACGTCCGCGATATTCACCTCAATTACCAATACGGCCCATTTGGCGTGCCCGGCCTTGGACTGAAACGCGGGCTGATCGCAGACCTGGTTGTTACTCCTTACGCCACCATGCTTGCCGCTGAAATCAATCCACCCGCGGCCATGGAAAACCTGCGGCGGCTGGCGCGCGAAGGTGCGCTCGGCGCGTTTGGCTATTATGAGTCTATCGACTACACGGCGGAGCGTTTGCCGCAAGGTGAAAAGCGCGTTTTGATTCGCGCCTTCATGGCCCATCACCAGGGCATGAGTCTGGTTTCGCTGTGCAACGCCTTACAAGACGACCGGATGGAGAAGCGCTTCCATGCTGACCCGTCAGTACAAGCCACTGAACTACTTCTGCAGGAGCGCATCCCGGTCGGTGTTCGAGCTGCGCATCCGCGCGCGGAAGAGGTGTTGACCGGTCGTGTGGTGCAAACACCGCCGGGAATGATTACGCGCGTGTACGACACGGCCAATCTGGAGACGCCGCGCACCCAGTTGCTCTCAAATGGCACCTATAACGTGATGGTGACGACTGCCGGCGCCGGCTACTCAAACTGCGGCGCGAACGCAGTCACCCGCTGGCGGGAAGACGTTACGCGGGATAACTGGGGTACGTTTATTTACCTGCGTGACGTTCGCAGCGGTTCGGTGTGGTCGGCAACACATCAACCGGTGAACAAACAGCCGCAGTTATACGAAGTCGCGTTTTCAGAAGACAAAGCGGATTACTGGCGCAGCGATGACGGCATCACTTCGCACATGGAGGTCGTTGTCTCGGCGGAAGATAACGCCGAAGTGCGCCGGGTTTCCTTGACTAACAATTCGCTGCGCACGCGTGAGATTGAACTGACCAGTTATGCGGAAGTTGTGCTGGCAACGCCCCAAGCCGATGCAGCGCACCCGGCGTTCAGCAATCTATTTATCGAGACGGAATTTTTCGCCGCCGAGAACGCCATTCTCGCGCACCGTCGTCAACGTTCAAGCGACGATGCCCCGATTTGGGGAATTCACGTGGTGGTTGTTGAAGGCGACTCTGTCGGTACAGTGCAATATGAAACTGATCGCGGCCGCTTTCTGGGCAGAGGGCACACGCCGACCGATCCGGTCGCGGTCATGGAAGACCGGCCACTGTCAAATACGACGGGGGCGGTGCTCGACCCGGTGTTTAGTTTGCGGCGGCGCGTGCGCATCCTGCCAAACGAAACTGTTCGCTGTTCCTTCAGCACCATAGTCGCCAGTTCACGCGAACATGCAATGATGTTGGCGGACAAGTATCACGACCCGAATACGTTCGAGCGCGAGCTGCGACTAGCGTGGACCAAGGCGCAGGTAGAGTTAAGCCATCTGAAGATCGACGCGGAAGAAGCGCACCTATTTCAACGCCTGGCGGCACGCGTGGTCTACTCGGACCCGTCATTGCGCCCGCGACCGCACGTGCTTTCGCTGAACACCAAAGCGCAGTCTAGTCTTTGGGCATATGGAATAAGCGGTGACTTGCCAATCATAGTGGTGCGCATCGACAAGGCTGAGGATTTGCCGACAGCTCGCAAGGTTATTCGGGCGCACGAGTATTTGCACTACAAGGGACTAAAAAGCGACCTGGTGATTCTCAACGACAACCCGACAACCTATTTGCAGTCGCTGCAAAAAGAGCTCGAGTCAATGGTTCGTACAAGCGGCCTCGGGAGTTTGCAGGACAAACCCGGTGGAGTTTATTTGCGGCGTGCCGACCACATGCCGGAAGAAGATCGCATCTTGCTTCATGCGGTTGCACGAGCGGTCATTGTTTGCGAGCGCGGCTCGCTAGAGGATCAGATCGAGCGGCCACGTGTCGAAGAGCCGCTGCCACCTGCTTATGTGCCGCGCTTGCCTTCGCAAACCTACCCGGAATCCACGGTCGCGCCTCCGGAGCTGGCGTTTTTCAACGGCCTTGGCGGGTTCCACCAGGGAGGTCGCGAGTATGTGATTCTGCTCGGCGCGGAGCAGTGGACCCCCGCGCCCTGGTCCAACATTATCGCGAACAAAAGCGAATTTGGTTTTCAGGTCACCGAGACAGGGGCGGGTTACACCTGGTCAGTCAACAGTCGAGAGAATCGCCTGACGCCTTGGTCAAACGATGCTGTCAGCGATCCTCCGGGTGAAGTGGTCTACCTTCGCGATGAAGACAGCGGCACACTGTGGTCGGCTACGCCTCTGCCGATTCGTGAAAAAGAACCCTACGTGGTCAGGCATGGCCAGGGCTATACAGTGTTTGAGCACACCAGTCACGGCATTTCTCAAGAGCTCCTTTTGTTTGCTCCGCTCGATGCAGCGGTCAAGATTTCGCTGTTGCGTTTGCGCAACCGCACCAATCGCAAACGCAAGCTGACGATAACCAACTACAATGAGCTAGTTCTCGGCGTGCAACGGCAAAGTTCGGCTCCTTACATCATCACCGAGATCGATCAAAACGCCGGCGCGATCTTCGCGCGTAATCCGTTCAATAACGAATATTCCGAACGGGTCGCTTTCGCCTCCACTAACGAAAAGCTATCGGGCGCAACCTGCGATCGCAAAGAGTTTATCGGACGCAATGGCACACTCAGTCGTCCGGCGGCGTTGCGGCGAATGAGCCTCGCAGGTCGCGATGGCGCCGGCCTGGATCCCTGCGCTGCGCTGCAAACAACAATCGACCTCGCCCCGCATGAAGCGCGCGAAGTTATCTTCCTGATTGGTGAAGCTGAGTCCAAAGAGTCGGCCCAGGCCCTGGTCGCAAGGTTCGCCAATGCCGGAAACGTAAACACCGCTTTTGAAAACGTGCTTTCTCACTGGGATCAACTGCTCGGGGCGGTAGAAGTCAAAACACCCGATGCGGCCATGGACACAATGCTGAACCGGTGGCTGCTTTATCAGACTTTGTCATGTCGTATCTGGGCGCGTTCGGCTTTCTACCAGTCGGGTGGCGCGTTTGGCTTCCGCGATCAACTCCAGGACGTGATGGCCCTGGTGTATAGCAGTCCGGCGATTGCTCGCGAACAGATCGTCCGCGCCAGCCACCACCAATTCAAGGAGGGCGACGTGCAACACTGGTGGCACCCGCCATCAGGACGCGGGGTGCGCACGCGCTTTTCGGACGACCTACTTTGGCTGCCTTTTGTCGCGGCTTTCTATGTTGGTGTTACCGGCGACACATCGGTGCTTGACGAGGTCGTACCGTTTCTCGAGCAGGAGCTGCTCAAACCGGAGGAGCAGGAGCTGTACATTCAGCCGGCGGTGTCTGAAGAATCGGCGACGGTATATGAACATTGCGCGCGCGCACTCGATCGCAGTCTGGCCGTCGGCAAGCATGGTCTTCCTTTAATGGGCTCGGGAGACTGGAACGACGGCATGAGCCGCGTGGGTCATCTGGGGAAAGGCGAGAGTGTCTGGGTCGGTTGGTTTCTTTACACCACGCTCGTTTCCTTTGCGCCGTTCTGCGATGCGCGAAAAGAAAAGACGCGCGGCAATCGGTATCGCAAGCACGTCGAGCACCTCCGCAAGGCGCTTGCCGAAAAGGGTTGGGACGGCGACTGGTATCGACGCGCATATTTCGATGACGGCACGCCGCTCGGCTCGGTGCAGAATGATGAATGCCGCATCGACTCAATCGTGCAATCCTGGGCGGTGATCTCGGGTGGGGCTGAATCCTATCGCGCGGTGCGGGCGATGGCCGCGGTTGAGGAGTACTTAATACGGCGAGGCGATGGTCTGGTAATTCTCTTCACGCCTCCATTCGATAGGAGCAAGCTGGATCCGGGATACATTAAAGGTTACGTCCCGGGCGTGCGCGAGAACGGCGGACAATACACCCACGCTGCCCTATGGACCTTGATCGCGTTCGCAGTTCTGGGAGACGGTGACCGCGCGGGCGAGCTCTTTTCACTCTTAAACCCGGTGAACCATTCTTCGACGCGTGCCGGCCTTCATAAATACAAAGTCGAACCATACGTAGCCGTGGGCGATGTTTACGCGGTGCCGCCGCATACCGGCAGAGGAGGTTGGACGTGGTATACCGGCTCTGCCGGGTGGATGTATCGCGCCGGTCTCGAATCGATTCTTGGTTTCAAGTTGCGTGGCGATCAGTTGCAGATCGATCCCTGTGTACCTCGCTGGTGGCGCGACTTCGAGATTACCTATCGACGCAGCCGCACGATCTATCGCATCAAGGTCGAAAATCCGCTCGGCTTAAGTCGCGGCGTTGTATTGGTGGAATTGGATGGCGCAGTTTTGTCGGAGGAACAGATTCCACTCGCGGATGATGGGCAAGTGCATAATGTCCGCGTTGTGCTCGGCGAGAAGCCGCCTGCGCCAGAGCCCGAGGACTCAAGAGACGAGACGGTGCGGGGCGACACTGCGCAGGGCGACACTGTGCGGGGCAGTAGCCCGACCGTGAGGGAGGGCTCCGGCAGCTAGACCGACGACGGACGGCAGCAGGCAGTGTGCAGCACGCAGACCGATCGTCTACTGGCTCTTGACCTCTGACCTCTGATCTCTGACCTCTGATCTCTGACCTCTAATTCTCGTGATCACTGATCAAGCGGACTTCTCACGCCTCGTCCACCACGATTCAGAACATGCGTGTAGATCATCGTGGTTCGCAAGTCCTTGTGCCCAAGTAATTCCTGCACCGTTCAGCTGCACCAAAAGTCCCAAACTGTCGGCGCGTAGCGCCGGGGTGAATTTAGCCCGGCCTTTTTAAGGCCGGGTCTAATCATTCGCCTTAAGATTCGGCGTCGCGTAATGACGCCAGGAACTAACAGAATCGCTGGCAAAATCTCATCGCGTCGCTGCTACAGTTTGCGTGGATGCCGAAATTTTTGCATTAACCGCCAGGTGAGTTATGAACCGGCGTATTTCAGATTCGCCCATTTCATTTGGGTGGCGTTTGCCGTGGAAGAGTATGAATCGTTTGATCCAATTAACGTAGGAGCGCTCAGTACTCAAGCTGAAATGCTTGACGCGCACCACAGTCCTCACCTGATCGAGCAATTTTGGTGTTAGCATACCTTAGGAGGGTGACTTGTCAGCGGCTTTTAGCGGTGCCGTATAATACCACCAATCACGTACTTGCACTGCAGATCTGCGATACAATATCTAGTTATGGTGCCAGTCGATAGTTGGACAGTCGCGAAGCAAATGGCTTAAGGTGGAAGCATGAATCTACAGCTAACGAAAATATTCCAGAAGGTGCCCGAGGGATTCATCGGCTTCGTTGAAGAGTTGCCCGGAGCGAATACCCAAGGCGAAACACTTGAAGAGGTTCGGGCCAATTTGGAAGAAGCGATCTTGCTTATCCTGGAGGCGAATCGTGCCTTGGCAGAAGAGCGAATTCAGGGGCTAGATGTTATTCGAGAAGCCGTTTCCCTCTCAGCGGCATAAAGCGTAAGGCTCTCATTCGCCATCTCGAAGAGCACGGATGCGAATTCTTGCGCGAAGGAAAGAAGCACACGGTCTATGTCAATCGCGCTACTCAAGCGTCCTCGACTATTCCCAGGCACCGTGAGATCAAAGATTTGCTCGCGAGCAAAATCTGCCGCGATCTTCAGGTACCCGATCCCAAAGCAACATAACAAAGCCTTGCAGCTGACGGCGCGATAGCATGCTTCTCAAGTAATTTGTTTCTCTGAGCTTGAATGCTGATCGCGCGCTGCTGAAGGCCGTCGTTGGGCGTCTTGCACATAAGCTTCTTGTGATAAGAACAAAGCATGAGCCTCTATTTCATCATAGCAGCAGTTCTTGCACTCGCAATCGGTGTCGCTCATTCATGGTTGGGTGAGCGTTATGTTCTCATGCGCCTCTTTCGGCGGCAGAACATCCCGCATCTATTTGGAAGCGATGATTTCACCAAACGCACATTGCGCTTTGCGTGGCATCTTACGACAGTATCTTGGTTCGGTGCAGCAGCCTTGCTTTTGATACTTGCCTCCTTTCCGCTTGACGCTTCTGCTCGTCTATTATCGAGAGCCATTGCCGCAACCTTTCTGGTAAGTGCCGTCATCGCTTTGGTAGGTTCGCGCGGGCGTCATTTGTCGTGGGTAGTATTTCTGCTAATAGCAGGGCTGGTTTGGATGGGTGCTGGATGAATCTGTCCCCAGACACGCCGCCCAACAAAGCCTTGCAGCTGACGCCCGATAGCATGCTTCTCAAGTAACCTTGTTCCCTTCAGCTTGGATGTTGATCGCGCGCCGCAGCTGAAGGCCGTCGTTGGATTGCTTCTTGAAACGACGTATGCGAGCCGCCTCAACGGCTGGATATGTTCAAGGTAAGTATTCCTGAAAGGAAATAGACGGTATGAAGCTATTTCTAGCCATGCTTGTTGCTTGTCTTCTGGTGGCCCATACCCTTGGGATGACAGAAAAGGTAGTTGCGAATCGGCAGGACGCGTCGCAAAGCAGCAGTCCCTCGCAAGAACTTTCTAAGGCAGACCAATTGCACGCCGAAGTGGTCAAGTTATTTGCTGAACAGGAATACGATAAAGCCCTGGTCTTAGCCAAACAAATACTCGAAATAAGAGAAAAGATTCTCGGGCCTGATCATCTGATGGTCGCCCTCTCGTTGCAAAATGTTGCTGAATTGCTCATAGCCAAGAGAAAACAGAAAGAGGCCGCAGACGTTTACCGTCGTTCCCTAAGCATCTATGAGAAAGCTAGCAGGGGGAATGATCCCAAAGTGATCGAATCTTTTGGCAGATACATTTGTCTGCTGACAACAATGGGAAGAACTGACGAGATCAAGGAGGTACGGAAAAGTTTATTTAAGTTAGAGAATGGCTTTGATGAGTCTGTTAGCGTGTCCGGCCAGAGTTCAAAGCTGAGCGGAAGTATGCAGGGGAGAGCGCTTAGTCTGCCCAGACCAGATTACTCGGCGGAGGCTAGGGCGAACAGAGTTTCCGGCTCCGTTGTTATGAAAGTTAGAGTGAATGAAGCCGGACACGTTATTGAACTGAGGTCTATATGCGGGCATCCGCTACTAATCAAGGGATCTGAATCCGCAGTCTGGAGGGCACGCTTCGAGCCTGCGGTTATCAAGGGACAGCCCGTCCAGTTCACTAGCACTGTCATTTATAATTTCATACACCAGTGATGGTACGAAGTTTTTCATAGAGGGATTGGCACGAGTTCCGCCGGTCAAAACCCGATCCAACAAAGCCTTGCGGCTGACGGCGCGATAGCATCTTTCTCAAGTAACTTCTTTCCCTTCAGCTCGGATGCTGATCGCGCGCCGCAGCTGAAGGCCGTCGTTAGGCGGCGCCAATGAATGCGTTACGGCGCAATATGAGGAGGTCGTTATGCGAAGACATTTAGGAGCCTCTGTTGCGGCGCTCGCCGGCGTTATGTTTCTCGCCTGTTCCGGGCCTCACGCGCCGCTTAAAGGAATGTTTCGTTCATCTGAAGATGAAAATGAAGCATTCTATTTCAGTGAAGACTTCCGGTGCAGCCGCCGCCAAATCAGTAATTTGGGCATAGGTGGGGGGCAATATGTGGACCGATTGGTTGAGGATCGAACAACCCCCTGCACCTATGAGGTGGACGGAAACTTCTTAACTATCACGGAGACTAAATCGGGAGATGTCATCCTGCGGGGTACCATAAGCGCAGATCGGAGATCAATCAGTAAAGGCAGCAAGCCTGGGAAAAAAGATTGGATTAATGAACCGCTCGAAGGAATTTTCGTGCCACAAAAGGGGAATAACGTCTACTTTGCAACAAAGATTCACTTTAAGAAAGACGGTGCTTGTGAATTACATCAGCCGGGGTCAGTTGGGGATACCAGGGCGCTTCCCTGCAAATACGAGATTCAAGACATTAAAAAGCTGATGATTTCTGTGAAGGACATAGGCTCGACCTTCACCGGCACCGTCAGCGCTGATGCCACAACAATCACCTTTGGGGGGGCTGACACACACATCAAGCAAGAGACGGCCGATCCAAGTCCCTGACCTCTGCTGCGTTTCGACCTGCGTCACGACTAAGTATGAAATGAACACAAGTTCGTTCAACGAGCGCCACATAACAACCCATTCAACCGGAGCACGGGTTAGCATAGCTTTCATCATCCTTCCTTACGGTTACGTTGTAGGATGCTCGCCCGCGCCCGGTTAATTCGGACGTTGGGCGGCTTCGCGTTTGTTTGAGGTGCAAAAATGATCGGAGAGCTAACATTCCTCTTGTCGCTAACTTTGGCTGTAGTTCCTCAATCTGGCACGTTAGAAAAATCAAAATTGCCGGATTGCCGAAAGGTTATAGTTCAAGACCCCGACAGGAGCTCATTCGATGACCGCAACTCGTTTATGTTGGATGTGGACCGCGATGGCAGACCTGACACTATCATCTCACGGACTTATACCTTGAAGGCTGCCCGGAAAGGTTCTCGCAGACTTACACCGAACGCCCGCGAAATGATCGCTTTCGACATGAAAACCAGCAGAGGGCGTCTTCTAAAATCATTCTTCAGATATGATTATGGTACGGACGAAGCGGATTATTGGGTCTATGCGTTTGTCCCCTGTAGCGTCAACGGAGACGGGAGACCAGACCTTTTGTTTTATTCCGGCGATGATACATCGGTGGAGGAGATTATTCTTGTGAATAGGGGGAATGCATTCAAGGTTCATTCTCGGAAACAACGGGATGTCGATTTCTAACGCGCCGCCCAACAACGGCATGCACCCGACCGCGAATAGCGCGGCTTTCATCCGCAAGACTTGGCGCTATCGGCGTTGCGTGCGCGGCGGGTGATGCCGGGCGTTGGGCGCCATCAGTGCGCTGGTTCAGGTAATATTGCAACTGGAGTTTCTTCGAAGCGACGTGACGTGAGCAAGATTGGCGATCATTCATCGCGGGAATTATTGACGTTCCGAGATATGGTGCGGGTGGTTTTGCGCGAATGCGACTCAATGGAAGTGGCGGCCCAACGCTTGGTCGAGGCTCTCTATGAAGAGTTTACGGATTCCATTGTACTGACGCGCTGCTTCGTCACGGTGCCTTACCGCAAGTTGCCCGCCACGAACCAGAAATTCGTAGATGAATTGGCTTACAGTAAAGGCATTACGGCGGAAATTACGGACGAGACGCCGGTGCTTTCGCTGCTGGGCACACGTGGCGTGCAGCCGGATTGGAACGACCGCCGCCAATCCACAAATCACCTCGCCTTGCCCCTGGCTTCGGCCACCTTTGTGGAATCCATCCCGATGATTGCACGCCTCTTGAAAGAGTTGGAAGTTAAGTTGGAATGGCTCAGCAAGGTCGATAGCGCCGGCTTTTCCGAAAAGAGATTAGGAGGCGGGTTGATCGGCGTCTTTTACGTTCGTGAAGCTGCGGCCGCCAGGGATCAGCAGGGAAGGCTCATCATTGCGGCGGAGGACTTTGTAGCGGAACATCAGATCAAAACGGTGTTTGGGCTGGGCGGCCTCTATACGCAAGGCACTCTTTTCACACTAATTGTTTTCGCACGAGACATCATAGAGAAGGCCCAGCTTGCAGACTACACACCTTTAGTACCTTTGATTGCCGCCAACACCTCGCATTTGGTACGCAACGGAAAAATCTTCGCCTAAATCGAATCTGATGCCAGCCGCGGCTCTGCCGCCGCACAGTGCGGATGAAGAAATTTGTCGATAAACGAATCGCTCATCATGAGAGGGTGGAATTTAGAGATTTACCCACTCTGAGAAACTTGATGATGCCATAACGCATCTGCACCTTCTCCAACACAATTCGCCTCTCTTTACAGAATGAGCCTTCACGGTGCCCTTCCCACTTGGCAATACGACTGGAGGAAGTGGTTTACTACCCATGGATCGACTAAGCCTCAATGAGTTGGTAGAGTCTCGTATTCTTTTTATCAGCGCGCCCAACAAAGCGTTGCAGCTGACGGCGCGACAGCATGCTTCTCAAGTAACTTGTTTCCTTCAGCTTGAATGCTGATCGCGCGCCGCAGCTGAAGGCCAGGCGTTAGGTTGCTTCAACTGTGTGAAGGTCATGAGTCCAAAGAAACAAATCTCAGTCCTCTTCGCTGTTATTGCGACATTCTTTCCTACGTTGGCGGATGCGCAATCCAAACGGCTTAGCTCGCGCGATAGGATTCATATTGTTCATGCAATTCTCAAAGGTGAGACTTACACCGATTCAGAAACGTGGCGACCTGACGTGGTCGAAAATACAGTCTATCTCCTGCGCGAGACTCTGTCGGTGAATGATCTGCCACAAATCAAAGGAATCAGATTTGTTCTCATAACTCAACGGCAGATCGACGAAATGAAGGCAACGGGTGTTGAACATTTATCGATTTGGGAACTTTCAAGTTAGGAAATCAAACGTGCGCGTATCCCACATGCCGGTCCTGCGTATACGGCGGAATCCAAGTAAACGCGCAACCGAACGAAGCCTTGTAGCTGACGGCGCGATAGCGTGCTTCTCAAGTAATCTTGTCCCTATGGCTGGATGCTGATCGCGCGCCGTAGCTGCAGGCCAACGTTGGATTGCTCGCTTGGCGTGGCGAAGACTATTGGCTAAACTCTCTTACAATTAGTAGGGAGCCTCATGATGAACAACGAAGAGTTCGAAAGAAAAATGTCCTTCATCGTCGAGCAGCAAGCTCAGTTTGCCGCCGATATACAGCAGATGCGTGAGCTCCAGGCGCAAACCGAGAATGTTGTCGGGCGGTTAGCACACGCAACGCTCGAAGGCTTCAGAGATGTGAATGCCAAAATCGATTCGTTGGTGGATTCCCAGATCAGACTAACCGAAGCCCAAACTCTCACGGACGGAAACCTTAGAAATCTAATTGCTGTAGTCGACCGCTATTTCAGCGAAGGCCGCAATGGCAAGTAGCTCTTATATCTGCGGCCGCAATCCAACAAAGCCTTGCAGCTGACGGCGCGATAGCAGGTTTTTCAAGTAACCTTATTCCTTCAGCTTGAATGCTGATCGCGCGCCGCAGCTGAAGGCCATCGTTAGGCGCAATTTCTAAGTCGAGCAGACGTTCAATGTGGAAGGCATTCACCAGTTTTGGGTAATGCTCGCGAAACACGGAAAGCCGGAGGATAATATGAACCGGATAGTCTGGGCGGTTACGCTCCTCATCTTTGCCGCCGGAAATAACTCGGCCACACCTTCGCCCAATCTCGTACAAGGTTCCAACAAGAACAGCACCACCTCCGAGCAAGGAGAGAAAAATGCTCCGGTCAAAATGGTCACGTGTGATTGGGTGTCGGGTAATGGGATTGACAATACCAACCTGGCCGAGGAGAACGCCGTGAAGCTGGCGCTACACGAGGCGGTCATATCTGGCAGAGGTGTCGTTAAGGCTAAAAAGGCTTGCGCCACCATTGAAGGAGACCCGCTCCCGGTTTACGCCACAGCTAAAGGCGGAAAGATCAAGATAACCCACGACTACTCACAAGATCGGTGGTTCAGACTGCAAGGCTTGCTAAAATTCTTTGGAGGGAATTCTTACACCACCCGCAAGGTTGAGATCGGCTATCTCGATCAAGGTAAGTTTATCCCTTTGAATAGCGCTGCGCCGAATGGCAGGAGATTGTTTCTCAGATTGAAGGGTAAGGAGTATTTCTAAGCGAAGTTATCAAGCGTGGCGCAGTTCCTGTGAACGACCGCCGCCTAACAAAGCCTTGCAGCTGACGGCGCGGTAGCATGCTTCTCAAGTAATCTCTTTCAGCTCAGCTCGAATGCTGATCGCGCGCCGCAGCTGAAGGTCATCGTTCGGCGTATCATTTGTCTGCAGTGGCTGCAAATATCGAGGAGGAGAAGTATGAGCAAGGATCTGATTCCAAAGGTGACTTTGGCTATTCCCCGGCGCACGTTCCTGCAGAGCAGTGCGGTGATACTTGGCGGCGCGCTTGTGGCCGGCCCCGCCTTTGCCGCCAAACGACGCTGTCGGCCCACGGAGTCCGAGATTCTGGGTCCGTTTTATCGATTCGGCGCGCCATTTCGAGCCGGGCTGGCGGGTCCAGACGAGCCTGGTGACAGGCTTATTCTGACTGGCACGGTATTAAGTTCAGACTGCCGGACACCTCTACCGGGGGCATTGATCGAGGTGTGGCAAGCGAATAATGCTGGCCTATACGACACGATGAAGCCAGGCAACTTCACCGAGGCATCCACGTTTCACTTGCGGGGGATGCTGTATACCAATGAAAAGGGGCAGTATGAGATTGAGACGATTGTCCCGGGCCGTTATCCGGTCCCGCCGAATCTCCCGGGGCTTGAGAAATACGCGGGCTTGACGCGACCTGCCCACATTCACTTTCGAGTTATGGAATCGCTGCACGTCCCGGTCACGACGCAGCTCTACTTCAGGGGCGATCCGTTCATTGCCAGGGATCCCTGGGCCGGACACAAACCATCCCTGGCGATAAATCTAAAACAAGAAGGCAAACTTCGCCGCGGCGTTTTTAACATTGTGCTCGCCAGAGCCTTGTAGGAGTTCACGTCTAACAACGGCATCCAGCCGACGCCGCAATGTGCGGCGGGTGATGCCGGGCGTTGGGCGCTTCTTGAGATCGCGAGGTGCAAAATATGAAAATCGTCTAGTCGCTCCTTTATTATCTACTGCGTAATAGTTGTTAGCTCTTACGCCATTATTGCCCTCGTGATGCAGCGTGATTCGATAAATTCGGCGATGTTTGCTGCGATGATGAGAAAGCGCGGCTTGATAATTTCACTATTCAATTGCAGAACGAGCCAGAAGCTCAGGGTTACATCATATTTTACGGTGGGAAAACGTCATAACTATCCCTACTGTCATAGTTCCCGCCGAAGAATCCCGCGTCGTGGAGAAGCCGAGGCCCGCGCGGAGCGCTTGAAACCATATCTTGTCGCTTACCGTGGCCTTGAAACTAAGCGCTCGTAGTTGTAAATGGAGGTTACCGTGAGTCATGGGCGGCTGAACTCTGGATTGTCCCGACTGCAACGATGAAGTTGGAAGACATTAGATTCAGAAGAGGCAGAATTAAGGCACGGGGATTATGAATGTGAGGTCTAATGGCTAATAGTATGCGAAGTCAGACGGCGCCGCCCAACAAAGCCTTGCAGCTGACGGCGCGACAGCATGCTTCTCAAGTAATCTTTTTCAGCCCAGCTCGGATGCTGATCGCGCGCCGCAGCTGAAGGCCAGCGTTAGATTGCTTTCTCCAGAGAGGGTAGATGGTGGAAAGTTCAGCTATTGAAACAAACGAGAAGATCGCGGTAGTTCAAAGTCAAATTGAGACACTACGTAAAGAATCTCAGAGTCGGATGGACACAGGGCAGAAAATATGGCAGCTAGTCATAGGTGGCTTGGCAGCGGTTCTTGTCTTAAAGAGGGATACAGATTTAGCGCGCTACTTCGCCTTAGCCCCAGTGATCGGAATGCTACTTTTAGCTCACTACCTCAGGGAATATCACTTCCTTTTTCGAGACGGGCGCTTTATTGAGCGTCTGGAAGCCAAAATCAATAAGCTTGCTGGTGAGGTTCTAATTTCATCCGAGACCACGCTTCGACAAGAGAGAAAGAAAAGATTAGGTTCCAAATGGACTTATGTCAGAGCTACAGTAATTATTACGGGCCTATATTTCTGGTTTCTTTACTGGCTTGTGATGAATAGCCAACCGGCAAGTAATGTCATACCTGGGTTTCGTATTACCCTTTTCATTATTTCAGTTTTCACATATGAATACTCGCTGAAGCACCTATGGCTGATTTATAAAGAAATACACAGCGAAATTCCTAGTGATTAATTATCTCAAAGACGCAATCTAACAATGGCATGCAGCCGACGCGCAATTAGCATGTTTTTCATGCAAGACTTGTCGTTGGCGGCGGTTCGTGCGCGCCGCTGATGCCTAGCGTTCGGCGCGATGAGTATGAGCGTGACAACAGTAGAGGTAGCGTCATGAAGGTTCTTTTGAAATTTCACCAATTCTCTTTGCTCATTCTCTTCGTTCTGGTATCGCCCCTCTGGGCCCGGTCCCAAGACCGACACGTTCATACTGAATACTTAGAAAAGGTTAAGCAAACTAGAGTTTACACGGATTCTATGCACGTCATTGATACGCCTTCACAATTTATGTTCGTGGAATTAGTTGCCAGATACCCAAAACAGCAACTGATAAAACCATCCAATGAGATCTATCTAAAAATCTCATCTGTAACGAAACAAGCGTTATACGGAAAAGCCTGGAGCGCGACCAAGAAGTTCATCATTACCGCTGACGAAGAAAGCATACATTTTGACCCCCCGAGTTATGAAGCGCTTAACGGAGGAACCCTGAATGGTAAGGATGTATTCTTTGGCACATACCCCTCGCCCATTGACATTCTTCGCGCTATCAACCGCGCACGCGTCAACCCAAACCGCTCAGTTGAGGACAGAATAGCTTATGAAAGCACCCTACCAAGTGACGCGCAGATTATGAAAGGTAACGGTATTAATGGTTTGCTCATGGAACGGATAGTGATTATGCTCAATCATAAGAAGCTATTGAGGCTAGCCAATGCCCAGAAGACTGAAGTGAAGTTGGGCGACACCACAATCTGGTTCACGAAGAATCAGACGCACACTATCCGTGAATTTTCCAAGCGTATCACACCTTGATTAAGCGCAAGCGAGCGCCGAACAAAGCCTTGCAGCTGACGCCGCGATAGCATGATGCTTAGGTAATCTCTTTCCTCCAGCTTGAATGCTAATCGCGCGCCGCAGGTGAAGGCCAGCGTTCGGGCAGCTTTTTATTGTAAGTCGTATGAGCGAACAAACGAGTAAAGCCAATGAGTCCATGTGGCGGTGGTTGTGCTTCTTTATCGGAGGTTTCTGCGGCCCGTTACTCGGTAGTTTCTTGCACCGATGGGTCCCACTCCATTTTGCTGTGGGTCTTGCATTCTTTGTTATGTGGTTCATTGTAGGTTTGATCTTGAGCCGGACGTCTTTGGCGCCGAAATGGAGTCTTGCGCGATGGATTGGCGCCGGTGCTTTGGGCGCGGCTACTGCTGGAGTGATAGCCTTCTTCTTTCCCTGGAAGTAAGCAGAGCGCGCGGTAAGTTCATCTACCCCGCCGCCCAACAAGAAATCAGAGTTGGAAGCCGAGATCAATCGTCTACGCGGAGAGTCTTGGTTTAAGAACACGCTTCTGCCCGACGGCGCTCTCGAACCGCACAGCCGGGGCGCGAAGAAGTTCCTATCTTTCGATCCGGTTCCCGTCTGGGAGAAAGTGCGAGTGCCTGTCCTATCCGTGTGGGGGGCGCTGGATTCTCTTGTGCCTGCCGAAAAGAGCCGCGCAAGTTTAGAGCATGCTTTAAGAAAAGGCGGGAACAAAAACTATACGTTAAAAATCTTCCCGACGGCTGGTCACGGTCTGCCCGTCGTCCGGGGGAAGGGTGAGTCGTGGGATTGGCCGCGACTCGCCCCTGGCTACCAGGAGTTGATGGTGGAATGGCTTCTCAAGAAGGTTGATAAAGCCGGTAAGATAGGTAAGTCGCGCTCGGAAAAAACGCGCGCCTAACAACGGCATGCACCCGACGCCAGAGGCGCAGGAGGATGTTGTGAATCAAAAGGTAATGCGTACGACGTTTAGTCACCCAACTCCTGAGTTGCCGGTCACAGACGTGGAACGGGCTCAACAGTACTACCATGATGTGCTCGGTTTCGAAATTAGTTGGTTGCACCCCGGAAAAGACATAGGTGCTGTATCGCGCAACGATGTCCCGATTTTCTTTCGCCGAAGAAACCAGCCTTTCGAACCTGCCGTTCACTGGGTGTTTGCCGCAGACATCGATGCCACATACGAGGAATTGCGTTCGTTGGGGGCACAGATCGTTGAGCCTCTTGAAAAGAAGCCATGGGGTCTGCGGCAGTTCACAGTGGAAGACATTGATGGCAACCGATTCTATTTCCACTGTGGCTGAGCAAGCGCATGCTCAAGTCAAAAGTCTCTCAGGTTGGTAAGGATGATTTACCCCCGCTCACTTAGTATTGGGAATGATTCTCCTTAGCTATTATCTTTTATTACTCTCACGGCGGATAACCCCGGCTTGGCGGCAAAATCGACGACTAAGAAAAGACTGTCGTGAATCACTTAAAGACTCGTCTATTGGGCGTTCTGCTGATCCTGGTCTTTGCGGGGTTGATCTATTACAACTGGCACCAGTTGAATAGTGAGGGTGAATTCTCCTTAAAGCTGGCAGCGTTTGGCCCAGTCGGAGTGGTGGGTGGGTTCTTTGTGCTGCTATTCCCGGCGAAGAGCGGGAAACCGGAAACCACTAGAGAAAAAATCATTGCAATGCTGGTGTTTGGCCTCGGTCTGGTCGCTGGGCTAGTTAACTGGTATCTGATGGATCCCGGTTTCTTTGGAAAATGAAGTCGCGGTCACAGCGACGCTAACGGGCCGCACGCGACATCCGAGGGCAAAAGCCAAAGTACTGACATCGTAAACTAAAACTCGCGCCGAAGGGCGCAGCGAAAGGCAAACTAATCATGGCCACAGGTACTGTCCGACTACACCGCGTGCTCAAGGCAAAGCCGGAGCGCGTCTACCGCGCGTTCCTGGACGCTGACGCAATGAGCAAGTGGCTGCCTCCCTACGGATTCACGTGTAAGGTTCATCACCTGGATCCAAAAGTTGGCGGCAACTACAAGATGTCGTTCACGAACTTTACGACAGGCCAGAGTCACTCCTTTGGCGGCGAGTATCGTGAACTGGTGCCAAACGAAAAAATCAGCTATTCGGACAGTTTCGATGATCCAAATCTGCCGGGTGAAATGAAGACGACTGTTACCCTTAAGCAAGTGTCGGGCGGAACGGAACTCAACATAGTGCAAGAAGGGTTACCTGAAGCCATTCCCGTCGACATGTGTTATCTCGGCTGGCAGGATTCGCTCGAACAACTTGCGAATCTAGTCGAGCCTGAAATTCCCGGGTAACGCTCAATACACTAATCAACGGCTGGCCCAGGCAAGCGAGTCGAGCCAGTTATCGACAACCTACGACGCGCGAGTTTTGTATGGAGGGGTTATGCGACGTGTTCGTTATTCGGTTGCGGTTAGTCTGGATGGCTACATCGCCGGTCCCAAAGGTGAGGCTGACTGGATAATCATGGACCCAGAGATCGATTTTCAGGGGCTGTTTGATCAATTTGACACGTTCCTGCTGGGACGCCGGACGTTTGAGGCCATGGGAAAAGGAGGGCAGGGCGGATCGACCGGCGTAAAGACGTTCGTTTTCTCGCGCACGTTGCGGCAGCAGGACTATCCCAAGGTGACGATCGTCGCCGAGGGGGCGGAGGAGACCGTGGCCGCGCTCCGCGCGGAGTCAGGAAAGGACATCTGGCTGTTTGGTGGCGGTTCTCTTTTTCGCAGTCTTCTCGAAGCAGGGTTGGTAGATACAGTGGAAGTTGCGATTATCCCGGTGCTTCTCGGTGATGGAATTCCGCTGGTTGCCCCTCCGGCCAGGCAGACTAAATTGAAGCTGACCGGGCACAAAGTTTACAAGACAGGGATTGTATCCTTGACGTATTCGGTTCAGTAGCTAATCAGTTGCTTTCGCAAAAGTAACTTCGAGTGCGACCCATAGTCGGAGGAGAGAGCAATTATGAAGATCGCGATGTTGGTGTTGACAAGTCTGGTCATCGCTGTTTCGGTGATTGCCAAGACGCCGAGCGAGGAGAAACAAGTACGTCAGGCAGTGCAGTCATTCTACGACGCTTTCAACTCGCATGATTTCAGACGCGTCCCGGAATTCACAACCGACGATTGGACCCACATTAACCCGCTGGGCGGGTGGACGCGTGGACGAACAGCGGTCCTCAAGGAACTCGAAGAAGTTCACTCTACATTCCTCAAAGGCGTTACCGACACTGTCGAAGAGATGTCAGTTCGCTTTGCTGCCGCCAATGTTGCAGTCGTAACCGTTCCCAGCAAAGTCAGCACCTACACTACGCCCGACGGGGTAAGACATGAGAACGAGCGTGTGATCAGAACGTTTGTCGTGGTAAAGCGAGGCGCCAGGTGGCTCATTATGCAGGACCAGAACACCATTAGACGCTAGCAAGGCTCCGGGTCAGAACTGAAATCGCGTTCTTTCACTCACAATATTTCGAAGGAGAAAGTAACAAGATGAATACAAATAGTCCGAACATCATGAAGACGCTCGGGGAGAAAGACAGCCTTCCGACACTTCGCCAGCAGTTCGCAACCGGCTCAGGAAACGATCTCGTCACAGTGCAGGACTGGCAAGCGCTATATGGGAACAATGCCCTCACACAATCCTGCACAGTCACTGCCAAGGAGAGCAGTGGCTCCATAACGAGTGTAGGTTTACTTTCCTATTCGGTTGACGGAAAGACTATGTATGGTTCGCAGTTCGTTGCCTCTACGAACAGCAACAGTCTATATCCCTCGGTCACTACTGGGGGGTTCAATTCTCAACCGGGAGGCGGGGAGATATTAGGGGTCGTGTTCGGTTACATTGAAGAGAGTGAATTCTTTTTCGAACAACTTCTGACTATTGCAGGCTCCTTGCCTTCCAGAGACGATTCAGTTGTTGCAAAATAAATTTGACTGACGGATTCGTCTGCGCGTCAGCAACAAGAAAGTGAATTCGTTGTCGTTGCAGTGATTCGTTTGCAACCATGCCAACCGTGCGACCAGTAAAATTTCAGCGGAAAGATTGAACCATGAGCACAACCAAACCTGAGATGGAGTCTTTGAAAACTCGACTTAAGGCAATGTGGATGGCCGGCGACTTTGGTCAAGTTGCCAAGATTATCGAAACGGGAGCAGATGAGTTTATCGCCCGACTCGCTTTGCAGCCGGGCAGTCGTGTGCTCGATGTCGCTTGCGGCAGCGGCAACCTGGCGATGCCGGCCGCACGCGCGGGCGCAGTTGTAACGGGCGTGGACATCGCACCAAATCTGCTCGAGCAGGCACGTGCGCGGGCGCAAGCGGAAGGCTTGCAGATCCAGTTTGACGAAGGCGACGCCGAGAGTTTGTCTTATGACGATGCCGCCTTTGATGTAGTTGTCAGTATGTTTGGAGCAATGTTTGCGCCCCAGCCTGAGTTGGTTTCGGCGGAACTTGTGCGCGTCTGCCGTCCGGGTGGCCGAATTGCCATGGCCAATTGGACACCTGAAGGATTCATCGGCCAGATGTTCAAAGTTACCGGCAAACACGTGCCACCGCCTCCCGCAATGCCTTCACCGTTGAAGTGGGGTGATGAAGCAACGGTGAGAGAGCGGTTGCAGGGCGGAGTTGCATCTTTAGAATTGACGCGCCGGATGTGCTCCTTTAAATATGAATTCTCACCAGCCGAAGTGGTTGAATTCTTCCGCGCATATTACGGCCCGACGCAACGCGCGTTTGGGGCTCTCGATGACGATGGACAACGCGCGCTACGCAGCGACTTAGAGCAACTGTGGTCAGAGCATAATCAAGCAACCGACAACACCACGCACGTTGAGGGCGAGTATCTCGAAGTTCTAGCCACGCGAGGCTAGGTTAGTTTGTAGAAAACTGCGCGCTTCATAAAGGCGGGCTAAGGGCCCTGTTCGATGGCTCATTAACATGGGCTTGAAAAGCCTTTGACATACTTGACCAGCGCGATCGAAAACACCCGCCGTAGAACGCGACAGCTGAGGTCCGAAGGACCGTCATTTAATAGCCACGGCCGTGAGGCCGTGGATCATTCGAAACATTAATGGGGAGCGCCGAAGGTGCGGCATTAATTCGTAGAGAATAATGTCGGCCCTGCGGGCCTCAAGTTCATCTTGAGGCTCGCAAGCCACGGCCTTACGGCCATGGCTATTGAATCCCGCGCCTTCGGCGCTGCCTACAAGGTGATTGAATGACATTCATGATGAGTCAGGTAGGTCACTGCCTTTTATAGGCCGGCTAAAATATCGCAACGGTAGGACCGCACATGACTTTTGCGACAAAGCCAATGACAATCTCTATTGTGGAAGCGCGTCCAGATACGAGCGAAGCCGTGCAACTCCTAACAGAGCTTGACGAATATCTCGCCGTGCACCCCTATCCACCGGAGAGCCGTCATGCTTTCAGCATTGATAAGCTGTTGCGCGAGGATGTCGCGTTCTTTGTCACCTACCACCAAAACCAACCGGCTGGTTGCGGGGGACTAAAATTGTTTGGCAACGCGTATGGGGAGATCAAGCGAATGTATGTGCGGCCGATCTATCGCGGCTTAGGATTGGGCAAAGTCATGCTCAATCACCTGGCTGAGTATGCTCGCGAACGCCGGGTCAGCTTGCTGCGGTTGGAAACCGGGATCTATCAAACAGAGGCAATGGGACTATACGAAGGCTTTGGTTTCCAACGCCGGCCCCCATTTGGAGAATACAAAGACGACCCGAACACCGTGTTTTTCGAGAAGCACATTAGCTGAACCGGCCCGCTAAACAGTGATTCCGTCAATTGGGAAATGACGAAACGGTCAAAAGCGACAACGAGGATATTGTTGCTGTTGTTACTGGCAGCGGTTTCCATCTCGGCTGCATGTGGGAACAATCAACCTTTCGACTCGGCTGCCTGGCTTAAGGGCGACGCGCGAGCCCGCGGCCGAATGTCTGAAGATCTGGTTAACAGCAAAGTTTTGCTCGGCCGAAGCCTCGCGGAGGCAAGGCGCTTGCTGGGCGCGCCAGAGACGGATTGGGGCCGCGTAGTCCAATACCAAATTGATCTTGGCTGGGCGTTCAAAGATCCAAAGCATTACGGATTGCAATTGCATCTCGATGAAGAGGGGAATGTGCGTGAGGTGCGAATTGTTGACTAACTGATATTGAGTTCGGTTTGTTGTGATGAAAACTAAACCCAGGTCTCCCAGGAATATGGACGAATACATCGCCGGCTACCCCGACGACGTCCAGACTATTCTCCAAAAAATCAGGCTGACAATTCGAAAAGCCGCTCCGGGCGCGGAAGAAGCAATCAAGTATCAAATACCGACGTTCACGCTCAACGGCAATCTGGTTCACTTCGGGGCTTACAAAACTCACATTGGCTTCTATCCCGCGCCGAGAGGAATTGAACAATTCAAAAAGGAGGTGGCCGGATATGAGGGCGGGAAGGGAACTTTGAAATTTGCTCTCGATGAGCCAATCCCATTTGGCTTAATTAGTAAGATCGTGAAGTTTAGGGCGAAGGAAAATTTGTCGCAGACAAAGGCAACGAAGAAGAAGCCTGCGTAGCAGGCGGACAGGCTGAAACAATTCAAGGAGCCTGCGTAGCAGGCGGACAGAGTAGTAGCCCCAGGCGAGGCGTAGCCGAGCCTGGGGTATCAGACCAAACGCAAACCTGGATCGGAGCTTTTGGTGGGTGCGCCACCTTCACTGGCTCACTGACTCATTGACACCACCGGTGGCTGCAGCATAAAAACAAGTTCGCAATCACTGTCACACTTGATTAGCCTCCCCCAAAGGAGTAACCCGTGAAACACATATTATTGGTTTTAGCTTCCGCGCTCTTCATTTCCGGCGGTCCTGTCGGAGCCCAGGAAATGCACACGCACGAGCACGATCACTCAGCAAAGCTCGGGCGCGTTAACTTTCGTGTCTCCTGTAAGCCTCAAGCACAAAAGCAATTCAATCACGCCGTTGCCTGGCTCCACTCGTTTGAGTATGAGGAAGCTGAAAAAGCATTCCACGCCGTAACGGTGACGGATCCGCAGTGCGCTATGGCTTATTGGGGCATCGCCCTGAGCAACTACCATCCACTTTGGGCGCCACCCACTGCCGCTCAGTTGCAGAAAGGCTTAAGCGCCGTCGAACAGGCGAAAAACGCGAATGCCCGCACCGCGCGCGAACGTGATTACATTGCGGCGATAGAGGTTTTTTTCAAGGACGCCGACAAAATCGATCATCGGACTCGAACGTTTGCTTACAGTGATGCAATGAAGCAGCTTCACCTCCGCAACCCGCTGGACCGCGAAGCCGGCATCTTCTATGCACTCACGCTTATCGCCACGGGGATGATGTCGAACGACAAGACCTACGTGAGAGAAAAGGAAGCCGCAAAAATTCTGAATCGCGTGTTGGCGCGTGAGCCGCAGCATCCAGGAGTCAGTCACTACCTTATTCACAGTTACGATTACCCAGCGTTGGCCCATCTGGCGCTGCCTGCCGCGCGCAGCTATGCGAGAATCGCGCCCGCGTCGGCCCACGCGCAGCACATGCCCTCGCACATATTCACGAGGCTTGGGTTGTGGCAGGAAGCAGTGCGTTCAAACCTCGATGCCAAGGCGTCAGCGCAGGCACATGCTGTCAGAAACAAACTGACAGGCGCCTGGGACGAGCAGCTTCATGCGATGGACTATCTTGCTTATGCCTACCTGCAAGCCGCGCAAGACAAGAAAGCGTGGGGCGTGGTCGATGAACTAAACAAGATTCAGAAAGTGGAGCCCGAGACTTTCAAGGTTGCTTATGCCTTCGCGGCCGTCCCGGCACGCTATGCGCTGGAGCGACGAAGATGGGACGAAGCGGCTAAGTTGACGTTGCCTGCGGGCACCGCAGCGACGTTCCCCTGGCCGAATTTTTCCTGGGCCGAAGCGCACATACACTTTGCGCGCGCGATTGGATCGGCGCGTGGCGGCGACACGGCTGCAGCGCGGCTCGAGGTCGAGAAGCTGGCGGCGATACAAAAAGAGCTGGTTGGAGTCAAAGCCGGTTACGATTGGGCCAAACAAGTTGATATCGAACGCATGGTGGCGGCAGCCTGGCTGGCTCATGCAGAAGGCAAACACGAGGAGGCGCTGCAGTTGATGCGCGCGGCAGCGGAGTTGGACGACGCCACCGATAAACATCCAGTGACGCCGGGCGCGATTCTTCCCGCGCGCGAACAACTGGGCGAGCTGCTGTTGGAACTTAAACAACCCGGAGCAGCCTTGAAGGAATTCGAAGTCTCCTTTCACAGCACGCCACAACGGTTCAACGGATTGTATGGCGCTGCGCGCGCCGCGAGACTTGCAGCAGATCACAAAAAGGCGCGGACTTACTACAGCAAACTGGCAGCACTCGGCCGCGGCGCCGATAGCGCCAGGCCTGAGCTCCAGGAAGCGAAAGCATTCCTCGCCAGTGCCGACGTGAAGGACTCCGCTAAAGTAAAATAGCTGGCGTCACTAATGTTAAAACTAGATGAAGCGATAAGTTTATTCTTTGCTACGGCAGCAAGTTAATTGCTCTCGACGGCTGGATAAAGTAATCAGGATTTGCCGGATTCTTTTCGACGCTATTGGGAAGTTCCGCCATTTAAGATCACATAACCTTCTTTATTGTTGAAAAATACGGACCGAAAAAGGCTCGTCGGTAATAGCCCGTCACCAAAGTGATCCTTCGTGCCAGGCGCTTCAACCAATGCCACAGGCAGATTTGAAAAGGTTGCATCCCCAAGCTGAAGGGTGCGGAGATATGCTGTCCGCATCCTACGGCTGCCTGCGGGGGTAGAAGCAGTTGACCATTGATTTTCGTTGTGCTCCAGGTCTAGTTCTAACGGTTGAGAAGCGTTTTCAAAAATTATGAGTCTTGAAACACCGGAATCCAATACCAACCTTAGCCTCTTCTTTTTTGAAGAGGCAGAACGCGCAACAACAATTAGTCTTCCTTCCCTTTGTTCGCACTGAAGACGTGATCCAAGAGGGAGGTTCTTATGATCCTCTACAAACTCGATCATTCGGTGTTGATAGTTGAGTGTATAATTGAACTGCGACAAAAAGTTCTGCCCTAACACGCCGGAGATGCGTGGATTTAGGGAACGTATCTCCGACAAGGCGTTGTAGACGGCATCTAGTTTTTCCACCGTTCGAGAACCCAACGACAGGCTGGGCAGGAGAGAATACGGTACGACCTGCGTGCCTGCCGCAGTAAGTAACGTAACGCGAGCTGTGGGATGGATCGCAAGCCGGACGGCTAGTTCCGGTGTGATCATTGTGACATTAGCTCCTGTATCCAACAGAAAATCGAACCGCCCCTTACCGCTCACAAAAACAGGGACCACAATCCAATGGTTCTGTATCAGTTCAAACTTAACCCCAGACTCGGCTCGGACGCGTGGTTGCGCGAGAAGGCAGATGAAGCACAGCGAACCCAACCAGACCGCCAAAGTTCTGAACGCATCTGTCTTCATGATGACCTCCGAGACGAAAGTCTTGGAGGACTCTAGAGAGAAGAGCAGCTTCAGGTATTGACGATAAGCGGACGCTTTGGCGGATTTTTATGCCGGAATTGTGATGGAAGAAGGACCGACGACCTACCAGTTCGATGACGTGCGTGTTGACCTTAAGGATTTCAAGATTTTTAAGGCCGGCCACGCCGTACATTTAGAGCCAAAGGCGGTCAAGGCCCTGATCTTCTTGATCGAGCACCGGGGGCGGCTCATCGAAAAGAGGGAGCTGCTGGATGCGGTCTGGCACGACACGTTTGTCACGGAAAACGCGATGACGAAGGTGATCGCCAAGCTGCGAAAGACGCTGGACGACGGGATCAAGGAGGCGAAGTACATTGAGACGGTGCCGACGCGGGGCTATCGCTTCATCGCTCAGGTGGAGGAAAAAGATGGACCTGAAAGAGGGAAAGCAATAAATTCCCTCGCCGTTTTGCCCTTCGCCAACGTTAGTGCCGACCCCGACGTGGAGTACCTCAGTGATGGCATCACTGAAAGCACTATTAATAGCCTCTCTCGATTGCCCGAGCTGCGAGTAATGGCGCGTAGTACCACATTCCGCTACAAAGGCCGAGAAGTTGAACCACAGGAAATCGGGCTTGAACTGGGCGTGCGTGCTGTTGTGACAGGGAGAGTTCTTCAGCTCGGCGACCGCCTTATTATCGGGGCGGAACTGGTCAATGTAGCAGACGGCTCGCAACTTTGGGGCGAGCACTACAACCGGAAGCTCTCAGACATCTTTGAGGCGCAGGAGGAGATCGCGAGGGAAATTTCCGATAAGTTGCGGTTGAGGCTGAGCGGTGAACAAAGACAGTTACTGGCCAAGCGTTACACTGATGACACGGAAGCGTACAAGCTCTACCTGAAGGGGACTTACTACAGCAGCAAATGGACTGAAGAGGGCTGGAAGAAAGGCATCGAGCACTTCAAACAGGCGATTGATCGAGATCCCAACTACGCGCTGGCTTACGCCGGGCTGTCCAATACTTATGTCAGACTTGGACTCCAGGGCGGTATGCTTCAGAAAGACGCCTATCCGAAAGCCAAGGCGGCAGCATTGAAGGCTGTGAAAATAGACGACACTCTGGCCGAAGCTCACGCTTCGTTGGGGTTCGTGAAGCAGCTTTATGATTGGGACTGGTCGGGCGCCAAGAGCGAATTGCAGAGAGCGATCGAGATCAACCCGAACTATGCAGAAGGTCACTACATATACTGCTATCATTTTGTGCATATGGGGCAGTTTGACGAAGCTAGCGCAGAGATAAAACGGGCCGAAGAGCTTGATCCACTCTCCGTTGAATATATGGTCGCCGCGGCTGATGTATACAAAGACGCGCGCCGGTACGATCAGGCAATAGAACAATGTCGAAGGGCCCTGGAGATGGACCGCAATTATGGCGAGGCATACCTCTTTCTCGGGCAGGCATATGAGTACAAGGGAATGTATGAAGAGGCTATAGCAGAATACCAAAAGGCGGCAGGTTTGATAGGAAACATCCCTGAAATAGCAGCATCACTTGGTCATGCCTACGCAGTATCAGGTAAGAGAGATGAAGCGCAGAAGGTGATAGCTGATTTGAAGGAGTTATCAAACCGAAGGTACGTGGATCCAAGTCTTATAGCAGTGATTTATGCCGGCTTAGGTGAGAACGATCAGGCGTTTCATTGGCTCGAAAAAGCATATGAGGATCGCTCCGGTTTTCTGGTACACGCCAAGGTGGAACCGATCTTCGATGACCTCCGCTCGGACCCACGATTCACAGACCTGCTGCGGAGAGTCGGCCTCGCACCACAAGCCGTTTAATGAGTGAGCAACGTGTAGGAACTATTTTTAGCTAGTTGCGCAAGTGAACGTGCCGGAATTGTGATGGAGCAAGGACCGACGATTTACCAGTTTGATGACGTGCGAGTTGACCTTAAGAACTTCAAGGTTTCTAAGGCTGACTGCGCCGTGCATTTAGAACCTAAGGCGGTAAGGGCGCTGATCTTCTTGATCGAGCACCGGGAAAGGCTGATCGAAAAAAGAGAGCTTTTAGACGCCGTCTGGCAGGATGTCTACGTCACAGAAAATGCGATGACGAAAGTGATCGCCAAGTTGCGAAAGACGCTTGGCGACGGGATCAAGGAGGCCAAGTATATTGAGACTGTGCCTACGCGGGGCTACCGATTTATTGCCCAGGTGGAGGTAAGTGAGGAACAAGCAGCGCGCGGACATCCCGAGGTTATTGCTGAGATAGATGATCGCCCAACGTCTCCCCATAAAGCTCTGGCAGAAGAGAGCAGCGTTCAGCTAATAGGCATAGCCGCCAGGCTTACCTGGCGAATGAAGCAAGTCGGTTGGCCTGCCCTCCTTGCTTGCACACTGTTGATGGGTCTGATGATTGCGGGCTACTTCGGGATACGGCGATCAAGCGTCCCTCAACCGGATGTGCCCTCTACGGTGATCAAATCAGTCGCCGTGCTTCCATTCAAACCGCTGGTGGCCGGGAGTCGTGACGAATCATTCGAGATGGGAATGGCCGATAGTTTAATCACAAGACTAGCCAGTATTAAGGAGATCGTCGTGCGACCCATAAGCTCGGTCCGAAAGTACGCTGATCTTGAGCAGGACCCCGTGGCAGCTGGTCGAGAGTTGAGCGTGGAATCGGTGTTGGAGGGAAGCATTCAGAAGTCGGATGACCGCATCCGGGTCACGGTCCGGCTTTTGAGCGTACGTGATGGCAAGTTGCTTTGGGCCGAGAAGTTTGATGATCAGTTTACGGACATTTTCACAATACAGGATCGGGTTGCCGAACAAGTAGCGCGTTCTTTGAAGCCAACCCTAACAGGCGAGGAAAAGAAGTTACTGACGAAACATGATACGGAGCACACGGACGCATATCATCTCTATCTGAAGGGACGTTTTTCCAACGTACACAATGAGGAGCGAGCCAGAAAAGCATTAGAATACTTCAATCAGGCGATTGAGAAAGACCCGAACTATGCACAGGCTTATGCCGGATTGGCCGACGCCTACTATGGCCTCTCGGAATTGTACCTGCCTCCCAAAGAAGCTATGAGGGAAGCGAACGCGGCGGCAATTAAGGCTTTAACAATAGACGAGTCTCTTCCCGAAGCTCACACCTCGCTAGCGTTAGTTAAGACGTTCTACGAATGGGATTGGTCGGGGGCCGCGCGGGAGTACCAGCGAGCGATTGAGTTGAATCCGAACTACGCGATGGCCCACGAGTGGTACGGCTGGCATCTGGCGCTAACCGGGCGGCATGATGAAGCCATCGCAGAGGTGAGGCGGGCGCAACAGGTTGATCCGGTCTCGCTCAGCATTAACTGGTCTTTAGGGGTGATGTTCTACTTCGCGCGCCGATATGATGAAGCCATAAAACAATTTCAGACTACGCTCGAGATGGACCCGAACCACACCATGGCACACTTCCACCTCGGCCGGTCCTACTTCCAGAAGGGCATGCACGAAGAGGCCATTGCGGAGATTCAAAAAGGGATGCTCTTTACCGGAGGCAGTCTCTCATCAGCCCTCGGGTACGCTTATGCGACGACAGGCAGGAGAGCTGAGGCAGAGAAGATTCTTCGCGGGTTGAAGGAGCGATCTAAACGACATCACGTCTCGTTGTTTGAGATGGCACAGGTCTACATAGGCCTTGGCGAGAAGGACCTGGCGTTCGAATGGCTGGAAAGGGCTTATGAGGAGCGGTCTGAGCGCATGACATGGCTTAAGGTAGACCCATGGCTGGATAGCATCCGGTCAGACCCACGATTCACCGATCTGCTGCGCCGCGTCGGCTTCTGAACCAGCGAAGAAGACTCACTCAAGGGAGAGTCGGCCGTTCTGTCGGGCGGCAAGCCCGGCGCTCACAAGATTGATGGGATTGGCGCGAGGTTCGAAATCACGGCGACCGTCGCGTTGATCGCTTTCACTTTTGGGGCAAGCAAAAATAATCATGAAAAGAATTTCAGTCGCGTTGTTAGCAATACATCTTTGCAGCTCCATCACAATTGGCCAGACAAACCCGCCACTCCTTTCTGAGTCCGTGGTTGCTGCTTTGAGCGCCGAGCTCTCCGGCGAGACGGCCAAGCGCAATCTTGAGTACATCTCCCGGCATCATCGCATGCGAGCTTCGCGCGGCTTTCGCGCTGCCGCTGAGTTTATTGCCGAACAGGCACGCAGTTACGGCCTGGATGAAGTGCGCATTCTGCATTTTCCCGCAGACGGTAAGACTTTTTATGGCACGCAGAAAGCTCGGCCGGCGTGGGATGCGGAGTTTGCCGAACTCTGGGAAATGAGTGAGACGCCGGAAGGTCTAAAGCAGGCCGTGCGCGTGGCCAGTTGGGAAGCCATGCCGCTTACCCTGGCTCAGGACAGCGAGAGCGCGAATCTGACTGCCGAGTTGATTGACGTTGGCGCGGGTACGAACGAACGGGATTACATGGGCAAGGATGTAAGAGGACGAATCGTACTGGTGGCCGCGCAGCCGGAGGCGGTAACACGACTCGCGATAGAACGTCATGGCGCGGTGGGGATTCTGAGCTACGCCCAGAACCAGCGCACAGGTTGGTCAGGCGAGAACGACAACCTGATCCGCTGGGGTCATCTCGACAGTTTCACTCCAACTAAAACCTTTGCTTTCATGCTCTCGCTCAAACAAGCGCGCGCATATCAAGCGCGCCTCGCACGCGGGGAGAAGGTCACCCTGCATGCCAACGTACGCGCCGGACGGCACACCGGCTCATATGATGTCGTCACCGCAATCATACCCGGCGCCGACCCTCGTCTACGTAACGAGGAGATTGTCTACAGTTGCCACCTGGATCATCCGCGTCCCGGCGCCAACGACAACGCGAGTGGCAGCATGACGATTCTCGAGGTGGCGCGCACGCTGGCCAAGCTGATTCGTGAAGGGAAGATCGCGCGGCCCGCGCGCACGATTCGCTTTATCTGGCCGCCTGAAATCGAGGGCACCCTCGTGCTCCTAAACGCGCGCGCTGATCTGGCGCGGCGAATCAAGGCGGTCATACACATGGATATGGTCGGTGGCGGGCCCGAAACTAAAGCCATCTTTCATGTCACGCGCGGGCCGGCAAGTTTGCCTTCGTTTATCTACGATGTCGCTGAAGAATTCGGCGCCTTCGTCAACGAACAGTCGGAGCGGTATGCGAGCGGCGCAAGCGCCACTTATCCCTTGATTGCGCCCGAAGGCGGCAAAGAGGCCCTGCTCGCAAGCTTGGCAGAATTTTCAATGGGGAGCGATCATCAGGTCTATACCGACAGCTCCTTTGCCGTGCCGGCCATCTACCTGAACGACTGGCCCGATCGCTACATTCACACAAACTACGACACTCCGGCCAACATCGACACCACGAAACTCAAGCGCGCCGCCTTCATCGGCGCGGCCAACGGGTACTACCTTGCTAATCTCAAGAGTGATGAGGCGCCAGCACTCCTTCGGGCGCTGCAAGCCCGCAGCCTCCGTCGCACGGCCCAACTTCTTGAACGGCGCGTAGGGCTTGCGCCGGTTGAAGCTGCGAATCTGACTCGTTTTCACTTCTGGTATGAACGCGCTCTCCTGGATTCGATGGAGTCGTTCTTCCGTGTTCCCGCGACGCTGCGCGCCGAAGCGATGGGATTTATCGCGAACCAGGAAAGGCTGGTGAACAACGTCACGCCAGCCGCACCCGCCGCGCGTGAAGGCCGCACGGTGTTCCGGCGCAACCCGAACATCAAAGGCCCTATGTCCGCATTTGGCTACGATTATTTCACTGACCACTACGGCGAAGAGAAATCCGCTACCATTCGCCTCTTTAGTTTTCGTGGCTTGCGAGGCTCCGGCGGGGAGTATGCTTACGAGGCGCTGAACCTCGTGGACGGCAAACGTAATTCACAGGAGATACGCGATGCGGTTTCAGCCATCTACGGTCCGGTATCGCTTGATCTCGTTGTCGAATATCTGCTTGCTTTGGAAACGATTAAGGTGGTTCAAAAAGTGAGACAGTGAATGGTTAGGATAGCTTGTCGGATTGCACAAGAGTCGCTATGCATCAAAACCCTTCCGCGGTACGCTTGTCAGATTCCTACGGCAGCGTTGCTATTAACACCCGGCTTCAGTCCGGTGAACAACTGGCGACTGGGAGTGTAATGACATACTTGACTCATCAAGAATGTGATTCAATTACCTGTAGGCAGCGCCGAAGGCGCGGAATGCAACAGCCTGGGGCAACGCCCCAGGAAATGTTCAGCTACCAATGTTGAGCGCTGAAGGCGCGAACATACAATTCGTTAGCCCTCAGTACTTGGATAAGGCATTTCGCGCCTTCAGCGCTTCTTATAGTCGAAACCCTTGGCGTTCCTGGGGCGATGCCCCAGGCTATTACATTTCGCGCCTTCGGCGCTTGAAAACAAATAGTCCAAGGCACTGAGAAGTATGTTGAGCCTGTTAAGACGGTTACCGGAGGATTTCAACTTATGACTATAAAGATCATCAGCACTTTAATCTTTCTGTTTGCGATTCCCGTCGCAGGGCAACAACAAGAAGTTCCTCCTATCAGAAACTTTGTCCGGGTCAACAAAGACTTTTGCACCGGTGGCCAGCCAAGGCTCGAGCATCTGCAAAAACTGAAAGACGAAGGCGTTAAGGCAATCATTAACCTGCGACCTCCCAGTGAACATCGTGCCCCTGAAGAAGAGGCGAAGGCTAAGGAGGTGGGCCTGCGGTATTTCAACATTCCCTTTGTCTTCGGGGATCCGAAGGATGAGCAGGCCACTCAGTTCTTGAAGATTACTGACGATCCCGCAAATCGACCGGCGTTTATACATTGCGCGTCAGCCATCAGAGTCGGAGCGTTCTGGATGATTCGCCGCGTGCTGCGCGATGGCTGGAAGGTTGACGCCGCCGAGGAAGAAGCAAAAAAGATTGGCTTGAAGGAGAGTCCGCACCTTAATGAGTTCGCTCGAGGATACATCGAGCGGCATCGAAAATGACCCGGATGGGCAAAAATGTCGCACCTAGGCAGCGAAGAGTCTCCAATGTCAGAAGCCACGATACGCTTAAGTTGAATAAACTTCAGCAGCGTTTCTCTTGAACCGGGTACCCGGTCGCTATCGCTCCCGGTACTGACTTCATAATGCTGGTGGTTGCTGAGAAGCACGCAGCCAATCGGAGGAATCTAGATGAAAACCATCTTTGCAGCATTCGTAGTCCTTTTCATCGCCTTGCCGGCGCTACCGGAACAAGATCGTCAACTAGTCCAGGAGAACTCAACTGCTTCATCGCGTCGGCTGGCGCTGGTTATAGGAAACGCCGCTTATGAGAACGCCCCGCCTTTGAAGAATCCAGCGAATGATGCACTCGACGTGGCCGGTGCTTTGCGGAATGTCGGATTCAACGTGGAGCAGGGCGTCAATGTCACGCAGCGACAGATGAAAGCAATGATTCGTGAGTTTGGACAGAAGCTGAAGGGTGGCGGCCAGGGCTTGTTCTACTTTGCCGGCCATGGCGTGCAACTGCGCGGGCGCAACTATCTCATTCCGGTTGACGCCAGCATTCAAAGCGAGACTGACGTGGAGGACCAGGGCGTTGATACTAACCTCGTGCTGGGTCTGATGGATGAGGCCGGAAACGGGTTAAATGTCGTCATCCTGGATGCCTGCCGCAACAACCCGTTTAGCAGAGGCTTTCGCTCCGCCTCCAACGGCCTGGCGCAAATGGACGCGCCCAGCGGGACCTTGATCGCCTATGCGACGGCGCCCGGATCGGTTGCGAGCGACGGCAATGCGCGAAATGGTCTTTATACACAAGAGCTACTGAAGAACATCCTGGTGCCTGGATTAAGTATTGAAGAAGTTTTCAAACGAGTACGCATTTCCGTTCGCAACTCGACTGCTGGAAAACAGACGCCCTGGGAAGCGTCATCTCTGATCGGAGATTTTTATTTCCGCCCCGGGAATGAAAGAGCAAGGATGCCCGAACCAAGGATCGCGCCATCAGCGACAGGGAGTTGGTCAGGCTCCTGGGTTAACACCCGCGGCGCTACAGGTAATTCAACGATTCGGATAATCGAGGAGGCGGGGGGAGTAATAAAAGGTGATGAGAACGGTTGGATAATTCAAAACGGACGTCGTTTCGGCAACGTTCTAAGTTGGGAATACAGGAATCAGGAAAACGGCTGTCGTGATTACAAAGTGCGCCTGGAGATCTCGCTTGATGGTCAGTCAGCGTCCGGCGACTACCAGGTTACCGACAGGTGTGAGAAACAAACATACGGAGGCACTTATAGCAACTACACAAGACGTTGAGGAGAGCAGTGCAGTTGGCTGGGGCCTCGACACGTCTGGCTTTGACCAAGAACTAATTTCTACCGAGGAATATCATGACACCTCACCAAAACGACCATCGCCTTGAAGATCGCGCCGACCTACAAGAATCAATAACCGCTCGCCTTGAAGGCGCCAAGAATTCCCAGGCGCAAATTCGGTTCACTCTGGGAATGATGGCGGTCATCTCTACGATGATGTTGATAGCCTCCTACAACGCATACCTATCGTATGACTATCGCTGGATCATCGAATCAAATGATCGTCAGGCGGAGCAGCAAGGGCCAGAGGTTAAACCTACGTCAGCAGAAGCGACTCCCACCCAGCCCCCGGCTTCCGTTGCGGTGGCAAAGGCCCTCACGGACCAGGCGCTCAGGGATTGGGCTTCTTCACGAATCGTAATGATTTCGCTGCTTGGTATTCGTGTGTCGGTTGACGACGCCGCAGTATTGGGAACCTCAATACTTCTGATACTTTCAGCCTGGCTGGTGCTCTGGGCCCGACGCGAGAATCACACAATTGGTCGACTGCTGCGAGAGACTTATCAACGACGCCGCTATGACCGACATGATCGATCCGTGGCGCAGCCGAAAAGCGGCGACAAGTTGTACTCCACGCAGGAGCGTTGGCTCATCTTTCATACCATCAATTCAAATAGCATATTCCTCACGGTCTATCCTTCGCTCCGCAGCATTAATTCACTTGAGGGTGAGCTCAAGCCACATAGCAACGACTTTAAGCGGCGGCTAAACAACGTTCTGTTCCTATTTCTTCGCTACTTTTTCTTGTCGTTTCCTGTCCTTGCGACCCTGATCGTGTTTCTTATTGATCGAATGTCGTATTTCATCTCCGATCCCTTTCACCCGAACTTCGATCCGCCAGGAACCTCGCCTTTCTTCTGGCGGTCCATGGTGGTATTTCTCGTTTGCTGGATACCACTTACGGTTTGCTGCTTGCGGTCAATTCGGTATTCGCGCGACACGGAAACGGTATTGCGACAGTATGAGGATAAACTTAAAGCCGAACGTGCCCATGAATATACTTCACAAGGTTGAGGCTGGGCGCGTGCCAGGAGTACCACGGCGCGATTTCTTGAAGCGCGCCGGCATCGCCACGATTGGTGTTCCGCTTCTTTTCAACACATCCTTCGCTGCTCAGTCGCATTCTTGCATCATCATTGGCGCGGGTCTCTCTGGTCTTGCCGCTGCTTACGCTTTGAAACAGGCAGGGTGGCGAGTAACGGTGCTTGAGGCCAGAAACCGCATCGGCGGACGCGTTCTCTCTTACAGCTTTCCCCAGAGTCCCAATCTGGTCTGCGAACAGGGCGGCGAATGGATCGGCGCTAGCCACGAACGGATCAGAGCGCTCTGCCGCGAGTTCGACATAAAGTTGCAAGATCACAGCTTCTCCGCCTCGCTAATGCGAGATGGAGTCGTCAAGCGACCTGGCCAATGGGAATTTTCTCCCGCTGCCGAAAAGGCCTTTGCGAAATTCAGACAGCAATACGACGCTTACAGCCATCGCGACAAGCTCAAGCTGGATCGCTACGACTGGTGGACGTGGCTTCAGAACATAGGCTTCACGGAAGACGACCTGCTGTTGCGCGACCTGCAAGACAGTACAGATTTCGGTGAGTCGATCCGTCACGTCTCAGCTTATATGGCTGCCGCCGAGTACTTCGAGTCGAGCTCGTCAAACGAAATGGATTTCAAGATCACGGGTGGAAACTCGCGCCTCGTTAGCGAGCTAAGTTTGCGCGTCGGTGAGGCCAACATTCGCACCGACATGCAGGTTGCAGAAATACGCCAGCGGGCCGGGCGAGTCGGGGTGAAGGTTAGAGAAGAGGTTTTTACCGCTGACGCCTGCATCTGCACCGTTCCCTCGCGCGTTCTCGAAGAGATACGTTTTGATCCGCCGTTGCCGTCAGCTCAGCTTGCAGCAGCTGAAGCCTTGCAATACTCGCGAATCGTTAAGAACTCCGTGCTCTTTTCAGAGCGCTTCTGGGGCGCAGAAGATTTCTCGCTGGTTAGCGACGTCACTTCCCACTACTACTTTCATAGCACTCAGCGCCAGCCGGGAAGGGAAGGCATCCTCTGCAGCTACGCCATCGGTGAGAAGGCAGATGTTCTCGCTGCCCAAAATGATCGCCGTCGCACAGAAATAATTACCCGTGACCTGACGCCTCTGAACGATCATGCGTCGCGACACGCCCGAGCGATTAACTCCTATGCCTGGCAACGCGATCGCTACACGCGGGGTGCTTATGCGCTATATCGCCCGGGGCAGTGGTTTACTCTCCGGCCATTGCTGAGTGCTCCACACGGCAAAGTGCTGTTCGCCGGAGAACACCTGGCCGATTGGCAGGGGTTCATGGAAGGCGCGATTGCCACCGGACAGGAAGCGGCCCAGGCATTAATCGGCAAAACAAGGAGCAGGCGGCGAGTGCGCTAGCGGCCCCTTTCACCTCGAAAATGAGTCAAAACAAGGACACGGTGAAGCAATACATGGAAGCGTTCTCCCGGACCGATCACGAGGAGATCTTGTCGTGTCTCACCGACGATGTTGAATGGGTGATACCAGGCGCGTTCCATGTGAGAGGCAGGGAAGCGTTTGACCAGGAGATTGAGAGTGACGCTTTTGTTGGGAGTCCCACTATCACAGTCACACGACTTACGGAAGAGCATGAGGTAGTAGTGGCAGAAGGAACCGTACGTTCAACGAGGCGGGATGGCGGCGTCCTGAATTTGGTGTTTTGCGATGTGTTTGAAATGCGTAATGGAAGGATTAAGCGCCTCACCTCATATTTAATGGAGCTCAAAGATAGTTGAATTTATTTGCGCGATTGCCGAAATAATCCCCCCAGCCTAAGCTATTCGCATGAAACCGTCATTGATTTGGTTGTGTCTCGTTTTCTGGCTCTCATTGGGGCCGCCCAACGTTCGCGCGCAAAACCCATCGCCTCCAGAGCAACGAAACCTCGTTCAGTTAGAACTGGAGTCGAGTAGTGCGCGAGCAATACTCGACCTTCTTAGTCGCAACAAAGTAACCGATGAGGAATTGACCGCAGCGATAAAGCTTCCCGCGACACAGGCATTGATTCGACAGGCCGCTCGCTTCGACCCGACTGCAACGGAAGAGCTTTTTAGATCGTCATTGCGTAAGATGATCGAAACCGGCGCGACCAACCCGGATCCTTTTAGGTTTACTCGCGTGAAGACCAACCTGGAGTTGACGCGTTCGCTGCTTAAACACATCGAGACCAATCAGCAAGCCTTCATCGAGGAGGTCAGTCGCAGCATACGGGAATATTCACCTGCCAAGGTCTCGTTGCAGTCTAAAGTGCATTTTATTGCCGGTGGTACTTCTGACGGTTTCGCTCCCGGCAGCGACGCGTTCTACATCGCACTTCACTATTACGGAGACGATTACGAGGGCCTGAAAGCGTTGACGGCCCATGAGCTGTTCCACAATGTTCAGGCGACGCTCACACCAAAGAGTAAGGACAAGCAATCCCCGGCAGCCGCAAACATCACCAACAGTTTGTCGATTCTGCGTAATACGGCGAATGAAGGCACTGCCTCTATGGTGGGTGATGGGTTACTACTCGCCGGCGGCAAGCCTTACAGTGACTTCTTAAAAGGCAAGTTCAAGAAAAATCTCGATCGCATCAAGACCAACTTTGCTTTGTTTGAAACCCTGCTCTACCGAGCCTACAACGACCCGACCGCAGATTACGGCCAGTTGTATAATCTCGGCTTTTCGGGCACCTGGGAAAGCCCGCTCTATTTTGTCGGTTATCGGATGGGTAGAGTGATTGAGAAGCACAAGGGAAAGGACGCGCTTCGTTCGTTGATTGGCGCCGAACCCTTACGATTCTTCGAGCAGTATATGGAGGTCTATCGGAAAGAAAACGATCCGGAGATCGTCAGATTCAGCAAAACTTCAGAAGATATATTAAACAAGCTCCGGCAAACCGTCGTACAACACTGAACTTGACGAGGTGCTAAGGTTTCAGAATGTATTGTCCTAAGTGTAGCCAGCAACAAGTTAGCGACGAAATGCGCTTCTGTGCGCGTTGTGGCTTTCCCTTGAGTGCGGTTCGAGATGTCGTCGCTAATGCCGGGACACCGACGCCGACCATAGAACTGGTCGAGGTTCCACGCGTTCCGAAAGGCGTGCGACGCGGGATGCGAATCATCCTGGCAAGCTTAGTATTCGCGTTTTTCGTGCTCATGCTCTCATTGGTAAACGAAGACTTTGTTCCCTTCCTCTTGTTATGTTTGCCGGTGATTTTGGTAGGCTTTCTATTCCTGCTCTATGGAACATTCGTGGAGCCGCGCAGGTCTCGCATAAAGGGAACAGCATTACCACAGCCGCAAGCTGCCAACGCTCCGCAAATTTCCGCTCCTATGCACCGACCGCAGTTATCATCGCCGGCAGGAGCGCCCGTTCAAGACTTTGTCGCGCCCAAGGTCCAGACGGCTGAGATGGTCCAACCGCCAAGTGTAACCGAGCGCACGACCAGATTGCTCGAGTCGGAATCGGAACAGAGCGCTAAGTAAGTTAGTAGTTAGAGAACTATCCACGAACGAACACGGGATATCACGCAACACTTCAAATGTGGAGCTCGGCGGCGCGTAATGGAAATTCCGCTTAACACCACAGTAATCTGATTCCCGTGAGTTAGATTTCCACACACTAAAAACTTTCCCAGGAGAAGCTATGTCAGAAGACAGAGTCAAGATCGTGCAAGGCATGTATGACGCGTTTGGAAGAGGAGACATACCGGTTGTCATCGGAGCGCTCGATCCGCAAGTGGAATGGTGGGAGGCGGAAAATTTTATCTACGCCGACACAAACCCGTACGTCGGTCCTAACGCCGTATTGGAAGGGGTATTTATGCGCATCGGGAATGAATGGGAAGGGTTTGCTGTTTCCCCCGAGGGAGTTCTGGACGCGGGCGATACCGTTATTGGGCACGGCCACTACAGCGGAACCTATAAGAAAACCGGGGCGGTGGTTAAAGCGCAATTTGCCCATTTCTTTACCTTTCGCGACCAGAAGATTATTAAGTTTCAACAGTACACCGACACCGCGCAGTTTCTCCGTGCCGTCAGTGAGTGAAAGGTAGTTGTTGAGACCCGCGACATAAAATCGCTATGGGTTTATTAAGGGCCACCTTAGTTTTAAAGATCCTCTTGACGATATGTTGGTCTGGAGCGCTCCTGCTTCTCTCTGGGACTCAATTCGAGAAATTGGGCATGCCGGCGCCCGCGCCCATACTATTTACACGTCTCCTCGGCGCCGCTTTTCTTGCACTGTTGTTAGGTTATGTTCTCGGTTTAAGAGAGTTGAGTCTGGGAAAGCTGCCGTTCAATACGATGCTGGTAGGCATTCTCAGTAACGGCTTGGCATTTGCGCTTCTGGTTTATTTTGGTCTGGCAGGTGCGTGGAGTGAATGGGGCGCAGTAGCACGATACTGTCTCTGGGGCTCAGCTCTGCTCACCGGCTTGATTACGGTACTGCTGAGTATCAGCGCTTTGTCATTGGGTAAAGGTTGATAAGAATTTAGCGCTCTCTGCGCGCGATTTCCCTTTGGGCAAAGTGTAATTTTGGAGGATTCAAATGAAGTGGCTGTTATTTTTTGTGTTACTTGGCAGTACGGTTTGCGTTGAAGCCCAATCGCGAACTGACTTGCAGAAAGAAAAATCCGAGTTGCTGCGAATGCATAAAGCTGACCGCGAGGCACACTTCAATACTGATGTTGAAGCACTCCTGAATCATGGTTCGGAATCATTCATCGCAGTCAGTAACGGCAAGATATATCGGGCAACTAAGGCTGATGAGCGAAAGCAGTTCGAGGGATATTTTAAGGACGCGAAATATTATGAGTGGGACGACCTGGAGGAGCCAATCGTTCGCATTTCAGCTGATGGAAGCATGGCCTGGATGATCACTCGCGTTAGTGTGAGACGTTCGCAAAAAGATGCGGCGGGAACTGAGAGACAGCAGCGATTCATCTATGCAGGCATCATGACTTATGAAAAGCGGGCAGGGAGGTGGCTGCGCGTGGCGAATGTATCCACCTTCGAACAGGTAAATGACTTAACCAGAACCTCGCCGATATCCCGATCCTACTGCGTAGTTTTAGCAGACAGTTAAATAGCAGAAGGAGCTGGGAGGCAAGAACCTAACCCCATTGTTATGGCTTCCACAATTCTATTGACCCTGTGTCTTCTATTTCCCTCACCAAGCCTGTCAACTGCCGCATCTCGCGGAAATTCAATTGCACGGGAAAATGACTCTGAGGCTGAATGTTGGAAGGCATACCTGCTGAAGCAGGAAGCGGCGGGCTTCTCGGGCGCGGTGCTGATTGCGCGGGGCGACACAATAGTCTTCGAGAAGGAATTTGGCCCGGTGTCCAAAGACGGCCGCCTTACTCCCTTCTGGATCGCCTCGATATCGAAAGCAATCACGGCTACAGCTGTCATGAAGCTCGTCGAGGATGGACTCCTCGACCTTCGGGCCCCTCTGTCAAAATACTTCCCGGACGCCCCTCAAACTTATGCTGCTGCGACTGTGCATCAACTGCTAGCCCACCGTTCCGGCTTGCCCCACGGGTATAAAGCGGACGGGGTGATGGACCGCGCCGCTGCGATTCGGGCAATACTTCAGCAAAAACCAATACGCAACCAAGGCGAGTTTTTCTACTCCAACGATGGCTACAATCTCCTTGCAATTCTCATCGAGGTGGTTGCAGCTGAGTCGTTTGAAAGTTATGTCCGCAGCCGCATCTTCAAACCCGCCGGCATGGAGGGCGCCGGCTTCTGGGGATTCGAACCTGAGAAATCTGCAATCGCTCCGCTGGTGGATCCCAGGCGGACCACTCGACCAACGATCAGACATCAAGGTCGCAGTGTCGCCAACTGGGGTTATCGCGGCGCCACCGGAATTTATGCGACGGCTCAGGACCTTTTCAACTTTGCTCGAGCCATTGCCGATGGACGAATAATTGGCAAGAAGGCTTTCGCTGAGATGATCTCGTCGAAGAACCCGGCGCTGGCACCGACGGCGCAAAGTTATGGTTACGGTTGGGCAATCCGATTCAAAGAGGGACGATTAACCGAGTATTGGCATGGAGGAAACGAGGACTGGCTGGGACACAATGGAATGTTGAAGGTGATCGGTGACCGCAGTTACATCATTCTCAGCAACAGCGGCGATTTAAAAGATGCGAGTTGGTCTAGCTACATCGAAGCAGGACTGCGTACCTGCGAACAGAGATGAGCAGGTTGGTAAACATCGCTGTTAGTTGACGACAATCTTCATGGGCTTTGCTGATAAGTATCCGAAAGCGAGAAAGCTAACAATCACATGGAAGCTCAACATTTGTTAGAGACGTGGGCGATTCATAATCGCGTCAACCTCTATCTTCTGGACGCAATTGAGGCCGAACACTTTAAGGATGTTTCGGCCTCAAAAGGACGGAATGTCGGTGAACAGTTTGCGCACATTCATAACGTCAGGTTGATGTGGTTAAAGCAGGCAGCGCCGGAGTTGCTCACTGATTTGAACAAGATCGAGAAAGAGCAAGCCGGCGACAAGCGCTTGCTAAAGCAGTCGCTTGAGAATTCCGGTGTTGCGATAGACACGCTGCTTGCTAAAGGGATCGAGGCAGGAGGAAAGATCAAGGGTTTCAAGCCTCACGTCACCGCCTTTCTGGGCTATCTCATCTCACATGAATCCCATCATCGCGGGCAGATAGCTCTCTCGCTCAAGCAATGCACCCACACCCTCAGTAAGAAAATTTCGTTTGGAATTTGGGAATGGGGCGTCAGGTGAAACCGATTGAGCCGCAATTACAAAGACAAGCGATGGATCAAAGATACCGGAACACCTTCTCAGGGTCCGATGGATTCGAGTGACAAAACCGCATTGGATGATTCGTCGGCAGCGCAACTGCGGGGATTCGGACCGCTCGGAATCTTTGCGCTCCTGGTGATTGTTCTCTCCGGCAACATCTTCCTGGGCAGTATCGTTGTGCCGCTTGCGGCGATCCTGGTACTGATCTGGGTTCATTTGTCACGCACACCGTGGCGAGAGATAGGCTATGTTCGACCGAGAAACTGGCTGGTCACTGTGGCCTTCGGCCTGGTCTTCGGTTTCGTGTTTAAATTTTTCATGAAAGCTATAGTGATGCCGCTTCTTGGCGCCGATCCGATCAATCATGCATACCACTATTTGGTAGGAAACCGGGCCATGCTGCCGGCGGTAGCGTGGGCTATGCTTGCCGCGGGCTTTGGCGAAGAGACCGTGTTTCGCGGGTTCTTGTTTGAGCGGTGGGGCAAACTTTTCGGAACCGGCGTGGCTGCGAAAATCTTGATTGTGGTCATCACTTCTGCATTATTTGGACTCGGCCACTACGCGAACCAGGGACTCGCCGGCCTGGAACACGCCACTTTTTTCGGGCTTGTGTTTGGGACCATCTTCGCTATCACCGGTCGCCTTTTTATGCTGATGATTGCGCACGCCGCGTTTGATCTGACCGCGCTAGCGATTATCTATTCCGATCTCGAATTCAGGGTCGCTCATCTGGTTTTCAAATAGCCCAGAGCCTTATGAGATTGCGATACATTTATCTGTTACTTTGCCTGCCGGGCGCTGTCTTGCCTTACTCGCAGTTAATACCATGGTTAGCGCTTAACGGCTTTGACTTGAAACTCTTCTTTGCGGAACTCTTCTCAACCCGCATTGGCGGATTTTTCGGATGGGACGTCATAGTTTCCTCCTTCGTGTTGTTCATATTTATCGCGGTCGAGGGGAAGCGTTTGGCGATTCCAAGACTTTGGGCCCCGGTCGTCGCCACGCTTGCGGTAGGCGTGTCGCTCGGCTTTCCGCTTTTCTTATTTATGCGGCAACTCAAGCTGGATCACGAAGCTACGTGAGGCGGAGCTAACCGATGGAACAGATAAAACCAGCCGCGATAAAACCCACCATTCAATTGGAAGATTTAGATAAGATTGACGTTCGCGTTGGCACCATTCGGGTGGTTGAGGAGGTCACCGGCTCCGAAAAGCTCGCGAAGCTCACGGTAGACTTCGGAGATCACAAACGAACTATTCTGGCAGCGCTGCGAAAAGAACGAGCCAGCTTGAAAGAGCTGGAGGGAAAGCAAGCACTGTTTGTCATAAACCTGGAACCAAAGAAGATGTTGGGAGAATTGTCGCAGGGCATGCTATTCGATATAGGTTACAGCGATGGAATTACTCCAGTTTTAGCAGTGCCCGAACAAGAAGTCCCTGATGGAAGCAGAGTGGGTTGAACAAAATGGCCACAGGTGCCGCAGGCGCCCAACGAGTACGACGTCCTGCGCAATTCAAATTCGTAATCATTGGAGCAAAGATGAAACTAAGACTTGTGATATTAATGCTGTTGGTAATCTCAACCCCTGCTTTATGCGTTGGACAAACAAGCAGCCGGGCTAATCGTGCCTGGAAACCATTCTTCACAGCCTTTCGGGCAGCCGTTAAAAAACGTGACCGCGAAGCTGTTTCGCAAATGATGTCGCGAGACTTTTATTACCTGAGCAGCGGTGGTGACGAGAACGGCAATCAGGACACGCGGGATGAAGCCTTCGAATACTGGCAGACCGCAGGAATCGGGTCCTGGGAAGAGCTGGATAAGACGCTTGCACTCGGTGTGGTTCCGAACGTTGCTATGCGTGAACCCGGCAACAGCCGCCCGAGTCGAATCGCTCCACCCCTTGCCAACAACCGGCGCGCAATCGCGAACCGCAGTTTCCACTGGTATGCAGTTTTCGAATTCAGGGACGGCCGCTGGTACTTCGTCGCCTTCACAGAGTGCTGTGAATAGGCACTATTGCGGAGAAAAGTTTTGTGATCGGGATTTGGAGTGTTTATAGCGCAGCTTATCTCTACGCGATCGCGCTTGCCATATTGATATTGTTTGCCCTGCCACTATTGTTTGTTCCCATTAAATGGGCACGTCTTTTCAAGTGGCATATTCCCGAGCATCAGCATCTGGCTATTTACTTTGGACGATGCCTCGGTGGGATCGCGACAGTGCTGGCCGCCATGGCAATCATGGTGGCGCGCGACCGGGCGCTGCAACCAGTCTTCTTCAAACTAATGATCACGGTTTTCAGCATGATGACGATTGTGCACGTGTACGGCGCCTGGAAAAGAATTCAACCATTAACCGAGACGGTTGAAATAATCTTCTGGGCGGGACTAGTGATATTGACCTTGTGTTTTGCGCCCTTAACTTAAAAACAAGATCGCCAAATGAATTTTTTTGACTACTTCCAAATCGCAAGCGTCGCGACTTTCGCATTCATCATTGTGGTGAGGGTCATATATCTGCGGACGCGACGGAACATAAATCCGATTGCTATTGGCGGCGGCAAGAGGGGTCTAGTCCTGATCATCGAGTTATTTGCTTTTGCGGGATTACTTGCCTGGATGGCCGAGATCGTCTTGTATGCCGTTCACTCATCGTTTCACATCTTTCCGGCGCCACTCGATGTCCAATTGATTGACTCAAACATTGCGAAGGTGGCCGGCGTGGTACTCGTCTCAATTGGCCTGGTTGTGTTTATACTCGCGTTCGTTTCGTTCGGTGATTCATGGCGAGTAGGTTTTGATGTAAAGACACCGGGCGCGCTTGTGACGACCGGTATTTTTGCGTTCACGCGCAACCCGATCTACGTGTTCCTCGATTTGTGGTTTACCGGCATCTTCCTGATTAATGGGCGTCTGATCTTCTTAATATTTGCCGTGCTCACACTGATAGTTATTCACTGGCAAATACTTCAGGAGGAGGCGTTTTGCCGCAACCTTTACGGTCAGCCTTATCACGACTATTGCGCGCGCACGGGAAGATATTTTTGAAGGTGTCGAATACGTCTTAATCTCAACCAGCCAGTTCACACACCAACAATTCCAGTTGAAGCTTGGCCCCTTTCGGACCTCCGCCACCCTGCGACGTCTTGATGGCCAGATCGGCTGCGGCCACGAGTTGGATGCCGCGAGCAATCTTCGCAGCGTCGCTGCGTTGTAGGGTGTTCATGAAAGCCTCACGCTTAAATGGCGGACCGTAAATCAGCCTGGAGACCTCGTCACGCGCGCCTCGGTTTAGCAACTCCCGCGCAAGGGCCAGACGGTGATAGTTGCCGGCGATGAGGCCCAACAACATGACCGGTGGAACGTCATCTTCAAGCAGGCGATGAAGCGTTTCCAGCGCGCGACGACGATCGCCGGCGATCAGCTGATCGCCTAGATCGAAATTCGACAGTTCGCGCGAGCGGTCAATTAATGCATCGACCATCTCCATGGTGATTTGCTTCGTAGGTATCGCGGCGGCGGCAAGCTTGTCTAATTCCGATGACAGTGTCTGTAGGTTCGTGCCTACCAACCTGACGACCTCAGTAATCACGCGATCGTCAGCAGTGGTTTTTAGCTCCTTCAAACGTGCCCGTGCCCAGCTTTTCGCCTCGGCGTCTTTGACGGCAGGGAAGTCCACCACGGCGCAGTTCGTCAACAGAGCCTTGGTTAACTTCTTTCGTTTATCAAGGTCACCCGCGACAAAAATCACGATGCTTGAATCTACTGGCCGGCTTAGATAGTTAACCAAAATTTCTTCGTCGGCTTCGCGAAGTTTGCCGAAGTCCTTGACCCGAACCACGCGCCGCTCGGACATCATCGGCAACTGTTGCGCTGCGGCTACGGCTGCCATCGCCGAGTCTGTTAAGAGGCTGAAAGAGGATTCGTTGAATTCGCGCAGCAGGGTGCCACTCAGCGCCACGTCGGTGATTGACCTGGCCGCTGTGTCTCTTAGGTAAGCCTCGCAGCCTACCAGCAGATAAAGAGGTTGCACCGCGCCGGCCTTGAGTGAGCGTTCAAGTTCGGATCGCGTGAGGGCACTCATTTTTTCCCGGGTTGAATAGCGTTCGTTAGGGTCGAAACAATGCTTTCGGCGAAGCCGCGCGCCATCCGCTGCACGGCGGGATCCTCTTCGTTGAAGAAGTTGCGCGGGTCGTTGGCGAATTCATATTCACCACGAAACACGAAGTGCTGGTTGTCGTAGAGAACGCGGTTTTCCGTTTGGTCCCGGACCGTCACAGCCGCTTCGATGGTTACTTCAAAAATTCTGGCGCGGCCGCGATCGTCAAGCAGCACTCCGGAGTAGGTAAAACTCTTAATCACGCCCTCGATAACCGCGTCTGCTCCTTCGCGATCGCCCTGCACGCGCAGTCCGCGACCGCGATGGATCAATTCATTAATCACCGCTTCCGCAAACCGCGAACCGATTCGGTAGCGTAGGGCGCTGTTTTGAAAAGCTGGAACGGCAACAGTCTTGATCCGGGCAGGAAGTTGGTTTTTCGTCACCGGCTTGTAACACTCGGCAAAGCCGGAAACGAAGAAGAGCATGAGAACAAACCCGGACGAACGTAGTAACTGTTTCATTAAAATTTTGTCTGAAAAGCCAGGCGATAAATTGAAGTTCGAAGTTAAGATTCTCTCCCAGCACGGTTGGTTACGCAAGGACGGCTATTAACGGCTATTAACGGCTATACAGTTCCTTGACAGCGTCTTCCAACCTAGGGACCGGCTCCTCACCTGCAAACCTCGCGGTTAAATCGTTAATTAAGCGACCCTATTGTGACGCGTTGTGGGTCGACGAATTCAGAGCCGCGAGCGATAGCGACCGGATGAGCCGTGCGGTAAAAACAACTTGGCAATTCTGAGGTTCGTCGTTGAAATGGATTATGTTTAGTCCCTTTTTTGCACTTGCGTACTGGGAAGGTTTCATCCGGTCGCTACCGCTCCCGGCTCTGAATTCGCCGACCCACTTTCGTTGACTAGTGATTCGACATTAAACGCGCTCGCGCCAATCACCGGCCTGAAGGCCGGTGTTAAGGAGCACGCTCGCGAGGTGTGCCTTGTCGACCTACACAGAGAACACAGAGTTAAGCACAGAGACATCGAAGTAAGACAACTATTGACGCCAATCGACGATTTGGAATATTGTCCGGGACGCTCTCAATAAGGTTGGTCCTCAGAGCTTGCGCGCCACACTATGCAACGCCTTCCTCCGATAACCAACCCGTAATCGGAATTCACTCGCACCACCGTTTAAGAACCAACCTCAAAGCCCCAGGAGTTTCATTATGGCGAACACCAGGTCAAGAAAAGCGACTAAGCGAAGCAAGAGAAGCCGGCCGGCCGTCGCGACGGTCACGGAAGAACCTGAAATACCCCTCATACCCGGCCCCAGTAAGAAGCGACCAAAAGGCCCCAAGGTGCGGTTTTCTAGTCACAAGATTCGTAGCCGGTGGTTTCAAACTCGCGCTTCGTGGCCGGTTAGAGAAGCTCCCGTCAGCAGGCTTGTGCGAGAACGCACTCGCGTTGAGAAAGCACTCGCGGAACCGGCAAGTGTGACAGCGCAATGGGAGTGTGTTGGACCGACAAACATAGGTGGGCGAATCACTGCGCTCGCTTGCGATCCAAAACATCCTGAACGTCTTTGGGCGGGCGCTGCCGGTGGCGGCATCTGGCAAAGCCGCGATGCCGGACAAACGTGGCAGTCGTGTTGGAACGATCAAGACATACTAAACATCGGTTCGATAGCCATTGACCCTTCCAATTCAGACGTTATTTACTGCGGCACTGGTGAGGCGAATCTGTCTTTGGATTCTTACCCGGGTGTGGGCCTTTACAAGAGCCGAGACGCCGGCCGCACCTGGCAGTTACTTGCTTCCGTGGAACGAACCGGTATCCCGCGTCATCTCGGCGTCATCGCCATCGATCCGTTCAACTCGCAGCACATTCTGCTGGGCGGCGTTGGCTACGCGGAGGTGAGCCAGGCTAATGATTTTGGTGGTATGTATGTTTCGTTCGATGGTGGTGTCACCTGGGCCCGCGAAACATTTGTTTCCACACAAAACTACTGGTGCCATTCGATTGTCTATCATCCCAAGAAGGCAGGCGTCATTTTCGCCACCTTCACGGAGCAAGGCGCTCGCAGCGGAATCTGGCGCTCAACCGACGGCGGAACGAATTGGGTGCAATTGAAAGTTGCTTCGGTGGATTCGGCTCGTTTTGGAAGGACGAGTCTCGCCATCAGTCCCTCAAATCCACAGGTGATGTACGCCTTCGCCAAGGACGAGGCAAGCGGAAACAAGGATCTGTTGCTCGGAGTTTTCCGCACTGCCAACGGCGGCAACAAATGGGAGATGGTTAGCGGCAAGCACTTTGCCGACGAGGGCCAAATCTCCTATGGCAACACGATTGTCGTCCACCCAAAGGATCCCAACTTCGTTGTGTGCGGTGGTGTTGACTTACATCGCTCGCGCAACGGCGGCAAGACCTGGCGAAAGATTAGCGACACTTACTTACCTCGCACCGATTCGAACTATGCTCACGCCGATCATCACGCCTTGTTGATGCCGGCGCGCGTGCCCGGCCGGATCTACGACGGCAACGATGGCGGAGTTGATGTAAGCGAGGATGGCGGCAACAACTGGCAGAACCGCAGCAACGGACTCGCGGTGACAATGTTCTACGATTTGGACGTGGCGCAAAGCAATGGTCTCTCTTTCGGCGGCGGCGCCCAGGACAACGGCACACTGGTCACCACGATTGGCGCGAGCAGCAGCTTTTTCGAATTGCTTGGCGGTGACGGCGGTTGGATTGTTTACGATCCGTCCAGTTCAGGAACCGTCTATGCCTCGTATCAAAACTTTGAAATCTATCGTTTCCGCGGCGGTAAAGGCATCAAGATTTCGCCCCGCGCTCCAACTGCTGAGCGAGAGTCGATCTGGATGTGTTACATCACGCTAGATCCATTGATTCCGCAAACCTTGTTCACGGCTTCGTACCGAGTGTGGCGCAGCCGAAACAGTGGCGACACGTGGAACGTGGTGTCTCCTAACCTTGACGGCAGCTCAGTAACCGCCATTGAGGTTGCGCCGGCAAACCCCAAGTGTATTTATGTGGGCACAGAAAACGGCGGCTTCTTTCGCAGTCTTGATGGCGGAGATCTTTGGAGTCCTAATCTTTCGAGCTCCATGCTTCCGGGTCATACCATCACGCGTCTCGAAACACACCCCGCGGATGCCAATCTTTTGTACGCGACCGTCGCCAACTTTGGACACTCGCACGTGTTCCGCTCCATCGATGGCGGGCTCACCTGGCGAAACGTTGACAAGGGCCAATTGCCAGATGTGCCACACCATGTTGTTTTAATTCGACAGGATGAGCCGGATCGAGTTTACGTAGGCAACGATGCAGGCGTGTTTGTGCTCGACACCAAGGCGGGAATCTGGCTGAACCTCACCAAGAAACTACCGAATGCGATGGTGGTGGATCTCGTCTATCACGAGAAAGATGGAACCTTGAGTGCAGCTACGTATGGCCGCAGCATCTGGCGACTAAAACTAAAGTAGCGATCGTTGGGTTTCTGGCCCCGCTAATGGCGTTTCTGAAACCACTTCGACCGCTGCTTCAGAGTATCTTTGGATTCACCGATCTTTTTGCTGAGCGGCGTCAGCGTGTCCTGTTCAGAGGCGTCTTCATCAGTCGCATCTGAATCCGGTCCGGTATGTTGCTCTTCAAAGTCGGTGATCTCTTCGGCATCGGAAGGATACTCATTGGCGGCCGATTCAGGCTCAGCGTCTTCAGCTCGGTCGATACGATCCTTGTTGGATGGCTTTACCATGCGGGCGATTATAACAAGCCGAGCGAAGACTCCCCAATGTCACGGAGGAATCAAATGATCCATTGGCTCTTGAGGGCGTCAACCACCTTGATTGTCTCCAGCGTAGTCTTCACGTCGTGAACTCGGACAATTTGTGCACCTTTTAAAACCGCTGCTGTAACAGAAGCCATCGTGCCATGAAGACGGGCGCTGATGGGAGCGGGCTCACCTTCGTCGTTTGCCAGAATTCGTCCGATAAAAGACTTTCGCGAGGTGCCGATCAAAAGCGGAAGGTCCGGAAAAAATCTTATGATCTGGTCGAGCTTTGCTATCAGCTCGATGTTTTGTTCCTGGCTCTTTCCGAAGCCAATGCCTGGATCTATGACCACAGATTCGCGTTTCACGCCTCGTTTTTCCGCCATATGAACGCTGGCCCTTATCCCTCTCGTTACCTCTTCGATAATGTCTGGAACTGGCGGCAGCTTATGCATCGTTGCAGGGGTGCCGCGCGAATGCATCAGCACCAGTCCTGCACCCGCCTTTGCAGCTTCGTCAGCGAGGAAAAAATCAAATCGCAGGGCTGAGACGTCGTTAACAATGCTTGCTCCGGCGCTCAACGCGGCACGAGCCACCTCGGCTTTGGTTGTATCGATGGAGATCGGAACAGCTGAGCGACTGGCGAGCTTTTCGATCACCGGGACGACACGCTGAATCTCTTCCTCTGCTGTCACGGGTTCGCCGCCGGGCCTGGTGGACTCGCCACCGACGTCAATGATGTCTGCACCTTCATTGATCATCTGTTCAGCGTGCGCGAGTGCTTTATCGGCAGACAGAAACTGATTGCCATCGCTGAAGCTGTCGGGCGTAATGTTGAGGACGCCCATTATCAAAGTGCGCTCGCCGATGGGGAGCTTTTGTCCGCCCGCTATGTGCCACGCTTGAGTCATCAAATGGAGGGTAAGGGGGAACGGGGAATGGGTAAAGTGGAATGAGGTCACTTATGGTGAAAGAGAGGAAAAGAATTTTCCATATATCATTCTCATTTGTCATTTGCGAATTCAATTTCAGTTCCAGGGCTTAATTAGCGGGCGTTAGAGTGGAGGCTTCATGTGATTCGTGTAAGTTCGTGTTATTCGTGGATCGCATTTGCCATCTACAAGGCGCGATCCGCGAAATAACACTAAGCAGCACGAATAAGACAAATGGTGGATTCAACTTGAAGGGCAACTTCTTCGGACTAAAGGTTACGGAACCTGAATATAGCCAGTGGGTCGACAAATGCAGAACCGGGAGCGGTAGCGACCGGAATTCAATTGGCATGGTTATACAAGTCCCGATCCCTGGCGTCGCTGCGTAACCTAGGTCGTGGATTCCTGGTTCAGGGAGAATCTTGCCTGCTTGAATTCCGGTCGCTACCGCTCCCGGTTCTGTATTTGTCGACCCAAGGAAGCGAGTGGTCACCCGTAGTGCAGCCTTCCACAGGCGCTTGCTGGTCCCCTGTTCTGTGTTGCGCCTCCAGGATGAATCTGCGAATGACAAATGAGAAATGATAAATGGAGAATTCGGTGGCCTTGAGCACCACACAAAAAAGGGGAACAGGTCTTGACCCGTTCCCCTTAACTCTGTTGCGGTGAAAACGCCTTACGCCGGTGCCGGATTGCCTCCAGTTATCGGTGGCAGGATCGGCTTCAACGCTTTAGCCGCCGGCTCCTTTAGTTGAGGACGATCTTCATCACTTGGATCAGTTCCCGGTTGCGCTTCGTCAAGCGGCAACCCGGCCACGATGCGACGAATCTCCACCCCATCCAGCGTCTCGCGTTCAAGCAGGCATTCTGCCAAACGCACCATGGTATCGCGATTATCTTCGATGATGCCCTTGGCGCGTTCGTACTGGGCAGTAATGATTTTCTTTACTTCCTGATCGATCTTAATCGCCGTCTCTTCCGAGAAGTCGCGATGCTGAGCGATCTCGCGGCCGAGGAAAATCTGTTCTTCCTTCTTACCAAAGGTCAGTGGCCCCATTTCCGACATGCCATACTCGCACACCATTGCCCGCGCGAGTTCTGTGGCACGCTCAATATCGTTGGACGCGCCAGTCGTGATGCTGCCCAGGAAAGTATCTTCAGCGATACGGCCGCCCATCAAGATCGCAATTTGGCCGAGCAAGTATTCCTCGCTGTAGTTATGGCGATCACCCTCGGGCAGTTGCTGCGTCACACCCAGCGCCATCCCGCGCGGGATGATGGTCACTTTATGCACCGGATCCGCGTTTGGAACTTTCAAACCAACAAGGGTATGTCCTGCTTCGTGATATGCCGTTACACGTTTCTCCTCGTTGGAGATGACCATGCTCTTGCGTTCGGCGCCCATCAACACTTTATCTTTGGCCAGTTCAAAGTCGCCCATCGCGACCAGCTTCTTGTTATAACGAGCGGCGTTCAATGCAGCTTCGTTAACCAGGTTGGCCAGGTCAGCTCCGGTAAAACCAGGCGTGCCGCGCGCAATCACGCTGATGTCCACGTCCTCACCCAGCGGGATTTTACGAGTGTGAACCTTCAAGATGCCTTCACGTCCGCGAACGTCAGGACGAGATACCACTACCCGGCGATCAAAACGTCCTGGTCGTAGCAGTGCCGGATCCAAAACGTCGGGGCGGTTGGTGGAGGCGATCAGGATGACGCCGTCATTCGACTCAAACCCGTCCATTTCAACCAGCAACTGATTTAGGGTCTGCTCGCGCTCGTCATGCCCACCGCCGAGTCCGGCGCCACGGTGGCGACCGACGGCATCAATTTCATCGATGAAGATGATGCACGGTGCATTCTTCTTGCCCTGTTCGAACAAGTCGCGCACGCGCGAGGCGCCAACGCCTACAAACATCTCGACAAAGTCTGAACCAGAAATGGAAAAGAAGGGAACATTAGCTTCACCGGCAATTGCTCGAGCCAACAAAGTCTTTCCGGTTCCCGGCGGGCCCATCATCAGGACGCCTTTAGGAATTCGACCGCCGAGTTTCTGAAACTTCTGTGGCTCCTTAAGAAACTCGATAATTTCCTGCAGCTCTTCCTTAGCTTCTTCCACGCCCGCGACGTCTTTGAACGTTACCCGCTTCTGCTGATTGTTCAGCAACTTGGCGCGAGATTTTCCAAACGAAAGTGCCTTGTTTCCCCCCGACTGCATTTGCCGGAGCATGAACACCCAAATACCAATGATGAAAAGCAGCGGCGCCCAGGTAATCAGCACCGGCCAATAGCTGCTGCTGCCAGAGTCGTCTTCAAACTTTACTACTTTGGGTTTTCCTTCCGAGTTTTGTTCATTAGCTTTCTTGAACAACTCGTTCTTCATCTGCTCGTTAGTGAGCTGAACACGAAATTCCTGATTGCGGACATCGATAGCGGTGGTTTCGTTTTGTTTGACAGTCAGTTGTTTTATATCGCCCGCGTCAATCTTGCTGTAGAGGGCAGTCAGATCAATAGGCTGTGTATTTCTGCCCGAGGGGTTAACCAGCTTATAAAGCAGCACTGCCCCCGCGATAATCAATAACCAAAAAATTATTTGTCTAGCTGTGGAACTCAAAGTCATTAACGCCTCCGACCTCGATCATACCCTATCGCGACTTCCTTGTCGCTTCACTGTAGAGGGTATTCTGATGCCTCTCGTGAACCAGCTGGTTGTGTCCCCCAGTTGACTTAGACACTCGCCAGGTTTGAGAGTTCCTCAAACCACTCGCCCGCTCAAAAAGCGAAAACCGCCGTTTCTTGCCCGGCGGTATTAACGTCGGGGAATTCTAGAGGTCACAGTCTTCTTTTTCAACCTCTTTTTGCTCGAAACCAGCAGCCTCCCACGCTGCCGCGTGATCTTCATTCCCCCCGGCAATTCCACCGTTCGCCCGCCCTTTTCACCTTTTAGCAGGCCATCCACCGCCTGGAGATGAACCATTTCAACCCGTCTCAGGTCACCCTGCGAGCGTCTAATCCACTCGCGCAATACGCGACGACGGACGGCTGCCGGCGACTGCAACAGAACACTTACGGTCAGCGAGGACGATTCGGTTTCACTATTCTCTGCGGAAGTCTCCGCCAACTGCAGCAACCGGCTGGCTTCAGCCGCGAGCGCCGTCGCATCTTCACTTAGCAATGAGGCGGTGCGACTTAAGGTCTCAACAATTCGGTTATTGAACGACTTCATCAGGGGTAGCAATTGTTTCCGCACCCTGACCCGAGAGAACGCTTCATCGTCGTTCATGCGATCAACTCTGAAGGTGATGTTTCTTTGCCGGCAATACTCAACAGTATCTTCGCGACGCGCCCAGGAGAGCAGTGGACGAGCCAGCGTGACCTTAGAGTTTTGTTCAAGACTTCTAGTGGCTGAGGCGCCGCTTAAGCCTTCGGCAGCGCTTCCGCGTAGCAGTCTCATAAGAATCGTTTCGGCCTGGTCGTCGAGCGTGTGGCCAGTGACCACCAGGCTTGCCCCTTTCCTGGCGGCGGTCCTTTGCAGAAATCTATAGCGAGCGTTTCGCGCCGTCTGTTCGAGATTTGCTTTCTGGATCGTGAGGTTTGCCTTGCCTACAACGGTGCTGTAACCAAGCCCTTTGACAACTTTCTGTACCCACTCGGCGTCTTGTTTGCTTTCAGAGCGCAGGCCATGATCTAAATGGGCGACAATTAGGTTCACGCTAAGTTTTTCGCTCGCAAGCAACTCATCGATGCCAAGCAACAGAGCCATAGAATCCGACCCGCCTGAAACCGCAACCACGACCGTACTGCCACTAATCGGCAAGCCGAGCTCCTTCCAGGCCTCCCACAACCGCCGGGCAAACTTACTAATCCGCGGCCGTGGTTTAGCCTGGCGAACCTTTTGCGCGTTGGACTTTTTCATTTTGCGGGACTTACCCAAAAAGCCTTGCAGCGCCCGTTGGCGGTATTACAACCTAACGGAGGCAGAAAGTAGCCTCAGGGTTGCGAACTTGCGTCACTTCAGGATGCCCAGTGCTTTAGCTCTTCCTTCCCCGTCTGCGACAACGGCTACTGTCTCTCAGCCCTGCGGGCTGAAAACTTCTTCCATTCATCAGCTCAACTTGTCCGCTACTTTTAAGGAAAATAAAGGAACCCGTGGTATAGCATAGGCGTATCTTAACAGTCTTCAACCATTCCGCTGGAGAACCCAAAATGCAAACAAGCCCTCAAGCGTCCCATCGCATAGCTCTTGTTGTGTTAATGGCGAGCCTACTTCTGGCATTAGCATCTGTAACTGTGACTGCCCAGGAGAAGGGTGCTGCCGATCAGGCGGAAACTTTGTCCCAAGCCGAAGCTGCTACAGCCGCCAGGGATTGGAAAACTGCCGCCAGCCTCTGGCAAAGAGTTGTAGATGCCAACCCCGTTAATGGACGCTTTTGGAACCAACTCGGTAACGCACACTACGAAGCGAAAGACTATCGCAAAGCGATTACTGCCTATGAAAAGGCCCTGGAGCTTCGTGAAGGCTTTCCCTCAAATGTGGCGTACAACATTGCCTGTTGTTATGCCTTGCTAGGGGACAAGGAAAACGCGATCAAGTGGTTGGAAAAATCTTTTGCATTAGGTTTTCGCAACCTGGCACACGCACAGACTGACGGCGATCTGGAGTCGCTGCGTCAGGACGCACGCTTTATCAAACTCGTCGGCCTCGTTGACGTCAGCAAGATGTCGCGAGACGAAGGATGGCGTTACGACCTCAACTTGCTTGACAGGGAAGTGACCCGCAAGGGTTACGCCGATGGTGTGGCCCGCAAAATCTCCCGGGAACAATTTCATTCTGCCGTGCAGGCGCTTAGTGATCGAGTTTCAAAACTCAATGATGCGCAGATGGTGGTTGAGATAATGAAGCTGATGCGCTCAGTCGGTGATGGCCATACCGGCCTGCTGGCTCCGCCACAACGTCCTGAATTTGCTCGGGCTCTGCCCATTCAGTTCTTTCTGTTCAAAGAAGGTTTGTTTGTCATCGGATCAGATCCCAAGCATCAGGACTTGCTTGGGGCGCAGGTGATCTCACTCGGTGGAAACAGCGTTGAGCAATTGATGGGCTCTCTGGATCAAGTAATCAACCGGGACAATGATTTCTGGCCGAACCAGATTGCTCCCTACTTAATGCGCAACCTGCAACTTTTGCATGCTCTGGGACTCGTCCCGGAAATAAGGAAGGCCGAATTGCGTATTCGCGATGCGACCGGAAGGGAACGTACCGTAACCATAGATTCGGATACAAACCATCCGAATATTTGGAACGACTTTCCTGAAGATTGGGTGACCTACGCGCAAAAGCTGACCGCGCCGTTGCCGCTTTATCTCAAGAACACGCGAGCTAACTATTGGTTTGAATATCTGCCCGGTACCAAAACCGTGTACTTCCAGTACAACCGCGTCAGAAATAACCAACAGGAATCGTTGGCAAGCTTCACTGAGCGTCTTTTCAAGTTTATTGATGAGAACGACGTTGAGAAGCTGGTCATTGACATGCGCTGGAACAACGGAGGCAACACGTTCTTGTCGCAGCCCTTGCTTCATGCACTGATAGCCAACAAGAAAATCAATCAGCGTGGCAAGTTGTTCGTCATCATCGGCCGAAGAACTTTTTCGGCAGCGCAAAACACCGCGACGTTTCTTGAGCGACATACGAGGGCAACATTTGTTGGAGAGCCCACCGGCTCCAGCCCAAACTTCATCGGTGAAGAAACACCCTTCACCCTGCCGTACAGTAAAATTCTGGTAAACGTCTCAGACCTATACTGGCAGAGCTCCTGGCCCATGGATTATCGCACCTGGATTGCGCCGCAGATCTACGCACCACCAAAGTTTGCGTTGTATCGCGTAAATCGCGACCCGGCGCTGGAAGCGATCCTGGGCAACAAACAACCGTAAGGCTAACGAGCGCCTACAAAACTGACCCGCCCTTCGTTTAGCGGGCAACGCCCTCCGTTTCCGCTTACCCTTCTTTCAGGTTAAACTGAGACTTCCCCGTAGAACATTTTGAGCGTTCTCCTATTTAGATTTACGAACAGGTTTTCCTAAATCAATTTGTGGCGAGGTTTAGTCTGATGAAGATAAGAATTTTTGTGTGTGCGCAGATCCTGGCGCTGTTTTCTTTCCAGTCGATTCCGGTAGCAGCGTTCGACGAAGGCATGTGGACCTTCAACAACGTTCCCCGAGAAGAGATTAAGCGCAGGTATGGATTTGAAGTCACCAATGAATGGTTGCAAAAAGTGCAACTCGCCTCGGTGCGTTTTAACAATGGCGGTTCAGGTTCATTTGTCTCACCGAATGGGCTGGTGCTGACCAATTATCACATCGTCGAAGACATCGTCGGCGAGTTGAGCACCGCGGAAAAGGATTACGCCAAGGAAGGGTTTGTGGCGCGCAGCCGTGCCGACGAGCTCAAAGCTCCAAATCTCGAACTCAACGTCCTGATCAGCCTCGAAGATGTGACGGACCGTGTCAACCGGGTCGTTAAGAGCGGCATGTCGGATGTTGAAGCAAACGCCGCGCGGCGCGCCGAGATCGGAATCATCGAACAGGAGTCAGCGACTGCGACCGGTCTACGCAGTGACGTGGTTACCCTTTATCAGGGCGGCCAGTACAGTTTGTATCGCTACAAAAAGTATACGGATGTGCGCCTGGTATTCGTGCCGGAGTTTCAGGCAGCCTTCTTTGGCGGAGATCCGGACAACTTCAATTTCCCTCGCTTCAATATCGACATGGCCTTGGTGCGTGTTTATGAAAATGATCAGCCTGTCAAAGTGGATAACTATTTCAAGTGGTCCAGGGCCGGCGCCCGCGACGGAGAGCTCGTTTTCGTGACCGGCCATCCGGGTTCAACTTCGCGGCTAAACACAGTGGCCCACCTTGAATCATTGCGCGAGGTGAGCATCCCGTTGGTGCTGCGCATGCTGGAATCTCGCCGCGGTATGCTGAAGAGCTATATGGCCCAGGGAGAAGAGCAGACACGTCGGGCGCAGAACGAACTCAATAGCATTGAAAACTCTATCAAGGTGTACAAAGGTCAGCTCGCCGGGCTCAGTGACGTACGACTGATGACCAAAAAACGTAAATCTGAGCAGGCCTTGAGAAATGCAGTGTTGGCGAATGAACGAATGCAAAAGGAGTATGGCGAAGCCTGGGACGCAATTGCCAAGGGTCGGAAAGACCTTGCGCTTTATGAACGTGATCGCCGCTTCATGGATTTAGCCTCGGGCTTTAACACGTCGTTGTTTACTCATGCTCGCAACCTCGTGCGGCTGGCTGAAGAGAACGAAAAACCTGACGCTAAACGGCTGCCGGAGTTTGTGAGCCTGCGCCGCCCGCAACTGGAAGCTGCCCTTTACTCGACAGCACCCATCTATGACGACTTTGAGAAACTAAAGCTCGGCAACTCGCTTGCTTTCCTGGAGTCGGAGTATGGGGTCAACAGTTCTTTTGCGAAGAAGGTATTGAAGGGCAAGTCACCCGCAGCTCGTGCGGCTGAATTAATCGACGGCACCAAACTCAAGGACGTAGATTACCGCCGCCAACTGGTCGCAGGAGGAAAGAAAGCAATCGACGATTCCAGTGATCCATTGATTGAGTTGGCGCGCAGCATAGATAAGGAAGCGCGCGCTGTGCGCAAGCGTTACGAAGAAGAAGTGGTTGCCGTAGAGCGTGCCAACTATGCAAAGGTTGCCCGGGCGTTATTTGAGCAACAGGGAACCAGCCTCTATCCCGACGCGACTTTCACATTGCGACTCTCTTATGGAGCAGTGAAGGGCTATCGGGAGCCGGATGGAAAATGGGTGCCTCCGTTTACTACGCTCGGGGGCCTCTATGCCCGGGCACGCAGTTTTCATCATAAGTTTCCTTACAACCTACCGACTCGGTGGATGAGCAGGCGCGCCGCGGTCAATCAGCGCACGCCCTTCAATTTTGTTTCCAGCAATGACATCGTGGGTGGAAACAGTGGATCGCCGACCATCAACAAGAAAGCGGAGCTGGTAGGTTTGATCTTCGACGGGAACATTCAATCCATTGCCGGCAGTTTTGACTACGACGAGTCGGTTAACCGGTCCATTTCAGTGGATGCTCGCGGAATGATCGAAATTTTGCGAAAGATATTTAACGCTAATCACATCGCGGATGAACTATTGGCGGGATAGAAAGGGTTCGGAAGGCCAGTTTACGACGAGCCTGCGGAGCAGGCGGAGAGCATAAAGCCCAGGGTGAGCGAAGCGAACCCTGGGTTACGGACTTTAAGACAACGAGCCCGCGAAGACGGGCGAAAGATCATCCGCCCTCTCAGTGAAACAGACACGTGTTGATGAAATGTCTGGATGAAAGTACGTAGGCTGCAGCTAGTTCAAGAGTTCAAATGACCTGAAAAATTTTTGAATATCCGGGGACTCAGGATCAGTTTTGGTGGTGGCTACGCCCATCTGATAAAGGCGCCTGCCAACCAGAAACATCTTCCAGCTAAACATGATCTCAGAACCCTCACTTACTTTCTTCATTCGCAACTCTCGCCCCGGGTGTCCTCCCTGGGTCACTCTGATTTCCGAGATCAACTCCGCGTTTAGTCCTTTAATCACTCCACCACGCACTCCATCAAGTACGGCCTCCTGCTGCGGGCCCGGCGGCGCTTCCGGATAGTCACCGTACGAGATCATAAAGTTTGCGGTCCTGTTGGATGAGTTAAACGTGTGGAGGGCCAGTTTGCCCACCGCCGTGTCCACATCTCGAACGCCCGCGTCGGGCTTAGCCGGCATAAGCACACTAAACCGTCCTTCGGGCGGATTAACTTTGAACCATTCAACCGGTGTTTGAAGTCCCAGGACTATGCTGCTGCACAGCAGTGGAATTATGAGAGCGGCGCAGATCTTCAGGGGAGTTTTCTTTAACATTTTGATGTTCTCGAGGTTTCAGTTTCAGCGATCGAAACGCAGATTAGAGACGGGCGATGAAAATAGTCAAGCCTTTTCCAGGCCGGCATACTTCTGCACCAGTTTCTTTTGACCGTAGCCGGGAAAGGTAACGGTTAGTTTGAGAGCGTCACCCGCGCCTTCCCTGCGAAGGACGAGCCCACGACCATACTTAGCGTGCTTCACATAAGAACCGGGTGAGAAGTCTGGAGTCTGGGTTTTAGAATCGGAACTTTGCGCCTTAGATGAACCCTGTGTTGAGGACTTGCCCACCCTGGCACTCGAGACTGTATTGCCCCGTGCAAAGCTGCCGCTGGTGTTGCCTAGATTCGCCGCGCGTTCTTTAAAGAATTCAGCGATTGAGTCAACGCTATCGTACGTCTTGCCGGTAAATTTCTTTCGCTCCTTGCGGTGGTCACCCTGTTCATAATCAATTGTCGCGGAGCTGCGCGCGAACGATAGCCACGATTTGCCCATTGATAAGTCTTCCATCAGTTCCAGTGGCATTTCATTCAGGAACTGGGAAGGCTCGGATGTCAGTTCTTCACCGTATACCCGGCGCTTCATGGCGTGAGTAACATAGAGAAATCGTTCTGCTCGCGTCATAGCGACATAACAAAGCCGCCGTTCTTCCTCCAACTCGGCCGCATCGGTCGCTGAGCGCGAATGAGGAAACAGCCCGTCCTCGAGTCCGACAATAAAAACCAGGGGAAACTCGAGGCCTTTGGCGGAATGTGCCGTCATAAGAGTGACGGGAGCGTCGCCCTTGTAGTCGTCAGCGTCAGAGACGAGGGCGGAATGGTCGATGAACTCTCGCAAGCCCTCCACACCCTGTTCGTCATAATCAACTGCTGCGTTGACCAGCTCCTGAAGGTTTTCCAAACGCGCTTCAGCTTCGTCGGTCTTCTCAGATTTAAGAGCGTTTTCGTAGCCCGTATCAAGAATTGCGGCCTTGACGATATCTGAAACGGAAGCGACTAAACCTACGGGCTCTTCGAATTCCGCACTTTGGACATTCGACGTCGGACTTTGGAAGTTGCCCGCCATCTCGCCCAGTCGCAGAATGATCCGGCGAAAGCTTCTCAAGGCTGAAACAGCGCGGGCACTGAGATTCTCAGGTTGCTCAATCACCAGCCCGATCGTTTCCCAAAACGAAACGCCGTAATCGTTCGCGCGGCGCGCCAGCTCCTCAAGTGTGTGTTTGCCAATGCCACGTGGTGGACTATTAATCACCCGTTGCAAGGCAATCGAGTCGGTGGGATTCAATGCCAACTTTAGATAGGCAATGATGTCCCGCACTTCCATTCGCTCGTAGAAAGAGAACCCGCCCACTATGTTATAGGGCAATCCCGCCCGCCGCATCGCTTCTTCAAACACACGCGACTGAGAATTTGTTCGATACAACACTGCGGCGCGCAGATCGAATTCGTCGTTACGGTGTTCGAGGATTTTGCCGGCAACAAAACGGGCTTCGGCGTCGGCGTCAAACGCCTGGTAGTAACGCACGCGGTCGCCGCGCGGGTTTGAAGTCCAGAGGCTCTTGCCTTTGCGCTCGAGGTTGTGCTTTACCACCGCGCCGGCAACATCGAGAATTGTTTGCGTTGACCGGTAGTTTTGTTCGAGCCGGATGGTTTTGGTGTTTGGGAAGTGTAATTCGAAGTTTAGGATGTTGGTGATGTCTGCACCGCGCCACTTATAAATCGACTGATCTTCATCCCCGACCACGGCGATGTTTTGTTGCTTCTCGGTCAGCAAATCGATCAGGGCAAACTGCAGCGAGTTTGTGTCCTGGTACTCATCCACCAGAATATAACGAAACTTGTTGTTGTACTTTTCGCGCACTTCAGGGACCTTGCGCAACAGGCGCACGGTTTTGATTAGCAGGTCGTCAAAATCCAGTGCGTTGTTGGCGTGCAAGCGTTCCTCATACAGCTCGTAGACGCGCGCGATCGCCGCCCGCCGCTCATCGACATAATCGGCACGAGCTGAGAAAGCGCCGACATCTTCGCCGCGGTTTTTGGCGGAGCTAATGACACTCTGAGTGGCCCGCAAACCCAGGTGCTTTTCGTCGTATCCCAGGTCCTTAATGCAATTCTTAATCAAACGCACAGAGTCGTCCTGATCGTAGATGGTGAAAGTGCGCGTGTATTTTTCATCGAGTTTTTCAATGTCCTGGCGAAGAATACGCACGCACAAACTGTGGAACGTCGAGACGAGTGGCACGCTGGGAAGCTCTTGCCCGCGCAGAAGACGTTGCACGCGCAGCCGCATTTCTTCCGCTGCTTTGTTGGTAAAGGTGACGGCCAGAATGTTCCATGGCGCGACGCTCTTTTCAGCTATTAGATGGGCAATGCGATGAGCGATGACACGCGTTTTGCCGGAACCCGCACCCGCAAGGATGAGCAAAGGACCTTCGGTGTGGGCGACGGCTGTGCGTTGTTCGGGATTAAGCGATGACAAGAAATCCATTATGAAATGGGAATCGGTAGTACTGCGTTTTGAACTTGCCATTTAATCACACGCAGCGAGAGTCATGCTAACCGGTCCAACGGCGCTAATCCGGCAACGAGGAATGCTCTCGAACCTTCGCCACAACGGGATCGCGGTCACAAGTGACGCGTAGCGTCGCGTTGAGTTTAGCCCGGCCTTTCAAGGCCGGGAAAAGGAGAGCGTTTCCATTTGTCGCTTCGCGTCAGCGACGCGATGGGATTTACTGGCAACTCCTGTTCATCGGCGTTGCTACGCGACTGCGAGTCTTTCACGGGATCATTACCCGGCCTTGAAAGGACGGGCTAAAATCAACGCGGCGCTATGCGCCGCACGCGACTCTTGAGACAAAGCCTGTTCTCAATTGCGAGACTCTAATAGGACCTATGCAGTTCAAGCGAGAATCCTATATTCTGCGCGTATGAACCCAATCAAAATATTGCTCGTCTCGCTATGTTGTGTGGCTAGTTTGTCGTGCGCCCAGCAGAACAAACCCCAATCCGTATCATCGAACGTTGCTACTCCGCCAGTAAGCTCAACGCCGCCACCCGCCCCATCTCCAGCCGAATCTGTTGCATCGCCAGAGCCGGGTGATACTTCCACTGAAGAATTTGAGGGCAGTGCGGGGGTGACGGAGAAGAAGCGGCCCAATCAGAAGCCGGCAATCCTCAGCGAAGTTCGCACGGCGTCGCACGGGAATTTCGACCGAGTGGTGTTCGAGTTTGAGGGAAATACCGTGCCGGGGTATCACATCGAGTACGTCGAGAAACCGGTAAGAGACTGCGGACAAGGTGAAGTGGTTTCGATTTCGGGCGATGGTTCATTACTGGTTCGCCTGCTACCTGCGCAAGCGCACAGCGAATCGGGCACAGCAACGGTCAAATCGCGTCAACTTGCTCCGAACCTTCCGTTGATTAAAGAACTGAAAATAATCTGCGACTTTGAGGCGGATGTGCAGTGGATTTTAGGCGTCGCTTCGCCAAATCGGTATCGCGTGCTGGAGTTATTAAACCCCGCGAGGCTTGTAGTTGACATACGGCGCTAAGCAGTCAGCAGTCAGCAATCAGCAGTCAGCAATCAGCAATCAGCCGTCAGCAAGAATTTCTGGTAATCAAGACTATCTATCACTTCTAACTTTTACCAGGAGGGACGCCAGCATTCGCTTCACCTCGATAACATGTTCATTAAGTGCCTCGTAAATATTTATTGGTAGCAGATTCAAATCCTTCGCTAAGAGAATATGATATTCGACTTCACATGCAGAGTCCATTCCGATTTGAAGGAATCGAGCGAGCTCTGCGTTCCCGCCCCTTCCAAAACCCTCTGCAATATTAGCTGGTATGGATGCTGCTGAGCGTCTCAATTGACTAGTAAGACCATAGATTTCTTCTCGCGGGAATCCGGCTGTCGCTTTATAGATTTCCAACACCAGAACGTGAGCTTTAGCCCAAACTTTAATTTGTCTGAAATCGCGCATTCAGTTGACCGTCCTTTCTATAACAAGCGAAATTCCCCTGATTTTCATTTGTTAGTAGCTGTGAACAAAACGTTGCTGACAGCTGATTGCTTATTACTGATTGCTGAAGTTTTTGCTAGTTCCATCGCAAGAATCGGATAGATTCGAGCAGCAGGCGTCACTATCATCACCTCGAATTGAAAATGTCGGTCCCGAATTCGAGGTGATAACATGAGCGCAGTGATGAGTTCACAGATTAGTCTTTCAGGCGGCGATCAGGAGGCGAGATGGGAGGCAGTGCTGACAAAGAACGCTCGCTTAGACGGGCAGTTTGTCTTTGCTGTTACCTCCACTGGAATTTATTGTCGCCCGTCTTGCCCGTCGCGACGCCCACGTCGTGAGAACGTTCAGTTTTTTAACTTACCAGCGTCGGCTGAGGCGGCGGGTTACCGCGCTTGCAAGCGCTGCAATCCTCGCGACACTAGCCCGACAGATCCTCAGGCCGACATGGCCGAGCGCGTTTGCCGGCTTATCGAAGCCAACCAGGGCGAATCGCTGACGTTGACCGAGTTAAGCAAGACCATCGGCGTCAGCCCATTTCATTTGCAGCGAACGTTCAAAAGCATCATGGGAGTTTCACCCAGCGAATATGCCGACGCTTGCCGGGTAAACAACTTCAAAAGAAGCGTTCGTAATGGTGAAGGAATAACAAACGCTATCTACGATGCTGGTTATGGATCGAGCAGCCGGCTTTACGAAACTGCTGCGGCCCAACTCGGGATGACGCCCGCGTCTTACGGTAAGGGTGGCCGGGGAGCAGTTATCGACTATGCAATCGTAGACAGTCCCCTCGGCAAACTGTTGGTTGCAGCTACTTCTAAGGGCGTCTGCTCAGTGAAGCTGGGAGATTCCACTGCTGCGCTTAAAAATGACTTGCTGAAAGAATTTCCGCTCGCCGAAATTCGCAGTGACGAGGGCTCGTTGCGCGCACCGTTGCTCGCCGTCCTCGAGTATTTGGCGAACAAGTCAGTGCGGATCGATTTGCCACTCGACATTCGCGCTACTGCCTTCCAACGACAGGTTTGGGGACACCTGCGCGCAATTCCTGCCGGCGAAACCCATTCATACAGCAAGGTGGCGGGAGCGATCGGCAAACCCAGCGCTGTACGGGCCGTGGCCCGCGCCTGCGCCACAAACCCAGTGGCCCTTGTTATTCCCTGTCACCGCGTGATCCGCGAAGACCAGACGCTGGGCGGTTATCGATGGGGCCTGGAACGGAAGAGGGAATTACTTCAGAGTGAAAAGAAGACAGCAAAGTAGACCTTCCTGAAGAAACTTTACCGGTCACAGTTTCGTAACCCGCTCGAAATACTCGGAGTTTCACTGTGTTTCCAGGGTTAAGTAGCGTTTCGTCTGATTCTTACTGAAAAACCAATGACCCTTTTCTCCTGCTTATTGCGCGTTACTAGGTAGGAGAGAAATAATGCTTAAAACGCTCGTTGTCTTAATTGCTCTTTTGATTGCCGTAGTAAACGTTTCGGCCCAAACCAGGCCGGGGTCCCGCCGAGCTTATGTTTCTCGCAAACCAGTGGTTTTGCGGGTGGGGCCGCCGACGACTTACCTGAAAGCGGGCCTTACAACGGAAGAAGTCGTCCGAGTTCTTGGCGAACCGATCGCGATGTTCGATCGCAACGACAAAGGCGTAACGGTAAAGTCTTATGAATTCCCGCGCGGCGGGAACCGCATCCTCGTAGCGGAATTTGTAAATGGCGCGCTGGTCAACTCCAGGACGGAAACACGACAGGCGACAGAAATTGGTCGCTAATCGTTGCGCCAGGATTGTTTGTCGCGCGCCTAAAAAGCGAGGGAAAGCGAGGCCTTAAGATGCTGAGAGCTACATTAGTTTTAGTGTTGGGTTTGGCGCCCGCGTTTGCTTTAAACCTTGCTGCTCAGGAGAGTCGTGGCGGAGCGATAGGCAGTGAAGATTTGCGTGTGCGGTTAATCGACCTTCAGGCGAAAGAATTCGAACTGCAGACTCGCGCCAAACAACTGGAAGAACAGCTGAAACCGGAAAACATCGAACGTTCATTAGCCGGGATCGGCTCAACGAAGCCGGAAGAATTGCGTGAGCTGCGGCGGCGTCAGTTGACTGTGGAAAAAGACCGCGTGAATGCTCAACTCAAACTCTTGGCAACCAGTCGTGAACGTTTGGAGACAGCTGTGCGAGCGAGTGAGACCGCGGCTTATCAACAGAGCGCCGATGGGTATCCTGTGACTCAAACTCTCAGAGCAAGCAATGCTTCAGGTTCGCGTTGGCTGGTGGCAGGAGCTGCGGGTTTTGTGGCGCTTGCGGGAGCGCTATTTATGTTTGTCCGGATGCGTAAGCGTTCTGGCGATTAATTGTAATCAGCGGCGGGTGGGTAAGGAGAAGGGGCGCAATCTGCTGCGCCCCTTTTCTGATCCTCCTCACTCCACCGTTACTGATTTGGCCAGGTTGCGAGGTTGGTCGACGTCGCAGCCGCGCCGTACCGCGATGTGGTATGCCAGTAGTTGTAACGGGATGATGGAGAGTATGGGCGAAAGTAAATCGCTCGAAGGCGGAATGCTAATAACGTAATCGGACACCTCAGCCGACATCGTATCGCCTTCAGTTAGAACTGAGATCACTATACCTTCCCGAGCCTTGACCTCGACAATGTTGGAGTGGGTCTTCTCGTAACGCAGTTCGGATGAACGATTGCCATCAGCACGCGTGTTGATGAATAAGACCGGTAAGCGCTCATCAATGAGTGCGTTTGGCCCGTGCTTCATTTCTCCAGCCGGATACCCCTCGGCGTGTATGTAGGAAATTTCCTTCAACTTCAATGCGCCTTCGAGGGCCACCGGAAAATTGATGCCTCGTCCGAGATAGAGAAAGTCAGTGACGCGAAAGAATTCCTTGGAGAGCTCTTCAATTTCATCCGACTCATTTAGCAGATGCTCGAGTTTGACCGGCAGCTCCGCCAACTGCTGAGCGTGATGTCTCGCTTCGTCAGCCGACAAAGTACCTCGCAATTCACCTAGGTAGAGACCAAGCAAGTATAGGGCGACCATCTGGGCCGTGAACGCCTTGGTCGATGCCACGCCAATTTCAGGCCCGGCGTGCGTGAGAATCGTGCCGTCAGACTCGCGCACAATCATTGAGCCCTGGACGTTGCAGATTGCCAATACTTTCGCGCCGCGTTCCCTGGCTTCTCGTAGCGCAGCAATCGTGTCCGCTGTCTCTCCTGATTGAGAAATGGCCAGCAGCAAAGTGTTTTCATCGACTACCGGATCGCGATACCGAAACTCTGAAGCATAGTCAACGTCCACCTGCACTCGCGCCAGTTGCTCGATCATGTATTTGCCGGCGAGCCCGGCATGCCACGAGGTGCCGCAGGCAGCTATCTTGATCGAATTGAAGCGTTTGAAGTCGGCCTCGGTGATATTTTTCATCTCATCGAGGAAGACGCGTCCGGAGTCCAACGAGATGCGCCCTTGAACGGTGTCTCGCACTGAGCGCGGTTGTTCGTAGATCTCCTTGAGCATGAAATGCTTGAAGCCGCCCTTTTCCGCCATGATCGGATCCCAGGTAATGCGCTGGATCGCAGGTTGAACGGAATTGGCTTCAAAGTCGGTTACGCGGACCGCGTCTCTGTTGATGATTGCCATCTCGCCATCGCCGAGGAAGAAGACATCGCGCGTGTGCTGCAGGATGGGCGGTATGTCGGAGGCTACAAAAAACTCGCGGTCGCCCAGGCCTATTACCACGGGTGGGCCCTGCCTCACCGCAATTATCATGTCTGCTTCATCGGCATTGATAATCGAGAGGGCGAAAATGCCTTTGAGATCGAGCATGGCGCGTCGAACAGCTTTTTCGAAGTTGTGTTCTTCCTTTAGATACTCTTCAATTAGGTGGGCGATGATCTCGGTATCGGTTTCAGTGACAAACTGGTGATCAGTTTTGCGGAGACGTTCTTTTAGCTGCAGATAGTTTTCAATGATGCCGTTGTGGACTACTACTACCCGCCCAGTGCAGTCGCGATGCGGGTGCGCATTTTCTTCGGTGGGACGGCCGTGTGTGGCCCAACGCGTATGTCCAATGCCATAAGTTCCATCAAGAGGACTTAGACGGATAACCTCTTCAAGGTTGCGCAGTTTACCCTCGGCGCGCCTAATTTCAAGATCCTGACCTTCGCCAACGACGGCGATACCCGCAGAGTCGTAGCCGCGATATTCAAGCTTACGCAATCCGTCAATGATCAGTGGCACGACCTGTTTGTTACCAACGTATCCAACGATTCCACACATAGAGTTTGTAAAGTGCGGCCCTTTCTGCGGCGCAATCCTTTCCACTTCAAGTGGAGCATTTAGTAAGGACAGTTATGGGTGCGTCTTATTTCAACTTCTTCTTAACTTTTGCAGGGACGCCGGCCACCAGCGTATCAGGAGGTACGTCTTCGGTAACCACCGATCCCGCGGCGGTAACTGACCCTCGCCCTACTTTCACCGGTGCGACCAACATTGTATCTGAACCAATTCTGACATCGTCTTCGATGATGGTTTGGTGCTTTTCCTTGCCATCATAGTTGCAGGTTATCGTGCCCGCTCCAATATTCGTCTTTTCACCGATGGTTGAATCGCCCAGATAGGTAAGGTGCATGGATTTTGAGCCGCGCCCGAGCCTGGACTTCTTAACCTCAACAAAGTTGCCCACCACCGACGCTTCTTCGAGCACGGCGTTCATACGGAGATGTGCAAACGGACCCACCGAACAGTTTGATGCGATCTCGGAATCAATGATGAGACAGTGATCCTTGATGACTACGTCGTTACCAAGTCGCGAATTGTTGATGCGGGCGCCCGCACGAATTTCGCAATTCTCGCCAACTACGGTCTTACCTTCTATCGACACGCCTGGGTAAATGACGCAGTCGCGCCCAATAGCCGCTTCAGCGCTTATGTATGCGTGAGACGGATCGAGAAACGTGACCCCGCCCTCCAGCATGAGTTTGCGGATCGTACGGCGTCGCAAAAGGTTTTCAAATTCTGCAAGTTCTGCGCGCGTGTTTATACCAGATACTTCGCGCGCGTCGCCGTGCAGATACACGTTAACCTGGCCTCCGTCGGCCGCCAGAATCTGCGGGACGTCGGTGAGGTAAAATTCTCCTTGCTTGTTCGCCGGCTTCACTCTCTCGAGGGCAGCAAACATGGTTCGACTTTCAAAACAATAAATTCCGGAGTTTATTTCCTTGATTTGTTGTTCATCAGGCGTGGCATCCTTCTGTTCGACGATTCGAACAAAACGATCTTCGTCATCGCGAACCACACGCCCGTAACCAGTTGGGTTCTCCAGGCGAACGCTCAAAAACGAACAGGCTGCTTTACTAGCCTTATGCTCTTCCACGAATGTCCCTAACGTTTCCGCTTTCAACAACGGGACATCGCCGGACAGGATTACGACAGTCGTATCGCCGCCGTCTAACTTGCCTCGCGCCGCCATCACCGCGTCGCCGGTGCCGCGCTGTTCCTTTTGCGTGACAAATTCTGCCAGGGCCCCCACTTGTTTTGTAACGGCCTCCTCCACTGCGGCGCCCTGATGACCAACCACAACATAAATTTTTTCCGGCGCCAGCGCCTGGGCCGTGCGGCAGACGTAGCCAATCAGCGGTAGGCCTCCAATTTCGTGAAGGACCTTGGCGCGTCCCGACTTCATTCGGGTTCCAAGCCCGGCTGCAAGAATTAGTACGGCGAAGGACTGGTTCGTTTGGCGGGGCTCCAACAGCGAGTCTTTCTGCATGGTTATGCGAGAACAGGCAATGGGGAAGCTTGGTGTTTGCACGCGAGTACCACGTCAGCCAACAGGGCGGAATCGTGGCGGACCTTCTCGCCTTCTTGCAGAAGATTGGTGCGTATTACTCGGGTTGTGCTATCGAGCACACTGTCGATGGGATCGTCGTCCATGCCAATTTGGTGTGCACCTTCCAGTGCGTATCGTTCCGCTTGTTCCGTAGTGATTCGTTTGTCGTTCAGGATTACGAAATCAAACTCGATTTCAGGCGCATAACGGCGGATGGTTTCGAGATGTTGCCGAGCACTGTAATTATCGGTCTCGCCTGGCTGAGTCATCAGATTTGAAATAAAGATGCGGGTCGCCCGGCTTTCTCCGATGGCCCGAGAAACACGCGCGACCAGAAGATTCGGCAGAATACTCGTGTAGAGAGAACCGGGTCCGACGGTGATGACATCAGCCGCCCGAATCGCCTTGAGCGCGTCAGGTAGTGGCAAGCATTGTTCAGGTTCCAACCGCAAACGCCGAATTGCCGCGCGAGAAGCTGAGATTTGCGTTTCTCCACGGACTACACTGCCATCCTCCAATTCCGCCACCAATCGTACATCGCTAATCGTGGCAGGGTAGATATGACCTTTGCTCGCCAGGACCTCCGACGATATCTTGACCGCCTCGGTAAAATCGCCCGTCACCTCGGTCAACGCCGCGAGAAACAGATTTCCAAAACTATGGCCACCCAACTCTCCATCACCGCGAAAGCGGTGGCGAAATAGTCGCGAGAGCAAATTCGAATCTTCAGAAAGCGCAATCATACAGTTGCGAATGTCGCCGGGAGGCAGCATCTGCAACTCTTCCCGCAGTCGCCCGGAACTTCCTCCATCGTCGGAGACTGTAACAATCGCCGATAAACTGGAGATCCAAGACTTGTCTCCCTGGTGTTCACCTACACGACACTTTAAGCCGGCTAGCAGCGTGGAGAGTCCAGTGCCCCCGCCGAGTGCGACGAAGTTAAAGCCGTGGTTATTTGGGGATGAATAATCCAATCTTTAATTCTCCGCACCTGCAAACTGCGCATGGCGCTGTCAGAATCATACCTAAAACAACAGGCGTTTGAAACAAATGCTGTGGACTGCTGAATTGTCCCGGAAACTTACAGACGCGGTTGGAAAACCAACCTATCAAAGTCGGGGTCATTGCGGAGGGCAGTTAAGTCGTGGTCATGTTGGGCTCGAACGCGCAACGTAGGTTGCAGATCCAGTGCTCGTTGCAGTGACTGGAGAGCGAGGTCGACGGCCCCGAGACGCGCGCGAGTGGCCGCCAGTCCGTAATGAATATGCGCTGCTTCAGGTTCACGTTTAAGGGCGCGCTCAAACATTTCCTGGGCCGCAACATACTCGCCGCGGTTCAATTCGATTACGCCGCGATCATAAAGCGAATCAGCATCTCGGGGCAGAATACTCTCAGTACGCAGACGAGCGTCAGCCACCGCCAGATAGGTTCTGACCCTGGCAGCTACTTCTGAAACTTGAGAATATTTTTCAAGTAAAGCCCGAAACTGATTGCGAGCCTCGCCGAATCTACCGCGCGTAAATTCTTTGTGGGCGCGCTCGAAGGCCTTCAAAGCAGCCGATTCATCCACTGTTGGCTGCCGCGGCGGCGAAGGAGCAACACTAACGGGTCGTTGTGCCCTGACGGCCGCAAGCTTTTGGGTCTTTTTGACTCCCGGTGCAAGGACTTTTTTATGTTTTGGTGCGGCGAGCTTTCGCGTTGTTGAATGTTTAGCCACAGTCTTCTTTTGCGGACGCTGCCTTGTCGCGGCCTTCTTGCTTACAGCGACCCTTTTTGCAACGGACTTCTTCACAGCCGACTTGGCTTTAGAAGTTTTTGCTGCGCTGCGCTTTAGTGCCGCCGCTTTTTTAGCCTTTACGCGTGGAAATTTCGCCGCCGTTGACCGTTTCTTCGACGCAGTTTTTGCAGAAGCACGGCGAGCGCTTGCATGCGACGTCGAACGTCTCAAACCTTTTGTAACTGCGCTCATGAGTGCTTCAAATTGAAAGGGTTAAAAAGGTGGAGTTTAGTACTGCGAAGATTCGCGTGGAGAATAACATAGCTTTCCCGCTAAATCAACGGAAAACGGGGAGTTGCGGTTACATAGGTGGTCCAGGAACGCCTCAAAAACCCTGCTCTGCTAAACATAGGAAAACACTTGATGCACATTGTTGGCTGTGTTACAGTGCTTTCCGGTTTTAGGGTGACTTGCAGCGCCAGATTTGCAATAGAGGGATCACTCGTAGAACCGCTTTAGTTTCATCAGTTGAACGTGGGTTGTTAGCGCTCAGATCACTCGCCCGCCAATAGTTCCTCGCTTCCGTTACCTTCCAAAGAAAGCTGTATCAATGGCAGACACTCCGATTCTGCTCCGTGAGCGTCAGTATCACCAGATCAAGGCCGTCCTGGCCCGACTCCGTTTGGATGCGTCTGCCCGAGTCGTCTTCCTGGTCGATAAGGACGGCCAGGAGATCGCAGTTCAGGGTGAAGTAGGAAACCTTGATACGACCAGTCTCGCCTCGCTTGCTGCCGGCAATGTTGCGGCTACTGGTGGCATGGCGCAGCTGATCGGCGAGAAGGAGTTTCCCACGCTCTCGCACGAAGGTGAACGCGAAAGCATACATATCTCAGTGATTGGGCGGCTTCTGTTGGTGGTTGTTTTCGATGAGCGATCGACACTCGGATTGGTAAAACTGCGAAGTAAGCAGGTAGCTCAACAACTCTCCGCCATGATGGACGAAATCACACAAGCCGACTTTCAGGATGAAGACTCACCCTTCGCTGAAATCACCGATGAAGACATCGACAGCCTCTTCAAATAAACCACATAAAAAGTAAGTGCCATATGACGTTCATCAACTACGCATCCCGAGAAATTAACTGCAAGATCGTCTACTACGGTCCAGGACTGTGCGGTAAGACGACAAACCTGCAGCACATCTTTGAGGCGACCGCGCCGCAGGCAAGAGGAAAACTAATTAGTCTCGCTACCGAGACAGATCGCACTCTGTTTTTCGACTTCATGCCGCTGGAGCTCGGCACCGTGCGGGGATTCAAGACACGATTTCACCTCTACACAGTTCCCGGTCAGGTTTTCTATGATGCGTCGCGTAAATTGATTTTGAAGGGAGTTGACGGCGTCGTCTTTGTTGCGGATTCTCAGGAAGAACGCATGGATGCGAATGTTGAATCCTTATACAACCTGGAAGAAAACCTTCGCGCTCAAGGTTATGACCTGATGAAGCTCCCCTACGTTCTTCAACTCAACAAGCGTGACCTTCCGAATATTGTTCCCGTAGCAGATCTGAGAGCCGAATTATTACGCAAAGAGGAACCAGTCGTCGAAGCGGTAGCCTCAAGTGGGGCCGGTGTTTTTGATACCTTAAAAGCTGTCGCGAAGCAGGTTTTGACGGAACTGAGGAAGAGCTAGTCGAGCGACTTCAGCATTAATAACCCGTCGCCACCATTTGAATAATACTTAGGCAGGCGCTGAGTGACCGCATAGCCAAGCCGCTGATACAGTTTTTGTGCCGCAATATTCAAGGATCTCACTTCCAGCCTTACGATTCGCACCCGCCGCTGCCTAAAGCCTTCTTCGACCTCCGACATCAACCGCTTTGCCAATTGACGCCGCCGATGCTCGGGCGCGACCCCTACAGTCGTAATGTGTCCCGTATGATCGGGTTCGATAAGGCCGATCACAAAACCGACCATGGCTCCGCCTGAGGTAGCGGCCCGATAAGAAACCGACTCAGCGGCAGTCAGTAAATACTCAAATGTTTCGCGGCTATAGGCTTCGCCGTCAACGAAGCAACGCTGATCCAGTCGCCAGCACTCGTCGAGATGGGAAATGGTGAGAGGTCGAATGTCATAACGTAGCCCAACAGTCGCGGGCACGGCTACCGCCGCGCTGGGCAATAATCCCGGGTGGAAGGCGTCCACCATCGAGACCTAATTTTCTTTAATACCGCCATGCTGGAACTCGTTTGTTGGAGTTAAGACTAGTTTACCATCATCGTTTTGCTGATCACTAGATCACAAACATACAATCGCCAAAACTGTAGAACCTAAACCTTTGTTCCACTGCATACCAGTACGCTTCCATGACGAAATCTCGTTCAGCGAAAGCGGAAACCAGAAGTAGCAACGATGACTGTGGTAGGTGAAAGTTAGTTAGCAGTGCGTCGGTGACACGAAACTTGTAGCCGGGCGTTATGGTTAGAGCAGTATTCTGCTCGCCCGCCTCGAGCAATCCGTTCGCATTTACGGCCGACTCGATCGCTCTCGTGGTCGTGGTGCCGATCGCTATTACGCGTCCCCCCGCTGCTCGACACTCATTAACGGTGCGCGCGGTCTTTGCTGGCACTTGGCAAAATTCCGGAGCGACCCGGTGGTCTTTTATCTCTTCAACACGTACTGGCTCAAATGTTCCATAACCGACGTGTAGGGTGAGCTCGGCTAGTCGAGCTCCGCGCGCTCGGATTCGCTCCGTAATCGAAGAGGTGAAATGAAGGCCAGCCGTCGGGGCGGCGATAGCGCCTCGTTGATTTGCGAAAACAGTTTGATAGCGCTCGCGGTCATGCGCAGACGTACCCGCCGTCCGTTTGATGTATGGCGGGAGAGGAGTTTGCCCCACCTCGTTTATTAGAGACTCCAATGGCCGGTCTCCCTCAAGTTTTAGTATCACCGCACCGCCGTCTAAGTGTTCGAGCACAGAAGCCCGCAGACTGGAGTCATTGAAGCGCACAGCATCGCCCGTTTTTAGACGCTGGGCAGGCCGAACGAGCGCCGTCCAGATTGCTTCGTTTGGCAAACTGTCGGCAGCATCGCCGGATTGTGCTTCACGCATCAACAGCACCTCGACCCGCCCACCAGTCGGATCGCGATGACCAATAAGCCGAGCCGGGAACACTTGCGTGTTATTGACTACAACCACGTCGTTGGGTTGCACATATTCAGGGAAGGTTGTGAACAACGAATCCTCAAGCGTCCGTAGCTTGCGATCGAGGACCAGCATGCGCGAAGCGTCGCGTCGCTCGAGAGGGTGTTGCGCGATTAGCTCTTGAGGCAGGTGATAATCGAAATCAGAAAGATGCATTGATCGAACGGATATTATTTAGGATCGGGGTAATGCGGATGTTCACGGTGGAACACTGCGGTTAACTGTGCTCCAAATAATAGAATCAGGCTTGAAACGTAACTCCAGGTCAACACCGCGACTACAGCTCCAACCGAGCCATAGATCTGGTCGTAGTGAAAATAATTAACACTCAAGGCAAAGATGTATTTCGCGAGCTCCCATAAGAGCCCGCCCAGAATCGCGCCGGGCAAAGTATCGCGGATTGAGACTTCCGCTTTCGGCATAAAGCGGTAAACCACGATGAAAAGCACTGCGGTTACTACAAAGCTGAGGACCGCAAAGACTCCTTGCCAAAAGACACTTCCGACCGAGAGTAAAAGTGGATAGCGCGCCAGCTGACGAGGAGAAAGGCGTTCGGCGATTTCGCGCAGCGCAACTACTACTGAAGTGATGAGCACTGATGAAGAAAGCAAGACTCCCACAATACCGATCATGCCGACAGTTAGCGCCCGTCCATGCCAAAAGGTTCGTGATGTGGAGCCCCAGATCCTGTTAAGAGCGCGCTCAATGACTGAGAAAACCCACGAGCCCGCCCATAACACGACTATCACGCACGTGATAATTATTCCCGTCCCCACTGAAGACAGCGACCTTACTGTATCGCGCAAAAACTTTCCTGACCCCGGATAAACCTCGACCGCGCGAGTCAGCAGCTCGGTGGCAGCAGCAAACTGATTACTGATTGCGAGCAATAACAACAGCGCGGGGAAGAGCGCCATCAAGCCGAAATAACTCATCGCCGCCGCCGAAGTGAAGAGATCGTTTTCGTGAAACTGGTGCAGCGAATGACTCAGAATCGAGCGCCAGGGCCCACGATTGCGGACGCCGAACGAGTGACGTGTAAAGGAAGTAAACTTTCCCATGGTCTAAAAGCAACTGACCCTTAGGTGGTCGACTAAAGAGACCCTAACAAATTCTTCATTGAGAATCGAACAAGCTGGGCTTGAGAGATCCGGAGGGCGTGATGCCGAAGTGATCATAGGCGAGTCGGGTAGCCATACGGCCGCGGGGCGTGCGGTCGAGGAAGCCAATTTGAATCAGATAGGGCTCGATAATTTCTTCGATTGAATCTTTCTCTTCGTGAATCGAGGCTGAGATGGTGCCAAGGCCAACGGGCCCCCCGTTGAACTTCTCAATGATGGTAAACAGAAGTTTGCGATCCATTTCGTCAAGACCAAATGTATCTACTTCCATGCGGTTAAGCGCATCGTTGGCCACCTCTCTGGTGATGCGGCCGTCGTAATCGACCTCGGCGTAATCGCGCACGCGCCTTAGCAAACGATTAACTATTCGCGGTGTGCCTCGCGAACGCCGGGATATTTCGCGCGCACCGTCATCATCGATCGCGACCCCGAGGATCTCGGCAGAACGTTTACAGATAACCTCAAGATCCTCGTGGGGATAAAAATCGAGATGGAAAATGATTCCGAAACGACCTCGCAAGGGGGCGGTAAGCAAACCTGCCCGCGTGGTCGCACCGACTAAAGTGAATTTCGGAAGCTCAAGTTTGATCGAGCGCGCACCGGCGCCTTGTCCGATTAGCAGGTCAAGCTGATAGTCCTCCATTGCCGGATAGAGTTTTTCTTCCAACGCTGGGAGGAGGCGATGAATCTCATCGATAAAAAGCACATCGCCTTCCTGAAGGTTGGTTAGCAACGCAGCGATATCGCCGGCTTTCTCAATTGCCGGTCCCGCTGTAGAGCGAAGCTCAGCGGCCATTTCGTTCGCGATTATGTGGGCGAGTGTGGTTTTTCCTAATCCGGGTGGGCCGGTCAGCAGCACATGATCAAGCGCTTCACGGCGGGCCAGGGCGGCCTTCATATAGACGCGAAGGTTTTCCTTTACCTGTCGCTGGCCAACATAATCGGCCAGCTTTGTGGGACGAACGGTCAACTCGAATTGACGTTCGGCTTCGCTCAGTGGCGCGCGTGCGGGTCCGGATTCTGTAGACATGATTGTAGACGGTTACGCTTTGGCCAACTTGCGGAGGCTGCGCCGCAGGATCAACTCCACCGAGATCTCGCCACCTTCATCTATTGCAGAGCTGACCGCTTTTTCCGCAGCGTTTCGCTGATATCCCAGGTTCACGAGAGCGGACAAGACGTCTGACCGCATGGAGTCCTCAGTGATCACCGGAGCCCCGGCAGCCGTTCTGGCGCCGAGTTCCTCCTCAAGTTCGGCCGACGATAACGAAGCTACCTTATCACGAAGTTCCATTACCAAACGTTCTGCAGTCTTTCGCCCGACGCCTGGTATTAGAGTCAACCGCGCGAGGTTGTTAGTGCGAATTGATGCGATCATCTCGTCCGCGCTCATTCCCGATAACAGCGTTATCCCCAACTTGGGCCCAATGCCGCTTACTGAAATTAACCGCAGGAATAGTTCGCGTTCTCGTGCCGTCTTGAAGCCATAAAGTTGCAGCGCATCCTCGCGGACATGCGTGTAGATACGCAACTGAACATTTGCGCCGGCATCTTCAAGATCATAAAACGTGGAAACGGGTATGGTGATCTCGTAACCGACCCCACCGACATCGAGAATTACAGATGTCGCCTGCTTGGAAAGTAGAGTGCCGGACAGGTGTGCGATCATGTTCGAAGGCTGCTACTCAGAGCTTAAAAACGGCGGGATTGTAGTTGAAGGTACTAGCATTCAGCAATGCCACTTTCGCAAGAGCTGGTGTTTTTGTCCGTGAAGAATGAGGCGGTACCCTGCATTACATTAGCGGCGAATTGGGTCTATACTTATCGCAGGCCTCAAGATGAAGTCAGAAAAGATTTCAGAATTAACTACCAATCGTTTAAGCGTGTATCTTCGCTGCCTGAACACGTTATCAGCGGCAGGGATCAAGAGTGTTTCATCGCAGGCGCTGGCTGAGCAGTTTAATCTCAACTCGGCGCAGATCCGGAAGGATCTGGGCTATTTTGGTGAGTTTGGCGTGCGTGGCGTTGGTTACAAGGTAGAGGATCTGCGCCGGCACATCACGAAGATTCTAGGCCTTGATCGACCCCATCGGGTGGGGATTGTCGGCGCCGGCAGATTAGGGACGGCACTGGCAAACTACAAGGGTTTCTCGCGATCCAATTTCAGCGTGGTCGCGCTTTTTGATAACGACGAAGCGAAAATAGGTCGTCGTGTTGGTGAAGAGAAGCTGACCATTCAGGATGTGAAGAAGATGCCGCACCTCGTCGCCGACCAATCCATTGACGTGATGGTGATTGCCGTGCCGGCGCGGGCGGCGCAGAAGGTACTTAACCAAATCATGTCCGCGGGTATCAAGGCCGTGCTGAACTTTGCGCCTGCCTCGCTCAGCGCGCGGTTGAACGTGAAAGTAAAGACAGTGGACTTAACAACCTCGCTGGAGTCTCTATCGTATTTCCTCGCCCGGCCGCAAGCTGGCAACATAACAAGTTCAAGACAGCGGCCCCGTGTCGAAGAGTTGAGAGAAGTTAATGAGCCCGAGTTAGGCGACCTGGACGATCGTGATGGATGAAAAGAGCGCAAGGCGAGAGATAGTTAACATTGGCCGGTTGCTCTATGAGCGCAGCTATGTAGTGTCATCGGATGGAAACGTTAGTGTTCGTCTTGATGATGGCCGCATAGTCGCGACGCCGACGATGATGTGCAAAGGTCGGATGACTGAAGAGTCCCTGGCGGTTACCGACGCTAACGGCAAGCCACTAACTGATCGAAAACCCTCCAGCGAGTTGCAGATGCACCTGTTGATTTATGGTGAGCGGCCTGACGTAAAAGCCGTGTGCCACGCTCATCCGCCACACGGTACGGCCTTCGCGGTTGCCGGTCTGGCAATCGATCAACCAATTCTTTCGGAAGTAATTCTGACACTTGGTTGCGTGCCGCTGGCTGGTTACGGAACGCCTTCCACCAACGAAGTGACTGAGGCGATGCGGCCGCTGGTCAAGCATCATAACGCCTTGCTAATGGCCAATCACGGCGCGGTCGCCTACGGTTCGGATTTATGGCAAGCATTCGATCGCCTTGAAACACTCGAGCATACCGCGCGCATCGCCATCCTCGCGCGCATCCTTGGAGGCTCTCAAAATTTGCCGGGTGACGCGATTGAAAAATTGATCAACCTCCGTGAGAAAGCCGGTTACCTGGGTGAAGGTGGACGCTGCCAGGCTTGCGGCTATCTCCATGAGACACAACTGGCCTGTCCAAGTGGCGACCGGCCATCGCCCATGCGGTATCAGGGCACCGCTTCAGCGAACGGCAGCGGAAAAATCGCCTTAACGCGAGAAGAGCTAGTTGAATTATTGACTCAAGCTGTTAACAGTAAATCGTGAAGGGAAGATGGTTCATGGTAAATCGTCCGAAAGTCGTCTACTATTTACCTCTCTCGATTTACTAATCAATTTCACAGGAGCAACTGAATGCAAGAAGCACTCGGTATGGTTGAGACCAAAGGTTTGGTGGCAATGATCGAAGCGGCTGACGCGATGGTCAAAGCGGCAAACGTGACCCTCATTGGTTATGAAAAAATCGGCGCCGGTTTCGTAACCGCGATTGTGCGCGGCGATGTGGCTGCGGTTAAGGCCGCGACCGATGCTGGAGCTGCGGCTGCACGTCGGGTTGGAGAATTGGTGAGCGTGCATGTGATTCCGCGTCCGCATGGCAGTGTGGACGAAGCGCTTCCTATCGGTAACCGCTAGATGATCATCGCGCGGATCATTGGGACCGTCGTCTCATCACAAAAGGACGAGCGACTCCTGGGGAAAAAGTTGCTCATTGTGCGCCCAATCAACGTTGATGGGAGCGACACTACCGGCTATGTGGTCGCCGTTGACACGGTTGGTGCGGGCGTTCATGAACGAGTACTGGTGGTTGCCGGTTCCAGTGCGCGTTTGGCCCAGGGAATGAAGGATACGCCCGTTGACGCTGCTATCGTGGGCGTGATTGACACTGTTGATGTGAGCTCTTAGTTAGAGAAGTTATCCGCTAAACATATTCACCCTCCTTTTCATGGAGGAAGATCGATGGACAACGAAGAAATTAACAGGAAAATGGAATTTATTATCGAACAGCAAGCTCAGTTTGCTGCCGATATACAAGTCATGCGCGAAATCCAGGCAACAGACACCAAGCTGCTGAAGGAAGGCCACCAAACTTTATCGAATGCTGTGCTAACGATAGTCGGCCTGATCGGCAGTTTGACAGAAGCACAGAAACGTACTGAAGAGCGCCTGAATGTATTCATCAACGTCGTCGAACGGTATATCAGCGGCAATGGCCGTTCAGAAACTCCCGCTTAACAGTCATGCAGCTTGCACGCGTAATCGGGACCGTCGTGTCCACCGTCAAAAATGAAGCGCTCGAGGGCCGCAAGCTTCTAATCGTGCAAACTCTAAATAAGGATTTGCAGCCGACGGGCAAACCGATGGTCGCGGTTGACGCGATAGGGGCGGGAGTCGGTGAACTGGTTTACTGGTGTCGCGGGAAGGAAGCGAGTTTTCCCTTCAAGAGAGAAGACACGCCGACTGATTGTACGATCATCGCGATAGTTGATTCTGACGCGCATGTGACGCAGGTAAGCAGAGCATGATTCTCGCTCGAGTTGTGGGAAACGTCGTAGCTACCAAGAAGAACCAGCGTTACGAGAATGCCCGCGTTATGCTTTGCCAGCAGATAACTCCGGAAGGAGAAGACACTGCTTATTCGGTAATTGCACTTGATTCAGTGGACGCCGGAGTGGGCGACACAGTGCTGATAGTTCAGGAAGGGTGGAGCGCGTCGACGGTGGCTACAGGCAAACCACAGGCTGCAATAGACTCGGCAATCGTTGGCGTGGTGGATCGGATCGATCTTCTGTAGGACAGGCATTCTTGCCTGTTCGGAGCAAAATTTAGCAGACAAGAATGTCTGTCCTACTTTTATGAGCGCGGAATTGGATCAAGCACGGGAGATTGCTGAACGAATAGCACGTCGCGTTTCCGTTGAACCGACCGCCTCGGCTGGGACGCCACGCTCCAACCCCGGGATTACTTCTGAGCTCGCGGCCGTACGGGCTGGGCTCAGTGATCTACAAAAAAAGATTGCTCAACTTGAAGCGAGGGTCGTTGGTGACAAATCTGCACCTCGTGCCCCAAGCTCAAGTCCGCGAGCATTCGATTCCCATTCTCAACCGCGGCCGACTCCGATAACGCATTCTCCGTGGCTCGCCGGGGTCAATGCCACCACCTTTTCCCATCCAAGCCAGGAGAAGTTTGGCGTGGAAGAAGCTGTGGTTTCAGAGTTGGTCGACTTCTTTGAGAAAGAAAAAACCTGCAGCGTCGAACCCGGCGGAAAACCTTGCGACCACTGCGCCATGTGTAGCTCCCGCGGCTTCTGACACGAAGAACCCTTTCCATAACAAAGGGCCGCTTCGAAAGAAGCGACCCTTTTTACTTTGTCGATAATCGAAAAGTTTATTTTGCCGGCGGAGGCGTCGGACTCTGGTTTGGCCGCAAACTGTTCGCGTCAATCCTCGGTACTTGCGTTGCGCCTTCCTCTGCCTTGAAGTAAGGCTCCTCTTTAAAGCCAAACAACTTAGCCGAAATCACGGTTGGAAAGCGTGCGCGCGTAGTGTTGTAGTCCTGGGTGCCCTCGTTGTAGTCCTTGCGCGCGGTCGCTATCCGGTTTTCGGTGCCCACCAACTCATCCTGCGCCTTCAAGAAATTTTCGTTGGACCGCAATTGCGGATACGCTTCCTGCAGGACCAGCAAACGACCGATCGTCCCGCCGAAACTATTTGCCGCGTCAATCACAGCCTGTTTCTGCTCCGGTGTTTTGTCGCCGCCTTCACCCTGTGGGGCCTGTTGAGTAGCATTCAGAAGTCGGGATCGCGCCTCAGCGATTTTGCCGAAGACTTCCTGCTCCTGAACCCCCGACATCTTTGCCGTTTCTATAAGATTGTTCAGCAAGTCAGAGCGCCGCTGAAGCTGTGTCTCAACGTTCGCCCATTTGGCTTTCACGTTCTGCTGCTTGGTTGTCAGGGTGTTATAGCCGCAGCCGCTCGCCGTTGCTGCCACGAAAATAACGAGAGCGAGTAAGTAACTTCTTCGTTGATTCATTTCTTTTCTCCTGAATGTTCTGCCTTTTCAAATTCATCTACCACTTCGACAACCTGCTGCAATTGCTCCAGGTAAGCGGCAAAAATGGCGTTCGCTTCTTGCTCGGTTGGGGGCACATACTCGCTCGCACGAAACGCAAAGATTTTCTCAAACGGTTCAAGGTTGAGATGAAAGCGTCGTGCTGTTACTCGCACACAATCGGGTTTGGCAACGGGGGCCTCTTCGCCGTAGAGAATCAGGACGGCACGAAACAGAGATGCAAAACTCGCCAGGCTGTCGCTCATCAAGGCAACCAGTTTCTCCGTCGACACTGACGCCGGAATGTACATCCGGCGAAGCTGAATGAGCTTGCTGCGCAGTTCGTATTCGGTTTGATGGCGCAAGTTGGCATCCGAGAACCGGAGATACTGGAACGGATCCGGGCCATGTAGCACCACGCGTGCATTGGCCATCTGGTGAAATTCGATCGGGAAAACGTCCGCCGCATCCGAAAGTTCCTCGACGGTGAAATAAACGGGTAATGGATGACCCAGCCGCCGCCATTCGCGCATGGGCGCCTGGGCCTGACGCAAGTCTTCCGGGGTGATTCGCTTCAAAGTTATGAGGAGGTTGTAGTCGGAGCGCAACTCGACGTTGTCGCCGGCCGCGGCAGATCCGTAAAGCACCACCGAGCTCAAATTGTTGCCGTGCGTGGCAACAAGATCTTTCAGTAGGCCATTTAATGCGTCCTGGACAACTGTCTTAACCATCGGTTTGTTCGTGTGCCCTGAATACTAACAGAAATCCGTCGTCAAATAAGAAAGCAACGGGCAGCGATTGGCCCTCTCGGCGGGACGCATCGCGCCCCTACGCCTTACCAACCTCCACCTGCACCGCCGCCACCAAAACTCCCGCCGCCGCCAAAACCCCCGCCAAAACCACCGCCACCAAAGCCGCCACCACCGCCAAACCCACCCCCTCCCCAGCCACTACTGGATCTTCCCCAACTGCTGCTCGAAGAAGCTGCATTGAGGAGCGAATTGAGAAGCAAGAAGTTTAAGCAACCTCCGCCACCGCCGCGACCGCCTCTTTTGATTGCGGAGATCAAAAAGATGACCACAAACAGAATGATGATCATGATGCAGCAGGTAGTTGAGAGTCCGCCGCTGGGAGAGCGCCCCGAGGGCCTCGCCGGAGCCTCGCGGTACGCGTAACGCTGATCAATACCGTCAACATTGAAGCCGCGTTTTTGGGCCAGCGTGGCAACGTAAGCCTGGACAGTGTCGTAGATTCCCTGGTTGTAATTGCTTCGCTTGAACTGAGGGACCAGTCGCTCGCGTTGAATCTGCCCTACCAGTCCGTCGTTGAGGTCGCCCTCGAGGTGATCGCTGATTTGGGTAAAGTATTTACGATCCTGAACGGCCACTACTAAAAGGAAACCGTTCTTCTCTCCTTCCTTGGAACCGATCCCCCAACCTCTGGCGACATCCAGCGAATACTCGAAGATTTCGCGTTCGCCGGTCGTGTCCACCGTGAGCACGGCAAACTCGATATCTGCACGCTGCTTCAGGTTTAAATAAATGGACTCCAGTTTCTTGCGAGTGTCCGCGTCGATGACATTCGCGTAGTCAACAATCGGAGTAAACGGCGAGGGAAGCGGAACGGGCGGCTTAGTCGTTTGCGCAAAAGCGCTGCTCCCCATCAATGAAAGGAGCGCGACGGCGAAGGCGCAACACAAAAAGTTGCGCCGTGCGATGTAGACAAATTTGGAGAAGGTCCTGGTCAATGCCTGAATCTGTTAACTCAAAACTAGCCCTCAATCACCCGGTGCAACAAATAGAACAAAGCCACCCCTACAAAAACGACGATGGAGACCATAGGGTTTCTTTCTTCTTTGTGATTGACTTCGGGAATCAGGTCGCTGGCAGCTACATAAAGCGTGACGCCGGCCGAAAAGGGAAGGGCATAACCCACGGCATTATTGATTCGTGTGTTGAGCAGGGCGACCGCTACAACCCCGGCAAGAGTAGCGGCGCCGATCGCTATGGTTGCCAAAAGAGCGGTTCGCGTTGAACGGCCTGAGGCGAGCATGATGGAGGCAACGGTGAAACCCTCCGGCATTTTATGCAGCAATATCGCGATGAACACCAAAATCCCAACCCTGAAATTGACCAGGAAAGCAGCGGCAATCGAAACTCCATCAAAAAACGTATGAATCCAAAGTCCGCCTACAGCCGCATAGGCGGCAGAAGGTCGCATAAAAGACTCCGGGTGCGTTTCGGGTCCGAAGTGGAAGTGGGGAGCGATCGTGTGCTCAAAAAGTTGAATGACCAGGTAGCCTGCCAACAACAATGTCATTGCGCCGACGATACCCTCGGCTGCTTCGCGACCAGAGAGATCTAACGTCCAGAGGCTCACGGTCTCCGGCACAATCTCAATAAAGATTGCCGCCAGCATGAAACCAGCACCCAGCGCAACCAGATACTTAAGAAAACGCTCACCAAAGCGATGGGCGCCCGATCTGATAAGCACAAAACCGCCTACCAGATTCGCGCAAGCAGCGAGCAATCCAAACGCAAAAAGAGCGACGAATCCAGGAGGGTCGAGGTTCATTCAGTTGTCATTAGACGGGAAATCTTTGGCAGAAACATGGCGCGCCAATATTACATCAAGCCCCCTTCGCCGCCTACCTCGACTCCTTTCGAGCGTGGGAGACGAGACGAACCGACACCCGAAATGGCCGACAAGAGGCGAACAGTAACTTCCTGCCCGAAGTCGAAAAGGCCTAAAAACCTCAGTTTTTCGAGGGATTTTCTATTGACACTAAAAATGATGGGGCGTAGTATCGCGCGTGGGTGGTCAAAAGTGGTCGGAAGTGGGTCCAACCTCGTAGCGAACCGATCATTAGTTAACTTTTCCTGGAACGGCCACCCGCCAAACTATTGACTGGTCAACTTCATGCTGCGGGGAAACTACACGGCCCGGATAGACGCAAAGGGTCGGCTAAAGGTGCCGACTCCCTTTCGACGCCTGATTGACGAAAAGCACGGCGGCGAATTCTACATAACAAGTCTGACCGGTGACAACGTTCGCATTTACCCGCTGCCCGAATGGGAGGCGATAGAGCAACGGCTTTCACTCCTGCCGACGATGGATCCAGCGCGGCGCAAGTTCCTTGACAGAACGAACTACTACGGACAACAGGCGACGATCGATAACCAGGGCAGGCTTCTAATTCATCCGTTGCTGCGAAAGAGCGCGGGAGTGATGGGCGATGTCGCCGTACTAGGGTACCTGACTTACCTGGAGGTTTGGGAGCTCGATGTGTTCAAGGCCCGTTTGTTATCCGATCCTTATTCGGAGGAAGACGAGGCCGCGATTGCAAAGCTGGGAATTTGAGGCGGTGATGAGTGATGAGTGATGAGTGATGATGGCTCCGCCGAAACAAGAACGTTTTTACTCAATACTCAGAACTCATTATTCCTCACTTGAGTTTAGTTCTTTGAACGAGATCACGGGGCGGTGGTGATGGCTGCGCCTTTGGGGGGCATGGGCGCGCCCCATCGCCCCGTGCTGCTTAGGGAGACTCTTCAATACCTCGCTCCTGAGCGAGGAGGTCTTCTGGTTGACTGCACGGTGGGACTTGGCGGACATAGCGAAGCGATCCTTGAATCCTCAAGTGCTGCTCGAGTGATCGGAATCGATCGTGATACCGAGGCTCTTCAGTTAGCCAAAGAGCGGTTGGCGAGATTTGGAGATCGCTTCCATGGCGTACACGCCGACTTCCGGCAGTTAGATGACGTCCTGGAAGAACTTGGGGAAAGCAACCCGGTTGGTGTGTTGGCTGACCTTGGCGTTTCGTCGCTGCAGTTTGATTCACCGACACGGGGTTTCAGTTTCCGGTTTGATTCGCCGCTCGACATGCGGATGAATGCGGAAGGTGAGGAGGAAACGGCGGCCGAACTTCTTCTTCGGCTCCCTGAAGCAGAGATCGCAAGAGTCATTTTCGAGTATGGCGAAGAGCGCAACTCACGCCGCATCGCCCGATGGATAGTTGAGAAACGCGAGCAAGGGCAGGCGATCACGACAACAAAAGAATTGGCCGATTTGGTAGCACGGGCAGCCGGTCGAGGAAAACGCGGGCCCATCCATCCGGCAACCCGGACTTTTCAAGCATTACGCATCGCCGTCAATCAGGAGCTTGAAGGGTTAGGACGATTCGTCGAAACCGCCATTGATCTTTTACAGCAAGAAGGACGCCTGGCCATCATCAGCTTTCATTCGCTGGAAGACAGGATAATCAAGCGAGAATTACGCCGCCTGTCGGGCTATTGCCAATGCGAAACACGAAGAGATGTTTGCACGTGTGGAGCACGACGAGTAGTTGAAGTGTTAACGAAGCGTCCTGTGACCGCCTCGGATGAAGAGGTTGCAGCAAATCCCCGGTCGCGTAGCGCAAAGCTTCGCGCTTGCAGCAAGCTTTAGGATCTGGTTCTCGTAATCAAAACTGACCCGGAGTTCCCCGCATGAAAAGAGTTCCCTCGAAGCAGCGTAATTCCCGCATTCATCGTGACCGCGACACCCGCGCGCTCTCCCGTCTGGTCCTGCTGCTTTGCAGCGGCCTGATTCTGTCGGGTGGATTTGTCTTCGCCGCCCAGCAGCATTTCGCTGCGGTTCAGTACGGTTACCAGAGTGAAGGGCTGCGTCGCGAACGGGAACAGTTGATTCAGGAACGCCAACATCTCATGTTGAAGAAAGAGCAGGCATTTGCGCCGGCCCGGCTGGAATCAGAGGCGCGTGGATTAGGCTTGAAGCCATTGATGGCCAGCCAACTTGGCTCTCAACTTGGTTCTCAAAAGGCTACCAAGCGAAGCCAATTACCGCTCGCGCCGGCTTTGCTCAATCCTTCCGCTACGTTCCGCCGCTGAAGCATTAGTTCTTAGCAGCTTCCAGATTTGCGGTCTCAAATGGAGGCCGAGTTAGATGGCTCGAGTGTTCTTTCCCTTGCGCAGATAGTCAGAAGGGATACTTCAAGGAATGTTGGCGCGCCGGCCCGCTCAGACGCAACCACAATCAGAAGTTTCTATTCGCCGCACGTTCTTCGTTGCGGCTTTCGTCGTTTTCTGGATGCTTGGAATAAGCGCCCGTCTCGTTTATCTGCAGGTCAGCCGCCATGAAAGCCTGGTCGAGCGCGCGCAAAAACAGCAACAGGAAGCCGTCGAAACCAGTCCTCAAAGAGGGCTGCTGCTCGATCGCCAGGAAAGAGAGTTGGCTCGAAGCATTGATACGATTTCCGTTTTCATCGCGCCCGACGAATTTGACAGCAAGTCACAAGCAGAAACTGCGGGTGAAATCGAGTGTACGGCGAGCGTGCTCGGCCCCATCTTGAGCATCGATCCCAAAAGTCTAAGCAGCAGGATCGTTGAAGCAAGGCAAAGCGGCCGTCGTTTCATCTGGGCAGCGCGCAGACTTACCCCTGATCAGGCGCGAATGGTTGAGGCTGTCAAACTCACCGGAGTGCACACGCGAAAGGAACCGAAACGCTTCTATCCGAACGGATCCCTCGCCGCCAACGTGTTGGGCTTCGTGGGTCTGGACGGAAACGGATTGGCCGGAATCGAGCAGGTGTACAACCAAAAGATCACCGGCGAGCCTGGCAAGCTCTTCATAGAGAGAGATTCACGGGGTAAAGCTTATGAGAGCACCGAGGTTCCCGGCCGGCCGGGCCAGACCGTTGTGCTGACACTCGACCAAACCATTCAATACCAGGCAGAAGCCGCGCTGGCTACGGCTATCTCTCAATCAAGGGCTAAGTCGGGGACAGCGATTGTTCTCGATCCACGTACTGGCGAGATCCTGGCGCTGGCAAATGCGCCCACGTTTGATCCGAATGACGTCGGCGCCGCCCCGCCCGCGACGCGCGCTAACTGGGCGCTACAGCATATTTACGAGCCTGGCTCGACTTTTAAAGTTGTGGCCTTCGCGGCGGCGATCGAGAAAGGTCTGGCAAAACCGACCGAGCGTATCGATTGCCAGATGGGCTCGATCACGGTGGCGAAAAGGGTGATCCACGATCACACGCCTTTCGGGACCTTGAGCATCACCGAGGCACTCGCGAAGTCGAGCAACGTAGCGGCGATCAAGCTGGGTCTTCGCGTGGGCGATCAAACAATGCACGACTACATCACCCGGTTTGGATTTGGCGCGCGCACCGGGGTCGAGCTGCCGGGCGAGACAGCTGGGTTGGTTCATCCACTGCGACGATGGCAGCCATCGTCGATTGGCTCGGTTGCGATTGGGCAAGAGGTCGGTGTGACACCATTGCAAATGGCCGCTGCTTTTGGCGCACTTGCAAATGATGGCGTGCGAATGTCGCCTCATCTGATTCGGGAGATTCGCAATGCGGCGGGCGCCGTGGTCTATCGTCCAACTCCAGAGCAACGCCGTGTGATTAGTAAGGAAACAGCGAAGGCCTTAAGGGGAATGCTCGAGGATGTAACGCTCAACGGCACGGCAAAGCTGGCGCAGCTGGACGGCTACTCGGCAGCGGGAAAGACCGGCACCGCGCAGAAGATTGACCCGAAGACAAAGACCTATTCGATGACCAAGCACGTGGCGTCTTTCGTTGGGTTCGCACCGGTTAGCAATCCAGCCCTGGTCATCATCGTTGTGATCGATGAGCCTGTGGGCGCCTACCATGGCGGCGACGTCGCGGCCCCGGTTTTTCGCCAAATCGCAGAACAGGTACTACCTGAGCTTGGGATAATGCCCGACACAGACTTCAAAACGCCGGCGGAGTTAATTGCAAACACCGACAAGAAGCCTGAAGTAGACCCGAAAGCTCGTGAGGAGGAGTTGCGTAAGGAGCAGGTTCGAGTGGCGAGTCTGCCTACGGTCGCATCGCCCAGCTCGCGGGGCAGTGAAGTTGTTTATGCGGTGGCTACGAACAAAGCCATCCTGATGCCTGATTTGCGAGGACAAAGTGTTCGTGATGTTGCGCGCGCATGTGCGCGCCTGGGAATCCAGGTTGAAGGTCACGGCGAGGGAAGTGTAATGCGCCAGCTTCCCCAACCGGGCACCGAACTTAGACCCGGTCAAACCGTTTATGTTGATTTTGGGAGAATTAACTGAGGCTATCGCAGTGAACTAATAGCGCTAGTCGGTTTTCGACAACAACAAAGGGAGCCACCCGATGATCCCCCATAGTCTCCTTGGTCACGATCTACTGGGAAGTGGAGTCCGAAACAGAGTCACAGCATGCCGAAGACGCTTAAGAGTCAACCGTGTCAATGATAGGGCGCAGGTCAGGGTGCAACTGGACGAGTTATCGTCACCTGACCCCCACAGTACGTCCGAGTTTCCGCAGGACTTTGTCGTAATGAGACAATCGACAGAGAACCCAGGTTGTTCGGCAACGGAGATTGAGCCCGCGGAACAGCCCGTCTTTCCGGTTGGCACTCAAGAGGTTGGCATAACGTGAAGGTAAGGGAAGCAGCGGTCTTAATGGGCGCAAGCGCCGAACACGTAAGCGCCGAGTTGTTTGACAAAGAAATCAAAAATTTTTCGATAGACTCAAGATCGGTTGACGCGGGCGAGCTTTTCTTTGCGTTATCGCAGGAGGACTACGCCCGCGCCGGTTTCAATGGCAGTTTTGCCGACGCCCACCAATTCATTGGAGACGCACTCGGCCGCGGGGCATTAGCTGCCGTAGCGCGTGCCGACCACGCCGCCGGCGACGCGCAACTGGCCGCCTTGAAAAACCAGCTGCTATTGGTTGACGACGCTATCGCCGCGCTACAGACACTGGCGCATCGCGTATACGCAAAGTGGGGAAAGCCGGTCGTTGGCATTACGGGTAGCGCGGGAAAGACAACGGCAAAAGAACTGGTTGCACACTTGCTAAGCGCGAGCGGACGGCGCGTACTCAAGAGCGAGCGAAACTATAACAACGGCCTCGGCCTCCCGCTTTCGGTTTTGAGGTTGGTAAGCGAGGGAAACTCGCCTGAGGATTTTGAGGTGGCGGTGCTGGAGATGGGAATGTCATCTCCGACGCATGAGATCCAGAGGCTCTGCCGGATAACGCCGCCGGACATAGCGGTAGAGTTAATGGTCGCGCCGGTGCATCTTGAATACCTTGGCAGTTTGGAAAACATCGCTGCTGCGAAGGCGGAGCTGATTGAGGGATTAAAGCCCGATGGAATCGCAGTGCTGAACGCCGATGATGAGTTGGTAATGAAGATGCAAAGCAAACATCGCGGGCGCACAGTTACCTTTGGCATAGAACATATTGCTGATGTAGCGGCAACAAAGATAGACACGAATCAACTTGGACTGATCAAATTTCGCTTGCGAACACCTCTGGGTTCGGCTGACGCGGCTTTGCCAATGAGCGGCCGGCACAACTTGATGAACACGCTGGCGGCAGCGGCAGTTGCCACCTGTTTTGAAATGGAGCCTTTAGCTATAGCCGAAGCGCTGCGAACAGTTGAGCCGCCGCGAATGCGTGGTGAGGTTCTGGATTTTGCCGCGGGTTTCAGGATGGTGGACGACTCCTACAATTCGAATCCGCGTTCTCTGCTGGACATGGTGCGGACTATCAGTGAAGCGGAAAACAAGCCAAAGCGACGTTTGGTGATCGCTGGCGAAATGCTCGAGCTTGGACCTAACGCCGCCCAATTTCATCGCGAGGTAGGGCAGGCTATTGCTGAAGCAGGAATCGACGAACTTTGGGGCGTGCGCGGTCTGGCAGCGGAGATAGTGGCCGGGGCAAAGCAGGCTGGACTGAATGAGACGAAATTTTTCGAGAGTTCCGAAGCTGCAGCGCGAGTGTTACTTGACCAGATTAGGGAAGGAGATCTGGTGTTGGTCAAGGGCTCTCGGGGCGTTGCGACTGATAAGGTGGTGAGTGCAATTCGTCAACGTTTTCCGTTGGCGGGCGAGGATGTACAGACGACCTAAGAAACCGAACCGACAGTTTTGCTGAGACGTTGAGCTGACGATGATTTACTACCTTCTATACGAGCTGATCTACCACCACTTCAAGGATAAGGAGTGGTATCTCGTAAAAGCGCTCAATGTCTTTCAGTACGTGACTTTTCGGACTGCCTACGCCTCTATCACGGCGTTGTTGCTTTCTCTGCTCTTTGGCGGCCGCCTGATTGAGGCCCTGCGCAAGTGGAACATCGGCCAGCAGATTCGCGAGGAAGGTCCCCAGGGCCACATGGCAAAGCGTGGCACGCCAACCATGGGAGGCGTTCTGATTGTTGGGTCGGTGGTGATCTCCACATTGCTCTGGGCACGCTTATCGAGTGTCTATGTCTGGACCGTGGTGGTAGCCACACTACTTTTCGGCGCGATTGGTTTTGCGGATGACTATTACAAACTGGCTAAGAGACGCAGTCTCGGTCTCACCGGAAAGCAAAAACTACTAGGCCAGCTTTTGATCGCGATTGGCGTGTGGGCCGTACTCTTCGTGTTAACCAAGTACTTCGCCAGCGATTATTCGTGGAACGTGAGCATCCCTTTTGTGAAGGCTACTGCAGAGCCGACGGGCATCAGTTTTATCGGGCCGATTCTTTACCTGTTCTTCATCGTGATCGTTCTGTTGGGTTTTTCGAACGCGGTGAATTTAACTGACGGCCTCGATGGGTTGGCGATCAGCGTCACATTCATCGCCATGGCGGCGCTGACAGGCTTGACCTACTTGAGCAGCGATGCGAGGTGGGCACGATACCTGGAGCTGACACACCGGCCTGAAGCTGCTGAGCTGACAGTTTTTTGCGGTGCTATGGCAGGGGCAAGCCTCGGCTTCCTTTGGTACAACGCGCCACCCGCCGAAATTTTTATGGGCGACGTGGGAAGTTTGGCTATTGGAGGCGCCCTGGGAACAGTGGCTGTTTTGACGAAACAGGAATTCATGTTGCTGATGATTGGCGGCGTGTTTGTGATCGAAGCGCTGTCAGTGATGCTGCAGGTCAGCGTTTTCAAAATGACCAAACGAACGACGGGCATCGGCAGGCGCATGTTTAAGATGACGCCGCTGCATCACCATTTCGAAATGCAGGATTGGAAGGAGTCGAAGATCGTCTTTCGCTTTTTGATTCTGGCGATTCTGTTTGCGCTCCTAAGTCTCTCGACATTAAAGCTGCGGTGATACCGCCGCGACAGTTGGAGTTCTTTGAAAGTTGCCGGCAAGAAAGTCCTGGTGATGGGTGCGGCGCGCAGCGGTATAGCGAGCGCGCAGTTTCTTGCTGCACGCGGCGCGATAGTCGCACTTAACGATGCGAAGCCGTTTGAGCAATGGAGTAGCGAAGCGCAGGCCCTGAAGGCTCAGGGCATCGGCTGTTTGCCAGGGGATGTGCCGAGCTGGCTGCTGGACCAGACCGATCTGGTTGTCGTCAGTCCAGGTGTCCCGACACTCGCTATTCCCATCAGGTACGCGGAGCGGGCAGGCGCAGAAACGATAGGCGAGATTGAGCTGGCGTCGAGATTTTTGAAAGGCCGCGTGGTCGCAATCACCGGTACAAACGGGAAGACAACGACCACGTCGCTTATCGGAGAATTACTCAAGGACGCGGGTCTGCAAACACAGGTTGGCGGCAACATAGGCACGCCGTTGATTTCACTGGTGGAGCGTTCTCGCGAAGACGGATGGACGGTGGTGGAGGTTTCAAGTTTTCAGTTAGAGACGATTAGAGAATTTCATCCCCAGGTGGCTTTGGCGCTAAACGTGACGCCCAATCATATGGATCGATATGAATCACTGACTGAATACGCCGCCGCCAAACACCGGATATTCATGAACCAGGAACCAGGCGACGTAGCAGTTCTAAATGCCGACGACGAGATTGTTTCGAGTTGGGCGGCCGGCTTGAGGGCACATGTCGTGAGCTTCAGCGTGAAGCAGCACTTGGAAGAAGGCCTGTTTCTGAGAGGGAGAGACATTGTGTCGCGCACCCGCGCTGCTGAGAAGACGCTGATGTCACGAGACGATATGAATCTTCGAGGTTTGCATAACGTTGAGAATGTGATGGCCGCTCTAGCAGCCGGTCTCGCCTGCGGTGCAGGGCCTGAATCGATGCGAGAAACGGTTGCCCGATTTCAGCCGGTCGAGCATCGTCTGGAATTTGTCTCGGAAATCGAAGGCGTGAAGTTTTACAACGATTCGAAAGCGACCAGCGTGGATGCAACTGTCAAAGCACTGGAAGCGTTTGCGGAAGATCCAGGGAAGGTTGTTTTGATACTTGGTGGCCGGGGCAAGAAGGCCCCTTACGCGCCGCTCGGTTCGCTGGTTAGAGAGAAAGTGCGAAAGCTAATTTTGATCGGAGAAGATGCCGACACGGTCGCGCGCGAGCTTGGCGAGTTTGCGCCATCCGGATTTGCGCAGGATATGAAAGAAGCGGTCAGCGTTTCATTGGACGCAGCGGAAAAAGGCGACTCAGTTTTGCTTGCGCCGGCCTGCGCCAGCTTCGACATGTTTGAAAGCTTCGAACACCGCGGACGGGTCTTTAAAGAAGAAGTCCAAAGTCTTCAGTCCAAAGTCCAAAGTGGTGGTTGAAGACCACGACTTTGGACTAGTTGTTAGTCATGGCCAAGAAACTACACCCAGATAAGTGGTTGTTTGCGGCGACTGTGGGGCTAGCCCTGTTCGGAGTAGTGATGGTTTATAGCGCTTCGGCGGTGATGGCATTACGAGACAACGGCACCCAGTTTCACTATGTGATCAAGCAGGGAATTTGGACCTGCCTGGGCTTCATCGCCATGCTCGCGGCCATGCAATTTGATTACGAACGTTTAAGGGATCGACGCATAGTCTACGGCCTGCTCCTGTTGACCCTTTTCTTATTAGTAGCTGTGTTCGCGTTCCCGGCTGTCAACGGAGCCCAGCGGTGGATTAAGTTCAAGGGTTTTTCTCTTCAACCGTCCGAACTGGCCAAGCTCTCCCTCGCGATATTTCTTGCCTATTACCTTGAACGAAAGACCGGAGATGAACAGTCTTTCTGGCGCACATTCGTGCCGTGCTCATTTGTGACTGGAGTCTTCGCAATCCTGATCGTTGCCGAACCCGACCTGGGAACGGCGATCATGATAGCCGTTATCTTTGGTGTGTTGATTTACACGGCCGGAGCTCGCTTATTGCACCTGGGATTGGCCGCCCTTCCAGCGCTCGTCGGGTTGATAGGCTTACTAATATTTGTTCCTTTTCGCATGCGACGCCTGGTCATGTTTTTGGATCCCTGGGCAGACCCGCAGGGCAGCGGATTTCAGGTAGTGCAGTCGCTAATTGCCATTGGGTCTGGTGGGCCAAATGGTCTTGGCTTCGCGCAAGGCAAACAGAAAATGTTGTTTCTGCCGTTTGCTCATTCAGACTTCATCTTTGCCGTGGTTGGCGAGGAACTGGGCCTGATTGGAACGCTGACGGTTGTTCTGGTGTTTGGACTGTTCCTGTGGCGAGGGATTCGTACTGCACTGCTGGCGCCCGACCGTTTTGGCATGTTGCTGTCGCTGGGGCTGGTAACGGGTATCGTCGTGCAGGCGCTCTTCAATATCAGTGTCGTTCTTTCGTTGGTACCGACCAAAGGGATACCGCTGCCATTTATTTCCTATGGCGGTTCGTCGCTCATCCCAACGCTGGCGGCAGTTGGAATTTTGCTGAACATCTCGCAACACGCCACCGGCTCAATGAATTTCAGCGTGTTGAAAGCTATTACAGCCGGAGGTGGTGGCAGTTCAAAGAAGTTACACGCCGCACCCGCCAGACGCATGGCGTCAACACGGTTTGGGTAAACCGATGCGCGTGCTGATAGCTGCCGGCGGCACTGGCGGACATATCTATCCCGGCATAGCGGTGGCGAAAGAAATATTACGTCGCCGGCCGGAAGCGGTCATTAGGTTTGTTGGAACGGCTCGTGGTCTGGAAAGCAGGTTGGTTCCCACGGCCGGATTTGAACTATCGCTCATTGACAGTGCGGGTTTGAAAAATGTCGGCTTAGGCGCGCGCATTCGCGGGCTGATGGTCCTGCCAAAAAGCCTTTGGGAGGCGCGACGCTTAATCACAGGATTTCAACCTGACATCGTGATTGGTGCGGGCGGCTATGTATCGGGACCAGTAGTCCTAACAGCCGCGCTGTTGAGACTGCCGACACTTGTAATGGAGTCCAACGCGTTGCCGGGTTGGACTAATCGCCAGTTGGCAGCTTTCGTGGACCAGGCCGCTGTTTCGTTTGAGGCCGCGTTGCCCTTCTTTCGCGGCAAAGGGGTGGTAACGGGAAACCCGGTGCGCCTCGAGTTTTTTGAAATACCGAAACGCCAACGAGGCACGCCACTTTCGATATTGGTTTTTGGTGGTTCGCAGGGCGCTCGGGCTATCAATGAAGCGATGATTGCTGCGTTGCCTCTGTTAGCTGAGCTTCGCAGCCGGGTGCGGGTTACGCACCAAACGGGAGAAAGTGATTTTGAAAAAGTCAGCGCCGCCTATCGAGAGGCGGGTTGGACTGAAGCGCACGTGACCAGGTATGTGGATGACATGGTTAAAGCTTTTTCTGAAACCGATTTGGTCATTTGCCGCGCCGGGGCAACCACGACGGCCGAGCTAATCGCAGCCGGGAAGGCATCGCTGATGATCCCATTTCCGCTTGCAGCCGACGATCACCAAAGGAAGAACGCGGAAGCATTAGAACGAGTCGGGGCTTCGAAAATGATTTTGCAACAGGAGCTATCACCGGAACGTTTGGCGCAGGAGATTGGCGCGCTGGTGGATGATTCAGCGCGAATAACTCGAATGGAAGAAGCCAGCCGGACATTGGTGCGCGGCGATGCGGCGGCGGCGGTTGTGGATTTAGTTGAGAAGCTGACGGGGGAATAGCCAGTGGGCAGTGGGCAGGAGGCAGTGAACAGGAGGCAGGAGGCAGGAGGCAGGAGGGCGCAACCAGGTATCGGTAGTCGGTAGCAGTAAGCGGTAATCGGTAGCAGTAAGTGTAAGCGGTAAGCAGCATACTAAGACTATGAAAGTAACTTCCTTCAACGAGGGAATACGGGGCCTGGGCGAGGATCAGGCTGCTGCACACTGCCGACCGCACACTGCGCACTAATTTCATGTTTCGTCGAATTCAACACGTTCACTTTGTTGGCATTGGGGGTATCGGTATGTCCGGCATCGCCGAGGTGTTGGTCAACCTCGGTTTCCGTGTCTCCGGTTCCGATGCGAAACGTTCGAACGTGACTGATCGGTTACACCAGATGGGCGTTGAGTTCGCTGAAGGCCATGACGCTGAGAATGTTGGTGACGCGCAAGTGGTGGTTCGTTCGACCGCCGTTCGTGACGACAACCCTGAGGTGATTGAGGCCAAGCGGCGCTCAATACCGGTTATTCCGCGCGCGGAGATGCTGGCTGAATTGATGCGGCTCAAGCCGCATACGGTCGCGGTTGCAGGTTCACACGGCAAGACTACAACCACCTCGATGGTTGCGACCGTGTTGGGACACGCGGGTATGGACCCGACGATTGTAGTGGGCGGGGTGGTCGGCGCTTTCGGTTCGAATGCGCACCTGGGTACTAGCGATTTGATGGTGGTTGAAGCTGATGAAAGCGACCGGTCGTTTCTGATGCTGACGCCAACAATAGCGGTAGTGACAAATATCGATCGCGAGCACATGGATTACTACCACGACATGGACGACGTGCGCGCTTGCTTTACAAGCTTTGTGAACAAGGTGCCTTTTTACGGCGCGTCAGTACTCTGTCTGGACGATCCCAACGTACAGGCGATCATTCCACACATTGAGAGACGGCGCATTACTTACGGTTTGAGTGCCCAGGCGGACATTTCGGCCCATAACATTCGTTACGACCAAAACTTCGGGTCGGTCTTTACCGTGTGGCACGGCGTTGACGTGGTTGGCGACATAACGCTGCTCGTGCCCGGCTTGCACAATGTCTACAACGCGCTTGCGGCGATCGCAGTTGGCTTTGAGCTCGACGTTCCCTTTGACCGGATTGTGGGAGCGCTAAGTAGTTTCACCGGGGCCGGCCGGCGTTTTCAGTGTAAAGGCGAAGCAGGCGGTGTGATGGTGGTGGACGATTACGGTCATCACCCCACCGAGGTCAAGGCGACTCTAGCGGCAGCCAAGATTGGCTCCGGAGGCAGACGCATTGTGGTGCTGTTTCAACCGCATCGATACAGCCGCACACGTGATCTGATGGAAGAGTTTGCGCGTTCATTTAACAATGCCGACACGCTTTTTGTAACCGACATCTATGCCGCCAGCGAGGACCCGATCGAAGGAACGACCGCGGAAACACTGACGGAAGCTATCAAGCGCTTTGGCCACAAAGACGTGCGCTACGTCGGTGCGTTGGAGAATGCTCCCGGAGCATTACGCGACCATGTGCAACCAGGCGACCTCGTCTTGACGCTTGGGGCGGGCACAGTAAGTCGCGTCAGCGATCAATTGCTGGGGCTGCTTCGCGAACGAAGCGAGGCAAAAGGTGTTTAGTCTGCGCGTGTAGCTATGACCAGAGTGGATGAAGACATTGATTTTGAGAAACGCGATGCCGCGCTGCAGGAGATTGCAACGCGACTGGGCGTGAGAGCTGAGCGAGGCCGGCGGTTTGCGGAGTTAACCAGCCTGCGTGTTGGCGGCGCGATTGATTGGGTTGTCTCGCCCGTTACGGAAGCACAAGCCGCGGCTGTCGTAGATGAAATGGACAAAGCGGGAATTGGTTGGCGAGCGCTCGGGTCGGGCAGCAACATTCTGGCCGACGATGAAGATCATCGTTATGTAGTTCTGAGTCTCAAGGAGTTGAAAGGTGAGCTCGTGTTTGATGGCGAACGAGTTTCGGTGCCGGCCGGTTATTCGCTCCCGCGGCTCTGCGTCGATGTCGCGCGGCACGGCTTGTCAGGCATTGAAGGCTTGGGGGGAATTCCCGGAACAGTTGGTGGAGCACTTTGGATGAACGCCGGCGCCTACGGGCTTGAGATCGGCACGGTCACAGAAACGGTACGTGTGGCGCGTGATGGGAAGGTGGTCGAGATCCCGGGTGGTGATATCCAGTGGAACTATCGCCACACATCGTTCAAAGAAGGAGAGCTCTTGTTGGGGGCAACTTTGCGGCTTACTCCGGACGACGCAGAAAAAATTCGAGCGCGTATGGAAGATGCGAAGTCGCGCCGGATGGCCACCCAACCACACGGCTCGCGGTCGGCAGGGTGCTTCTTTAAGAATCCGCCGGAGGGCAACGTCGGCACGGGCAAGATCATTGACGACATCGGCATGAAGGGGGCGCGAAAAGGCGGCGCTGTTATTTCCCCGGTGCACGCAAATTTTATCGTCACCGAAGGAGAGGGAGCGCGAGCCGAGGACGCGCTGGCCCTGGCGGAAGAAGTCCGCGAGCGGGTCAAGCGGGAACATGGGATCGAGCTGGAGTACGAAGTTGAGTTATGGCGCGCGAAGAAACCATCTACGAAATCGGAAGCTGGAAAGTCTGAAGAGCTCGATGAGTCAGACGGAAAGGAATGAATGAGAGAGCAAGTCATCTCGCATAAAGTTGGCAACCGATCCGGCATGGCGAGTTCGCATCGTTCAGCGTCGGTAACGCAACGGCCCACGCGCCGGGAGGCTGGAAGCGAAAAGGCCGGTTCACGACTACGTTCCTTGCTTGGCTACGTCCCGACGGCCTTGAAACTCGTTTTGGCGCTGGTCATAGGAGGGCTGATCTTCCTCGGCTACCGCGCTGCGGCCTCGGCAAGTTTTTTTGAAGTCCGTCGGGTAGAGGTTCAGGGCACTGGTCGCGTAGCTGCCGATGAGATTCAGAGTCTGGTCAGGCGCGAAGCCGCGCAAACAGGAGTATGGAACGCAGATCTCAAGGGAATAAGCGCGCGGCTCGAGCGTTTGCCCTGGGTGCGCACCGCCGTCGTTTCACGAGTTTTGCCGGATGGCCTACGTGTGCGCATCGTCGAACGAGTGCCTCGCGCCGTAGTGCGGACCGCATCGGGGCGTTTTCGCTGGATCGATGAAGACGCGGTTCTCCTCGGCGAAATGTTGCCGACTGATCAAATCCCCGCCTTCTTTCTACGCGGGCTTAACGAGGATGGATCGGACACGGCGCAAAAGGAAAACCGTGAACGAGTGCAGAAGTTTATGGAGTTGCAGCGAGACTGGGACGCGGCTGGTTTATCGGAGCGCGTGAGTGAAGTGAACCTGATTGAGGTTCGTGATATTCGCGCGCAACTCGCTGGGGACAGTTCACAAATCGAGGTCAGGCTTGGTTCACAGGATCATGGAAAGCGTTTGAAGGATGCGCTGGATGTGCTCGATGGACAACGACAGACACCGCGCGGTCGCTTAATTAGCTACATCGATCTCAGCCAGGGCAAACGAGCAATCGTGGGTTTGGTTTCAGGAGTTCACACCACGAGTGATGGCGCTGAGTTACCTGCCACGCCAACGGAATCGACGAGCTCAAACCCGGAGAATCTCGCGAGTAATACAGTAACGCGCGTAAAGAGGAATACTGAGACCACCAGCGCGTCAGATAACACCAGCAGAAAAACTCGACGCGACAAACGCGAAACGGAAAAGAAAAACGACAAAGGTAAAGCCCCAGCGAAGCGTAGGCAATAAACCTGGGTTGCAACTAAGGAGCACGGCTTAATGGCGAAGCGCACACAGCACACGATCGGTCTCGACATCGGGACGAGTAGGGTGACGTGCATCGCGTGCGAGCCTGGCGAGGGTGGTCTGCTGGACATCGTTGGCATTGGGGAAGCGGAAGCGCGCGGGTTGCGGAAAGGAGTGATCGTCAACCCCGAGGCTGCTGTTGATGCCGTGAAGCGCGCTGTCGAGGACGCCGAACGGATGAGCGGGATACAGGCAGAGGAAGTCTCAATCAACCTTGCCGGCTCACACATTCTTGGATTTAACGGCCAGGCAATCGTCGCCGTCTCAGGCAGGGATCGCGAAATCACACCCGAGGATGTGCGCCGGGCAATTGATTCGGCCTGTGCCATTCAACTCCCCGCCGGTCGCGAAATAGTCGATCGTTTACCACAGGAATTCATCGTCGACGATCAGGATGGCATCAATGATCCAGTTGGCATGATCGGGGCGCGACTCGCGGTCAAGGTCCACATAGTTACGAGCCCGGTAACTGCCCGTCAAAACGCCATCAATGCGGTCAATCGCGCCGGTTTAATCGTGGCCGATATGGTTCTCGAGCAACTGGCCGCCGCGGAAGCTTCGTTAACCGAGGACGATAAGGAATTTGGCGCGGCCCTCGTCGATATCGGCGCGGAAACAACCGGCCTGGTGATCTACCAACGCGGCGCGGTGCAGCATACGGCCGTTTTTCCGCTCGGAGGCTCGCATTTTACTAACGATATAGCTTTTGGGCTGCGCACACCGATTCCAGACGCCGAGAAGATCAAGAGGACCGTGGGTTGCGCCTGCAGTACGTCGCTATCCGAGATGCAGCGCGGCGAATTGGTTGACGTGCCATCGGTGGGCGGCCGTGCTCCCCGGCAACTCTCCCGGCAGATCCTTTGCGACATTCTGCAGCCGCGGGCGGAAGAAGTACTCATGCATGTGGCTGACGAGATCAAAGACGCCGGCTGGGAAAGACAACTGTCGAGTGGCGTGGTCCTGACAGGCGGCGGGGCGTTACTCAGCGGCATGACTGAGATCGCCGAGCAGGTGTTCGATGCACCGGTCCGTGTCGGTTATCCCGAACGAGATCGCTTTGGCGGATTGATTGAAGACGTACAGAGTCCGGCATGGGCCGCAGCGGCAGGGTTGGCCCTCGTCGCCAGCCGGAGCCAGGCAAGCGAGCTGCGTTCAGCGATGAGTCGCAGAGGCTCGACCGGTAAGCTGACGCATTTTGTTTCACGATTTCGAAATCGTTTCAGTAGTATTTTTTGACAAGTTGTTGTATGCTTTCGCCCCGGTCGTACAAGATATAGTCCGCAATATATCGATGCCCATGGCGCGAGCAACCCAACATAGAAGAAAGAAGCCTTGGAAGCCTTCCCGCTTCGGAAGAGAGGAAATCACTATGGCAGAGGACGCTCGTCAACTCGATAGAGGCATTAATATTTTCATCGATGACGATCCCCCCATTACTGGCGCACGCATAAAAGTAATCGGCATCGGAGGAGGTGGCGGCAATGCGGTCAACCGCATGATTGAAGCCGGCATCGAGGGCATAGAGTTTCTGGTGGCCAATACGGACTTGCAGGCCCTCAAGAGATCGAAAGCTCCCATCAAGATTCAGCTTGGCAGCAGGCTCACTAAAGGCCTCGGAGCTGGCGCCAACCCAAACGTGGGTCGCGAAGCTGCGCTCGAAGACACTGACAAGATCATTGAGGTGCTGGAAGGCGCCGACATGGTGTTTGTTACGACTGGATTGGGTGGAGGCACAGGCACCGGCGGGGCTCCCATCATCGCTTCACTGGCAACGGAGTTGGAAGCATTGACAGTGGCGGTGGTAACTAAGCCGTTCCACTTTGAAGGCCGACGCCGAATGCAACAGGCAGAGCACGGTCTGCGAGAGCTGCGCGAATGCGTCGACACGGTAATTACGATTCCAAACGAGCGGCTGTTACATACCGTTGAAAAGGATTCCTCGCTCGCCGATTCTTTCGGAGTTGCTGATGACGTTTTGCGCCAGGCGGTGCAGGGAATCAGCGATTTGATTACCGTGCCCGGCCTGATCAATCTCGACTTTGCGGATGTCAAGTCGATCATGGCGGGAATGGGAATGGCGCTGATGGGTGCCGGCCGAGCTCGCGGCGAGAACCGCGCGATTGAAGCAACGCAACAGGCAATCTCTTCACCACTACTTGAGGAGGCAACCATTCAGGGCGCTAAGGGTGTATTGATCAATATCACCGGCGGCCCGGATTTGACGCTCTATGAAGTCAACACTGCCTCGACGATTATTCGAGAAGCTGCCGACGAGGATGCGAACATCATTTTCGGCGCGGTGATCGATGAAGATCTTCGTGATGAGATGAAGATCACGGTTATCGCGACAGGCTTTGGTCAGGAGGCAGTCGCCGTGGCGTCAGCCGCGGCAGTAACCACTATGCCGGGTACCGCTCCGCGTTACGTGCAGCGGCCTGCCGACGATCTTCCGCGGCCAATGATGCAGGCGCGTGCCGACGATCTTGATGTGCCAACTTTTATTCGCAAAAAAGCGGATTAAGTAAGCAAGTTTCGACCTTATGAAGGAAGGCTCGGTAACCAGGCCTTCCTTTTTATTGTGACGACGCGTGGTTACTCGTCCACAAGTGAAAAAACTGATTTTGCATGCGCACGTAGGAGTGTTTTCGACCTTTGCTTTTTGCTGCACTGGTTGTGTAGCATGATCGCATTCCTTTGCAGGATTTTCCATTACGGGTAAATTTTTCGTCCTCTCTCCTCGAATGGCCGCAGCCTGCGAGAGTAGGGTGAATCCGCGTTAGCCATCCCCGCCAATGAGCAAACGCGCGATCAAGCTTTAACCCGTCTTATATTTTTGGAGGTAGGAAAAGTGAATCGTAAACTTATTAGAACCACGCTCGCCGAGGTTAAGGGAAAGGCGCGTGAGCTGCCTCAGTCCAGAGAGCGTTCAAACGGCAGCTCTCAGCGTGGATCCGGCGGTGACGGTGGTAGAGACTCCGGCCCGCGCCCGGCGCAACCGGCTTCGGTTCAGGTGCGGAAACGAACGCCGCCACCGATGGAGACCAACGCCGAGCTCTTTTATTACAAGAAGCAGATCGATGCGCATACTCTGATGGTCATCACACTTCTTGACGGCGAAGAAATTGAGGGCACGATTGAGTGGTATGACCGCGGCGCGCTAAAAGTAAATCGCAAAGGGGCGCCTAATCTGCTGCTTCTTAAGAGAAATATTAAGTACATGTTCAAGGCCGACGAACGCGTCGAGCATGTTGCGGAATAAGGACTGGCGCCGCCAGCTCCTTTTACTGCCCTGTTCTCCTTGCCATTCTAACGACGCTTCCGTCTCGATTAATGAGACAGTTCGCCAATAACTCATCTCATTCAAGTTTTCGACCTCGCCGACCCCTGCCACGAGTCGCCATCACCATGGGCGATCCCGCGGGGATCGGCCCCGAGGTTGTCTTAAAAGCTGTAGCTGAAGAGGAAATACAACGTGTCTGCGTGCCGATAATAATCGGCGACGCACAGTTGCTGGCCCACACGGCGCGTACCCTCGATCTGCAATCGGGTTACGACATCATTCGGAAAGGGGAACCGCTGCCTGATCGAGCTTTCCGAGCCCCTTCTTTTTCACCTCGACAACATTAACGGCTTCATAGAACCCGGTATCGAGTCAGGCGCCGCCGGCAAAGCTGCTGCCGGTTACATAGAGTCGGCCGTTGAACTGTGTGCTGCCGGGAGCGTTGACGCCATCGCCACTGCGCCGATCAACAAACGTTCGCTCTTTCTTGGTGGTTACAGTTTCCCAGGGCACACAGAGTTTCTCGCTCATTTGACCGGCGCGGAGGAATACGCGATGGCTTTCGTGGCGGCCAACTTGCGCATCGTGCTGATTTCGACTCATGTACCGCTGGCGGAAGCAATTCGTTTGGTCGAGCGGGATCGAGTAATCCGAACAATCAATCTCACCCATCGCGAGCTTAGAAGCGTGGGGCATCGAACGGCCGCGACTGGCGGTGGCGGCTTTGAACCCGCACGGCGCCGAGGGTGGATTGTTTGGAATGGAAGAGGCTGCCGAGATTGCTCCAGCGATCGAGGCCTGCCGGACGCGGGAAGAAATTAATGTTCAGGGCCCTTTTTCGGCTGATACAGTGTTTTTACGCGCCTCGCGCGGCGAGTTTGACGCCGTAGTTGCCTGTTACCATGATCAGGCTATGATCCCGGTAAAATGTCTTTCGTTTGGTGAGGCAGTGAATGTTACTCTGGGATTGCCGTTCATCCGTACCTCGGTCGATCATGGAACGGCGTTCGACATTGCCGGGAAAGGAATTGCAGAACACTCCAGCATGATTGCCGCAATCAAACTGGCCGCAGACCTCTCAACGCGCGCTGGCGAAAGCAATTATGCGGTGGAAGTCTAGGAGCACATGGCCAACAAAGAAACAAAACCTCCCACTAACACCACTAAGCAGCACCGGCGCATTCTGGTTGCCGATGACGATCCGGCGATTCTGCGTCTGGTTTCTGCCATCCTGGAGAAGGAGAACTATGCTGTGGTAACCGCTCGCGATGGACGCGAGGCCTACAAAATTCTCCAGGGCGATCAAAACTTTACCGCCGCCATCTTCGATGTGGTGATGCCACACATTTCGGGACCCGAGTTGGTGCGCTTTATGAAGACCGAGAAGCGACTGATGCGCATCCCGGTGATGATGATGACTGCCGAGCAGGATCCCAAGCTCTCTTCCGATAGTTTCTCCGCTGGGGCGGTTGTCTTCCTTCCTAAGCCATTTACGACCGCCCAACTGCACATAATGCTGCAAATGCTAATTGGCAAGGCCAGCGTCTAACCGTTCAATGACTGTTTTCCCGCGTTTAAGAACCATGAGAGCCCGGTGGTGGATTTGGGCTTGTTGTCTGGCGCTGCTCGCCTGCTCGAGCGCTGCCGCTCAATTGAAGTCGAGCGAGGCGAGGAAGATAATTACTCGGATGGGGGGCTTCGAGCTCACCAGCGGGTCGGTTCGCGTAAAGAATGTTTCCGCTACCAGCGCGACGACTGCCGAGGTGACGGCGGATGTAAAAACAGTTTTCAGATTTGAGAAGGATCCCGACACCGGTTGGCGCGTCGCTGACGTCAGAACTGGTCCGAACACCTGGGAGAATGTTGAGCCAATAATTACAGCGCTCGGCGAGGAGCACGCCATAGGCGAGTGCAATGTGCCTGATCCACCTTTTCGTGGTGCAGCAGCCGTCGATCCCAGTGTAAAACGAGCTCGTTGTCTGTTAGGAAGTTTGCTGGGCACCGACGTACCATCGGATGCAGTCCGAATCCAGGAAGTTTCTTCGATGGGGATTCCACTGTCTTCCCAACCCTCGTCAGTGGTAGTTGCCTGGTTGAGAATTGAAGCCCGTGCAGTTAGAGAACCTACTGGCAAGTGGCAGGTTACTGAGCTACGTACTGGCAAACGCGGCTGGGCAATGATTCAGTCACTCGTGGCCCTTCTCAATCAGGAGAAACAGAAGCGGGCAAGGATAGAGCTCGAGTCCATCGCCCAGGCGCTCGAGAGGTTTCGAGCGCAACGCGGCTCGTACATCATTTCAGACGACCAAGCCGTGGCAATTAATCACCTCAACCCACGGTATCTGTCAAAAGTCATCCGCTTGGACCCCTGGCACAGAGAGTACAAATACGAGGGCGAGCGCGACCGCTTTACCCTTCGCTCCAGCGGCCCGGACGGAAAAGAAGGCACCGCCGACGATATCGAACTAAGACGGCCAACCCGTTGAAAACTCTATACAAACGAGCCCTTTCCTCCTGAGTCAGACGCCCTTTAGACGAAACTCTTGACGCGCCATCAGGCCGGGTGATAGCTTCAAAATGCCGCTTCCGTATACAAGCGGCAAGTTGAACAAGCGGTAAACATGCCCCGCGCCGACTGTAAGATCCCTAATCCCGCCAGTGGCGCTCGCAATCAGCCAAGGTGCCCACGCTTTGTTAGCTGGACGAAAACTTCTACTTGCCGACGATTCCATCACCATTCAAAAGGTTGTTGAGCTTACGTTTGCCGATGAAGGCGTAAAAGTAGTTTGTGTAAACAACGGGAAAGAGGCGATCGCGCGGCTGGAAGATTTCGTGCCTGACGTGGTATTAGCCGACGTTTTTATGCCGCTAATTACCGGTTATGAACTTTGTGAGTACATAAAACAAAATGAGAAGCTTCAGCAGATTCCTGTTATGCTTCTGGTCGGCTCGTTTGAGCCGTTTGACCAAGCGGAGGCGCGCAGAGTTGGCGCGGATGACACTTTGACAAAGCCATTTCAATCCATTCGACGCCTGATCGATAAAGTAGGAGTTCTGATGGGCGGTCGTCCGCCTGAGGAACAGGTACCTACGGCCGAGCTTCCCAAACCGGAGCTGGAGGAGCCCGAGAAGCTCAGCGAGGAAGAGATTGCCATCACCACGGCAGACACAAAGCCGCTGCCGCCCGAGCTCGGCGAGATGGTCTCGCAATACCCGATGCCCGGTTCGCAAGACTTAACAGATGGCACCTCAACAAACTCTAAAATGGATGAACAGAAAATGGAGAGCAAAGTTGCGGAAACGGGAAGCGATGTGCTGCTTGACCTTGGCGACTTCCAACCAGCAAGTGGCCGGGCGACGGACGCGTTTGAGCTGGATATTGATCTCGACGCGGTGCCCCGGTATTCATCCAGTGAAAGCCAGTCAACATTCACGCGACAACCGAGCTATCAATCGGCACGCGCAGATTGGAGAAAATCGTCAGGCGCAGTCGCTGACATTTCATCGCGCGAGCCAGTTGCAGTTCCTGAGGTTGCAGAACCGACGCCGGATCAATTAGCCAAGACCCAGGAATTTCCCCGGCAGATTCTTAACGAACCCAGTTACACGACGTCCGATTTATCCAAGCCAGCGCCACAATCCGCAATGACATCGGAACACGGAGGTGACCAGATCGCCGTTGGTCAGCTTTCTCCCGAAGTAATAGACGCGATCGCACGACGGGCTGTTGAGCAACTCTCAGAGAGAGTTGTACAGGAAATCGCGTGGGAGGTCGTACCGCAACTCGCGGAACTTATGATTAAGCGCCAGCTCGAAGAGAAAAGCTCTTAGGAACTTAATTACAGTTTATAATCTTCCGCAGGCGACACTCGAAAGAGGTCGCCTGTTTTTTTGTATGTAGGGGGAGCTGTGGGCCTGACAGTGAACCGAGCCAGTGAATAGGGGACGCCGGATGTAAATCTCCTGAGTCTCCCTTACAATGCCTGGTCGCACGAAATGCAGTGAACAGTTGAAATCGCAGGAAATTGGACTAAAGATTCCAGACCCTATACGCCAGACTGACCTATGGACATTCCCAAACAATACGATCCCAAACTGGCAGAACAGCACCACTACGACCGCTGGGAGAAACAAGGTTTTTTCGCTCCGGAAATAAACCAGGACCCTGACGCACCGGTGTTTTCTGTCGCGATTCCGCCTCCAAATGTGACCGGATCGCTCCACATGGGCCACGCCTTGCAACACACCATGATGGACATCCTCACTCGCTATAAACGCATGTGTGGTTACCGCACGTTATGGCTGACGGGAATGGACCACGCGGGGATATCGACGCAGTTGATGGTTACGCGCGAACTGAAGAAGGAAAAGCTAACGCGCCATGATTTAGGACGTGAGAGGTTTGTCGAGCGTGTTTGGAAATGGAAGAAGGAATCGGGTGGACAAATCACTAACCAAATGCGTCGCGAGGGCGTGTCAGTGGATTGGTCACGCGAAAAATTTACGATGGATGAGGACCTGTCGCGCGCCGTCCGCGAAGTCTTCGTGCGTCTTTACGATGAAGGGATGATCTATCGCGGTAATCGCATCGTTAACTGGTGCCCAAATGATCAGACCGTGTTATCCGACCTTGAGGTGCAAAAGGATCCCCAGGCAGGCAAGCTCTACTTTCTTCAGTATCCGATCAAAGGGAGCGAACAGCACGTCACTGTCGCTACGACCCGGCCGGAAACGATGCTGGGCGACACCGCCGTAGCGGTGAACCCAAATGATGAGCGTTATCGACATCTGATCGGCTCGGTCTTGACGCTCCCGCTCACGGCTCGAGAGATCCCGGTTATTGCTGACGAATTTGTGGATCCTGAATTCGGCACTGGGGCGGTAAAAGTAACGCCGGCCCACGACCCCAACGATTATGAGATGGGTACGCGTCATAACCTTGATCAAGTTGCTGTGATCGACGCCCACGCGAAGATGACTGAAGACGCGGGTGCAGAGTTTGCCGGCCTGGATCGCTACCAGGCGCGAACAAAGGTAATTGAGAAGTTTGAAGAGCTGGGATTACTCGACAAAGTAATCGATTACGAGTTTTCGATTTCCAAATGCGAACGTTGCAAGACAGTCATCGAGCCTTTGATCTCCACGCAGTGGTTTCTGCGCATGGATGAATTACGTGACCTCGCCCTCGACTTGATGCGGCAGCATCGGAAACCGCGGTTCGTTCCCGAGGTGCCGCATGAAAAGGTCTATACGAACTGGCTGGAGAATCTACGTGACTGGACAATTTCTCGTCAGCTCTGGTGGGGTCATCAGATTCCGGCTTGGTATACGCCTGATGGGAAGATAATCGTCGCCAGATCTGAAGATGAGGCGCGTGCAAAAGCGGGCACCAGCGAGCTGACACAGGACGAAGATGTCTTAGACACCTGGTTTTCATCAGCATTGTGGCCGTTTTCTACGCTCGGTTGGCCAGAGAAGACAAGCGACCTCGAAACGTTTTACCCCACGTCCGTGCTGCTTACAGCGCGCGACATTATCTTCCTGTGGGTTTCGCGCATGGTGATGATGGGCATGAAGTTCATAAACGAGCGCCCGTTTGATGACGTCTACGTTACTGGAACAATCCTCGACAGCCAGGGACAGCGGATGTCGAAAACAAAGATGAATGGCATCGATCCGCTTGCGGTTTTTGACAAGTTTGGGGTGGATGCAACGCGACTCAAGCTGGCTTCGGTTGGCAGCACTGATATTCGCTGGAGTGACAAGCAGGTCGAAACCTACAGAAATTTCGCCAATAAAATTTGGAATGCGGCGCGCTTCGCCCTGATGAATTCAGAGGGAGCATCAATCGATCCCGACACGCTCAACGCCAACGGGTTAGCCTTGCACGATCGTTGGATTCTGTCCCGATTCAACAAGACGGCCCGCGAAGTCCGCAACTCGCTTGCCGATTACGAGTTTCACGGAGCAGTGCAGACGCTCTATCACTTCTTCTGGGATGATTTTTGCGATTGGTACATCGAACTCTCAAAGAGCGATGTGACTTCCGAGAATGCTACGCCGCAGCGTACTGCCGCGCGCGCGCGCCTGCTGACCGTGCTCGAGCAGTCCTTACGTTTGCTGCATCCTTTCATGCCTTACATCACGGAGGATCTCTGGCAGCGCCTCCCTGGCGTAAATGAAACTCTTTTGCACAAGGCCTATCGAGGGGCGTCTCCGACAATCATGCTCACCGAGTTTCCAGAGGTCAAAGCCGAATTGATTGACGAAGAAGCCGAGTCGGAAATGCAGGCCTTAATTGATCTGATTTCGCGTGTGCGTAACATCCGTTCGGAAATGAATATTAAACCGGGAGAGCGCGTTCCCGTGTTAGTGAGTGCGCCCGATGAAAAACTTCGCGACGTTTTCCTGTCGAACACGGATCAAATCAGCCGCCTCTTGCGAGCCTCGGAGGTTTCTATCAAATCTGCAGCAGACGCCCCGCGAGCTTCGGCACGAGCAGTGCTGGTAGGCGGCGCCGAAGTGGCAGTCCCGCTCGAGGGTTTGATCGATTTCGGGCAGGAGAGCCAGCGTCTGCAAAAAGAGAAGGACAAACTTCAATCCGAGGCGTCGAGGCTCGAAGGCCAACTGTCCAACCCGCAATTTGCCGAACGAGCTCCGGCTGAGAAAGTCGCGGAGCTAAAAAGGCGTGTGACTGAGATTGGCCAACTGGTAATTCAGCTTGACCAGACCATCGAGAACTTGCAGTGACTGAGTATTCCTGGCTAAGTTCAGGAACACTTCGGCCGCCCAGCCGTTTAAATTGCCAGGCAGCTACCTGCCTGCTTGAATGCATCTCCTCAACGGGCGTATCTTTGGTCTGCCTGGAGACAAGCACGAAATAAGGGAGCCAGTTTTATGCGAAGTCGAATTCTACGTGTCGCGGCATTTTTTGTGGCTGCGACTTTCGTGGTGGGATTGGTATTTGTTGATGCGGACGCACAACGCCGCCGAAGACGCCGTGCCCGCACGCCGCGGCCAGTCGTTACAAATCCCGACATAGCGCCTCCCGGTTCCGAGAGCACGGGCCCCGAGGGCGAAAGAATCATAAGCACGGCAGACGAGAACGCTGCTGATCCCAATTCAGAAGGCTCGGAAGCGAGGAAAACCACCACCAGGGCCGCCTCGACCGAACCGAGCATGCAGCAGACCATTAATGCGCTCTCCAACCAGGTAAACAAGCTCAACGAGAAACTGACGCAGATTCACGAGAACGATCGCACGCTGATCGACATGGAGCGGCTGACACGTGCGGAGCAACGCGCAGAAAATTTGCGAGCGCAGCAGGTTGACGTTGAGAGCAAGCTCGCGGATTTCCAGTCTCGCCTTGAGGAGGCAGAGTTTTCATTAAAGCCGGAAAACATCGAACGCGCGGCAGCCGGTTATGGTTCTACGCGTCCGGAGGAGGCGAGAGAAGCACGGCGCCGGGCGCTCGAAGCTGAGAAGGTACGTCTGCAAACCCAGATAAGAATTTTGGAGACGAGTCGTGCCCGCTTGGAGCAGTCGCTTGCGACCGCGGACGCGGAAGTCGATCTACTACGCCGCAAGCTCGAGACGCAGCGCCAACAAGAGAATGCCGGAACTGTTCAGACCGAACCGCGCACCACTCGAGATAAGCCTGAATAACCGAACAAGTTTCCACGCCACACATGGGCACGATCGCGCAACGAGAGCTCTATCGACTATTGGCGAATGCTAGTGAATTGGGTGAACGCGTAGTGGTGGCGACAGTTGCCGGAACGCGCGGTTCAACCCCGCAGCAACGCGGCGCGAAAATGCTCTTTTTTGCTAACGGTGAAGCAAAAGGGACAATTGGTGGCGGTTGCATTGAAGCCGAGGTTTGGGCGGAAGCGCGTGAAGCCATGCGCTCCGGTGAATCAGCGCTGCACCATTTCTCATTAACCGCCGACGAGGCCAGCGAAGAAGGCATGGTTTGTGGCGGTACGATGGATATTTTTATTGATGTGGTTGGATAGAGCTAAAGACAGAAGTCGGAAATCAGAAGTCAGAAGTCAGACCGTATTTTTTGACCTCTGACTTTACTACGACCCTGGCCTCTTGCTTCTGACTACTGACTTCTGACTACTGAGTACTGACTACTGACTACTGACTTTTGCTTTTGGAGGTCGCGATGTCTGAATCCTTCATCGAAAATTACAAAGCTAAACACACGCATCCTCTCAACAAGCTCACTCACAGCATCGGTATTCCAATGATTGTGATCTCTCTGCCCGTGTTTTTCTTCAACTGGCGCTGGGCACTGGGGATGTTCATCGTTGGCTGGATCTTGCAATTTGTCGGGCATGCGATAGAGGGTAACCAACCCGCATTTTTCAAGAACCCGTTTTATCTCCTCGTTGGCCCATGGTGGCTTGTCCGACGCGCCGCCGCCGCTATCGGTCTCGCGAAAGTATCGCCTTCCAAGTAGCGTTCAAAGGCGCGTTGCAGCTCGATGCCTCCTACGCAAAACAGTACCCGTTCCAATTTAATCGCGGAAACAATTAATCAACTTCTCGCCGACGGCCTTGTAGCCGTGCTTGCCACATTGATTAGGGCGCCTTCAGGCGTCGGATCAAAATTGATCGTGGACACTCGCGGCGAGCGCGCTGGGACACTTGGCGATGACACACTGAATGCGGCCACAGCGTCTCAGGCTGCCCTATTCCTTGAGACGAAGGAAGAAATACGGGTCTTCGCAGTGAAGGAATTTGCTCCTCAACTTTCTGAGTGGAGCGAGGCCGAGATTTTGTTTGAACGGCTGCAAGCAGAGCCGCAACTGGTTATTTGCGGCGCCGGCCATGTGGGCGCGGCGCTGGCAAAGCTGGCAAGTCTGATGGGCTACAGCACAACTTTAATCGATGACCGGCCGGAGTTTTTGAGACGTGACTCTTTCCCGGAAGAGAATATTCAACTCATGACTGCGGCTAATTGGAACGAAGCATTACGAGTGGCGTTAGGCAACCGTCGCGGAGTCAGCGTCGCGATCGTCACGCGCGGACACAGCGAAGACGAGGAGTGTCTGCGTACAGTGCTGACGGCAGGCGGGGCCGACTATGTCGGAATGATCGGAAGCAAGCGTCGCACTAACATAGTTCTCGAGCGGCTGCGGGCAAAGGGAGTTGATGATGAACTGCTGCGAACGGTCAGGGCGCCGATCGGACTAGACATTGGCGCGGTCTCCCCTGAAGAAGTAGCACTTGCCATCATGGCAGAGATCGTTTCTGTCCGGCGTGGTGGGAAGGGAAGTCCTCTTTCCTGGCGGCGCCAAAAATGACAAATGAAAAATGAAAAATGACAATTGGAAAATATCTTTGTCTCTTTACTTCTTGAGGTACTTCTCCGGAAGCGGATTCTTCTCATCTTCCCCCTGCCAAAAGATCGTCACCACCCACCAGCGTTTACCGTCGTTCATTAATTGAATGCTGTTGATGCCTCGTTGAAAGGGCTTTGCATCCATTGGCGCATGGCGCGATTCGTAGGTACTGAAAATGTGCGCTATCTGTCCAAATTGCTCCACCGTGCGCGCTACCTCTTTTTCAAAAAATCCTTCCTTCTCAAAAAATGGCGCACCGCGTTCTACGTACTCCTCGAGGGTCAAAACGCGCGAGCCGTACCCGCCCGCTGGCCTTGGCCCGGTTGGGATGAGGCGAGCTCCGGGAACGAACAGTGAACGCATCCGGTCCCAGTCTCGTTTCTTTCCAGCCGGTCCGGAAATGACGTCATAGACTGCAGTGATAATCGCGTCTATCGATTCAACATCGGCGGGGTTTGCCGCTGTCGTTGGCGCAGAAGTGTTTGTTTGGGGGGTAGACGCGGCCGCCGGAGTTGGTTTTTCGTTCTGGGCCATGGCAATAAGCGAACAGCACGACAGGATAAATAACGAAGTAAGAAACCTACTTGTTGCTAAGCTAAGGTTCATCGGAGCTCTCCTTTAAGCCGGTTAGTAGTCGCGATTAAAACACGATCTATTTGACCCGGCAATTGGAAGTCCAGTCAGGTAAGTGATAAGAACGTTGGCTCAATGTCATCGATCAGCAATGACCCACCGCCTGCCAAAGAGGTTCGCCTGCGCCGGTCGGGCATGTTTCGCGCTCTCTCGCATCGCAACTACCGCGTATTCTGGGTTGGCGCATTCATTTCTAACGTAGGTACGTGGATGCAGGCGGTCGCACAGGGCTGGCTGGTACTTCACCTAACCAACTCATCGTTCTGGCTGGGACTCGATGCATTTATGGCAACTGCTCCCGGTTTCTTCCTCGCGCTGGCCGGAGGAGTGTTTGCCGACCTCGTCGATCGGCGACGCCTCTTGCTGCTGACGCAGGTTGTTGCCGGAATCGCGGCGCTGGTGTTGGCGACATTCGTGTGGACCGATCAAGTGACAGTTGGTTTGGTCCTGGCGTTCTCTCTGATTACCGGGTGTTGTATGGCGCTGGCGGGCCCTTCTTACCAGGCGATGACGATTGACCTGGTTGGTCGCGAGGACTTAGCAAATGCGGTAGCGCTTAACTCATCGCAGTTTCAACTTTCACGTGTGGCCGGACCGGTGATGGCTGGGCTCGGGTTTAACTTCTTTGGCCTGGCCGGATGTTTTCTTTTCAACGGATTATCATTTATCGCGGTGGTTGTCGCGCTCAGCATGGTGCGTCTCGAACAGGTTACAAAGCCCGCCATCGTCCATTCCTACAAAGACCGGCGCGCTCTTTGGCAGGACTTACTAAATGGGTTTCGTTACGTAAGCAGACGGCCGCGCGTGTTTTCACTCTTGTCTATGTCAGCGGTCACCAGCCTCTTTGGCGCCCCTTACATTACGCTCATCCCTATCTTTGCCCGCGACATTTTCCACCTTGGTGCTACTGGCCTCGCGTGGATGATGGGAGTTGCAGGTGCGGGTGCGTTCTGCGGAGCGCTGTTTGTCGCATCACTTAGCGACTCCAGGCGGAAGGGTTGGTTCGTACTCGGCGGAGCTTTAGGATTTGGACTCTTCTTAGTCGCCTTCTCGTTGGCCACAAACCTTGCACTGTCGCTAATTTTCCTGTTCGTCGTTGGGTTTTCCATCGTTACCTCTGTTGCCATGACCAACACCCTGCTTCAGCAGCTTGTGACCGATGAGATGCGCGGGCGCGTAATGAGCATGTTTATCCTGTCATTCATTGGCACGATGCCGATCGGAAATCTAATCGCAGGCGCGGTGGCACAGCGGTTTGGCGCACCCCTAACTCTGGCTGGCGGCGGTTTTAGTATCGTTCTTTACTCAGTCTTCGTTACCCTTCGCAACCGGCGGCTGCGCCAGCTTCACTAGTCAGCCTCCCATCGTTTTCCTTCCGGTCCCGCAAGAATAGTCCCTAAGCGCCGTTCTAAACCCGGCAAGCTGGGTCAAAACTATTTACTGCGAGGAAACCATGAGAAACCTTCGATTCGTAATCCTATCCGTTGCAATTCTGTTCCTGACTGCGGCCAGCGCCGCCGCCCAGGGGGTTATTGTTCCCGGGCCATGCCGGCGATGCCCTGAAGTGCCGCGACCAATCCCGTTGCCGCGCTCGTTGCCGATTAAATCAATCAAAATAGATACACGAATTTCCTCGCAAGTGGCGACTACGCACGTTGAGCAAGTATTTAGAAACGACACCGACGCGACACTCGAGGGCACCTACTTTTTCCCGATCCCCGAGCAGGCGTCGATCACGGAATTTGCAATATGGGAAGGGAACCAACGGCTGGTTGGCGAGGTGCGCTCGCGTGAAGAGGCAAGACGCATCTATGACGAAATCGTCAGGCGTCAACGAGACCCAGGCTTGCTCGAATATGCCGGCAAGAACCTGTTCCAGGCCAGCATCTTTCCGATTCTGCCTCGCTCGGATAAGAAGCTCGAGCTTAGGTACACGCAGGTCCTGGCCGCCGAATCAGGGACGGTGGCATATCGTTACCCACTCGGAACCGGCCGTCAGTTTGCGGAGATTGGTTCCGTTTCCGGACGCATTGAGCTGGACAGCAAAGAACCGCTCCGCAACCTTTATTCACCGACTCATGCAATAGAGGTGAAGCGCCACGGTGAACGGCGCTCAGTTATTTCTTTTGAATCTGCGGCAGGAAAAGAACCACAGGATTTTCAGCTCTTCTACTCACGTTCCAGTGAGGATTTTGGTGTCACGCTGCTGACTCATCGTGACGCCGGCCGCGACGGGTACTTTCTACTGATGATTTCTCCCAAAGACGACTGGTCGGAACAGGAGTATGCGGCCAAGGACATAGTCTTTGTGCTCGACACTTCCGGGTCAATGAATGAAGAAGGCAAGATGGAGAAGGCGCGTGCAGCGTTGTTATACGGCATCCGCATACTGCGTCCACAGGATCGGTTTAATGTGATCTCTTTTGCCGGTGAAGACCGTGTGATGGAGACGCGGATGATCAATGCCGATGACGAAGGGCGCAGGCGCGGTCAGGCTTTTGCGCAATCATTGCGGCCCAACGGCGGCACAAACATAAACCAGGCCGTGATTACTGCCATGCGTCAGTTTGAGGCCGGGACGCGCCCGAAGATCTTGGTTTTCATGACCGATGGATTACCGACAGTTGGCGAAACTAATGCCGATCGGATTGTCGCAAACGCTCGTGCGGCGCAGATCCCAGGTTTGCGTCTGTTCACTTTCGGTGTTGGTTATGACGTCAACACGACCTTGCTCGACAAACTGGCCGCTGACAATGGCGGCGTTGCCGACTATGTTGAGCCAAAAGAAGATCTGGAAGTAAAGGTATCCAGCTTCTTCTCCAAGATAAATCATCCGGTACTCACAGAACTGCAGTTGGACATGGCTGGAGTCGAAACGGATTTGATCTATCCGCGCAGTCTGCCCGATTTGTTCAAAGGCTCACAGCTCACACTTATCGGACGGTACAGAAATCCAATTGAGATGGAGTTTGTACGGCTTAAGCTAGCCGGCAGAAGTCGCGGGTCAGAACGTACGTTCTTCTATAACAACCTGCGGTTCCCGCTTCGTGAGGATAACAACGACTTTTTGCCCCGCCTCTGGGCGACTCGACGCGTTGGTTGGCTCATGGAGCAGATTCGCTCCAACGGCGAACAGCAAGAGCTTCGCGACGAAATCGTTGACCTCGGAACGCGTTATGGAATCGTGACACCTTACACTTCGTATCTGGCGCTGGAACCTAATGCAGTAGTGCAGCCTCGTTCTGGTGTCAGACGTGACCGCGGATTTATCACCGGAGGCAATGCGCCGGCGCCGCCCCCTGCGGCCAGGCCGGAAGCGCGCGCGGCGACCGGAATGGCGGCGGTGACGCAGAGTAAGCGAGCACGCGAACAGCAGGAGGCTTCCACGCTGGATAAGGACGCTGCGTCTGCAGCAATCAAGCACGTTGGTGGCAAGACCTTTTACTTGCAAGAGGGTGTTTGGACAGATTCGGAATTTAAGGCCAACACTAAGCTTCCGGTGACGGTGGTGAAGTTTGGCAGTGAAGAGTATTTCAATCTGCTCAAACAGAAACCTCAACTGGGAGATTTCTTCTCGCTTGGCGAGCGGGTCTTGGTTGTATTCGGTGGGAAAGTGTATCGAATAGACGCTGCCGTTCCGTAACAAGAGATGATTAATTTGTCCTGAGGGTCATGTGCCAGAGCGGCGCATGGCCCTTGGTCTTGTCTTGAGACGCGCCTTAAGGTACAAATTCACCACGAACTCTTCCGACAATTAGCGGTAAACCTGGGACCGGCGTGCGGCCTCCTACTAACAGTAATCTTGAGCCAGGAGAACTTTGCGCGAATGAGACTTACCACTAATAGCCAGCCTCCCAAAGCCTTTATTCTGGCGGTGCTTCTCGTTTTGTTGGCGGCGCCGATTTACAGCCAACAGGGATGGGTGGGTACACGTATCGGCCCCGCCAATCAGGATCTGAATGCCGTTTTCTTTCTCGATAACAAACGCGGATGGATCGGCGGTGACAAAGGTTTTCTGAGCCGCACGGATGATGGTGGGCACAGTTGGGTGCAACAAATTGTCGAGACCAATGACGCGATCAATGACATCTATTTTCGCGACAAAGAAGCCGGTTTCTTGATAGCTGGTAACGCTATCTTTGCTACCCGAGACAACGGCACACGCTGGACCGAGGTGCGTCGCCTCCTGCCACGCGAGTTTGACGGCGCCGATGTCGAGCTTTACAGCGTTAGATTTTCCAGTAAGAAAAAAGGCTGGGTCGTCGGTTCGATTAGCAGACGCGACGTTGTAATCGATAGCATTCTGCTCAACACTGACAACGGCGGGGAGACATGGCAGCGGCAACGGGCGCCAACGCGTCAGGAACTAATACACATTGATTTCGCGAACGATAAGCGCGGTTGGATCGTGGGTACCGACGGGTCGATCCTGGCAACAGTCGACTCTGGCCAAACCTGGACGCGCCAAAATTCCGGCATACGGAGCACTATCTATCACATCGATTTCCGCAACGATAAGAAGGGTTTAGCGGTAGGAGAGCGGGGAACAGTCCTGCGTACAACCGACGGAGGCGTAACCTGGACGCCCGTCCAGGTAACCACTCGCTCGACGCTTTTGAATGTAAAGTTCGTAACTGACGATACGGGCTGGGCAGTCGGCCGGGGAGGTACAATTTTACGCACAAACGACGCGGGGCTTAGCTGGATAGAACAGGAGGCGGGTACGAAACAAAACCTTTACGGGCTTTACTTTGCTAAGAAAGTAGGATGGGCAGTCGGTGGCGACGGAATGCTGCTTCGCTACGAACAATAAGTTGCTGAGCAACCGCGACGCCAGAATTCGTCATCTTATCGCTTGAGGTTATTCGGATGGCCGTAGAATTATAACGACCACCATAACACTCGGTTCCTCCTGTGATTACGCCCGGCATGTTGAGTTCATGCCGGGCGACTTTTTTATCCAAACGTTCAGAGTACAACCTTTAGGTTGTGTTCTCGGCGCGGCTGCCTGTAAAGGGTAATGGCGGCGTATCTTGAATGCTGATAGTGCCTTCCATTTGTTCTCCCGCTACTTCACCGGCAATTTGCGCTTCCATCTCGTGACCGGCCACGTCGAAAGCCACAATTGCCGCGAAAGATTCGCCATCGAAGGAAGCCGATAGCAGTTCACCATTTCCCATCTCAGATTCTACTTTGCCGGACAAGCCTTTTACACTGTTGGAAAGAATCAAGGTTGCGGGAATGCTCTGCCCCAAAGGGCTTTCGATCTGTAGCGACCAGTCGCCCGCGAGCGCAGCTTCCGCCATCGTACTGGATTCCGCGGAATCAGCTGACGGCCGGCTCTTCTTCTTTCCTGATGTGTTATAAAACTCAATTTCGTCAGCATAAGGCTTGATCTGTTCGTGCAGTTGGGCTCCATCTCCCACAATCACGATGGCTGCCTCATCCGGCTGCACATATTTCATCGCGACGGTTTGGATTTGCTCAACCGTCACCGCCTGGATGTTGTTTCGGTAGACTTCGAGATAATCATCGGGTAACCCAAACATTTTGATCTGCACAAACTGGTCGATCAGCCCTTCCTGCGTTTCCAGTCGGATCGGAAACACGCCGGTGAGATACGACTTTGCATCCGCGATCTCTTTTTGCGAGACCGGTTCGTTGCGAATGCGATTTAACTCGTAGAAGAATTCTTTAAGCGAGTCACCGGCCACGGCGGTGCGCACTTCAGCGGCGGCACGGAACGTACCAGCAGTGCGCCGCGCATCGAGACTGGTGTATGCGCCATAGGTATAGCCCTTCTCCTCACGCAGATTCATGAACACACGCGACGAGGCGTTGGCTCCGAGAATTGTGTGCATGACGAGGAGGGGAAAATAGTCAGGGCTGGTTCGCGTGATGGCTGGGTTGGCGATGACTATATTTGCCTGAGCTGACCCAGGACGATCAACCAGATAGACGGAACGCGATTTCCGCTGCGGCGGAGCGGGGAAATCGTCTGTGGTCACTGCGCCCGGCTGCCAGTCTTTGAAGAGACTCTCGATCTGACGCAAAGTCTCCTCGCGGTTTACATCACCGGCGACGACGAGGACACAGTTGTTTGAAACGAACTTTTCACGATGGAATTCAACCAGCCGTTCCCTGGTGGTTGCATCTAGCGATTCCGGAGTTGGTACCGTAACCGAGTAGGGGTGGTGGCCAAACATGATCTTGGCCACCATTTCACTTGCCAGAAAAGAAGCCTGTGCCCGCTGCTGTTTAAGGTTCTCCTTTGTGTTTTGCTTCGCCAGCTCGACTTCGCTTTCGGGGAATACTGGTCTTAGTGCGACATCCGCCAGCAACTCGAGAATGTTCTCGCTAAACAACGCCAGCGACGAGGCAGCGATAGTGGTGTAGTCAGAATTTGCGCCTGCCTGGAGCGTTGCCCCTAGTCGGGCAACCTCGTCAGCGATCTCGCGGCTGGTCCGGGATTGGGTGCCCTCGCTCAGCAGCCCGGTGAGCATATCCATCAAGCCAGGAAGCTCCGTCGGATCATGAGCATCGCCCGCCCGCAGTGATAGACGATAACTAACCAGCGGCAAACGGTGGTCTTCGATTACGACGACGGTCAGGCCGTTGTTGAGCGTTGTCTCTTGCGCATGCGGAAGCTTTATCGCTCGGGGCGGCAGCGGTGGAGGCGGTGTCCTCAAGGAATCTTGTTCTTGGATCATCTTTATGTGTGCAAGGGGCCCGAACCGGTTTCAGTCTGTTTTGGAGGATCCGCTGGTTGTTGAGGGGGTTCAAGCTTTTCGCTGGGGGGAGTTCCCACCATGGCGTCAGTATCGACTGTTGGTTCGATTGGACCGCCCGGTGGCACTTGCACGGGAGGCGATGCTGGTTGCTGCGGCTCACCGGCGGGCAACTGAGTGGCTGAAAGTCCCGCGGCCGGTTCTTCAGCCCGGCCAGCCGGAATAATGTCGAGCACCACGCGGTTGTCTACATCCAGCAAGCGCTCAACAGCACTTCTAATTTGTTCGGGGGTAATCGCGAGGTAATGATCGAGCTCCGAATCAACCAGTGTGGGATCGCCGTCATAAAGCGCGTACTCGGCAAGACGCTGCGCCCGATACATGGTCGATTGCCGGCCGCGCACGACGTCGTTGCAAAGCGAGTTTTTCAGCTTTTCCATTTCCGCGGCTGACGGCCCAGTCGTTCGCAGCGATTTAATCTCGTCCCCAATCTGTTGACGAATAGCAGCGACATCTTCACCTGGTTTTGGTAAGGCGAAAATGTAACAAGCGGAAGGACCGCGCCGTTCGTCGATACCACCCTGAATGGATACAACCGACTCATCACCCTTAACCAGCTTTTGATAGAGCCGTGAGCTGTCACCTTCAAAGAGAAGATCGGCAGCCAGTGATATTGCATAGAAGTCAGGAGTGCGCCGGGGTGGGATCTTCCAACCGAGCACGAAAGCTGGGGCAGGTGCGAGCGGGTCGTAATACGTTTCCAGGTTTTGCGCCACTTCGACCGGCTCACTGGTATCCACTGAAGGGGGCTGCGGTTGACTGGGTATCGCGTCAAAGTATTTTTTAACCAGCGCCGTCGCCTCGGGACTATCAAAGTCGCCGACGATTGTCAGCACTGCGTTGTTTGGTGCGTAATAAATCCGGAAAAATTCCTTTACGTCATCAATCGTCGCGGCATCCAGATCTTCCATCGAACCAATCGTAGAGTGGGCGTTCGCGGGGTTCTTAAAAATCAACTCATTGATCCTTAGGAACGCATTAATGTAAGGCTGATTGTCGTAACGCAGGCGCTTCTCTTCCTGAACGGCGCTTCGCTGATTGTCGAGGTTTTCCTGCGTGACCTTTAACGAGCGCATGCGATCGCTTTCGAGCCAAAGAGCTAGTGGGAGATGGCTGGCCGGGAGCGTCTCAAAGTAGTTGGTACGTTCAGTCGAAGTCGTACCGTTCATCGTGCCACCGGCATTGAAGATGTATTGGAAGTGCGCGGCTTTGGGAACGTTTTCCGAACCCTGGAACATCATGTGTTCAAAGAGATGCGCAAAACCTGTGCGACCAAGCTTTTCATTGCGCGAACCGACGTCGTAATAAAGGGCCACCGATACAACCGGAACCGCGTGATCTTCACAAAGAATTACGCGAAGTCCGTTGGCGAGAGTAAATTGTGTAATTGGGGTTGGTGAAAGCTTAAATCTTTCGGCCACTTTGTTCTCGATTCGTCGGACTTATTTGACGTGCTTCTCCGAGGGTGAGAATAACACTTTCAGGTTTGGGGAAAGCCGGAGAAGACTGAGCGCCCGCTTAGGCGGGCTTCTCGTCGTTGACCATGCCGCGCAGCTCGGCGCGTAATCTTTCAATCTCCGCGAGTTTCTGTTGCACTCGCTCAAATAGCGCCGACTGGGTCTTTATTCCTTCTTCAACCAGAAAACCGGCAGCTTCGGCTCGATTACGGAAGATTCCGGCTTGCACGAGCTGATCAACTTTCTCTTGCGCCGGAGGTGAAATCTTAACGGCCACAACGTAATCGTCTTTAGCGGACATTGCGCGCTCGATGGTGCGGCTGATGTCACGGCCTATGGCACTCAGCGACTCAGGAATCCTGGAAGCAATGTCTCTTACGGATGACGCCGTTCGGGTCCGCTCTTCGGAATCGCCCTCGGTTTCATCATCTCTTAACATCAGGTCGTCAACTGTCTCAGGGGACTGCTGCTCTTCCTTTTGATATGGGCTTTGATATGGATTACTCATAATTACGACTCCTTCGTCCGACGAGCTTCAAACACTTGAACTAATATACGTTTATGATCGTTGTTAAGTTCATTCTACGGATGGCTGAGAATGGCCGTCAAGCGAGCCTGCCGAACGCGCTGGAAGGATGATGCGTGAATTTCTTCATTTGAACAGCAGTTGTTGCGTCTCGCGAAACCTGCAACCTTGCTGCCTTGTTGACCATTCGCTACTATTGCACCGCGGCCGCGCCCCTCTGCCGTTGATTGTTTGAATTGGATTAATTTTTGGTATTCAAGAGGTCTTGTTTTAGTGGAAAACTTACGAACGCTCACGCTAATAGCAATCTTTGCATTTGCCGGCAACATTCAAACAGTTGCGCTGGCGCAACAACGACCGCAAACGCAGCCGCCGCTGGGAAGAAAGTCCCCTACGGACTCATCGGGCACAACGGCCGCCAAAACTCGCAGCTCGCGAAATAACTCACCCGCAATTCCGATTATTGAGAAAGACTTCGACGAGGCAATTCGCATCATCCAAAACAACTATATTGACGGGAAAAAGTTGGACTACAATTCAGTTTTCAAGTCGTCGATTATTGGAATGCTGCGGTCGCTTGATCCTCATTCAAACTATTACGATCGGGAAGAGTATGAAGAGCTCAAGACCGATCAACGTTCGGAATATTTCGGCATTGGCGCTTCCATCCAAAACTATTTGTTCGGAGATCAGCTCGATACCTTTGTGACCGCGACCTTTGACGGCTCGCCTGCCTACCGTGCCGGATTACGTTTTGGTGACCGGATTATGGCGGTCGACGGCACGAAGATGACTGGCCGGCCCTCTCTGGAAGTGCGAGACAAAATTCGCGGCCCGCGAGGTTCGACAGTGAAAATCACAGTTGAGCGTGCTGCCGATAAACAGATTCAAACGGTTGAGATAACGCGCGACTCAGTGGCCCAGCCCTCAGTGCCTGATGCCTATTTGTTGAAGGCCGGCGTGGGATATGTCGATATGACGCGGGGCTTTAACTATACGACCACAGATGAATTGAGGGAGGCGCTTCACAAAGTTCGTACCCAGGGCGCGAGTTCGTTGGTGCTGGACTTGAGGAATAATCCCGGCGGTTTTCTCGATCAGGCAATTCGCGTTGCGGAGGTTTTTCTGCCGTACGGGCAACTGATTCTGACCCAGAAAGGCCGGAACGGGTTGCGTGATAACACGTACATCTCGCGCAATCGTGCTGCCGATCCCATTCCGCTTGTGATTCTGATTGACGAGAGCACAGCCTCCGCATCGGAGATTGTAGCGGGTGCTATGCAGGATCACGATCGCGCCTTGATTGTGGGCGAAACAAGCTTCGGGAAAGGACTGGTTCAAAGCATTATTCCATTGGAGTATGGCGGCGGGCTGACCCTAACATCGGCAAAATACTACACACCATCAGGTCGCCTGATACAGCGCGACTACTCGGAAAACAGTCTTTACGATTACTACACCCAGGGCGGTTCACAACGCCTCGAGCAGAAAGCAGCGACCGCAAAACCGGCTGGTCCAGAGAAGAAAACAGATACCGGCAGAACCGTTTATGGCGGCGGGGGAATCGCTCCCGATGAGAAAGTTAGCTCAAGAACTCTCAATACGGCCCAACGCCGCTTGCTGAGTCCTCTGTTTGCATTCACTCGCGAGCTGGTGAATGGCCGTATCAACGGACTTCCTGATTATCGTGTTCCGGGTGCTATTAACTTCGAACATGAGTTGCAGCCAAGTGAATTTAGAATCTCAGAATCGGCTTTCAAGGCTTTTCAGGAGTTCGTTTCGAACGATGCGGGCTTCAAGCACCTGCTCCCCCTGGTCTGTACGCAATCGGTCATTCGTGGAGCTTCAGCTGCGGTACAACGTCGTAACCGCAGCCCACGGCCGCCAAATGGCGGAGCGTGTCTATATCACCACCGACGATCAGCAAGTAGCGAAGGCGATTGATGTCTTGCCGCGCGCGCGCGATCTGGCGATGTCCGCTACCAAACAACAAGCCCAGCGGTAGGAGTTAAACCAGCCGGCTGTTTCTGCAGCCGGCTTTTTGCCGACTCCCTGTTTCAGCCATAAAACAAAGTCTTGCCTCTAAAACCCGATTGTGATATCTTTCGGGCGTTAGCATTATGGCCCGCTCACAAAAACAGCTGATTAATACCGCGGAACTAGGCCGTGCCATCCGGCGACGGCGTGAAGAGCTGGCCCTCAGCCTGCGCGACGTGGCCGACCAGACCAACGTCTCTGCCTCGACGCTGTCCCGCATCGAAAATGGAACGGGAAAGCCTGACGCAGACAATATCGCTCGCCTTACATCGTGGTTGGACGTGCCTCTTGAACGGATTCTGAACGCCGGGCGCGAAGATGCTGACGATGCCAAGGCAGTAATTTACTATCCTCATGAGTCAACGCCCGAAATAGTTGAGGCCCACTTGCGCGCCGACCGCAACCTTACGCCGGAGACGGCTGACGCGCTTTCGGAATTGTTTCGTGTGGCCTACTCACAATTTAGCCGCACCGAGCGTTCAAAATCCTTGCAAAAACGTCGCTAAGCATTCCTCAAGCTATAATCCATAGACATGACTCATTTTGATCTTCCACCGGGAGAGAAATGGAGCCATTTCGAGCTTCGTGCCCAGGGCATTCGAGACTTCGCGCGAGTGGGAGTTTACAGCCCGCTAAATCCGTTCCGGCTCGCGAAGTTTGCAGGCCTACTGGTGCTCGACTTCGCAAAGGTTGAAGGCCTAAGTGACAAGGCCCGAGAACATCTGCTTGGTTCAGGATCAGATGAATGGTCTGGCGGCGCCTCGTCGACCGCTCTGCCCGACGGACGTAGAATCGTCATACTCAATCCCAATCACGGTCCGCGACGGACCAATGCGACGTTGATGGAAGAAATCTCCCACGTCTTCTTGGGCCATCAGGCGACCCGCTTGAAGGTGGCAGCGAAAGACCGGCGGGGGCGGACGCTCTCGCGCGATTATCGGAAGGCCGATGAAGAAGCTGCTTATGCAACCGGTGCCGCGGCCCTGGTGCCTTACATTGCTTTGCGCCGGTTTGTTTTGGAAGAGCAAACCTCACAGATGCTTGCTAGACACTTCCGCGTTAGCAGGGAACTGGTCGAGTACCGAATGAAGGTGACTCGTCTGTGGAGGATCTACCGTGACGCCCAAGTCTAGCGCGTCTATAATCATCTGTTGCTCGACGCACTACTTAGCAGGTAAACAGACCCCTCAAGCTCAATGAGTGAACAAACAAAAGAGTTACCCCTGCCCGGCCTGTCGACCACAGACAAGTTGCGCATGCTGCTCGACATCACCAAGAAAATAAGTCGATCGCTGGATCTTCAGGAGGTCCTGAACCTGGTACTTGATACGCTCGACTCGCTAATTCCATACGATGCAGCGGGCATCTTTGTCGTCGAATGTGATGGTGAAGCTCGCGATGATGATGAGCCCTGCGTTTTTCAAGCGGAAGCGGTGCGCGGCTATGACATCGACGAATTATCCAACTTGCATTTGAAACTGGGAGAAGGCTTGATTGGCCAGGTGGCCCTGAGTGCAGAGCCGATGATTTCGCCGGACGTGCGTAAAAATCCGGTTTACATCAACGCGCGCCGCGAGACGCGCTCCGAAATGGTGGCGCCGATTATTTCGAATACTGAAGTGATCGGAGTATTCGATCTCGAGAGCGACGAACTGAATGCTTATTCGGAAGATGATCTTCAGGTTCTCATGCTGCTGGCCTCGCAAGTAGCGATCATCATTGAAAAAGTGATGCTTCATGAGCAGCTGATTGAAAAGAAACGTCTCGAGGGACAACTCGAGGTTGCGCGGCAAGTGCAGTTGGAATTGCTTCCGGCCAAGGATCCGCAGTTAGAGAACTACGACATTAGTGCTTACAACTTTCCCACGGAAGAGGTCTCGGGAGACTACTACGACTGGGTAAAGATTTACGACGATCAAATTGGCCTGGTGATCGCAGACGTTTCCGGCAAGGGTGTGCCGGCGGCTTTGCTGATGGCATTTCTCAGGGCAAGTTTGCGCGCGGCCACGCACATTGGTTACTCGCCACACATCTCGATGGCTAAGGTCAATTACCTACTTTGGGAGTCGATCGAGCGAAACCAGTTTGTCACCGCCTTCTACGGTATTCTCGACGCCACAAACCGGACGTTGGCCTATACCAACGCCGGACACAATCCGCCGATACTGCTGGATAAAGAGGGAACTACTCGCTTTATTGAACGCGGCAGTTTGCCGCTGGGAATGTTTAAAGACACTCGCTATCACGAGTACTATCTAACGACCGAGCCCGGCGACATGCTGGTTCTGTACACTGACGGAGTTACCGAAGCGCAAAATGGCAAGGGCGAGGAGTTTGGGCGAACGCGGCTGGCGGAAGCACTTAAGGCTAACCGACAACTGAGCGCGCGGGAGTTGATCAGTGCGGTGCACAGCGAATTGATCGAATGGACGGAAGGTCGCGGAGCAACTGACGATGTGACCTTCTTCGTGATCAAAGCTCTCTAGCGCACGACCAGCCCCGGAGCGGTTTGCGCTAATGAGCAGTCAACGAATTGTGGGCGTGATCACCTCCGGGAGCGAGCGGTGCGCGATAGTCGCCGAAATGAAGTCCGCTATCGGCTTCGGAGAATGCATAAATGTCGAAGCCAAACGCGTCCAGATAGACTGCGAGATCATCGGATGAAAGGAGATAGATGACGGGTGCAAAGCCCGCTTCAGCGCGAATTTCCAGCAGGCGCTCAACTACTTCAAGTGGTGCAAAGCATCTAACAGGGTCTCTGTAGGTTGCCATGTCTTTCGCGCCTCCTCTTGCTAAAGTGGCCTGCTTTGTTGGCCACATGCGAGCGTTACTTTGATGTCTTTGAACGGCTTCGCGTTTGTCGCCAATGTTTGTATAGCAGAGATTTGACGTTTAAAACTGCGGAAAGTTCCAACAGAAAATGAGCAACCAAATTCCATCAGACCCCTCAACGTCTCCTCCATTGAATTTTGTGGCTGTACTACGTCAGATGCTTAAGGTTTCTGACAGAGTCAGCGATCTCATCTTTTCACCTGGACGTCCTCCGCAGGTCGAGCTGACGGGAAAGCTTCAAGGTGTACCAGTTCCCGGCCTGGAAAAGCTCACGCCAGCGCACACGGCGGGAATTGCCAAGTTAATTATCGGCAACCATCCCAGCGCCACTGAAAGCATCGAGAAGACCGGCTCGGCAGACCTCTCCTTCAGCGCCGCAGGCGAAGCCCGGTTTCGCGTCAATATTTTTAAACAACGCGGCTCGCACGCCGTGGTCATGCGAGTAATTCCAACCAAACCGCCAAAGTTTGAAGACTTCGATTTGCCAGAGCAGTTGAAAGAGATCGTTGATGTTAAGAATGGCATCGTGCTCGTTACGGGTCCGACCGGGAGCGGCAAGAGCTCGACACTAGCGGCAGTTATAGATTTGATAAACGAAACCAAGCATTACCATATTGTCACCATCGAGGACCCTATTGAGTTCCTGCACTCGCATAAGAATTCCACCATTCACCAACGCGAACTCCACTCCGACACGCCAAGTTTTTCGATAGCACTCCGCGCTGCACTGCGACAAGCGCCTAAGGTAATTCTTGTTGGTGAGATGCGTGATAAGGAAACCATTGAAGTCGCTTTGGAGGCAGCCGAAACAGGGCACCTCGTTTTGTCGACCTTGCACACCATTGATGCGTCAAAGACCGTGGATCGAATCATCGGCGTTTTTCCCAAAAACGAGGAGCGAGTGATTCGTACGAGAATTGCGCAGTCGTTTCGTTACATTATCTCGCAGCGGCTGATACCACGTGCGGATGGCCAGGGACGCGTCGCCGCAATTGAAATACTCAAGTCAACCATGCGAACGCGGGAATACATCGAAAAGGGCGAGTCAGAGGGCAAATCCTTGATCGATGCCATGGAGCAGGGCGACCAGGAAGGGATGCAAACGTTTGATGGCATGATCGAAAAGATGGTCAGGGATGGAGTCCTGACTCAAGAAGGTGCAATGCCTTACGCGACAAACGCTAATAACCTTTTGCTTCGGCTGGGTGATATTGGCGCGGGCGGAGCACCGACTCCGGCGGCGCCGGCCGCTCCCAGGGAAGAAGGGTCAATGCTCGATATGATTGAGCGCTAGACCAAGGTATAATCGGCTTCGTACAACTCCCCAAGCTCTCCCTGGATTAGGGTCACTTCCACACTACTCTATGTCTTCAACACTCATTAAACGTGTACTTCCAGCTGCTTTTGTAATCGCATTGTTAGCCGGCGGATCCTTAGGGCGCAGCCTGCAGGGAGTGTCGCCTGAGGGTTTGCGGATCGAGCTGCCGGCCCATGGGCAACTTCGCATCGAAAACCAGTATGGGGAAGTCACCGTGGAAGTGTGGAATGAAAAACATGTTTCGGTCGCCACCATCATCGAGAACGATGTTTCGCTTAAGCGTTCACCCGTAGTCATCGATAACAGAAAACTACTGCTAGTAATCAGCGTCGTACGCCGTCCTACCGATCCAGTGGTTCCCATAAAACTTGCCGTTAAGATTCCGGAACAGGCGCAGGTTGAGGTTTTGAGTGGTAAGAACCCGACCACGATGCGCGGTATTCCATCCGCTGCATCCATTCGTTCCGGCTCCGGTGACGTCACGGTGCAATTTTTGAAGGTCGCTAATGCAGACATTAATGCGCGGTCGGTGAGCGGTTCGGTGAGATCAGAAATCCCGCAGCTTCGCACGGATAGCGGACGAGTGCTGCAGGCAAGAGTAGGGGACGGTAAGCAAACACTGAAAATTAGTACCCAGGGAGGTTCTATCCTTCTGAGCGTGCTTGATAGTGAGGTCATGTCCCGCGACGAAGCCGATAGACGATATTCGGATCTAACAACACCTGAAGCGCCGCCGAAGGCAGCCGGGACACCTGCCCCGCTTTCTGACACTCAGGAGATAAGCGAGGGCGACGTCATCCGCGTCGACTCGCAACTGGTCACACTAAATATGAGCGTGATCGACAGAAACACAAACCGCGGGTTAGTAGGGTTGATGAAGTCTGATTTCCGGCTATCGGAAAACGGCACCGAGCAACAGATTCTCCAATTTGACACCGCGTCCGCGCCATTCGATCTATGGCTGCTAATCGATGTTTCAGGATCCACGCGAGACGTAATGAAATTAATCCGGGCAGCGGCCATACGTTTCGTTGAGGCGGCGCGTCCTTTCGACCGCATTGGCGTCATCATGTTTGCCGGACAACCTACGTTGGTTTCGCCGCTGACCTTGAATCGACAGGTCTTGCGTCAGCGAATCAACGGGACTGACACAGCCCTGGGTGATACCAAGCTTTACGATGCGGCCGACTTTGCGATGAGTCAGCTCGGGCAAGATCCGAAGAACCGCCGCCGCACCGCCATCATCGTCATGAGTGACGGGTTGGACGGCAACATAGATGGCGTCCTGGGGGATGGCTCGAAACTCTCCTACAAGGATCTACTCAATCGAGTGCAAGAGTTTGACGGCGTGCTTTATACCATATGGCTAAACACCGAGTACGAAGCCTTGAGTCCCCTGGATACTCAGCCTGAAGCATTTGACGCCGGTCATGACCGCATGAAGCAGATTGCAGATTACGGGGGCGGCCTGTTTTATGAGGTGGAAAGACTGGAGGATCTGGCCGGTGCCTATGAACGCGTGGTGGCGGACCTGGGTACCGTTTACAGCCTCGCCTATCGGCCGTCTGACAAAGCACGGGACGGCAAGTGGCGCGCGATTCAGGTGAATGTAAACCGTCCGGCTGCAGTGGCACGTGGCAAGCGTGGATATTTTGCAAACTAGTCGTTGATCTACCTTGGAAAGCTTGTAAAAGACTCTAATAGGAATATAATTGGCCCTCCCCAGGCAAGTTGGCCTAAACCCGCCCTCAGAAAAGGAAAGCGCCATGAGAAAAGCATATGTTCCCTTGCGAACAGCGCTGTTAGGGACTGCATTGATGGTTTCGTTCGTGGCAACCAGCCACAGTCAAACTCGCGAAACCTTTGTTATTTCCGCTCGCGCCGGCGGAGTGAATGCAGTCACGGGCGGGGCCAGCATGCGTGCTCATGGGAATTCAGAATGGCAACAGTTAACGATAAAGGAAGATTTGGAGACGGGAGACGTCGTCAAGACGGGAACCGACGGCCGAGTTGAGATGCTGCTGAATCCGGGCTCGTACCTCCGGATTGCAGAGAATTCCGAATTTGAACTGACCAATAGCTCACTGGAAAACCTCGAAGTAAAACTCATCAGGGGCACGGCTATAGTCGAAGCAACCGGCGCGGAAAACACGGCGCTCCTGATCAACATCACTACACCGCATACTAAGCTTGCGATAGTCCAGCGTGGACTCTATCGACTGAACGTCGTCCCTGGCGACGCCACCGAGTTGATTGTCAGGAAAGGGATCGTAATGCTCGATCGCACTCACGCCAAAATCAAAGGTGGCAACAAAGTCATTTTTAATAACGAGTCATTTTTCATTGCGAAGCTCGATAAGGTGGACAAGAAGAAGGTGGACAGCGTGGACACCTGGAGTAAAGAGCGGGCGGGATTTCTGGCTCAGGCCAATCAAAAAATCAAGAATCGTGATCTAAACCTTATGCTGGCCAGTTTTGATACCAGTTGGTCGCGGTTCACGGCAGGTTCAGCCGGTATCTGGTTCTTCAACCCGAGGTTTGCCTGTTTCACCTTCTTACCGTTCTATATGGGCTGGAATTCGCCGTATGGTTCGTTTTACGCAAATTCGTTTTATAGCGGGTACTACGGCCCATATTGGTATGGTGGTTATTACCCACCGGTAAACGCGTCCAGCGCCAATCCTACTAGCTCGTCAGGCACCATCAGAAACCTTCCGACCGGGCCAGCGCCCACCGCCTCGGCTCCACAGCCGGGCCCAACCTACTCGGAGCCGCGAGCATCTGTGCCTGAGGGGCAGCCGAGAGCGGGACGCATCAAGGATCAATAATAAGTCGCGGTTGCTACTTCAGCGATCTTTCGGCCCGCTCAACGTATTAAGCGTGTTGTTGACCAGCGCCTGAATTTCAGCCTTTGTAAGTCCCGCAAGAACCAGATCTGTTAGCACAGGAGAGAGTTTGGCCTGAAGACGGTCTTGATCCCGCGCTGCCACGACCCTCGCCACCACGACCGCCCCCGAACCGTGCTTCACCTTAATCAACCCTGCCTTCTGCAGCTTCCGGTAGGCGAAGGCAATCGTATTTAGGTTTACTCCAAGATCGGCCGCTACCTGGCGCACTGGGGGAAGAGAGGAGCCTTCGGAGAGCTCCCCAGCTGCAATAATCGCCTTAATTTCATCAACAACCTGCTGATAGATCGGGCGCCGGTCAGTTTCGTCGATGGTAATGTACATATTGTCTGTTGCACGTATACACCAGACAATATAATGATGTCTAGCAGAATTTATCGGCCGGTAAGATGGTTCGTGAGTTGGAGGGCTAACCTCGAGACCCCCGCAATGCGGCCTGTTGCCAATGTGTCACTGACGATAAACAGGTTGGGGAGGAAGGTCGCTGCGGGGTTTTTGAGCATCAGAGCCGCCGGAGTGGCGGCGAGGCCGCCGACCATGCCGAGTTTTCGTCGCGTTGAGTCGTAGAAGGTTCGCGGCGTGGCGGTGTCGATGACCTCAACCCCACCTCCTAACTCCGGCATCGCCCCATGCAGCCGTGTCCAACAGACTTCCAGCATCCGCTCGTCCTGCTCTTCGGCCTCTGTCTCATCGCGATGAAAGGTGAACCATTCGTCGACGTCTGTTAATGCGTGAACCGTGCCGGCGCGTTTGCCTGCAGGCCCGCGAGTGTCCCACGAGGGAGCAATAGAGAGCAGCAATTGGTTGTCGGCGGGATTGTTCTCAGGGCCATCCAGAGCGGTTTGCAACATGTAGTGGGTTGAGGCAAGGCTGCTTGCGAGGCTTTCGTCGATGCTTACGTAGATAAGATATGCCCCCCAACTTTTCAAAGACTTCAGAGTTTTTCGGTATTCAGTTGGCGTGCGGTTTAAGCCTACTAATTTGCCGTACGTGTCCCAGATCGTCAGGTTGCTGATGATAGCCTTTGAAGCAGTCACGGTCTCGCCGCTCAATAGATCGACGCCGATTGCTGTTCCGCTGGAATCGTAAGACAAGCGAAGAACCGGGGTATCAAGGCGAATGCGACCCCCGCTGCTTCGAATCGAATTGGCGAGTGTGTCTGCGAGGGCCGCCGCGCCACCGCGGATGGCAAACATCCCATCACGAGATTCAGCAAGAACCGTGGCGGCGTAGAGATATGAAACCTGGGCGCTGCTTCCTTGCGCCAGAAATTGGAGTTGGATATCTATGAAATCCCGTAAACGCGGTGATAAATCAGCCAGACACTCGGTCGCGACGTCTTCCTTCAACTTCGCAATCCGTTTGCTCCATCTAGGCGCTGAGAGCCACGCCTTAGTTTGTTCGTAAGCGCCCCCGGTAAGGAAATCAGGCGTTTTTCTGAGAATCTCGCTTAACGCGCGATTCAGGTCCCCCACCTCCCTGAAGAAGCCGATGGCCGCCTCGGCGCATTCCGGGAAAACCTGTCGCAGGTTCTCCTCGAAGCGTTCAGTATCAGCGGAAAGCGAAACCTTTTCTCCATCGGGAAGGCGTACCTCGTAACCAGGTTGCAGCCGGCGAACTTCCGGGGACTCTACGCCCAGCTCTGAAAAGATTTGTTCGTGAATTTCCCCTCGCTGCCAGGCGCTATACAGTCCGTCTCCCTGCTCAAAGCGGTAACCAAACTTTTCAAAGCTCGCGGCGCATCCACCAACGCGCGACTCTCTTTCCAGCAAGCACACATCGACGCCGCGCTTTGCGAGTAAAGCAGCTACTGTCAGACCGCCTATACCGCCGCCGACAACGACTACTTCGCAGTCCATGGTTAGACGAGAGAACTAAAAAGCGGAATTAAAAACGATGAGACTGGTGCAGGCTCGGCACTTGGTATGAGAGGACGCACATAAGGTTCGACCATCAAGATAACCGCTTGAATACCATTGAAAACGAGGTGAATGACGATGCAGGGAAGTAAGCGGCCAGAGTAAGCCCTGATGACCGTGAGGGCAATACTTAAGACCGCAACCGCCGCGATCACACCAAAGTTGGGCCAGTACTGTGGCACATGGATAATCGTAAACAGAGCGAGCACAATGACAACTGCGCCTGACACTCCGGTGAGCCGTTGCAACGGTGCATACAGAACCCCTCGGTAAATAAACTCCTCCACAAACGGGGCGGTAAGAACAGCGAGCAACGAGATTGCGTAACGCGCCGCCAGCGAGCTGTTGATGATCTGTTCGAGTTGCGTGGGTTTTTCCGCACCTAAAAACTTGGCCAATAAGCTCCCCATTATGAACAATACAACGCCGAGCCCAATGCTGGACCAGAGTCCAAAACGGCCTGACCAAGCCCAGCCGATGGCCTGCAAAAAAGAATACTTGCCGAAACGAGTGACCAGCAGCCAGATGAGTCCCAGAGTCAGTAAATGGCTGGGCAAAAGAGAAACTACCTGCAGCACGACAGCCGTTTTATCGTTGAGGGCAAACTCCGCCAATGCTGCAACATAGTTGGGCATCCCGATCGAAACACCCTTGTAGGAGGCGTAAGGGACCAGAAAAACCAACGGCATGATGATTATCAGGAATATGCTGGCAAGCCATAAAACAAAGGCACCCCCAAAACCCCAGGGTGGATTGTTCGGATCGACCTGGCTGCGTTCTCGAATCTGTTCGCCCTGATATCCAGGCTCTTCCAGAGTCGTTGGTGCGATGGCTTCGTTGGAATCAAGCACGATAAAGACGAGTGTATGAAGTTGTCTGAAAGCGGTCAATCGATAGGTTCAAGCTTGGTAACGAAGGCAGCGGGATCATACAGCGGGATAATCGGTTTCCAACATTGCTGGACCAATGCGCGGAGCGGCCAACATTACGCCGATGATCGTTTTCGCATCCTCAATCTCGCCACTGCTAATCATGGTCAAGGCTTGCGAGATGGGTAAGCGAACAATCTCAACAATCTCGTCATCCTCGAGTTTTTGTTCGGTTTGCTTCAGCTCTGTTGCCAGGTAAACCCACATTTTCTCCTCGAGAAAACCTGGTGAGATAAAGAACTCAGATAACTTCTCAAGTTCCCCGGCAACAAACCCAAGCTCCTCCTCCAGCTCACGCGCAGCCCCCTCTTCAGGAGCCTCGCCTGGATTCAGCGTTCCTGCAGGTGCTTCGAGCAAATACTTCACCGCCGGATGGCGATACTGACGCACGAGTACGATAGTGCCGTCGTCAAAAACAGGAACGATGACTGCGCTGCCTGGGTGGTGCACCACCTCACGTTGATAAGTCTTGTCACCTTCGCGGATTGTGTCGATAGTCACGCCGAACACACGACCATTGAATATTTCCCGGCTGTCGAGAATCTGCGGTGAATCTGTTGAAGTCATTAGCGGAACACCTCTATCAAGAATCGATCAATCCTGACGCAAGATTTGTCACTGCACCCAAGCCTTGGGCTTTTGCTTCTCCAACCAGGTACAAAGAGCCAGTGATGCAGATGACGCCATTATCCGGCGTCACCTCGCGTGCGGTTTTCAGCGCCTCCGTTACAGACGGCGCAACGTGTATCTTCCTGGCGGGTACGAAACCGGCGGCCAGCAGTTTTAGTTGATTAGCGTCGGCGGCGCGAGGGTTTTCAGGACTGGTGAGAATTAGTTCATTGGCAACGGGAAAAAGAATCGCGGCCATTTCCTCGAGCTCTTTGTCAGTCATAGCGCCAAAGACAAGCGTTAGCGGAGAGGTTATGAACTCATCGAGGTATTCCCGCAGAGACTGGGCGGCCGCAGGATTGTGCGCTCCGTCAAACAACCAAGGAGGCACGGCCTCATTAAATTCTAAACGTCCGGCGTGTTGCGCCGTTTCAATGCCCTTGATGACAGCCGCCTTCGAGATCTCCAGACCACGTTTGCGCAGGGACTCAGCCACTCGAATGGCAATAGCTGCATTCACTACCTGGTGGCGCCCTCGCAAACCAAGCATCACATGTTCGTAACTTTCGTCCGGCGTTTCAAAAGTGACGCTGAATCGGCCATCCTTTGTTGAGCTTCCGATAATCGTTTGGCAGTCGTCTAATCTCATCTCAACACTAGAGTCGAGCGCCCTTTGGCGGATTACCTGCGCCGCCTCCGGTGGTTGTGGCGCGATGATAGCAGTCGTTACACCCGTACGAATGATTGCGGCCTTCTCGGAAGCAATCTCACGCAATGTGCCCCCGAGATATTCTTGATGATCCAGGGCAATCGGCGTGATCGCGACGGTCTGAGCTCCAGCTACAGTCGTCGCATCGAGTCGTCCGCCAAGCCCGGTTTCCAGGATCGCAAGGCTGATCCCGGCGTCCTTGAAGGCGAGCAGGGCAATTGCTGTCACGTGTTCAAAGAACGTCGGTAAAGCTTCAATCTCACGCCGAGCCAGCAGAGCCTCGGCGGCGTCTCTAACTTCACTCGCATGGGTTGCAAACTGGGATTCAGAGACTTCGCGTCCTGCGATCACAATTCTTTCGGTGATAGAAATCAGATGCGGCGAAGTATAAAGACCGGTCCGGACTCCGGCATTGCGGCAAATCGACTCCAAAACCACGGCTGTAGAACCTTTGCCGTTGGTCCCGGCAATTTGCACTGACTCATATGCCTGTTGAGGATTGCCCAAACGCGCCAGCAGCAGTTCGGTATTTCTTAACCCGAGCTTTAGGGTGAGCGTTTCATGCCCCAGACTCAGTAGGTAAGCGAGGGCTTGCTGAAAGTTCATTCGGAGTAGGATTTATTACGTTGGGACTCAAACCGATCCTGAGGCTGCGCGGCTACGTAGTCGGCCTATTTCATTGTGATTGGAGATTTCCGGGTTCAGCGTGAAGTTCAGCAGCTTAATGATGTAGTCGCGTATCTCGCGGCGATCGACAATAGCGTCAACCATTCCATGCTCAAGAAGAAACTCGGACCGCTGGAAGTCTTTGGGAAGTTTCTGCCGGATGGTTTGTTCTATTACGCGCGGGCCGGCGAAACCAATCAGCGCTCTTGGCTCAGCAATGATTACGTCTCCCAAAGTCGCGAAGCTCGCGGTCACGCCACCCGTCGTGGGATCTGTCAGTACAGAGATGAAGGGCAAACGCGCCTCATCCAATTCGGCCAGGGCGGCGGCGATTTTTGCCATCTGCATCAGCGAGAGCGCGCCCTCCTGCATGCGCGCGCCGCCTGAGGCTGAGAAAACAACCACGCCTGCGTGCTCTTTTATTCCCCATTCAATCAGCCGCGTTACCTTCTCACCAACCGCGGATCCCATCGACCCCCCGATGAAGGCCATGTCCATCGCGCCTGCAAGCACCGCGTGGTCACCTACTTTGCCACGCGCGTTAATTATCGCTTCTGGCAATCCCGAGTTTTTCCTTGCCTGCCGCAACCGGTCGGGATACGGCTTGGTGTCGACAAACTCGAGCGGATCGATGGAGATGACTTCCGAATCAAGCTCTTCGTATCGACCGTCGTCGAAAAGCATGGCGAGCCGCTCGCGCGCGCCTATGCGAAAGTGATATCCGCAGTGAGCGCAAACCTGCAGGGATTCCTCGAGCTCGCCTTTGTAAAGGTGCGCCTCACAGCCGTCACACTTGACGAATACGTTCTCGGTTTTGACGACCCGCTCTTCCGGCGGCACCGCTTCAATCTGCTTATTCTTTTTGCTGAACCACGGCATAGACGATCGTCTTAGAACTAATTACTGTCCGGGGCTTGGATTTTCGGTATGGGCTAAAGCCTAACACAGAAGTGATCAGCCTAGAAGGACCAAGTCCTGGAGGGCAGAGTACCCCCGGCGTATTTCATGGCATTTTGTCGGGAATTCTTAGAATTCTATGCCTTGCTGTGCCCGAATGCCGGCTGTGAAAGGATGCTTGATTTCTTTCATCTCAGTGACCAAATCGGCGGCTTCAATGAGCTCGGGAGGCGCATCGCGGCCCGTTACGACAATGTGGAGGGCTGGTTGAGCGGCGCGGATGCTGCGAAGCTCTTCCAGGACCTCCGCGACCGGCAACATCTGGTAACTCAGCACGTATACCAGCTCATCGAAAACCAGCAGGTCGTAGTCGCCGGTGCGAAGTTTTTGAACACAGAGATCCCAGGTTTTACGCGCGGTATCGCGATCCTGCTCAGGGTTCTTGGTGTCCCAGGTGAATCCGTCGCCCATGGTATGCACTTCTATCCCCAGCTTTTCCGCCGATAGATGCTCACCGTAGCGATCGTTGCGCGACTTCATGAATTGAATCATGCAACACTTCAAACCACGACCGGCCGCACGCATCATTAAGCCAAGCGCGCAAGTGGTTTTGCCCTTGCCGTTGCCTGTATGCACCATCAGCAAGCCGCGAGTCTTTTCCTGGTACTCCTCGCGCCGCCATTTGTATTGTTTTTCCATTGGGAAATTGACGGTCAATTGAACGGCTTTGCCTCAAAAGATTCCCAAACGCAGTATTACAACCCGAAGGGTTGACAGAAAGTAGCCGGAGGTCGGAGCGAAGCGAAGACCTCCGGATCAAGAGGTGAGACGATTGCACCCCGCAGGGGTCCCAGAAACGATTTCTTGCATCCCTTCAGGAGGCTTAGTTTTCTAGTTCCTCTGTACCGGTGGTCTGCGACCACCGGCTACTGACTCTCAGCCCTTCGGGCTGAAATCGCCGTTATTCACAGCTAAAGTTTATTTATACTTTTGAGGCAAAGCACCGTTGAACTGACCACCCGATCTCTAACAGTAGCCACTAATCGGCGAGTGCGTCTTCAGTGATGTCTTTCGTACCGTTGGCGCGATCCACGGCATCCTGCAACAGGGAAATAATTTTTTCCTCGGCTTCTTCCCAGGTACCGCGCAGGGTGCAACCGGCAGCGTTGCGATGGCCGCCGCCACCAAACTTCTCTGCGACCTTGGCCACATTTACGTCGCCCTTAGAACGCAGGCTGGTGCGATACACTCCCGGTTCACACTCCTTAAGCATGGCCACGGCTTCGACCTCTCCCACCGTCAGCGGATAGTTTACGAAGCCGTCCGCATCCTCATCTGAAGCTTCAGCGCTGTGTTGCATCTCCAGGCTATGACGAAGCAATGCTACTCGGCCGCTGGAATCCCGGCGCGCAGTGGAAAGCACTGCACCCATTAACTGAATTCGGCTCCAGGGATAGCTGGCGAAGACGGCTTCCGCGGTCTTGGCAGGTTTGACTCCCGTGCGAAGCAACTCGGAGGCGACTTTGAAAGTGCGCTCCGTCGTGTTGGAGAAGTGGAAGGAGCCCGTGTCTGTGATCAGCGCCGTATAGACACACTCTGCGATCTCCTTCGTAACCCGAACGCCGAGCGCTTTAGCGAGGTTGTAAATCATCTCTCCACAGGCCGAGGCGGTGGAGTCGATCCAATTGATTGAGCCGAAAAGGGCGGTCGTGGCGTGGTGGTCAATATTGACCACGAATTGTTTTTCGAGGTTCTCAAGTCCGGGACGGGCAATATCCGAACACTCGATGACGAACACCGCGTTGTAGGGAACATCGGCGGCGGGTGTAACCCTAACTTCCCTGGCGCCGGGCAGTTTCTGATAGGCATGAGGCACTGCGTCTCGCATGATCACCTCAACGTCCTTATCGAGCGCGCGCAGCAACCAGTAAAGACCAAGTGAAGAACCGAGGCTATCTCCATCGGGGCGAACGTGGGAGGTGATCGCGAACTTTCGTTTTGCTTCGATCAACTCAACAACTTGACTAAGCATAACAAGCAGAATGAAGAGTTTTAGAGTACAACCTTGAGGTTGCTGCTGCTGTTGCCGAGCAAGCTAAGCTTGTAGTCCAGGCATCCCTCAGCCCTCATCCTTTTCCTTTCCGTTCCTGGTCTTCTCAATATTTCTTAATAACTCATCGACGCGCTCGCCTTGCTCCTCGATGCGGTCTCGCACGAAATGAATCTCTGGAGTGCGGGGAAGGTTCAGCGAGAGGCCGAGTTGCTTGCGCACGTAAGGCGCGGCGTGACGTAGAGCACTGAGCGCGCTGCGGTGTTCTTCTTCATCTCCGGCAATGGTCACGAACACTCGGGCGTCGCGCAGGTTCTCTGAGAGCCGAACGTCAGTAACAGTCACCATGGTCAGGCGAGGGTCTTCCAATTCGTACCCGACAATCTGGGAGATCTCCTCGCGCAGAATGTCTGCGACTCTCTCTGGGCGACGCATCATCAAAACAGGCGCAGGAGGCAGGGGCAGTCGGCAGGAAACAGTCCTCGAACCTGCCTACTGCTGCTGCCGCCTGGCTCCTATAGCTCAGTGGCTGCGACCTTCTCCACGACGTAAGCCTCAATCTGGTCGCCGACTTTGACGTCGTTAAAGTTTTCCAGGCCGATGCCGCATTCGAAGCCTTCTCGTACTTCCGAAACATCGTCCTTAAAACGACGCAACGAGGCGATATTTCCTTCCCAGCTAACTACGCCATCGCGAATCAGCCGGGCTCGCGCATTCCGCCGGATGTTTCCGTCGACCACCATCGATCCGGCGACCACGCCGGCTTTGGGAACTCGGAACACTTCGCGGACGTCGGCCTTGCCGATGATCCGTTCTTTCTCGATGGCCTCGAGCATGCCAATCATGGCCGCGCGAATTTCCTCTTCCACTTTGTAGATAATTGAGTGGAGCCGAATATCAACACTCTCCTGCTTGGCTAGATCAGCAGCGCGCGCACCCGGCCTGACGTTGAAGCCAATCACGACCACTGCCGAAACTGCCGAGCCCGCTTGGGTGGCCGAGGCCAGCAGCACGTCGGATTCAGTAATCGCGCCCACGCCTGACCGTATGACCTTCACCTTCACGCGATCGGTTGAAAGCTTCTGCAAGGTTGATTTGAGAACTTCGACAGAACCCTGCACGTCGGCTTTGATTACCACGAGCAGTTCTTTGACTTCGCTCTCGCCTAAAGCTTCGATGCCGCGCTTGGTGCTCTGCAACAATGCCGCCTGCCGGCTCAACATTTGGCGGTGACTCGAGATTTGCTGGGCCCTGGTGATGTCCGCGACCACTTGGAAACTTTCGCCTGCTTGCGGCACGCCTTGCAGGCCCAGGACCTCAACGGGGGTTGCAGGAGCGGCCTCGGTAATTGCCTCGCCCTTGTCATTGAACATTGCTCTAACGCGGCCAAAAATTTGTCCGACGATAAAGGGCTCGTGAATGTGCAGGGTTCCCTGTTGGACCAAAACCGTGGCCACAGCCCCACGCCCGCGATCCAATTTAGCTTCCAGCACCACGCCCGACGCGAGTCGAGTTGGGCTGGCGCGTAAATTGAGAATGTCGGAAGTTAACAGGATTGTTTCGAGAAGCGTGTCAAGGTTCTCGCGTTTCTTGGCTGAGACCTGCACCATTTCGGTTTCTCCGCCCCACTCCACAGGGGACAGTCCGTGACCGGCAAGTTCCTGCCTCACCCGGTCCGGGTTGGCGTCAGGTTTATCAACCTTATTAATAGCGACGACGATCGGAACATTTGCCGCACGCGAGTGTTCGATGGCTTCGATGGTTTGCGGCATGACGCCGTCATCCGCAGCTACCACCAGCACTACGACGTCGGTGGCTTTGGCACCGCGCGCGCGCATGAGGGTAAAGGCCTCGTGACCGGGCGTATCGAGAAAAACAACGCGGCGCAATTCCTCAGGATTATCTGGACTCGGAACTTGAACACTGTAGGCGCCAATGTGTTGAGTAATTCCGCCGGCTTCGCCAGCCGCGACTTCAGTGGTGCGTATGGCATCCAGCAGGGAAGTCTTGCCGTGATCGACGTGGCCCATAACTGTGACCACGGGCGCCCGAGGCAACTCAACATCATCCGCATCAGCGGCGATCAGCTCTTCGAACTCCTCTTCAGCAACCATCTCCTCAAACGGAACGAATGTGACCTCGTAGCCGAAGCGCTGACCAAGCTCAACCGCCACGTCATCATTCAGAGGTTGATTGATGGTGGCAAAGACTCCACGTTGCAGCAGGAGGGTCACGACGTCTTTAGGCTTGATGCCAAGCTTCTCCGCGAACTCCTTTACCGTCGAGCCTTCCACAACACGGACTGGTTTGATTTCACCAGGTACGCCCGGAACCTCCATTCGTCCGGCGATGCGGTCTTCAAGTGACAGGGCCTTTGGCGGAGGAATGAAGTCGCCCTTATCAAAGCGACCTGCCTTGCCCTCCATCTTGCGTCCGCCGCGAGTGGGGGTGCGGCGCGACCGCCGGCGGCCGGCATCGGGCGGAGGAATGTAAGTTGTTTGTGGAGTTAGGGTCTCACCGGGTGTTCCCATTCGCTCAGTTCTGGCGAGGGGAGTGCGCTCTCTGATTCGCGTGCTGCCTTCGGTGCGTTCACGCGGAATGACTGACGGCGGCACTACGGGCGAAGGAGCGCGGTCACCGGGTCGGATACCGGCATTTAGAGCAGCGACAGTGGGACGAAGAACTCTGACCTGTCGGGAGGGAGGGGTCACCGTGGTGCCGGCGCTCGCGGCTTGGGGGACAGCAGGTTCGGTCACTCCCGCCTGGGACGCAGTGCCCTCCGTTTGCTCAAGCTCCACTGGGGGCTCGACGACTGGCTCAGCCGGCGTGCCCGCAGCAGGTTGCTGGGCGCGCGCAGCCGGACTCAGTTTCCTGATGAGTCGCGTAGCGGCAGGTTGTTTCGGTGCCTCCGCTGAGACCGGGGCAGCAGCTATTGGTTCAACTTCGGGGCTCTCGGTCACAGCCGGCATCTCAGCTTCAACTAGTTCGGCCTCAACCGGCGGGGGCTCTTCGATGGCACGTTCTGCCCGCTTGACTACCCTGACGCCTCGCTTGGCAGCGGTTTCCTTCTTGGGGAAATACTTGTTACGTATCTTCTCCGCCAGCTCCTTGGAAACCGAGTTGGACGGCACACTTACGTCGACACCTTCTCGTCGAACTTCTTCGATAAGGCGCTTGGTGTCGAGCTTTAGTTCTTTCGCGAGATCGTAAAGACGAATCTTAGAGGAAACGCTCATGCACTCCTTTGCAAACGCAATAACCGGTGCGTCTGGCTTCAATAAGTGATTTCAAGACACTCGCTCTCCACCACTCTTGAAGCGTGCATTCAGAAGCGCAACACGCAATGGTGGTAATTTAGCGAGCAGCACAAACGCCCGGATACCCGGGAGATTGTGCCAGTTCTAATTTGCCGCATCTGAGGAAGCATCCTGCTTCTCGTCGTCTACGCTCTTGCCTGATGCAGCATCTTCAACCGCAAGAGCAGAAGTTTGTTCTTCATTGCCTGCTTCTTCAGCAGCCATCTCTTCACTCCGGGCAAACTCATCCGCCAGTCGCTCCTCGTCGTCCGCGATCTCAGTGAAATGCGCGAGGGCCGCTGCGTCTGCTGAGGTGATTTCCGGAGATGGAACTACTGTGTCAGGCCGCAAATCGCGTCCGGGTTCCTGAAGTATGATTTGATCTTCTGAGAAAGGCTCAGCCTCGGTTAAAGCTACCGGGTCAGCGGACTCCTGGGCCAGGATCTCAGCTTCGGCGCTAAAGGGCACACCCGATTCGACAGCCTCGTCATACCCCGCGGCAGTCGAGTCTTCCCCCTCAGCCTCTGCCGTTTCAACTTCTTGAGAAACATCGGTCTCATCCAACTCAACCTGCTCACTGGCGCTGGCTGACTCCTCCGTTTGTTCGTCAGTTTCTACGGATTCTCCCTGAAGCGTTCTATCCCTGATAGCGACTACTTCAATGGCAGCGTGCAAAATCGTTTGGGCTTCATCAAGACTGAGATCGAGAAACTCGACCAGGTCATCAACCGATGTTTGCGCGAGCGCGTCAATGTCGTTGATGCCGTGAGCCGCCAGCGCCTCGGCCTGTTGCCCGGTAACTCTCTCGATCGCTGACAGCGGCACCGATTCGCCCGAGGCGATCAGCGCTCCCATGGCCTCTGAAACCTCGCGCTTGATCTCTTCTTCACTGCGAATGTCGATGTTCCAACCAACCAGCTTGGTGCCGAGCCTAACGTTTTGACCACGTTTGCCAATGGCGAGCGAAAGCTGATCCTCGTTTACGATTACTTCCATCTGCCGATTCTCGATGTCAGTGATACGCACCTGGTTCACCTTGGCGGGCGACAAGGCATTTGCGGCAAACACAGAAGGCTCGTCAGACCACTCGATGATGTCAATCTTCTCCCCGCGCAGCTCGCGAATGATCGCCTGGACGCGCGAACCCTTCATGCCGACGCACGCGCCAACCGGATCGACGTCGCGTTCATTTGAGGTCACGGCAATTTTGGCGCGCTCGCCGGGCTCACGCACGGCTGACTTGATAACTACCGTGCCGTCATAAATCTCAGGCACTTCCATTTCAAACAATCGCAGTAGCAATTCTGGCGAAGTCCGGGAAACTTCAACCTGTGGCCCCTTCGATTCCTTTGAAACATTATTGATGACTACACGAATACGTTCGCCCTGGTTCCATTGCTCGCCGCGCGACTGTTGCGAACGGGGCAGAATGGCTTCCAGGTTTCCCAGGTCTACGATGATGTTGCCGCGTTCAAACCGCTTTACGTAACCGTTGACCAGATCGCCAATCTTGTCGATGTATTGTTCGTAGACGTTACTGCGGACGGCGTCTCTGACCTTTTGAAAAAGGATTTGTTTTGCTGTCTGGGCGGCAATGCGGCCAAGCTCTTCCATCGGAAGTGGCAACAGCAAAGCATCACCGAGCTCAACCTCTTCGCCCGCAAGCTCACGTGCTTCATCGATCGACAGCTCGGTGGCGGCATTAGCCACTTCATCAACTACAACCTTGGTCGCGGAGAGCTCGATGCCAGTTTCCGGATTCCAATCGACCTGAATGTCTTCACCGGAGCGAAACTGCTTTTTGGCTGCGGCTCGAACGGCTTCTTTCATTGCCTCGATCACGAGGTCCCGTTCGATTCCTTGCTCCTGGCAGAGCGCTTCGATGTTTTGTGCGATGGATGAACTCATAACCCTTTTGATTTCTCCGCTTGGCTCGACGCTAACCTGATGCGTCGTTGAGCCTATTCAGTTGTTATTCAGTTGTAGTAACCGTAGCTTAATCCGCCGGCTTCAGCTTCCCGAAGCGCGCTTAAATTCCTGCTCGATGTCCAGCTCCAGATTCGCTTTTGCGATTGCATCCAGGTCGAGTTTGACATTTCCGCTGGTGCGATCTTCAAACAACACTTGATCGCCATCTACTCCAAGCAATCGACCCCGAAAATTTCGCTGCCCATCTATCGGCCTGCGTGTTCGGATGCGGGCAAGTTTGCCGGCAAAACGGTCGTAGTCGTCGCGCTTATACAGACCTCTCTCAAGACCCGGCGAGGACACTTCCAGCGTGTAGGAAGCATGGATGAAGTCTTCAACATCCAGAATGGTGCCAACGTGCAGACTCACTTCAGAACAATCTGCATGAGTTACGCCGTTTGGCTTGTCAATATAAATCCGGACGATAGGTTTATTGTCTGGACCGGCGACTTCCGCATGCACCAACTCCAGACCGTGGTCGATGGCCACTCGTTCAGCGATGGCGCGAACGCGGTCTTCCACGGAACTCGACCCCATTTCAACAACCCTCCGAAAAAGCAGTCGCCCAAAAGAAAAAGTGGGCGCGAACCCACCGGACGATACCGCCGCGCTTCGAGCAAGCCGTGAATTATACGGAAAGGAGATTAGGTAAGCAAGTTGGGCATCCGGCCGCGTGAACCGCTAATTTCCTCGTATTCAAGCCTACATTCAGTGCAAATTCATTGAAAAGACTCTTGCACTGTCGTAGTATGCGCGCGTACTGCTTGGGGTCTAGTCTTGCGCTTCCTTGTCGTAGTTCCCACCGTGGTTACAAGGATCACAGAATCAGTGTTGGTTGTGTTTTGACCGCGAATGATCGGGCAAACAGTTTCACACTATCGCATTCTCGAACCTCTCGGTGAGGGTGGGATGGGAACCGTTTACCTTGCCGAGGACACACACCTGGGCAGGCGGGTGGCGATAAAGTTTCCTTCAATTAACTCTGATTCGCACGACTACCGCGCGCGGTTCTTACGCGAGGCTCGTTCAGTGTCGGAGTTGAATCACCCCGGCATTGCTACGCTGTTTGACTATGGCGAAACGCCGGAAGGCCGACCGTTCCTGGTGATGGAACTCGCGCGTGGACGCCCACTTGCTGACCTGATGCAAAAGGGCGAGCTCAACCTGGTCCGCGCCATCGAAATCATAATTGACATCGCGGCCGCGCTCGGCGAAGCGCATGCCCGGGGCGTCGTCCACCGCGACATCAAGCCTTCAAACATAATGATAGACGACCGCGGACAGGTGAAGGTGCTTGATTTTGGTCTCGCTAAACAGCTTACCAAGGGAGAGAAGGTGCTTGGCTCGGAGCCGGAGGCGGAAACACTGCTCTCGACGGAAACGCGGAGCGGCGTAGTGTTAGGTACACCCGCTTACCTATCGCCCGAGCAGGCAACTGGTAGTGCCATCGATGGCCGCAGCGATTTGTTTGCGTTGGGCACATTGCTTTACGAGTCAATCACCGGCCGTACCCCATTTAGAGGAAAAAGCTTTATTGAAATAGCCGCCAACGTTCTGCATGTCGAGCCGTCTCCACCTTCGAAGATTAACCGGCAAGTACCGGCGGAACTCGACTTCATTACGCTCAAGGCCCTCGAGAAGAAGCCGGCCAGGCGTTACCAGACGTCTCGGGAACTAATTGCCGATCTCAACGCGGTGAAGGATGGCCTCGAGGAAAAGTCGGGGCAGACTCTGATCAGGCGCATCACCTCGCCGTCCTTAGTCACCGGGACCGGGCACGGGCACAGCCGAACGCTTAGTAACCTTTCGCAGATCCTGCAACGGCCGCGCATACCGATTTCTTATATTCTGATTGGCGCAGTGGTTTTAATTGTTGGCGTCGTCCTGGCGCTGCGTTTCGCACGTCCGACGCCGCACACGCCGCCGGCTGAAGCGCAACGCTGGTACGAAGTCGGCACACATGCTTTGCGGGACGGCGCCTATTATCAGGCGAGCAAGGCTTTTGAGCATGCGATTGCTGCTGATGATGGCTATATCCTGGCCCATGCACGATTGGCCGAGGCCCTGGTCGAACTTGATTATGTTGACCGGGCAAAGGACGAACTGTTGCGCGTCACCGGGGCCGATCGGGCGACTTTGGAAAAAACGGACGCAATTTACCTTGACGCGATCATGGCTACGGCGCGGCAGGATTTTGCCAAATCAGTAGGACTTTACAAGCAGCTAATCTCGCAAGTCCCTGACGCTGATAAAGAACATGTGTTGGTCGATCTTGGCCGTACGTTTGAAAAGAACAACGATCTAAAGGACGCTATCGAAAGTTATGGTGAAGCCGCAACTCGAAACCCGCAGTACGCAACGGCGCACCTGCATCTGGGAATCGCGTACGGGAAACAGGGTGACCTGGACAAGGCCTTGCCCGCGTTTGAGAAAGCAGAATCCATCTATCAGGCGCTGGGAAATCTCGAAGGGCGTGCTGAAGTAATCTTCCAGCGCGGAGCTCTCTTTAATAAGAGAAACAAACTCGCGGAGGCCAAGGCACAGTTGGAACAAGCGCTAATGCTGGCGCAGGCCAATGACAATAAGTCGCAAGTTATTAAAACCTTGCTGCAACTCTGCAGCGTGGCCTTTGACGCCGGTGAAACCGCACGCTCAAGTGAATATGCTCAACAGGCTGTCGATCTTGCCCAGAAAAACGGCATGGAAAATTTAAGTGCGCAGGCGCTTGTTGACCTGGGCAATTCTTTTTTGGTGCGCGGTCAACCCGCAGAAGCCGAGAAGTATCTTTCGCAGGCACTGGAGTCGGCCCAACGCGCAAAGGCTCGACGGAACGAAGCGAGAGCGCGAGTGGCCCTCGGAAATTTGCGCGAGCAACAAAACAAGCCGGATGAGGCGGTTCAATACCTGGAACCGGCGTTGAGATTTTATGAACAGGGCGGCTATCGCTCAGAAACCTTTTCCTGCCTCGCATTGCTGGCGCGCGTCAATCTGCAGAAAGGCGACTATGCGGCAGCAGTCAAAGGACACGAAAACTTGTTGCAGCTGGCTCAAGCGTCAAACGACCAGTCGTTGATTGCGCTTGCTCATGCGGAGCGTGGTTCGGGTTTGGCCCGACAGGAAAAATATACCGAAGCCATGGATCACCTTGCCCAGGCGTTCAAGATCTATGAGTCACAGGGCGTACAACGTAGCCTTGGTTACAACCTGTCGGATCGCAGCGACATATTGTGGCGTCTGGGAGACTATGGGCAAGCGAGTAGTCTGCTCGAGCAGGCATTGGCCATTGCTGACAAACCCGGCGGCGAGCTGAAACGGTTGTCGGTAAAGGTGCAACTGATTAATGCTGAAATTTCCTTAAGTCAGGGACGTTATCCTGAGGCTCGGGCGGCCGCCGCAAAAGTTGTCGAGCGGGCGGGAACAGAATTCAAAGATTACACGGTAGACGCAAGGATGATCATGGCCCTGGCCCAGGCCTACGGAGGCGCTACTGCGGCCGGAGTTCAGGCTGCTTCTGAAACTGCTGAAATGACACGGCAGCTTAACGACCCGGCCAAACTGGCAAAAGCACAACTCGTGCTCGCCGATACTCAACTGCTTTCGCGTGACTCGCAAGGCGCGCTTAATAATGCACTGGCCGCCGCGGAGGTGTTTGGCAGACTGGGACAACAGGCTTCCGAGTGGCGTGCCTGGTCGTTGGCGGCGGTGGCGAGCAATAACCTGGGAGACAAAAATCGCGCCCGCGAGTATGCTATGCGGGCAAGAGACTCGCTTTCAAAACTCGAGCAGCGCTGGAATACCGGAAGCTATAACGGGTATCTCAGCCGCCAGGACATTCAACGCTATCGACAACAGTTTGAGCCCCTGCTTGGCTCAACCAACTGACGGCAACGTCAAGCCCTTGCCGCTAACGGCTTGAAGGGTTGCTGTTTGGATCTCAGTTCTGGTAGGCGCGCTATTCAGGCGTCAACAGTTCTTCCACCGCATCACAAGGAGAAACAATATGCATCGGTTACGTCTAATGATTATTGCGGCCGCCACAATTTGTGTGCTGGCTTTGGGCGCTTTCGCATTGGTCAATCGCCAAGCGCCGCCGCCCCCCGGCGACGACATCATCATCAAGGGAGGTTCAATCGAACTGCAGTGTGGCGGCAATCACCCGAAAGATTGTTTAGGCCTGCCTGACCTTACAACAGGGAAGTACAAGAAGGCGGGCATCGATAACAAACACATCATGAAAGTGTCGGTAAGGCTGGCGAATAGTAATAGCAACTCTGCCCCTATGTTCAGCGCCAACTTTAACGCCAACAGTCAGCCGATGATTATCATTAACTACCGGTAGGCCGGGAACGTTGGTGAGCGAAGGCTGCGCTACGGACTAGCCGCCTAGTCTTGACTTGACGACTTCGCTAAGCGTCTTGCCGTCAGCATTCTTTCCGGCAAGCGTAGCTTGCGCGGTCTTCATCACCTTGCCCATGTCCTTCATCGAAGTAGCGCCAGTCTCCGTAATTGCCGCGGCGACTGCCTGCTCGATTGTTTCGCGCGACGCCGCCTGGGGTAGATAGGCCTCGATAACTTCAATCTCCGCGTTTTCTTTGGCCGCCAGTTCGGGGCGGCCACCCTTTTCATATTGCTCGACGGAGTCGCGACGCTGTTTGACCAGCGAGCGCAAGAGCTTGGTCATCTCATCGTCATCGAGTTCGCCGCCGCGCTCAATCTCTCGATTCTGAAGTGCAGCCTTGACCATTCGCAGCGTGGAGGTGCGGGGAGCATCCTGCGCCTTCATCGAGGCCGTCAAGTCGGAAATAATCTGCTGTTTCAAACTCATAGATAACTTGGTCCTTCCATCGGTCCAGTACTCGCCATATTACAGGGCGCTTTATTATTAACACCGGGCTTTAGCCCGGTGGGATGAGCCTCTGCGATCTCTGGAAACCGTTTAAACGGTTTCCTGTGCTTACTCCATGCTTGGTCACCGGCCTAAGGGCCGGTGCTAATGAGATCTCGTATCGCAAGTTGTTTGCTTGGGATGCAAACCAGCTTTGCGTTAGATCACGAGTGGCCGTTTGACTTGGCCAGGTGCGCGCGCAGGTATCTACCGGTATGCGACGCCGTGGTCGACATAATCTTTTCCGGTGTTCCAGTCGCCACGACGCGGCCACCTGCTTCGCCGCCCTCGGGCCCAAGATCGATAAGGTAATCCGCTGTCTTGATCACGTCGAGATTGTGCTCGATCACCAGCAGTGAACCGCCCGCGTCGATCAAAGCGCGAAAGGCAGCCAGCAGCTTATTAATGTCGTCAAAATGAAGCCCGGTGGTGGGCTCATCGAAAATGTACAGAGTTTTCGCCCCAGTCCTTTTTGAGAGTTGCGCCGCGAGCTTGATTCGTTGCGCTTCGCCGCCGGAGAGCGTCGTCGCCGACTGTCCCAGACGCAGGTAACCAAGTCCTACTTCGTCGAGCACGCGGAGGCGATTCGTGATCTTCGGCACCTCGCGGAAGAAGGTGATCGCTTCGCGCACCGTCATGTTCAAAACTTCGTGCACGTTCTTTCCGCGATAGCGGATGTCTAAAATCTGTTGTTTGAAACGCGTGCCTTTACACTCCTCGCAAACAAGCTCAACGTCAGCAAGAAACTGCATCTCAACCGTCACCGTGCCGTCACCCTGACAAACATCGCAACGGCCGCCGGGCAGGTTGAATGAGAAGCGCGACGGATCGAATCCGCGCGCTTGCGCTTCGCGCGTCGAGGAAAACGCTTCGCGGATCGCGTCGTAGACTTTGATGTAGGTTACCGGATTGGATCGAGGCGTACGTCCGATTGGTGACTGGTCGACGAGAATCACATCATCGATCAACTGACCACCCTCCAACCTGGAAAATGCGCCCACGTGGCCCTGCCAATCGCCGCGCTGTTTCCGCAGGCCAGCATAAATACAGTCGTGAATTAGAGTAGATTTCCCTGAACCGCTAACCCCCGTCACGCAAACGAGCATGTCGAGCGGAATTTCCAAGTCGACTGACTTCAAATTATGTTCGCTCGCCCCCCGCAGACTAAGCCTGCGCTTTTGCAACACTCGCCGCTGCTTAGGCTCTTTGATCTCTGCTTCGCCTCGCAGGTATCTCGCCGTCAGAGATGCTTCGTCAGACAACAGGCCTTCGAAGTCACCCTCGTAAATAACGCGACCCCCAAGCTCACCCGCGGAAGGCCCAATGTCGAGTATGTGATCGGCGGCGCGCATCATGTCTTCGTCATGCTCGACTACCAGGACGGTGTTTCCGATGTCGCGTAAGTTATGCAGCAGACGAATAAGGCGATCGTTATCTCGCGGATGCAGACCGATGGACGGTTCATCAAGGACATAGAGAGCCCCAACCAACGACGAACCTAGATTTGTGGCCAGTTGAATTCGCTGTGCTTCGCCGCCTGAAAGCGTAGAAGCAAGCCGGTCAAGCGTCAGATAGTCCAGTCCGACCTCGACCAGAAATCGCAAACGGCGCCGCACTTCGAAAAGTATGCGCTCCGCAATAGCGCCTTGTTCTGTAGATAGTTGCAGCGACTCAAAAAATTTGGCGCTGTCTTTTATCGAAAGAGCGCACACCTCCGGCAGTGTTGCCCCCCCGACCTTAACGTCCCGCGCCTCTTGTCGCAGTCGCCCACCACCACAATCCGGACAAAGCGTGTAGCCGCGGTACTTCGAAAGAAAAACGCGTACATGGAGCTTGTACTTCTTGGTTTCCATCCAATCGAAGAAACCCCTAACACCGCCCCACTCCTTCTTGCCTTCCACAATTGCGCGTTGTTCGGCTCGCGAAAGTTCCGCGAAGGGAACCGTTAACGAGATTTTTTCCGATTTGCAAAACTGGCGCAGCTCGTCCATGGCCCACTCGTGCTGCGGCCTGGTCCAGGGCTCAACTGCGCCCTCTTTCAAACTCAAACCGGGGTTCGGAATCACCAAATCCATATCGAGACCGATGGTGTTGCCGAATCCCTGGCACGTTGGGCAAGCGCCATAGGGGTTGTTGAAACTAAACAGGCGTGGCTCAGGTTGCGCGTACACGGTGCCGTCATATTTACATTCAAACCTGTCGGAAAATCGCAAGCGCTTCGGTTCGGCATCTGCCGTCTCAATGATTGCTGTGCCATGTCCCTCTTGAAAACAGATCTCCAAGGAGTCAACCAGCCGTTGCCGAATTTCCGGGCCGGCAACCAGTCGGTCCACCATGACGAAAACTTCAGCGAAGCTCTCCCGCTGGTAATCGTCGGGCGAGTTAAGTTCGATTGTTTTGTTATTGTGATAGAGGCGAGTGAACCCCCGCTGCATGAGGCTCATAATGTGGGCCGTAATAATGCGTCGCGGAGGGGCGGAGCCCGCGAGCTCGGAAGACTTCCTGCCGGAACCTTGTTTGTTTCGCTTACGATGAGCGTCGGCTGAGCGCCGCGCTACTTCTGCGTCGCCGTTGCTACGAGTTTCGGCAAGTCCCGCCTCGGCAGGAAACAGAACGTAAAAACGAGCCCCTTCGTCCAGCGCGTCCAGTACCTGATCGGCCACGGATTCGGGTGAATCCTTGAAGACCTGTCGGCCACATACGCGGCAGTAGGTAATCCCCACCCGAGCGTAGAGCAAGCGCAGATAGTCAAAAACTTCTGTTTGCGTGCCCACAGTTGAGCGCGGATTTCGGGTCGAGTTTTTTTGACGAATGGCGATAGCGGGCGCGATTCCGCGCACTTCGTCCACATCGGGTTTATCCATTCGCTCCAGGAACTGGCGCGCATAAGCCGATAACGACTCGACGTATCTCCGCTGGCCCTCAGCGTAGATGGTGTCGAATGCCAGAGATGATTTGCCGGACCCGCTGACTCCCGTAACTACAGTCAGATGGTTAATCGGAATAGAGAACGAGATGTTCTTGAGATTGTTTACGCGGGCTCCGCGTACGGAAATTGCTTCTTCTGGCATAGGCGAAATCAGGCTGGAACCCTACAGACAGGAATACAGCCTCGCTGAAAACCTCAAATGATACCTTGAATGTTCTGGTAGGCGAAATGCGGTCGAGTTGAGAGTCGAGTCTTGATTTCGATTTTTCGTGCGACCTCGGTGTCCTCTGTGCCTCAGTGGTGGTACAAAACGTTTAGCAACAATCACCCCAGGGACACCGAGAACACAGAGACTGCATAGAAATAGTGTGGATTTACCAAGATGAGTTGTGTAGAAGCCAATACTATCCGTTAAGGTTGACGTTGACAGGCAGCCTGGCCTGCTCAACAATCCGTTTATCCAGGGAGCTTTAAGGTTTGATGGTCTCGAAACAGGGTGGCAGTCTGGGCGAAACTGAACGCAGTAAAGTAAGTTATTTCCAGCATTTCAAGGCTCTAGCTACTTCTTAAGAAAGCTCAAGAATTTCTCAAGTCCGCACGAGTATGATGGGTTCATAAATCAGCCGCGAGACGTAACAATGACTCATTTCGTGAATTCAGTGGCGCGGATCGCATTGGCGGCGTTGGTTTGTGCGAGCACTATTACAACAGCCAGCTCAGTTTGCCTGGCTCAGGGGTCTTCGTCCCACGGAAGAATAACTGGATCAATCAAAGACCAACAGGGAGCAAATATTAGCGGCGCTGAAGTGTCACTGGCGCCCGCCCACCAGCCGGCGTTGAAGACGACAACATCCAACGTGGACGGTCAGTTCACGTTTGAAGCGATTGCGCCGGGAACCTACGAAATCCGGATTGCGCACAGTGGCTTCGGTCTACATCGCGCCGCCACACGCGTCTCACCAGGGGCGACTACTGAACTGATCGTGGTATTGGAAGTGGCCCAACTGAAAGATCAAGTCACAATCACTGCAGAAACCGGCCACGCACAGGACAAAGATCGCGTCCCGCAGCAAATAAATGTCGTCAATGAAACTGCTTTAGTTCAGCGCACTACCGCGGTGCTGGCCCAGGTGGCTGAAGAAGAAGTGGGCGTCTCGATGCAGCGCACCAGTCCGACCATTGGCGCAGTACTTGTTCGCGGCTTAACCGAAGTGGGTGTTTACGTAGACGGAGTTCGCTACACCAACTCGACTCAACGCGGCGGCATCAACACATTTTTCAATCTTAACGAGCCCACGAGTCTGCGTTCGGTTGAACTACTACGTGGGCCAAACACGGCACAGTATGGTTCCGACTCTCTTGGTGGGACAGTGCAGTTAGTGTCGCGGCAGCCGGAATATGGTTACGCGTCGCCGGCGACGCATGGTGAGTTGAATACATTCTTCTCCAGCGCCGATCTTTCGTTTGGCGGGAACGCGCTGATCACCTATGGAACCAAACGGTTCGGACTACTCGTCAATGCTGCGGGCCGGCGCGTTAATACTCTGCGACCAGGTGGCGGTATCGACAGCCACTCGGCCCTGACGCGCTTTCTGGGAATCCCGTCAACATTCGCGGGCGATCGTCTGACTGATACCGCCTTTACGCAATATGGTGGCACGGTGCACTTGAGCTTTGCGCCTACCACGGATCAACAACTGGGTTTTCGTTACCAGCGTAGCCAACAGGATGGCGGTAAACGCTACGATCAGACGTTGGGTGGCGACGGCAATCTGATCGCAGACCTGCGCAACCTGATGCTCGATTTCGGTTACTTCCGCTATTTCAAACAGGGATTTGGTTTCTTCGATAACCTGTCCGCAACCGTTTCCTACAACAGTCAACGGGAAGAGCGGGTCAACCAGGGCGGGCAGGGAAATCCCCTCGGTGCGATCACTCACGACAAAGAGCGAACGAACAGCGCCGGGTTCAGTTTCTTTCTCGACAAACAGATTGGCGCGCGTAACAGCTTCCTAATCGGCGGCGACGTTTACCGCGACCATGTTGACGCGCCGTCCTACACTTTCCAACCAAACGCGATTGATCCGGCGACTGGGGTAACAACGATTACTCGACCGCGCGTTCCACATGGAGCTCGCTACATTCTTGCCGGCGTCTACGTGCAGAACGCGTTTGAAGCAGTGCCAGACCGATTGAGGATAACGGGCGCCTTGCGTTACAACGTCGCTTCGTACCGCTCACGCGCTTCCAATAGTCCGTTGGTAAACGGCCGGCCTCTTTTTCCCGACGATTCGCTGCGAGTGGCAGACTTCTCGGGGCGGATTGGCGCCGTGGCTACTTTAACCAAGGGTGTAAATCTGGCCTTCAATTACAGTCGCGGTTTCCGCGCTCCAAACATCACCAGTCTTGGTTCGACTGGATTGGTTGGCGTCGGCTTTCAGGTCGCAACTACCGACGTGCTCGGGCTAGGCGCAACGATTGGAAGTACAGCAGACGCAAATGCCGTTTCAACCGGAATCGCCGTGTCGCCGCTCAAATCGGAAACGAGCAACAACTACGATCTTAGTTTTCGATTTAAGAAGGGCCGCTTTGATACCGAGTTGAGTGCCTTCATCATTGATTATGCGAACACGATCGTCCGGCAAACACTAATCCTCCCCCAGGGCGCGGTCGGTTTGTTCCTCGGCAGCGAGCGGATTGAAGGACAAAATGCAAACGGCGCTGTTTTCGTGTCGCTATCGACGGCGCCCGTGTTGGTGCAGTCCAACTTCAGTGCAACGAGAATGAAGGGGCTGGAGTATGAGGTTGATTATCGCTTCAACGACTCCTGGGCCATTGGCGGCAATTACACCTACGTGCACGCGGCGGATCGCGTTACCGGTCAGGCGCCGAACCTCGGTGGCGGGGGACTGCCGCCACAACTTGCGTTCGTGCGTCTGCTTTATCAGCCGCCTCGCAGACGATACTGGATTGAGGGCTACGCAACGTTTGCCGGCCGTCAGGATCGATTGTCCACCCTTGATCTGGCGGATAGGCGAACCGGAGCGGCGAGGTCGCGCACAAATATTCAGAATTTCTTTCGCCGTGGGGCATGTGTGCGCGGTTTGACCACGCCGGGCACCAACGGCCAGTGTGGCTCCGCCGGTGGGATGCTAATACCTACGGGAGAAACCCTCACCCAGGTACAGAATCGACTTCTGCCGATTGGGGCAGTGATAAATGGAGTGTTCGTTGCCAACGCCGACACCGCCGTTCCGCTCTTCACTGCAATTCCAGGTTACGGGTTGGTAAATCTGCGCGGTGGGTTCCGCTTCAACGAGAGGCAGGAGATTTCCATCGACTTCGAAAACATCTTCGACAAGAGTCACCGCAATCCTGGCTGGGGCATTGATGGGCCAGGCCGCAGTATTACCGCTCGCTACAAGCTCCGATTCTAAACACTCAATCTTGAAATCGGTGAAACTTCCGGGATTTCAGCTACCGGCAGGTATGGATCCAGCAGGACCGGTTTACGCTTCACGTAAACACGCATCGCCAGCGCGAGGATGCCAAACGCCATAGCGATCCAGATCACCGCCCAGAAGAATGCGGGGATACCGGTCGCATTTGCCATGTTCACCGCATCTGTCGGAACGGCGGGAGCAAACGGAGTCGAGAGGAAGAAAACTGTCTTCAGATCCAACAGCGCGTTAAGAATACATTGCACCGCGAGAAAGCTTACGACAAATGTTGCCACGCGAGCCCGAGCGAACCTTGCCAGCAAAACCAGCCCGGCGCTAAGCAGTGTTCCGGCAAATAAGGTGAACGGAATGGCGGACCACGCCGCGCCTGATATAAGTGGTTTGAAGAGACCAAAAATGAGTGTCAGGGTGAGAACAATCCCGGCCGATCCAAGTAAGACAGCGCGCGCCGCAACGCTTCGGCGAATCATCACTAATAACGCTGCCCCATACGCCATTGCCCCGAGGTAGCCGGCACTGGCGACAAATATTTGCGAAATCGGACCGCCTTGAGAAGTGTAGGTTTCGCCGCTGGCGTTCGTCGCTATGCTCAAACTGTCAACCGAGTTGCCCGTGAGCAGAGCTGCAATTGCGTGCCCGCCCTCGTGTATGAAAGTGACGAATAGACGAAAGGGATATGTCAGTAGTTCGGCAAAGGGGATGAACCAAAGGACGATCGAGATTATTGCCGCCGTCAGCAAAACAGCCGCTTGTGGCCGCGCGTCCTGAGAAAGGTTGTATTTCATAACCAAGTCTCCCGTCTATTCGTCTACCGCAGACTAATAAACGCGTGGAGAATTGACGATGTTCCCAGTTTGTCCGGTAGTCAGGGCTCTCGCAGATAGTCGCCGGATTTCCCGCCGGTCTTCTTTTCTAATCTAATGTCGGAAATCGTAATTCCTTTGTCCAGGGCTTTGCACATGTCGTAGATCGTAAGTGCCGCGAGGCTAACCGCGGTCAATGCCTCCATCTCCACCCCGGTTTGCGCGTTCGTAGCGACGGTAGCTTCAAGGTGGATTCCGTAAGCTTCCACACGCGTTTGCACGTCGACATGCGTCAGCGGCAAAGGATGGCAAAGTGGGATCAAATCAGCAGTTCGCTTTGCCGCCATTATGCCCGCCAGCCGGGCTGCTTCCAGCGGATCGCCTTTTGGTGTTCGGTGTTCCTTAACCGCCGCCAGAGTTTCCGCGGCCATCAAAACGCGGCCTGACGCAGTTGCCTTCCGCGTGGTGATTGATTTATTGCTTGTATCGACCATGCGGACACGGCCCTCATCGTCGATGTGTGAAAGTTGCGACATTGCAGGTTTTGGCTTAAGCCTGGATCATTAACTTCCGCTATTGCGTTTTTCTGAGCATATCAGAATAATTAGTTAAGCCTAACGCAAAAAATCCGATCCTGGGGCGGACATCGTACGTAGTTAAGATAACGAGTTCAGGCGGCCAGGCCAAGCAACAACTACTTATGTCAGCTACCCTACGAAGCGAACCCTTTACAGTCGAGGCGATCGAGTGCGCGCCGTTAATTCGTGCGAGCGATAAGACTTTGTCTGCTGAGCGCGAGGCGCTGAAATCTGATTTGCGATCAGGCTATAGTGGAGTAGAGGAGCATTCGAGCCCGTTTCATTCATTTCTGGAGCATTCGAATCTCTTCCTGTTTCCGCCGATCTTTGCACTCGCTTTATATTTCTCGCTGGCGCGCCTCTATCACCTCGACAGTCTGGGGTGGGCGCTGCTGGCGATTCCTCTGGGGATCATCGGCGGAGATCTCGTGTCGGGATTGGTGCATTGGTTTGCCGATACTTATTTCTCGGAAGATACACCGATCATCGGCCGCAGCCTGGTCAAGCCGTTCCGACTTCATCATCTTTACCCGCGCGATATTTGCACCCACAACGTCGTAGTAACGCTGGGTAACTCCTGCATCCTCGCGGTGCCGGTGCTGGGGATTTGTCTTTATCTACTTTGGTTACTGCCGCAATCGGGGTGGCTAGCATTCAAAGTACTATTTGTGGCGTTGTTGGCCGCTGCCACAGTCGCTACCAACCAGTTCCACAAATGGGCACACCATGAGGATCCTTCCAATCTGATTCGGTGGCTGCAACGAAAGCGTTTGGTGCTCGAACCCTCCCATCACCAACGTCATCACACGGCGCCTTTCAACCGGCATTATTGCATTACCAACGGTTGGCTCAATCCATTCCTGAATCGGATCAAGTTTTTCCGTCGCCTGGAAGCGTTTCTTAGTGTCTTTGGTTTCAAACCTGCCAACACCAGGGCTCATTCGTAACGACTTGCCGCTACCGCTGGGTTTGGAAAGTGGACGCGTAGCGTCGAATTGAATTTAGCCCGGCCTTGAAAGGCCGGGTTCGTGTAACCAAATCTACCTGCGTCGCGTAGCGACGCCTTGAATTCCGCTCAATCGAAACTGCTCATTACGTCGCTGACGCGACGCAGGCGGGTTCTAGCGCGTTGGTGCCCGGCCTTGAAAGACCGGGCTAAATTCAATGCGACGCTACGCGTCGCAAGAGACCAGTGGTAGCTCTTGAGTAAACCACACCGATGCTAGCTTGGCAGGTTTAGAACCCGCACTCTGGCCCCCGCATCCAGGACGCCTGCATCAGCCGGAACAATTACCAGCGCAGTAGCGCGCGCAAACGCTACAAAGTCAGAGGAACCGCCCCACTTTAGCGGCGACACCACCAACTCGGCTTTCTCATTGGTGGTTAATTCGGCGGGCAGGTAGCTTTCGCGTTCGCGGGCCGCCTTCACGCTGCTCTTCAGGATCGCAGTTGCTTCTGGCAGCTCGTTTTGAGTTGCGCCCTGCATGGCAAGCAGCGCCGTGCGCGCGAAGAGGTTAAAAGTGACGGATACCGAAACCGGATTGCCGGGTAAACCGAAAAAGAGCGTGCCATTTGGCAGACGTGCAAACACGGTAGGCTTGCCCGGCCTCAGGGCAACGCGTTCCAAAAAGATCTCGGCGCCGAGTTCGCGTAAGGCCACCTTAGTAAAATCATAAACCCCCACAGAGACTCCGCCGGAGGTTATCAACAGGTCCGCGCGATCGGCTGCTTCGCGAATCTGCCGCTTGAGTAAGAGGGTGTCATCACCGGCGAGCGGGAGTCGCTCGACGACGGCGCCGGCCTGTGACGCGTAAGCCGCAATGGAAAAGTTGTTGGAGTCACGAATCTGATCCTGGCCTGGTTTTTGGTCTACTGCAACGAGCTCAGTACCAGTGGCCATCACTGTGACCTGAGGTCTAGGTCCAACAGAAACGTGCGCGTAACCAAACGACGCCAGCACAGCCATCATGCCGGCGGTGATTGATTCACCTTTTTTGAGAACCAACTCGCCAGCCTTTATCTCGGCGCCTCGCTGAACAATAGAACGTCCCTGGGCCACCTGCTCCAGAATCTCGACTGTGTCGCTGCCATCCTGTTCTCGCGTCAGCTCTACCTGCTGCACGCTGTCTGCACCCTCGGGCACCGGAGCGCCTGTCATTATTCGCACCGCCTCTCCCGACCCCATCCGCTGATGCCAACCGCGGCCCGCTGCAGATTCGCCAACGATCTTCAGACGCGCAGGCACTTTCTGCACATCGGCCGCGCGCAACGCGTAGCCATCCATTTGCGAACGATCGAATGGAGGCAAATCGGAATCGGCGACGATATCTTCCGCGAGCACACGACCCAGGGCTTCTTTCAGGGCGATTCGCTCAGCCGGTAGCGCTTTGGTCTGCGTTTTGACGATCTGAATTGCCTCAAAAACTGAAATCATTGTGTTTTAGTTGAGAGTACAAGCTTTTAGCTTGCTGTTTATCAACACAGCAGCCTACATGTACTCTAAACTTCTCGCTACGAATTAAGAGTACAAGCTTTAGCTCGCTGTTTATCAACACAGCAGCCTAAAGGCTGTACTCTAAACTCGGTAGAAAAATGAAAAAGCGGTTGCCCTTCATTCTACCTGAAGTGCAACCGCTTTAAAGTGGCGGAGCCGACGGGACTCGAACCCGCGACCTCCGACGTGACAGGCCGGCGTTCTAACCAACTGAACTACGACTCCGCAGACAAACCAGATGCTAGATGCTGGATGTTAGATGCTGGTCGTGAATGCTGTGGCTGACTATCTTCCAGCATCTAGCATCTTGCATCTTCGTCCTGGTGGGCGCGGAGGGACTCGAACCCCCAACCTCTTCCTTGTAAGGGAAGCCGTCTACCATTGACATACGTGCCCGCAACTCTTATCCAAAGATCATTCGCTGCCACGTAATGATGCAGCGGCGACTCGTCATGCTAAGAGAACGCTCTGGCACTGTCAAGGTGGAGAAGCTCAACCTCGGCGAGATTCGATATACGAACCATCCAAACCGAAACACAAAGGTCCTTTGCCTTATTTCTACTTATTTAAGAAGCGCAGATTCAACTTGGCGGTGCAGCACAGGACTAGTAACCGCAGCAAGCGACTGGCGAAGGTTACTCGACAGTGACCACTCGCTTCAGTGAGTAGACAAATGCAGAACCGGGAGCGGTAGCGACCGGCATTCAAGTAGGCAAGAATTCTCATTGAACCAATCATTCATGACTTCAGGTTACCCAGCCAAGCCAACGATCGGGATTGTATGACAATACCAATTGAATGCCGGTCGCTAACGCTCCCGGTTCTGCATTTGTCAACCCACTGGCTTGTTTACCCGGGCTTGGATTGTTTTGCTCCAGCAAAAATTTCCGTTATAGTTTCCCTCAAAAGCACTGTCTGCCAGCTCCCCAAGCCAATCTTTTGAAGAGAGAAAAAGCCATGTCTTCCTTTCTCAAACTCACAGTCCTTATATCCATCATTCTTCTCTACGGGCAATTGCTTCCGGTTAATGGTCAGACCGCCAATCAGCAACGTCCGCGCCGCGTCAACGGTGACACACAAACACCACCTGCGAATTCCGGACGCGAGAAGTTGGAAGAACTTGACGAAGGCGACGTGGTGCGTGTGGACACGCAACTCGTCTCCGTGCCGGCTGTGGTAATGAACGGTTCCGGGCGTCCGCTGTCGGGGCTGCGAACCGAAAACTTCAAGCTCTTCGAAAACGGGCAATTACAAAAGATCTCGGACTTCGCAACCACCGAAACGCCATTTGAGATCGCGCTGTTACTAGACACGTCAGGGTCCACGCGCGCGGACCTCGCGCTGGTGCGACAAGCGGCTATCTCGTTCATCGATGCGCTTAGGCCAGGCGACCGCGTGGCGATCGTCGGTTTCGCAACGAAACGTGAGGGACGTGGCCCGGCGGTAGCCAGCGTGGACGTTCTTGCCGGTCTCACGGATGACCGCAAGACACTGCAAAAGGCAATCAAGGCTCTGGGCACCAGCAACGGCACTCCCTATTACGATGCTCTCGAACGTATTGCAGACGAGGTCTTTCGTGAATTACCCGGCACTGACCTGCGCGGCCGCCGGGCGTTCGTCGCGTTAACTGATGGCGTTGACTCCTCCAGCAATTCAGAGTTTGAAACGGCCAGGAACAAACTCGTGCGCGCCGGTATCGCCTCCTATTTCATCCAGGTCAATACGGAAGAGTTTGTTGAGAACGCGCTCCTGAAGCCTTGTGGCGACGGAGGTGTAGTGCTTTCCACCAAGCAACTGCAACGTTATCGTCGCGCCTTTCAGCCGCGCTCAAAGCCTGAAGACTTTGAGGAGTTTTGCCAGATGGGCTCCTTCGAGCGCATGCAGATCAGCCGCGACCTTTACAACCTGGCGCGACGGCAGATGAACGACCTCGCCAGGGCGAGCGGAGGCAGCACGTTTGCAGCCGCCACCCTGCAGGATGCGCGCGCAGCTTTTGGACGCGTGGCGGCAGAGATTGGTACGCAATACAGTCTAGGTTATTACCCTACCAACAAAGCGCGCGACGGCAAGTTTCGCACGATCAAGGTTGAGGTGCAGGGTGTTCAGGACAAGGCGCAGGTGCGGGCGAGGGAAGGATACTATGCACCGAAGGGGTAACGTGGCAATGAATGAAAGAAACCAAGCATATTTTCCATTTCTCATTTCTCATTTTTCATTTGTCATTTGGGATAGCCGCACCATGAAAATGGAAGTATGGAAGAGGGCGAACTTGGAAAGAGTGCTCAGGCGAGAGCCGACGAGTTAGAGAACCGGCTGATCGATTTTGGAGTCCGGATTATTTCCCTTTCGGCAAACCTTCCCAAAACACCGGCGGGCAAACACATCGCAGGACAAATTTTGAGGTCAGGCACGTCGCCTGCGCCTAACTATGGTGAAGCCAGAGGCGCAGAGAGTTACGCGGATTTTGTTCACAAACTTCGAATTGTACTCAAGGAATTAAACGAGACATCGATTTGGTTACGGATGATCGAGCGGAGTCAAATTGTGAGAAAAGAATTGCTGCTAGACTTGGCTCGCGAAAACAGAGAATTGTGCAAAATCTTTACCGGGTCTCTAAAAACTGCGCGACGCTCTTAAGACCTGGGACTTAAATGAAAAAATGAGAAATGAAAAATGATAAATGGAAAATGGATTGGGTAGTAGCTTCAATAGAATCATCTTAGTCGTCCTGGATGGCGCAGGCATAGGGGCGATGCCCGACGCACCGGAGTGGGGCGATGCGGGTGCAGACACGTTTGGGCACATCTGTGAATCACGGACGGTGAGGCTCCCCAACCTGCAGTCCTGGGGGTTGGGAAATGTGCGGCCGCTGAACGGAGTGCCGCCCGCTTCTGAACCACGCGGTTCGTATGGCAAGTGCGCTCTGCGTTCAAACGGCAAGGACACCACGACGGGCCACTGGGAGATGGCCGGAATAATTCTCGAGCAGGCATTTCCGCTCTACCCAAATGGATTCCCACCGTCGATCATCGACCGCTTCATTAGAGAGACGAATGTTCCGGGAATTCTCGGAAACGTCCCAGCGTCAGGCACGGAGATCATAAAGGAGTTAGGCGAAGCCCACGTCAACACCGGCAAGCCGATTGTTTACACCTCCGGTGACTCCGTCTTTCAAATTGCCGCCCACGAAGAAGTCATCAAGTTGGACCGACTCTACGAGATCTGCGAGACAGCGCGTGCAATTCTGGACGGACAACACAAAGTCGGACGCGTAATAGCCCGGCCTTTTCTGGGGAGGCCCGGGAATTTTTATCGTACCGAGAATCGCCACGACTATGCTGTCCCGCCACCGCGACAAAATTTGCTCCCCGCACTGAAGGATGAAGATCTCGATGTAGTCTGTATTGGCAAGATCGCTTCGATCTACGATTCAGTCGGAGTCACGGCTGACCTGAAAGCTAAAAACAACCAGCAGTCGATAGATCAGACCATTCACGCGCTCGAGCAGAACACTCGCGGTTTGATTTTCGCCAACCTCGTTGACTTCGACATGCTCTATGGACATCGGCGCGATACAGAGGGGTTCGCGCGTGCGCTGGAACACTTCGATTCCAGTCTTCCTTATCTGGAAGCCGCGATGAAGCCTCGCGACCTGATGATCATATCTGCGGATCATGGTAATGACCCGAGCTATCCGGGCACTGATCACACACGCGAGTACGCACCACTCTTAGTTTTTGGCAAGACTGCTCGCGCGGGGGTCGACCTCGGCACGCGCGGCTCGCTCGCAGACATCGGGCAGACAGTTGCGGATAATTTCGGATTAAAACTAACGGCCGGGAAGAGCTTCCTGGCGGAGCTCGCGCAGAACTGAGAGCGGGCGACTACCGGGCGGGCAACAACTCTTTGGAGTGCGGGACGCTAGCTTGTCCCCAAGGCGAAATCGCTCGAAGCGACGCGTAGCGTCGCGGTGACCTTTAGCCCGGCCTTTGAAAGGCCGGGATAAGATGAGCGGTTTTAGTTGGACCGTCGCGTCAGCGACGGGATGAGAGCTACTGGCGATTCCTGTTCATGGCGTCGCTACGCGACGCCAGACTTGCGCGGTCTCTTGATCCCGGCCTTGGAAAGGCCGGGCTAAAATCACCGCAACGCTACGCGCCGCACGAGACTTTTGAGTCACAGCTCAACGTTTAGAGGCGGGCACTGCCCGCCTGTAAACGTGTTGAGTGATCAGTTCGGTTTCTAGTTATTCACTTGGCGGAGAAGCTGCGATGGATGGTCTCGATCCAAACGTCCGTCTTGATGAAGCCGGTGCCCCACGATTTCCACTCTTCAGGTAATCCTTCGGTTTTAATCTGTGCCAGCGTTTTTCCGGCTCTCATCTTCTTCCGCACAATGTCGGTCGTTTCAATCAGCATGCGGTGAAATGATTTCAGATCTTCAGGCGCTGAGAGTGGCCCGTGTCCGGGAATTATTTTTACGCCTGCGGGCAGCTTTGCGATTACGTCACCGACATTCTTCGTGAAGCCTGCTACTGTGCCGCCGCTTTCCAGGTCCACAAAAGGAAAACGGCCGGCGAAGAAATGGTCACCCATGTGGATGACGTTTGAGGTGGTGAAGTAGATGATGCTGTCTCCGTCTGTGTGCCCGGAAGGGAAGTGTATCGCGCGAATCTCTTCCCCATTGAAGTGCACCGTCAGCGAGTGGTCAAAAGTGATCACTGGAAGCGCTTCTTTCGGCGAGGCAGGGGTGGTGCGTTTCCAAAACTCGGATCTTTGTTCAGTACCCAAACGTTTTCGCACGTTGTCATGCGCGATGACCGGAGCGTCGGGACCTCCGAGGGCGGCGTTTCCCCCAGTGTGATCCCCGTGCCAGTGTGTATTCAAGATGAATCTTAGTTTGCCCTCGCCGAGTTTCTTTAACGCATCCTTGATCTTGTCGGCCAGGGGCGCATATTGATCGTCGACAATAAGGATGCCGTCAGGCCCAACGGAAACGCCGATGTTTCCTCCCGCGCCCTCGAGCATGTAGACATTTCCGCTTACCTGAGTTGCCTTGATCTGGACTTTTGACCAATCGGTTTGGGCCGAGACGTTGGATAATCCAAAACAGATTGTCAGTGCGAGCAAAACCAAGACACGTTTCATGAGGACTCCTTAAGTTTAGCGGATTAGTGTTCGATGCCTGGAGAAAACTACTCTGGATTTTTCAAGACCGCAATGAATGGCAGGTTACGGTATCGCTCAGCGAAATCCAGCCCGTAGCCAACGACGAAATGATCAGGAATCTGAAAACCAAGGTAGTCGATCTTCACTTCCTTTTCCCGTCGCTCAAACTTATCCAACAGGGCAATGAGCTTCACGCTGGCCGCCCCTCGCGATTCAAGATTCGCCAGCAGGTAGCTTAGCGTCAGGCCGGTATCAACAATGTCCTCAACCACGAGGATGTCGCGTCCTTCGATCGGCACATCAAGATCTTTCATAATGCGAACCTCACCGGAGGTTCGGGTTGATGAGCCGTAACTTGAGATCGCCATGAACTCGATACTAAGACGAGTGTCGATCGCCCGCAGCAGATCGCTGAGGAAAAAACAGGCTCCCTTCAAGACGCCGACAAGGAGTGGATTGCGACCGGCGTAATCGCGCGTGATCTGGGCGCCGAGTTCCTTGATTCGGTTTTGAATTTGCTCCTCCGAGTAGAGCACTTCCAGGTTAGGATTCTTGAATTCTGAAGTCATTTGCGTTGAAGGGGTGGACAAGGTTAATTACTCCTCAGGGAAGAAAGTAAACAGTAAACAGTAGTCAGTAGTCAGTAGTCACTGTTCAGTGATTTGTACAAGTACTCAGCGATTAGCATTAACTAATTTAGAAAAGCCTGTGATGACAACAGGGGACGCTTACTCCGGCTGCTGTTTTCTGTTTACTGTCTACTGTTTACTGATTCGTGTTTCCTGTTTACTGTTTTCTACCGTTGCGACATACTATTGAAGCTCTCTCCAGAACGTCAATCGGCTCCAGCATTTGAGCCTGTTATTTTTTCACTGCCAAAAAGGACTCCACAGTGTCACGTTTCAAGCCTGCAGTCTTAACCTGTGCGCTGTTGCTGGGTGTGTTTTTCGCTGGGGAATGGCGAGCATACCCGCAATCTGCCGCAACTGCTCCCGCTCCTAAACCAGCCGGGCGCGTCCGGGAGATCCTCGTTGACTCTCGCATTCCGGACGACCCCTCGGTAGAAAAGATGCTGGTCGCATATGCTCCGCGCGTTCGCGCGCTGAATGAAGTCGTCGGTAAATTGAAAGGCGATCTCAAGAAAGGCGGAATCGGAGCGGGGTCAATGGGGAATTTTGTCGTCGATGCCTTGCGTGATCGGGCCCAGGTGAAACTTGGCAAACCAGTCGTACTCACGATCATCAACAGCGGTGGCCTGCGCAAGAATGCGATTCCAGAGGGCGATTTGACGGCGGGTGATATCTTCGAAGTTCTTCCGTTCGAGAACGAGCTGGTAACTATAGATCTTACCGGGGAACAGTTGCGCCGGTTTTTGGAGGTAATGTTTAAGGCGCGTGACGCACAATCTGGCGCCCGCATAACCTTTCGTACAAACGAGAAGAAAGAAGACGAGATCGTTTCGGTAAAACTCACCGAAGCCGGCAAAGAGTTTGAGCTCGATCCCCAGGCCACCTATACAATTGTGACGATTGATTACCTCGTCAAGCGAGGTGGCGACTACAAAGTTTTGCAGGAAGGGAAAAACCTTCGCGCGCTCAACATAACGATGCGGGACGCCGTACTCGATTACGTTAAGTCCGAAACCGCTGCGGGCCGGCCTATAGTCTCGAAGCTCGACGGCCGTTTCAGCTCCGAAAAATCGTCAACTGAGGCTGAGAAGCCACAATGATTACCAGAAGAAAATTTCTAAGCTCATCAATCGTTGGCGGCGCGGCCTTCTCATTGGCGCCTACTTCATTTGCCGGCGACTTCGTATCAGCCCTCGCCGCGCCGCTATTGTTAGCGAAGAAGCGCGAGACACTGATCACCATCCTTCACACCAACGACACACACTCACAAATTGATCCCATCCCCGCTAAAGACAAACTCAATGGCGGGCAGGGAGGTGTGGCGCGCCGAGCGACTTTGGTGAGACGCGTGCGCAGAGAGAATCCAAATACCCTGCTGATCGATGCGGGCGACTCTTTTCAGGGGACGCCTTACTTCAACTTCTACAAAGGTGAAGTTGAATTTAAATCAATGTCGATGATTGGGTATGACGCGGCTACTCTGGGGAATCACGAGTTTGACAACGGCGTCGATGCGTTAGCGGCGGCCATGAAGTTTGCGAACTTCGATTTCGTCTCCGCAAACTACGACGTGCACGGCACGGCGCTGGAAGGCCGGGTAAAGCCATATGTTGTTCGTGAGTTGGGAGGAGTGAGAATCGGTTTATTTGGTTTGGGGGTTAATCCGAATGGCTTGATTACACCCAATAATTTCAAAGGCGTTAAATACGTAGAGCCCGTACGAGCTGCTGTCGATGTAGTAAAGACTTTGCGTGGACGTGAACGTTGCTCTTTGGTCATCGCGATGACCCATCTTGGCTATTTCGCGAACCCCAAGGGGGATGAGATTGGCGATTCTCAGATAGCTTCTCAGGTAGATGGAATAAACTTCATCGCCGGCGGTCACACGCATACCTTCATGCACAAACCGGTAGTAACTAGAACTCCGTCGGGCGCCAATACGACTATCTTTCAAGTAGGCAAGAGCGGCATTTATGTGGGCCGAGTAGACATAAAAATGCGCTCCGGCAGAGTAGTGGCGGTGGCGGGGCGGCTGCTAGACCTGCGCGATGTGTCGTTGGTGTAAGGAAGTAAACAGTAGACAGTAAACAGCGGAATAGTCGGGCCGGCTGTTCGGGCATCAAAAGCTTCTAAACTAGTTATCCAAAATCGCTGACTTCTCATTACTGACTTCTGATTACTGACTACTGACTACTGACTACGAACCCTGCTGTTTACTGTCTACTGTTTACTGTTTACTTTCATCTATGGACGACAACTCTACACGTGATCGAATCAGGGCCCTCGTTCGTGATGTACTCGATAGGGCCATCCCCGACGAAGCGGAAAGCTCAACCAATCCGTCAAGCCCTTTCGTCGATCAAGCCCCAAAGTCCAACCCAAGCGAGGCGTCGTCTATTGTGGACGAGTCGTCGAAGACGGTCATCACCGAGGATGACGTGCGCGATCTTTCCGCCGGTGCCTCTCTAAGAATTGCCGAGGGGGCGCGTTTGACGCCACTCGCCGCCGATATTGTCGCGGAGCGACGAATTCAAATTGTTCGCCGCGTGCCGCGACGCGGAAGCAAAACGTCTCGCATGGTTGCGGTGGGCGCTGATCACGGCGGCTTCAAGATGAAGGAACAACTGAAGTCCTTCCTCGAGGAGTCGGGACACCAGGTCCATGACTTCGGCACCGATTCGGAGGAAGCGGTCGACTATCCTGACTTTGCTTTCGCAGTGGCGAAGAGTGTTTCCGAGGGACGGGCTGATTTAGGGATCGTAATCGATGGCGCTGGAGTGGGCAGTGCGATGACGGCCAACAAAGTGCCGGGGGTGCGTGCGGCAGCTTGCTATTCGGTCGCCGTGGCGCGGAATTCACGCGAGCATAACGACGCGAATGTTCTGACGCTGGGAAGTAAGACGATTAACGTCGCTAAGATGAGGGAGATAGTTCGCGAATGGCTAGCGACAGAGATTACCGAAGATCGTCATCGGAAACGTGTAGCAAAGATCGATGCAGTAGAACGGCAATATTCCCGCTGATTTTTCTGGATTGTGTTCGTAATATTTCGTGGATCAGCCTGGTTTCTGTGCTACGTCTAACCGCTAAGATAGTGACAAATTGATACTCGTCCTACTCCTATCCTCAGTAAACGTCCTCTAACGCACGTGTTAGAATAGTCTTGGCAAAATTGCCACCTGCAAGCTTCGGAACTTCCTTCAATGCCAACAAATTCCCACAACGGCGACCTCGAACTGCTGATCGAACAGATTACCGACGCTATCGTGGCGCGCCTAAATGGTGATGGCAGTGATGGTTTGAACCAGGCGGCCATGTGCGGCTGCACTTCCGAATGCTTCAACCGTTGTCCCGAGCGAATGCATCGGATTGTCGACGCCGGCGCTTCGCGAATCGGACTCGTATTAGGCGAGACTTCATCGGCGCGGGACTGGGCAAGTCTGATCGACCACACGCTGCTAAAACCTGAAGCTACCGACGAAGATATAAAAAAGTTATGCGAAGAAGCCGCGCGCTATCGCTTCGCTTCAGTGTGCGTTAACCCCACCTGGGTACGCGCCGCTACGTGTAACCTGCAGGGCAGTGGAGTTCCCGTTTGTACCGTCATCGGATTTCCGCTCGGCGCTACACTCTCGGACGTCAAGGCGTATGAAGCGCGCCGTGCGATATTCGACGGCGCCCGTGAAGTTGATATGGTCATCAACGTCGGCGCGCTACGCAGTGGGGATGATTGTCTTGTGGAACACGATATTCGTTCCGTAGTTGAAGTAGCTCACGAATATAATGTGATCTGCAAAGTAATCATTGAAACGGCGTTGCTGACTGACGATGAGAAAGTTCGAGCTTGCCAGGCTGCGAAAAATGCGGGCGCGGACTTCGTCAAGACTTCAACCGGTTTCTCCAAAGGCGGCGCAACCGTAGCTGATATTGCTCTAATGCGTCGCACCGTTGGCTCCGGGTTGGGAGTGAAAGCGTCTGGCGGCGTCAAAGGCCTGGATGATGCGCGTAAGTTAGTAGAGGCGGGAGCCACTCGAATCGGCGCCAGCGTCGGCGTAAAGATTGCGCAGGAAGCTGCCGGCGACAGAAGCACCGTGGGCGCTCCCTTGGCTTATTGAGCGCAAAGATTTTGCGTCGCATCTTTTTACTGACCTTCTCCAGACTCGCTCACTTGAAACCCGACTCAGTTTGCGTCTATCCTCGAACCGTTCTTCCAATTCACAAATCGTAGAGCACGGATGCCTGAAAGACGTAACCTGCTTGCAGTAATCCTGGGTGGTGGTGCGGGAACACGCCTGTTTCCGCTCACCCAGCAGAGATCAAAACCAGCCGTGCCATTGGGCGGCAAGTACCGCCTGGTGGACATTGCCATCTCGAATTGCATTAACTCCGACGTCTTCAAGATGTTTGTCCTCACGCAATACAACTCTGCTTCGTTGAATCGCCACATCGCCCAGACCTACCGCTTCTCGCAGTTTTCCAATGGCTTTGTTGAGATTCTGGCTGCCGAACAAACACCCGATAGCCCGCAATGGTTCCAGGGAACTGCGGACGCCGTGCGCCAGGTTTTGCCCCACATACGCGATTGGGGAATCGATACGTTGCTGATCCTTTCAGGCGATCATCTCTATCACATGGATTACCGGCGATTCCTGGACCGCCACTTCGAAAGCGATGCTGACGTTACTGTTTCGGTAACTCCGTGCGATCCGCTTGCGGCGAGTGACTTTGGCTTACTAAAGACTGACGACAGCGGTCGCATCATTGAGTTCAAGGAAAAACCGAAGGGACAGGAACTGGAGGCGATGCGCGTTGACACAAGCAAGTTGGGCCTGAGTGTTGAAGAAGCAATCATGCGGCCCTACCTGGCCTCGATGGGAATCTATGTATTTAAGTATCCCCAGTTGGAGCAGTTGCTGGCCGAGGACGCGAGCTGGGTCGATTTCGGCAGAGAAATAATTCCGGGCGCCATCAAGACGCGCAACGTGCAAGCTTTTCTTTTTAACGGCTACTGGGAAGACATTGGTACCATCAGCGCGTTCTACCGCGCTAACCTCGATCTAACCTCGAAGATTCCGAAGTTCAATTTGTTTGACGCGGAAGCGCCGGTATTCACCAGAGCGCGTTACCTGCCGCCGTCGAAAATCGAAGAGTCACAGATTCGCGATTCGATCGTAAGTGAGGGCTGCATCATTACCGGAGCGGCCATAACAAATTCAGTGGTGGGCCTGAGAAGCAGAATTTCAAAGGGCGTGCTGATAGACTCCTCGTTTCTTATGGGCGCTGACTACTACCAAACCTTTGAAGAGATGCGTGACGACCTCGCCGCGAGCCTGCCGCGTGTTGGTATCGGTGAAAATACCGTTATCAATCGAGCGATCGTCGATAAGAACGCGCGCATCGGTAGCGGTGTCCGACTAGTCAATGAAGCGAGAACGATGGAAGCTGATGGGGAAGGGAATTCTTACTACATTCGTGACGGTATTATCATCGTTCCGAAGAACGCAGTGATTAAAGACGGAACCGTGGTGTAGGACAGGCATTCTTGCCTGTCCCTGATTGAGTGCATACAAGGGGAATTGAAGAGCACAAAAAGCGGACAGAGAATGTCTGTCCTACTAACATGGCAATCGGATGGGGCAAATCTTTTGAGGAGCAGGTTGAGGAAGCTAATCAGCGCGCCTCGCAAGCTGAAAACGCGCCTCGGCTTGCAGCCGAGGCACGCGCTCGTCTTCAACGTCTCGACTCTCTAAAGCACTCTCGCTCTCGCGTAGAGGATCAACTTAGCAAGGCCATCCATGCAGCCCATCGGCTGACGCTGATGAAAGCGCTGCAAGCGATTGAAAGTGAAATGGAAGAAATCTCCCGCACGTGACCCCACCCCTCTGTGCCCCATCTTTAATGTATAACTTTAACTAACGTGCCTTCTAAACCTGCAAGTCGCGACTATCACCCGGCAAGAGTCGAAAGATCTGAAGCCTTATCTACGAAGCGCGCCAAACCGCCGACAAAGCGCCTGGTGCTGCCAAAAGATCTTCAGGGGGTCGAGCTCGACGTTCAGGGCCGGATTGTTAAGCTCACAAATCTCGGGAAACTGTTTTGGCCAAAGCTGGGCATAACAAAGCGTGACCTGCTGCAGTACTACGCTGATGTAGCGCCTTATCTACTTCCGCACCTGACCGATCGCGCGATGGTGATGAAGCGCTATCCAAATGGGGCTGCAGGCGAGTTTTTCTTTATGAAGCGCGCGCCCTCCCCCAGGCCTGAGTGGATTGAGCTTTGTCACATCGAGCATTCGTCGGGGAATGTAATCGACTTTCCCATGATTCAAGACCTTGCGTCGCTGCTTTGGGTAGTTAATCTCGGTTGCATCGACCTGAACCAGTGGTACGCGCGTTGTGATGACGTTGACCGGCCCGATTATCTTCATTTCGACCTTGATCCCGTTCCAGGTGCGTCGTTTGGGAAGGTGATTGAGACGGCCCTGCTGCTACGCGAGGCGCTTGAGTCTTTGAGGATGCCTTGTCTCGCAAAGACCACCGGATCAAAAGGCATTCATATTTACGTCCCGATTGAGCGCGGGCCCACGCAGAAACAGGTGTGGAGCTTTGCTAAAGAGTTTTCTCATGCGCTCGCGGCGCAGGCGCCAAAGCTCCTCACGGCGGTCTACATAGTTTCGAAGCGGCCGCGGGGCAGGGTATTAGTCGACTATAACCAAAACGCCTGGGGCCGAACGCTTGCTTCGATATATTCGATCAGGCCAAAGCCGAAGGCGACGGTTTCTACACCGGTTGAGTGGTCGGAGCTCGAGCGCGGTGTCAGCATTGAGGACTTCAGAATCGATAACGTGCCTGCGCGACTTAGCAAGCTGGGTGACCTTTGGAAGCCGCTGCTACAGAAGCGCGGCCGGTTCAAACTTGAAGCATATCTTTAAGGGCAGAAGTCAGAAGTCAGAAGTCAGAGGTCAGAGATCAGAAGTCAGAGATCAGATAGGCTGGCTCGGCCGACTCCGACGTCCCACCTCTGACTCCTGACCTCCGACCGCTGACTTCTGACATCTGACGTCTGACCTCTGACATCTGTTTTCTGAGGTATTACTTCACAGGTCGGCGAGCAGACACTTTAGGAGTAACGTTAAGGAATGAGCGTCGACGAGGGGAAGGCTGGGCATGAGGGAATTGCGTTTTGGACAGTCGGGCACTCGACGCGCGACGGCGCTGACTTCACGCGCATCCTCCTCGCACATCAAATCGAAGTGCTGGTAGACGTTCGAACTTTCCCCGGCTCTCGACGCTACCCACAATTCAATAAAGAACAACTCTCAACGCTCCTGCAGTCAGCCGGCATTGAATACCATCACCACCCACAACTGGGCGGACGCCGCCAGGCCCGCGCGGATTCGAAGAATACAGCGTGGCGAAATGCCTCTTTTCGCGGCTACGCCGACCACATGGAGACAGCCGATTTCCGGCAGGGAATTGAAATTTTAATTCGGTTGGGAGCGGAACGACGGCTGGCAATCATGTGTGCGGAGGCTCTGTGGTGGCGCTGTCATCGCAGCTTAATAGCCGACCACCTGAAAGCCGCCGGGTTGGAGGTTCTTCATATCATGAATGAGGAGAAGATGAGCAACCATCCTTATACAGCAGCGGCGCGACTCATTGACGGGCGTCTCTCTTACGAAGGTTTGCTGGCGCCCCAGTAACGTAGAGGCCGGGCGGAGCTCAAGCAAAACTTTAGCTACCGCGGCTATGCCAGACTTTTTTCTTGCTGCCCTTCTTGCGACGTTTGACGCCAGTGCGGCGCGGCACCTTTTTGGGATCACCCGTCGCGGCCTTCTTAACATCGCCGCCTTCGTCTTCGGCTATCTCAGCCAGGGTGCGGCGAGTGAGGATAGAGGCCGGAGCAATCTCGGTGACGTCCTCTTCAGTCGTGTAGTAATCGCGGTGCTTGATCAGAAGCCATTGTCGATCCCTCGTTTGCACCAGCACCCAGGAACCCTGGAGCTTCTTGCCGTTAAGGGAAAACTTTAACTCGCCCTTGCGTATGGCGGCGCTGACGTCGGTCGTCTCCAGAGGTTCGTACGTGCCGAAGTCCCACACCATTACGGTGCCCCCGCCATACTCGCCTTCCGGAATTACACCCTCAAAATCGGCGTAGTCCACCGGATGATCTTCGACCTGCATGGCAAGTCGCTTGACTGTCGGATCGAGCGAGGGACCCTTAGGCACGGCCCATGACTTGAGCACGCCGTCCGCCTCAAGGCGAAAATCATAATGCAGTGCGGTGGCGCGGTGTTTTTGAATTACAAAGAGGCGCCCGGTCTTGGTTTTCTTCTTCTCCGGCCCAGGCTCAGGAGTCTTGTTGAAGCGACGCTTCTTCTTGTATTCGGTCAGGGAAGCCATTAGCTAAGAATTAACCTTAAGGTGATTCTCGAACTATTCCGAAAAGATTACATTTGGTTGGCGGCAACAGCAACAGCTTCGGCAGCTTCGACAACTGCGGGCTCGGCGTGCGTCTCGGAAGGTGCAGGGTCACAAGGTGGTTCGAAGAGATCAGTCTGAACGGGGTCGAGGCCGAGTGCCTCCCTGACTCTGCCAAAACTTCGCCGGTGAATGGGCAGAGCGCCAAGCTCCTTGAGGGCGCGGCAATGTTCCGGCGTTGGATAACCTTTGTGCGACGCAAAGCCATAACCGGCGTAGATGACATCCTGCTCCAGCATGTGAGCATCGCGCGTTGTCTTGGCAATGATTGAGGCGGCGGCGATTGTCGCGGACAAAGCATCGCCGCGAATAATGCCTCGCTGGGGTGAAGGGCAGTGCGGGATTCGCCGCGCATCGACTAAGACAAAGTCTGGTAGACAACTAAGACCCTCGACTGCGCGTTGCATCGCAAGCAGACCGGCGTGGTAGATGTTGATGCGATCAATTTCCTCTACCTCCGCAAATCCGGTGGACCAGCAAACCGCATCCTCCTTTATCTGAGCAGCCAGCTCGTCGCGAGTTTCCGCATCAAGGATCTTTTTAGAATCATTGAGGCCGCGCAGTTTGTAATGCTGCGGCAGTATCACAGCGCCCGCGACCACGGGACCCGCGAGAGGAGCCATGCCGGCTTCATCGACTCCTGCCACCAGGGAGTATCCCTGCGTCCAAAGATCAATTTCAAAACGAAGCAGCGTATGCAGCCGTTGTCCTTCAGAGCGATTGCTGCGATAACGCGCTCGAATTCGTTTTGCAAGTTGGTGCGCGCCCTGGCGAGTATCGACTTCCAGCGCTTCAAGGAAACCTTTAGGGACGGGACGTTGGCGCTCGAGAAAGAGATGCCGCAGTTCAGGTATGGATTTGCTTAGAAGGTCTTCTACGGAACGCATTTTAAATTATTCTACTTACCGGGTGAACTGATTCGGCCCAGCAGAACAGCCGTTGTTACGAGAAGTGTTATTCTAAACCAAAATTTCCCTGAGTTGAGTAGGTGCAAAGAAAAAACATTTCGCCGAGGATGGGCGCTTGGGCAAATATAGATTAACCGCTAAGAAGCTCCGGCTAATTGGAATCCTGCCGCTGTTGTTTTTCCTGGCGCAAGCGATTCACTACTGGGAGATTAACGAAGTCGGCCACATGCTATGGATGTGCAATATCGGCAACCTGGTTCTGGCGTTGGGATTGTTCCTGGGCAATGCGACTCTGATCCGAGTAGCCGTGATGTGGATGATTCCCGGCCTGATCGTTTGGGGAATATACGTGGTCCCCACCTGGGGAATGCTGATAACCGGTCAGTTTACTTTGAGCCAGCTCTTCGGGGTGTTGTCCTCGAGCCTCGCGCACCTTGGCGGGATTTCAGTTGGGATCATTAGTCTGCGCAAATTTGGAATGGACAGATGGGCTTGGCTCTACGCGTTCGGATGGTACTTCGTGATGCAACTGATCTCGCGTTTACTAACCAGTCCGGCGATGAATGTGAACCTATCACATCGAATTCAAGATGGATTCGAAGGCTCGTTCAGTTCGTACTGGAAGTTTTGGCTCGTTCTAACCGTGCTGGTCGGTGGGACGGCGTGGCTGTTGGGAGAGGTCTTCTATCGAATCTGGCCCAGCAACAAGAGTGCGAGTGCGCCGCTGGAATAGAAGCGCCGGCGACCTAATCGATAATTACCCTCTCTACCCTGTTTGCTGCGGTTCCCCTGCGGACTGTGCAATTAGCTTCTCGATAGCGTCACTAAGTTCCCCGTCAGCGCTCGGTTTCGTCACATAACCTTGGGCCCCACAGTCAATCGCCTTTTTTCGATCGGCGTCGTAAGCTGCGGCTGAATAAAATAGAATCAGCGTGTGCGAGTCGAATGCGCGGAGCCGTTCGCAAAGATCGACGCCGGAGCCATCCGGCAGTCTGGTATCCAACAAATAGAGATCGAACCTCTCTAATTCCGCTAGCCGAACCGCTTTTGCCAGCGTGTTCGCAGTGATTACCTCAAAGTTTCGCTTTTCTAAAACGAGGATGACCAGGTCGCGTGTGTCTTCATGATCCTCGATGTAGAGGATGCGCCGCTTACTCAGGTGCATAGCTCATACCTCTAGCTAAGAGGGGGATTCTCTGAGCTACTTTTAGGAACAATGGAAAGTAAATGGTTTGGCCGGGTGTCTATTGCTTTGTCGGGAAGGAACCGACCACCCGGCCCAACCCTGCGTGTTCTTTTGGGGGCATTATAGGTTCTTGACCCAATCCGTCGGTACGCCTCCGTACATATAAGTCAAAATGTCAATGCGGGAAAGCGGACAGACTGACTGAATAGGAAATTGTTAATGTCACTCTATGACATCAAGAAAGCTGGAGACGTCTAATCCTTTGCCAACCATTCTGTTGATTGAAGACGAATTGGAGTTACAAGAAGAGATGCAAGGTTTACTTGAAAGTCTCGGATACAAGGTCGTTGTGGCTGGTAACGAGCGACAATCACAAGAAGTGTTATCTCAAGCTAACTCGAGGGTCGATTTAATACTGGTCAATCAGCGTAAGCCTTCTGAAGAAGTTTTGGAGCTGGGTCGACGTATTCGAGAAAGTGAACACGTGGCCAGCAACGCTCCTCTGGTAGTGATTCCCTTTGAATTCATTGAAGCGAATGAGGGAAAGAATTTCCAGGTTGGCGAGCGTGAGTATACGAGTTACTTCTCGGACTGGATACAATTGGAAAATCTACTCACAAGCGTGTTACCGGTAAGATGACACTACCCGGCCCTCTTCGAGCCATTGGCCCGCCAAGTAATAGCGCTAACTAGACTTCACGACAATCATAGGCGTATAGTTTAAAGCAGTTATTGCAACTGCTCTTTTGAGAATTCATTTCCGACATCGGGCCTGAGAAAGCTCACCCCAGTGCCGCCAGTGTTTTCAACACACGCGATGAGCATTTGGGGGAATCAGGTACGCCTCATTCTGCTCACAATTCAATCGCGTTAATTTGTTCGCCGGCGAAGCTCGGCTTGAATAGCGTTCGACGCGCTGAAACGGGTTGGTGTGAGCATTAACTCAGCACTTAGTAACCGTATTCTCTCGGCCCTTCCGGCTGCAGATCTCAAGCGCCTGTCAACCCACCTTGAACCAGTCTCGCTCGCAAACGGCGAAGTCCTATATACACGCGAGCGGTCAATTACCCAGGTGTATTTCCCTACCACGTGTTTGATCTCCCTGGTAGCTTTGCTCAACGATGGGACTATGGTCGAGGCTGGCATGGTTGGCCATGAAGGCGTACTAGGCGTGCCGATTATTCTTGGGGTATCAGAGAGCAGTACAGAGGCGATGGTGCAATCGCCCGGCGAAGCCATGAGAATGTCAGCGGCAAGCTTGAGGAGTTTCATCGCCCAGGATGGCGTGCTCAATAAGCTACTTCTGCGGTACATCCATTCTCTCCTCGCCCAAATTGTCCAGACTGCTGCCTGCAATCGTGTGCACACACTGAATGAGAGATTGGCACGGTGGCTGTTATTGACCCATGACCGGGTCAATAGCGACCGGTTCGAGCTTACGCATGAATTCCTTGCCACCATGTTAGGCACACGCCGCGCGGGCGTGAGTGTGGCGGCCAAAGCATTAAAGGATGCCGGCCTAATCGACTATTCCCGCGGACATCTTCGAATCCTCGACCGGTCGGGTCTGGAAAACGCAAGCTGCGAATGCTATAGCTTCGTCCATAACACTTTCGAGTCTCCTTTAAACTTGGCCTCCTGAGAAATCCTGGTTTCCAAACTGTGCCTTAAGACCCGCCTGGACAAAATCCATCAACAGATAGCCGAACCAAAAGTTTTGACTGATGCTTCTTCACATCGGCGTGACTTTTCCATTCCTACGTCTGAGTAGGCCTTCGTGCCAGGCGAATCTCTCCTTGCGTCCTGGTGCGGATGGTTCGTGGCTTGCAGCACAGCGCGCAGACAGTCAATAACTGCATGGATGGAGGACACTATGAAGCGCTTCTTCCATAACAACGGTCTTTCTCTTGTTCTGTTTGTCTTGTTTTTTTTCACGTTCTTATTTGGTCAGTCCCTCATGGGACACCAGGAACACAACGACGATCTACAAGAGCACGGCCGACCTACCATTGGCTATGTCGAGTACCTGGGTACCAGTCACTTTCTTGAAGCCACCATGGAGAATTGGGAAAGTGAGTTTCTCCAAATGTTCTTCTTTGTCATTCTCACGGTGTTCCTTTACCAGAAAGGATCAGCGGAATCGAAAGACCCCAATAAGAAGGAAGAGGTTGATCGAGATCCACGCAAATCGAAGAACAAGAAGGATGCACCATGGCCGGTTCGCAAAGGAGGCTTCGTCTTATCACTCTATGAACATTCCCTGTCACTGGCGTTCTTGCTGCTTTTCCTGGGTGCGTTCTTTCTTCACGCAGTTGGTGGTGCAGGTGCATACAACGAGGAGCAAAAAGAACACGGGCGAGCGGAACAAGTAACGACGATGGAGTATATGACTACCTCGCGTTTTTGGTTTGAGTCGCTGCAGAATTGGCAGAGCGAATTCCTGGCGGTCGGCTCGATGGTGGTCTTGACAATTTTCCTGCGAGAGCGCGGCTCGAAGGAATCGAAGCCGGTGGACAGCCCACATAGCGAGACTGGTAAATGAGGCCGCCAGTTAGAATGCGATGCTCATAATTGATGGCGCATACGGCGAAGGTGGCGGTCAAATCCTACGGACATCACTGGCGCTGTCGCTGGTGACTGGTAAGCCCTTCCGGGTTGAGCGTGTCCGCGCCAATCGCGAAAAACCAGGATTGCGTCAGCAACATCTGACCGCAGTCAATGCGGCGGCGACCATAGGTAAGGCGCAAGTCGAAGGCGCAAAAGTTGGCACACGTGAATTCACCTTTGTACCGGGAACGGTGACGCCTGGCGAGTACAGTTTCAGTATCGGTACTGCCGGAAGTGCGACATTGGTTCTGCAAACAATCCTGCCGCCGTTGATGATCGCCTCTGCTCCAAGCATCGTGCGGCTCGAAGGCGGTACTCATAACGTCCATGCCCCACCATACGAGTTTGTTGAACGCACCTTCCTGCAGCTCGTTAACCGTATCGGTCCGCAGGTTTCGATCGATTTAGAGCGCTACGGCTTTTACCCGCCCGGCGGCGGGCGCTTTAGTGTGTTGATTGAGCCCACCACGAAGTTTCAACAGCTCAAGCTGCTCGAGCGTGGGCAAATTCGCGATAAGCGGGCACGCGCGTTAGTCGTGAATCTTCCCCACAGTATGGCGGAGCGCGAGCTTGGCGTAATCAAAGAGAAAATGAGTTTGAGTGACGAACAGCTCTATGCAGAGCTTTCCGAGAATGCGATCAGCAGGGGCACGGCTGTGATTATCGAGATTGAGAGTGAGTCGGTCACTGAGGTGTTCACCCGAATCGGTGAACGCGGTGTACGCGCGGAGGTCATTGCGGAAAATGCGGCGGACGAGGCGCTTGCCTACCTTGCGACGGAGGCGCCGGTTGGGGAGCATCTGGCCGACCAGCTTCTAATACCGCTTGCCTTGGCTGACGGCGGCTCTTATACCACCGGGCCATTGTCATTGCACACGCTAACCAACATTGAAATCATCAAGAAGTTTCTTGATGTGGACATCACGATTTCCCAACAGCCGAATAATGTTTGGCTGATTGATGTGCGGCCCTGGCGTGGTGGTGAGGGCGAGCTGAGTTCCCATTAACACCGAGCGCAAGCCCGGCGCTAATGGGTATCTTATAAAACTAGCGGCTCCAACGGTCGGGTGGATTACCCTGCGGGTTCTTGCCTTCCGTTTCCTGGTTGTGCGCGCCCTTCTCGGTTTGTCCGGTAACTTGATTGTCCTGTGGACCCCCCCTTTGTTCCTGGACGTCGCCTCGCGGCGGCTGTGTTTCGCCGTATTCAAGCGCACGTTTCTGGTTGTCTAAGTTTTCCTTCTGGTTCTGATTTGCCATAGTTTTATTCCTCGAGTCTTTATCGTGCGGCTAATTGCCCGCAGACTTCGCCTTCTCTTTCACTGTGTCGCGGTCGACAAGCTTTGAGAACCGGCTTTCTTTTCCGTCCTTCGTTTCTTCCTGATAGAGGAAAGCAAGATTATTTTCTTCGAAAGCGGTGAAGAATTCTTCCCAGCTAATCTCTTCCAACGTGTCTTCGCCCGAAAAGCCGGGATAGTCAATCCGCAGGAGCCCTGCGCTATTAGTGCTCTCCGTTCCTTTTACACGCGCCGGCCTACCACCGCGCTCTTCCACCCACTGGCGAATTTCATTTTGATCAGTCGTTACTTTAGCTTCTGCTTCTGCTGCCATTGCTATTCCTCCTTTGCAAACGAACTGGTGTAGTACCCGATTTGATAACGTCTATGGTTCACCTTCGTCCCTGGCACGTTCCCTTCGCTTTTCGTCCAGGCGTAAAGCCACGTCTTGATCTGAGGCCGTGTCGGCCTCGTGTTCGCCAAACGCACCAGCGACTGGCTGGCTTGGCGGAATCGGATTGTAGCCGCTGCGAGCACGGTCTGTTTTTTGCGCTTCAGATCTAACACCACGTTTCTGAGACTGTTGTTCATCCATAGGCTGTCCTTTCGTTATTAATTCTTAATGAGCACGGCCATTCCTGTTACCGTTGCTTAGCGAGCTCTTCATACCAGGCTTAGAATCACCTTGATGCAGTTGTCTTTCTGTTGCTTGAAGGTGCGGTACGCTTCAGGCGCATCATCGAGACTTAAACGATGCGTTATCACGAAAGACGGATCGATTTGCCCAAACTCGATCAACTCCAACAACGGTTGCATGTACTTGTGTACGTGAGTTTGGCCCATCTTGAAAGTGAGTCCTTTGGCGAAAGCGGCGCCAAACGGAAACTTGTCGAGCAAGGCCCCGTAAACACCCGGTACTGAAACCGTCCCATTCTTACGACATGCGTGAATGGCCTGGCGTAGCGCGTGTGGGCGATCGCTGGCCAGGAACAACGCAGCCTTGGCGCGATCGTAAAGAGCATCGATCGAGGTGCCGTGCGCTTCCAGTCCGACGGCATCGATACAAGCATCCGGACCCAATCCACCCGTCATGTGTTTGAGTTTTTCAAAGATGTCCACGTCGTCGAAGTTGAGGGTTTCAGCTTTGCCGTGCTCGGCTGCAAGTCGCAGCCGGTCAGGATTGTCATCGATAGCAATCACTCTTCCGGCGCCCAGCAGGTAGGCACTCTTAATGGCAAACTGTCCAACCGGTCCACAACCCCAAACCGCCACCGTATCGCCTCTTTGGATGTTGCAATTCTCGGCTGCCATGTAGCCGGTCGGAAAAATGTCTGACAGGAAAAGTACCTTCTCATCCGGCAGACCTTCTGGGATTTTCATCGCACCTACATCCGCAAAAGGAACCCTGACATATTCGGCCTGGCCGCCGGCGTATCCTCCCAGCATGTGGGAATAACCAAAGAGGCCGGACGGCGAGAAGCCGTATAGCGATTCGGCAATACTCGCGTTTGGATTCGAGTTATCGCATGCCGACGACATTCCGCGCTGGCAAAAGAAGCATTTGCCGCACGCGATCGTAAAGGGCACGACTACACGATCACCTTTTTTTAGCCTAGTAACCCCTGCACCAATATCCACGACTTCCCCCATGAACTCATGACCCAGGATGTCACCTTTCATCATGGTTGGAATGTAACCGTCATAAAGGTGCAGGTCTGAACCACAGATGGCAGTGGTAGTAACTTGGATTATGGCGTCGCCCGGATTCAGAATCTCGGGGTCGGGTACGCTCTGGATGCGCACGTCATATTTGCCATACCAGCAAAGCGCTTTCATGCGACACCTTTCTGAGCGGCGGCGGCGAGGTTGCCGGCTGAAGTGCTCGCGAGCTTATTCGCTTTGCGTTGCTCACCCGACTCTTCGAATGGCTCACGTCCCGAAGTTTGGCCGTCCGTCGTAGGAATTTCTCCCGTCTCCACCAGTTGTTTCAGGCGTTTGAGATTGTGTTCAACCAACTGTCCAGGTTCGGATCCAAACAGCTTAGCGAAAAGCGCTGCCGCCTTACCGCCGGGAGGGTTGTAATTTAAGGTGACTTTCAGATAGGTCCCGCGACCATCCGGAGCTGTTTCGAAGTGGACCGAGCCGGCGTTAGTCACATCGGCACCTGAAAGAGAGCGCCAGGCGATCAACTCGCCTTCTTTCTCGTTGTAGATCTCCGCGTCCCACTCCACCTTCTTGCCGCCGGGCCCAATGGCGACCCAATGCGAACGGTTGTCATCAAGTTGGTTTACCGACTCGAGGTTTTCCATGAACTGCGGCAGGTTCTCGAAGTTGCGCCAAAACTTATATAACTCCTGCGGCGATTTATTTATGGTGATTGACTCTTCAATGTGAACGTCCCGTGCAACTTCGTCGCTAGCATCTGAGTCATCGGCCGTGTTGATCCCCAAAGCTCGGTACGCCTCACACTGACCGGTGGCGCCGCGATACAACAGTCCGGCTCCGATCAGTCCCAGAAGAATGCCGCCTTTGGTTCGACTCTTTAACGCATACCCGACCAGAGCACCGCCGCCTACTGCGCTCAATACGCGTTCTGTATTTCCAACATTAATTCCGCCATTCTCATGAGCGGTCTGTTCTATGTCCCGGTTATCTTTGTCTTCCAATGTGACTTCCCAAGTATCCATTTAGTCCCCCCTGATTTGTTTACGTTTTGCTGATGACTGCTGTGATTACTTCTTCTGAAATAGATCCTCACGGCGTTTTGGCTTGAACAAAAACCACAGGCGGAAAAAACATTTTGGTGTTTCCTGTAACCTTCCAATACAAGCGTTCTACCACCTGTCCTCTAAGGCGTCACAAAGTCGTTACGCCCGCGTGGATCTTCGAAGAAGTCATTCGCTACCGATTGTTTGGAGCAATAGGAGTGCCGTCGAGGAGCACCAAGATTTCCGTTGCAATTGAGTTCGTCGTAAAGTGAGGATCGAGCCTGTGCGTGCCGTGAGATTTCAGCGGTAGTTTTATTGATTGCGCCGAGATTGCGACGGCCTTAGGAGGGCAAACAAACGCCGGGCAAATCAACTTGGCGCCAAGCGCCGGCTGATTGCCCGGGTGGATGTAAATCAGATTGTACTAAACGCGTCTGACCAAACCTTAAAAGCCGAGTTGAAGGAACCCTATTTCTTCTGCAGCACTGGTTCGGATCTCTGAGCGGTATCCGCAGGTGCTTTCGGGTTAAAGACGTAACTGTCGCGCGTTCGAACCGCGAGGTTGGGTTGATTTACGCGCACCCTAATCTGCCGCCGCTGCCCGGCCTGTGCAGGGTTCTTGGGGTAGTAACCCAAACTGTACTGTCGCCGAAGCTCTTCCGCGATATTGGAGAACGCCAGAGCAAGATTGTGAGTGGTATCAGCCTGATAACGCCGGGCGCCAGTTCTTTCGGCGAGGTCCTGTAAATAGCGATTTGCCAGATCGTAATCGCGCCTGCTCGTACCCGGACCGCCGCCTCGGCCAATACCGCCTGAACGTCCGCGGCTCATTCCACCCAAAATTTGACCAAGAAGATCTACGACCGTGCCCTGCGAACCGCCACCACCGCCTCCAGGCCAGCCACCACCACCGCCTCCACCGCCGGCCACATCAGCGTATGTGTCATATTGGATTGGGTAGATAAGAGCATCCAATTCTTCTGCGTCACGAAGATTGCTATCGTAGGTAGCACGCCGGCTGGTGGTATCTACACCATCAGTGAAAAGCACAATCGCTTTGCGTCCGGATTCACGCGTCAAGTGCTGGTTGATGACCAGGTCAACAGCGTCATAAAGTTTTGTGCCGCTGCCGATGCGCGTTCTCCTGATTGCATCACGCAGCCGATTTCGATCATTGGTAAACTCGGTTAGTGTCTTGATGGAATCGTCAAACGAAAGGACCATCACGCGATCATCCGTGCGAAGCTGATTCACGAAGGTGATAGCCGCGTCTTGAATTTCGCCAGCCTGAAAACGAGTTGAATTACTCGTATCAATCATCAAGACCACGGAAAACGGTTTATCGACCGCAGAGAAGAAAGCCACAGTCTGTTCTACGCCATCCTCCCAGAGCCTGAAATCTTCCTTGCGCAGATTTGGAATGTATCGGCCATCGCGATCCAGCACGCTCACCGGCAAAGTTACCAGTGTAGTATCGACTTTGATCACATCACCCGCTGCCACTTCCTCCGGTCCATCAGGAACCGCAGGCGTCTGATTATTGGTTTGAGAACCACTCGGGCGATTAGCTCCGCCAAGGACAGGGGCTTTTGTTGGAGTCTGCGTTGGGGTTTGCGTAGTTGATTGCGGAGTTGGTTGTGCTGGTTGTGTAACCTGGCCTGCCCGGCGGGGACGAGTCTGTTGTGCCTGCAAAAACACAGCACAACCGACGAATAGGGAGAGGAGCAGCAAATAAGACGTTATTTTTCTCATAGCGATGGCTCCAGGTAAAAGTTAGCGGGCCGATAGACACTTACGCCAAAGGATTGGATGCGGAAATACCGGATTAGATGCTTAGTCCGACGCGACAAGGGAGAGATTTCAGCGACAAGATAACCCTCTGTCCAACGGGTAGCAAGGCTAAGCGCGCGGGCGACAAAAGTCCTCGAAGGCTGGACGCCTCCAAAGGTTTGTCATGTCCTCGCCGGTCGCCCGGAATTGTGCCATTATCTCCCCCGAATTTGCCCAGCCAATGCGACTCCTGCGACGTTTACACTATTGGTGGTCTCTGTTTGTAGCCGGTGCGTTGTTGCTTATTTTGGCGCCCCCGGTGTTACTGGTGGCATGGTTAGCCCGTAAACATGAGCTGGTGTATCCGTGGGCACTTTTTGGGGCGCGCACCTGGTTGCGATTGAGCGGCGCCAAGGTGGACGTAACCGGCCAGGAGCACCTCGACCCTAATCAGCCTTACGTCTTTATTTCGAATCACCGATCGTATCTCGATACGGCGACCTTGTTTGCTTACACCGGCAGGCGAATTGGTTTGTTAGCCAAAAAAGAACTGCTCAAGGTTCCAATTCTTGGCTACGGGATGGGCTACGTGAATGTGATGGCGATTGACCGCTCAAATCGCGAACGGGCATTGCAAACCACGCAAGCGGCCACGGATCGTATTCGTTCCGGGCGCTCCTTCGGGGTTTTTGCGGAAGGTACCCGCGCGAAACCAGGCGAATTTCTTCCCCTAAAAAAGGGCGCTTTCTACATGGCCGCCCAGGCGGGCGTCCCAATAGTGCCCGTGGCGCTTAAGAACACTGATTACTTGATGGGTAAGGGAACGGGAGAAGCGAGGTCCGGTGTAATCGAGATGAGAATGCTTCCACCCGTTTCGACGGATGGTTGCTCGTCAGACGCGGACGTCAAAAAACTGGTAACTCAGGTAGAGACACTGATTGGCCGGCAACTCGGAGTAATGCCTCACGTCAACGCCAACCTGGTTAAGGCTTAGGTGGAGTGGTTGCCGGTTTTTCCTTTTTCGCATCGGCCTCATCGACTTCTATTACCTTCACGGTTGCCCGCGCCGGGGTAAAGTCGGAGTAACGAACTTTCATGCGCACGTGCAGAACATCGCCGCTGTCGAAGATCAATTCTTCGTCGGCGTACGAATAGGTAGGAAACCAGTAGCGCCCGTCGATCTGTTCCCGATAAGTTTCCACGGTCGGAAACTTGTTCCGCTTAGTTTCGGGAACACCCTTGCCCCTGGTCTTTACAATTTGAAAGTCCTGATCTTCCACCCACACGCGGCCCGTGAAAAATCGCTCCTTTGTTTTCTTTGCGTCCGGCATAACTTTGGGGGTTACATCAAAAACATAAAGGTTTAGTTCATCAATTTTTTCCCTACCAACATATTTAAAATTATATTGAGGGATCTTTGATGGCTCCAATGCGAATGGTTGAATTCCCCCCAGATCATCCAAATCCTCTTGCGTCACTCCCTGGAAGGACGGCATCGGAGCATGGGTTATCTTTTCGTAGCGTACCCCCTTATCGTCAAACGTGAAGGTCGAGACACGGTGAAACTCGCCAACAACTTGTCCACCCATGCCCAGGCTCTGCACCAGAGCGTCACGCTTGAACGAATACTGGTTTAAAGCTTGTCGAAACTGCGCTTCTTTATTGGTGAAGCTGCTAATAACCCGCTCGATTTCGGCCGGAGACAGATCCCCCGAGTTCAACGGAGACTGGGACAAAACCGGGAGTGCGCCCAGCAAGACGAGAAGAAATGCGACTATGGATATTTGAGTTTTTCCAACCATCATTTAATTCCTAGAAATTGCCTATTTAGAAGGGCCTGAATGCTTTAAAGCCTGCCCTCAGATGCCAATTTCAGAAGGTGTGTTGCCAAACGACGGGGTCCGCTGTCAGGTCAACTTCGCATTCTCCAGTAAATAGGATTTTTCTATTGCAAAATTCCCTGCATCTGATGTAAGGTGCTCTGCGCAGATAGAGATAAAACCTCAACTTCGTCCCGATCCGCTGCAAAACTGCATTCTTTAATCGCTTGAGATTTCGGAGAAACTACTGGTCACGCGGCGGCGAAATTGAGGATCCGACAAAATTAGCAAGGTCCTCACGTCGGTTAAGGGCGACGTACGAAAAATCCTATGAACCTCAACGCGCGAAGGCGCAAACGCAACGCAGAGCGGCCGCGTTGCTACATGGGATAAACGTTACGGTCAAGCTTTGGGAGGAGCATGATCATTCCTTAACCGGCGATGTGCGCGGCGGTTGCCGTTCCTTCTGGGCGGAGCGGTTTTAAAGCCGCCGCGCGCACCCCAGCCGAATTCGGAGACGCCTGATGGTTCTCCCGAACTCGAAGCCGCGTATTGTACACCACGCCTCTTAGGCTGCGACTACTTTTCAACAGCCAACTTAACTCGCAAACTCCACATTCACGCGCTTGGGGATGATCCCTTTTTCATGTCCCTCTTCGAGAAAGCGTCGCACAGCCTCGCGACCTCGTTCGGAATAATCGAGCGTCAGATCGTTCACCCACATCGCCACGAACCGATCCGCCAACGCTGGTTCCATGTCCCGTGCAAACTGCATTGCATACTCGAGAGCCTGCTCCCGATTATCAAGCGAAAACCGGATACTCTGTTTGAGACAATCGGAAACCTGACTAATAATCTCAGGTCCAAGATCTCGACGAATTACGTTTCCACCCATCGGTAATGGCAGCCCGGTCTTTTCGTGCCACCATTGACCAAGATCCAAAACCTTTTTCAACCCCATCGACTCGTAGAAAAGCTGTCCTTCGTGAATCAAAAGACCCGCATCACACTGACCACTCAAAACGGCGTCAATGATTTTATCAAAGGCTACTACTTCATATTGAAAATCAGGGTTACAAATTCTTAGGGCCAGAAACGCGCTTGTCAGCGTTCCGGGAACGGCTATCTTAAGGCTGGATATGTCGTCGCTGGACGCAACTTTTCGCGAAACCAGAATCGGACCATAGTTATCTCCTATCGAAGCGCCATGTGGCAGCAACAAATACTGGTCGGAAATATAGGCGTAGGCGTGAAAGCTAACCGCGGTAACGTCGTAGGTGCCGCGGAAGGCTTCTTCGTTTAGTGTTTGTATGTCCTTTAGAACGTGGGTAAAGCTCAGGTTGCCGGTATCGAGTTTGTTCGTGGCCAGCCCGTAGAACATGAAAGCGTCGTCTGAGTCAGGTGAGTGGGCGACTGTAATCGTGCGTGTTTCTTCGAGCGTTTGCATATATCTAATCTGGTCGGGAGCTAAACCAGGTTCACTTTTCTCGGTTCGATGGTGTTGTAAACGGTGTCGCGCTCGACAGCCTCAAAGCCTGACTCTTCGATCAATTCAACCAGCTCGGTTCTTGTCATTCTCACTTCATTGTTAGATTCAATTGAATAGCTCTCTGATAGCTCGCCACCTTCGGTAATGGTGCCGTCGATGTCGTTCGCGCCGTAGTGAAGCGCCACCTGGGCGAGCCGTTTCCCAAGCATCACCCAGTAAGCCTTAACGTGATCAAAATTATCCAACAGCAGTCGCGAGACCGCCATGGTCTTTAAGGAATCAACGCCGGACGGACCGGGCAGATGTGCCAGTTGTGTCTTCTCGGGATAGAAAGCAAGCGGAATGAAACATTGAAAACCGTGAGAGCGAGCCTGTTGTTCCCGCAACCTCAGAAGGTGATCGACACGATCCTCGATCGATTCGATGTGGCCATAGAGCATCGTTGCGTTTGTCCTGAGACCGGCGTGATGAACTTTTCCGGACAGAGCCAGCCAACGCTCGGCATCACACTTGTGAGCACAAATCATCGAGCGGGTCGGCTCGCGAAAAATTTCGGCCCCACCACCAGGACAAGAGTCGAGGCCCGCTTCGATAAGCTGCTCGATCACGTCTTCATCCCGCATTTTGTAGAAGTGGGCAAAATGGTCGAGCTCCACCATCGTAAAGGCCTTGAGATGAAGCTGCGGATACTCGGCCTTTAATGCGGCCAGCAAATCCGTGAAATAGCTGAAAGGCAGTTTCGTATTGAGTCCGCCCGTAATATGTAGCTCTGTCGCGCCTTCTTTAACGGCTTCACCTGCGATCTTCAAACTGTCCTGAATGTTGTGAGTATAAGCGTCAGGCTGGCGCGGCGTGCGGTAGAAGCCGCAAAACTTGCAATCAGCGTAACAGACGTTAGTTGGGTTGAAGTGACGATTGACGTTGAAGTAAGTCGTTCGTCCATGTTTGCGGCGGCGCACGCTATCGGCCAACTTGCCGAGGCCCGGGAGGTCTTCAGTAGCAAAGAGTGCCAAACCATCTTCAAAAGACAAACGCTCGCCTTTTTCGACCCTTTCGGCAATCGCCGTTAGATTTTCATCGTGGGAAAAATTCATCGCACAGTCCTTAGGAGAGCAGCCCCGCCAAATGTTACGAACAGGATGACGCTAACAAAAGCGTTCGTAGTAAAGAATGCTGCATTAAGTCTACTCAAATCGTTGGCCCGGATCAGCCGGTGCTGATACGCCAGTAAGACAGCAGTGGCAACCACTCCTGTTAACGCGACCACGCCGAGTTGCGTAATCCAGTATAAGGTCAGCAGAGCAAGAAACGCTCCGAAGTGGAAGAGACGGGCGATCACAAGTGAGCGCCCAATTCCAAAACGCCGCGGTATCGAGTGTAGCCCGGTTTTCAAATCAAATTCATAGTCCTGACAGGCGTACAACACATCGAACCCTGCGGTCCAAAGCATTACTACCAGGGAAAGCAACAGGGGCACGGGGCTCTCCAGCGTGCCGCGGACAGCAATCCAAGCCCCGGTCGGCGCAATTGCCAGACACCACCCCAAAAACAAGTGCGATAGCGACGTCCAACGCTTCGAGAAAGAATAAAGTAACACGCTCGCCAGGGCGACGGGAGCGAGGATTAGCGTCAGGCGGTTTAGCATGGCGGCTGCCAATAAAAACAACGCCGCGGAGACTAAGGTAAATGCCCACACAAAACTGACGGTCAACACACCGGTAGGCAGCGCGCGACTGGAGGTGCGGGGGTTAATGGCATCATAGTCGCGGTCCACTAACCGGTTGAACGCCATCGCGGTTGATCTGGCTCCAACCATCGCAACAGTAATCCAAGAGATTTGTTTCAAAGTAGGCAAACCGTTGGCGGCGAGCACGGCGCCGAGGAAAGCGAAGGGAAGGGCAAAGAGCGTGTGCTCAATCTTGATCATCTCCAGCGTCGACCGAACGTTTCGTAAAAGCAGTGGCATTGATAAGTTAATCGTCCAAAGCTTCAATCAATTCGGACGGCCGCTCCTGTAGACCTTGCCATTGCGTAGACCGGGAATGAGGTACGCCCAGGTGATCCAAGATACGAAAGACGAAGTGATCAACAAGCGCCTCAATGGTTGTGGGTCGGTGGTAAAACCCTGGGCTTGCTGGAATGATATGGGCGCCGGCTCGCAAGAGCCGCAGCATATTTTCGAGATGAATGGCGTTGTAAGGAGTTTCCCTGGGAACGATTACGAGCTTGCGGCTTTCTTTCAACGTTACATCAGCCGCGCGGTGAATCAGATTTGTTCCAGCGCCCGAAGCGATGGCCCCAAGCGTTCCCATTGAGCAAGGCACGATCACCATGCCTTCTTGTGGGTGCGAACCGGAGGAGGGCTTCGCGGCCACATTGTCCAGACGATGTAGCTGAATTAGCCGCGATTCAGCCGGAAGACCAACCCATTGATTGATCTTTCCGCGAGCGCCGAGATCGATCCCCAATTCCACGCGTGCCACAGTCGTGGCTGCTTCAGACATGATCAAATTGATGTGCTCGACTACGCCGCTTGCGGCGAGGTGCCGAAGCGTTTGTTGCGCGTAGATAGAGCCTGAAGCTCCAGTGATGGCGACAGTGAATTCCACGTTTTGTCTCTGTATTGATCTTACTTTGAGGGTGTGACCGGCGCAAGCGAGGCTAATATCGGGTAGGTCGCAGTTTGAACGTTCAATGCGACGCTACGCGTCGCCTCAGGCACAGATCCTGACTGTTAGGAAGACCAAGACTCTGAGTTCTTTGTGTCTATGTGGTGAATATTGCTACCGGAGTAATTTCAACCACAGAGACACCGAGAACACGGAGAACGCACAGGGAGGCCTAATTGCGACCTTCCAACATCGCCCGGAATTCTCTCTGAAAGGGCACGGCATCCCGTGCCCTTTCGTTTTAACGAGAGTGGTTTTAGAAGAACAGCGAATAGAGCAATCGGTTTGGCGAACCTGATCCGATTCCCGTTAACCTGTTGGTGGTTGAATTGTTGACGATTGCGTCTCTAATGGTTGCCGGCGACGCTGACGGATTGGCCTGCTTGTAAAGCGCGGCCACGCCGGCCACATGTGGCGAAGCCATCGAAGTACCGCTCAACGTGGCAGTGGCCGTATTAGACGTGTACCACGCCGACAGTATGGACGAACCCGGCGCGAAGAGATCGAGACACGTGCCCCAGTTGGAAAACGACGAGCGTGCATCGGATGAAGTAGTAGACCCCACGGTGATTGCCGCGGCAGCACGCGCCGGTGATTGCGTGCATGCATCAACGTTGCTGTTCCCAGCAGCGACAGCGACAGTAACGCCTGCATTAATGAGATTGTTGACCGCCGTGTCCATTGAGGATGACGCCGGACCCCCAACGCTCATGTTAGCGACTGCGGGTTTGATGTGATTTGAAGTTACCCAGTTGACGCCGGCAATGATGTTTGAAGTAGACGTGGTGCTGCCGCAACCAAAGACACGAACGCCGCGCAGCAACGCGCTCTTGGCGACTCCGTAAGTGCTGCCACCGACAGTACCGGAAACGTGAGTCCCGTGACCGTTGCAATCCTGACCGTTTCCTCCGTTCACGTCGAAGACGTTCGAGGCTCGGCCACCAAATTGGGTGTGGGCGGTGCGAATGCCGGTGTCGATGACGTAAACGCGCACGCCCGAGCCGGTCCAGTTATAGGTGTAAGTGCCCGAAAGCGGCCGGTCGCGTTGATCAATTCGATCCAGGCCCCAGGGCGGATTGGTCTGCGTGGCGATTGTTTCCATCACGCCATCTTCTTCCACGTATTTGACTCGAAAATCCTGGCTGAGGATTTCGGCGTCAGCTTCAGACATCTCAATGGCGAAACCATTAAGCGCATGCTTGTACACATGTTTGATTTTTCCGCGGTAGTTAATTGCCATTTCTTCAGCAATATACTCCGCGATTGAATAGTCTCCCCTTTCGCCAACTACCGCCTCGTCAAGCACGACGATGTAGTGGTTCTCAATCTTGTTCTGTTTCTTAAGAATCTTATTCTTTTGTCCCTCACTTCTGGTCGGATTAGAAGCAAAGGTCATGAGGCATAGGACTGCCAGGGTAAGGAACACGGCAACTTTCTTCATCTTGTCTCCTTTGGTTTAGGTAGTAAGGTTTTTGGGGGAATAAAGCCACCCACGTCGGGCGAGCAAATCAACGGATAACAATTCAAAGAACACACTTCGATCAGCAGCGGTGAAAGGTGCGGTCTCGAGCGCGTACTCTGACTACTCTCTGAGTGAGCATTAACCTCTCTCAGGTTCGATATTGGCTTTAATGTTTTTGAGCGTGAGTCGGGTGCCGCTAAGAAACGGGAGTATAGCATTAGCATGTTTTCGCGCAAGAAAAATTTTCGCCGTTTCGAGCCCAAAAGATCTGAATGCTAGAATGCCTGGATTAGTTCAAATCTGAAGGTATTGCCGTCGCCATGGATCTTAAGGCTCTCGAAAAATTACTGGCCTCCTATCGCGCGGGGGATCTGGACACGTCCGAGGCCGCCAAGCGCATCAAAGCGCTCCATTTTGAAGATATTGAATACGCCCGGGTGGATCACGCCCGTGCTGCTCGGCAGGGCTTTCCCGAGGTTGTTTTTGGGGCCGGCAAAACACGCGCGCAGGTTGTGGGAATAGTCGAAAGATTGATACAGCACTCACCGAACGTTCTGGTGACGCATACGGACGAGGGCACCTTTGGCGAGGTGCGAAACATTGTCACTGAAGCGGAATGGCACGAAGCAGCCAGGGTCATTCGAATTCTGAGAGACCGCACCAATCTCGGGGTCGGGGAAATCGCGGTGGTTACAGCGGGCACTAGTGATATTCCCGTAGCCGAGGAAGCAGCTTTAACCGCGGAGGCCATGGGAAATAAGGTAAGGAGAGTTTGGGATGTGGGAGTTGCCGGGATTCATCGCGTGCTGGCTGAGCGCTCATTACTCCAGAGCGCGCGCGTGGCGATAGTGGCAGCAGGAATGGAGGGCGCTCTTCCTTCGGTGGTCGGCGGACTGGTTAGCGTTCCCGTGATTGCCGTTCCGACTAGCATTGGTTACGGCGCTTCCTTTGGTGGGGTAGCTGCGCTGCTGGGGATGCTCAATTCCTGCGCATCGAATGTGACAGTCGTCAATATTGATAACGGATTCGGAGCCGGCTTCGTGGCGAGTTTGATTAATCGCAAGTGGGAAGCACGCGAAGAGGAGCGAACCCAGGAGGCGGGTGCAGCAGGCGGCTAAGACCGGCTGCAGCGTTGATGATCTAAGGATTGATTAAGTTGTTAAGGCGTTCGGCCCAGTCCTGATCGAGATTCTGCAAGATGTTGTATTGCTCGACAGCGGCGTCGCGATTCTTCATCGCCAGATAAGATTTCCCAAGGTTGAAGTAGGCTTTAACGAGGTCAGGCTTGAGCTGTATGGCTTGCTTAAACCTTTCGATCGCGTCCGAAGTCAAACCCATCTCCAAATAAGCCTCGCCCATACTGTTTGGCACATTCGCGTCGCCGGGCTTCAGCGCTGTCAGTTGCCTGAACACCTCGATGGCTTCCGAATATTTCTTCGCGCGAAGGTATCGCGAACCGAGCCGCTCATAAGCGCTAACGTAATCAGGCTTGAGGCGGATGGCCTGCTTATAGGCTTGAATTTCTTCGTCGGCACGCCCCCAATCGCGATAAACCAATCCCAACGCATAGTAGGCGTCGGCAGCGTTGAAAGGATCCAGACGGATGGATTGGCGATAATTCTCGGCCGCTTCTCTATACTGTTTCAGATAATAGTGGGCCAGGCCCAGGTTGAAATACGACTCAGCTGAGGGCCTCAGGTTAACCGCCTTCTTTGAGGCGTCAATAGCGTCACTATGCCGGCCTAGTTTCTCCCGACAGAAACCTGTCTGCGCCCAAGCCTCGGCGTAATTGTTGTCGGATTCGACGGCTTTCTCGAAATAGGGTAGGGCCTTCTCGCAATCGTCCTTGGAAAGAAAGCTCAACCCGTCGCGGAAATACTGGACCGCTCGCGCACGTTTATTTCGGCCGGTTGCAACGACGAGATCAGACAGCGAGACGAGCGGTCCTGTTTGTAATTGAGAGATACGTTCAGATGGTATGGCGAAGTTGATGCTTTGACCGCCGGTTATCTGTAGGGTGGCCACGCCAATAACCTGTCCCTGCATGTTGACTACCGGACTGCCACTAGAACCCGGCGAAATGGCCGCAGTGATTTGAATGATTCTTCCGAAGGTTGGAATGTCGCGTACCGCCGACACGATCCCATTGCTGACGCTTCCTTCAAACCCAAATGGGTTACCAATGACAACAACGCTTTCGCCCTCCTGGGGCGAGGTTCTATCCAACTGCAGTGGTCTTACTTGATGTGCGGGAGCATCGACCTTAAGCACTGCAATGTCACCCTCGGCGTCAACAGCAACGACACCTTTTACCGGATATACACTGCCGTTGTGTGAGTGGACCTCTGCACGATGAGCGTTCTCGATGACGTGGCGGTTGGTGACTATGCGATCCGAAGCGATAAAGAAACCACTCCCGCGAGACAATTTCTCGCCGCGAGAATCGAACGTTTCGATGGCTACCGCAGACGGCTTGATGCGCCGAACAAGTTCGGGAAGAAGGTCCTGGGCGCTGGTGGTGGGAGCTACGGCGAGCAGTAACGGTATTAGAAAGCTAAACAATCTCATCTCGTCAAATCATAAACCCGCGAGCGCGAGATTCTGTACGCGCGCCACTATCTCAGCCAATTTCACGTCCTCGGTCAATTTTGTACGTCGCTCGAAGAGTTCAACCAGGCCGTCCGCAACTTTCTTTCCAACGTTGATGCGGTAAGGAATTCCAATTAGGTCGGCGTCTTTGAATTTAACTCCAGCGCGCTCGTCGCGGTCATCAAGCAGCGTATCAAGCCCCGCTCGCTGCAGGTCCTTGTACAACTTTTCCCCGGTTTCACGCAGTCGCTCGTCTTTCATGTTGGTTACAGCGACTACGACATCAAATGGGGCAATTGTTTTAGGCCAGATGATTCCGTCAGCATCATGGTTCTGTTCGATGGCGGACGTCATGATTCTTTCGACGCCGATACCGTAACTGCCCATCACGATTGGAACCTCTTTGCCATCCTGGGTTAGAACCGAAGCGCCCATGGATTCAGAGTACTTCGTGCCGAGCTTGAATATGTGGCCAATCTCCATCGCTTTATAAACTTCGAGTTTGCCCTCGTCACAACGCGGACAACCCTCACCTGATGCAACACCGCGAAGGTCTGCCCATTTATCCGGCCTGATGTCACGTTCAGGATCCACGCCTCGCAAGTGATGGTCGTCCTTATTTGCCCCGGTCGTCATGCCTTTACGACCCTTGAGAGCCTGGTCAGCAATAATTAAGAGTTCGAAATTGGTCTCTTTGGCTTTGGCGCGCGCGCCCACGCCGCCCAGGCTACCCGCCCCGGCGCCCAATACTTCTCGTATTTCTTCCGGGTGCGCCCCCCGCACAGCGGTGGCGGCTAAACTGTCAGCGAGTTTCGTTTCATGCAGCTGATGATCTCCTCTAAGTAGTGCGAGGACTGGTTGCGGTTCGTTATTGATCGTCGCGACGTACACTAGAGATTTGATTTGCCGCTCCGCAGCCGCGCCGCCTGGAAAAGTAGTCAAGTCTTCGATGGTACGCACCCCGGGAGTGGGAAACTCCTCGGGAAGGCTATTCTTTGAGTCATCCGCAATTCCGGCCAAACGCGAGGTCGCCTTCTCGAGATTCGCTGCATAGCCACAGTTAGCGCAGCTTGCGATTAAATCCTCGCCCGCGTCTGTTCTTGCGACAAACTCGTTTGATTCGGAACCACCCATCGAACCGGAAGATGCTTCCACTATTGAAAACTCGATTCCACAACGCTGAAAGATCCGTTTGTACGCTTCACGCTGGTCTGCAAACGACTTGTCCAGCCCAGCCTTGTCCACATCAAAAGAATAGGCGTCCTTCATGATAAAGGTGCGCAAACGCATGAATCCCGATTTGGGCCGTGGCTCATCGCGAAATTTTATCTGTATCTGGTACCACACCTGCGGCAACTGCTTGTACGAGCGCAGCTCATTTCGAGCAATCGCGGTGAAAACCTCCTCGTGGGTCATCCCCAGACACATGTCGCCACCTTTGCGATCACTGAGACGAAACATATCTTCGCCAATTGCGTCCCACCGGCCTGATTCTTTCCAGAGCTCAGCCGGATGAAGGGCGGGCAGGTAAAACTCCTGGCCTCCTATGCGGTTCATCTCCTCGCGCAGAATCTGCATGATCTTAATTGCGATTCGTTGGGCCGTTGGCAAGTAGGAGTAGATACCGGCGCCTAATTGACGAATCAGCCCGGCTCGAAGCAAAAGTTTGTGGGAGGTGACCTCGGCATCCGCTGGATCTTCGCGAAGCGTCGGAATGAAATATTGGGACCAGCGCATATCTTAACTGGATCTAGATAAGACCTTTCATAATGAGAAATAGAACGAACCATTCTCGCTTAGCGAAACGGTTAACGCAAACATGTGTCTCGCCTTGGTCGGTGCGAAGCTAGGAGACTTAGCGTCACGGGACTACACCGGTACTCATGGAAAAAGTTGGTTAGAACCAGTAAGTCTTCCGCGTTGCGAGCACTTATAGCGTGATGTACCATTCGTGTTCGCTTTGCAGAAGTTTTCGTTGGAGCATGAAATGAGAATCGCGATCGCTAGCGACCACGCGGGGTACGTCGAGAAGGAGCGGTTGAAGCCGTTATTGACTGACCTCGGTGTTGAGTTTGAAGACCTCGGGACGACCTCTGAACAATCCGTTGATTACCCGGACTACGCACGTAAGGTCGCTGAAAAAGTGGCCCAGGGGCGATTCGATCAGGGCTTGCTCGTGTGTGGCTCAGGCACGGGTATGGCGATCACAGCAAACAAGATAGCCGGTGTTCGTGCCGCGGTTGCATGGTCAGCGGAAACTGCGCGGTTGGCCCGGGAACACAACGACGCAAACGTCTTGGCCATTGGTGCTCGAACTACGCCAACCGAGCAAATCCCTGCGATTGTCAGAGCCTGGTTTGGCGCCGACTTCCAGGGAGGGCGCCATGCAGACCGGGTAAACAAGATAGAAGAGAAATCAGCTGTTGAAACAACGCGGAGATAAACCGCCCTTCCTGAGGGCGAGACGTTGTTAATCGTTTCCTGCCCAATGGTGTTGAAAGGCTAATCGAATGACTGATAATAGAAACGCTTCGCTGGCTGAAACAGATCCAATAATTGCCGAAGCCATAAATAACGAGGTCGCGCGACAGGCGGATGGTCTGGAGTTGATCGCCAGCGAAAATTTCGTTAGCGAAGCAGTGCTCGAAGCGGCTGGCTCGGTGTTCACCAACAAGTACGCCGAAGGCTACCCAAAGAAACGGTATTACGGTGGTTGCGAATGGACAGACGTAGTTGAGCAGACAGCAATCGATCGGGCGAAGGAATTGTTCGGCGCGGATCATGCAAACGTTCAGCCGCACAGTGGGGCCCAGGCCAATATGGCTGTCTACCTCGCGGCGATTCAGTACGGTGACGAAATCCTGGGAATGAACCTTTCGCATGGTGGCCATCTCACCCACGGGCATCCGATGAATTTTTCCGGCATTAGTTACAAAGTTGCCGACTACGGCGTCTCGCGAGAAACAGAGCAGATTGACTATGACGAGCTGCAGCGCATCGCTGAAGAGCACAAGCCGAAGTTGCTGGTGTGCGGTGCTTCCGCTTACCCGCGCATTATCGATTTCAAACGCATCGGGGAGATCGCGAAGGGCGTAGGCGCGCGGATGTTTGCCGACATCGCGCATATAGCCGGTCCTATCGCTGCTGATCTCCATCCCTCGCCGGTGCCGCACGCCGATTACGTTACCAGCACAACACACAAAACATTGCGCGGCCCACGCGGTGGCCTAATCTTGTGCAGGGAAGAACACGCGAAGGAAATAGATCGGAAACTGTTTCCGGGCGTTCAGGGCGGTCCGCTGGTGCACATAATCGCGGCGAAAGCTGTTGCCTTTGGTGAAGCGTTGCGCGATGACTTTAAAGAGTATCAGCGTCAGATTCTGGCGAATGCAAAAGCTTTGGCCGCCGCGCTTCAAGAGCATGGTCTGCGTTTGGTTTCCGGTGGAACCGACAATCATCTTATGCTGGTTGATGTGTGGATGGACGGGAAGGGAATTACCGGAAAGGACGCTGAGAAGGCGCTCGAAGCAGCGCACATAACGGTGAATAAGAACACGATCCCATTTGATCAAAACAAGCCTTTCGTTGCCTCAGGGTTGCGCATTGGGACGCCGGCCGTGACGACGCGCGGCATGCGCGAACCCGAAATGCGCGAGATAGCGCGTTTGATCGCTGAAATCATCCATGCGCCGCAATCGGAAGAAGTAAAGAAGACAACTCAGCAAGGAGTCGCCGATCTGACAGGGCGATTTCCGCTCTATGCGAAGCGCCTAAGGCGACAACCAGAAGCAATGGGCGCGGATTGAAGTTATCGCCGGCTCGGCACACTCCGAATGAAATCATGGATGAAATCTTTGGGCCGGAAGGCCTGATCGCCCAGGCACATCCTGAATACGAACATCGCCCAGGCCAGGTGGAAATGGCTAAGGCGGTGATGCGTGCGTTGGAAGACCGCCGCCACCTTATTGTCGAAGCGGGAACGGGCACCGGGAAGACGCTTGCCTATCTGGTTCCGGCAGTTGCCGCAGCCCTTGGCGGTCGGGGGCGTGTTGTTATCTCCACGGGTACAAAGAATCTTCAGGAACAGCTAATCGAGAAGGACATTCCTTTCCTGCAGGGCGTGCTGCCCAAGAGCTTCAAAGCCGCCTATATGAAGGGACGAAATAACTACGTCTGTTTGCATCGATTGGGACGGGCTGAAAGTTCGCCTGTGCTTGAGGGGCTCGATGAAATCGATTATTTCGATGAGGTGTCACATTGGGCCAAGTCGTCGGCTGTAGGTGACCGGGCGGAGTTGTCTAACTTGCCTGAGTCGCTCGGATTTTGGCGGCACATTGATGCTCGCTCGGAAACTTGCCTGGGTCAGAAGTGCACCGACTTTGACGCGTGTTTCATCACGCGCATGCGCGACCGTGCGCAGGACGCTGACATAGTGGTGGTTAATCATCACCTGTTCTTTGCCGATTTGGCGCTGCGTAACAGCATGTACGGCAGCGTCCTGCCGGACTACTCCGCCGTGATACTTGACGAGGCGCATTTAATTGAGGATGTCGCGTCGGAATACTTCGGCGCGCAGGTGTCCAACTACCAGCTTGACGATCTGATACGCGATATTAGCGCAGTGCCCTACGAAGAAGCGGAAGCAGATCGCGAGATAACGAAAACCTCCGCGCGCGTAGTGCGGTTTGCGGACAACTTCTGGATGGGGTTCCGCGAGGGACGTGGCGAAGACGGGCGTTTCCCGATTATTCCGGGCAGCTTCGCCCGAAGAAGTGCAGAGGGCGAGATGCAGGCTACCGCGCTCGGCGATCTGTATGTGTCACTCGACGGTGCTCTGGGCAGGCTCGAGACAACGCTGGATGCGTTGAAGGAGAAACCGCCGGAAGTGGAGAATCTCGTTAGGCGAATCAGGCAGACCCGGTTTGACTTGCAGTTCATCGTAACCGGCCGCGACAAGAAATTTGTTTATTGGACGGAGCGTCGCGGGCGTGGAATTTTTCTACGTGCTTCGCCAATCGATGTGTCGGGAATCCTGGAAGACAAACTCTTCGAGAAGGTAGACACGGTCGTATTGACCTCAGCCACTCTTTCGAGCGCCGGCAACTTCTCGTTCATACGGGAACGGCTCGGACTGGATAGTGCAGACGACCTGATCGCTGAATCTATTTTCGATTACCAAAACCAAGCGCTTTTGTATCTGCCAGACAGGATGCCTGATCCTCGTTCCAGCGACTGGGCGAGAGCGGCCGCCGCGGAAGTAGTTCAGATTGTTAATGCGACAGAGGGACGCGCTTTCGTCCTCTCAACAAGTCTTGCTGGCATGCAGTCACTCTACGATTTGGCCATGCCGGAAATTGAATACCCCTGTTTGTTGCAAGGCAGTGCTGCCAAGGGACGCCTGCTGGAAAGGTTTCGACAGACTCCGAATGCTGTTCTATTCGCGACCTCGAGCTTTTGGCAGGGCGTGGATGTGCGAGGCGAACAATTGTCGTGCGTGATCATCGATAAGCTGCCGTTTGCGGTGCCGACAGATCCGATTGTGGCCGCCCGGCAACGCCTCATCGAGGATGAAGGTGGCTCGAGTTTTTTTGAGTACAGCGTGCCACAAGCCATCATCAGTTTGAAGCAGGGACTTGGTCGGCTGATCCGGAGCACGACCGACCGAGGCATTTTGGCTGTCCTCGATCCACGTCTGACAACCAAGAGCTACGGCCGGCTGTTTTTGCGTAGCTTACCGCCTTGTCGAGTGACTTCCCGGATCGAAGAGCTTTCCCTTATGTTTGAGCCACAATCCCAACTCCATTCGCAGGCCTCGAATGTAACCGTCGTTTGATTAAGCGGTTGTTGCTATCCCAGCGTTCATAGTCTTGTGAAGTGCGTTAGCTTGCTTGCGACTCCAGACCCCCAGACTCTAGACTCTGAAATTGATATGCCAGGACAATTTGAAGTGATGATCGAGCGGAACTTTTCAAGCGCGCACCAACTGCGTGGCTACAAGGGGAAATGTGAAAATCTCCACGGTCACAACTATCGCATCGAAATTTATGCGCGTGGGCGTGAGCTCGACAACATTGGACTATTGGTGGACTTTGTCGAGCTGAAGGCCGCTGCCGACGAAGTTGTTCAGTATCTAGATCATCGCAATATTAACGAGCTCGAACCATTCATCGAATTACAACCCTCTGCCGAAAATCTCGCGAAATACATTTTGGAGCGCGTTGCCAAAAAGGTGGGCGACGACCGGGTGCAGATCTATAAGGTTCGTTGTTACGAAACGCCCACCAGTGTGGCTACTTACGAGATTGTGTAGCCTTTAGGCTTCCCGAAGCCCCACATGGGATGCAGCACCATCCAGGGGTTGAACCGTGCTGGATTTCATTCGCTGGTGGTTTGTTTTGCTCTATGCTGTCACCAGCGATGAAACGTCGATGTTGTATTTCCGGATCTTGCTGTAGAGACGCGGCCGATAGATGCCGAGCAGGTTAGCGGCAGCCTGCTTGTTGCCGCCGGTCCGTTGAAGCGTTTTCTCAATTACTAACCGTTCGATATCTTCAAGCGTCATATTAGGCGGCACATCCCAGCCAGCTCCCGCAGGAGATCCTTCCGGCAAAGCTCCGTTGTCAAAAGGCAGGTCTACCGGCTCGATGCGATTTCCTTTGGCTAATAAGACAGCGCGCTCGATAACGTTCTGCAGTTCTCTCACATTACCCGGCCACGCATGTCCAAAGAGTCGCTGATAGGCAGCCTGCGATACACCGGCGATGGCGCGATCGTATTTCTGCGCATACATGTGCAGGAAGTGTTCTGTTAGTAGCTGGATATCTTCGCTTCTATCGCGCAGTGGGGGAACATGAATGGTAATCGTCGAGATGCGATAAAAGAGGTCATCCCGAAGCAGTCCGTCGCGAATTGCATCTGCGGGCGGGCGGTTGGTTGAAGAGATTAACCGAAAATCGACCGCGTAGGTCTTTTCAGACCCAATCTTGCGGTAACTACGTTCTTGCAGCACGCGTAAAAGCTTTGGCTGCAGTTCGACCGGCATTTCTGCAATCTCATCGAGCATGAGCGAGCCCCCTGCAGCGTGCTGAACCAGCCCTTCCTTGTCAGCATGGGCCCCTGTGAAAGCCCCTTTCGTGTGCCCAAATAGCTCCGATTCAATTAATTCCTTTGGTAGGGCTGCGCAGTTGACCTTGATAAAAGGCTTGCGGGCTCGCAGCGAATTATAGTGGATGGCATTTGCAATAAGTTCCTTGCCGGTTCCTGATTCACCCACGATTAAGACGTTAGCGTCTGATTTGGCGACCGATTCAATCGTTTCGTAGATGGTCTGCATCTGCTTTGCAGATCCGATGATATTGAAATATTCGGAGCGCGTTGAAAGCTGCCGCCGCATGTTCTCGTTTTCCGTAAGCAGCTCCCGCTGTTTCAAAGCATTTTCAACGCGATGTTGCAGCTCTTCGAAGTCGAAAGGTTTGTCGACGAAATCAAAAGCGCCGGCCTTGGTAGCTTCCACTGCCTTGGCCACTGATCCATGACCGGTAACAACGATCACTTCAGTCGTCGGGCGTGCGTCCTTAATGTGGCGCATGACCTCCAGACCATCTATGTCCGGTAATTGCAGATCGCAGATCGCAAGGTGATGACCGCCCTGGTCAAACAGCTCGATTGCTTCAGCACCGGTGGCCGCCGTATCGACGCCATAACCTTCTTCAATGAGATTTTGCTTCAACGAATCAGCCATGGTCGGCTCGTCGTCAACCACTAAAATTCGTACATCCTTTTTCTCCACTCAATCCTCCTTGACGCCAACCACTGTTCGAATAAGTTCAGACTACTCGAATGAAATGTTTAAGTGGCAATCGGAAGGCGCACCGTTAAAGTCCCGTTTTGTCGCTCCGCCGAGCCACCATGTGCCTGCACAACCTTAGCGGCTAACGACATTCGTAATTCAACGCTCCCGGCGAACGAACTAAATGGATCATGATCGAGGTCATCTAACATGCGCCATTCGATCACCCCGTTGCGCTTCGTTTCGACGGCCTCCGCTTTCAACGCAACGTGTAACTCGTCTGCCCGATTCCTACCGTTTAAAACCCTCAGCGCTCCTACCGAGATAGACTTTAGTGCTTCGCTCAGGAGAGCCGAATCGAATTCACCGACGAGCGGCGCCGCATCAGAGTCAATAATCAGCGAGTTTCCCTTCGATTCCTGGTTCAATGATTCGGCGACTCCTCGCATAATCTTCTTCAGATCAACTCCCGTTTGCAGTCTCAGCTCCAACGGTTGGGCATACTCCACCAGGATCGAAAGGTCAGCTGCAGTTCGATCCAAACCTCCCAGCAGTTTATTAACCGTCTCCAACTCGTCAGCTGGTCGCTCACTTTTCTCCATTCGTTTGCGTAGAAACGTGGCATAGAGTTTGAGACCGTTTAGCTGATTCTTAAGGTCATGGACTATCTGAACCGAAGCCCGCCCGACGGCCTGCAGTGAGGCGTTATCTTGAGATTCTGACAGTATTGGCTTCATCCAGGTCCCGGAGTAACCCGCTCTAACTTCCTCCGGCCAGCTTGGGGGAAAGGTACGTAGCCAGCGCAGTGTATTGATTAAACTCGGACACGAGCTTTTGGTATGTCGTGTTTCGGTGCGCGATCTTAACAAAAAAGGCTTGCGTATTCTAGTGATACAGGAATTGGGTCTGGTGGAGGCAGAGCAACTTTGCGTTTAGCTACCGAATCAGTAGAGGAAAGAGGACCTGATTTCGTGAAACGGGATACGGACGAGGTGACGGTTCTACTGGTCGAGGACACCGAAGACAACCGGCACATGATGCGGAAACTGCTCGAGATGAGCGGTTATCGGGTTCTTGAGGCCATCAACGGGGAAGAAGCTGTGAGAACCGCTTCTGAGAAAATCCCTCAAATTATTCTAATGGACCTCAGTCTACCCCTAATAGATGGGTTGGCTGCGACACGCCGCATTCGAAGTCTGCCCGGGTTGGAAAGCGTTCCGATTGTGGCTGTTTCAGCCCATGACACGGCTGATTTCCATGCCGAAGCGCTGGCCGCAGGTTGCAACGCTTATATCACCAAGCCGATTAACTACCCGGAACTCGAAGATATCGTGAATGGTTTGTTGACCAGCCATACGGAAGCGTAACTCCGTTAATCAACTCGTTATTCGGAAACTTTTCGTCACTCCAGTTGTCTAAGCAGGAACGAAACGGACAGTGGACCGTCGCCACATTGCCAAACCTGTTTAAGGCGCACTAGAATTCCCGCAATCATCCAATGGTTACACAAGAGCGACAGATCCCCGAGAAAGATGATTCTCGGCGGAAAATCATTATCATCGTTGCGGTGGTAGCGGCACTGATCATTGCAGTGCTCTTTTATTTCTTAATGAGAGCGAGCACTGGCGTCACGGTTGAGCCAACTCTCGACGGAGCGATTCGTGCAGGCGCTCCGGAGTTTGCTGAATTTCAACCCAAGATCCATCTTGATACACCGGAGGCAGACGAGGCGAAGCGAGCGCTGGGAGATATCGTGATGAATCTCCAAACTACTGTGCGCAATTTCACCGGGAGAACACTATCAGGACTCGAGATTAGAGGATCAGTTGTTAACCGGCAGGGTCAGCCGGTGAAGCAACGTGCAGTCGTTGTGATTCCTACTCGACAACCGGAACTCGAACCTAACCGTACCATGATGGTAACCATCAGACTTGAGGGGATGACCGAGATGGACGAACGTGCGAATATCCGCATGGAAGTCACTGGATTCAAGTTCAAATAGCGCGATGACGCCGATCTCCTCACTGGGCCGTGGTGGTTAGCTAATTCAAAAACAACTCTTCCAGCGATTGTCTGACCGGTTGAACTGATACCAACTTTCCGTTCGTCTTCCTCAATCCTGCTAGCACTTCGTCCACCACTTTTTCATCAGACACGAGGATTCGGACACCTGCAGGTGTGGCAGCAATTTCAGCCGTCTTCGGCAAGTGAGAGGAGATTGCGGGCGCCGTAACCCCCGTTACCACGACTTCAATCAGCTGGCGATCGCCGGCTTTCTGCCTTAACTCATCCAGGTAGCCGACGTGGGCTAGTCGACCATTTCGCAGGATTGCAACCCGATCGCACAGAACCTCGATGTCCGAGAGGATGTGAGAACACATGAAGACCGTCTTTCCTTCTTGTTTTAACGTGGCAATCAGATCGCGCACTTCACGCCGCCCTATCGGATCCAGTCCACTCATTGGCTCGTCCAGAAACACTATCTCCGGGTCATTGATCAGCGCTTGTGCTAACCCAACTCGCTGTAGCATGCCTTTCGAGAATTTTCTAAGTTGCGTGTTCCATTTGCTTTCATCCAGGTGCACGCGTGAGAGGAGCTCGCGGGTGCGCGCATTGCGTTCAGAACTCGAAAAGCCAAATAGCTGCCCGCAGAAATTAAGAAATTCAGAAGCAGTCAGGTAGTCATAAAAATAAGGATTCTCCGGAAGGTAACCAATCCGACGGTGCATCTCGACGTCCGCGATGTCGTGGCCTAAAATTTGAGCGCGGCCGGCAGTGGGGAAGATGAGGGTCATCAACAGTTTTAGCGTAGTGGTCTTTCCTGCGCCATTCGCCCCCAGGAAACCAAGGATTTCGCCCTGATCTACCGTCAGTGACAGCCCATCCAGCGCGCGCACTTTGCGCTTGCGCCAAAATCCGACCTCGTAGTCTTTGGTCAGTGTGTCGATTTCAACAACTGTTGCCACGTTCAGATCTCACTTTGCGGGCACGCCGGATTTTAGATCGAGAGCCACGTCACACTTGTCCTTCATCAAAATGTAAGGAGCGCCGGAAGGGTCGAGTGGCGCTCCTGAAGAATCTAACCTAACGCGTAATGCGCGAAATACGTTTCCAAAGTCCTGCCATGAAGCAGGACAACGGCCGCCCGTGTTGGCTTTGTAAGCAGCAATCAGTCGTCGCAGTGCGTCTTGTTCGTCAAACGAGGCCAGTTGTAGTAGCCGGCGGTGGGCCATGTCTTTCACGCGCTCATCGGTAGCTTGTTCGTACATGCGCTGGTAGATTTCGCGGGCGGTGTCTCGACTGCCACCTTCGCTCGCCATACGCGCCTTCATCGCCTCCATCCACGCTGGCGCGCCGGGAAGTTTCGCTCCCTGGGCATATGCTTCGCCCGCAGTCTTAAAATCTTTCTGTTGCCACGAGATGTAACCAAGGTGATGGTAGAGTCGCCAGGTGTTTGGATTTGCGGAGATGCCCTTCTTCACAATCCGAATCGCTTCGCCTAAATCCACATCAGGTAAAACCACCGCGGCATATTCGTAGGGCTCCATGAATTGCGGGTCGAGAGTTGTGGCGGCGTCAAGTAGTGGAGCCAGCAACTTAAGATTGAGCTGGCCAAGATTATCGAGCGGGACGTTTTGCGGTAAATTTATAATTTTATTTCCAACGTATTGTAACGACCGCATCCAGTACCAGTCAGCAACCAATCCCCTGAAACTGAGGCTCAAACGATTCACTGTGGCTGCGTTGACATAGAGGTTCTCCTCGGCCACTCGTGTATTGACGGCTGGTCTTAAAGCATCGATGCGCCGCGCCAACATCAAAACTCCGATGAATCCAAGCGCGATCATCAAAACCAGCAGCCCATCGCTCTTTTTTAGTTTTCGCGTCATTTAAAGTTGCGGCGCCCAAAAATCAAAGTCGCTATCGACAGGATTATCACCATATAGAGAATCGAATAGAGAAGTACCGGCGCCACGTACGAGAGCCTGGGCGTTTCTCCATGAGCTGCGGGAGCAATAAAGCTGAGGTTTGCAAGATTGGGGAGGCCGTAGTAGAGGGCGCGAAACAACCAGCGTGCGGCCGTGCTGCCCATCGACGTCGCCAAGCCCTTCAGATCGGCACTGAAGTGACCAATGATAAAGACAAAGAAAGTTAATAAAGCCGACAGAGAGGGCGAGGAAAACGAGGAAAAGAGGAGTGCAACGCTCGTCAGAATCATCAGCTCCACATAAATGAGAAAAATTGCAGGCCAGATGCTAAGCGCGAGAGGATCCCAACCACCGGACACATAAATGAGCGCCAAGGAGATGCCGGCGCCCATCACCACAACATTTATAAGTAGAGTAAGGCAGAGACCTAAAAATTTTCCGACGATGAATTCTCCGCGCTTTACGGGCTTCGCGAACATCGAATAAATCGTGCGTCGCTCAATCTCCTTATAGACCAAGCCAACACCCACAAAAATTGCGATGAAGACTCCGAAGAGCAACATCGCACTCAAGCCGAGATCGACAATAATTTTGCGTTCCTGGCCGCCGGACAGTTCGCCGATGAAGATGGCTGCCCCGGTCAAAAGAAGTACAAAGAGAACGAGGTTATAAAGAACGCGGTCGCGTACGGCCTCTCGAAAGGCGTTATGTGCTATGGCAGAAATTCGGCCAGCAATAGAACCAGAATTAACAGCTTGCGCCACGTAAGATTCTGAGGACTCAACCGGATACACGGTACTGACTCATCTGTCAGTCACAGCAAGCGTAATTTAACTCAAACTGCTCGCGGAAGCCATGCCTACGTAAACTGAATTATTATTTAATTCCCAACTGGAGAAATTCCATCAACTGCTGCTCTGTTCGCTGGAGCTGCGAGCGTAGTGTCTGCGCGGAGAACGCCTTCTTCAGATACCGCGAAGCGACGATAGCCGGTTTGAAATTGGCCCCCGATGTTCTGTGGCAATGAGTATGAGTAATAGGTCTTCGGGTTACCGAGATTGTCTATAGTCGCAGCGGTCAAGGTAAAATCGTAACCACTTTTCACTCCACTACCCAATACCTCATCCAGGAGTTCTTCAGTTCTTAGGGTAGCCAGCGTTCCGTAGTCGCCATCGCCGAGTGTCGCTCGATACGCGATCTGGGCAGTATGGATCGTTCGCATCGAGGACTGCGCTGAACCCTCATTAGCCGCGCGCCTTGACGACAAAAGGTTTGGGATGGCAATTGCGGCAATAATACCAATTATCGCAACCACGATTAGGAGCTCAATCAAGGAAAAGCCCCGTTCAAGTGTAACTTTCATAACAACTCCTAAGAAAAAGGGGATGGAGAAGGACTCCATCCCCTAGCAAATTGAAGTAGCTTGTCAATTACGACTGGCCAAGAGCATCCAGCAAATCGCACGCAGCGCGGTTGGCTACTGGTGCTGTACCTGGTTCTCCTCGCATCACGCCGTCTTCTGCGACGCAAAACTGACGAGTACCGGTCTGGGAAACGCCTGAATCAACCTGCGGATCGGCCTGCGCCATAAACTGCGCAAGTACGCCCACGGCAGGAGCGATTCGGTCCGCCGCTGGAATGGTGAAATTGTAACCACTCTTCACGCCGGTGGCGAGAACAGGATCGATCAAGGATTGGCCGGAAAGGTTGGCAGTTCCATCACCATGCGTGACCGCGCCGCCCAAAGCGCCAAATGCGCCGTTACCGACGGTCGCTTGGTAGGTGGCCTGGGCACTGTGGATCGTGCGGAGAGAGGACTGGGCCGAGCCTTCATTCGCGGCGCGGCGGGAAGCCAAAAGATTCGGGATAGCGATGGCGGCGATGATGCCGATGATCGCCACGACGATGAGGAGTTCTATCAGTGAGAAACCCTCTTGGCGGTTGGTTTTCATTTTCATTCGTGCTCCTTAAGAGAAAGTTAGTTAATTGTTCTCGCGCCAACGGCCTTCGTCTCAGATGTATTGCCGCGCAGTGCGCGATATGTCCGCCTGCTAGTTAACAAGGCTTGTGCCACGATGAAGAACAGCGAAAACCTGGCGATTTATTGGGCTTTTTGGTTGTCGGAGCGTGCAGCAGCGAGGTTATTGAGGAGGACTGACAAAAACCGGCAGCGACGGTATGACGGTTTCCGTCAAAACACCGATGGGCCTGATCGCTGTTAGCTTTCACCCGCGGTGGCGGCGATTTCCGATTCGTCTTCGTCACGACGACGAGGAGAAGGGTCAGAAGCTCGGCGGCGCGGGGCTGAATCCGACGTGCGGCGGTCGTCTCGCATCTGGGCCGTTAACCCGCGGATTCCGTGTTTATCGAGAAGGTGCCGGAGAGAGCGGACCGACATGGCCAACATTTGCGCTGCGTTCGTTTGATTACCAACGGTGCGTCGGAGAGCTTCCAACACATAAGTCTTTTCAAGCTGGTCCAAATGGGCCGTGAGGTTTAAACCAGCTTCAGGAAACTCAAAAGCTTCGGCAACGCGATAAGGATTATATTGGGTGATTCTCTCAGGCAAACGCTCGGGCTGAATTGAGTTCGTAGTCTCAAGCGCCACCGCACGCTCGATAGCATGTTCGAGCTCGCGCACGTTACCCGGCCACACATAGTTTTCCAGTAAACGAAGAGCGGATTCTCCAAGCGTCAAGGTACGACCCGAGTCAGCACAGAATTTTTCGACAAAGTGTTTGGCTAATTCCGGTATGTCTTCCGGACGTTCACGTAAAGAGGGGAGTTCGATTGGAATAACGGAGATGCGATAGTAAAGATCTTCTCTGAACGTCCCGTCTTTTACCATGTTGGCAAGATCCCGATTGGTGGCAGCAATCACTCGCGTGTCAACTATAGTTTCTTCCGTTGCGCCGACAGGGCGTAACTTTCGTTCTTGCAAAACGCGCAGCAGCTTCACCTGCATCGCAGGAGACATTTCCCCAATCTCGTCCAGAAAGATCGTACCGGTGTTGGCAGCTTCGAAGAGACCCTTACGATTGGCTGTCGCTCCCGTAAACGACCCTTTCACGTAACCAAACAGCTCGGATTCGAGCAGCGTCTCGGTAAACGCGCCGCAATTGATCGAAACAAAAGGTTTCTCGGCACGCGGTCCAAGATCGTGAATCGCCCGTGCCACCAACTCCTTGCCAGTACCCGATTCTCCGGTTACCAAAACAGTTGAAGGCACCTGCGCAACCGTCTCAATCATCTGATAAAGCGCCTGCATCTTTGCAGATCGTCCAATGATATTGTTGAGCCGGCCCCGGGTTCGCTGCTCCTGGATCAGGACTTTGTTTTCTTCCAGGAGGGCTTCTCTTTCTCTCACTAAAGAAATCTTCTCCAGGGCCCGAGTGACTGTCTCCTTTAGCAGGTCGTTATCGAAAGGTTTCTGAATGAAGTCGTAGGCGCCGAGTAAAAACGCCTCCCGAGCGGTATCAACGTTCGCGAACGCCGTCATCATTATCACTTCAAGTTGCGGATACAATTCTCGAGCAGAACGCAACAATTCAATTCCATCCATATCGGGCATCCGCACGTCAGAGATAATCAAATCCGCCGGAGCTTGTCGCAATAAGGCAAGCGCTTCTTTCCCACTGTCCGCGGCGCGAACAGTGTGGCCCTCGCGCTGCAGCAGATGAGTAAGAAACTGCCGCATGCCTAGTTCATCATCAACTATCAGAAGGTTGGGCATTGCTGGTGTTAGTTGTAGTTGTTGGAGACGTCCGACTCGAGTTCCGCCGCTTCGGCTGCCAATTCAATCGTAATGGTAGTCCCGTGCCCCTCACGGCTGCGCACGTTAATTGTACCACCATGATCGCGAATGATTTGATAAACGATTGAGAGTCCCAGTCCGGTTCCACCAGTAGTCGACGAAAAGGGTTCAAACAAGCGTTCTACCTGGTCCGGAGACATTCCGCGTCCAGTGTCCGCGAAGGTAATTTGCAGGCGGTCTTCAGAGTTTGTTTTCACGCTGGCATGCAGGGTACCGCCGTCGGGCATGGCGTGAAGTGCGTTGCGCGAAAGGTTCCAGAAGACTTGTTGCAGCTGCTCTGAATCGGCGCTTATCAAAGCCGGCCTCGCCGGCAGTTCTTCTCTTATTACGTGACTTTCGTTTATCTCATCGCTGTGGCGCAACAAGGTGAACGTCTGCGCAAGAAGTTCACCTACATTCACTTTTGACTGTACGATTGAACGAGGTCGGGCATAGCTCAAGAAATCGCTGATGATTCTATTGAGTCGATCTGATTCGCGTAGGATGATTTCCATCAGTTCGGTTTGAGAGGAGTCGCCGGTCATATCTGCTCGCAGCATTTGAATTGAGCCTCGCATTGCAGCAAGAGGATTGCGAATCTCGTGGGCAATTGACGCCGCCATTCGTCCTATCGCGGCCAGCCGATCCTGGCGCCGCGAGGTCTCTTCAAGGGCCCGAATCTGCGTCAGATCCTGAAAAGTTATTACTGTGCCTGTTGTCTCTCCGGCTTCCGAGGAAAGTGGTGAGATGCTGAAGCCCAGGCGCAGGCGCAGGCCATCTGCCGTTAAGCAATTTGCTTCGAACCGGGGCCCGGATTCGCCAGCCGCTGTTGCGTCGAGTGAATCGGCAATCAATTCTTTAATCTCGCCGAAGAAGATCGACGCGTCCTGTCCTCGCACGTCATACTCCTGGTAACCGGTAATTTCTTCCGCAGCGGCATTGAAAGTATAGATGCGTCCCTGTAGATCCGTTGTGACTACACCCGAGCGGATCGACTCTACGATCCTTTCATGTAAAGCCCGTAGAGTTGCCAGCGACTGAGTTGCTTCTATCAGCCTGACATCCGAGCGTGATTGACGTTCAGCTAAGCGAGCAGAGAGAAGACCCACGATCAAAAACGCTACATCGAAGAGGCCCACCGATTGAAAAGTTTGGGAGCGGCCCACTTCGAGCAGGTCGGCCCGCTGAATACCGCTGTTATTCAATCAGGACCAGGGCACCGGCAGTGAATGCGACTGCGCACCCAACGGAGGTAACGATGGCGTCGCGCGGCCCTAGAAAGAGGCTCGAGGCAGCAATGATGACAATATAAAGAGCAATGTAAGGCGAGTACACAACGCCCGTGGTCCAAACGAGCCACGTTACCAAAATAATATCGATGAAGAATTGAAGTCGTGCCTGGAATAAAAGTGTTCGCGAAAAGCGATGAATGATCGAGTAGAGGAGTGTGAGGCTTCCAATAACAGCTAGTGCCGGGAGTATCTCAAGCCATGCTTGGCGCGTGTTGTCGTGCACCCATATCACGCGCGCGCTCACCAAAATTAAGGCAATTGCTAAACGCCCGACTATGAGCCACCAGAGCATTTGACTTGCAGTGTACCGTTGCTCCACGACGTCTTCGAGGGCCATGCTTGTCTCCAAGCCTATCATAGAGCGTGACCATGCCGGCACACTGGTTTCCGGGGGTCGTTGAATTGAAACAGCGAAGTTATGAAATTGGCTCAGCGAGTAATTGCAATCGATGGTAGGAGAGTCGGAAGACTGACCACTCGTCCTGTGGCGAGGCGCCAAGGTTTTGGTAGAACTTGATGGCAGACTCATTCCATTTCAGCACAGCCCACTCCATTCGGCGGCAGCCACGATCCAGTGCAATTCGTGCGAGGTGTTCGAACATCTGCCGGCCAACTCCTGCACCGCGATGTGAGGGTCTGACATAGATGTCTTCAAGGTAGAGCCCTGGAAAACCGGCGAAGCTGGAAAAACTATAGAAGTAAGTAGCGAAGGTGACGGCTTCGCCGTTCTCGTAGGCGAGGAGGGCATATGCATAGGCCGGAACTCCGAAAAGCGCGGAACGCAGCGTCTCTTCCGTGGCCGTTACGTTGTCCAGTAGTTTTTCGTACAACGCCAGCTCACGGACGAACTCTAACAATAACGGAACGTCTTTCTCTGTCGCGCTCTCGATACGCAGACGATGCTCCATGTGCCATCCTCCATTCATCAAACCAGCTTAGATATAGCTTATGGGTCGTCAAATCGGCACGCAAAGAAAAGGGAGGCCGTGCTGGGGCCTCCCTTAATTTTCTTCGCTAATACTTTGGCTCAGTGTCCCTGGGAAAGTTTTCCAATGAGGGTGAACAATGGCAAATACATCGCGATGACGATTGAGCCGATGGTAACGCCCAAGAAACCAATCAATATAGGCTCAATCATCGTCAGTAGGTTGGCGATGGCAGCGTCTACTTCCTGTTCATAGAAGTCCGCGATTTTCCCCAGCATCGAATCCAAAGCGCCGGTCTGTTCACCAATTCCAATCATCTGGGCAACCATGTGTGGGAATACTTCAGTGGCTTTCAACGGCTCAACAAAGTTCTCACCGCGTTCAACTCCTGCTCGCACGGAAGTAATCGCCTCTTCGATGATTACATTGCCGGCTGTTCGCGCGGTTATATCTAAAGACTGTAGGATGGGAACACCAGAAGACAGCAGTGTTGAAAGCGTGCGCGAGAACCTTGCTACCGCAATCTTGCGCATAATGTCGCCCAGAATGGGAATCTTCAGGAGGATGCGATCAATCATCTTTCTGCCGCTCGGAGTCTTGTAATAAAAGCGCACGCCAATGACGGTTGCGATGATACCCGCCAAAATTACCAACCCGCCCCAGCCGGCAAGAAAATTACTGATGCCAACCACGATTCGTGTAGGCAATGGCAGTTGCTCGCCTGGTCCTAGCAAGCCGAGAAAGATGTTTTGAAACTGTGGAATCACGAACACCATGATGACTGCTACGGCACCGATTGCGAGTACGACCACGGCCGTAGGGTAGATCATGGCCGAGATGACATCGCGTTTCAGCTTCACTATCTTTTCGATGAAGGTCGATAAGCGCTGAAGAATCAGGTCGAGAATACCGCCGGTCTCACCAGCTTCGACCATGTTTGAGTAAAGTTGATCAAATACGCGCGGGTGACGTGCCATTGCAGCCGCAAGGGTGGATCCTTCTTCGACATCCTGACGCACCTGTAACAGGATTTGCTGAAAGTATTTGTTGTCTTGCTGCTGGGCGAGAATCTCGAGACACTGCACCAGCGGGAGACCCGCATCAATCATCACGGAAAACTGGCGCGTAAAGATGGAAAGATCTTTGGCCTTCACCTTTTTCCTGCCGCCGATCTTTGGTATCCCGATTTCGCGCCCCTTTTCTTTGACAGAGGTAAGGGTCACTTGCTCTCGACGAAGAATCTGTCTCAGCACATCGCGATTGTCAGCTACGCGCTCGCCGACGACGATTTCATTTAGTTTGTTGCGGCCTTTGAATACGTAAGTAGGCATGACTGGAAGCTCCGGGGGCTGTTAACTATTAGACTGCCGGTCGCGTACCGACCGGACGACCCTGTGCATAGGGACTTGGGTGTTTAGCGCCGTTGCCCGTGTTGAGACCCGATCCGCGTTCAATCAGCTCTTTCAATTCATCCACGTTTGAAGAACGCTGGAGGGCAGTGTCCATTGTAATTTGTCGTTTGTGATACAACGTCGCCAATGACTGATTGAAGGTCTGCATGCCGTATTTGTCCTGCCCAGTCTGCATCATGGAATAGATCTGGTGGACCTTGTCTTCGCGAATGAGATTCCGGATAGCCGCATTGGGCACTAAAATCTCCATGGCCATGGCCCGTCCGCTCTTTTCGGCGCGGGGCAACAATGCCTGGCACAAGATGCCTTCAAGAACTAAAGAGAGCTGAGCCCGTATCTGCGACTGCTGGTCGGATGGAAAGACGTCGATGATGCGGTTGATGGTCGAGGCCGCAGAATTCGTGTGCAGCGTTGCCAGCGTCAGGTGACCTGTTTCTGCTATTCGCAGAGCCGATTCAATAGTTTCAAGGTCGCGCATTTCGCCGACCAGAACGATGTCAGGATCCTGGCGTAAGGCAGTTCTCAAGGCCTGAGCAAAGCCATGAGTATCTGCGTTCACTTCGCGTTGGTTCACTACGCAACTCTTATGATTGTGCAAAAACTCAATAGGATCTTCGATCGTTAGAATGTGTTCGCGGCGATCGCGATTGATCTTGTCAACCATTGCCGCAAGAGTCGTGGATTTACCTGAACCTGTAGGACCAGTTACCAGAATTAGACCACGTGGCTTGTCACACAGCTGCTTGACAACTGCTGGAAGTCCTAATTCCTCGAAGGGTTTAATTTCGTAGGGAATCGCGCGAAATACGGCACCTACAGCACCTCTCTGGTTAAAAAGATTGGCGCGAAACCTCGACAGACCCTTAACACCGAAAGAGAAGTCGAGTTCCAGGTTCTCCTCAAAACGATGTTTCTGCGCATCAGTGAGAACTGAATACGCCAGCTGCTTGGTGTCCGCGGCTGTCATCTGACGATAGCCTTCAAGAGGTTTGAGATGGCCATCGACACGCACCTGAGGCGCGGAACCCGTCGTGATATGAAGGTCTGAGCCGCCCATCTCCGAGAGCTTTCGCAAAAGCTCTGAGAGAGAAATTTGGGGGGCCGTTTCGGTTAGTGGCATCTGACGCTGCTCCTGAGGGATTTTTAAGGGTAGCGAGTAAGCGGTAGAGACTCGGCTTATCGATTTGTTGTGGGCGGCGCGCTCGTTCTCGTCGTGGCGCCGATGGATCCCAGGAACCTTTCGCCTTCGCCCGCTAGACGATCTGAGAACTGTAACGGCGTATTGAGAGTCAGGCTATAGATCTTCCCGTCCACCTCGGCGAAATAAAAGTTCCAGGCCTTTTCTGGTGAGCGACTGTCGCTTGGCGTTTGTGCAATCACGACAAATACACGCGCGCCATTGACCTTCCGCTCGTAATCGTTAATAACCCAACCACCGGCATGGATCATTTTGTCGATCACGATTCGTCTTAGGTCAGAAAAAGCCACACCGGAAAGCATTCGCGATTGCTCACGATGAGTCAGATAGGTCGGCTCTGGCCGGCTACGAGCTACAACTGAAAGTGTGGCTTGGCTGGGAACGTTCGTGACGGCTTCCGTGCGAAATCTTACTTCTCCATTCAGGCTGCCCATCGAGCTCCAACCTGCTGGCGCTTTGGGAAGCAAGCGTGTTGAAACGCCGGCTTTTCCGGAATTTTCAGTAACGGCGACAAGAGGAACACTGCTATGAGCTGCGTTCTGCAGCACGCCATTGCGCAGCGCGTTGCGTCTGGCAAGTGCGGCCGCGGCAGCGGCTCGGCGAAATCTCAGGCGCGCGCGATAACGTCTCCACCAGGCACGCGAGTGCTTCCGATAGCGACGCTGTTGGTGAGAAGCGGAACTCTGCCGTAGGCCATGCGCCGTTGAGCCGCCGAATGGCAGCAGCACGACAACTGAACCCAACATCAACAGTGAGAGAGTAATTTTACGCAACATGGTATTTCCTTCTTTCGGTTAGGCGACGGTTTCGCGGACTACCTCTTCGAGCGTTGTTAGTCCTGCGCGAATCTTGTGTAAACCGGATTCGCGTAGTGTGATCATGCCGTCCTCGATCGCTTTCTTTCGTAGCTCTAAAGACGAAGCCCCAATCAAAATCAGTTCGCGGATCTCATCGTTGACTTCCATCACTTCATAAAGGCCAATTCTTCCCCTGTAGCCAGTGTTGTTGCAGGCGGAGCAGCCCTTCCCTTTGTAGGTCTTCAATGACTTGGCTTCATCCGCTGAAAAGCCTACTTCCATTAAGGCTTCTGGTGGCGTTGTATGTTCCCGTTTGCAGTCCTTGCAGACCCGGCGGATGAGGCGCTGTGCTTGTATAAGGTTGACGCTGGTGGCTACGAGAAATGGTTCGATACCCATATTCATAAGCCTTGAGATGGTTGAGGGTGCGTCATTTGTATGGAGGGTGGAGAGCACGAGGTGCCCGGTTAGAGCGGCTTTAATCGCAATTTCTGCGGTTTCGAAATCACGAATTTCACCGACAAGGATGATATTGGGATCCTGGCGCAGGAAGGACCGCAAAGCTGCCGCAAAGTTTAGGCCTATTTGTTCCTTCATCTGCACCTGGTTGATTCCCATCAAATTAAATTCGACGGGATCTTCCGCGGTCATGATGTTGGTCTGAACAGTGTTGAGGGACTGAAGAGCTGAATAGAGAGTATTGGTTTTACCGCTTCCGGTTGGTCCTGTAACCAGCACCATGCCGTACGGCTTAGCGATATTGCGCTGAAACTTTACTAACGACTCCGGCTCAAAGCCGAGTTTCGTCATATCAAGCATTAAGTTTTCTTTGTCGAGGAGGCGAAGAACGACCTTCTCACCAAAGAGAGTCGGGAGCGTGGATACGCGAAAGTCTAGTTCCCTTGATCGGGCGTCGACTTTTACCTTTATTTTGATGCGCCCGTCCTGAGGCAAGCGTTTCTCGGAGATGTCGAGTTTCGACATGATCTTTGACTCGGGAGATTAAAGCGTCGCGCATCTTCAAAGGTGGGCGCATCACATCGTACAAAACACCATCAATGCGGAACCTGATGCGTAGTTCCTTCTCGTAGGGCTCCACGTGAATATCCGAGGCCCCCCGGCGAAGAGCATCGACCAACAACACGTTTACCAGCCTTACAACGGGTGCATCCTCGCTTATTCGTGAAAGTGTAGAGAGGTCAATTTCTTCATTGTCTTCAACAACCTCTACGTCTTCGGCGCGGTCCGTGTCGAAGTCGATGGTATCCAGCGACACCAGGTCGGCATGCGTGATGCTGCCGTTAGAACCTTTGGCCCCGGCGGCCTCAAAGACAACCTCATCAGCGGAGATTGCAGACAACTCGATCTCTTTTGAGGTCCCGTAATACTTGGAAATCGCTTGTTGAATACTGGCCTCTGCGACCACTACGGGTTCGACATTCAAGCCCGTCATAAACTTGATATCGTCCATGGCAAAGACGTTGGTGGGATCGACCATGGCGAGCGTGAGGCTGGCTCCTACTCGAGAGAGGGGAAGTACTGAGTATTTTTGCGCCACTTCCTGCGGGATGAGCTGAAGGACGTGTTCGTCAATTTGGAAGAGCTCCAAATTGACTGAGGGAATACCATATTGCCGCGAGAGAACGGCAGTGATCATGTCATCGGAGACTAGCCCCAATTTCACAAGGTTGTAGCCCAGACGACCGCCGTGTTCGCGCTGATAGTCCAACGCTTCGCGGAGATGTTGTGGACTAATGAGATTCTCCCGAACGAGAATTTCGCCTAGTTTTGCCGACATTTCTACCCCGATGCAGAGTGATTTGTTAGTTGATTACCCAGAAGGGCCAGCGGATTCTGCTAGAAAAAGTGATGCAGGCTGGAAAGTTGGGACACCGAACACGGTGTGGTAAACACCGTTGGGCAAGCATAGTACAAGTTAATCAAGTTTACTGTCAAGATGATTCTCCGGCGCGGGTGGACGGGTTCGCCTTAAATAACGGCAGGATTTAAAGGGTTTACGAGCTGCGGGACTTGAAGAGGTCTCTTCAAAACGCATGCTACGAAGGCGCGAAAGGCTGCCAACGTAGAAAAAGGTCGCACAATACAAGTGCGACCTTTTGCCGAGACCACTAACTCTAGAACTAGGGCCGGCGCCTGCGAGCGGGCGCCACCGGTTTCACATTCTCCTGCGTCTTAAGTGATTCCAAAATCGCCTTTGCGTCTTCCTTGAGAGCATTTCCATCGGGAGCCTTCTCCACAAATTTTGCGAGGAAGTTCGCGGCCTCCTGGTATTTGGCCTTGTCATTATCCATAGCGCCGAGGTTAAAGAGCGCCTGACCAGATCTAAGTAAGGCGTCTAAATCATCAGGATTGGCTTGCAAGATCTTCTGGTATTGCACCAGGGCTTTATCGAAGGCATTGGCATCGAAAAGCATTTGCGCAAGGTCGTGTTCCGCCTTCGACTTCTTGACTGGATCAATCTCGTTAGCAATATATTCCTGATACGCCGTGATGCCCGAATCGACCTGAGTTTGATCGACTTTGGTTACAAAAAGTCGCGATGTTTCTGCTCTCATCGCCAATGCGTAGTAGAGATTGGTCTTAATGTTGGCTGCCTGAGCGGGATCCGTTTCTCCCGAACTCGCTTTGAGTAGTTCAACCGCTTTAGCGCTGGACTCCCTCGCTTCGCGCCAGTCCTTCTTGGCGGCCTCAAGCCCGGCAGCTTTGGCTGCGTCATCCTTGGATTGAATCGCAGCGTTAAACTTGCTCACGCCACGAGCGTTTAGCGCGGAGCTCTTGTTTGTGAGTAGGGATGGTACGCCCGGGTGATTCGGGTCAACTGAGAGTCCCTCATTGTATTGCGCGATAGCCTCGTCATACTTTTTAGCCAGAAGCAGTTCGTTTCCAGCCTTGAAGGTTCGCTGTATTACAGCATTTCCTTCCTCGACTTTCCGGTTGCTCTCCAGGATCTCGGCATTCTTCTTCGCCAGCTCTTCCCGTTTGGCTTTGTCCTCAGCACTTTCACCGCCTGGGCTGGCCGGTCTCTTTTCAGTCATGATGGCTTTCAGTTGCTCAGGGGTTAGGCGTCTACCATCACCTGGAGTTAACTCGATTTCGTAATCCTTGTTTTGTCCGGCTTTTACGCCTGGGAGCCAATTTGGCGCGGCACCCTCACGGCTGGCGACAACAAGGTAAGTTCCACTAAAAGGCAGGCCTGCAAAAACGAAGACGCCCTTCTTATCAGTCTTGGTGGCATATTTTGCCTGCACATCAGTGCGGTAGACGTCAATAATTGCGTCAGCTGCAGGCACCTTGGTGCCATCCGCCTGTTTCATAACAACATGGCCGCGCAGTTCAGCGAACTGGGCCGAGGCCTGAATTCCCATAGCAAGAACTAATGCGCTTCCGGCTAGCGCAGTTAAAAGGTGTCGACGAAACATCTAAAATCCTCCAAAGATAACGACGGCGTTTGGAATTCCGGGAGAGTTCTTCTGATGCCATGAACTTAGCCCCGGTTGTAAAATTCTGATATACGGTTCGACTCAACGTTAATAATCAAACCTCTTACTGTCAAGCAGATATGGGAGCGGATCCACCATTCCTGCCTCGCGAAACGCGCGGAGCCTTAAAGCGCACGAATCGCAGTCACCACATGCCGCCTCAGAATTTCGATAACAGGACCAGGTGAGCGAAAAAGGCGCCGCCAGCTTCTGGCCTAGGTTAACTATTTCTGATTTTTTCATCGTTATGACCGGCGTTCGAATTTCGACATGTGTTTCAGGTTTCGTGCCGGAATTTATCGCCGTCTGAAATGCTTGATAGAATTCAGGACGGCAATCAGGGTAGCCGGAAGAATCCTCTGCGACAGCGCCAATGTAGATGTAGTTGGCTCCAATCACTTCAGCCCAACTCGTAGCCACCGACAATAAGTGCGCATTTCTGAAAGGAACGTAGCTGGTAGGAATTTGTTGGCGAGAGAGGTTGGCCGCGGTAACATCGATGTTCTTATCCGTGAGCGATGAGCCGCCAATTTGGGCCAGGTGCTCAAGCGAAACAATCAGTTTGCGGAGTACTCCGTAATGTTCAGCTAGATTCTCGAAAGCCAGTCGCTCCCGCGCTTCTGTCCGCTGTCCATACGAGACGTGCAGGAAAGCGAGCTGGGGGACTTCCTGATTAGCTATCGCGGCGGTCACACAAGAATCCATGCCGCCGGAAACCAAACAAACTGCAAGGTCTGAATCCTGCGGTAGCTTCGCAGTAACGTCGGACGCAACAAAGGCTGCCTCGTCATGTCCCCCCATTTAGACCCCGCGCGCCTCCGGACCCCAGATATACTTATGAAGTTGAAGCTGCATGCGAATATTACGACCGCTTGCGGCGACCCAATCGGCGAGTTCCTTTAAGTCGATTGCCCCCCACGCTGGTGAAATTAGAATCTCGGCGTACTGATCTAATTCGTATTCGTCGATGATTTTCTGCGCGTAGGTCCAATCTTCAGAGGTGGCGATAACGAATTTTACCTCATCTCGATCCGGCCGCAGCCGCTGCAAATTAGGCCAATGGTTTCGTCCCTCTTCACCTGAAGCAGGGCATTTCACATCAAGGATAATCTTTGCCCGTGGGTCGACTGCTTCTGTAGAGAAGAAGCCTCCAGTCTCTATCAAAACCTCGTAGTTCTCATTGCACAGCGTCTCAATCAATAGCAGAGCTCCTGGCTGACCCAATGGCTCGCCCCCAGTTACCTCGACGAGATTGCATCCATAGGCTCGCACCCTACCCATTATTTGATCGAGCGAGAAATGGTCTCCGCCACTAAACGTGTATTCGCTATCACACCAAACGCAACGCATCGGGCAACCGGTCAAACGCACAAACGTGCAAGGTCGACCGGAGTGCGTAGACTCGCCTTGAATAGACCGGAAGATTTCGGTGACTCTCAACATCGTCACGCCTTAGTTAACTCCGAGTTGAATATCGAAGGGCTTAAATTTCGAATCTAGCCCAGCGGCCCGGCCGTGTCAAAGTTGGTCGCGGAAGTACAATTCCGGGCGGCAACTAGCGTCTCAAGAAACATCAAACGTCGAGAACTGCGGGCCAGATGGACTGGGCTGCGTGGTAGCATAGCGACGATCGCGGTCGACTTAGCCCCCCGATGAATAAAGGCACAGAGCAGATAGAGAAGTTGCTTGCCGATGGCGCGAAACGACTGATTGCGCGCGCCGCCGACCCCTACTCATTAGGCAGCGAAGCCGTCATCGGGCGCATTCGTGCTGGAGTCCACAAGTACCTTCTGAATCACGCTCCCAATACACCTTCCGCAACGATTGTCGAGTTTATCGACGAACTCCAGGCCGACGATCTTTGCATGATCATCGCGTGCGAGGCGGGAGATCAACGTGCTTGGAACGATCTCGTCGAGCGTTTTTCATCCACCGTCCGCTCCGCCGCGCGCTCGGCAAGCTCGCAGGAGGAGGGCGCTGAAGATCTAGCGCAATCTATTTGGGCCGAACTGCACGGCCTGCGCACGCGAGACGACGGCAAACCAGCAGGAAAGCTTGCTTATTATTCTGGTCGCGGTTCGCTTGCGGGCTGGCTCCGTGCGGTTGTGGCGCAATTAGCTATTGATCAGCATCGTAAACAGTCGCGGCTGGTACAAACTGAGGAAGACGCCGACTTTGATCGCATAGTTTCGCAAGGTCATGATCAGGATCATTGGTCTACTCATAGCAATGAGGCCAATCCAGAGATTGAGATTTCTCGTAAGCTTGCTGGAGCTGCGATTAACAACGCCCTGTCCAGCGCGATAGCTGAGCTTGCCGCAGAAGATCGGCTTCTGGTCAAACTCTATTATTTCGATGATTTGCGATTGCATGAAGCCGGGAGAATACTTGGGGTCCACGAAGCAACTGCGAGCCGCCGGTTGACGCGAATACACGCGGATCTGCGGCGTAGTGTTGAGGACACCCTGGTAAACAAGCAAGGTTGGACGAGATCGGAGGCGGCCAGTGCGTTTTCGGATATCGCGGTTCTCTTGCAAGGAGAAATCGAACCATTAGTGGCTCGCGAGCGCCAGATCGCTACGAAAGAGAAACAAGATGTTGGCTGAAGGCAGAGACAATCGTTTGAAAAGAGCGCAAGCTGAAGGCACTGGAAACGTTCTAAGCATGGCGATTGATATCAGATGAAACCGCCTAACAACAACAATGAAGCTGATCTTTGGCTGCGCAGCCTTGCGAAAGGTGAGCGCGCGGGCTTGACTGCGTCGCCGGAGTCGGCGCTCGGCGATTCGCGGCTTTCGTCTCACCTCGATGCGGATGAACTGAATACCTTTGCTGAAGGATTAGTGCCTGAGCCAGCGCGCGCTCGTTATTTAGAACACCTGGCGGACTGCTCCTCTTGCCGCACAGTTGTCACTGGTCTTACGCAGGCCGCAGGCGGTTTGAAAAGTTTGCCCCTGGAAACCGCGACAACTACGGCTGGGTTTTGGTCAAAACTGAGCGGATTCTTTTCAGCATCAGCCTTACGTTATGCGGTTCCGGCGTTTGCCTTCGCAGTATTGATTGGCATCGCTGTGTTAGTCATGCGACAAGCCCCCACGTCAGATTTTGTGGCGAAACGCGAAGTAAAGCCACAAGCCGGTGAACAAACCACAGCCGATGATCCCACTGCCAACTCAAGTTCGGAAATAGCGCCGCAAGCTAGCCTTGAACCTCGGCAAAATGTCGCGGATGATTCGTATTCGCAAGATAAAATCATAACTTCTCAGCCACCAAAAGACAGTTCGACACCCGCAACAGTCGCGAAGAATGCGGCGGAGCCAGGAGGAGTAGGCGCAGTATCGAAACCAACGTTTGCTCCCGAACCTGCTACAGCCGCACCGCCCCCTCCTCGGGCTGTCCCCGAGGATGCGGACCGGCTCGCTGCACTGAAAAAAGAAGAGGAGGGAAAGCGCGAGGTTCAACAACAACAGGAATACAAGATCGCGACAAGAGACGAGACTGCAGCCAATCGCCCCGCGGCAGGGACTGCGGCTGCCGCGCCCGGAGGCGCGCGCCGCACCCAGGGACTCATGACCGAAGAAAGGACCGCACGCAGTAAGGCCCGGGCCGACAGCTCAAGCGGAAATGAAACGCGCAAAGTGGCGGGAAAGAGTTTTCGGCGCGAAGGAAATGTCTGGGTTGACACAGCCTATGAACCCTCACGTTCCGCCACGAATGTCAGCCGTGATTCTGAACGATTTCGCGCGCTGGTAGCTGATGAACCCGGTCTTAAGACCGTTGCGGATCAACTCGCCGGCGAGGTGATTGTCGTTTGGAAAGGTAGAGCCTACCGCATTCGCTAGTAAAAAATCGGGCCCCGTTCGTCAAAGCCAAGTGTGTAAGATTACCGAGAGTTCCTCCATAGAGTTGCCCGCCGGAATAGTGGTAGATTGGCATCATCCCAGTTAAAGGAATTTGCCTTATGCGAATCGTCTCTCGCCGAAATTTGAAGCTGGAAGCCTGCGCTCTGTTATGTTGCTTCCTTTTCTGCAGTTGGCCCGCGGCATCGCAAAACAGAAATAGAACCAATCAACCCCAGGTAAGCTCTAATTTACAAATTGCGCAAATCGTTCGTGAGATCCGGGCGCGGAACATCGAGCAGTCAATTGAGAAACTAGTCTCCTTTGGTACGCGCAATACCCTCTCAGAACAATCCGATCCGAACCGCGGGATCGGTGCGGCGCGAGATTGGTTGTTCCAGGAATTCTCAAAGATTGCCGAACAAACCGGCGGACGGATGACGGTTGAAAAACAGAGTTATCAACAGGGCAAGGCCGACCGAATTCCGGTTTCGACTGTGATCACAAATGTAGTCGCCACCCTTAAAGGTTCGCAGACTGAATCGCAGGGACGCACTTATGTCGTCAGTGGCCACTATGATTCGATGTGTGGAAGCGCCACCGATGCAAAGTGCGACGCGCCTGGAGCTAATGACGATGCGTCGGGAACTGCAGTTGTTTTGGAACTGGCGCGAGCGATGGCAAAGCACAAGTTTGACGCCACGATCGTTTTCATGGCCGTCGCCGGGGAAGAGCAGGGGTTGTACGGTGCCACTCATTTTGCAGAGCAGGCGAAAGAAAAGAAGCTCAACATTGAAGGAATGTTTACCAACGACATTGTGGGAAATTCTTTAGGCGGTAATGGCGTTCGCGATCGCCGAACCGTGCGCGTGTTTTCCGAAGGCGTACCTTCAAATGAGACTCAAGACGAAGCAAACGTGCGCCGAGGAGTCGGGGGAGAAAACGATTCGGTGTCACGGCAGTTGGCGAGGTTCATTAAGGAAACTGGAGAGAGCTACGTTCGCAACATGCAAGTGACGATGGTTTATCGTCGCGACCGTTATTTGCGCGGCGGGGATCACCGGCCCTTTCTTGAGCGGGGCTTTGCGGCAGTTCGCTTCACCGAACCGAATGAGGATTACCGGCATCAGCATCAGAATGTGCGGGTTGAAAATGGCGTTCAGTACGGAGACCTGGCCACCTTCGTAGACTTCAACTACACCGCAAATGTTGCTCGCATTAACGCCGCTGCCTTAGCCATGCTGGCTCTTGCACCGGCGCGACCAAAAAACGTGGGAATCCTGACGACGAGGTTAACTAACGACACGGACCTGAAGTGGGAGGCCAATCGTGAAAGTGATCTCGCCGGTTACGAGATTGTTTGGCGTGATACGACTTCACCAGTCTGGACAAACTCACGATGGATTGGGAACGTTACCACCTACACGGTGAAGGGAATGTCCAAAGACAACTACTTCTTTGGCGTCCGCGCAGTGGACCGGCAGGGAAACCGCAGCCCGGTCAGCTTCCCCAAGCCCGTTCGGTGAGCGGCGGTGGCTTTAATTGTAGCCGCCAAAATTGTAGCCGCCAAAAAGGTTGCCAACGTTCCAATTAGATCGACTCTTGGACATCCCGACGCGTCTAATGCTCGGATTGAAGATGCCAGTTTCCTTAGACCTGTTTAGCAAACCCGTGGTGACAATTATGACCCTGCCAAAAATTAGCTCAACTTCCATTAGAACCGTTTTTCGACGGCCGATGGCCTTTTTAGCCGCCATAGCAATTCTCTTGAGTACGGCTATAGCACCGCTGACGAGTGGTGTTAACGCTCAGCGTGCATCAACGCCGCGCCTGTCTGAAGGGCAACGCATTCTGCACGTACTTAACCGGCTGGGATTTGGCGCCAGACCCGGGGACGTCGAGCGGGTGAAAGCGATTGGCCTCGATAATTACATTAACCAGCAGCTCAATCCCGAAACGATCCGCGATGAGATTGCGGCCGCGAAGGTAGAAAATCTTGAAACCTTGGACATGACCACGGCCGAGCTCTATGAAAAGTTCCCACAGCCAGGGCAATTGTTGCGGCAACTCGAGCGGCGCGGGGAACTGCCAGCAGGGCTTGCAAACGCCCGCGACAATCGGACCAGAAACACGCCGATGCCAAGGGACAACTCCGGCGAGATGAAGACCGAGAACGGCAATCCGCAGGCGATGCCGGCAGGTCAACCGAACAACAATGCGAACCCTCGCGATAACCAAGAGTATCGGCAGGCATTGCGAGAGTACTACCGGCAGAACGGCTTGGGCCAACCGCAACGCATTACCGCTGAGTTGCAGGCTTCACGCATTCTCAAAGCGGTGTATAGCGAGCGTCAGTTGCAGGAGGTGATGGTAGATTTTTGGAGCAACCACTTCAATGTCTTTGCAAACAAGGGAGCCGACCGTTGGCTCTTGATCTCATATGACCGCGACACGATCCGGCCTAATGCGATGGGCAAGTTTTCGGATTTGCTGCGAGCGACTGCCCAGAGTCCCGCAATGCTTTTCTACCTCGACAACTTCCAAAGCGTAAGCCCAAATGCTCAACCCGCGTTCGGCCGGGCTCAACGCATGGAGCGCAATCGCATGTTAGACATTTTCGGCCGCGGACGCGGTCGGGGAATTAATCGCGACCTCAACGACAGACAACAGCGCCCGATGTCGATGCCGGAATCGTCGATGCCGCAGAGACCTCAAAACGCGCAAAGGCAAAGACGCGGAATAAATGAAAACTACGCCCGTGAACTTATGGAACTCCACACGCTGGGCGTCGATGGCGGGTATACACAAAAGGACGTTCAGGAAATTGCTCGATGCTTTACAGGTTGGACCATATTTGCACCTCGCGGAGGCGGTGCGGCTGTAGCCAGCTTGATGGGCGAAGCAGCGCGCCAAGATGCTGGGAAATTTTTCTTTAACGCGCGTACTCACGACGAAGGTGAGAAGATCGTCCTGGGACACAAGATTCCATCTGGCGGCGGCATGAAAGATGGCCTGATGGTGCTCGACATTCTTGCCAACCATCCCTCTACCGCAAAATTTATTGCCGCCAAGTTGGTGCGCTACTTCGTTGCTGACAATGCGCCGCCCGCACTGGTAGAACGAGTGGTCGGCGTGTTCACCAAGAGTAAGGGTGACATCCGCGAGACGCTCCGAGCGATCTTCTTCTCTCCCGAATTCAATTCTCCGGAGGCTTATCGAGCGAAAGTAAAACGTCCTTTCGAATTGGCGATTTCAGCAGTGCGAACATTGGGTGGAGAAACCAATGGTGGACCGGCATTTCACCAATGGATTGCGCGTATGGGTGAACCGCTTTACGGCTATCAAACTCCGAACGGGTATTCAGATCTTGCCGAAAGCTGGGTCAATACGGGCGGGCTACTGGAAAGGTTAAATTTTGGTTTGATGCTCGCTAGTAATCGGATACCGGGGACCCGCGTTGATCTCCAACGGTTTCTCGGGAGTACCTCAGCGCCAAACAAGTCAGAAGTTATGGAGCGCTTCTTAGGCTTGATTGTCGCTGGCGAGATTTCGCCAAAGACTAAAGAGACTTTGATGAAGCAGCTCAGCGACGACACGGCGATGGTGGTTCCTCCTCCTCCGGCCCCGCTACGTGTGGACGGGAACAGACAAAATGGAGGGGAGATGATGGGTCCGGGTCCGCGCCGGCCGCAGCTAGCTCGTGCCGAAGCGAATATTACGGATCCGGTTACGAAGATTGTTGGCTTGATACTGGGCTCGCCAGAGTTTCAAAGACAGTAACCCGATTGGTTTGGGTGTACTCGATTGATTGAGATGAGAGGTCAGCTATGAATCGAAGATTCTTTCTCAGATCCGGCAGCGTGGCGTTAGCCAGCTTTGGCTTGATGGAGATCACTCCATCATTCCTGCAACGTGCGCTCGCGACGCAAACTCGTCAACGATTGACCGGTGGCCGCCGTAAGACACTGATTGCCATTTTCCAGCGTGGCGCAGTTGATGGACTGAATATGATCGTTCCCTACGGCGAGAGTGCTTACTACGACTTGCGACCTGGCATTGCCATCCCAAAACCTCAGACGGGGAATGCGGAGTCCGCAATAAAGCTCGACGGGTTCTTTGGCTTGCATCCATCAATGCGTCCACTGGAACCATTTTGGAATTCGAAGCGCCTGGCTATCGTTCACGCGGCGGGTTCGCCCGATAACACACGCTCCCACTTCGATGCTCAGGACTACATGGAATCTGCGACGCCGGGACGGAAGGGAACACCTGACGGTTGGCTTAATCGTTATCTGCAAAGCAAGGCTGACCCGGATCGTTCCCTCTTTGGCGCAGTATCAATAACTCAAAACACCCCTCGGGCTATGCAAGGCAAGGCGCCGACCTTGGCAATCTCCAACCTCGCGGATTTTGCGATCCGCGCGGGTAGAAGTTCTGCGAGTGTGCAAGGTGGCTTCGAAGCGATGTATGAACAGAGCATTAACGACGTATTAGGCGGAACAGGTAAGGACACCTTTGAAGCGGTGAACTACCTCAAGAAAGTTAATCCGGCCCAGCACCGGCCGGAAAATGGTGCGCAGTATCCGCGCACACCTTTCGGCAACGCATTGCTTCAAATTGCTCAACTCATCAAAGCCAATGTTGGTTTAGAAGTCGCGTTTACCGACACGCCTGGTTTGAACTGGGACACGCACGTAAACCAGGGAAGTTCAGTGGGACAACTCAGCAACCTGCTGCAACAGTTCAGTAACGGTATTGCTGCTCTTTACATGGATCTGGGCTCGAGAATGGACGACGTTGTGATTCTGACCATGTCTGAATTCGGCCGTACTGTGCGAGAGAACGGTAATCGCGGCACAGATCACGGTCACGCCAACGCAATGCTGGCACTGGGCAATGGCGTCAAAGGCGGAAAGATTTACGGTCAATGGCCAGGTTTAAAATCCGACCAGTTATACGAAGGCCGTGATTTGGCATTGACTACGGACTTCCGTGATGTCTTTGGCGAGGTTGCGAAGCAGCATTTGGGAACGTCGAATCTGCAGGTAGTCTTCCCGGGTTACGCGTCTAGTGAAACGAAGTTCAAAGGCTTTCTCGATGGCTCCGATCAAAACTTCGCAAAAACGTCTACCAACGCAACCGGCCGAAACGATTAATAAAGTAAAGCATAACCACTGCGATCAATGAGACGATCACGGCCAGCGTGAACGCCTCATTATCACGTCCCGCCTGAATCGCGTCATAGATGGCCACCGAAGCCGTTTGGGTGCGCCCAGGAATATTTCCCGCAATCATAATCGTCACGCCAAAGTCTCCCAGGGCACGTGCAAAAGCGAGTGCCGTGGCGGCCAGAACACCTCGAGAAGCGAGTGGCAGCGTTATGCGAAAGAATATCGAGCGGCTGCCAAGGCCCAGCGTTCTTGCCGCCGATTCCAGTTCGGTATCAACTCCCTCAAAGGCCGCTCGCAGACTCTTCGTGACCAGCGGCAGCGCGTGAATGGTAGCCGCAATGACCGCTGCGCCCACCGTGAAAGTTAATCGAATTCCAAACTTGTGATAGAGAAATCCTCCGATGCTCGAACGTGTGCCAAGCAAAGTGAGTAAGTAATAACCAAGAACTGTCGGCGGCAGGACCAGCGGCAACGTGATCAACGAATCAATAAGATTGCGTCCAGGAAAATCGTTTGCGCGCGAGCAACCAGGCCAAAGCCGACCCGGCGACGAGCGCGATGATCGTGGCTGCAGTCGCGACGGCAAACGATAGTCTAATAGGAAACCAATCGATGTTGCTGAAAGACTCCATTGGTCCACTAACGCGCCGGCATTATCGCGACCATACGTAAAGGGCCACCGCTCCCGCCCTTGATCTTCATCGGGAGAGCTATCACCGAAAATCCTCTAATTGGAAGCTGGTCGAGATTGGCAACGTTTTCAAAGGCAGGAATATTTTGTTCGAAGAGTATGCGGTGACTCTCAAAAAGCGTCGATTGTCCGTAATCGATGCTTGGTGTGTCGAGACCAATGGCCTTGATTCGTCTGTTTAGTGTTAGCCAACGCGCCGCGTTTGGATGTAGTCCAGGAAAATGCAGTTCCGCGACAGCCGCTGGGCCGCGACGGTCGGTCCCGAGATAAGCCTTACGATCCGGATAAAATTTTCCGAAGCCGGTTCGCAACAGCAGTATCGTTCCCGGTCGTATTCTGCCATTGCGCCGTTCCCAGTTCTTTAAGTCTCCTTCAGTGACTTGATAATCACGATTGTTAAGACATTGCTTTGAAACATCGACAACAACCGCCACTCCCATCAACTGCGTTAACGGAATTTCGTCCACGGAGAGTCGTCCCTTGGCGAAGTGTATCGGGGCATCAATGTGTGTGCCGCCATGCTCTGCAGAGGAGTAGCGATAAGCCGAATAGAAAAAGCCCTTGTCCGTTATGCCTTCAAAATCCTTTTCTAGCTTAAACGGCTGTGCCGTTGGCCAGTAAACCGTATTTGCTTCAAATGCATAAGACAGATCGACAACTCTCCCGGTTGGGAAATTGTTGGTTCGGTGCTGCGCAATCGTTGTGCTGGTGACCGCGAGCAATAGGATCACGATGCTAAAGACCCTCATCGGCATGCCTCCTCTTAACTGATAGACAGTCTCGGCAATCGCAGCGGGCATGTTAGCGCAGAGAGTCTGTTACAGCTACAATCATCCGCCGTTTCCCAGGCGTTTTAACAGGACTCCACATGATCGATTTCACCATTCCGCCCGAACTTGAAACCGCCCGTCGGTCTATCGCCGACTTCATGAAAGAGTATGTCTATCCGAATGAAAACAAAATCGTGGAGGACGAAGGAATACCGGAAGAACTCGAGCGGGAGCTTCAGCGAGAGGTAAAGGCACGAGGTCTTTGGGCGCCAAATCTGCCGCGCGAGTGGGGCGGCATGGGCATTGGTTTCATAGGGCAGGCGCTTGTTAATGAGATCATCGGGCGATCCGTCGTCGCGCCGCGCATCTTCGGATCCGCTGCGCCTGATGCAGGCAACGCCGAGTTATTGATCATCTCCGCCACCGCTGAGCAGAAAGAACAATATCTGCGACCCCTCGCTTCCGGCGACGTGCGCTCCTGTTTTGCAATGACGGAACCCGAAGTATCGGGCTCGGATCCCACCGGGTTGCGAACAACAGCCGTGTGCGAGGGCGACGAATGGGTTATTAACGGCCACAAGTGGTTTATTAGCGGCGCGATCGGATCTGCGTTTGCGATAGTCATGGCTGTCACTGAAGACAGCGCACCCGCACATCAGCGAGCGAGCATGATTCTCGTGCCCACCAGGACACCCGGCTTCAACATCCTCAGAGCTGTGCCGGTGATGGGCTCAGGCGGCGTCGGCGGCCACTGCGAGATTCGATTTGAGAATTGTCGTGTGCCGTACGCAAATCTATTGGGAGAACGAGGTCAGGGTTTCAAACTCGCGCAAGCCCGGCTTGGGCCAGGAAGGATTCAACACTGCATGCGTTGGATCGGCGCGGCCCAGCGTAGTTTTGAAATGATGTGCGAGTATGCGCTACGGCGGGAATCGTTTGGCGAACCGCTGGCTAAGAAGCAGACGGTGCAAAACTGGATTGCGGATTCGGCAGCCGAAATTAGCGCGGCGCGACTAATGACGCTGAACGCGGCGTGGAAACTCGATCGCAGGGACGACGCCAGAGTTGAAATATCACTAATCAAGTTCTTCGTTGCGCGGGTATTGCATGATGTCATTGACAGATCGATTCAGGTGCATGGCGCTCTCGGCTATTCCAAAGATACGCCGCTCGAAATGTTCTACCGCGATGCTCGCGCGGCACGAATCTACGATGGCCCGGATGAAGTGCATCGACAGGTCGTAGCCCAGCGTATCCTGCAGACTTTTAAAAGCGAGGCCTAAGCGTCAATTCCAACCAACCTCCGATGACCTCTGGTAACGACAGCACTCTCGTAAGACAAGGCGAGGAACTTGATAAAGAGAGTCTCGATAGTTTTCTTAAACAGAAGTTAGCGTCGGAATTTCCCAGCCTTAATCCAGATACGCCAATCCAGATCGAACAATTTCCGGGCGGTCATTCAAATCTGACTTATCTAATTCGTTATGGTGCGTTGGAGTTGGTTTTGCGCCGGCCACCGATGGGCCCTGTGGCGCCAACGGCCCATGACATGCCGCGTGAGTACAAACTGCTGTCTGTCATCAACCATCACTTCCCACTTGCACCCAAACCGATTCTGCTTTGCGAGGACGCTTCAGTTATTGGTGCGCCATTTTTCCTAATGGAACGTCGGCGCGGTTTCATCGTGCGTTCACAAGTTCCGCAGATTATCGCTGAGAATCTTGACGCGCGGCGGCGATTGAGCGAGGCAGCGGTGGACACACTCGTCGCGCTGCACGCGGTAGATGTGAATAGTTCAGGAATTATTAGGTTGGGCAAACCTGCGGGATTCGTAACCCGACAGGTAAGCGGCTGGGCGGACCGCTGGCAAAGGTCGAAGACAGGCGACTTAAGCGAAATGGATGAGGTTATTTCGTGGTTGGAGAATCGCATTCCGGATGATTCTGGTCTCGATGCCACGATAGTTCACAACGACTTCAAACTCGATAACCTGATGTTCGCTGAAGACGAGCCAGGGCGTGTGGTAGCCGTTTTGGATTGGGAGATGTGCACCGTTGGTGATCCACTGATAGACCTGGGCCTATTTCTTTCCTATTGGACGATGAAGGGCCTAACTGATGCCGGCTCCCAGGGCAATTCTTTGCGCGCGGTCACTAACGGACCCGGTTGGCTTACTCGTGAGGAGATCATCGAGCGATACCAAAGCATGACTGGTCGCGATCTTTCGCGCATTCTCTTTTATGAAACGTTCGCTCGCTTCAAAGTTGCAGTCGTGATTCAACAGATATTCTTCCGTTATGTTCGCGGTCAAACCCACGATGAACGGTTTCGCCAACTTGATAAGTTAGTAAAGCAATTGCTTCGCGAAGCGCTTGAGCTGGTGAACAAGCATGACTGAGCTGGCAACTCAAATTCTTCGTTTTGCTTCATTGCTTTCGACAAACCTTGAAGCCGCTAATCGCGCTGGCCGCGGCGCGCCGGAAGGCTTGTGTGTCGTTGCGGCCGAGCAGACCGCGGGCCGCGGGCGACTGGAGCGGCAGTGGGTATCTCCCCGGAACGCGGGCCTTTATTTCAGCATTGTCTTGCGCCCGCGCCTGCCGCAGAGTAGTTGGCCATTGTTCGCGCTAATGTCCGCATTGGCAGTGCAGGATGCGTTGCTCGATGCCTGTTCCTTAGCAACCGACATCAAGTGGCCCAATGACGTTCTATTCAATGAAAGAAAGTTGTGCGGCATTTTGGCGGAGACAGTCGAGAGCTCGTTCGGCCGTGCCCTGGTTATAGGCATCGGCATCAACTTAAACAAGACTGCGCTGCCGCCTGAACTCGAACCGGTTGCAACGTCAGTCGAATCTGCAACCGGTTTTGCGCCAAACCTCGAAGTTGTTCTTCAGAAACTGGTCGCTGCCTTCGCTGGCCATTATTCACGCGCACAATCTCCTGAGAGCGCCGTCGCAATTGTAGAGGAATGGTGCCGGCGCTCATCTTATTGCCGTAGGAAGCGTGTTCTGGTAACACAAAACGACGAGATTTTTGTCGGCACTACTGACGGGCTGGAGGCCGATGGAGCATTGCGGATAAGTACAGACAATGGGGCAATCAAGATTGTTAGAGCCGGCGATGTCACGAGTGTGCGGCCTTTTGACGATCAAGTTGGCAACTGAGTCGGGCGTCAGAAGGAGCTAACCCCGTTAATGCCGTCGCGCAATTAACCGACCCATGACCAACGGCAAAAGAATTGTTCTCTCCACTTTTGGCTCATACGGCGATGTGCATCCCTACATTGCGATTGCACTCGAACTAAAGGCGCGGGGTCACTCACCGCTAGTTGCAACTTCGGAGGTTTATCGCGAAAAGCTGGACGCCGCGGGCATTGACTTTCATCCGGTTCGTCCCAATATGCCGTCTTACGATCAACCTGAAGAATTGATCAAACTTGCCGAAGATCTAATCGACCCCTTTAGCGGCACCGAGAAGGTAGTCGAATTATTTACTCTCAACCCGGAGGATGTTTACGAGGATCTCAATCGGGCGGTGGAAGGTGCTGACTTGATCTTGACGCATCCGCTGCCATTGGTTGGCCCAATCGTCGCTCAAAAGCGAAAGCTGCCCTGGATGTCGAGTGTACTGGCGCCAATGTCGTTTCTGTCGGCTTACGATCCACCGGTGATTCCGCAGTTCCCGGCGTTGTACCACGTGCTTCGGCTGAGTCCGGCATTCGGCCGTCTGTTTCTTAAACTGGCAGCTTACAAACTGGAAAAGATGTTGCAACCGGTCTACAGTCTTCGCGCAAAACTCGGGCTGCCACCTGGGGCGTCACCGTTGCTGGGAGGACAACACTCACCGGCGAGGGTGCTGGCTTTGTTCTCTTCAGTATTTGGACAACCTCAAGTTGACTGGCCGGTTAATACACGCGTGACCGGTTTTCCATTTTACGATCGTCGAGATTTTTTCGGCGAGGCGGAGATTCCGCCCGGTTTGATCAGGTTTCTTGATGAGGGTCCGCCGCCCATCGTTTTCACGTTAGGTTCTTCAGCCTTCTGGGTGGCCCGAAACTTTTATGAGGACTCGATCAAGGCGGCGCAGGCGCTCGGGAAACGAGCATTACTGCTGATTGGCCATCAACGAAACCTTCCGGGCGAACGGTTACCGGATGGTGTGGCAGCTTTCGAATATGCGCCATTCAGTGCGGTTTTTCCGCGGGCGCTCGCCGTGGTGCATCCGGGCGGCGTAGGCACGACAGCCCAGGGCCTGCGCGCGGGACGTCCAGTGTTGGTAGTGCCTCACGCGCACGATCAGTTTGACAATGCGGCTCGCGTCGTGCGCCTTGGGTGCGGGCGCAGCTTAGCGCGACCGCGTTACAATGCACGAAATGTCATTAAAGAGCTGGGAGCGCTGTTGGGCGAGGAGAATTATTTTTCAAGGGCGGCTGAACTTGGACGCAAAGTTCAAAATGAAAACGGAGCCGGCGTCGCAGCAGATTGTATTGAGACAATGCTGACAGGGCACACTAAACAGGAACCGGATTATGCTTCTAGTCATTGATGCCGGAAATACAAACACGTCACTGGGTGTTTTCAAAGGCACCGAGCTCATCGCTCACTGGCGACTAACGACGGCGCGTTCACGCACGGTAGACGAGTATGGCGTTCATGCTCGAAACCTGTTTGAGCTTGCGGGCCTCGATGTCAAAGGTGTCAATGCAATCGCTATTGCTTCGGTTGTGCCGCCTCTCAATTACACCCTGAAGACAATGGCGGAGACTTATTTTCATCTAACGCCGCTTTTCGTCGACCATACCGCTGATACCGGACTGACTATTCTCTACGAGCCTGCCTCAGACGTTGGGGCGGATCGGATTGTTGATGCCGTAGCAGCTGTTAACAAATATGGCGCGCCCAGCATCGTGGTTGATTTCGGCACCGCCACTACATTCAACGCCATCGATGCGAAAGGGCAGTATGTAGGTGGTGTGATTACACCGGGAATCATGATTTCATCCGACGCGTTGTTTGAGCGCACTGCAAAACTGCCGCGCGTTGACATTCGACGACCTCAACGTGTGATAGGGACGACAACTATTACCGCCATGCAGTCCGGCTTGTATCATGGGTTCATCGGATTGGTCGACGGGGTGCTGCGGAAGATGATCGACGAGATCGGTGGCAAGCCGCGAGTGATCGCGACTGGAGGACTCGCTTCACTTATCGCCAGTGGTTCCGAGTTTATTGAGTTGGTTGACGACACGCTCACTTTAGAAGGGCTCCGGTTAATCTACGAACGCACCAACAAAAATTCAAAGCCGAGTGTTCAAGATTAGTAGCTTAGATTCGTTTCTGGTAATGACGTCGGACCTTACGAATTGGACATCGGACTGGCAGTGAATTACTTCAACTACTTTACTGAGATCGAAGATGCATTTGTTCGCAGGCGAGGGAAGCACCTGCTTTTGAGCCCAATGGATTGGGCGCTGATCGAGAGTTGGAAGGAGATGCGCGTGCCACTTCACGTGGTGTTGCGTGGAATTGAAAAATCATTCGATTCCTGGGAAGCAAAACCGCGGGTGCGCACGGTTAAGAGTCTTCTTTACTGTCAGGAAGAAGTCGAGGCGCAGTACGCCGAATGGCAGGAAGCGAAAGTCGGCGCCGCTGACGTAGATGACGCTGCTAACAAGCAAAATGGCGAGGGGCTCCCCTTTTCTCGAAGCGCCATACTCAAGCATTTACAAGACGCTGAGATTGGCCTCAGTCACAGTCGCAAGCTCAGAGAAGGGGACGATTTTTCTGACGCCTTGGAGCGGGCTCTGGCGCTGCTTAAAGAACTCGAACAAGACATTGCATCGACGGCCTCGATTAACGCGCAAAAGCTCGAACAATCATTGACTGGACTCGAAAGAATGCTGAGCGACGCCTTGCGTGCAACCGTTAGTGCAGATGAAATGGCTGCGCTAACTACCGAAGTCACCGCACAGTTAAAGCCCTATCGAAAACAGATGAATGCGAGCATTTACGAACAAACATTCGACAACCTGTTGCTGAAGCGTCTGCGAGAGAGATTTAACGTACCGCGACTGAGCTTGTTTTATCTCCAGAGTTAACCCGTCGCCCCTTTAAAAATGAGATCTACTGAAGCACCTCAGGAGGCTTTAACTCTAGCAGTCGAAATTGAACGCTTGCTTCCTGGTGGCGTGGGCCTCGCACATGCGGAAGGGTTGACGCTATTCGTGTCTCTTGCGGCGCCGGGCGATGTCGTTCGCATAGTGGTCGATCGGATCCAGGGGAAAGTCGGCTTTGCTTCAATCGTCGAAATACTCAAGCCGTCGCCCTTGCGTGTGGAACCGCCTTGCCCCTACTTCGGCCGTTGCGGTGGCTGTGATTTTCAACAATTAACATACGCAGCCCAACTAAACGCCAAAGTTGAGATCATCAAGGATTGTTTGCATCGCATCGCCAGAATCGATGAACTGCCGAAAATTAGGATTCATCCTTCGCCTGACGAATGGCACTACCGCGCGCGTGCGATGTGGCAGATCGATCCGACTAGTAATCGAGTCGGCTATTTTGCCCGCGGTTCCCGCGATGTTGTTGACGTGGAGTTCTGCGCGGTACTCGTTCCGGAGTTGCAGAAGACTTTGGAAGAGGTTCGCAAGCGAATCCGCGACAACGCATCGCCCCCAACGCCCAAGGAGATTGAAGCTGTTATTGGCGATGAAGCAGTGTCGACTAGTCTTCACCCAATCGAGGTTACTCGCTCAATTGCGGGCGAAACATATCAATTCAATGCAGACACATTTTTCCAGATTAATCAGATACTGCTGGACCTTCTGATCGCAGAAGCACTGCACAATGCAAATGGAAAGATAGCCATTGACCTTTATTGCGGAGTCGGCTTGTTCACCTTGCCTCTCGCACGGGAATTTGAGCAGGTAATCGGAGTGGAAGCGTCTCGGCGAGCTGGTGAGTTTGCACGACGCAATTTGCGCTCAGCCTCACTGCACGGCGAAATTGTCACCTTACCCGTCGCTGACTGGTTGAGTAGCTACCGTTCGTTTGAGCCCATCGATTTCCTGTTACTCGACCCACCTCGTGCGGGCGCGGAGAACAGCGTCATCGCGGGAATACTGGGTTTGCGTCCACAACAGATTACGTATGTGTCATGCGACCCTGCTACGCTTGCCCGAGATTTGAAAAAGCTCATCGCCGACGGTTATTTGCTTGACTCCGTCGCCGCATTTGATATGTTTCCGCAGACTCATCACGTTGAAACTGTGGTCCGCCTCCACGTCGCCTGACCGGCCAATAAGTTTTTGAGCCGTGTCATAGCGAGAGCTCACACCCTCAACTCTCGTCCAACATTCGCAACCATAAGCTGGTCAGTTTGGAAGACCGATGGAGGTGAGACTGACCTCGTCGCGAATCACAACACGGCAATGCGGATCATGAAAACCACGCCCAGTGAACCAATTAGTCTTGTTCCATTGGCACTTCTCGCCGGCGCCTTTTCTGCTGGAATCGTCAGTACGGTGGCGATGTCAGTGCCCGTGATTCTGTGTTCGCTGGGAACTGCGGCGTGCGTTGTCGCTGCGGTGTTCCTTCAAAAACAGAAAGGCGTGGCCACGGGTTTCATAACGTTCGCGTTCTTTTTTTCGGGCGCCGCACTGGCAACACTCGAAAAACAGCCCATTGCGAGTAACCGATTAAAAAGACTGCTCGACGAGAATTCGATCCACGCCGGCGAGCCAGTGGAGATTTCAGGAGCCTTGCCTGGAGATCTGGAAATCGCCCCGGGGCGTCGTTACCTGGACGTGCAAGTTCAAACAGTAAGAGTCCGAGGGATCGAGCGGGAAGCGTCCGGCGAAGTCAGCCTCTTCCTGCCTGTTCCTAACCAATCCATCGCCAACGAAATTGGTCAACTTGATCTTCGGCTGGGCGCACGCATTCGTGTGATGACGGTCTTAGAGCGCGCCGATAACTTTCGCAATCCCGGTGTCTCTTCGTTTACCGAATATCTCGACCGGCGAGGCTACGACGCAACTGGAGTAGTGAAGAGTCCATTGCTGATTGAGCGGCTGGAAGATGAAAGAGTGTTGTTGCCCTTGAGTTGGTTATATGAATGGCGCAAGTGGTTGCAGCTGGAAATCTACTCCCGCTTTTCAAGCGACGCCGCAGGCGTGCTTATCGCTGCTTTATTAGGTAATCGCCACTATCTATCACATGCAACAGCCGAGAGGTTTCGCGAAGGAGGAACCTTTCATGTGCTCGTAATCAGCGGATTACATATTACGTTCATTGGGGGTGTGGTCTTAATGGTCGTCCGAAGGTTTACGAAGAGTGCGATGTTCCAATTCCTGCTTCCTGTGGCAGTTCTCTGGGCCTACACCATCGCGGTAGGGGCTGAACCGGCAGTTCTTCGTGCGGCGTTGATGTTCAGCGTGGTGCTGGGTGCAACTTTAGTTTCGCGGCGGGCTTCATCAGTCAATGCTCTGGGAGGAGTTGCGATAACTCTGTTGGTTTGGCAACCAGGTGACCTTTTCGATCCTTCTTTTCAACTAACTTTTGTCTCTGTACTGGCGATTCTCGCCTTCGCGTTTCCAGTCTTACAAAGGCTATCGGCCATCGGTTCGTGGCGCCCCACGCGAGAGACACCGTACCCACCTTCCTGCGCGACATGGTTGCGAAGTCTTTGCGAGATCATCTACTGGAGTGAGCGGAGCGGGAAGCGGGAATTGCAGCGCACAAATTATAGTTACCGGCTATTCAAGGCGCCGCTTGCCATGAAGCTTGATAAGGTCCACTTACAGCGACCACTTCAGTATGTATTCGCTGCTCTCGTGGTTTCAGCTGGGGTCCAACTAGCGTTGCTGCCTTTTCTTATTGTCTATTTTCACAGGCTCTCCCTCGCTTCTTTCCTGCTCAACATTATCGTAAGCATCTTGCTCGCCGCTGTAGCATTTGTCGCAGTCCTGGGGCTAGTGATATCTCAGTTGACTTCAACCCTCGCTGCACCTTTGATCGCCGCCGCGGACACCCTGAATTGGGTAATGATTCATAGCGTAGATCCGTTTTCTAAAGCAGGTCTTGCGTCGTTGCGTGTGCCAGAATATTCAAGAAGGGCGAGCGTGGTTTATCTGATTTATTACATACCGCTCGCAGTGCTTGTGACCACGTTATGGCGTTGGCGCCCGATGCAACTCCCGATGCAACTTAAGACAGCGAGCACCTTCAAACACATGCTTTCACCCGCGCGTCAGATGAAGGCTGCTTTGATTGTTCAGTCGATCGCTTGTGCCGTGGTTATCTTGCATCCTTTTAGCGAGGCGAAACCTAATAACAGATTAGAAGTCGACTTCCTCGATGTGGGTCAAGGAGATTCGGCACTGTTAACGTTGCCGGACGGGACCACAATGCTCTTCGATGGTGGCGGGAGGCCAGGGCCATTCGCCAGGGAGATAGAAGCGAACAATGAGGACAGCGAATTCATTGACCGCGACACACGCAGTATCGGTGAGGCAGTTGTCTCGGAATATCTCTGGTGGCGCGGCCTTGATACGGTTGATTATCTTGTCGCGACACATGCTGACGCCGACCACATCGACGGATTAAATGATGTACTGCGAAACTTTGCGGTGCGGGCTGTATTAGTTGCGAGAGTGCCTACGGCGGACCTCGAATATTCGAGACTATTTCGGACTGCATCGTCTAGAAGAACTCCGATTCGCTTGATCGGAGCGGGTGATGAGATTCGAGTCGGTGAAGTTACGATGAATATTCTGTCGCCCGTTGCCTCCGCCAGTTCGCTGTCTTCTTCTGCAAATGACGATTCAGTCGTAGCGAGGTTGAGCTTCGGTCAGCGGACGTTTTTGTTGACTGGAGACATTGAAGCGAAAGCAGAGCACAATATCGTCGGTACGTCGAAAGATCTTGCGTCAGACGTAATTAAGGTGGCTCATCACGGCAGCAAGAGTTCTTCGACAGATGATTTCGCTCAGGCGACGCGCCCAACGCTTGCCATTATTTCGGTGGGCCAACAATCTATTTTCGGTCACCCACACCCGGAGGTGGTCGAAAGGTGGCAACGTTTAGGCGCCAAAGTTTTAACTACCGGAAGAAGTGGAACTATAACTGTCTCGACGGATGGGAGTGACTTAACTTTGGAAACGTTTACTAAGGAAAGATAAGCGGCATCAAACGAGGCTTGCGGTGTCGTCTGGTGTGTAAAGGTCGATTTTGGTGCTGCCGGGTTTGTAAGTGTGGAGCACGCCCAATGGCGGCGCATAAACGTGAATGGTAACCAGGTTTTTGTCGCTAACGTCAGGATTTCCCAACTGATGTATGTCCGGGATGTCTGAGCCGGTTACCGATCCCGCTCCATGCTCGCGCGCGGATTTGTACTCAAGGCCCTTCACCTCGTCGTAGTTGAAGATCGTTTCCCAAAGGGCGCCTTCGTGCACGCGCACGCCGCCGTGTGAGCCGTTGTGATCATGAATCGGGGTACGGTGGCCGGGACGCCAACAAAGCACCAACATCTCAACGAAGTCATTGCGACAAACTCGGTGGCGCCAGTAATTGCCCTCTTTGAAACTAACGTATGGCGCCAATTCCTCCGCAGAAAAATCAGCGTTTTCGAGCCACTCGTAGATTTGTTGAAGCGCCGGTACTTCATGCTGGGCACGAAGAACCTTCACAAGTTGTAGCAATGAATAGGATCCGGATTGAGCTTCAGTGGTTTGAACGCTTTCGGTCGTCTCGAGATGAGTGGACAAAGTGTGAATACCTCGGTTCGATTCGCAATAGGCCGAAGCCCTTATATTCTTCCATGTCGGCGGAGTCAAGATTGCGGCAGGTTTTAACCAGCGTGATCTGGGCTTTCAGATGACGCACATTGGTTGTGGTGAGCTGACGAAATCGTGATGGAACGCGCAGAGTCTCCGTCTCCGGCAATCGCAACAGCCCAAACGTTAGCTGGTAATGGATAGCTTCCCAGTCGTTCGGCCCACTCTATTACAATCACCGCGCGCTCGTCACTGAGCAGTTCCTCCAGATCAACTGCGTGTGCAGCCGAAGCTCCGGCATCGAGCCGATAGAGATCAATATGGAAAAGAGGCAAGCGTCCGGCGTACGGATTCACCAGGGTGAAAGAAGGACTGGTCACCTCGTCTCGAACAATTCCTAAAGCTTCTGCGAGGCCTTTGACGAAGATGGTCTTCCCCGCGCCTAGTGGCCCATTCAAGAGGACGATTTCCCCTCCGGTTAGTTGCTCTCCAAATCGCCGGCCGAGTGCAAAAGTCTCTTCGGCACTGGCAGATTGAAAATCTCCGGTGGTTATGTGATCTAAATGAGAGTTCAATATTGATCCGCTATGAACCATTTAACCTTGAATCCAATTACGGCTGTTCACCTATCGGGTCGAGCGAGCGTATCGCTGCGCCAAGATATTCGCGAATGTCTGAAGCGACCATAGTTCGCATACCGATTTTGCGGGCAGCAAGGTCACCGGCCAAGCCTCCTACAAACAGCGCTGTTAAGGTGGTCTTCAGCGCGTCAGCGTTTACATTTTCTGCAAATGCCTGCGCGAGGAATCCAGCGATAAGCCCTGTCAAAGTATCTCCGGATCCTGCAGTGCCTAACCCGGGGTTACCGGTAGGGTTGATAAATACATTTCCGTTAGGTGCTGCAATTACAGCTTTTGAACCTTTCAGAACTAAAATCACGCGATGACGTGTGGCAAAGTCCCTGGCGACGTTGACGCGCTCTTCCAGTAGAGACTTCTCGATTTCGCCCAGTAGACGCAACATCTCCCCCGGGTGCGGTGTCAGAATCAGCGGAGCCTCAGCCGAGGAGGAGAGACTTTCTGGCCAGGGGGCCAGGCAGTTCAGTGCGTCAGCATCGATAATGACTGGCTTCTGGCTATGCTTAACTACTGAATGAACAAAGCGACGCGTGCGCTCATCTTCCGCAGTTAGGCCCGGACCGATCGCAATGACTGTAGCCCTGGCAGCCAACTTCATCACGTGATCGTTCGCCTGTTCACTGACTGCGCCACGATCTGTTTCAGCAAGCGCGACCGTCATTATCTCAGGCATGGCCGTGGCCGCGACGGCAGGTTGCGCTGAGGCAGGTGTCGCGATTGTCACCAAACCAGCGCCTGAACGCATCGCCGCATTACCACAAAGCACTGCTGCGCCTGTGTAACCACGCGAGCCGGCAATTACCAGCACCGAACCGTGGCTGTTTTTATAAGACCCTGATTGAAAACGCGTTTGCTTAAGCCATTCGCGCGCGTCTTCTTCCTCCGTGACGAAGAGATTTGTCTTAGTCGCTGCAACTAGTGTTCGGGGTGAACCAATGTCTGCGACAACGAGTTCGCCATTCAGATCTGACGCAGGGGGCAGAACGTTGGCGGGTTTGGGGGCGGTAAAGGTTACGGTTAGATCTGCGTTGACTGCTTCGCCAAACGGCTGGGATGAATCGGCGTTCAAGCCAGATGGAACGTCTATTGAAACGACCAATGGCCGTGACGCAGACTGAAGTTCTCTTTTCGTCGTAACGTTCTTAAGGTGCTGTATCACCTGAGCAAAAAGTCCTTCAAGGGGCCGCGTTAATCCGGTTCCGAACAAAGCGTCAACAATTATGTCGTGGTTATCATCAACACCACTCAATCTGTTCCACTGGGCTTCACCAGTGCATTCCACAAAAGTGAGCTTGCTCGCACCGGAACCTCCCTCGGCAACGGCCGGTCGACTAACGATCTCGAAATTCTCGCGCGCATCGCCGCGCGTCTCTTCAACCTTGCCAAAAAGCACCACTTGGGTGTGGACTCCGGCTTGCGCGAGTTGTTGAGCCAGCGCCGCACCGTCTCCACCATTATTTCCTTTACCACAAAGAATTCGGGCCTTCAGACCCACCAGCCTACGCACGAAACGCAGCTCTATCGCCTTGAAGCAAGCTTCAGCGGCGGCTCGCATTAATTGATTGGAGGGAATGTGGTGGTTTTGAACCGTTTGGCGGTCTATTTCCCGCATCTGGTCTGCTGAGATCACAGGCTGCACGCTGCGGATGATAAGGACGAGGCTGGTGAGGGTCAATCAATCCTGAAGGGTCGCGGGTGATTGGAGAAACAAAAAAGGCGGCCGAGGCCGCCCGCCTTCTGCCGCTACACCAGCCAGTCCGTTTTTCCAGGATACCTAACTAAAGGCGCAATGCCTCTCGATCTTCAGAAAAATCTTGCAAAAAACCCGGGCGAGCATGGAGGCTCACCCGGGTTCTATAAAATCGTCGACTAAACCGTGATTATTCTGACTTAGCAGCGTTTCTGCGTCTCCGAATAGCTCCTGCAATCCCGGCGAGGCCTGTGCCCAGAAGAACCATGGTAGCTGGTTCAGGAACTTCCCGCTGCTGACCACAACCCTTGCAGAAGAAGAAGCTTTCGTGCCCTCCCTGGCCGTTAGAAACACTGGCAGCCAGTCCCAGGCGAAGATTCGGATTAGCAGCTATCGCAGCAGCCAGGGCAGCGGCTGCCTCAGGTGTTAACGCGAAGGTGAAGTCTGATTTGCCGGTACCATTGCCGTTTAGAGTCGCTTCCCGAAGGGTAATCGCATCCGCGAGATGGGCGCTAAAAACAGCGTTTCCAGCCTGGTCGTACGCGGTAACCACTAGAGTATTGAGGATGATCGGTCCGACCGGCCCGGCGTTGCTACCGCCTTTGTTCGGATCGTTGATGTTCATCATGATGCAGAGATCGCCATTTGTGAGACCGAGCTCGGTCGCGGAATACGTCTGATTATTAGCACCGCCCACAATCTGGCTCCCGCCCACGACATCGCCATTTTTATTGGCATTCTTATCGTTCGGGTTATATGCAACTGAACCAAAGCCGTTGGTGGACGATCCCTTGGTCTGAATCACCAGAACGGTGCTAACCGTCCCAAGACCAGCTGGATGAACGATGTCGGGCCCTGAGGGAACAATCAGGAAGTTATCAGCGCGAGCGCTGGTGCCGGTCAGGCAAAGCGTCAAGAGCGCGCCCAGTGTCAGAATTCCCTTTGAAAAAAGCTTGTTCATCTCCGTCATTCCCTCCTCAGAGTCAGTCAATTAGATTTGCCGAGCTATTCTTGGAAGTCCAGCTCTCCGACGACTGAGTTCCATCAACCCTTGAAAAGAGTGAATAATGAGGTGGTTCCAGCCGCGTTAGGGAGTTCCGGGAATTTTCCCGAATCACCTGGTGATTTTCAGGATGCGCAGGATGTGAGCGACGACCGCGCGGGATTCGGGGATAGCGAAGATGTATGTCAGTCCGAAATAGGTCACTCCGTAGCTACCTAGCACGATCGCGGCTAGAGGGACGGGGTGGAGGGAACCAACCGATAATTTCAGGCCCCATCCGATTCCAGCGGAGATTAACGCGGCAACGAAGACCTTCAAAAGGGTGGCTAGCGAAAGACCAGTCTTCCCGATTCGACGGTTAAGGCTGCGACGAAGTAGCAGAAATTCGATCCACGCGGCGATGCTGGCAGAGCCAGTTAGGCCGACCACACCCCACTTGGCCTCGATGCCCAAGGCCGCCGGAAGAGGTATCGCACAAAAGTATCCGAGAACCGTAGTTAGTACTACGTGAATGATGGCGAAAAGCAGGGGTGTGCGAGTGTCGTGAAGTGCGTAATAAGTCGATGAATAGAGCCGTCCCAAGGTTGCAGCAAGCAAACCAATGCTGGAGCCTGCCAGAATGCCCCAAACGTAAACCGCCGCATCCCGTTGAAACTGTCCGGTTTGATACAGGACCGCGGCGATTACATCGCCCAGAAATAAAAAAGCGATGGCAGATGGGACAATGAAAAATGCGATGCGTCGCAGACCTGCGTTAAGCCTCCTTCTCAATACCTCCGCAACTTCCTCGCTGCTGCCGAGCGCGCGCGACATGGCGGGAAGCTCTGCCGCTGAAACCGACATTCCAAAGAGACTGACTGGAAGGGTGTAGAGGCTTTGGGCGTAGTTTAGACCGACCATCGCTCCTATCGGCAAAAAGCTCGCAATTATTTCATCAACAAACGCGCTGATTTGAATTACGCCACGACTCATAAACACCGGCAGAAAATTTCTGACGACCGTTTTCACATGAGTGCTTGCAAGATCGATGACAGGGCGCAAACGACGGACCAGCCTCAATACCGTCGGCAATTGCACAGCAAACTGCAACGCGCTGCCGATCAGTGCTCCCCAGGCTGCAAATTCAGCGAGTGGAAATTGCCCGACGCGGCCTCCGAAAAATATGAGCGAGCCAATGATGCTGAGGTTCCACGCAACCGGCGCAGTGTAGGAAATAAAGAAGCGATGGTGGCTATTGAGTATTCCGAGGCACCAGGCTGACATCACCAGCAAGCCGGCGGCGGGAAACAGTATCTTGACCAAGCGGATTGTGAGTTCGCGTCTCTCGCCTTCAAAGCCAGGCGCGATGGCATCGATTAGAAACGGACTTGCCAGTACACCCCCAAGCACAACCAGCGACGTTACGATAGCCAGTAAACTCAACACGGCACTCGCTACGTGCGTCGCTTCCTTCTCGTCACCCTTGGCCAGTAACTTGGCGTAGACGGGTATAAACGATGCTGATAAAGCGCCTTCGCCGAAGGTGTTTTGCAGGAAGTTCGGGATGCGGAAAGCGGCGGTGAAGGCGTCGCCTGCGGCAGATGTTCCAAAATAGTGTGCAAAGACGCGCTGACGAACCAGCCCGATGATCCTACTGATCAGAATGCCGGCGCCTACGGTAAAAGCGGAGCGGCCGGACGTCCTTTCAACGCTTGAAGATTTTGTGCCGGGAAATTCGCCGGTGACGGCGCCAACCTGCTCGACACTTTCGCCTGCGATCCGACCTGCGTCGTGATGAGTAAGCGGTGCCTCATCCTGTACTACGCCTTGTGAAGATGGATCTGATTCCGGGAGGGAGTTGTTCCCCACGTTCTCCGAATCAGCATCAGCGCCGGCGCGAGTGTTGGAAGGGCCGCCGTTAGAAGAGTCTTTCATCTGCTATCAGAGATCGTAGTCCCTTATTTTGGTGAGCAGAGTCTTATAACTTACGCCGAGCTGTTCAGCCGTTTGCATTTTGTTTCCCTTGTTTGCTTCGAGGGAAGCGCGAATCTTTTGCCGCTCGACTATGCGCAATGCCCGCTGGGCCGCGTCAGCAAGTGTCCCCGACAGGTCAAAAGATCTGAGCATGTCAGAATGATCTTGAGGTGACGCGGCGAGCCCAAGATCCTGAGGCTCGATCGTCATTGTGTCCGAAAGAATGCAGGCGCGTTCGATGGCGTTTTCTAGTTCGCGAACATTTCCCGGCCAGCGGTGGGTATTCAGAGCAGTCACCGCCGATTCACTAAGAGTTGTCTCCCGTCCGCGTAGATCCTTTCCAAGTTGAGCTGCGAAGTGCTTAGCAAGAAGTATGACGTCGTCGTCGCGTTCGCGAAGGGGTGGGATTTCCAGCACGAAGACGGCCAGACGGAAAAACAGATCACCTCGAAAGTCGCCGTTTTCAACCGCCGCTTTTAAATCTCGGTTTGTGGCCGCTACGACTCGGACATCGACGGGTACCGGAGCCCGTCCGCCAATGCGATCAACTACCTTTTCTTCGATCACGCGGAGCAGTTTGCCCTGCACTGGTAGGGGTAGCTCGCCAATTTCGTCCAGGAAAACCGTACCGCCAGAGGCGAGTTCAAATTTGCCTACGCGCTTGTCGCTGGCGCCGGTGAAAGCACCGCGCTCGTGTCCAAACAATTCGTTCTCAATCAGGGTTTCCGGAATGGCCGCGCAATTTATTGCTACAAAAGGTTTGTCACGTCGTGCTGAAAGGTGATGTACAGCGCGCGCGAAGAGTTCCTTGCCGGTGCCCGATTCACCAAGTAACAGGACGGTTGCTTCTGTTTGGGCGACTCGTTGCGTCTCGGAAACAGCTCGTTTAATGGCATCAGATTCGCCAATTATTCGTGGAAACCCGTAACGCCTGGACCATTCCTCGCGCAACAGAATGTTTTCAGTTCTTAACTTTTCCTGTTCCAGGGCGCGGCTGACAAGTAGAAGCAGGTGGTTTGAATCCACCGGTTTCTGGAGAAAGTCATGAGCCCCATCCTTCATCGCCTCGACTGCTTCATCAACCGACCCGAATGCTGTCATTAAGATCACAGGGATGGCGCCATCAGCCGCCCGTGCAGCCCTTAACACGTCCAGTCCGGAACCGTGAGGCATCCTTAGGTCTGTCAGGATCAGTTTGTGGGGAGCCGCGGATATTTGACTAATGGCGGAACGAGCATCGGTAGCTTCAGCGACAGAGTAGCCGGCATTTTCGAGAGTCAAGCGCAAAACTCGGCGCAGGCTTTCCTTGTCTTCGACTAGAAGGATGTCAGACATCGTTAGCTGTCGGGTGAATTTTAGAAGGACGTTTCATCAAACTCTAGACTACATACTGGCAGTAACGGTCGAACCTCAAGCTTCATCATTGATTGTTCCTTACCCACTGTCAAGCACCGTTTTTGCAGCAAAAAAGCGTAGGCCCATTGAGGACCTACGCTCTCGATACCTGCGATGAGTGGCTTCTTATTTCTCCACTATGCCTAATACAACAGCCCCGGGGATTACGACTGCATCCAGCACTGCACGGGAGTCGTATTGGATATTCGTGTTACCTCCACCACCATTGTAGTCGAAGGTTGGTTCGAGAAAGCCGCCGGTAGCGTCAAACCGCGCGACCATGATTGAGCCGAAGATATCGCGGTTGCCGCCGCCTTGTTTCAACAATCTTCCGCCACCAAGAACAAGAATGACACCATCGAAATTTGGTCCGGGACCCTGAAAGAAAAGAGTACCCCGCACGATCAACAGTCCTGCTCCACCGGTCAGCGTACAGTTACCATTAACAATCGTGAATTGGGGCGCTCCTGGCGCACCGGCACTTCCGTTAAGCGAGTTTAGGATGAGGCCGCGTTTGGGGCAGGGATCCCCCGGTGCCGCGCAGGAATTCGCCAGCGCAACAGCCTGGGCCACAAATGCACGGGCATTATTCGCCGTCTCCAAAAACCAAGGCGCTTTTACCTTCACGGCGCCGAGCGGCCCAGGATCGCTTGCAATGTCGAGGACGTTATATTTGGGATTACCGGCAACCGTGTTCGGTTTACTCGCGTAAGCTCCCTCAAATATGTTTGAATCATGACCGCTGATCGCCAAAGTTGGCTTCGCCGCCTCGACGCCGGCGTTGTCTACGCCGCTGTAGGTTTTAGCGTTGCTGTCACCCAGATCGATCACCGCATCGGTGGCTGCGTCATCGTGACCTCTAATGACCAGAGGGGCAGGTACATCGATGTCGAGACCGTTAGCGCTTACCAGCATCCAAAGCGTCTTACTTGCCCCACGCGGTCCGTAGCCGGTGGATTTCACAATTAATCGACGAATGGGTCGTGGGGCTGGAATGTTGTCGGGATCCAACAACTCAATGCTGTACGCGGTCCCTGCGAAGGGTGTGTAGCCTGGGCTGATTGCCACGCGATCTTCATAAGCCAAACCTGGTGGGGTGTAGTTGTAATCAATCCAACGTGAAAGACGGATAGGAGTGGTGTTAGGGTCGCCCGCCAGATTAGAGGTAGCGCGATCGTACGCTTTTCTAAAATCAATTCTGTTTTGTGGGGCCACCGTTCCGGCTGGATTAGCCACGAACAACGGGTTGGGCTGCACATTGCCGCGCAAAACGTGCAAGGTCGCTTGAACTCCCGCTTCTGCCCCGTAGTAAGCCTGCATTTCAGCCGCCATATCAATGGTGCCGGTACCCGACATTGAAGTCGTAAGGATCAACATCCCTCCGGCAGTTAAAAGAAGGGCCGAGATAAGCAACGTGCTTACAAGGGCGGCGCCGCGCTGACTTTTAATGTTTTCTGAGTTGTGTATAGCTGATGTGCGCATAGTGGTAAGGGCAGCTTAGAATTGCTGCAGCGTGACGGGGGCATTCCGCAAGGCCACATCTGAAATAAGCTTAACTTCGCTTTGAGGCTGTTCCGGCGAAGCGGGTAAATCTATTCTCACGTCGATCTCAACTCTTTCGGCATTTGTTGCCGCCGTCGGGTTTCCGGCGACGTCAAGATATCGGATATTGAGAAACGTGATGTTCGATGCCAGCACCATCGTGGTTCCATTGTTATCGAATCGAACGATTGACCGGTTGGCCGCCTGGAACATGAAGCGAACATCTTCATCGGCTTGAGCGAGGTCGGCGCCGCTATCGAGGTTTGAGCGCACTCTAATGGAAACATTGTCGGAGTCAGCCGCGACGATCCCGTTGTCAGTGAGACCGTAGCCGGAATTACCCACTTCCCGAGACATGATATTCAGTGCCCTTTGCGCAGACGCCAACGCCTGGCTTCGCGCGTTCTCACGCGTGCGAGTGCGCAACGAGCTTGCGAGCAACGTGCTTGCAGCTACCAAGACCGAAAGCGTGATCGTCATGGCGATAATTAACTCAAGCAGCGAAAAACCTGCTTGAGCTGATGCTTCTTTATGTAATCTTTTGCTTCGCATTTCCAGGATTTGGGCGTTGCCTCAGCGATCCGTTCTGGAGCGTTCAGTAATCAAAGAAACTGTTCCTCCGGCTCCGAAGGCCCAGCCGCGGCCGACAGTTTCTGGTGTTACAGCGATTGTTATTCGTTTGAAATTTGTCGTCGGAATGATCTCGATCCCCAACGTGGAAGGATCGTCGTCGACAGTTACGGTAACCGTGTATGTCCGGAAATCTCGGATGACGCCGGTTTGCGTGTTGCTTCCGCCCGCAAGGGCCGCCGCGGTGGTGGTGGAGTTGAAGGTTGCGCTTCGCAAACGTTCCATGGCCTGCTGCGCTATCGCCAAGCTTGTGGCGCGCTCGCTACCGCCGGAGTTGTTATAAACCGAAAACGAAAACAGGCTGGCTGAACCGAGCGCGACGATCATCATCAATACCAGACCAATCACAGCTTCGAGCAATGTGAACCCACGTTCGCCAGACGCGCGCCCGCTGACGGCGCTTAAGGATGCACCGTGGTTCGAGCGTAACCAGATTCTGTCTTGTTGGACGGCGATGCTCATGGATGTTGCACGTAGGTATCGTCTCGGAAGTTTGTAGTACCTGGATTCGAATTGGTAACCGGGCTACTTGCTGGAGCACCGTGAAGTGATGGCTCACCTGCGGAGGTCAAGTTTATTGAGTTGGTTTGCCCATACGGATCAGAAATCGTCACTACGTCAGGGGTGGCAATGTTGCCATTTATATCTACGGTGCGACCGCGTGCGTTGAAATAGATAGTGCGCGGAAAGGGAATGTTGAACTGAAGCCCAGAGTTTGCCGGAAAGCCAAACACCCTGGGCGGATCGAGCGTGCCGTCGCCGTTGCTATCGATCGTCACTGAGTAGAAAGTGGCGTTTACGATTTGAACCTGCGCCATCTGGGCAGCAGCGGTGGGGTTGCGGCGCAAAGAATCTATTCGGGCCTTTTCCAGAAACGCCGCAAACTGTTGGGTGGCGTTAGTTCTAATCAATTCCCCACGCGCACGAGAAATCTGAAGCAGCGCAAAGCCTGTAATGACAGAAATCATCGCTACCACTATCAGCAGTTCAAAAACTGAAAAACCGCTGGCGTTTGATTTTATGGAGGTATTGAGAGGGGGGGTCATAATGGATAAATCTAGATCGAGAGCGCGTTACCACTCGCGCACGCCGACTACCGAATGGCCGCCGGACGATTTGGCTTTGTCGACCTCTTCAGAGTGGTACTGGATGTTGGCGGTGCCACCGCCACTTACGTCAAAGGTGGGTGCCTGAAATAAATCCGTGACTGCACCTACGCGGTCAAACTTAGCTACAAATATGGCGCCGTAAATGTTTCCATGGCCACCACCATTCCGCAGGACGCGTCCTTCACCCAACACCAGGATCACGCCATTGAAATTGAAACTTCCGGTTAATGTTAGAGTCCCAGTGACAACCAGCATGCCGGCTCCGGTTGGGTCACCCGCGCCAAGTGTTAGGTTACCGTCCACGAATGTAAGCAGACCGTTTGGGTTAGTCGCACCTAAACCGCCCGAACTCGCTATCGCTTCGTCGCCGCTGCCAAAGTAGCGACCTTGGCGATAAGCAGCGGCTTTGAGGCCATAGGGACCGTCAAGAAAACTACGCGCGTTAGCGACAGATTTGAGAAAGTCCGGCGTGTTATTGTCAGCGAGGGTTAACGGATCTTCCGGGTCCACATTTGGACTGTTGCCGTTGCAGTTGGTCCCGTCGGCATCACAACCATCGATAACATTATTTGCGGCATCATGGTCATCCGCGCTGACGCCAAACGCGGCGATCGACGGTAGAGGATTTCCGGCCGCATCAGTTCCGGAATACGAAGTGACGTTACTGTCGCCAATATCAAATATTGCCGGATCATCCGACTCATTTGGCAGAGTGATTGTGCTGTTTACTGGAAAATTGAAGGCGAAGCGCTGAACGATCACCTCCATCTGCTTTACAGAACTCTTTGGGCCTATTCCGGTAACCTGTATTCTCAAACGTGAAGGCTGATAGGTTGGATTCGCGGCCCTGATACTTCCATCAACGTCGTCAGGGTCCTCGACTAACGCGACGCGGAAAGACTCATTGGCGGTCCCTGGAATGGCGACTGTGTTACCCGATGTGGGGGTCCATAGATTCGGCGAACTGACTACGTTGCGGAAGGAAGCGCGAGTACCGGCTGGATTCGATTCAACGTTACCGCGAAGCACACCCAATGCCTGACTCACACCTGCCTCGGCAGCATAGTAGGCCTGCATCTCTGCAGCAGAATCCACCGCGTTAGTGCCGGTCATCGAGGTTGTCAGGATCAACGTGCCACCCGCAGCTAATAGCAAGGCCGCAATCATGATCGTGATAACCAATGCGCCGCCGCGTTCACCCTGGCGAATGTCATTCAGCTTAATTGGCTCATTAATTTTCATTGAAAACACATGCCTCGCTCAGTCATTGATTGCAATTCCGCTAGTAGGTGGTCAGGTCGTGATTGCGTAACGCCACATCAGAGACGAGTAACACGCGAAAAGGGGGTTGATAACCTGGTGCACCTTCAGTTCCGACCTGATCCAGGGTTACGGAAAGGGCAATCACAATGTATGTGGCAGCACTTGGTGCAACCTCAGCTGCTGACCAATTCGAGATGTCGGTATCTCCGACATTAGCTGTGTAGGTCACCCTTTGGTTGAAGTAATGAATGTTGAATGAGTCGATCCGGTTTGCAAGCACGGTCTTTTGCTTAACAACGGTGTCTGCGTAACGGTCGTACCGCGCGAGGTAAGTCGTGTTATCTGCCACGCTGAGGAAGTACACGACATCCTCGCCCGGATCCTGAACGTTGTTCCGTGAGTCCGTGGTGGCTGCTGTATCGAACTTATTCAGATTTGAACAGAAGCGAATGGTCGAAATGCCTGAGTCTGCTGCAATGATGCTGTTCGTGCCGCTACTCACGTCGATATTGAACCCGGCATTAGCGATTTCGCGAGACATTATGCTGAGAGCGCGCTGGACGTCTGCAAGGGCGTCAGATTTTTGGTTCTCTCGTGTGCGAACATTAAATCCTCGCGCCAGCAGTGTGCTTGCCACTGTCAGTATCGATAGGGTAATTGCCATCGCAATTATCAGTTCCACTAGGGAGAAGCCTGCTGCCTTGCTTGTAAGATTTTTGCTTCGCATCGGGTCCTCGTTGGGGAGACTAATATGTGCCCCCGGAAAGGGTGGAACGCTGGACGGAAAGAGTCACTGAGCCCAGTATGATTCCGCTGGCGGGAGTTACGGTGACGGTAATGGTCTTGAGGGTTGGTTGCCCTTCGTCGGGTTTACCTGCTGGCACTACGGTTGTGTCGTCGATCCTTGTTACTACAGTGTATGTTCGCCCTGCACGCATCTCGGTCTCTGTGACCCCCGCCGCTGCAGTTGCGGCCAAGCCGCCGTTTGGATACCCATAGGCAAGATTGCGAGTGGTCGCTGAGAAAGGCATGTTACGTAACCACTCCATACGTTTTTGCGCTACCGCGGACGCCATCTCACGATCGGCCGCGGCACTATTAGCGTTTGTCGCGTAAGCGAATAGCGAAGCCACGCCCAGTCCAACAATCATCATGATCACAAGCGTTAGAGCAGTCTCCAGGAGACTGAAGCCCGCCTCTGATTTGTTGCTGATGGTTTGCATTGAGATTTGGAATGGCTGAGTGTTGCCAGATTTAGGACGCATGGGTTTCCTCAGTTTCCAACTGTCACTATGATTTGATGGGTCGATCCACAAGTTGGGCTTGCGGAGACGTTTACGGTGAAGCTACCGCGGTTTCCGTTTCCGGTCTTCGAGCTGATGGTGATTGTCGCAGTACCACTTCCATTAAGTGTCGAGGGCGACACGGAGACTGTGACGTTGCTGCCAGCGCCAGCTTGAGCGGCGTTTACGGTGTAAGCGCCGGTTCCATTGGCCAGCGTAAACACAACGGTGTCAGATCGCAGACCGGAAGCGTTCTGAGTCAAAGAAATGCTATTGCGACTAATCGACGACGTGCAGGGTGCCTGCGGTGGATCCGGATCGACATCGGGAACGATCACAGGAGTCGCGGTAGGACTTGGTTCAGGAGTGGGAGTCGGGGACGAGTGAGGGTTGCCATTCCCATTACCACCGCTCCCGTTACCATTTCCATTCCCGTTACGTGGAGTGGGAGTTGGTTCTGGATCGCCTGGTGTTTCTGGATCAGAGCCGGGGTCGGTCGCTATTGGAAAGGGAGTGGGATCGGCGATGACGCCAGGAAGAGGTCCTGCCAACGCAACATCAGGAATAGAATCATCCGCGAATCGTTGGTCGCCAAGCGTGACGTCCCCAGATCCTGAGACGTCTACCGGAATCGTTCTGATTCCATTGGTAATTCCAAAAACTGCGCGCTGGGCTATTCGGCCTCGCCAATCAAAGGATATCGTCTGGGCATTTGTTCCAAAGCTTATTCCTTCATCAAGAGTAAAGGTGCGCGCCTGCACTGTTCCGGTTCCATCAAAATCCATCGTAATAACAAACGTGTTATCGGCGGCTGAGCCCGGATCGAAGGTTTGCGCTTGAGCTTCCGCGCCTAGAGCGGCATGTCGGCGGATTGAATCGAGTCGGGCCTTCTCCAAATGCAATGCAAAACGTCTAGCAGAGTTCTGTAAACGAACTTCCGCGCGCGCATTGCGAATACCAAGCACGCCAAATGTCGAGACCACAACAACGACAGCGACAACGATAAGCATTTGAACCATCGTGAAGCCTCGCTGCGTGTGCTGCCTGTTTGCGGTTGCGAATTTTCTATTGACTACCATCACTCCTCCGACATCTGCGGCATTAAGGTCTAGCCTCGGCACTAGGGCTCGGCAACACCTATGCCAGCTTCACTTCTCAACTAAACCAGCGATTTCACTTGCCGGCGCACCAGTGGTCCGAAGTTTTTCGTAACTTTTTGTGACGACGAGAGAAAGGGGTTTCCCATTTTTGGTAAGCCGATCCCCGAAGTTTTTGAGTCGGATTCTGTGAGGTCTTCGGAAAAGGGCCAAGCTTTGGATCTTTACCTCAGAAGGGAGTTCAGAACTTCCGAAGCAAACAATCTTGATTCGAAAAAGATCGTCCGCTGCGCACGAGGGCCGCACGCCGTGTGCGTGGTTGACGTGCAAACGCCCCGTCAGTCTTGAGGCTGATGGGGCGTTGTATTTGGTTTGTAAGCTTGTGAGGAGTCCTAGGGAGTGGCGCTACTCTTTAAGGCTGGTTCAAACTCACCGTTGCCAGATCCGGAAATACTCTCCGTATCGGCCAGTTTCATGGTGATCGCCAGCGGCTTGTAATTGAAGGCTTTAGGACCACCGCGGCTGTTCTGGACCTGCATTACAAGGAAATCCTGGTTCGCCCTAAACCTCAATACACTTCCGCGTTGATTCATAATTGCAAAAAGCAATACCTCACCTTTTGCCGTTCTCATTTGGCCCACGAGGGAACTAGCTCCGCCGTCAGTCCTGATAAGCGTTCCCGTCTTGGCGATCACGCTACCTTGCCAAGCCGGGCCGGTGAAACGATCTTCCAGCGTTCCGGGATCTATTCCGGCTACAGGCATGATGTCCGAAGGCGAAAGCCTGTACTTCTGAAGTTCCGCACGCAGCCCCCGGAATATTTTTAACATCGCCCGGGGCGTAACACGGTTGACGCCCAACCCACTCAGCGTTGCAAAGTGAACCTCGCTTCCGGGGATTCCCAGCTTTTTGATTATCTGACTTCTGACAGATTCGGTCCCGCCTAAGCTATCGCCTATTCGCTCTGCCATGAAGTTGTTTGAATAACAAAGAAGCACCTTCAAAACGCTCGTGAGCTTACTGGATCTATGTGAAAGAAGAACCCTGGCGGCAGGAGCTACCGAACCAATCTGAACCTCACCCATCACCGCCACGGTAGGAACCGTCTGCAGACTTACGTGGTCGCCGAGCGTGGTGCGCTCGTATTGCCACGACCGAGTGGCCCCACCAGATCTCAATGTCGAATCGAGCGTGTCGTACAAAAGTTCACCCGAGCGTCTGGCTGAAGAATGGAAGTTCATAGTGAAGCCAGGCGCTACTACCAGGTTCCCGTTAACTTTGCGGATACCCAGATTATTCAACTGGCGGGCGACCATTACCGCGTGTTCGAAATGAAACGAAGGGTCGCGACCGGTGACGTATAGGTTTCCCTGAATTTCGCCTGTAGTTTTGTTCAAAAATCCGTCCGTCCAAAAGCCCGTCGTAAACCGATGTTGTGGACCAAAGTTCTGCAACGCTACAAGAGCCGTGCCCAGCTTTATCGCAGACGCGGGGTTGAATAATTGATCTGCCGCTTGAGATGAGACAACCTGTCCGTCGGCAGTCTCAATCAAAACTCCCTGAAGACCGTAGATTGGATCTTCTTCATCCTGGGCGTCAGATTGCTGCAGCTGAACGCCCACAGGGGGCGGCGTTGGGATCTGCTTTGATGGAACGACTGTTTCTTTGCCGGGAATCTGAGCAGATGAAGCAATGGCAACAATCAGCAAAAGGATCGTGGCGTAAAAGCCTTTAGTTGTTCGCATCATTAACATAATCAAACCGTCGTGACTGTACCGGATAGCCACAACCCGATGATACCAGATGATCAGGGAGGTTGTGAGGAGAGATCTTTGATGCTCGTGAGGGCATCAAAGATGTCATCAAACATTTTTTCGTGCGCCCAGAGCGCTCCACTGAAAGTAGATTTCGTTGACAACCCCAGAAGTGCAAACCTAGAATCTGAACATTGACAACGCAGTGAAATCTAATCACGAGCCAGTAGGTCTTAAAGACGTTCGTGCCACGCACACGGCACGGAAGCGTGAGATTCAAACGCGCCTGGCCCAGTTTCGCAAAATCTGGAGCGACGGCTCTGACGCCCAACTATGGGAAGAGCTCGTCTTCTGCATTTTCACTGCCGGCGCCTCGGCGCGAATGGGTTTTCGAGCCGTAGAAGCTATTAAGCCTTTGCTGCACGACGGCGCTCGCGAAGACATGACGGCCGTCCTTAAGAAAACAGGCGCGCACCGTTTTCCAGTAGAGCGACCGGGCTATATCATTGTTACCAGGAACTACTTGCGCGAGCATTGCGGCATGTTGCTGCGCGATAAGTTGAATAGTTTTGCTGGTCCGATTGAACGCCGAGACTGGTTAGCACAAGAGAAGCAGATCAAGGGGGTGGGATACAAAGAGGCTAGTCATTTCCTGCGCAACGTAGGTCTTGGTGGTCACGCGATTCTGGATAAACACGTAATGAATTGTTTGACGGACTTGCAAGTCGTCGATTCAACCAAACCGCCCACGACAAGGGGCCGATATTTGGAAGTCGAGGAACGGCTGAGATACTTCGCGAAGAAGATTCGAATTGACTTCGACGAACTTGATCTGGTTCTCTGGTCTATGAAAACGGGTGAAGTATTGAAGTAAAGACCGCAGCTTGAAGTAGTGAGCTAAACAAAATGACCCCCACCAACGACAGACGTATCCCCATAGGCGTCACACTCAGAATTATTGCGGTGCTGGCAATCTGCCTGACGGCTTGTCTGCCTGTGCCGGCCGGTCCTTTGGGTGGCGACAAGACGCGCCGAAACGCTCAAAAGGCGTTGCGCGAAGGAGAATATGAAGCCGCGGCGCGCCTTTTTCGCGACCTGCTGGCAAAGGACTCGCACGATCATTCCGCTCGCCTCGGTTTGAGTTACGCGCTACTTAAACAACGCTTGCTTCAAGACTCCTACGATCATGCTGCCCGGGTAATCCTGGCAGACCCATTGTCCGCACGCGCTCACGCTTTGCTAGGCTCCGCCATACTCGCTTCCGGTGACTTTCGGAATTCTGTCGAAGAGTTTCGCACCGCCCTCAGTTTTAATGAAAACGAGTCGCTGGCGATTGCCGGCCTGGCGATGGTCGATTTCTACGAGAATCGACTGGGGTTGGCAATCAGGGGATTGCGACGCGCGGTCGAGTTAGACGTTAACGAGCCGGATTATATTTTCAATCTAGGCCAAGCGACGGCACGAAGCGAGAGGTATCAGGAAGCGGCCGATGCTTACGAGCGTTTTCTTTCCGTGGCACCCAAAACAGACTCGGAACGGCGCGGACGAATTCGCGGCCTGATCGATTTTCTGCGCTACCTCGGCAGACAGAGCTCCCTATACATGGTGAGCGGAAAGAATCGGACGGACCTTCCCTTTGAAGCTACCGATGGCCGGCCCGTTCTGAAAGTGCGAGTCAACGGAGGAAGAGAATACTTAAGATTTGTGCTTGATACCGGCTCCGGGATGTCGGTGATTTCTGAAGAAACCGCGAAGCGACTCGGTTTGCGCCCGGTGGCGCGCGGTGGTTTAGCCAGGGCAGTAGGCGGCGGTGGAAAGTTTGAGATCGTTTACGGATTTCTATCTTCAGTTGAAATCGGTGACGTAAAGGTAGAAAGTGTGCCCGTCTACATTCGCCATTTCTTCGACTCAAAGACTCCCGTCGACGGTTACCTTGGCATTTCGGTGATTTCAAATTTCGTCGCCTCAGTTGACTACGGCGACAATATTTTTTCTTTAAGGCGCTACTCCGACGTAGGGCCTGAGCCGGGCGTTCTCCTCAATGTTACGGATGGCACCAATTCCCAGGCATCCGGAATAATCGAGATACCTGTGCGCACGACCTCGAGCGGTTTTATAAGTGGTGAAGTCCGCATCGCTGGAGTTGAAAAGCCGTTGAATTTCATCATCGATACTGGGGCGAGCATCACCGTAGTATCGCAGAAACTATCGGATGCTGAAGATCTTCATAATTTTGTTCAGCCTTCGAAAATGAAAATTTATGGGGCCGCGGGAGTCGCCGAGAATGTTACAACGGTCCTGTTGCCTAAATTAGCGTTGGGCACTTTCGCACGTGAACACCTCGCGGCGGCTGTGCTCGATCTTGAGCCACTTAACGAGACTTCGGGATTTACTCAAGCGGGAATTCTTGGCGGAAATTTTCTTAGACACTACCGGGTCTCATTTGATTTTGAGAGGGGCTTGATTCGTCTCGAGCCATTGGCGAGTAAGGTCAAAACCGCCGATACGCTCCCGAAAAAAATGTGAATCCGAAATGAAGCAAAGTCTTTATCTTGAAACTTCTGTTATCGGCGCCTACCTGGATAATGGGGAGCCTTTTCGCCGGGATTTGACGATTCGCTGGTGGGAACATGAGATGCCGGACTATCGCGCGGTGGTGTCGCCGCTGGTCCACCGGGAGCTCGAGCGCGTTGCGGAGCCGCATCGAGCGTCCTATTTGAATTTGGTTTCGAGTCTTGAACAGGTGGATCTAACCGAAGAAGCCGCAATCCTCGCTGACGGTTATGTATCGCGAGGGATTTTTCACCGCAAATTTATTGCCGACGCTCTGCACGTAGCGATTGCTTCTTGTCATAAGATTGATTACCTCGTGACCTGGAATTTTGGCCATCTTGCTAACGTGCGGCGTCAGGCGCGCATTCGCCTTTTCAACACCGCAGCCGGATTCTACGTGCCCATGATCGTAACTCCGGAATTTCTTGTCTCCGAAGCAACTGAACGCGTGAAATAATTCGGCTAAGGTAAACAACGAAGACTGGGAAGGACCAAATTAGTTGGCAATCGCGAAAGAACAAATGACGATGTATCGCCGGCCGAAATTTCTTGAGGTGTTGCATGCTATTCGAGAAGAGATGTCGCGAGAAGTCGATTATGACGTGGATCTTTTTGCAGAGATGGTTCGTTCCGGTGTCAGACCAGCACACGGCCCGGAAAGGATCATAAGGGGTTTCCGAACACGTGCCAGGCGAGATACAGTAGAAGCAGACGTTAGTGCCCAGGTGAAACCAAGCAAGCGAGCCGGAAGGCATTAAGCCCGGACTCAACGGATAGTATTGGTGTATTGATGAACGCAGCGTTTGAAACAATCGGTTTAGAAGTACCCAGCGAGAAGGCTTTTAATTACCTGGCCGAACGCGCCGGAGACCAGGGCGAAGCCACGCAACTTAATCGTCGTGGCGCCGTGCTTCACGGCCGTTGTTGGAAGCTTGGCGAGGGATTGGAAGTCTGGACAGTGCTCTATGAATCAGGCAGTGGAGACGTCTTCTACGCCGACTGCCGTCCCGGATTTCGTGCGCGTCATATCCAAACGATTAGCCCGTGGGCGCTCACGGAATACGACGAGGAGGGCGAGGCGGTAATTCATGGTTACCGCGAAGGCACTGATTGCGAAGTGCTGTTTGAACTACAAAATCTGACCGAGGTTGGCCCAAGTGGATTTCGCGCGCAAGAGCTACATGTCGGGCTTTGCGGGTTGGCGTATCGTGCGCGTGTCCGGCCAGCGGGCGGCAAGACCCGTTGGTTGCCGTTGGATAAGGCGGCGCCCTCGCGCGCCACGCACGAAAATGATTGGAGCCTTTCCGGCCGCGTCATTTCTTTCAAGCCCGTCAAGAATCCACTTTCAGGCAGCGACTTATATTGGATAAATGTCGACCTGGAAAAGATGAACCTTGAGATATTGGTGAATCAACGCGCGTTACGAGGCGAAATTCTGGCGCCGGGTGTCATGCTCGAGGCTGAGATATGGTTGCAAGGGCATGTGCTGGATGAATTGGCACTGCGCTCACGCTATGAAGGGGTTGATAACTCCTATTCCACCATTAATTTCTGGACGCGGTTGCGACGCCACAATTAGAGCGGTCCGCGGTTTCAATTCGCAGTGTAGTAGTCGGTTGACAATCTTCCTTGATGAAACGCTTCCTTGTCGTTAGCCTCATCATCCTTACGGCAGCCGCTGGTTTATATCTCTTCAATCAATACTGGATTCATCGTTACGATAGCCTGATCTTAAGGCAGGCCTCTGTTTATCGACTTGATCCGGATCTTGTCTGGAGCATCATCTATGAAGAGACATATTTCAGCCCCTGGAAGACCGGCAAAGATGGTGAGATTGGACTAATGCAGATCACACCTGCGGTGGGCCGGGAGTGGGCCTCCGAAACCGGGATGCGGGAGCTCGAAAAGCAGATGTCACAGAATCCGGCCAGCCTATTAAGAGAGGCCGAAAAAAACATACAGATTGGCTGTTGGTATTTGGAGAAAATTCACGAGCAATACCGCGACACCGCCGAACCAGAAGCGCGCATGATCGCAGCTTACAACGCTGGACCAAGTCGAGCGGCTGAATGGAATAAAGCTCCCGAGGGTGGCGCCGGATTGTCCACCGAAGAATTCATCAACAAAATCGACATAGCTTCAACCCGTGCCTACGTGATTTCAATACTAAATCGCTATCGAAACCTAAAGGGCCGTGCAGACAAGTTCTCTACGCCCCCAATGCTGCCGACACCGGCAAAAAACAACTAACGACCCGCCTGAGCTTCCAACAGATGAACAGTGTTTATTGCGCTTCCTGGATATTACCGATGTCGGAAGCGCCGATCGCTGACGGCGCACTTGCGGTCGCGGGCGAAAAAATAATTTCGGTCGGAACGCGTGCAGCGTTGTTGGAACAATTCCCGGATTCGACTGCACACACTTTCACTGACGCCGCCATCATCCCGGGATTGGTCAACGTTCACTCTCATCTCGAACTAACCGCAATGCGAGGTTACCTCGAAGCTGAAGAGAGTGATTTTTTCGCATGGTTGAGAAAGCTCACGGTAGCGAAAATGGAACGTATGACTGCGGATGATCTTTACGTTTCCGCGGCGTGGGGTGCCTGTGAAGCGCTGCGAGCCGGCGTTACATCGCTTGGCGATGCAAGCGATTCCGGTTTCACCAGCATGCGCGCGATGCGAGACGCCGGCATGCGCGGCATTGTCTTTCAGGAATCATTTGGCCCCGATCCGCGACTCGCGACAGAAAACTTCGAGACTCTCCGGTCGAAAGTTGCTCAGTTGCGCGAGCTCGAAACATCCTTAGTAAGGTGTGGCGTTTCTCCTCATGCTCCGTACACAGTATGTGCGCCCCAGTTAGAAATGATCGCCAGGTTTGCCAGCGACGAACGTCTGCCGCTGATGATGCATGCAGCCGAAACGAGAATGGAAGAATTGTTTATGCGCGATGGTGAGGGGCCATTTGCTGCAGGTCTTCGCGGCCGTGGGATTGAATGGCAAGCGCCCGGGATTTCGACGGTGCAGTATCTTCAACGCCATGGAGTTCTCGAGGCGAACGCCCTACTGGCACATTGCATTCATGTCGATGACAAGGACCTAACCACACTGGCAGAAAGCGAGACGCGTGTGGCCCATTGTTCCAAGTCGAACGCTAAACTCGGTCACGGCGTGGCGCCGTTTCAGAAGATGCTCGACAAAGATATCGTCGTCGGGCTGGGCAGCGACTCCGTAGCCAGCAACAATACTTGTGACCTGTTGGAAGAGGCGCGTTTCGCACTCCTGATTGCGCGGTCAAGATCTGACGCCGAATCAGATGTCAGTAGCCTTACTGCTAAAACCCTATTGGAGACAGCGACTTTGGGTGGAGCAAAAGCGCTGGGACTAGAGAGTAAGGTCGGGCAGTTAAAAGAAGGGTTCCAAGCAGACTTCGCTGTGATTTCGCTAACCGGAGTGCACCAAGTTCCGTCGTACGATGTGACAGATAGTTTGATTTTTTCGTCGTCCGGACGCGACGTGATTCGAACTGTGGTCGCGGGAAGGGAAGTGTACCGCGACGGTATCGTCACCACCGTCGATGAGGAGCGGTTGCGGGCGCGCGTTCAAGAAGTTCGTCAAAAACTGGTTCGTTAACTCAATCTATTCGTAAGGAAAGAAACTCGCCTTGCACTTCACCTCAGACAGACGCAGCAATCGCCGAGTCGAAGATTTCGAGCGCGACATCCACGTTTTCTTTCGTAAGAATTAAGGGGGGCGACCAGCGAATCGTGTTTGTTCCGGCACCCAGAATAATCAGTCCTCGCTCGAAGCATTCTACTTCAACGCGATCACGCAATTCGGGAGCCGGCTTGTTCGAACTTCGGTCGGTCACGAATTCAACGCCAATCATCATTCCCATTCCTCGCACGTCGCCAATAGATTCATGCTTTCCTTGCAAGCGCTCCAGTCCGGCTTTCAAATAAGCACCGACTTCGGCGCTATTTTCGACCAGTCCGCCTTCAAGTAATTCAATGGTCTTCAAGGCTGCGGCAATGCAGACGGGGTTGCCACCAAAAGTGGATGCATGTGCGCCTGGTTTCCAGTCCATAAGGTCAGCGCGTGCCACGCAGGCTCCGATTGGCAGACCCGAACCAATTCCCTTTGCAATACAAATAATGTCGGGCTGAACATCGAAATGTTCACACGCGAACATCTTTCCAGTCCGTCCCATTCCGGATTGGACTTCGTCAACAATCAAAAGAATTCCGTGCTCGTCGCAAATTCTGCGCATCCCTTGCAGGAAACTCTTCGACGCCGGAACATATCCACCCTCGCCTTGCACTGCTTCCACAATAATCGCCGCCACTTCTTCAGGCGGAGTTGTCGTCTTGAATAATCGTTCCTCAATCCAATTGAGCGCGCCCTGCGCGGCGCCTCCCGCGCCTGAATCCTCAGCATTGAAGGGATTCCGAAATTCATTTGGGTAAGGGACGTGAACAACGTCCAAGGCCTGGCGTTTGAAACCACGTCGCTGCGCAGCCTTCGATGAAGTCAACGAGAGCGACCCAATTGTTCGTCCGTGAAAACTGTTGAAGAACGCGATGAATTTTTCCCTGCCGGTAGCGTGCATTGCGAGCTTCAAAGCAGTTTCCACGGCCTCGGTTCCGCTGTTAGCAAAATGAGTTCGCGTCGGCGATGGAACGGGGACTATCTCATCGAGTTTCTTTGCAAGTTCAGGCATGTGACGGTAGTAGTAATCAGTGCCACACATGTGTATGAGTTGCTCCGCCTGCTGTTGAATGGCGCGCACCACTTCAGGATGGCAATGGCCAGTTGAGCAGACTGCCACGCCCGCGTTGCAATCTAAAAAAATGTTGCCGTCGACGTCCTCGACCCAAACACCCTGCGCTCGCTCAGCTACCAGCTTGAAAGATGGTCGTGGATAGGAAGGAGTAACGAACTGAGCGTCTGCCGCTATTATTTCTTTTCCTTTTGGACCTGGTAGAGCCGTCTTAATTTGGGGACGTTTTGGTGGTGCGATAGTGGAAGTGGACATTTGCTCTCTCCTTCTAAGATTCCGGGAATTAATGACAAACGAAGTGCCAAAAACTCTTCGTCAATCCATGGCGAAATTGAAGGGAAAAGCTAGTCCGCAAAGAGGTTTGAACGACTATCGAGCGGGCGATGCTGTAGGTTTCGATCATTCATGATCAGGACTTCCGCACGAGGGACTGCTTTAACTGGTTGATATTAACACTTCGCAAAGCGGGAGTTCCAGCAACTCCCAAGGCTCGTGTCCTAATCCAGCTTACTTCCCCCAACTTTTGTGCTTGGGCCTTGCACAAAAAGAACTATGAGCACGTATGCAAAGCCGACGGATGAGAATCCAACTCCATGAAACCGAGACACTCAGTCGCAGCTCTGGTGGGCTTGTTAAAGGCTTTACGCTTCTACGAGAAATCGACAATCTAGTCAACCGTTAAGTTCTGACCTGACTGCGTGTTGTGGTCCTGATGCGTTTCTTGACACTCCCAGTAGGCGGCTATAAACTCGCGGTCTTTCAAATCCAGTCATTCTTAACTGCAAAACTAAACGGAAGGCGGACAACTGTGTCTCTTCCGATCTTGAAAGGAATCAAAAATTCATGGGTGCGCGAAAGAAAATTACTGTAGTTGGCGCGGGTAATGTCGGTGCGACTGCGGCCCACTGGCTGGCCGCAAAGGAGTTGGGCGACGTAGTCCTGGTCGATATTGTGGAAGGCGTCCCTCAGGGAAAAGCTCTCGACCTCGCGGAAGCCGCCCCTATTGAAGGCTTTGATGTCAGGCTCTCAGGCCTGAACAGTTACGACGGCACCGAAGACTCCGATGTCGTGATCATCACCGCCGGACTTCCTCGTAAGCCGGGAATGAGCCGAGACGATCTGTTGAAGACCAACGCGGAAATAGTTTCAAAGGTTGTTGACGAAGTAGTGCGCCGCTCACCTGAATCGATCCTCATAATTGTCTCCAATCCCTTAGACGCAATGTGCCAGGTAGCGTTGAAGCGTTCGGGATTTCCCAAGCATCGTGTGATTGGAATGGCCGGCGTGCTCGATTCCGCGCGCATGCGCTGCTTCCTGGCTGAGGCGCTGGATGTTTCCGTGGAAAACATCACCGCATTCGTATTGGGTGGTCATGGCGACACAATGGTTCCCCTGCCGCGTTTTTCGACATGTGCCGGGATTCCTATTCCTGAGCTGCTGCCAAAAGACAAGATCGACGCGATTGTAAAACGGACCGCGAATGGTGGCGCAGAGATAGTCGCCCTGTTGAAAACCGGTTCAGCCTATTACGCGCCGTCCGCAGCCGCCGTGGAAATGACGGAGTCGATTCTGAAAGATAAGAAAAAGATTCTTCCCTGCGCAGCCTACCTGGAAGGCGAGTATGGCATCAACGGACTTTACGTCGGCGTGCCGTGCAAACTCGGCTCACGCGGGCTGGAGCAAATCATCGAGATCAACTTGCTGGCTGAGGAGCGAATTGCGCTGCAAAAGAGCGCGGCTGCGGTACAGGAGCTGGTTGACGTGTTGGGTGTTTGATTAGTATCTAAAACTCGAAGTGGGCCTTGTTTAATGTTATGAAAAAAGCCTCACTACTGCTTAGCATTATCCTACTAACAACCGTAATCACTGCCGCTCAAGACAAGTGGGAAAACTACTTTGAGGGCGGAATAAGAGCCTTGCATGAAGGCAATCTTCAAAAAGCAGAACTCTTGCTGAAGTCTTCTAGACTGAAAGCCGAGCTCGAGGCGGAAGCCGGCAACCCGCGCGCTTTTGAGATGATGCTTGATAGTCTCTCGGCCATCGCCCTTTTGCTTAGGCAGCAAGGGAGGGCGCTTGAAGCCGAGAAAGTCCTGAGAGAACAACTCGATCTGCTCAGTTCTACCAGCAGGGGTAAAGATCATCCCCAGACTTCCATGACTCTTCATAATCTGGGCCTGGTTTTGTTCGACCAAGGCAAGTTTGCCGATGCCAAAGAGCTACTAGAGAAGGCAGTTGAATTTAGGCAGAAGAATGATTCTAAACCCCAGCGCAATCTCGCCATCAGCCTTCTCAGCCTCGGAGGAGCATATTTTCACCTTGTCAGATCGCGAGAAGCCGAAGCGGTCACATTACGAGCTCGCGAGATTCTGTTCAGCATACCTAAAGAGGACAGAACACCGACAGATTTGGCGGCGGTGATGAGGTCAGATCACAATCTGGCGTTGATCTACGTCGAGCAGAAGAAATATGAGAGGGCGGAACAGTCGTACAAGGAAGCAATCACTGCCATGGAAAAATTGTATGGACCTGAAAACCCTAACCTGATTCTCTATCTTAACAACTACGCCAAGTTACTGAAGATTCTTCAACGCGATGCCGAAGCCCGTGTCCTGGAGGCGCGTGCAGAGAAACTAAAGTGAAGCAGAGCGTTTACGACTTCAACCAGCCTAGCAAACCGTGAACGACCGTCTCACGGTTTTCTTCGTAAATCGCGCGCGTCAGTGGAATGCCCATCGGGCAAGCCTTCACGCAGTTTTGCGCGTTACCACAATTGGTGATTCCGTCTTCACCCATGATTCCTTCCAAGCGCTCCTGACGCGTCATCTTGCCGGTTGGATGCATGTTGAACAGTCGCACCTGCGCGATCGCCTGCGGGCCAACGTAATTGTCTTCGTCATACTGAGGACAAGCTTCCAGACAACATCCGCAGGTCATGCAACGTGAATAGGCATACCGCTCCTGAACCTCATCCTGATCCATGCGCGGACCGGGACCAAGGTCGTGCGTGCCATCAAGTTCAATCCAGGCACGGACCTGTTTCAGATGACCGAACATTCGCGAGCGATCGACGACAAGATCGCGGATGTTCGGAAACTTCGCCATCGGCTCCAGCGTGATTGGCTGGTCGAAGTTATCGACGAGCGCGGAGCAGGACTGCCGTGCACGACCGTTGATGATCATGGTGCAGATGCCGCACACCTGTTCCAGGCAGTTCATCTGCCAAACGGGCGGCGTGGTGGGATTGCCTTCTTTGGTTACCGGGTTCTTTTGAATTTCCATCAGACAGGAAATGATGTTGAGATTCGGCCGATAAGGAATCTCAAACTGCTCCCAGTATTGAGGCGAGTCGGGATTAGCGCGGCGCCGAATATGAATTTCGACCGTCTTTGACGGAGCTCTGCTGCCGCGTTTTGTCTCTAAGGTTGTCGACATAAGGCTTGCTCGATTCCCGAGTGTGCTGTTCCTGAAGTTTAGAGGCGGGCATTGCCCGCCGTTTTCTGCGAATTGAACCGGCGGGCGGTGCCCGCCTCTAAACAATTCCATCAATCAATCAATTAATCAATGCAATCACTGTTAGGCCTTCGCTGTTTCCTTCTTCGCCTTACTGTAGTCTCGCTTTCGCGGCGGAATTAGCGAGACGTCCACTGCTTCATAGGAGAGCACCGGGCCCTCCCCCGAATACTCCGCGATTGTAGTGTTAAGGAAGTTATCATCGTCGCGGTCGGGAAACTCAGGTTTAAAATGCGCGCCTCTCGACTCGTTGCGATTGAGCGCCCCGAGCGTAATAACGCGGGCCAACTCGAGCATGTTGTCGAGGTGACGCGCGTGCGGCAGAGCCATCGTGGCCCACAAATTCGAGTCGTTAATCGAGATTCGTTTATACCGATCCATCAGTTCGAGCAACTTGTTGTCGGTCGCTTTAAGCTTATCGTTATAACGAACAACAGTAACGTTGTCAGTCATCCACTTGCCCATCTCCTGATGAAGCACATACTGGTTCTCGGTACCGCTTTGTTTTATGAGCGCGTCGTTTATCTCCTGCTGCTTCCTTAGCTCCTGGTCGTAAATTCGGGAACCATCTGCGCCATTACGCTCAACGTTGGCGGCATATTCAACGGCCGCAGGAGCGGCGACAAAACCGCCGAAGACACAGCTCACCAGCGAATTCGCACCCAGCCGATTAGCGCCATGAATCGAATAATCGCACTCGCCCGCGGCCAGCAGCCCGGGAATGTTCGTGCGCTGATTGAAATCGACCCATAACCCGCCCATTGAATAGTGCACGCCTGGGAAAATGCGCATTGGCACATGTCGCGGATCGTCCCCAACAAACATCTCGTAAATCTCAAGGATCGCGCCCAGCTTCCGATCGAGTGTCTCCGCCGGTATGTGGGTCAAATCCAGATAAACCTGGTTTTCGCCGCCAACACCTTTTCCTTCAATACAAATCTGGAAGATTTCGCGGGTCGCGATGTCGCGTGGCACCAGATTGCCGTAGGCTGGATACTTCTCCTCAAGAAAATACCAACGTTCGTTTTCCGGAATTGACGATGGCGATCTCGAGTCGCCAGGCTGGCGCGGCACCCAGACACGACCGCCTTCGCCGCGTGCTGATTCCGACATCAGCCGCAGCTTATCTTCACCGGGAATCGACGTCGGATGTACCTGAATAAATTCGCCGTTCGCATATCTGGCGCCCTGTTGATAGCACGCCGAAACCGCGCTCCCGGTGCAAACCATCGAGTTGGTCGATTTACCGAAAATCAGACCTGGGCCACCGGTGGCGACAATCACCGCGTCGGCAGGGAAGGCTTTTAATTCCAGTGTCTGCAGATTCATCGCGATCAAACCGCGACAGACCTGGGCGTCGTCCAGCACCAGGGACACCATTTCCCAGTGCTCAAATTTCCGAACCTGGCCGGACGTTTCGTAGCGCCTGACTTGTTCATCGAGGGCGTATAGCAGTTGTTGCCCGGTGGATGCACCGGCAAAAGCGGTGCGATGATGTTTGGTGCCGCCGAAACGTCTGAAATCCAGCAAGCCTTCGTGTGTGCGGGAGAAGGGAACACCCATGCGATCAAACAGGAAAATGATCGAGGGCGCCATTTCGCACATCGCTTTTGCGGGAGGTTGGTTCGCGAGAAAGTCGCCGCCGTAAACAGTGTCGTCGAAATGTTCCCAGGTGGAGTCGCCCTCGCCCTTCGTGTTTACCGCACCATTAATGCCACCCTGGGCACAGACGGAGTGGGAACGTTTCACGGGAACGACAGAGAAAAGATCGACGGAATGTCCACTCTCAGCAATCCTCATCGCAGCCGCGAGACCGGCAAGCCCGCCGCCAACAATTCCGATTCTCGTTCCGTTACTAGCCATGTGCTAAAGAATTCCCTGCAGCAATCCACCGGGACGAATGAATGCCACGGCGGCATTGATGCCAACGAGCAGAAGCACTATCCCAAACGCGATGCAGGCATACCCGGTCAACCGCTGCGCTCGTTCACCAATGGTGATCCCCCAGTCGACCATGAAGAGCCAGATGCCGTTGGCCAGATGCCAAACCGTCGCCGTGATGCCAATCATGTATACAATGAAAATCGGGACCATCCGAAACTCTCGCGACACGATATCAAACGCCAGATCGGGACGATGAGCCACCGAAATTGTGTTCAGTCCGGGAATCATGCCGAAGCGGAAATTGAGTACGTGAAAAGTGATGAAGAAGAACAGGATCACGCCCGTCAGGCGTTGGATCAGGTAAAACCAATTGCGCGGATACGGGTAAGCCAGGTTATTCGGCCGCGCTTCCATGGTTATTACGAGGCCGTAGACGGCGTGATAGATGAGCGGTATAAAGATTCCGCCGATTTCGATGAACAGGATGTAAGGGATCGATTGCAGGTCCTTGACGGCCTCGTTAAAGCTGCCCGCGCCATCCAGGGCCTTTGAATTGGTGTAGAAGTGCTCTAATAAAAAAACGCCAAGCGGGATAATACCGGACAGTTGATGAAGTTTGCGCAGGACAAAAGTCCTGCTCAGCCGGATCGCCAAGTGTGCACTCCTCTGCCGTTGAGCTTTGGCGCGAAAGCTTCAAACTCGGGCAGATTGTGATCGACGTTTTTCAGAACAAGGAAATTATATGGAGAACGTGCGCAAAAGCAAAACGTTGTAATCAGACCTGCGACTTACCGGGCCACGCTGTCGAAGACAATGAATGATTTGTTTCGTTACTCGCTAACCGAGCTTGCCGCTTTGATTCGCAAGCGAGAGGTCTCTCCAGTTGACGTCGTCGAGGCGCACCTCCGCCGCATTGAACAAGTCAATCCACAACTCAATGCGATCGTTACGCTCGCGGGTGATGTTATGGAGAAGGCGAAAGAGGCGGAAGGAAATCTAAAGAAGGGTGACTGGTTGGCTCCCCTGCATGGCGTGCCACTTACAGTCAAAGACACGATTGAAACTGCCGGTTTGCGGTCGACCAGTGGCTCGCTCATGCGTGCCCAGTTTATTCCGCCCCGAGACGCCGGCGCCGTTGCGCTGCTAAAGAACGCAGGGGCGATCATTCTTGGAAAGTCCAATGCGGCCGAAATGGCGATGGACTACAACGCAGACAACCCTGTTTTTGGTCGCACCAGCAATCCGTACGACGCGACGAAAACACCGGGTGGCTCAAGTGGCGGCGAGGCGGCTGCTATCGCGACCTGTATGTCACCCGGGGGCATCGGCAGCGACCTGGCGGGATCAGTCAGAATCCCATCACACTTCTGTGGTATCGCGGGATTAAAACCTACCGTCGGTCGCGTGCCGGGCGACGGGCAGTTTCCGCCATCGATAGGTCCCTACTCGCTTGGCGCAGTGATCGGTCCAATGGCGCGAACGGTAGCCGACTTACAACTTCTTTTTGATGTGCTGTCAGGCGACGCGATCAAAGCATCCAGCGATCAGCGAACGACTTTGAAGGCACAGCGCGTGGCGTGGTATACGGACGATGGCATCTCGCCGGTTACAAACGAAACGGCCCAGGCGGTTGAAAACGCAGCGCGTGCTTTGTCCAAAGCGGAGATGAAAGTTGATGAATGCCGGCCTCCTGGAGTTGAGCGAGGACACGATTTGTGGCTGAAGTTGTTTTCGCGAGCTTCGGTAGTGCTGTTACGCGAAGTCTATGCAGGGCACGAGTCAGACGGCGGCGACTTTGTCAGCTGGCGCCTTGCAACGGCTGACGATACTCCTCCGCCAACTCTGGATGAATACATCGGTTTCTGGCTGGATCGGGACCGTTTGCGCGCCAAACTGCTGACGTGGATGGAAGAAACGCCTTTGCTCGTCGCGCCAGTCGGAGCTACTCCAGCGTTTCATCACGGGGCGCATAAGCTTCATGTCGGGGAACAGACGGTCAGCACGTTTCGGGCGTTTAGTTATTGCCAAACATTCAACGTCTTCGATTTGCCGGTCGTTGTTATTCGTGCCGGCACCTCGAAAGAAGGTCTGCCAATTGGCGTACAAGTCGTCGGCCGACCGTTTGAAGAGAGGAAGGCACTGGCCGCTGCGGCAGTTATTGAAGAGTCGCTTGGAGGATGGCCGCAGCCGCCACCGCCGTTTAACTAAACGTCAGAGCCGCAGAGTTGCAGTTTGTCGGACGTAGTAACGATCCGATATAGTTTCTGCAAAAGTTCTTTCTGACCTTCAACCGCGGCAGGTTGCCGAGGAGTTAATTATGGATCCCCTTTCCAGTGTCTTAGCTTTCCTCTTCTTCGGTTTCATTGGCATCGTACTGTTGGTGATTGCCTTCAAGACGATCAGAATCGTGCCCCAGGCGACCGTGATGCTGGTTGAGCGGCTTGGCCGCTTCGACAAAATCGCCAGCGGCGGCTTGAACATACTGATTCCTTTTTTGGATCGGCCGCGTGCCGTTTATTGGACTAATACGCGCCCAGGGCTTACTTCAATCGACCTCCGCGAACAATACATCGATCTACCGCCGCAACCTGTGATCACGCGCGATAACGTGACGATACATGTCGACTCCGTCGTTTACTGGCAGATTACTGATCCCGTTAAGGCTGTCTATGAAATGAATGATCTGGTTGGCGGCATCGTCCAGTTGACCATTACCGGAATGCGCTCAGTGATGGGCGAGATGGACCTTGACCACACTTTATCAAACCGTGATGCAATCAATTCGAAACTGCGAATCATTCTTGATGAAGCGACTGATAAATGGGGCGTGAAGGTCACCCGCGTCGATGTTAAGAACATCAACCCTCCGGAAGACGTCCGCATTACCATGGAGAAGCAGATGACGGCAGAGCGCAACCGACGTGCGCTGGTGTTACAAGCCGAGGGTGACCGCCAGGCGGCGATTACGCGGGCAGAGGGTGAGAAGCAAGCCGCTGTGACGCGTGCGGAAGGTGAGAAGCAGTCGGCAATTCTTCAGGCGGAAGGCGCCGCACAGGCGCGTCTGCGAAACGCGGAAGCCGAGTCTGAAGCCATCACTCGAATCGCGCAGGCTATCGGAGAAGGTGACCCGGGGCAGTATTTGATCACGACTCGCTACATTGAAAGTCTGCGGGACATGACGCGCACAAATAACTCGAAAGTGATATTCATGCCCGTGGAAACGTCGGCGATGTTGTCGAGCCTGGGGGCAATCAAAGAAGTGCTTTCCCAGAGTGGCGATAAAGGCGACGACCATACGCCACCACCACCGCGACCGCGGGAACTGCCGAGATAAGCAACCGTAAGTCGGATATTTATTCCGCGCCAGCGGACGATCGAAAATAGCCCAGCGATTTATCGCTGGGATACCAACGAGTAGGATATGAAGTCCGTGCAGAGGACGACTGAAAAGAGAAATCTTCTCAAATTGAGTCGTCCGCTACGCGACTGAAAAAATTCACCTCGCCAGAATATCCCTTCAAGTTTCACTTAGCCTCCGACAATGCATGCCTCGAGATGGTCGTGTACTTGGAGCCTTCTTTTCCGAGTTCGCTTCGAATTACCAACAACTCAGAAACTTCGAATTCAACCGGCGTGAATGCAAGTTCCCGGTGCGCTTCTGCGAGTCTGCGAGCGCCTTGCGGTCTCCGGATACGCGCGAGTGTGAGGTGTGGATGAAAGGGGCGGGCCTCCCTGGAAAAGCCGGCTTGCGCACACGCGTCCTCCAGGCGTGAATGTAATTCCACCAACCTTTCTTCCGGATCGTCGATTCCGATCCATAGAACACGCGGCACTCCGGTGCGCGGGAAAGAGCCGCATTGTTGCGCGAGAATTTTAAATCGGCCGAGACCCGTTGCCGACTCCGACGTTGCGAGCGAGAGACTATCGATTCTTGATTGTGGCGTTTCGCCGAGAAACTTCAGGGTGAGGTGAATACTATCCGGACGTGTCCAACTAGCTTGCGTTTGGGCCACATGCTCGCGCAAGAAGGTTATACGAGCGTTTAGTTGCTCCTTTAAATTCCCTGGCAAGTCGATGGCACAAAAAACCCGCCATGTGTCGCCGCTGTCTCGGCTCATCTCTTAGGCGTGAGCACCAAAGTCTGTCTAGTCGCGGTCGCGACTGCCGTCTCGCTAAAAGGAAAAGCTCGCGGTGTCACGGCGCGCCAATCTTCAAGTTGGTCTTTCCAATGGGCACTCGAGGGTAGGCCCGACTCGCCAAGCGTGATGCCATGCTGTGTCTTGTCCCAATCGCTGGTGTCGGCAATGAGCCGCATCGAAACTGCCGACCCGACGTTAACGGTAGCGGCCATTCCGCCAGCCCCATTTTGTGGAAACGGAGGAATAGCGAACTGCAGACCAACCAGGGGCGCAGCCGCAAGTGGGTGCTGAAAACGAACTTTCACCATCTCCCCCCATTTCCATTTCGTCTCATCTTCGCCGATGTTGCGAGTCAAAACCTTGCGCGCATCTTCATAGGTCGCCAGCAGCAAGGCGGCATAACTGGTGAACTCCTTCGGCAACCACTCCTTTGGTTGTTCAGTCATTAGGTAGTCGATGGTCGTATCAAAGTTAGACCAACCGAAAGTCTTTACCAGTTCGTCACCGAGTGCGGCTGTTAGAACGCGAGAGCGGAACGCACGGCGCATCTGCTCAACCATAGGCGCTACTGTCGACTCGGCGGTGACTTGTCCGTCCCAGCGTTGAAATTGATCGAGCGTGGCGGCGAGTTTCGCATCGGGAGCTGGCGTGTGAGCGCGCAGGATCTTTGCGGTTTGTCGCGCGAAGTGAACGTTGCCGATTGAATAAACGTCGCCAAGGATGCGCCGATAGTCGTCCGTTGACAGTTTAGGTTTCTGGTTTAGCAGCTCGAGGATTCTGCGCGCCCGGTAAGGCTGTGCCCATGAGTGAGTCAGAAAGTATGGATAGTCAGTACCAACAATTCGCTGATTTGCGGTAACGATAATTCCTGAAGGTGGATTGTACAGCTTGGGCAATTTGTCGATGGGAATGTAGCTAACCCAGTCGCCGGCATCCGTCGAGCCATCATAAGGCACGCTGCCATCGCCGGACTTCCTGATCGGAACTACGCCGGCCACGTGGTAGCCGATGTGCCCATCGACGTCTGCATAGACGATATTCTGTGTAGCAGCAGTGAATGAACTTAGCGCACTCGTGAATTCCTGCCAATTGCGAGCACGGTTTAAGAAGTAGGTGATGTCAGGCCTGTTGAGTTTTGGATCCAACGCTGTCCAGCGCAACGCATAACGTTGACCGGCCTTCTCGAAAACAATTGGGCCATGACGTGTCACCGTGACTTCATGGTTGACGGTGTCCATGCCCGCTTCCAGGAAGCTTTTCCGCACCTTTATCTCTTCTTTTCGCACTTCAGCATCGCGCCAACCTGTCGGTGTCGAATAGCGATTAGGATTTGCCGTATCAAACTTTTCTGCGTAGAGATCCTGAACGTCGGGGCCAACATTAGTAAAACCCCAGGCTATTCGCTCGTTGTGCCCGATGATGACGCCGGGCAATCCGGCCGCGGTCACTCCAGCAACACGCAAACCCGGCGCGCTTAAGTGGACCATGTACCAAATTGAGGGGGCGGATGGTGCCAAATGAGGATCGTTGGCGAGCAATGGTTTGCCCGTGGTGGTGCGTTTCCCACTGACCACCCAATTGTTGCTGGCGGCGAGACCCTCTGCATGCAAGCCAACGCGGGCAAGGGCTTGATCGGCAATCTCCTGATGACGCGCAAGTGCCTGCAACGTTTCCCCTGCAACCACATCCGGTTTAGCATTCCGCGAAACTGCAGTAACTGGTTTTTTCGTGTCCTTTCCGAATACAACGACATCGAGTGGCGAGAACTCGGGCATCAAGCGCGCACGCTTCTCGGCTGGGAGACCAGCAAGCGCTTCCCGCATTACATCAAGCCGCCAGGTTGATGAGAGCGCTTCAAAAAACAGTTTCACGATCAACAACGAGTCGACCGGGGTCCACAGCTTGGGCTGATACTGGAGAATCTTAAACTCCGGCGGCATGTTGTTGGCGTCCAGAGTTGCGATATAAGCGTTGACGCCATTCGAATAGGCGTCTAGTAGCGCGCGTGATTTGGCAGAGGCTTGCGCATACTCAGCTTCGGCGACCTGGGCAAAGCCCAGGGTGCGATGTTGTTTATCCTGTTCCAGGGCGATGTTATTAGGCCCGGCGGTCAGGATTTCGGCGAGCTGACCGCGTTCGGTGCGCCTGAATAAATCCATCTGCCAAAGACGGTCGCTGGCGGTGACATAGCCTTGGGCGAAATAGAGGTCTTCGTCATTCTTCGCCGAAATGTATGGAATGCCGCGTTCGTCGCGTCTGATAGTCACTTGATCGCGCAAGCCTGAGAGCGGGAGAGACGCCGCGGCAGGACTTGTGGCTTGCTGAGCCAGAGCAAGCGACTGCATAACGCGCAGCGGCGTCAGTGCCAGCGCAAATGTGAGCAGCAGGAAAACTGTCAGCTGACTATTAAGTCGCAAATGCATGACGGCAACCTCTTCAATATAATTTCCAGGATATTAGCATGAGGACACCATGCAAGAAATTCGCCGAATTAGATGTCTCAAAGGCTGAGATCTCTCAGGTAAGGAAGGGCGTTACCCTGAGATTACTAAAACTTACTCAATCCTTTTCATCTGCTGAGCTAACTAAACCTAAATGAGAGTTCACCACAACAACTTGTCCATTGACCACACTACATTCGCTGGCTACAATCACGACCGATGCAATCCGGTAAGTTCATTCTGGTACGAACAGCGCTTTTGTTATGTGCCTTAGCGGCGACGCCCTTGGCCAGTGGCCAGCAGCGCCCGTTGCTTACTGAAGATGTGGACATCATTCCGCCAGGATCGGTACGCATTGAAGCGGGTTTGGACTTTTTGCAGGGCGCTAAGTTTACCGCCTCAGGGCTGACAGGCGATTTGACGCGTGTTGGCGTGATTGGCATCAACATCGGTTTTGCGCCCAATGTTGAGTTTCAGATCGAAGGCGTCGCGCAAAACTTCCTAAGCATCAATTCTCACGGCGCGTCCGCGATCCCACTAACACTCGCGCCCGGCGCTAATTCTGCAAATGACACCGGCGACTTCATCCTTGCCACAAAGATCAAGTTGCGCAGCGAAACCAAAAACGGACCTTCGCTCGGATTTCGTTTTGGAGTGCAACTACCCAATTCGAGCGAGGCGCGAGGAATCGGACTTAATCAGACCAACGCGTTTGGTTCCATCCTGATCGGCAAGAAGTTTGGTCGAGACGGCCGCTTCAACACGTTTGGGAATTTGGGAATCGCAATTCTCACCGCGCCTACACAGTTGTTTACCCAAAACGATGTGATCACATATGGCGCCGCCGGAATTTTTCGCTTAAACAAGCAATTCAGCCTGGCGGGCGAAGTTAACGGGCGCGCCAATACCCGACCGGGTGATGGTCCACTAGGCACGGAATCACAAGCAGAAGCCCGCCTGGGAATGCAGATTCGTGCTTCCGGGCTGCGTTTTGATTTCGCCGGCATTAAAGGCTTGACGAGGTTCACACATAATTCCGGCGTGACCGTCGGAGTCACCTACGACTCTCCCTCCATTTTCGCCCCCGCAAAATAAGTAAGTCTCCGGCCATGAGTCTGGAGTAATGAGTGCGTGGTGCAGGAGTGTGCCTCTCTTGGGAACTCTGTGTTCTCTGTGACTCTGTGGTTAACAACAAAACACCACCGAGGCCACAGAGATCACTAGGGTTGGACACAGTGGGCTAAATAAGGACTCGCCGCTCGAACGCACCGATTATGACAACCCGTTCGAAATATGCTCTGATAAACGCTTGAGAAAACTGACGGTTAATTGGACGGTTAATTGAAAGAAGCGATGAAAGTCTTTGACTCCAGACTATAGACTCCCGACTCCAGACTCTTCCTATGTTTGATTGGTTAAGAGCCATCGGCCAATGGCTGGAACAATACATCATCAGTGTGCCGCTTTATATTGCTGCACCCGCGATGGTGCTCATTGGCGCGCTCGATTCATCGCTCTTATCACTGCCCGAGATTAACGACTACCTGGTGGTTGGCCGGTGTTACAAATATCCCAGCGCTGTTTTCTATTTCCCACTCTTTGCTGCCGCGGGATCAGTGCTGGGCTGTTGGCTGCTTTACTCGATCATGCAGCGCGGCGGCCAGGCGCTCTTGCGGAAACGCTTCAAGCCCGAAAGTATTCAAAAAGTTGAACGAGCTTACGCGCGCTTCGGTTTTCTCGCGATAGCAATACCTGCGATTCTGCCGCCGCCATTGCCATTCAAAATCTTTGTCGCTACCGCGGGTACCCTGGAGTATCCGCGTTGGAAGTTTTTGCTGACGGTAATGCTGGCACGTTCCTTTCGCTACTATGTTGAAGGCATCCTCGCCGTTTTCTATGGACGCCGAGTACTAATTTTTCTTAAAGATAACGGCCTGGTTATTCTCAGTATTGTGGCGGGAGCAGCTCTGCTGGCGTTTGTCACGTTTACATTAGTCAGTCGATACAAATCCAAAAACAATCGCCCCGCAGTTTCCACGGAAGGGAACCAAGTTGATTCTGGCGAGTAACAAAATCACTGACTTCCTCGCTCGATTGTCAGAATACTTTATCGCCCTCGGTCCATTCGGTCTCTTCGCAGTTGCTCTACTCGACTCTACTTTTGTTCCTTTGCCCAGCAGCGCCGATGCGCTGATGATCCTTCTCACCACCGCCAACCCGCGCTGGATGGTCCTTTATGCAACCATCGCCACCGCGGGTTCGACGATTGGCTGTGTCATTCTCTATTACATCTCACGACGCGCGGGCAGCCGAGCGTTGCGGAAATTCTCCCCCGCAAAACAGAAAAGAGTTAAAGAACTAATTGATCGTTACGACGTGCTGTCTGTGCTAGTTGCCTCGTTAATGCCGCCGCCATTCCCGTTCAAGTTGTTTGTGATAACGGCAGGCGTGTTTCGTTTTAGTCTTGCGAGATTCGTCCTGGCGATCATTGGCGGCCGCATGTTCCGCTTCCTGTTGGAGGGTTATCTTGCGATCCGCTATGGAGCGCAAGCTAAAGAGGTTTTGGCGAAGTATTATCCCTGGATCGGCTTGGGCCTCGTCGCAGTGATCATTGCTGTATTCATCCTTAGGAAATTGAGGAAACGCAGCTCCCAACCCGTAGGAGAAGAGGCCTAACTCTCGGAAGTGGGCGACAGGGATTCGCAAATCTGATCGGGTTGCTTCTGGGAAGGAGGTTGGATGCTTCTGGCGGTGACCAGATCGTTGATGCCTTGCTCTTCAAGACGATCCAGTAGATGGAGAAAAATTTCTGCGGTTGCTCGAGCGTCACTCCCAGCGCGGTGGCGATCTATAAGCGGAATCGAGAAGTGATCGGCTATCGTTTCCAGCCGGTAGTTGGCCAGCCCGGGCACTGCATGACGTGAAAGCGTCACCGTGCACAGGTTTGCATTTAGCATTCTATGGCCAGGAAATACGCGAGCAATTTCATGATTGAGGAAGTTTGTGTCGAAAGGCGCGTTGTGCGCGATCAGTACTGCATCTTCGAGAAACTCGAGCCATTTTGGAGCTACTTCCGAAAATAGTGGCGCGGCCTTTACCATCTCGTTTGTAATCCCGGTTAGAGTAACCACGAAGCGCGGAATGGAAATTTCCGGATTCACCAGGCTATGGAAGCTATCGACGATCTCGCGACCTCGAATCCGGTAGGCGCCAAGTTCAATAATGCGATTGGGTGGAAGTTTTGCTCCGGTCGCTTCAATGTCGACAACCACGAAATCAAGTTCATTCAGCAGTCGCGTTTCGCAGTGAGGCGCCTGCAGTTCTATCGTGTTGCCGTCGATAATGTTGAAGCGCCGGTCGTCCTTAACCAGGTCGCCAACAAGCAGCCCGGCAAGCTCTTCATCTATGTGTGAAACTTTGAAAACCGCGTCAACGATTTCAGAGGCATTCGCGCGACCACCGAGGTGGCGGAGCAGTTCAATCGTTTCCTGAACCAGGGTGGAGTCCGATACAAGGTTTGAGTAGGGCGGCATCGCGCGGGATTGTAACACGACCTTGCGAGCCTGCTATGGAGGTAAGCGTTGGATTCGAAAGAGGTGATTGAGAAATTCCGAACCGCCGGAGCCCTGCTGGAGGGACACTTCGTCCTCACCAGCGGATTGCACAGCTCTGTGTACCTCCAATGTGCTTTGGTGCTACAGCGTCCAAATGATGCTGAGCAGTTTGGCAAGGCTCTCGCGGAGCATTTCAGCGATGCAAACATCGAGGTTGTGGCGGCACCTGCGATTGGAGGACTGATAATCGGACATGAAGTAGCCCGGGCATTGAGCGCACGCTTTATTTGGACCGAACGAGAGAACAGCCAAATGATACTGCGTCGCGGCTTTTCGGTTTCGCCTGGAGAGAAAGTGCTGGTGGTGGAAGATGTGGTGACTACCGGTGGCTCGACGCGCGAGACCGTCGCTGCCCTGAAAACACTCGGCGCCAATGTCGTAGCGGCGGCTTCTATCATTGATCGCTCATCGGGTGCGGCGGAGGTGGGAGTGAGGCGAGTTGCTCTGGCTACGCTAAGTGTTCCTTCGCTCGAGCCTTCGGAGTGCGCCGCTTGCAAACGTGGCGAGCCGGCGATGAAACCAGGCAGTAGAAAATCTGGCGTGCCACTCCAATGACCCCTCAGTCAACCGCGATCTGAAGTGAAGATATTTAAAATCGTCCTAACTTTCTGAATGAACTTCAAACTCCTGCTTCAATACGACGGTACAGACTTTCATGGTTGGCAGATGCAAGGTGAGTTGCGCACTGTACAACTCGAACTCGCGAATGCGCTTTCGCGAATTGATGGCCGTCCGGTGGTGGTACATGGATCCGGCCGCACAGACGCCGGTGTACATGCTGCAGGACAAGTTGCGAATGTTGAACTGCAAAAGGGAATAACTCCGCTGAAACTTCGCGCCGCGATCAACGGCAATGTCGGCAAGGATCTGCGTGTACTCGAGGTTCAGGTTGTAGCCGACGATTTTCATGCGCGTTATTCGGCGCTCGACAAAACTTATCTGTACCGGATAGTGAACGGGCCAGTGCTCTCACCATTCCTGCTTCGGTACGCGCATCACGAAGCACGCAAACTGGAACTGAAGAGGATGACCGAGGCCGCGCAATTGTTTGTGGGGACCCACGAATGGAGCGCATTTTCCTCAGCTCAGTCTGAGGCCGAATCGCGAAGCCGTACAATCAGTTCTGTTACCGTCACTGAGAGCGAAGATAAGCACTCGCCTTCGCGCGTGCTCGAAATAAGAGTGACTGCCGATGGGTTCCTTCGTTACATGGTGAGGTCGATTGCAGGCACGCTTCTCTCCGTTGGGCGAGGCGAAATGGACAACGCGCTGGTTAGCGAAGCGATTAACACAGGTAATCGATCCTTAGTCGCTGCGACAGCCCCGGCCTGCGGGCTAACACTCTGGTCGGTGCGGTATGACTAAGCCACCTAAGACGGACTTCGGCTTAATCCTCGCCGGCAGGGCTTCCACACACGCATTGACACAAGTGATCCCTGCGGCAAGAATGTAACGTCTTACTTGATCCCGGTTGGTGAAAGTCGAATTCTCGTCGGCGCCATATGCTTGCTGATTTTGCCGGAATAGTAAAAACAGGCACGCGCGAAGATCGTCTGCTGCGCGCCATCAAGTGGGATCGTCTACCACGCCACGTCGCCATCATTATGGACGGCAATGGACGGTGGGCCGCCCAACGAGGTCAGCCACGCATTGCAGGGCATCGCGCCGGAGTTGAAGCAGTCAGGGCTGCAGTCGATACTGGAGCGCGGCTTGGTCTTGGCGCGCTAACTCTATATGCCTTCTCGACGGAGAATTGGAAGCGGCCGCGTTACGAGATCGACGCCTTGATGCGAATGCTGCGGCGATATCTGCGCATCGAATTGGACGAGATTGACCGGCAGAATATTCGCTTCCAAACAATTGGGCGGACCGGCGTGCTCGCTAAGAACGTCAGAAGCGAGATTGATAAGGCCACTGAACGTACCGCGAAGAACACCGGCATGGTGCTGGCGGTGGCGCTGAACTATGGTGGCCGGGCCGAGATTATCGATGCGTGCCGAGCTGCGGTAAGGCGATTGGTGGATGAGGGGAATGCTCCGGACGAGTTAACCGAAGAGCGCATCGCAAACGAGCTCTATACTCGAACGATGCCTGATTTGGATCTCCTGGTGCGCACCAGTGGTGAACTGCGGATTTCAAATTTCCTCCTCTGGCAGGCAGCCTACAGCGAGATCTATGTAACAGAAACGCTTTGGCCGGATTTCCGCCGGCTGCATTTGCTGGAAGCCATAGTCGACTATCAACGACGCGATCGCCGCTTTGGTGGTTTGAAGCTGGTGGCAAATGTGAAGTAACAGTAAACAGTAGACAGTAAACAGTGGACAGCAACGCCGACGAGCTAAGACTCAAACCCAAAACCCAACACCCAACACCCCATCACGTCTGAATGACACGAATCATTACCGCAGTTATCGTTCTTCCTTTTCTAATCGCCTCCATCCTAATCTCCTGGTTGCAGCCCCTCTTCGTTGCCCTCGCAGCCGCAGCGATGATGTTGGGGCTCTTCGAATTTTATGTGTTGGCGAAACGCAAAGATTTGAAGCCTGACATAGCGGCGGGGTTTCTCGGCGCCGCAGGATTGTTCACGTTGTTCTACTTCGCCACTCCGGATCCCCGGCAATCGCCTCTCGATTTTCAGACGATGGTTCTGTTGATCGCCGCACTCACAATCGGGACCCTCGTGGCGGCGATTTTGCGCGGCGGTCCGTTTGAATCAATGATTGGCGCAGTGGGGGCTACTGTCCTCGGCGTACTTTACGTTGTATTGCTCGGCGGTCATTTGGTTGCGGTGCGTACCGGTTTCCCACACGTGCTTTCCGCCGATCTGCTTTCTTTTTTTTTCCTGGTGCTGATGGGGGCGGACATCGGCGCTTATTATGTTGGCAGGGCAATCGGCAAACATAAACTTGCGCCAAAGCTAAGTCCGGGGAAAACCTGGGAAGGTGTAGCGGGAGGCGTAATAGCCGCGCTGGTGCTGGCAACTTTGGCACATTTTTGGTTTTTTCGAGAGCTACCTCTAAAGTGGGCGTTGCCTTTGGCCGCTGTCATGACCACGCTCGGGATCCTTGGTGACCTAACTGAGAGTGCGCTTAAAAGAGGCGCGGGAGCGAAGGATGCGGCGAAAATTTTGCCGGGCCATGGTGGTATGCTTGATCGTTTAGATAGCTTGCTGTACAACGCACCGCTCCTCTACTATTTTGGTATTCATTATTTTGGTGACTAAGTTGGGCAGGAGATGACGACCCGAAACGTCATAATTCTTGTGGTTGGCATAGTGGTCGTGCTGGGTCTGATTGTGGCCATCTTTGTGGGTGGCATCATTGGTGTAACGTTGTATTCAATGGGCAAGAGCGAAGCTGCCGACACGGCCAAGACGTTTCTGCGAAATAATGAGATGCTCAAGCAGGACATTGGCGAAATTAAGGACTTCGGCACGTTTGTCACCGGAAACATAAACATCAAGAACGCTGACGGTAACGCAACTATAAATCTTAAAGTGATTGGCGAGCGAAAGACGGTGAACGCCAGCGTCGAACTCATTTACCGCAGCGGCCGGCCTTGGCGAGTGATCTCTGCCTCCTACCGCACGCCTGAGGGTGAGACAATTGATCTGCTCAACCCTTACGAAACGCGCAGGCATTATTCGAGAAGAGCGGCTTAATATGAGCGCAAACACTACGGCCAAGGGAATAGCAATACTGGGTTCAACCGGCTCAATCGGTTGCAACACTCTGCGTGTCATCGAATCATTAGGCTCGGCACGTTTTCGCGTTGTTGCTTTGGGCGCTGGACACAATGTTGAAGCTCTCGCGGATCAGATCTCCAGGCACTTACCCGAGCTGGTGTCAGTTGAAACTGAAGAAGCCGCACATGATTTGCGCGCGCAACTGTTCGAACGCAACATCGATCTGCCTCGCGTCATTGTCGGCGAACCCGGGCTGACCGAAGTTGCCACACATCCACAAGCTGACTGCGTGGTTTCGGCGACAGTCGGCGCAGTCGGCTTCGTGCCGACTCTGCGAGCGCTGGAAGCCGGTAAGCGCGTGGCCCTCGCGAATAAAGAAACTCTAGTCATGGCCGGCGAAATCATGACGCGGGCGGCGCGGCTTTCGGGCGCCGAACTTTTGCCGGTTGACTCGGAACACAATGCGTTGCATCAGTGTTTGCGCGGCGAAAAGCTCTCGGAGGTGCGCCGAATAATCCTAACCGCTTCGGGTGGCCCCTTCCGCACGAAAACGAAAACGCAGATGGAGGAATCGAGCGTTTCGGAAGCGCTTCGTCACCCTACGTGGAGCATGGGAGCGAAAGTTACGATCGATTCAGCAACCCTGATGAACAAGGGCCTGGAGGTTATTGAGGCCCACTGGCTCTTTGGGTTTGCGCCGGATCAGATTGGTATCGTCGTGCATCCGGAGTCAGTCGTTCATTCGATGATTGAAATGGTGGACGGCTCGGTGATCGCTCAGATGGGCGTTACAGACATGCGCCACGCGATTCAATATGCGCTCACCTATCCCGAGAGACACTCGTGCGAACTCCCGCCGTTGGACTTGACCGCGCTTTCCGCGCTTCACTTTGAACCACCCGACCTGGATCGCTTTCCGTGTATCTCGCTGGCTTATCGCGCGCTTCGCGAAGGTGGAACACTGCCTGCCGCTATGAATGCCGCCAATGAAGAAGCGGTCGAGGCGTTTATTGAGGAGCGCATTAGCCTGACCGATATCCCCCGGGTAATCGAAGCCGTGATGGACGCACACCAGACAGAACGCGCCACTGAACTCGCCACTATTCTGGCAGTTGATGAGTGGGCGCGTTTGGCCGCCCGCGCTCAGATACAAGAGTTCGCCAAGCCTCCCGCGTATCCCGCACAACGGGCAATCTAAGAGATTTTGTTGCTACTGCGCCCCCCTAAGAACCCACGATCAAACGCCGACCATGTCCTAGAAAACTGTGTTTGACGCGACCTTAACCGCCGCGTAAACTCAAACACGGCAACTCAAATGGGAGTTGCCCACTCTAAAAGCACGCATTTTTACGCAATTTTTGACAGTGCTAAGAAGGAAATAATCAGGTTGATGAGCTATCTAATTTATCCCGCAGCATTCATTTTTATACTTGGCTCGGCAGTTGTTCTTCATGAGTTTGGACACTTCATCGTTGCGAAACTCTTCAAGATCCGCGTGGAGACTTTCTCGGTTGGGTTCGGTCCGCGCCTGTTCGGTAAAAAATGGGGAGACACTGACTATCGGGTCTCGGCAATTCCGCTTGGTGGTTACGTAAAGCTTGGCGGAGACGAATCGAATGCGCCTATCGAAGGTTCAGGCGCGACGGACATTCCTCCCGAAGAGCAATTCAACCTGCGGCCGCGCTGGCAGCGGATTCTCGTCGCGCTAGCCGGTCCGGTAATGAACATTCTGACCGCGCTCGCTATCCCGTTTGCAGCCGCCATGATTTATGGCGTGCCGGCGACACCGGCTCCGGTGGTTAGCAACGTGGCCAGTGGTGGCGCAGCCGCCTCAGCCGGATTGCAGCGTGGCGATCGAATTGTTGCATTCAACGGGATTGAGAACCCGAAATGGGACACCATTCGTGGCGACGCGCTGTTATCGCCGGGCCAGCCATTGCCGGTTGTGGTCGAACGTAACGGCCAACGCCTCCCACTCACCATTACCCCGATTCCGCGCGTTGAGGACGGGGAGACAGCCGGGGTTCTCGATTTTCTTCCAGATTATGGCGATGTGCCGGTGGTGGTTCGGGAAGTGGAGCCGAACACGCCCGCCTCCGAGGCCGGTTTACAGGCAGGCGATCGGATTCTGGCGATTTCCGGTCAGCCCGTTCGCAGCGCTGAGCAGGTCACGCAGTTTATTCGCGACCACAAGGGACAGCCGATCACACTGTCGGTCAATCGCAATGGCCAGAAAATAGATATCACCGCGACCGCACGAAAACTTCCAGATGGTCGCGAGCGGTTGGGATTTGGTCCTGAAGAGGAGATTCCGTTGCACAAAGCCGGAATAGTTGCTGCCGGGACTTATGCAGTCAACACCAACCTGGAAATCATGCGGTTGACTGGCAAAGCCCTGGGCCAGTTTTTCACCGGACAGCGCTCGGCGCGAAACACCGTGTCGGGGCCCGTGGGAATTTATAAAGCCGCTGGCTCAGCAGTTGAGAGGTTCGGCTGGAGCGGTTTCTTCACCACCCTTGCATTTCTTAGTTTGAATCTTGGCATTTTTAATTTGTTGCCGATTCCTGTGCTCGACGGCGGCGCGATCTTCCTGCTGTTGATTGAGGCCGTATTAGCGACGGTAGGTTTAAAACTATCCATGCGGGTACGCGACCGGATACAACAGGTTGGTTTTGTAATGGTTATCTTGTTGATGGTGTTCGTAATTACTAACGACTTGCTAAAGCAGGCAGCGGTCTGGCGCGGAGGAACCAGTCCGCCGGCCGCAGCCACGCCGGCGAAGTAAAGGTGTCCAAAGTACAATGTCCAAAGTCCAAAGTCGGAAGGGCGACAGGTAACGCTTTAAGCAGGGGCAGCGAGTATAGGAATGAGAAAGTCGAAAGCAGTTCAAATTAAGAACGTTCAGATTGGCGGCGGCGCGCCTGTGGTAATTCAGTCTATGACGAAGACTGATACGGCAGACGTCGGCGCGACGGTTGCGCAAATTGAAGAAATGGTGCGCGCCGGTTGCGAGGTTGTTCGCCTGGCCGTCCCTGATAACGATGCTGCTTTCGCCCTAAAGGACATACGCAAGCGCGTACCCGACGTTCCCCTCGTTGCCGACATACACTTTCATTACAAGCTCGCGCTCCTCGCACTGGAAGCGGGCATCGATAAGTTGCGTCTCAACCCGGGGAATATCGGCAAGCACGAGCGTGTCCGCGAGGTGGTGCGAGCAGCACAAGCGCAGCAAGTACCGATTCGAATCGGTGTCAACGGCGGATCATTGGAAAAAGATCTACTAAAGAAGTACGGCACGGCAACCCCGGAGGCAATGGTCGAATCGGCAATGCGTCATATTCAGATCCTGGAAGATCTCGGTTTTACAGAGACAATAATTTCGCTCAAGGCTTCTGACGTTCATCGGACTGTGGCTGCCTACCGTTTGCTGGCGCAGAAGGTTGACTATCCGTTTCATCTTGGCGTGACGGAAGCGGGCACGGCCTTTGGCGGCACTATCAAGTCGTCGATTGGGTTGGGAATTCTGTTGCATGAAGGGATCGGCGATACGATACGAGTTTCCCTCGCAGCCGAACCTCAGGAGGAAGTGCGTGTGGCCTGGGAGATTGTGAAATCACTCGGTTTGCGTACGCGCGGCGTTACCGTGGTGGCTTGTCCAACCTGCGGCCGGCTCGACGTCGACAATTTCGTTGAGATTGTTACCGAGATTGAAAGGCGTCTGGCTCATGTTGAAGAGCCGCTGCATCTATCGATCATGGGCTGTGCGGTTAACGGTCCGGGCGAAGCTCACGACTCGCAACTAGGAGTTACATTTGGGCGAGGCGTCGGGATGATCTTTAAAGACGGAGTGCCCATGCGCAAGGTTGCTGGAGAAAACATTGTCGACGCTTTTGTCATGGAAACTGAAAAGTTGTTGGACGAGTTGGCGACGAAGAAAGCTACCGAGACTGAATTAGCGACGGTGCAGTAACTGATTTCCAATACGAGTATTGAGAGGCTGCCGTTACGGCAGCCTTTTGTTTTTTTGAAGTGTGTTGCGGGGCGAGACTAAAGTTCAACCTTGGCTTTGCCTCAGAAGTAGCTTGAAGCCGAGATTTCTTTGGAGCAATAAGAACGACGCTAACCTCGCGGAGCGATCTGATTAACACCGGCCTTCAGGCCGGTGATCATCCTGCTTCCTTGACCGAACCGTTTCAACGGTTTCCATTAACGCGCTCGTCAATCACCGGCCTGAAGGCCGGTGTTAATGAGATCGTTCCGCGACCCTAACGTTGCCCCGCTATTGAAAGCACTTTTAAAAAAGCTTTTGACCTTGGTGAAGGCCGGTGCTTGTAACAAATGCGAGGGTCCAAACTTTATGGCCACTCAGTTCTCGGGCCCCTACTTGATTAGAAACCGTCGTCGCGGGGGAAGCGCCGTAGTCGTGGCCATCGTGAGAAAGAGAGAGTCGGTTGCCGCCTTGCGGTTGATGTTGACGATGAGTTGTTCCCTCATCTCTTCGATGAGAGAAATCCAGCGCGCCGGACGCCGGCTATCGAGTCGCTTACTTATCTTTTGAAGTTCGGGCAAAAGGTCGTCATTCACGACAAACTCGGCTGCGGCGCCAAGCGAAAGCATCCATGCGTCCCGGATCAATGTTTCCAGAATATCGAGTCTTGTTTCGTATTCATCCTTGATAGCGGCTGAATTCAAGTCCTCGGCTGATTTCAATAGCTGAATCCGATCGTCACTTAGCACTAACCCTCTCAAGACACCCAGCATCGCTTCGCGCTGCTCTAAAAATTCATCCAAGTCTTGTTCCAACGCTCTACCGAGACTACCGCGGGCCAGGCGAGCGCCAACTCGCGCAGCCGCCGGCGCGCTTCCTTTACTTATGAGATAGGGTTCGATTTCTTTTGCACTCAGCGGAGCGAATCTCAGTATCTGACAACGCGAACGGACCGTAGACAGCAGCATCGCAGGGCGCGAAGTTAAGAGGACGATGTGGGAAGTGTGCGGCGGCTCTTCCAACACTTTCAAAAGCGCATTGGCCGAGGAATCATTCAGTTTGTCGGCTTCATCGATCAAGAACACCCGCGCCTGCCCTTCGTAAGGACGAAAGTTCGCTTCCGCTTCAATCTGGCGCATTTGATCGACTAACAAAACCCGCTTCGGGGCCATAACGATCCCAACGTCCGGGTGGTCGCTCCAGATAATGCGTTTCCAGTCGTCTGACTCTTCGCTCTGCGGAAAATTAAACTTAGAAATACGAACGCAGGCTGGGCACTTACCGCATCCTTCAACGCCTATAGGAAAACGGCAGTTGAGTGCCCTGGCGATCTCCAGCGCAAACAGTTTCTTGCCGATACCATCCTCTCCAGTGAAAAGCATGGCGCCAGGCAAGCGCCCCGACTGCAACATGCGCTTCAAAACGTCCTTGATGCGTTCGTTTCCGATGAGTTCGTCAAACATTCAACGCTATTTTCGTGATTCGATTCCTGCAGAGATCGGTTCGTTTGAATGGGCGGCGCGAAATTGACCGCGACTGGCTAAGAAGGGGACCACGATGTCCTTCACTTGTTCGTGAGTTTTTTCCACTGCTTGATTACTCTGGATCAGCTTGATGCGCTCGGGCTCAGCGCGTGCTAACTCCAGGTACGCGTCCCGAACGCGTATATGGAAGTCTTCAGTTTCAGCATCGAGACGGTCGCCGCTGTGTTTGCCGTTGGCGCGACGACGCGTCCGCGTGTTTGATTCTTGAACCGGCAGGTCGAACAGAATGGTCAGGTCGGGCTTCATGCCCTCAGTGGCCAGTTCGATAATCTCTTTGATCAAATCGGGAGAGAACCCGCGACCGGCGCCCTGGTAAGCCGCCGTGGCGTCGGCGTAACGATCGGAAAAAACAACGCGGCCTTCGGCGATGGCGGGTCGTAGCACGCGCCGTACGTGTTGAGCCCGGTCGGCCGCAAACACGAGCAGCTCCGTCAGAGGATCGACTTCTTCGTGCGCATCAAGCAGCGCCGCCCGCAGTCTGTTACCCACAGGCGTGCCGCCCGGTTCGCGGGTCAGCAAAACATCGCAACCCTTTGATTTTAGAAAATTCGCTAGCAGCCGCAGTTGCGTGGACTTACCGCTGCCGTCGATTCCTTCGAAGGTAATAAATGTGCCCGTCACCGATTCCTCTTTGCGGTTGGAGAGTGCCGGCAAGAGTTTAAAGGAATGTCACGGTTCAGGCGAGTTGCTGAGGGAATTGCTGGCTTCTTCGCCCGCAGCGTCGGTGGCAAGTGGCGCTCTTAAGTCCCCGCTGGAACGTCTCGTTTGCGAGATGGTTGAGATGGCATGTTTGAAAATCAACTGTTCGTGTGCACCGGATTCCAGCAGCACTGAAAACTTGTCGAAGCTGCGAATGCGGCCAGTTAACTTCGCGCCATTCAAAAGGTAGATTATGACGGTCGTCTTCTCGCGGCGGACCGTGTTGAGAAACGCATCCTGAATGTTTTGTGGAGCGGGCTTTCCGTCGGACATGATCCTCACCTGACAGGTTTCCGGGCGGGGGATGCTTCAGAGTACCGCAGCGCCACACAGCAATACAAGGAATCTTAGTTTCGTGAAGGAAACTTTACTTTTGACCCTCAAGCGGGTTTGCCAAGGCGCTCGAGGATCGTCTGTTGAATGGGCGACTCCTCCCCGAAGCCTTCAAGCCATTCAACACCTGCCTCGCGACGAAACCAGGTTAACTGGCGCTTTGCGTAGTGACGAACGTCGAGTTTGGTCTGTTCGATAGCACTTTGAAGGTCTCGCCTTCCCTCAAGATACTCAACCACGCGGCGGTAACCGTGCGCGCCGAGGGCATTGGAGTTTGCTGGAACACCCTCGGCCAGCAACATTTTGACTTCGTCTACCAAGCCGGCAGCAAAGTGCTTCTCCGTTCTTTCGTTTATCCGTTCATAAAGCTGAATACGAGTTGGTTTGAGACACATTATTCTCATGCGCCGAGCGCTTTCATGAGCCGTCGGCCTGTTAGTTCTTTGTTGCGACATCCGCTGGCCGGTTTGCAAACGGACCTCGAGAGCGCGTTGAACTCGCGGCCAGTCACGGGGAAAAAGAGACTCAGCGCTTTGGGGATCCAGCTTGCGCAGTAGTCGATGAAGATACTCGGGCCCACGCTCTTGGCGCAGTTCATTAAAACGGCGTCGCAGCTCTTCATCTGTTTGCGGGCTCGCAAAAAAAGGGTTACGCAACGCCCGGAGGTAAAGCCCAGTGCCGCCGACGAGCATCGGAAGGCGACCGCGGGCTTCTATCTCTTCAATTTTGGAGGCTGCCTCACGGGCCCAATCGCCGGCGGTGTAGTTCACTTTGGGGGAGACAAAATCAATCAGGTGGTGGGGCACACCCTGACGTTCTTCAACGGGAACTTTTGCCGTGGCGATTTGAATTCCCTGATAAACCTGGACCGAGTCACAGTTAATAATCTCGGCATTAACCTGCAGCGCAACTTCGATTGCCAGCGTGCTCTTACCAGACGCTGTCGGACCGACGATAGCAACAACAGGATTTGCGGATGGTGCAACGTTCACGCGGCAGAGAATACCACGCGGTACAGGATCACCAGCCAGATGACGCCGAGCAGGATCAAAGCACCAATGAGTTGATTGCGAGAGAAACGCACGGAGTGGTGGGAGCGTTATTGATTGAAGAGGCTGTCTACCGGCAGATCAAGACCGGGGAAGATTTCAGAGGTTATCTGTTGGAGCTCGTTTAGAGCGACAACCTCTGCGAGACTTTGACCACGAAGGTGATAAATAACGACTTGACGGTTTTCAGAGTCGACCGTCCAGTATTCAGTAACCCCGTACTTAGCGTAGAGTTGACGCTTCACAACGAGATCACGTTCGCGGTTTTCTTTACCCGGTGACAGTATTTCGATTACCAAATCCAGCGGGCCGGTAAACTTTTCGCCGGTGACAACATCTTTCCATCGCTCTTTTCGAACAAAAGCAAGGTCGGGAATAACCGCGTCGTAGTCACTGAAAACTGCGCCGGCGCCGGGAACCAAAACGCCAATTGGATTGCTTCTTAGATATTCACTAAGTGCGCTTAACAAATTCAGCAACACCAGTTGGTGAGTGATACCTGGAGCGCGCGACACGAACAGTTCCCCTCCGATCAACTCGTAGCGGTTGTTGTCGTCCGGGCAGGCGTCGAGATGTGCGACTGTCAAGAGGGGTTCAATCGTGGAAGCCATGCCAACGTCCTTTTGTTAAGCGGAGAAGTAGCCTGAATTTACCACACGAATTCGGCTATGACACGCCGTTGAGGAAAACATCTGCCGGCACTTTATGCAAAAAGTTTTGCAGTTAATAAAGGCGGGTAAGGTCGATATCGGTGTAATAAGCTTTTAGTATTTGATCGTGAGTAAAACCCTGACGGGCAAGGCCGTAGGCGCCCACTTGACACATGCCTACGCCGTGACCCCAGCCGCGACCGAGGAAGGCAAATCCAACTACGCGTCCGTTGTCGTCGTATCTGCGTTCGATTACGAAAAGCTGCTCGCGCAACCCGAGCGCCGAACGAATCCGGCCACCGCGAACATGTCCAATACCACTAGTACCAATTAACTCAAGGTCGGTGGCTCGTCGCGACCTTCCGCGTGACGCGACGCGCAAATCCGTTAGCGATCCGATTCCACCTGAGTAGCGACCCAGACGCGCTTGAACCTGGCCTAATGAGAGTTCCGTGGTCCAGTTTGAATATGGGGAAAAACGATCGGCGGCAGCGCCATTCGCTGCAGGCCTGACCTCGAGGTAATCGACCTCACCCGCAGCGTTCACATGAAACAGAACAGGCTCTCCGCCGACGAGCGCAACTGAGCGTACCGGATAGAGTGCTTCCCCGATCTCACGAAACAGGAAAACATTGGGGCTTACCCTGACAGGCTGGTCTTTGCCTTTCGTATTGCGCAGGACCAATGAATCATTTGTGGTCGGCCGCGCAGTTCCTTTTTGAAGTTGAAGCAAACTTCGCGACTCCAGCAGTCGTGCAATCGCATGCAACGCACGAGCTCTCGAAAGAGGCTTGAGTGGGCGTAAGGTAGCGTCGGGAAACACGGAGAGGTAGCCATCGCGAATCAAGAAGGCGACGTCGGCCCGATTTGCCGAGGGCACATCGTTCGCATCGCGCACGGCCAGGTAGTATTCAATATCCGCGGCGTTCATCAGCGAGCTGGCGCGACTTTCCCCGAAGACAGCGATGCTGAGGGCGGTGGCAAATGCCGGTGGGTGATCGATTACCTCTGTAACCGTGGGAGCAACCTGCCGCGCCAGTCTGGCCACCGAGGCCAGCCAGCTTCGCACCTCATCAACATGAACTTCATCGTTGAGCCACGAGTCGTCAATCTTCGAACGTACTGAACCGAAGTTCTGTATCGTCAGCAGCGCAACGGCACGCGTCGCCGCGACATTTTGCGCGTCTTCAACTTCCGGCAACTCACGGGAAGATTTGATCAGGAAGGGCGCAAGCGCCGCATGGCCTTCCGCGGCACACTCGCGAGCCTTCAGGTAGCCTACCGTGTCGGTGAAGATATTTTGAGAATCCTCAGTACGTCCGCCGCAAGTGGAAGTGTAAAGCGCATTAATCGGTTCGCCCTTGTATGTCGCAACTATCCCGCGCGTCTCATCGACTGCCCTCGAAGATAGAGCGTTTTCGGAAGCAAGCCCGCGATAGACTTGCGAGCGTGTTGTTGGCAGCAGATCGTAACCCTGCGACATAAACTGGCCTCGGTTGCGTAGCGCGTAAGTTCGCGCAGCGATCGCTTGCGCCTTATGAGCTTCGAGCAGGGGAAAGCCACCGGCCGAGAGCTCATTTGGCACCACTCCTTTTACATAATCCTCCAACCCGAGAACGTTAACGACGGTTAGCGCGCCGCGCGTATTGGCAAAGACTTCTATCCGTCCCCGGTACGGTCGATCGTTGAAACGTACGGGAGCTTTCTCATCATCGGAAGCAAATGTGACGGGGGCACTGGAACTAAATAAACGGCCTGCTCCACTCGCAAACGCCACCACCTCTCGCGATGGAAGAGCAAGACGCGACACGGTGCGCACCATCGGTGCACTCGTCGCGTTTGTTACTACCGGAGATTGAGTCGAACGGTTCTTCGCGGAAGCCAGGCTGTTATCCGCAGCAGCACCACCGAGGGGAACTATCGCTACCGCAAACCCAGCCTCTTCAAGGCGGGTTCGCCATTCTTCGGCCTGTTCGCGCGTGCGACGGCCGCCAACCATTAAGCCCCAGGTGTTTGTTTCGGTGTCGTTGAAAACCTGTGAATCTTCGCTGGTAACTTCAAATAACTCTTTTGCTTTCTGTTCTGCCTCTACGCGTGAAGCCAAACCTCGTATCTCAAGTTTGTAAGAGGCATCACTGGCAGGGGAAAGCGGCGATAACAAACGGGGCTCAAGTCGCACACGCTGGACATCCAGAGCGACAAGAGTAGTGCCTACATCAGTCGCGTTCATCAGATGCCCGTTCGTCGAAATTGATGCCGAACGAACATCAGTGGCTAGTGCTACTCGAATGTTTGGTTCGTTGCTGTTTGACGGTATAGCCGCAGGTGTAACGGGTCCGGTGACAGTCTTACTTACGTTGGGATTCCACTGACCCTGGGTCGCAGGTACGCCTTGGCTGGGCGGATTAGGCTCGTTCTGAATTCGTCTTTGACGAACTTCCTGACCCAGGAATACTGAAGTAGAAAACAGGGGAGAAAACAGTGCGGCGATAATGAATCGCGCGAGGAACTTACGCATTAGAAATCCCTTGGCGGATTAGTCTTGGGGGCCGTTCCGCGCGCTCATAGTACTACAACTTCGGCGGAGGCGGATCAATTGAACGCCCAAACCCTAATTCAGCGAAGCAGTTCGTTAAGTTCCGCGCCTGGCTGGAACTCAATAGGCGGCATTCCGTTACGAAACACACGGGCTCCGGTAGATCCCTTCAACAGGAGCTTGCCGTCCTCTATGCGCAGCATTGCTCCTTCGCGCAACCCGACAACAGGAGTGTCGTTCTCTTCAAGGAACTGAAGAATTCTCTCTTCGCGAGTCTCACCCATATGAGTCGACCGAGGATCGGGATCGAGGTAGTGGGGATTAATCTGAAAAGAAACAAGGCCTAGCGCTTCAAAAGATGGCGGTTGCACGATCGGCATGTCATTCGTCGTTCTGATAGTTGGGGCGGCGAGGTTGGAGCCGGCGCTCGATCCGATGTAAGGCATACCGGTTTCTACGCGCTTGCGAATCAACTCCACCAAACGAAAGTCGTAGAGGCTCTTGAGTAATCTGAAGGTATTGCCGCCCCCGATGAAGAGTGCCTCGGCCTGCTCGACAGCCTGTTGCGGATTTGCCGCCTGATGGATCGAGTCCAGTCCGTGGCCCAAAGACTCGAATCGTGCGCGCGCTTTCGCGGCGTACCCATCCATATCCTGCAGCGCGTACGGAATGAAAAGAACGCGACTAACCCCTCGAAGAAAGTCAGACACCTCCGCGGCGGCATGCTCAAGATAACCACCACCGTGCAGGGTAGAATTACTGATTAGAAGCAGTCGCTTCATTGGTTTGTGCCCCGGGAGAAATGTTCAACTGGCGAATCGCTCTTCGACCGTTGCCGCAAAAACAAGCGTGCCGACAAGCCCGATGATACCAGCAGCGACGAACGGAGTTTCTGGTCTAAACTGCCACAGCAAGCCGCCTATAGCCGCAGCAGGAGTAATGGAAATGCTCCGAATCAGATAATAAAGACCCACCGATCGCGCGCGCACGGTTTCCTTTGCAAAGTCCACTATCATCGCTTTGCGTGCCGGTTCTCCGATTTCACGAAGGCCACCGATAATAAACGCCGCCACCAGTAACGGAAAGTTCGTGGCAACAATAATCGCGGCTGGGAACACGGCGAAACTCACAAACGTCAAAATAACGAACGGCTTTCGTCCCACGCGATCAGCGATCTTTCCTGCCGGAATATAAACCAGAATCGACGTCACCATCTGAATTGCGATCAGCACTCCGTAACGAGCAACACTCACTCCAAGGATATTAGTAACGTAGATAATGGTAAGCACTCCCGTTACCCCTTCACACATACGGATAATCACGTCTGAGATGAGCAGTCGCTTGAGCGCCGGGTGGAAGGATTGCCAAACGCCACGGATGTTAGTTGTTGCGGATACTATCAATCCGCTCTTGATTCGCCGGACCAGGAGCAAGGTCGCCGCGGCGAGGAACAATGTGATGAACAGTCCGATCCGAATTCCGTTTACGGTACCGAACGAGGCCACGAGCGCGCCGCCGACTAGAGGGGCGATAATGATCGGAACGCGCTTCAGAATGGATTGAACGGTGAACCCCATCGCCCGGCGTTCGGGAGGAAGCGAATCGGCAATCAGCGCGAAGATCGCCGGCGACGCCATGCTCTGCCATGCCATCGCAAACGCCAAGCCCAGAAAAACCAGAGGCCACCAGTTACTGATGAGATAGATTAAGTAGCCGGCCGAAGCGAGAGATATGAAAACGAGGAAGGCACGTCGTGCTCCCACACGATCGGCCAGCCAACCGCCTGGGTATTGGTAGACCGCATCAAAAAAGGTTTCAGCCGTTCCAAAGATTCCGATAATCGCCGGGCCGGCGCCGAGGCTCTCGAGATACTTGGGAAGAAACTTCTTCCATGTCTCCTCGCCCAGTCCGAGCAGAAAGACGGCCGCGGAAGCACGCGAAACACTTGGTTGTAAGCTTAGGTAGTCGGCTAGTCTTGCTCGCCAGCTGGCAGTGTCAGCCATCGGAGCTAATTGCGGTGAGGGACCTGTCGAGAGGGAAACTTATTAACGAGTTCCCGGGGGGCCTTCATCTGATGGAATAGCCGCTGGCCTGGTTTCAAGCCGCCTTTTGTTCTTCCAGTCCCGTCGCTGCTTTTTCTATGACCGGCTTGTTCCGCTTCTTTCGGGAACTCAGCCACAAACCAAATCCATCTTTTGAGAGACTGTAGATGGCGCGACGGTTCTGCAGGATGACTCTTAGCCACGCACGCGTCGTCATTTGGGGAAAGTAAATGCCGCGGAAAAACAATCGCATGATTAGATGAATCATCCGGTATCTGAGCGGACGATCCTTCAACGCTTCCAAAGCCTGCAGGTTACGCTCAGGACTGTAGGATCTTGACCAGGCGTAGTCGAGCTCAACTTGCGTCTGCGGAATTGTCATTTTCAATGGTTCGTGGGCCATTTGATAAGGCGCAAATTCCATCCAGTGTTTCGGCCGGGTCAATCGGCCTGCCGCGACCAGCCGATCAAACAAGGGCGTAGCGGGAAACGGCGTCAGCTGACCAAACACAGGCAGGCCTGGCGGCCAGCTCTCAATCTGATCGAGTGTGCGTTGGGCGACGCCCGGCGTGTCGTTGTCGAGGCCAATAATAAAAGAGGTGATGGCGTAAATATTTCGCTTGGCAAGACGATTGAGCACGGTCGCGTATTCGGCCGGCTTGTTGAAACTCTTGTTGACGTCCGCGAGGTTTGCCACGTCAATGGACTCCATCCCTATGAAGATCCATTTGCCGTCGGACGCTTCGATTAGGTCTACCAGCTCTTCATCACGCAGCAGGTTTGCGCTGATCTGCGCTATCCAGGGCACCTGGGCGTTGGCGGCAATGATGTCGCGCAGGAGGGACTTGGTACGCTTGATATTGATGGCGAAGTTATCGTCAATGAAGAAGACAATTACCTGACTGCGATTCTCGCGAGCATGTTTCTTAAGCCGCAGGAGTTCGTCAACCACGCTTTCATTTGAACGAAATCTGATCGAATCGCCGAAAAATCCAGTTACTGTGCAAAACTCGCAGCCGTAAGGGCAACCGCGTCCTGATTCAATCGGCACCACGCGAATCGAACCCCAACCTGAACCTTGTTTCGCCAAAAAACTTTTTGCAAATTTCGGCACCATATCAAACTGTTCCAGGTCCATTTTGTCCCAGGGGATCGCAGGATAGGGTTGCAAACTTGGCTTGCGCTCTTTGCCAGTTTCGTCGACCGGCGCATAGATGTCTTTGAGGCATCCGTTTGCGGCATCTGCGACAATCTGCGGCCAGGTCTCATCCGCCTCGCCCAGCGCAATAGCGTCCGCGTGTCGCTTACCGCCGTCCTTGCCGAGCGCTTCATCAGGAACTTCTGTGACGTGCGGTCCACCCATCACTACGGGCACGCCCGCTGCCCGCAGCGCATCTGCCATCCGGTAGGCCCGCGCAACCATGCGCGTCATGGCGCCAATACCGACGAGGCCAACACCTTGATCCTTTACGTACTGCACCAACTCATCTTCCTTCAGAGGTCGTGCATTTCCGTCTATCAAGAGAACCTCATGCTCCGGTGGCGTGAGCGATTGCAGCAGAAACATCCAGAGATGCGGCATGAAGTTTCGCGTCACGCCGTTGTCAGGGTTGTAGAGTAATATCTTCATAAAAATCTCTTTCGGTCCGTCTCTGGATGCAATTGGAACCCTGGCAATCGGGGGACGGAAAAACAAAAAAATAGCCGCTCGGTAAACGCGCCCGTTCGAGGAGCCCTAAATTGAGGGAGCAGCATACCAGTTATGCGCGCTACCGTACATAGCTGGCGGGGCTATTGAGAAGCGGGAGGTCCGAAACCTTTCTTTTTCATGATTTCCTGGCCCTGGCCGCTTAGCAGATAAGTCACAAAATTTTGTGCGGCGCTTTGCTTCGGCGAGGTCTTAATAATTCCTAAAGCCTGATCGATGGGCTTGTGCAAACCTTCATTAACTTCGATATAAATTCCTTCGCCCGGCTTCACTAGCGCGAGGGGAATGAATGCCAATTCAGCGTTCCCCGTCGCGGCAAACTGTTTTGTTTGAGCGACGTTTTGTCCATACACAACTCTCTCGGCAATCTGTGCCCACAAACCCAAAGCGCGCAGTGACTCAACCGTGGCTTGTCCGTAGGGCGCGACATCGGGTTTTGCAATTGCAATTCGCTCGAACTCCCTGGCGGTAATATCTTCAATGCGTTGGACCTTTAAAGTGCTGCGCGGCGGTAGCCACATCACCAACCGCCCCCGGGCGTACAAAGCCAGCGTGCCCTCGGTCAGTAAGCCCTGGCGCTCGAGGCGCTCAGCATGAGCCGTGTCCGCGGCCGCGAAGACGTCAAAAGGAGCGCCATTCTCGATTTGTCTGGCGAGGTCTGCGGTAGCGCCAAAACTGAAGACTACCTTAATTCCTGTCTGCCTGGTAAATTCCTGTCCGACTGCAGCGAAAGCGTCCGTAAGGCTAGCTGCCGCAGCCACCACCAGCTCCTCTTGTGGATTAGGGCGATTCGGATTGCTGGTTTGACAGGCGGCGAAGGTTAGAAACGCGCAAGCTAGCAGGACTCTTTTCATTTCAACAGCGAACTAACGCAGTTTTGATGTCGAGTGACTGAGTGGCATGAACTCAGTAGCCTCACTTAAAACTGCATCAGGACCAAACCTCTTTATTTCTTCCCAGCACCAGCCCAGATATGCTATAGAGCAATAATTCCCCTGCAAAAAAGTGCGTTGCCGGTGTGACGATTAAATACAGATAACTCTCCTCATGAATAAACCTTTTAGAAGGACAGCATTCGGCTGCTTTGCCGCGGCATTGATTTTGGTAGCTTTGAGCTGCTTGCCAAAACCTCCCGCCGAGTCGGGCGATATCAATATCACGCTTTATGCCTTTTCCATCATGAAGGAATCTTTGGAGAAGGGAATATATCCGGCCTTCATCGCGAAATGGAAGAGCGAACACGGAACGGTCATAAACTTCACCTCGTCTTACGCCGGTTCTGAAACCATTACCAACCAGATCCTTCAGGGTGTTAAAGCCGACGTTGCCATACTTTCAATCGAGCGCGACGCTGACCGCCTGAAGAAGGATGGCTTTATTACCTCCGACTGGCTTGCGCAGCCAAACAAAGGAATTATCAACCAGACCCCGTTCGTAATTTTGGTGCGCGAGGGGAATCCAAAAGGGATTCACGACTTTGGAGATCTCGCGAAACCCGGGGTCAAGGTGATCCATCCCGATCCGGTCAGCTCGGGAGGGGCGCAGTGGTCGGTGTTGGCAATCTATGGTTCGGAACTGGTGAAGTTTGAACAAGAGACCGGCGAGTCTGACCAGGGACGTGCACTACAGATGCTGCGCGCAGTTTGGGCCAATGTTATTTCCACGCCGGGCTCTGCTCGAGAGGCGCGCACTCAGTTTGAGACGGGTTTTGGCGATGCCTTAATCACTTACGAGTTGGAAGGCTTGCTGATGAAAGAGGGCAAAAAGACGCCACTCGAGATTGTTGTGCCGCGCGCGACGATTTTCAGTGAACATCCGGCCGTCGTGATCGACAGGAATGTTTCAGCGGGGAACCGTCCCGCCGTCGACGCATTTATCCAGTATCTCTCCAGCGAAGAAGCACAACGCACCTTCGTGAAATATCACTTCCGCGCAGCGTCAAACGATGCGCTAAACCAGGACAACCCTCAGTTAGCCAAAATCGAGCTGCCTTTCAGGATAGATCTTTTTGGTGGTTGGTCACGGGCTTATCCGGAGATAATAGAGAAAATTTTCAGAGACAAGGTCCAGCGCAAATAAGAGTTCTAATTTTCGCTATTGTGGACGAGATGAAACGGATTGTGACCCCATTTTAAGCTCCGGCGAATGACGCTGAACTCATGAGCACGCTCATACCAACAATGCGGCACGTGCGCGGCTTTGATGTCGCCCGGCCCTTAAGTATTGGCATGCTCGTGTTTATGATGTTGCCCTTGGTTTTTCTGCCGCTCGCTTCGATCTTTATATTCGGGACAAGTCAGGGTTTGCCAAGTTTTTGGGCGGCACTAACGGCGCAAGAAGCAGTCTTTGCCTTGAAGCTCTCCATGGTTACGAGTTTCTGGGCCACTGTTTTTAATGTGCTCTTCGGTCTGTTCGCAGCCTATGTTCTATCCCGTTATAACTTTTGGGGCCGCAACGCGCTCATCGTCACGATATCGCTGCCCACGGCCATACCAACCGCTGTGGCTGGTTTCGCCCTGCTACTTTTGTGGGGTCCGTACGGCACCCTCGGCAGGCTGCTGGCGCCGCACGGCATCCAGACGATGTTTACGGCCGGCGCAATTATCCTGGCAAATATCTTTGTAACCTTTCCCTTAGCTTTCGGGGTAATTAAACCTGTATTTGACACAATGAGTCGCTCGCTCGAGGAGGCGTCGGCGACAATAGGCGCGACGCGTTGGCAGACGTTTTGGCACGTGACGCTGCCATCGCTGCGTGGAGCAATTGTTTCGGGAGCTCTACTTACTTTTGCCCGGGCGGTAGGGGAATTCGGTTCGACAATTTTGGTGTCAGGAAATCTTGCCGGGCGGACGCAGACTGCGCCGCTGTATATTTTTGCAAAGTTTAATGAAGGGCAGATCGAGGCAGCGAATGCGATCGCTATAGTCCTGGCCCTGTTTTCGTTTCTGATCTTTAGCGTCCTGTTTTTTGCACGCGACTGGCTTGATGTAGATTAAGGCGAACCGAGCTATCTCGGACTTGAGGTAAAGTAGTGAAGGCCCAACCTGCCAGAATCATGGAAGAAGTGGTGCAACAAACTCCGAGGGAGAGTCCGCCTCATGCGGCCGCCAGCGTGGTGGGTGTTAGCAAGTTTTTTGGCAAAACGGGCGTCCTGCAAAACATTTCCTTTGATGTTGCAGAAGGCGAGGCGCTTGTCCTGTTAGGCGCTTCGGGGAGCGGTAAGACAACAATTCTCCGAATCATCGCCGGCCTGGAACAACCCTACACAGGAAAGATTATGCTGCATGGGAAGGAAGTGACTGACCTGCCTGCGCGTGAACGGGGGGTTGGGGTAATTTTCCAATCGTACGCCCTCTTTCCCAAGATGACTGTCGAGAAAAACATCGGCTATGGACTGCGCATAAGAAAACACAAACGTAAGGAAATTCGGAAGACGGTTGACGAGCTGATCTCGCTGGTTCAACTTCAAGAGCACCGGAAGAAATACCCTTCTCAACTTTCCGGCGGACAACAACAACGCGTCGCGATTGCGCGCACGCTTGCCTATAAACCCGAGGTGTTGCTTTTCGATGAGCCGTTCGGCGCGCTTGATGCGCAAACACGGGTCCATCTGCGGCGTGAAATACGGGCCTTGCTGAGGAAGGTTAATGTTCCCGCAGTTTTTATCACGCACGATCAAGAGGAGGCGTTAGAGCTTGGGGATCGAATTGCTGTGATTAACGCCGGACGCATCGAGCAGATCGGCACTCCGGCCGAGGTTTATAACAATCCGGCTACAGAATATGTCGCGACGTTTTTGGGCGCTGCAAATATTCTCGAAGGAGTTATCCGCGAGGGTAGTCTTGAAGTCGGCTCCGTGAGAATTCCATTGGGAATTAACCGCGGCGATTTTCAGGAGAACCAACTGGTTAAGATAATTTTCCGCCCCGAGGATGTTTTCTTAAGTCGGTCCCAGGATCTTCCGGCGAATCATACTTGTCTTTCGGGTGGGGTGATCGAGGAGCTGAGTTTTGTCGGCGCCTTTGAACGAGTTCGCATCCGCCTGGATCCGGCGGGCAGCGGAACCTGCGACACGGGCGACACGCCTTATTACCTCACAACCGAGACGCCAGAGAGCCAGGCGGCCAAGCCGATCATGGCGACTCGTCCGAAGCCAAGTGCGCTTGCCATGAAGTTGAATCTGGGCGAACGGATTTTCCTTGGCCTCACAACCTTCACGATCCTACCAATCGAACGACGCGCCAACGGAGGCAACGAGCGAAGTAATTAAGAAGTCGTTTGCCTAACAGACGCCGCCAATTGTAGAACGGCGGTTGCTGTCAGCTGAGACCCGCTTATCAACTATTGAGCGCTGCGATTGCGAGACTGTGAAAACGTCTCCTAACGCTATTGATGTTTGTAAATGGCAGCGGGTGAGCGTGTGTGCGGTTGGTTAAGAGCAGAAAGACTCTCTCGCTGTTTGGGTCTATCCAGCAACTTGTGCCAGTGAAGCCGGTGTGGCCAAAGCTGTCGCCCGGTAAGTCGGGGCCCGCGGTTGAAAGTGGCGTCTCCGCCATTTGCCAGCCCAGAGAGCGAGCTTCCTGCAGACCCTTGGTCATATTTGTCCGGAACACCTCGCAAGTCTCAGGCTTGAGCAATTGACTCTGAACGGCGAGAAATTGGTGCGCCAGTATCAGCGTGTCCGCTGCCGTCGAAAACAATCCCGCGTGACCCGCAGCGCCGCCCAGGAAGTGAGCGTTGCCGTCATGCACCTCGCCCCAGATCAATCCTTCGCGCCAATCCGCATAGTCGCCCCCCTCCGCGTCCTGGCATGACTGGCGCTCATACGCGTTTCCGGTTTCACACGCGGCGATTCCCGTTTGCATTGCCATCTCAGGATTGAAAAATGTGTGTTCGAGCTTCAAGGGCTGAAAAATCTCACTTCGGGCCAGCTTGGCCAACGGATGACCGGTGATCCTTTCAAGCAAAAGACCGAGCGCGATAAATCCTAAATCACTGTAAATCACGCACGAGCCTGGTTGGCATTCAAGATCCAAACTAGCAATAGCGCCCGCGGCTCGATCCCGCTCTCCTTCTGCAAGTATGTAAAGCGGCCGCCAGGCGGGCAAACCGGAAGAGTGGGTCAGCAGCTCACGTATGGTGATGGCTTGCTTGTCAGTCCGGTCAAACTCCGGCAGGTAATGCGCCACAGCACTATCCAGCGTCAATTCGCCTGACTCAATTCGGCGCGCGCAGAGTAGTCCGGTAACGAGTGGTTTCGTAAGTGACGCCAGATCGTAAATCGTGTCGAGCGACGCAGGCAGTATCTGAGGTTCAACCACTGCATTACCGGTCGCGCCGGCAAAGACAACTTCACGACCCTGCGCAACGAGGTAAACAGCAGATGGGAAGTCGCCGGCCGCCACGCGTTCGGTGAGGAGTGCCGAGATCGTTTCTGCTGAAGAAATACTTGTCATCACCAACCTTGCACACGTTACTCGACTCGAGGGCTTAGCACAAAATTCATCGTTTCCGTCCGATACGGGACGAGACGAAAATAGCCCGGCACTTTAGTGCTGGGTGCGAGTATCGCTAGTCTCATAGTCCGCGAAGCGGACCACTGAGGATTTTGGTATTCCCACGATTTCAGCCGTCCGCTTCACGGACTGACAACTTGTTGTCGTCAGTTCACCAGCACTAAAGTGCCGGGCTATTTTCATCCGTCAGCTCCGCCAACGCCCTCTAATTACTTTGTGTGACCGTTTTAAGCTCTGGTAGTTTGCCGTATCGCGCTGACACCGGGATGCGATGCGTGCTCCTCAATTCGCTCCAGAGCTCGGATTGCTAGAGCAAGCGCGTTCCTGCCTTCCACGCCAGATACGGGCGAGGGCAGTCCATCGCGCGCGGCCTCCACAAACGCTTGAATCTCTGCCCGCAAAGGTTCGACATCAACAATATCCAAATTCTTTATTTGTACACCCGGCCACGCGCCGCTCGCGGCCGGAGGCGACAAACTGCTGATTGAGGCACGCTTGGTGGCGTAGTCGACGGCGATGTAATCGTGCGGTTGGAAGAACCTCATCTTACGAATTCTTTCTGTGCCCACCCGCGAGGCGGTAATGTTTGCCACCGCTCCGGTAGCAAACTCCAAACGCGCGTTGGCGGCGTCGACCTTTTCGGTGAGAATGGGAATGCCGACCGCATGCAACTCGGTGACTTCAACATCTGGCCCCACCAGCCACTGCACGATATCGAGATCGTGAATCATCAGATCCAGCACAACATCGATGTCGAGTGATCGTGCGGTAAACTCACCGACGCGGTGAATCTCGAAGTAGACCGGATTGCGCACGTGAGGACGAAGCGCTACCAACGCAGGATTGAACCGTTCCGCGTGTCCCACTTGTAAAACCGCGCCACTCTTCGTTGAGGCGGCGATCATCCGGTCAGCCTCAGCAAGAGTGCGCGCAATAGGCTTTTCCACCAGGACATGAATCCCCGCTTCCAGCAGGGCACAAGCGATTTCAGCGTGCGACTCGGTTGGTACAGCGAGGCTAACCGCATCGACGTTGCCGATGAGCTCACGCCAATCCGTATTCCATTCAACCCTTCTTTCGGTGGCGATGTCGCGCGCGGTTTGTTCGTTGAGGTCGCAGACGATTTTGAAATCAGTGAGGCCTTCCTCACTCAGCAGGGCATGGATACGCGCGTGTTGCTTGCCCAAATGGCCCACGCCTATGACTGCGGTGCGAAGTGTCATGGTTTACTGACAGCTCTTTTTGGTTTAGTTTAAGCGCCTGGAAAGCAGTAGGCAGAAAGCAGAAGGCAGCAAGACACACGCGCTTTCTGCATTCTGTTTACTGCTTTCTGTCTACTTTCGGGGAGCGACTATACTTGCAACCTTCAATCCTTGCCAAGCGCGGCAGTGTTCTCATTTTTGCGATTGTCATCAGCTTTTATCTGTACGGCCTCGGGCACTTACCTCTCGTCGGACCGGACGAACCGCGCTATGCACAGGTCGCGCGCGAGATGTTGCTGCGCGGCGACCTAATAACGCCGACACTGGGTGGTCACAACTGGTTTGAAAAGCCCGCGCTGCTTTACTGGATGATGATCGCCAGCTTCAAATTGTTCGGCGTCTCAGAATGGTCGGCGCGGCTGGGTCCGGCCTTGTCCGGCTTGTTGACGGTTGCCGCCGTGTGGTGGGTGGGGACGCGGACTGAAACCAACAACCGTGATCAAGCTCTAGCCGGATTTGGTTTTTGGAGTGCGCTAATCCTGGCAACCAGCCTGGGAATGATTGTCTTTGCCCGGGCCGCCAGTTTTGACGTCGTTGTGACAATGACAACGACGTGGGCGCTCTCTTTTTTTGTAGTTTCGGAAATAGAAGGCGACGCCAAACGGCGACGCCGTCTTCTGGCTGGTTTTTACCTCGCCGTCGGATTGTCGTTATTGGCGAAAGGACTCGTTGGCCTGGTGGTGCCGTGGGGAGTCGTCGCGGTTTACTACCTCGCAAAGGTGAGGGCGCCGGACCGAATCGTCCGCAATAGTTTGTTGTGGGGATTACCGATCACAATAGCGACAGCCGCTACCTGGTACGGGCCCATGATCTGGAGACATGGCTCGCCCTTCGTCAGTCAGTTTTTTATTCAACACCACTTCGCGCGCTACTTTTCTGATCGTTACCATCACCCTGGGCCAATTTATTACTACCTCGGCGTGATTCTTTTGTTCACGTTACCGTGGACCGCATTCATGGTCGGCGGACTGCTGCCAATCAGACAATGGCTCAGACGGTCAGGCAACGCCCTGAGCAACGTAAGCATTTTTGCGCTCGTCTGGATTCTGCTGCCGCTTGTCTTCTTCAGTTTCTCAAGCTCGAAGCTGCCCGGTTACATCCTGCCGGCTTTACCGGGTGCAGCGTTGCTAGCCGGCGGGCTTGTGGTGCGACTCAACTTTGGCGCGGAGCGTCGCCTGTGGCCTCACCGCGTGACGGCAGCAGTGTGCTTCGTGCTTTCGCTGGCGGCATTCGTTTATGCCAAGCGTACAGGAGAGTTCACAGTTGTCACTGCACTCGCAATGACCGCACCACTCATGATTGCAGGTGTTTTCGCAATGGTGAGCAAGGCTAGTCAGCTACCGCTCCTCATCGTTGCTGCCGCTACACTTTTTTTCGTCGTCACTGCGCTTCATGTTGCCGCACCCCGATTTGCGGCCCGAGACACCAGTAAAGAATTGCTTAGGCTCGCGGAGGCGAGAGGCTATTCACAAACTTCCATTTATGGTTTGCAGCCTGACGACCGCACTCCTGAGTTTTATGCGGCCGGACGCGTGGTCTATAGCGCAAATGGCGAAGCACTGATCTATGAGGGAGCGCCCTACATCGTCAATGAAAGCCACCGCCGGAAAGGGCCACTGCTCGCTTTTGCCACATTTGTGGAAGCCAATGAGCTGATGCAAGCGCATGCGGCGACGGTAGAGGTAATAGGAGATAACGGTAGGTATGTGTTAGTGGCCGTGCGGCCGCGGTAAGGAAGGGTCAGGGGGTCAATGAGGTTTGAATCACCTCAGGTTCTTTTGAAAGAAATCGATCACGGGACGGTCGTAGCGCTCACCCTGCTCGCCTGTGGCCGAACGGAGGCTAAACCCAGTCAGAGGCAGATCAGTCTTAACTTCCAAGTTGGCAGGGTTTGAAAAGCAACCGCCGAGCTTCGCGGTCGATTCGCGTAGATAGCCACCGTCCATCCCTGCAAGCAAAAAAATCTTTTGGCTTTTAAGCATGCTCGCCAGCTCGCAAGAGGTTTGATTTTTGTAACGTCCGAGAAAATAAACCCGCGTAGCAAACCGCGCGGCCGACAGCAAGACCCTATTATTAACGCCCACGTCTTGAGTCACCGCCGCATTCACCATCTCGTCCGTACTCCCCGGTACAGAATCAAGTACTAAGACCTGCACCCGACTATCCTGGCTAGCGCCGCGCAACCCCGCGAGTGCGCCTAGCTCCACCCCATAGATGCCCACGCTGTTTCCCACCACGGGATTTTGGTTGCCATTCTTTAAGCCGCGTAGAAAATCCAGCGCTGCCAGCAGATCCTCCCCTTCATGCACGCCAAAGGTCGTTGAGCGTACCGCCGGGTTCATCCCGTGGGCTCTCAGATCAGGCCAGAGAATCGTGAAGTTAGTCGTTTCATTTATCTTGATTCCCAAATTGAGCAACTCTGAACGGTCGCCCCCATATCGATGCAACAGGACTACGGCAGGCGCTCCATCGGTGCCGCGTAATAACCATCCGCGCGCGGAGCTGCCATCGCGGTTTCGCCAGTTTTCATCTGTGACTTTCAACGCTGTTCCGCTGATTTGAGAGAAGTCTTGCGGGGTCACCAGGTAGCCACGGCGCGGAGGACGAGTGATCCCGTAGACGATTGAGGCTAGTGCAATGGCCGCTGCGATTACCAGGACAAGCAGTATCGGCAACAGCGACTTAAGAAGTTTCTTGCCTAGGCGTCGTCGGGAAACCATAGCTGGTCGCGGAGAAGTAGAAAGGGAACCATGCAAATCTAAATGATTCTATTCTGTATCTAAGCCGCACCCTCCTTGTTAGGAACCTCTCTGAACGATGCGCGCGTAATCTTCGGGCGTGTTGATGTTTTCAAAAAAGTGGGCCGCCCCCTCGAGATCGGATAGTTCAATGAACTCTATCCAACGAGTCCTGACCGATTGTAGCAGAGCAATCGGTTTTCGTTCCCCGGTTTTGATCAGCGACTCAGCTCGCTCAAGACAGGGCTTGACCCGGTAGGAGGCGCAGAGAGGTTGAGGGATGGCGTCCTGTTGGACCGGCGCCACGGCGTCGTAGTCATCGCGAGAATCGGCGAGCCGGACGAATAGCTCGCGGGTCACAAAAGGGAAATCGCAGGCGACAATTAGGGCCCACTCCGCCTCACAATTTGAAAGCGCGGCATGTACTCCCCCAAGGGCGCCCCATTGTGAATAGACATCCGCGCGCGTGGGAAACTGCGACTGGAAGTAGCTGGCGTTGTCTCCCACGATCGTCACTCGGGTGGTGACAGCTTGCAGTTCTTGAGCGATGCGCTCAACAAATGCTTGACCGTTAAAATCCAGCCGCGCCTTATCGGTGCCCATGCGCCGAGATTGCCCGCCGGTAAGAATGAAACCTTCATGTGAAGCCATGGGAATCAGGAATGCAGTTAGCTGTTGCGTGCAGTTCCGCAGTTATGCATTCTTCAACAACAGTGGGTCGACCAAATTCAGAGCCGGGAGCGATAGCGACCGGATGATCCTTTAGAAGTAATGAGTTGAGAGTTGGGAGTCGTGTGTTACCATCCGGGCACAACGTTAACCCCGTCCGCTGACCCACGATGTTGCGACTTAGATCTGTTGAACCCGGTCGCTATCGCTCCCGGCTCTTCGTCGACCCACGACGTGCCCTTTCGTCAAGGTTTGCGAGCCCCCAGCGGTTCCAGCTTTCGACCATGTGCGTGTTTCTTTTGAACTTTTGCAAGTTAGCATGCGAGATCGGTCGAAACAAGAGGAACCCTTTTGCCTCTACGTGCGTCTAAGAAGGGCATCCGCAGGTCCACCTTGACCCGTCTGATAGCGAAAGTTATAGTCGCAGTGGCCGGCTCCTGCGCCGTCAGCTGTAAAGATCCGAGGTTTTCTAAATGAAGCGATTTACAAAATTTCTCCTCGCGTCAACCGTCATTGCGGTTCTTGGTGTCTCCATAGGGGCGCAGGAACGCGCGGTCGATGCAAACGCTAAAGACCCGCGGCTGTATGCGCTGGAAGATGTTCGTCCCGGGATGAACGGCACGGCGCGCACAGTTTTCGCCGGCTCGGAGCCCCAGGAGTTTTCACTCGAGATATTGGGAGTATTGCCTGGCTTTCCGGGCCCGCGACAGAGCCTGATAGTAGCGAGGTTGAGTGGCGCAAATGTGGAAAAGACTGGCGTCTTCGCCGGCATGTCGGGTTCACCGGTATACATCGACAACCGCTTGGTTGGCGCCATCGCCTACAGTTTCCCGTTCTCGAAGGAACCTATCGCCGGAATCACGCCGATCAAGCAAATGATCGATATCTTTGAGAAGGGATCGACTCAGACAAAGAGTCCTCGGGAACCGAAAGTTGTTTCCTTTGCCCAGCTCGCTTCAACTGATTGGAAACCGAGTTTTCCCAAGCAGGCCGTTAGCTCGTCCGCTCTTATTGCGCCAGTTTCGGAAGGTTCGCGTCTTCTGCCATTGCTCGGGCAGCAGATCACTCCGATTGCGACTCCGGTAGTCTTCAGCGGCATCAGCCAGGAGTCGCTTTCACTGTTTGCGCCACAGCTTATGGCCAGCGGACTCCTGCCGGTTTCCGGCGTCGGGGGTTCGGCAACCATCACGCCGTTAGCAAAAGCGACGGAGAAAACTTTAACGCCTGGCACCTCTGTCAGCGTGCAACTTGTGCGCGGCGACTATTCAATCGCTGCGTCGGGCACGGTAACTTTTCGCGACCGTGATCAAATCTACGCGTTTGGCCATCCGTTTCTGAGCCTCGGAGCGTCGGACATGCCGATGAGTGAATCGGCCGTGGTGACTGTGATTTCCAGCGTCAACAATTCCTTCAAGCTTTCAGTGCCGGGCGCGATGATGGGTTCGATCTCTCAGGACCGCGCCGCGGGCGTTTTTGGTCAGCTTGGTCTGGCGCCAAAGATGATTCCAGTGAAGATCAATCTGCGCACCAGCCGTGACCGCAGCGAAAGCTTTTCCTATGAGATAGCGAACGATTCATTCTTAACGCCAATTCTTCTAAACATCACTGTATTCAACACCATTACCTCGAGCGAACGCGCGCTTGGCGAGTCTACAATCAGTATCAAAGGCGCTATCAAAGTTAAAGGAGAGGAACCGATCCAACTTGACCGTAGGTTCTCTGCTGCCAACTCTGCAATACTCGCCGCCGGGTCAGTTGCCGCGCCGATTGGCTCGCTTTTGGGTAGTGGCTTCGACAACGTGCAGATCGAAGGCGTCACGCTCGACATCTCGTCGACTGATTCAAAATATGCCGGCACGCTTGAGCGGATCGCACTCAACAAGACCGAGGCGCGCAGGGGAGAAAAAATCGAGATTCAAGCTTACGTGAGAACTGAGTCAGGTAAGCAATTTGTGCAGCGCATTCCGGTACAGATTCCCGAGGACGCGACTCCCGGCCAACTACTTGTTTTCGTCGGGGATGGCGGGGCGCTGCAGGAAGGCTCTGCAGCCCGCTCGTTTGTCCCACAGGATCTGGGCCAATTGGTTAGGGCAATTAACAAGGTCAAGAAGAGTGATCGCCTTTACGTGAAGCTGTTTCGTATCACTCCGGGAGCTGTAATTGGAACGAACGAAATGCCTAACTTGCCTCCTTCAGTGGTGGCGACACTGAATAGCGACAGAAACTCTGGCGGCTATACGCCCACGGTGCTTTCGGCTGTGTTTGAGATGGAATTGCCTCCGGCGGAGTTCGTAGTTGCGGGGCAGCAGGTGATTGCTCTGGATGTGGTTCCCTAAACTCTGAGGATTTTGCGAAATAAAAATTGCCCCGAGAGTCGGCTGGGCAAAGCCAACTCCGGGGCGATTGTTTTTGTCGACATCTCGTGTTCGAAATATCGGCAGGCACTTTCTTTGTCTCGCTTTTAGAAAGACGCAAAGCGGGGCGGTTTCCAGGAATTCGACCTGGCTACTTACCGGGCTTCCTGGCGACGTAAAGAAAACGCTTTTCCGAGCCAACGATCAAATTAGTCTCAAACGTAAGGCCTAGCTGTTCTAGGTTTTCCTGCAACGAAGATCCGCCAAACAATAAGTACCTCGCCGTGGGTGCCCATGCGACTAGTGTGGGCAGCATTGCGCTAAAACGCTCCAGCGCACGGCAGCTAACAAACCCGGCATCAGGGCGTGAGGTATTTTCAAAGCGGTCGACAACAACACTCGCCCGGTTCGAAATCCCAGTGTGAATCAACGCCTCACGTAAAAATACAGCCTTCTTCGGTGAAGCCTCGATCAGGACTGCGTGAAGATCGGCGCGCACTATCAGGCAGGGAAGGATTGGAAGGCCGGCGCCCGAACCCACGTCCGCAACCCGCGCGCCCTGTGGCAGGAACTGCAGCAGGAGCAGCGACTCCAACAAGTGCCTGGTCGCGAACTCCTGAGGCGAACAGGGCGCAACCAGATGCAAACGGGCGTTCCACGCTTCAAGCAGCTCATAGTATTTCACCAGAGCGTCCCTGGCTTCGTGTCTTAGAACGAGGCCATAGTCGGGCGCTTTCAATTCCAGTTCGTTTTGCAGCAAGCTTGATTTAGATTCTGTGTTCACTGTTACGGGCAACTTCATAGTTTGCGCGCGAGATGCCCGCGCTACTCAGGATGGGCGTCGGCAAGCGTAGCGAAATCTTGCAAATTTCGCTACGCTCTAAGGGGTTAGCTCCCCAATAAACTTTAGCTTTTCGATGCGTCCTTCTAGCTGCATAGCCGAATGATCCCCAACATCGCCGAGGAACACGAACGTCTTGGACGAGCGGTGACGGCAATCATCTCTGAGTACGTCGCTACCTTAGACTCGAGAAAAGTCACCTCTGAAGCCACGCCCCAATCCCTTGAAAAACTCTTTGACGAACCGTTTCCGGAGAAAGGGATAGCGATTGAGGAGATTTTTGCCCGCTACAAACAAGATGTAATCGCCAACGCCATGCAGGTTGCCAGCCCCCGGTATTTTGGACAGTTCAATCCGACGCCTTTACCAATCGGCGTTTGGGCTGACGCCCTTGCTTCTTCTCTAAACCAGAACGCTGGAGCGTGGCGTAATGGTCCTACTTCCGCAATGATTGAAGCACGCGTGCTCCGCTGGTTGTGTCAACTGGTGGGCTATAGCGAGAAAAGCTTTGGCGTGCTTGCGAGCGGCGGTACTGAAGCAAACCTGATTGCTCTCAAGTGTGCGCGCGATCACGCATATCAAGGCGCAGTCGCGAACGGTGTACGCTCAGCGGCGGGTGACCTTATTGTCTATGCTTCAGAACAAGTTCACTTTTCCGTTGAGCGTAGCGTGGACATCCTCGGTTTGGGTCGTAGCAGTTTGCGCAAAATCGAGACAGATGAAAACTTTCATATCAGGCCGGATGTGTTGCGAAAAGAGATTGAGACAGACCGAAAAGCAGGGCGCATACCGTGCTGCCTCATTGGGATTGCCGGAACGACCTCGACCGGGGTCATCGATCCTTTGGAAGAGTTGGCGACAATCGCTCGTGAAAATGATTGCTGGTTCCATGTAGATGCCGCTTACGGTGGCACGCTCGCGTTTTCTGCCAAGCATCGAGCGAAGTTGAATGGCATAGCGCTGGCGGATTCAATTACGTTCGATCCGCATAAATGGATGTTTGTGCCCTTTGCCTGCGGCGCCGTGCTGGTTCGGGAAGGCGGGCGCAGGCTGCGCGATGCTTTTGATATCACTCCGGAGTATTTGAATGAAGACCGCGGGGGCGTTGATGTCGAATTTGATTTCTTTCGTTATGGCCAGATGGGCACTCGCCGCTTCAATTCGTTGAAACTTTGGATGGCTCTGAAGTTCATGGGTCGGGAAGGTTACGCCGGCGTAATCGAGCGCCAAATCGAATTAACGCAACACCTGGCTGCCCGACTCGATAAGTTGAGCGACTTTAAGCGCGTGGGCTCCATTGAAACGGCGGTTTGTTGCTTCAAGTTTCTTCCCTCCAGGGCTTTAAATTTAAGCACAGAAACTCAGGATCGGTTGCAACAACGGCTTCAGCAGGCCATCGAGCGAAGTGGCGAAGCGTGGATCACGACTACCGTGCTCAACAACCGCCGCGCGCTACGAGTCAACATCAACAGTTTCCTAACTGAGCGACGCCATGTGGATGATTTGATCGAACTACTCTTACGCAAAAGCGCAGAGGCATTGGCTGAGATCTAAAGATTCGGGTGCTGAGTGAATAGGCTGAACAACAACTATTTAACGGCATTGCTGCTTGGGCTGGTGGCGGCCGGCGCCGCGTTTGCCGTTGCGCCGCAAAGCGCTTCGGTACGTTCACTCGATACAATCCGGTCGCGCGCCGAGTTTGACTCGATCGCAGCGACTCACGACCCCGATACGCCCTACGCTCTGCCACATGTGCTCTTCGTTATCGATCGGCAAAATAAAAATAAGATCTATTACGTCAACACCAGGCGCTACGTGTTTCACAAAGACTTTGTGAATGGAACTTATCTCTCGCTTGAGCGAGGTCAGGAGTTCTTCGAGAACAACTATCTCAAACCGAATCGCCGTTTTATCCTCGGCACTGTTGCTTATCAAACACCAATTAAACGATGGACCTTCGAATCATGGGAAGGCGATCTAATTCCTGCCGATCTAATTAAGTTAGCTTCAGACGTTATCAACGCTAGTTTCTTCACGAGCGTCGCATACAAGCCTAATTCAATCCGGCAGGAGGCAGAATCGGGAAAGTTAACGGGCATTCAGCGAATCTTCCAACGAGACATCGCCAAAGAACAGGGCTATCAGGCACTGAATCTGGCGAAGGGAATCGGGCGCATACATGTAATTTCCAGGCTGGACGAACATGTCGAGATTGGGTTCAACGAAATACTCGTGCTCAACGAGGTTCCCGTGCACCTTCCTCCTGTGGCCGGGGTGATCACCTCGCAGCCATCGACACCGCTTTCCCATATTAATTTGCTCGCGAAGAGTTGGGGCGTTCCTAATGCTTACATCAAGAACGCTGGCGAGCTCCTGAAGCAATACGACGGTTGGTGGGTCACCTTCGAAACGAAGCGCGATGGCTACACGATCAATCGTGCCGACGTTAACCAGCTACGCGAATACCAACGCCGGCTGGCCCAGCGTCAGGACGTGATGAAACCAAAGTTTGACCTTGCCGAGATGCGGTTGCTTGGTCTCAGCCAACAGCGCGCACGCTCTTCCATTGCTTTTGGCGCAAAGTCTGCAAATCTCGGTGAAGTGATGAGCGCGCGACTACCCGGGATCGTCGTCCCAAACGGCTTCACGGTTCCTTTTTACTATTACGACCAGTTTCTCAAAGCCAATAAACTCGACGACGCGATTTACGTAATGCTGAACGATCCGAAGTTTGTGCATGATCCCGCTTACCGGCGCGCGCAATTGAATAGTCTGCGAACGCGAATCCAGCAGGCGAAGTTTGATCCTAAGTTGCAGGCCCAGATCGTAAGTAGGCTCAGACGCGAGTATCCCGGCAAAGGAATGTTCGTTCGCAGTTCCTCAAATGCGGAAGATTTGCCGAAGTTTAGTGGTGCAGGACTGTATAACACCGTGGCAAATGTCAAAGATGAACGGCAGATTATTGACGCAATAAAAACTGTCTGGGCATCATTGTGGAATTTTGAGGCTTACGAAGCTCGCGAGCGCGCAGTTATAGACCATTCGAAAGTGTTTATGGCGGCGCTGATTCAGGAAGGGATCAATTCAGAGAGCTCCGGCGTCTTAATAACGGCTGATCCCTTCGACAAAGACAACCGGGAAGCGGTATACATCAGCGCCAAGCGCGGACTCGGCATCAAGGTAGTTGAAGGCAGGCGGGTGGCGGAGCAGATCATATTTCGCCGGCGCGCCAATGCAGTACAAGTGTTGACGCGTTCGGACGAAGACAGTTTGCTGACGTTTGATGAAAGAGGCGGGGTGAAAGAGGTTGCTATCACGGGCGAAAGAGTGGTCTTGACTGACGACGTAATACGCCGCCTGGTTAGCGCGGGAGGCGCGATAAAGCGGGTCTTTGGCAATAAGGACCAGGATATTGAATGGGCTTACATGAAGGGCCAGATTTACATCGTGCAATCTCGCCCATACATCGCCGGCGGGTAGGTATTCGGGACGATAAGAGCGGCTGTTTAGAGTACAACCTTTAGGTTGTTGCGTCCCTGGGCATTCAAGCTAAAGCTTGTACTCTGAACTCAATCGCTGTTTAGAGTAGAACCTTTAGGTTGTAGGTGATACGGCAATCAAGCTAAAGCTTGTACTCTGAACTCAATCGCTGTTTAGAGTAGAACCTTTAGGTTGTAGGTGATACGGCAATCAAGCTAAAGCTTGTACTCTGAACTGCAGCAAAAGAATCATGACAAACGGAATCTTCGTCGAAGGGTTACTTGCCGGACACGTCGCGTTCGTTACGGGGGGCGGTACGGGAATCACCGGAGGCGTGGCGCGTGCTCTGGCTGAAGCAGGTGCCTCAGTTGCGCTCGTTAGTCGCAGTCTTGAGCATCTCGAGCCTGCTGCAAAGTCTATTAACGATGCACGCGCGGAACGAGCCGAAATCGGCGAAGCTTTTGCGGTCGCTGCGGACGTGCGCAACCCCGAAGAAGTGGAAAACGCTGTGGCCGAAACCATCGGCCGGTTCGGGAAGATAACTATTTTAGTCAATGGAGCTGCCGGAAATTTTCTGGCGCGGGCCGAAGATTTATCGCCCAACGGTTTCGGCACCGTGGTAGACATTGACCTGAAGGGCACTTTCAATTGTTGCCGAGCGGCGTTACCGCAACTAAAAGAGCAGGGTGGTCAAATTCTAAACATCAGCGCCACTCTCCATTATCTTGGCACGCCGATGCAGCTACATGTTTCAGCGGCAAAGGCAGGTGTAGATGCATTAACTCGGAATTTAGCGGTTGAGTGGGGCCGTTACGGTATTCGCGTGAATGCAATTGCGCCCGGGCCGATCGAAGACACAGAAGGGATGAAGCGCCTGCTGCCGGAAGGGATGAAGGACAAGCTACGCAAAAACATTCCGCTGGGACGCTTCGGGCGCGTTAGCGACATAGAAACTGCGGCAGTCTTTCTCTGTTCAAGTGCGGCGAGTTTTATTAACGGTGAAGTAATAGTGGTGGATGGCGGGCAATGGCTGGCGGGTAATCGGCTTTTGTAAACCTAAACGAAAGGTGTCAACGATCAGGTCTGGAGAACTATTCGAAAATCGTGATCTCAATTTATAAACATTTCACGGTACTAAGCCTCGTCTTGTTTGTTGCGGGCGCCAGTATGCAACAGCCGGCTAATACGGCCGGTCAAACCGAAGCTTCAAAGAAAGCCAATGCGCGACCGGCGCAAGGGGTTGTTGAACCGCCTGAGCCTTTTGACGGTGCGACAGTGGAGAAAATGCGACTGCAGTGCGTAACGCTCCAAACCGAAGCTGGCGCAATTGAGATTGAGATGATGCCGGAGGTGGCGCCGGAAAGCGTTCGCAGTTTTCTGAATCTCGCCGTAACGGGCGCACTGGATACCACTACCTTTAGCCGGGTCGTCAAAGATTTCGTGATCCAGGGCGGCAACCTGGCCACCAGCGAGAAGTGGGGACATGTGTTGTCCAAACGAATGTCTCGTAAGCTTCCGGACGAGCCCGGCCTGGTCAAACATGAGCGCGGGATAGTTTCAATGGCTCGCACTGAAGAAGCCAATAGCGCTACGACAAACTTTTTTATCCTTGTCGGTAACGGACAGCATCTGGACGGAAAATTTTCGGCGTTCGGAAAGGTTACCAAGGGGATTGAGGTCGCCGATGCCATTAATCAGGCTCCCGCGGTTGGCGAGAAGCCCGATAAGCCGGTCCGGATTAATCGTGCTTCAGTGGCCGCTTGTCCTAAATAACAAATGGTCTCAGTCTCTAACAGATGCGCGCTCGTCCTCGTTGCTTTCTTAGGATTGGGCGTTTTAAGCTGCGCGCCGTCCCAACCCGCCAAACCAAATCCGGACGCAGCGAAACAACTTCTCAAGCTGCGTGGCTACAATTTTGACGAGCAATCGTTTTTGGCAGCGGCGGCCGGCAGTGACGAGGTGGCGGTAAATGCTTTTCTTGCCGCCGGAATAAACCCAAACGCAAAGCACCCAAACACTGGCGCCTCGCCGATGATTTCAGCCGCGTCGCGGGGTGATCTGAAGATCGTTCGCATACTCCTGCAAGGTGGCGCCGGGGTTAACGAAAAAGATAACTTTGGATTTACTGCACTATTGCGTGCTTTGCAAAGCAGACACGATGAAGTGGCGGATGTGTTGTTGGCCCAACCGAATATTGAGCCAAATGCAAAAGGCTCGAGAGGCGTGACTGCCCTCATGACTTACGTGACGCGCCAGCGCGAAGATGCCGTCAAGACCCTGCTCGAAAGAGGCGCAGACGTTAAGCTAAAAGACGATGAAGGCGATACCGCTCTTCATCTCGCCGCCCAACACGGCAGCATCAACATTGTGAGAATGATATTGGATAAAGGTGCCGACCCGAACGCCAGGAATAATTTGGGCGGGACGCCGATGATGTGGGCGGCCGCGTTCGGCCACGATGACATCGTTCGTGCGTTGCTCGAAAAAGGCGCCAATGCGACCTTAAAGGATGAAGATGGAATGACAGCCGCTGCCTGGGCTGCAAAAAATGATCGTAGTGAGCTCGCTCAATTACTCCGCGACGCCGAAAAGAAGAAATGATCCGCTGATTTAGAATGTTATGAAGGAGACGAAATCGATGTTGAACCACTCCCCTCGACAATTACCTGGCTCAGTCGTTCTTCTGTTAACTCTCTCAACTCTCTGTTTTGCGCAAACTGCGTGGACACCTGAGTTGGAGATGAAGGTCAAGACAGTCGGGGCCGTGCGCGTGTCGCCAGACGCAAAGAGAGTCGCTTACACAATTAGCTCCGCGGTAATGACTGCGGAAAAGAGCGAGTTCGTTTCACAGATTTGGCTCGCCAGGACGGACGGTAGCGATGCCGTCCAATTGACGTACGCCGAGAAGTCGTCCGACAACCCGCAGTGGTCGCCAGATGGGAGCATGCTGGCATTCACTTCGAGTCGCAGCGGCAAGAGTAATTTGTATGTGCTGCGGGTGGTCGGCGGTGAATCAGAGCAGCTGACTGATGTTAAGAGTGCAGTCGGCAGTTTCGCCTGGTCGCCGGATGGTAAACGCATCGCTTTCATCATGCGCGACGCCCTGACGGATGAAGAGGAAAAGGTAAACAAAGGCAAGGACGATTGGCGCTGGATCGATGAGAACGTCAAGCTGAACCGGCTCAATCTTATTAATCTAGCGAGAGATGCGAACGGAAAACGCGAGGTGCGGCAACTGGTCGCGAATTCGAATGTCGACAGCAATTTCGACTGGTCTCCCGACGGCAAATCAATCGCCTTCGCACGCACTAAGATGCCAAAAGCTGACTATTGGACCACTTCCGACCTCCTGGTTGTCGATGTCGATAGCGGCACGGTGAAAACGCTCGCCACCACCAATGCTTCAGAATCTGCGCCCACTTATTCTCCTGATGGGAAATGGATAGCGTTTAGCCTCTCTGACGATCCGCCGCGCTGGGCCGGTTATCGCCGCATCGCGATTATTCCGGCGGCGGGAGGCACACCTCGCTCGCTCTCAGAAACCCTTGACGCGCAGCCGGTGGTAATTGACTGGTCGTCTGACGGTAAGAAAATTTATTTCACTGAAACCAAGGGAACTGTCAGTCAGATTGCTGCCGTCGACGTCGCTTCGGGCGCCGTTACTGAAATTAACGGAGGCAAGGACGTGCTCGGAAGTGTAACGCTAAACCGCACGCAAACTATGTTTGGCTTTACCCGGCAAACATCGAGCACCGCGCCGGAAGTGTTTGTGACAAACATTGAAAAGTTCGCACCGGTTCAAATTAGTCGCGCGAATGCGGATTTGCCTAACGCACCATTGGGCCGTACCCAGGTGGTGAAGTGGAAGAGTGCGGACGGGCTCGAAATCGAAGGACTGCTGACATATCCGGTTGGATATAAAGCGGGCACAAAAGTGCCGTTGCTGCTGGTAATTCATGGTGGCCCGGCCGGAGTGTTCACGCAAAGCTTTATTGCCGGCCGTGGCGTTTATCCAATTGCCACTTTTGCTTCTCGCGGCTTCGCAGTGCTGCGGCCAAACCCGCGAGGCTCCTCGGGATATGGACAGAAGTTTCGTTTCGCTAACATTAAAGACTGGGGCGGCGGCGACTATAAAGATCTGATGGCGGGCGTTGATCACGTGATTGGAATGGGCGTCGCCGATCCGGAACGCATGGGCGTAATGGGATGGAGTTATGGCGGCTTCATGACTTCCTGGATAATTACGCAGACGAGGCGTTTCAAAGCCGCTTCAGTGGGCGCCGCAGTGACAAACCTAATGAGCTTCATCGGCACCGCTGATATTCCAAGTTTTATCCCGGACTACTTCGAGGGCCAGCCTTGGGAAAATTTGGAAATCTATCGAACCCATTCTGCAATGTTCAACGCCAAGGGAGTTACAACGCCAACCTTAATCCAACATGGCGAGGCTGATGAGCGCGTACCCATCTCGCAAGGATACGAGTTTTATAACGCCCTTAAGGTGCAGAATGTGCCCGTGCGCATGATAGTCTTGCCCCGCATGCCGCACGGACTCACCGAGCCAAAAATGGTACTTAAGAGTAAACAGACCAACGTCGAATGGTTTGAGAAACACCTTGGTGTAAACACCGGCACCACGGCCGGAAACAACTAATTCGCCGGAATGGCGAGATGCTGAGAATTTTGTATTAGGCGGTTTTAAAGCAGATCGCCAGAACTATTGTCGCGTGATTGAAACCGTTCTAAGCTGGGCAGCAACTATTTGCTTTGATGCCTGGCCTCAAGGCCAAACTTTTGGAAGACGTTCATAACGGCAAGGCCGGAATCGCTCGAGGCGCGGCAGTCGTCATAGTTCTTCACAGTCCTCGTGAACAATATTGGGGCATTATCGACGGAATCAACACCGCGGGAGTATTCTTGCGCGGCCTTGATTTAAATGCTTTCGACGATTGGCTCGCGGCCCTGGTTCACAACGAACCGTCCGCAGGTTTTGGTGATCTGTTCTTCCCGATGTGGCGTGTTGAGCGCATTTCGAGAGATGAGTCGTCGAGTGGGATCCCGTCGTTCTGTGATCAGTTTGAACACCGGACGGGGCGGTCAATTGAAGATCTGAGAAACTCTGAGTAAGGGGACCAGTACCACCGGTTCAAGAGGAGCGGAGTTACTGCTGAAACCCTAAAATAACTTGTTGCAAACATGAAACACTGTTCCATTCTCGCGTTATTTGTGTTATGCTCGGCTCCTGCCGGCGTCGATTGAGAACCAAATCGACCATGAAACGCGTGAGAAAAGGAGCGAAAGAAAGAGATGTATGCCATGGCTGATGACCGAATAAGCATAGACCGCGGCAAGGCAGTAGAAGCGGCCTTATCAAACATTGAAAAGAAATTCGGGAAGGGCTCGATTATGCGGCTCGGCGAGCGCGAGGTATCGGACATTCCAGCGATTTCTACCACATCTCTAAGCCTGGATGTGGCCGTGGGAATTGGCGGTGTGCCGCGCGGGCGAATCATCGAGATCTATGGCCCGGAAAGTTCAGGTAAGACCACGCTCGCGCTCCACATAGTTGCCGAAGCGCAGAAGGCCGGTGGGGTGGCTGCCTACATCGATGCTGAACACGCCATGGATGCTGACTACGCCGGAAAACTTGGAGTTGACGTCGATCAACTCTTGATCTCCCAACCCGATTCGGGCGAGCAGGCATTGGAGATCGCTGAGGCACTGGTGCGATCGAATGGGGTAGACGTAATAGTTGTTGACTCAGTCGCAGCGTTAGTGCCACGTGCCGAGCTGGACGGCGAGATGGGCGACTCCTTGCCCGGCTTGCAAGCTCGTCTGATGTCTCAGGCGTTGCGCAAACTTACGGCCATTGTTGCGCAGTCGAACACCTGTTTCATTTTCATTAACCAGATCCGCGAGAAAATCGGCGTGATGTTTGGCAATCCGGAGACTACCACTGGCGGACGCGCGCTGAAGTTTTACAGTTCGATGCGGCTGGACATCAGGCGCATTGGCGCCATCAAGGATGCTGAGCGAGTTGTCGGTAATCGAACTCGCGTAAAGGTCGCCAAGAACAAAGTAGCGCCACCTTTCCGTGAATGTGAGTTCGACATCATGTACGGAGAAGGCATCTCGCGCGAAGGTGACGTGCTCGATCTAGCCGTTGCTCAACGCGTGGTCGATAAGAGCGGGGCCTGGTTTTCTTACAAAGGAGATCGCCTGGGTCAGGGACGCGAAAACTCAAAACAGTCTTTGAAAGAGAACCCGGACTTGCTCAAACGCATTGAGCGGGAAGTTAAGATCAAACTCGGCATGCGTGTGCGCGAGGAAAAACCTGAGCCAGCACCGACCGCGAAAGCGGCCACAGCTGACAAGAAGTAATTCAGCAGGAAATCAAAGACGCCTGACGACGGACCGCAGCAAATCCGAAGTCAGGCGTTTTTATGCGTGAAGCTTTATTCTTTACACGCTGAGAGTCGAAACCGGATAATTCGCGTTTGCCTACTATGCAATCGATTCTAATAAAGGGCGGGACCTTGGTAACGATGGACGCGCAGACCTCAATTGTCCGTAGTGATCTGATGGTTCGCGATGGCCGCATCGAAAGCGTAGGCGAGAAAAACGCCGCGGCTGATCTCACAATTGATGCCGAAGGTTGCGTCGTCCTGCCAGGTTTCGTCCAAACACACATACATCTCTGCCAGACGCTTTTTCGCGGCGCTGCCGACGATCTTTCTTTGCTCGAATGGTTGAAGGAGCGGGTCTGGCCAATGGAGGCCGCCCACACAGCCGAGTCCATCAGAGCGTCAGCCAGTCTTGGAATTGCAGAATTAATTAAGGGCGGCACCACCTGTGCGTTGACAATGGAAACTGTGAATCACACGGGTGAAGTGTTCAAGGTGGTGGAAGACACGGGCTTTCGCGCGACTGTAGGCAAGTGTTTGATGGACAAGGGCGACGATGTGCCCGCGGCGCTGCACGAAGAAACGGAAGCTGCTATTGCTGAGTCACTCGCCTTGCTTGAGACTTGGCACGGCAAGGCTAATGGCCGTATCAGGTACTGCTTCGCGCCGCGCTTCGCACTGAGTTGCACTAAGGAGCTACTTGCTCGGGTGGGCGTTCTGGCAAAGGAGCGCGGTGTGATGCTTCACACGCACGCGTCAGAGAACAAAAGGGAGTGTGAGATCGTGGAAGCGGAGACCGGTCTGCGTAACGTCTCCTATTTGCACTCATTAGGCCTGACGGGCCCTCACACGGTGCTAGCGCATTGTGTTCATCTTCACGAGGAAGAGCTTGAGACGTTGCGCAAGACGAAAACCAACGTCGCTCACTGTCCCTCATCGAATCTGAAACTCGGTTCCGGCATCGCACCGATAGCCACCATGCTGGAGCGCGGCATCTCTGTTTCGCTTGGAGCGGACGGCGCAGCCTGCAACAACCGTCTCGACATGTTCACTGAAATGCGCACCATGGCGCTTTTGCAAAAAGCGTCGCAGGAAAAGCCCGAAGTATTACCGGCACAGGAAGCGTTACGCATTGCCACGATTGGTGGGGCCAGGGCGCTGGGACTGGAGACAGAGATCGGCAGTCTGGAATTAGGGAAGCGGGCTGATTTGATCCTCGTGAAGCTCGATTCTTTGCATGCGACACCTAATGCAAAGGATCTTGTATCAGCGCTGGTATATTCCGGACAGCCGAGTGATGTTCAGAGTGTTCTGATCGACGGCGAGGTTGTGATGAATGAACGTAAGCTCGCGACCATAGACGAGCAGGCCGTGTTGCAGGCGGCAACGCTTGAAAGCGCTAAACTATTGAAGCGAGCAGGGATTGGAAATTGATGCGCCGGACGATGCAAGGATGTTTGTAGTCGCTTGAATTGTAGGAGGGCCTAAAAATGGCTGTGCCAGCTCGAAGGTAGCGACTGCGGGGGGCGCGATCGGCGGCCGAGCTGGCACTGGCGGGCACTATCAATTTTGAATCGGATGTCGTTTCTTCAACCGGACTGACGTTTGGGCGCCAACCCCATCCTCAACGGCAGGGATTATACACCTACCCAAATTCCAGTCAACGAAATTTTGTGACTAATCTGACAAAGTCGAACTTTTTGGGATTTTTGGCCGTAAGTTGACAGTCCTTTTCCCCACTCCCTATACTACGCGCTCTTTTCCCACCCGACGGCCAGGTAGCTCAGTTGGTAGAGCGCGGCCCTGAAAAGGCCGGCGTCGGCGGTTCGATTCCGTCCCTGGCCACCACCCCAAAACGAAATCAGGGAAAGGGTAATAGGGAAATAGGGGGAAAAGGGAAAGGGCGACGGTCGGCATGTCCGTTCTTCATTTACCCTTTCCCCTTTCACCCTATTACCATTTTGAGTCACCGCGCCCAGTAGTTCTTAATTCGCTCAGCCAGCAGCGGAAAGGGGACGTAATCGGCGCTGCGACCCGAGCGGCGTAGCTCCTCGACCATGCGCATGGCGCCGTCAGCGTTTCTGGTGTGCACCAAAATCGTAGAGGCACGCTGAAGCTGAGGATTGGCGGCCAGCCATGAAGCAATAGCGTAACCGGTGCGCTCATCGTCATGGCTTAGAGTGTTGTAGTGTTCCGGATGTAAGTCGTGATCCAGAAAGATTGCGTCGTAGGAATTTGCGCTTAACAGTTGCTGCGCCCGCTCAACATTGTCAGCCACGTCAATGTAATCGCCTTTAAAGCGAGCTGCGAACCACCTATGGCGGCGCCTATCATCGTCCAGCAGAAACACACGAATCGGATGCCGGTCGGCGTTTACGCGGCTGAGTCCTAGTTTGCTTAACAATGAATGCAGCAAAGGCATTTCGTTCTCGATATATCCCCCGGTCATATAACAATAATCCACCTCACCTGAATTGAAAACCAGGCTTTTAGAGTGGCAGGAATGTATTACGGTTGTTTGCCGAATCGGTGGTGACGTTATAACTCTGCGCTTAAGCGGGAATTAACACTCGCGCCAGGCCCAATTCATTGCGCCCTCTTACTGCGGTGTTATAATCCGACTGATTTGTCTCGTTGATGAATGCACGTCTCTGATGCCGTCCAATAACCCAGAAGTAAAAAGGATCGGAGTGAACAGTAGTCCGAAGCAAGACCAGGCCGAAGTGTGCCAGGTATGTTTCGGAACGGGCACCAGAATTGAGCCTGGTAAAGGTGCCATGATCTGCGATTGTCGCCGGTCAAATCAGAAAGCGCGTTCCCTGGACGCGGCCCGTATTCCGCCTCGATTTCGCGATTGCTCTTTTCATAACTATTACCCAAAGAACGATTCTCAATACTTCGCCCACAGTTTTGCCAGTCGTTTGGTTGACGAATACCCGGCCGTCGAGACCGGGCTGTTGTTCATGGGCTCAGTCGGGGTCGGCAAGACTCATTTAGCTATCGCAATTTTGAAGGACTTGATGGCAACCAAAGGCGCCGGCTGTTTGTTCTACGAATCCGGCTCACTGCTTAAGACCATTCAGGATTCTTACAATCCGGTTTCACAAACCTCGGAAATGCGGGTACTCGCTCCCGTTTATCAGGCTGAGGTATTGGTGTTAGATGAGCTCGGCGCGACGGTGCCAACCAATTGGGTACGCGACACGCTTTACCAGATTATTAACACCCGCTACAACAACAAGAAGCTCACGATTTTTACTACTAACTATGTTGATGAAGTCCGCCCCGGTGATGGAAACGAGGACAGCGACGAAACAAAGCGGAGAACTTTCGCTGCCAGTCGCGCGAGGGAGTTGACAACACTCGAAGAACGCATCGGCACGCCGTTACGCAGCCGGCTCTACGAGATGTGCAAAAAAGTAATGATTGAGGGCGAAGACTATCGCAAGCGCGTTGAGCAGCGACGCACTGACGCAGCAAAAATTTGATGTTTGGACTAGCGTACCTCCCAACTCTTAACAATCATCTGCCCCCCACGTTTCCGCTGATACCCCCCATTCTATGATGCTATGTATAATGTTTTGCACCTGACTAGTCTGGTTTGCGTCTGATAGTGCACTCTGTTGCACGCCTTGCTAATGCCCAAGCGCACTGACATCCACAAAATCCTAATCATCGGTTCCGGCCCCATCGTTATCGGGCAGGCGTGTGAGTTTGACTACTCTGGTACCCAGGCTTGCAAAGCTCTCCGTCAGGAAGGTTATGAGGTTGTCCTGGTGAATTCGAATCCAGCAACAATCATGACCGATCCTGAAACTGCCAACGTCACCTACATTGAGCCACTTACAGTTGAATCGGTGAGCGCAATCATTCGTAAAGAGCGCCCGGACGCCCTGCTTCCAACCGTGGGCGGGCAGACGGCCCTCAACCTCGCGATCGCGCTTGATGACGCCGGAGTGCTCGAAGAATGCGGTGTGGAGATGATCGGCGCTAAGCGAGAAGCGATTCGCGTCGCGGAGGATCGCATGCTCTTCAAGCAGGCGATGGACGAAGCGGGGTTGCAAATGCCGCAGGGCGGTTTCGCAAAGTCGTGGGACGAAGCTGAGCAGATCGTGGAGCAAACAGGATATCCAGCGATTATCCGACCATCATTTACGCTCGGGGGAACTGGTGGTGGCACGGCGTACAACCCGGAAGAATTCGAAGAGATCGTGGCCGCCGGCCTGGCTGCTTCGCCAGTGCATGAAGTGCTCGTGGAAGAATCGATTCTCGGTTGGAAGGAATTTGAGCTCGAGGTGATGCGCGACCTTGCTGACAACGTCGTCATCATCTGCTCGATTGAAAACTTTGATCCGATGGGGGTGCACACTGGAGACTCGATCACGGTCGCCCCCGCACAAACGCTGACTGATCGCGAGTATCAACAGTTGCGGGACATGGCGATTACGATTATCCGCAAGGTCGGCGTAGAGACTGGCGGGTCGAATATCCAGTTTGCCGTCAATCCCGAAAATGGCGAAGTTCGCGTCATCGAGATGAACCCGCGCGTTTCCCGTTCCTCTGCACTTGCTTCAAAGGCAACCGGCTTTCCCATCGCAAAAATTGCCGCGAAGCTGGCGGTGGGCTACACACTCGACGAGATTCCCAACGACATCACACAGAAAACGCCCGCCTCTTTCGAACCGACCATCGATTATGTGGTGGCAAAGATCCCCAAGTGGGACTTCGAGAAGTTTCGAGAAGCGGAAGATGTACTGGGTACGCAGATGAAGTCGGTCGGAGAAGTGATGGCGATTGGCCGAACCTTCAAGGAAGCGCTGTTCAAGGGTTTGCGCTCGCTTGAAGCGGTAAAGCCTTTGCGGCTCGAGGATGTCTCTGCTGACGAATTGCAAAGAAAGCTGGCCCGGCCAAACTCGCAGCGGTTCTCCTATATCACCTATGCCCTGCAGCAGGGTTGGCCGATCGCGGAAATTTATCGACTGTCGCGCGTCGATCCGTGGTTTCTTGAGCAGCTTCAAGACGTGATGGAAATCCAAAAGGGAATTGAAGGATTAAAACTCGAGGAAATATCTGAGCCGGTATTGCGAGCTTTCAAAGAAGTAGCCCTTTCCGATCGACGCCTTGCCTATCTCACCGAAAAATCGGAAGACGAGGTGCGGGCGTACCGCAAAAAACTGGGCGTCATTCCGGTTTATAAGCGAGTCGATACCTGTGGGGCGGAATTCGAATCTTTCACACCCTATCTCTACTCCACCTATGAAACCGAGAACGAGGCTAATCCGACGAACCGGCGCAAGATCATGATCCTCGGCTCGGGACCAAATCGCATCGGCCAGGGAATTGAGTTTGACTACTGTTGTTGCCACGCGTCGTTTGCTCTGCGCGACGCCGGCTTCGAAACGATTATGGTCAACTGCAATCCGGAGACGGTCTCGACCGACTATGACACTTCCGATCGTCTCTATTTCGAGCCGCTGACCTTTGAAGACGTTATGAACATAGTCGACGTCGAACAGCCGGAAGGCGTGATTGTTCAGTTTGGTGGTCAAACGCCACTCAACCTTGCAATGCGGCTGCATAAAGCTGGTGTGCCGATCATTGGTACCGCTGCCGATTCAATCGACCTTGCTGAAGACCGCCAGCGTTTCGGGGCTTTACTGCGCGACCTGGGCATTCCGCAACCTGAGAACGGCATGGCTGCTACCGCGGACGAAGCTAAAGATGTAGCTGCCCGGATCGGTTATCCGGTATTGGTGCGGCCCAGTTATGTGCTCGGCGGGAGAGCGATGGCCATTGTTTACGATGAGGAGAGTCTTGATAATTATGTGCGCAACGCGGTGGGCTTCACTCCGGACCGCCCAGTTTTGATTGATAAGTTTCTCGAGCGGGCCGCGGAGTTCGATGTGGATGCGCTCGCGGATGAAAACACCTGCGTGATCGCGGCGATACAAGAGCACATCGAGGAAGCTGGTATTCACTCCGGTGATTCGTCGTGTGTGTTGCCGCCGGTCAAGATCGATCCTGAACACATTGAAACCATGCGTCACTACACGCGTCTGCTGGCGACTGCCTTGAGTGTGCGTGGACTAATGAACATCCAGTTTGCGATTAAGGACCATCGAGTATTCGTGCTGGAAGTTAATCCGCGCGCATCGCGCACCGTCCCCTTTGTCTCCAAAGCCACCGGCGTTCCCATCGCCAGAATTGCGGCGCTGGTAATGGCCGGGCAGGCGCTCGCGGATTTCGATTTGCCGCAGGACCTCACCGTGAACCGGTTCTTTATCAAGTCGCCGGTGTTTCCTTTTGCGAAGTTCCAGGGCGTTGATCCCATTCTCAGCCCCGAAATGCATTCGACTGGAGAAGTGATGGGAGTCGGCGAAACTTTCGGCGAGGCATACGCGAAGGCCATGACGGGCGCCGGTCTCGCGCTGCCGCAAACCGGGCGAGCGTTCATCAGCGTCAATGAGCAGGACAAGGGTCAAGCGGTGGTGCTGGCCCGCAAGTTGGCACGCTTGGGCTTTGAGCTTATTGCCACACTCGGCACTGCTGATCGTTTGCGCGAGGTTGGTTTAAAAGTCGAGAACGTCTTCAAGGTGAACGAAGGCCGCCCGAACATCGTCGACCACATTAAACGCGGTGAAGTTGCGCTGGTGATCAATACACCGCTCGGGCGCGCTTCGCACTATGACGAGCAGGCGATTCGTCGCGCGGCCTTGCAGTACAACGTGCCTTGCGTCACGACGATGACTGGCGCCCAGGCAATCGTGGAAGCAATTGCTTCGACTGAGCGCAACGACTCCATCCAGGTTCGTTCATTGCAGGAACTGCACGCGGTCAGCGCAACCGTTCGTTAGAAACCCGATGAGCACTGAGATTCGTGCTGTAGTCATCACCGTAAGCGACGCATGCTCGCGTGGCGAACGTGAAGATGCGTCGGGTGCAGCCCTCGTGCAACTGCTGAGGGAGAGCGGCGCCGAGATTGTGGAAAAATCGATCGTTTCAGACGATCTGGAACCGTTAACCCAATTACTTCGCGCGTCGGCCGATCGCGAAAACGTTAATCTTGTGATCACAACGGGGGGAACCGGCGTGGCGCCGCGCGACAACACTCCTGAAGCGACCCTCGCAGTAATCGACCGCGCAGCTCCTGGCCTCGCTGAAGCAATGCGCATGGAAACGCTGAAGCAAACGCCCATGGCGATGATCTCGCGTGGCGTGTGCGGCATTCGTTCAGGTGCGCTCATCGTCAATCTGCCAGGTTCACCAAAAGGCGTTCGCGAAAGCTTCGCGGTCATCGCTCCGGTGTTAAAGCATGCGATTAGTTTGCTGGCCGGTAAACCGCACGACGAGGCGTAGGAAGGTACAACAGACAACGATCCACGAACTTCACAAACCAACACTAAGAGTTCGTTCTTATTCGTGGTTGATTTTCATGGATCGCTTAGGGTCGCTCGTTAGATAGTCTTCGTTGACAATGATCAAGCGCGCGCTTAAGATTTTTGTGTTCAATACTTGAGTTTGTAAAGTATGCCGGCGTCTAACGCCGCCACCCACATGCTGCTTCAGGCAACTTCGACCGCCGTACAGAATATAGGTTCACCGCTCACCGCGTATTGGCCGGTGATGATCTTTTTTGTCGTGGCAATTATCTTCCCGATTTTGCCGATCATTCTTGGTCGTTTTCTGCGGCCGGTAAAATACGAAAAAGGAAAAATGCGTCCGTATGAGTGTGGCATCGATCCAACTACCGACGCCCACTCGCGTTTCACTGTGCGTTATTACATTGTGGCCATGTTGTTTTTGATATTCGACGTGGAAACAATTTTCCTTTTACCCTGGGCGATCATTTTCATGGGCGAGGATTTTTCCTTTACGAAGTTTGCACTGATAGAGATGTTTGTCTTCATCGGAATTCTGATAGTTGGCTATTACTATGCCTGGCGCAAAGGCGCATTGGAATGGGCCTAACCTAAGGGATAAGGGCGGAGGGATGAGGGATGAATGTCGGAGTGCGACAGGATCTGAGAAGGCGTACCAAAGATTTTGCGCTTCGAATCATTAAGCTCTACGCCGCTCTGCCAAAGTCCACGGTGGCTCAAGTTCTTGGGAAACAAATTCTCCGTTCGGGAACTTCGGTTGGTGCTCATTACCGTGAAGCGTGTCGCGCGAAATCCAAGGCTGATTTCATCAGCAAAATCGAGGGTGGATTGAAGAAATGGCAGAACACGATCAGGGATTCGTCCTAACCAGATTTGACACGCTCATGAACTCGGTGCGGCGGACCGTTGGCGCCAAGGCACTTGACCTCACTGCGCCGGTCGTGAACTGGGCGCGCAAGTCTGCGCTTTGGCCAATGACATTTGGCCTCGCGTGTTGCGCAATTGAAATGATCGCCACCGGCGCCGGACGCTTCGATATCGACCGCTTTGGCGCGGGCGTATTCAGGCCGAGCCCTCGGCAAAGCGACTTGATAATTATTGCCGGCACTGTGACCTTGAAGATGGGTCCAGTCGTTCGCCGCGTGTACGAACAGATGCCCGAACCAAAATGGGCCATTGCAATGGGGGCGTGTGCCTCGACCGGCGGCCCGTTTGACTCCTACTCAACCATGCAAGGCGTGGATCGTTGTATACCGGTTGATGTTTACATACCCGGGTGTCCACCGCGCCCCGAGGCGCTCCTCTATGGCTTGATGCGTTTGCAGGACATCATCATGCGGGAGGCGCCTTCAGCTTATATCTTTGAGTCGGATGGCACAGTCCATCGGCACCAAGAGCTGGAAGACACCAATGAACTTCCAGCGGAGTCCACTTCCGCCACCACCGATCGCCTGGTGACCACGATCTGATTCGCCTCAGGAGGGCACGCGGCCCTTTCCTACTGTCTAACCTCTCAGTGCCAATTCGATAATTAGGAACGCGAACCCGTCTTTGTTCGTATCCAGAATTGTAAATCCCCTTTTGGCATCACGAGGGATGGCATTCGGCATCTCAGCGAGCAAAGCCTTCAACCGAACTCTTAAATGAGGAGGACACGCGGATGTCTAACAAGTTGGCCCGCAGAAGTTTTCTTAAACAAGCCTTGGTATTTGCAATTGCGCTCCCCACTGTTGAGCTTGGTTCTTTTGCATTGTTAGGCTGCAATAACGCTGCCTCCCGCTCGAACTACGCCCAGCCAACTAACGTCTCGTGGAAAGCGACCATAGTGGGACCTAACGAGCCCGGCGAACCGTTGATTGTTAGCGGGACTATTTTCGCTCCTGACGGACGCACGCCGCTCGAAGGCATCAACCTCATGGTCTATCAAACGGACGCTACTGGCCGCTACTCAACTTCAGGCTTCGGAGGCGACAACCGAGATACACGCATTCACGGACACATGCGCACTGGGTCCGACGGCCGTTACGAGTTTCGAACCATCCGGCCAGGCTCTTATCCGGGCAGTCGAAATCCGCAACACATCCACGCGTACATATCAGGTCCGGGTTATCCCGAGTACTGGATAGAGGAATACAACTTTGATGATGACCCCTTTGTGACCGATGGCATGCGTCAGAAGTTCGCCGGGAAGGGAGCTCGTTCACCGATTCTTGGTGTCAAACGGGAAAGCGATGGCGTGTGGAAAGGAGTGCGTGACATTGTAGTCGAACGCTGCTCGAGTAATTGTACCGGCAGGTGAATTGTTAATAGGGTGGAAGCTGGTTCGTCTAATAATTAGACGGGTGTTTGGGCGGGTCCACCGTTTACAACATGACAAGGATCAGAAAAATTCTTAAATGGGCGGTCATGGGGGCGGCCGTCCTGCTGCTGGCGATTCAGCTTATAGGCCCTGCGAAAAGCAATCCGGTCGCTCCCGAAACGGACTCAGTGAACGCGAAACTCCAGGTAACCCCGGCTGTTGCTTCAATCCTCGACCGTTCCTGCTACGATTGCCATTCCAACAAAACGCGCTGGCCCTGGTACAGCAACGTGGCGCCGGTCTCGTGGTTTGTAATTGATCATGTTAATCACGGGCGGAGTCATCTGAACTTTTCCGAGTGGGGGAAATTCAATCGCATTGAAGCTGCGGAGATGCTGGAGGAAATCTGTAAGGAAGTGAAATCGGGCCAGATGCCGCTCAGCTCTTACACACCGCTCCATCCCGGTTCGGAATTATCCTCAGCCGATGTGCAATTGCTTTGTGATTGGACGAATACTGAACGCACGCGGATTGAAAATGACAATCAAACCCCAGTCAGGTGACGCGTGTCGTTGATGGTCACGACGCGCACGAAACCGTCGTCCCGCAAATCGAAACGCGCAATGCCGCAATTAGCAGTCGCTATCCAAACGGGTTTTAAGTCAGGCGCATCGAGTGCGCCCATCAAGTGAAGGGCCAGAATGCAAATAGCGCCCGTGTGGGTGAAGACGGCAATCCGGCCGCCGCGATGTTTTTCAATTGCCTCGTCGAGTTTGCGTGAAGCACGATCAAGGGTTTGACGATAGCTTTCGCCTCCCTCCAACACATGTTCAAAGTCGCGATGTAACAGCGCTTGATACTGCTCCGGATACTGCTCGGCTGCTTCTTCAAACGTCAGCCCTTCCATAACGCCCACGCTCCGTTCACGAAGAGCATCCGTGGTTTCCAAATCAACACCGGTGAGCTTCGCCAGTGGCGCTGCGGTTTCGATCGCGCGGGGCAAGTCACTTGAATAGATCGCAGCGAATTTTTCGCCGGCCAAAGCTTTGGCTGTTGCCGCAGCTTGCCTTCTGCCACGCGCAGAGAGCGGAGTATCAGTGTGACCGCCAAAACGACCTTCGGCGTTTCCCTGTGATTGGCCGTGGCGAATTAACAGGACGTGGGTAGTCGAAGACATAGTTTCGAACGAGTGTAACGCAAACTTTCGTTAGCGTGTGCGCTCGCTGGCAAGTCGTTTGGGGGATGGAGAACTAAACGGGTCCAGGTGACTCAAGCTGCAACGGCTTCGTTCTTGAGTTTTTCCGCCTGTTCGTGGGTGATGAGAGCCTGAATGATCTCGTCCAGCGCTCCCTCCATCACCAGGTCCAACTGGTGCAGGGTCAAACCGATGCGATGGTCAGTAACGCGGTTCTCTTTGAAGTTATAAGTGCGAATTTTTTCGGAACGATCGCCGGAGCCAACCATTGAACGGCGCTCGCTGGCGACGGCATCGTGCTGCTTTTGTTCTTCCAGCTCCTGCAGACGCGCGCGCAAGACGCGCATTGCTTTCTCGCGATTTTTGATCTGCGACTTTTCGTCCTGCATGGATACAACCACGTTCGTCGGCAGATGTGTGATGCGCACCGCTGAGTAAGTCGTGTTCACCGACTGGCCGCCCGGACCAGATGAACAAAAGGTGTCAATGCGCAGGTCTTTCGGATCAATCTTCACGTCGACTTCTTCCGCTTCGGGCAAGACCGCAACGGTAATCGCGGAAGTGTGTATGCGTCCGCTGGCTTCTGTCTGAGGAACACGCTGCACGCGATGCACGCCGGATTCGTGCTTCATCCTGGAGAACACCTTCTCGCCTTCAATGAGCACGATGCCTTCCTTGATCCCCCCGATTCCTGACTCTGACGCATCGAGAACTTCGAAGCGCCAACCCTGTCGTTCGGCATAACGTCCATACATCCGCAGCATCTCAGCGGCAAACAGAGTTGCTTCGTCACCACCTGTCCCCGCTCGAATTTCGACAATCACGTTTTTCTCGTCGTTAGGATCGGAAGGCACGAGCAGCAGCTTCAACTCGTTGTCGGTGGATTCAAGTTTCTGTTGCAGCGTGGCCACTTCCAGTTGCGCCATCTCGCGCATCTCTTCATCGTCCACCGCCTCCGCAAGCTCCTGGGCGCCGACCAGCTCTTCTTTGAGACTCTTATAAACGCGATACTTTTCCACTATCTCGCCAAGGGTGCGGTGTTGCCTGGTCGCTTTAGTGTAAGCGGCGCGATCGGCGAGCAACTCGGGAGACGAGAGCTCATTGGATAGCTCTTCGTAGCGTGCCTCAATTTGGTCAAGCCTCTCTAACATGGTCTTTGATCAACAGACTTCAGCCTAAAGGCTGGACTCTGAACGCCTTCATGACATTGGCGCGAGGGCAGCTTCGGCGGGCTGCGGCTCGAGCTTCAACGATTCCTTCAATGCTTCAATAGCAACTTCCAACTGCTGGTCATCGGGTTCCTGCGTGGTAATGTTCTGCAACCAAACGCCCGGCCGCGTAATCAGTTTAAAGAACCAGCCACTCTCCTTCTTCGCGGACAGCCGGATGATTTCGTACGAAATTCCCGCTACCACCGGCATCAGTGCGAGTCGTACCAGAAAATTGTAGACAAGTGAGTCAAACTTAATAAGCGAGAACAACACAATTGAGACCAGCATTACGACCATCAAGAAACTTGTGCCGCAACGCGGGTGTTGCCGTGGCTGCGGGCGCGCATTGGCCACAGTCAATGGCAAACCTGCTTCCCAGGTGAAGACAGTTTTATGTTCGGCGCCGTGATACTCAAAGACGCGTCTGATGTCTTTCAGCAACGAAAAACTGAAGATCATAATTAAGAAGAAAGTCATGCGAATAAGACCGTCTACCAGATTGAAAGCCACAGATGGTCTAACCGGGTGCAGATACGTTTTAACGATGCCCCACGCGCGTGAGTACCAGGGTGCAACATTGCCGGCCGTTGCCGCGGCTTCCGCATCGGCAGATGAACCTGCAGCCGGCTGACTCACCGCGGCTGTCTGACTGGGGGACGGCGCCCAACCAGCGCCAATAAATAGTGCGTTGGTCAACAGAAGGGGAGCCGCGACGAAAAGCAGCACATTGAAGATGAGCGCGAAAACGATGGAGCCTGCCGCTGCCGCCGTGCCACCTTTTTTCATTTCGTCTTTGGCCCGTTTTTGCGTGGGAACAGGAAATAGCCCCGGCACCGCCCCCGTCAATCCGGCGAAGTCGCCTTCACCTTCGATGGCCGCCGGCGTGAGCGCAACACGAACCTCTTTTGTTTCAGCTTCTTCAGCGTCGGCAAAAGCTTCGTTGGCTGAGTAGTTCAACGCCTTGATGCCCAGTCCCATCGACTGCACCAGGACGGCGCTGCCGCGTAGTACCGGAAGTTTCAGCAGCGGATATTTATCGCTCCACTTCGGCAGACGGGCCGAAGTGTTGACGATAGTTCCGTCGGCCTTACGCACGGCAATAGCATACGCATTAGGAGTGCGCATCATGACGCCTTCAATAACGGCTTGACCACCGACGATTAGGTCTCTTTCGTTTGTACTCAAGTTGTTGTTTCCTTCGTCTATTGTCCGTTCAGAGTACAACCTTTAGGTTGCTTCTTCTTGCGCACAGCAGGCTAAAGCCTGGACTCTAAACTCTGAAACGCCATCAGGTCCTACGAGACGACAACGCCGGCGTTTGGAAGGTCGCTCGCTGCCGCTTGCACAGTGATAGCGACCGACGGTTACTCGCCGGCGTTTGGTTAAATAAAACTTGCTAATGGCGGTTCGAAATCAAGTAAACCCTCGCAAAGTAGAAAAGGCATTCTTGCCTGTAATTTTTAAGCGACAGACAGGAATGTCTGTCTTACGGCGTGGCTGTCTTTTCGACTGGCGCCTTCTTGCCATAACGTTTGTTGAAGCGATCAACGCGTCCCGCAGTGTCCACCAGCTTCTGCTTGCCGGTGAAAAACGGATGACAAGCCGAGCAGATTTCCACGTGCAAGTCGCCCTTTTTGGTCGAGCGCGTTTTAAAAGTCTCGCCGCAGGCGCACGTTACGGTGATTTCGTTATAGTCCGGATGAATTCCTGGTTTCATTTCTCTAATCCCTTACCTATAGACACTTCAAAGCCTCATTTTTAAAACAAACCATGATAGGGTCTCGTCACTCGTATCGTCAAGCAAGACAACGACTTCAATAGATTCCATCACGCACTCAATACGCGAAAACAAGTTGGTTGACAGCGAAATACTGCCATGTTTAAATCCAGTTTTGCCGACCTTTTGTAATAGCATTTACACTCCGCTTGAACTGTTGGCGCGATCGCTCAATTTCGATCGCACTTTTGGTTAGAGTGTAGCTAGGGGAACGTAAAGTTAATGGCTGACGAAAACGATAAGCCAGACGAACTAAAGTCACCTCCCGGCGTCGTAACCCCTACCGATTCGGTTGGCACTCCCCCTCCGTCGTCTATTCCCGATGCACGTGAAGTTTCTGGGGCTGATGAGGAAAAGGCGGCGATGGTTGAGCAGGCCAAGTCGCGCGTCGCTGCGGTAAAAGAATCACTGGGCGAAAAATCAGCCACCCCTACTGGAGCGGACGCCCCCAAAGCCCCCGTAAAGAAGAAGGAAGAGGGGCCCAAGCCGGTCGATGCGTCAAACCACAATCTCGTAAAGAAATTAAAGGCACAGTTTAACGGCGCTGTTTTGGAAGCGTCCGAGTTTGTGGGCCAGCTCTCCGTGGGAATCGAATCTGCAAGGATTGTTGAAGTCTGTGATTTTCTAAAACGCGATCCCGATTCCTCTTTCAACTACCTTTCCGATTTAACCTGCGTTCATTTTCCGTTGCGGCACGAGGCGCCGCTCGAAATCGTTTACAACCTGTATTCGATTACGCGGAATGAGCGCGTGCGTTTGAAGACCGCGATCGCTGAAGGCGCTGGGACTGAGAGCGTCACGCCGGTGTGGCCGTCTGCGAACTGGATGGAGCGCGAGGTTTTTGACCTTTTTGGCGTCGATTTCAGAAACCATCCTGACCTGCGCAGGATCCTGCTGCCTCCTGATTGGCAGGGACATCCACTACGAAAGGATTATCCGCTCGAGTTTGTTGAGAATGAATGGACGAAACGCCACTTGCCGGAGATGACGGATGTGGAGCGCGAACAATTGGAACAGCGCCGGGCCTATGGTCTCGAAATTCTTTCGGTGCCACAGGAACGCATGATGCGCGAGATCCTCCAGCAGGGCAAAGAAGTGATGCCAAAGGACAAGTAAATCGTAAATGGTAAATAGTGAATAGTAAGAACCAGGGGCGGAGTTTTTCACTATTTACGATTCACGATTCACGATTTACTAACGATGACCCCAAAAGAGATTGCCGCTCAGTATGAAGCCAAGGTGTTCGACACGCGCGAGGCTGCGAAGGTGGCAGGCTTTGTCCTAACTGAAACGCTGTCGCCTCGAAATGTTTGGAACAAGGCGAGTGCGGCACAGGCGATCGTCAGCAAGCTTGCGGACAAGCGAGCCACCGGCGAGGTTCAGGAAATTGGGTTGGTCATTGAACCCTGGAGTGTGACCGGTTGTTATGTGCCTAAGGAACCGGAGCCAGCTGCGGCTTAGTGTTCGTAACGCAAACTGTTAGTTTGCGCTTCTGTAGCCCGGGCTTCAGCCAGGTGTTTACCGACATCAGAATCGCAAACTAACAGTCTGCATTACATAAGAATATGCATCAGGTAGAAATCGCCACCACTCAGGAAACGTTGCTCGATAGTCCCGAGATGACTCTCAACATGGGACCACAGCATCCGTCCACCCACGGGGTGCTGCGCGTGATCCTCAAGCTCGATGGCGAAACTGTAATCGACCTCGACTGCGACATCGGCTATCTCCATCGCGGGATGGAGAAGATCGCCGAGAACCGCATGTACACGATGATCGCGCCCTACTGGGATCGGCTCGACTATATCGCCGCGGTTTCGAATGGATTGGTTTGGGTCGAAACGGTTGAACAAATCATGGGATTAGTGGTGCCGCCGCGCGCACACTACCTGCGAACAATTCTCACTGAACTTAACCGCATTGCGTCGCACCTCCTTTGGCTGGCCACGCACGCACTCGACATTGGCGCCGTAACTGTTTTGCTGTGGGCGCTACGCGAGCGGGAAGAGATTCTCAAGATCTTCGAAAGGCAATTTGGCGCGCGCTTAACTTGCCACGCGTGGCGAGTCGGCGGCATGCCCAATGACGCCTATGATGATTTTGCGAAGGACGTGAACCGTTTCGTTAGCAACTTTCCCAAGCGCCTCGATGAATACGAAACCGTGCTCTCCGAGAATCGCATCTGGTTAAGCCGCACGGTTGGCATCGGCGTGATCTCCGGGGAAGATGCGGTGGCGATTGGGTTGTCAGGTCCGGCACTACGGGGTTCGGGAGTCGCGTGGGACATTCGCAAAGCACGGCCTTACGCCGCTTACGCCGAAATGGATTTTGATGTCCCGCTTGGCGAGAACGGCGATACCTACGATCGCTACCTGGTTCGTTTGGAAGAGATGAGGCAGTCTCGTCGCATTGTAGACCAGGCGCTGGAGAACCTTCCTGATGGTCCAGTCAATGCGAAGTTGCCCAAAATCGTTAAGCCGCCAGTTGGGGATTATTATCACTCCATTGAAGGACCCAAAGGCGAGATTGGTTGTTATTTGGTTTCGGACGGCACCGCACAGCCCTGGCGCGTGCGCGTACGCCCGCCGTCGTTGATTAACCTGCAGGCGCTCAAACAACTTTGCGTAGGTCATTTGGTCGCTGATGTGGTCGCCATCATCGGCACGCTGGATATTGTCCTTGGTGAGATCGACCGGTAACTAAGATTAATGTTGCTCTTCGCTCCGATTAACTTCGTCAACGACCTGCTGCTGAAATTCTTTAGCGCGGACACCATCAACCACGTTGTCTGGCCGCTGATACAGATTTCGATTGTGGTGTTACTGGTGACTGGCTGGGTAGCAGCCGCGAATTATCTTGAGCGAAAAATTTCCGCCTTCATGCAGGCTCGTCTTGGGCCGATGCGTGTTGGGCCCTGGGGAATATTGCAGCCGATCGCCGACGGCATCAAACTTCTGGTAAAGGAAGATTTCATTCCCGAGAAAGCCGATCGTTGGATCTTTTTCTTCGCGCCCTACATAGCCATCGCCGCCGCGTTTATCGTCTTCGCTGTTATACCGTTTGGTCCTGACTGGGCGGTTATCACCGACGTCAACATCGGGTTGCTATTCGTGCTGGCGGTGTCGAGTGTTGGCGTGCTGGCGCTGATCCTGGCCGGCTGGTCTTCGAACTCCAAGTATTCGTTGCTGGGGGCCCTCCGCTCGAGCGCGCAAATGATCTCTTACGAAGTGGCCATGGGCCTATCGTTGATCGGCGCCCTGATGTTCGCCCGCACCCTCTCGCTTTCCGGAATTGTCACTGCCCAGGCAAGCGATGGTGTTTGGTTCCTCTTTTACCAGCCACTCGGGTTTCTTATTTTTCTATTGAGCGGTATTGCAGAAAACAATCGCGCTCCATTTGATCTGCCGGAAGCCGAATCGGAATTAGTGGCGGGCTTTCACACGGAGTACTCCGGCTTTCGCTGGTCACTCTTCTTCATGGCTGAGTACGGAGCGATGGTGGTTGTCTCGGCGGTGGCAGCGAGCGTCTATCTGGGAGGTTGGTATTTTCCGTTTGTTTACGGTCTTACTGAAGCGAAGGGTTATCACAACCTCTATGTTATAGTCAGCCTTCTGGTTTTTATTACCAAGGTCGCGATCATTCTTTATCTTTACTTCTGGCTGCGTTGGACGCTGCCACGTTTTCGCTACGATCAGCTGATGGACATCGGTTGGAAGTGGTTGATTCCTTCCGCGCTGATCAACATCGGCACTTCGGCAATTTCGATCTTTGTAGTGCAGGCAGTCGACGGCTGGCGCGGTTTGCGGACTATTGAATCGCTTAACAACGGATTAAACCTGACCTCGACCGGCAAGGTGTTGATGATCGTGATGGGCCTGATCGGCCTCGCCATCACCGGTCTTTCGCTGGCGCGAATCAACTGGCGGTCGCGGGATTTCAATTTGAAGAGTCAGCGACGCGCGATACGTTTGGTTAACCTTCCGCAAGGAAAGCCGGCTGTGCCCGTAGTCGCGCCCGCCGCAGGTGAATGATTAGTTTGGTCTTGATCAGCGCAGTTTAGCGACTGAATTCAATTGGCTATCGAAAATCGGAAATTGGAAATGGACTAATGCCTTTAGTAAAAATCCCAAAACCTAAATTCATCGAGAAGCTAAAACGCTTCTTTCTCGTTGATCTGTTGAAAGGTTTGCAGCTGACGCTCAAATACAACGTCGGCGCGCTCACCGACCGTGATTCGGTCGCGGGCAAGGGGATTTACACAGAGCAGTACCCAAAGGTGCGGCCTGACGTTGCTCCGCGCTTCCATGGCGCGCCCCGCTTGAACATGGATCCGGAAACGCACGACACGCTTTGCATAGCCTGCAATCTCTGCGCAATCGCCTGTCCGGAGGATTGCATTGACGTGCTGGCGATGGACGTCGAGATCATCGTGGCGGGCAAGCCGCGCAAAAAGAAGGTGCTGGACGAGTTTATCTTTGACACGTCGCGCTGCATGTTTTGCGCGCTCTGCCAGGAAGCATGTCCCACGTCTTGTCTTGAATTAACTCAGGATTTCGAGTTGGCAACCTACTCACGCGCCGGTTTCGTTTGGAACCGCGAAATGCTCGAGCAGGGCCGCGAGACGGTGAAGTACACGCGCTAGAAAGTCATGAGTGATGAGTGATGAGTGATGAGTAAAAACAGCGTCGCTCCCCTCTCATCACTCATTACTCATCACTCATCACTATGGTTCTAACGGGCTGGGAAGCTGTCTTCTTCTGGGTTTTCTCTATCGCCGCCATCTTTGCAGGTCTGCTGACCGTGATGGCGCGCAACACCATTCACAGCGCACTCTTCCTAATCTCATCTCTTATTTCGGTGGCGGCGCTTTTCATTCTGCTCCAGGCGGAGTTCATCGCTGGCGTACAGATTCTGGTTTACGTTGGCGGTGTCATGGTGCTGTTCCTGTTTGTGATCATGCTAGTGAATGTGGGTGCGGAAGAACGCGGGCGTGAAGAGATTTTCAATCGTCCCCGCCAGGTAACTACAAGCGTGATCTTTTGTGGACTGTTGGCCGTGGGATTGATTTACGCATTGAATGAGGGTTTCAAAGGTTTTCAAAGTCGCGACCAGTTGAAGCTTGCTGCCGCCGCGGGGGAGGGCCAGACGCGAGACGATAATTTGGCGGCATCGGCAACCGGGGCTTCAAGAATCACCAAAGAAACTGAGCGGGTCGGCGGGAGTCTGTATCGCTTTGCTTCGCTGCCTTTTGAAATAGCCAGCGTGCTTTTGCTGGTTGCGATCATCGGTTCGGTTATGCTCGCGCGCACGCTCAAGCAGGAAGCGTCAGTCGATGATGTGGCCCCTGACGTTTTGCAGAAAGAGGCGACGCGAGATCCGGACCTTGCAAAAATCGCTGAGGATAAACCAGACGAAAGCTAAATGGGATTCTTACTACTCAAACTACCTGCACCGGTGTTCGGCCTTTTGTTCCAGGAGGCGAGCAGCGGGCGCTTAGCTACTGCCTGGGAAAAGGCCCAGCAACCCGACCTGTCGAAGTTTCTGGTCATCGGTGCGTTGCTGTTCATTATTGGAGTTGCTGGTGTGTTGACGCGGCGGAACATCATCGTCATCTTCATGTCGATAGAGCTGATCCTCAACGCTGCTAACCTCAACTTCATCGCCATGTCGCGTTACTTGCAGGAGACGGGTAGCGTGAACGCCGTCGCCGGACAAATTTTCGCTGTTTTTGTGATCGTGGTGGCTGCTGCTGAAGCGGCAATCGGTTTGGGTATTGTGATTGCGCTTTATCGAAATAAAGAAACTATCTGGGTTGATGAGATTGATCTCTTGAAGTGGTAAGGGAATGAGTCAGGAGTCGAGGGTCTAGAGTCGGGAGTCCGCTCGCGACTCTCGACTCCAGACTCCAGACTCCAGACTGTCATGTATCGTTACATCTGGTTAATACCCCTTCTTCCTCTCGCTGGTGCGGCGCTTAATGGCCTGCTCGGCCGCAGGCTGCGCTTTTCCGAGACCATCATTGGGGGAATCGCTGTTGGTTCAATAGCACTTTCATTCTTACTTTCGGTAGCAGGGGTTTATTCCTACGCGTTCGCCAGTGACGCGCCTTACCCGGAGACCTACGTAACAAGCCAGGGCAAATTCACCTGGATACCAGGCGGCGCTGTGCGTATTACGCATGGTCAAGTGCCTCATACCAGCGACGCGATACCAACTGCCGACACCGCTTCGGAACACGCCCCTCAGGCAAGCGCACCTGAAATAAGTAGACCCACCAGCTCAGTGCTCGATGTCGAGTGGAGCTATCAGCTTGACGCCCTGTCGTCGATCTTCATGTTGATTGTCACTGGCGTCGGGCTGTGCATCTTTGTTTTCGCCACCGGCTACATGCACGGCGATCCCGGCTTTTATCGCTTCTTCGCCTACATGGGCCTTTTCATGTTTTCGATGCTCGTACTCGTGATGGGCTCGAATTTTCTGATGATGTTTGTTGGTTGGGAAGGCGTTGGGCTCTGCTCGTATCTATTAATCGGTTACTACTTTGATCGCCAGGAAGCAGCTAACGCCTCACGCAAAGCGTTCATCACTAATCGTATTGGTGACTTCGGTTTTGCCCTCGCTATTTTCGGTATCATTGCCACGTTTGGCACAACCCAGTATGGCGACGTGTTTGCTCAAGCGGCAGGATTTCCTCTCGAACCCCTGGGCCAGTGGGGACTGTTGTCATGGATCGCGCTCGGCTTGTTTATAGGCGCGTGTGGAAAGTCTGCTCAATTACCACTACACGTTTGGCTGCCTGACGCGATGGCCGGACCAACCCCAGTCTCCGCGTTGATTCATGCGGCCACCATGGTTACCGCTGGGCTTTACATGGTCACGCGCACCAACGTCATCTTCCAACATTCACAGACCATGATGATGGTTGTGGCTCTGGTGGGTGCGGCGACCGCGATCTTTGCGGCGATCATCGGCATTACCCAGAACGACATCAAGAAAGTGCTCGCCTACTCGACCGTGTCGCAGCTCGGTTTCATGTTCATGGCTTGCGGCGTAGGCGCGTTCGTCATCGGCATCTTTCACGTAATGACGCACGCCTTCTTCAAGGCGCTCATGTTTCTCGGCGCCGGAAGTGTTATTCACGGAATGCACCATGAACAAGACATGCGGCGGATGGGCGGCCTTAAGAAGTACATGCCGTACACCTACATGACTTTTCTCGCCGGTTGGCTCGCAATCTGCGGAATTATTCCGTTCAGTGGCTTTTGGTCGAAAGATGAAATTCTTTGGAGCGCGGCCTCCACTCGTTACATTCCGGTTGGCTGGCTGGTTTGGATCGTCGGCACGATAGCCGCTACCTGTACGGCGTTTTATATGACGCGACTGGTGGCGATGACGTTCTGGGGCAGGGAAAAATTTCTTGATGGCCACGATCACAGTCCCGCTCACGAGGTGCACGATACCGATCACGCAACCGGCGATCATCACGCTCACGTGCCTCACGAGTCGCCACGTTCAATGTGGATACCGCTCGCGGTGCTCGCGGTGTTGGCGACAATTGGAGGCTTCGTAGGAATTAGTCCGGCCTTTACCGGCGGCCATCACATCGGCGGACGGTTGAATATCGTAAACTTTCTCGACCCAATCATCTGGAACCCCGGCACGAGGCTATTCGGTTCTCATGAACCGGTTAACAGCTACGGCCGCACACCGGAAGGCATGCGGGTTGAAGCTCACGCAGTCTTAACGACAGAGCCGGTGCACGCCGAACCTGCGCCGCCTATTTATGGTGACGAAGGGTTTAATCTTGCCCACGCCGTCGACTCAGTAATTCATAATCACACCCTAACCGAGTGGATCTTCATCATTATTTCGCTGCTCGTGGCTGGCCTCGGCATCGGCTTAGGTGTGTTGTTCTATGTGAAGAACCTGCGGCTTCCGGACATTTGGGCGAGCAGACTAAAACCTGTCTACCAGGCAAGCTTCAACAAATTCTGGGTCGACGAATTTTATGGCTGGGCGATCACTCGTCGCGTGATGGACGCTTCACGTGCGGTTTTCGCTTTCGATTCAAAAGTGGTTGATGGCGGCGTCAATGGGTCAGCGTGGTTAACCAGATTGTCGAGCCGCATAACTGGCGGCACGGATCAGTATCTCGTGGATGGGCTGGTCAATGCGGTGGCCGCGTTCATCGTCCGTTTGATGTCCCCGCTCCTCCGTGCGGCACAGACGGGCTTTACGCAAAATTATGCGCTCGTCATGGTATTGGGATTGGTTGCGGCGGTAGCAATGTTTTTCGGCTCCGACATCTTGAAAGCGTTCAGAGGAATCTTCGCGTTGGATTTCTAGCCTCGCGCAGCTCAGGAACTATTTATGAATAATCTTCATATTCTTTCGATTGTCACCTGGCTTCCCACTCTGGGGGCTTTGGTCATCCTGGCGCTCTTCAAAAAGAACCAGGGAAACGCCATTAAGAAGTTTGCGACCGTCTGGTTTGGCCTTGCCTTCGTTGCTTCGCTGGCTCTCCTGAAATATGACCGGGTCGCGGGCGGCATGCAGTTTCTCGAAGACCATCAGTGGATCCCGATTATCGGCGCGCGTTATCAAATGGGCGCCGACGGTGTGGCGGTGCTGCTCGTTGTTTTGACTACGTTGCTGGGTGTAATCGCGGCCTTGTCGTCCTGGAGATACATCGAGAAGCGCGAGAAGGAATATTACGTTCTGTTGTTGCTGCTGCAGACTGCGGTGGTCGGCGTGTTCACTTCGATGGATCTTTTCCTGTTTTATCTTTTCTTCGAAGTGTCCCTCGTGCCGATGTACTTCCTGATTGGGATCTGGGGTGGGGAAAACCGGTTGTATGCAGCCATCAAGTTTTTCCTCTACACCCTGGTCGGCTCGGTGATCATGCTGCTCGGCGTTTTGAAAATGTATTTCCTGACTCAGGACACCGCAATAACCGGGCAAATCACTCAAGCCACCATCGACTTGCTGGCCGGAAACAAAGACGCGACGGCCATGATTTCAAATACATTGCAGGCGGCCGCTCAGAATGGCACGGGCACTTTCAATCTGATCTACATGCAGGCGATGGGATCGGTAATGCCGATGGGCACTATGCAGGTGTTGTTATTCTTCGCCTTCGCCATCGGTTTTGCCATCAAGGTGCCGATGTTTCCATTTCATACCTGGCTTCCCGACGCGCACGTGGAAGCGCCTACGGCCGGTTCAGTAATACTTGCCGGCATTCTGCTGAAACTGGGCACCTACGGTTTCTATCGTTTCAACCTGCCGATGTTTCCCGCTGCGTCGGCCGATGAATCCTTTTTCGGATCGTTTGGCGTCCGCAGTGTGATGATCTTTCTGGCCATTGTCGGGATCATCTATGGCGCACTGGCGGCCATGTACTTCGTCGTGAAAAAGGATGGCGACGTTAAGAAGCTGGTGGCCTACTCATCGGTATCGTCGATGGGGATTGTGATGCTGGGTCTGTTCGCGCTGAACCCCAACGGCGTTAATGGCGCCGTACTGCACATGATCAATCACGGCATCTATTCGGCCGCCCTGTTCTTGTTGGTGGGCATAATTTATGAACGACGTCACACGCGCAACGTCGCCGAATTTGGCGGGCTATCTCATGTAATGCCTGGTTATGCCGCGGTCTTCCTGTCAATGGTCATGACAGCGATCGGGTTGCCGCTGTTATGTGTTTTCATTTCAGAGTTTCTATCGTTGCGGGGCGCCTTTGAAGCGAATCCGATGTGGGCTGCATGGGGGGCGCTGGGAATTATCCTTAACGCGGGTTACATGCTTTGGCTTTATCAACGAATGTTCTTCGGCACGATCGATAATCCAAAAAACTCCGGACTGACTGACCTTAGCGGACGTGAATGGCTTTACATGGCGCCCCTCGTCATCATGTCGCTTTGGATCGGTGTGTATCCAAAGCCGTTTCTGCAATACATTGAAAAGCCGGTAAATGCAGTCGTGCGTCAAGTGCGGCCAAACTATCCAATCCCCGGCATGCCGCCGCCGGTAACTGTCCAGCAGACTACAACGGCGACACACCAAAGATAAGTCGATACTCTGCGAATAACTGATTAGATGTTTCTATTTCAAGCCAACACAACCGCACTGTTCAGCTTAAGCGACCTGCTGCTGATTGCTCCCGAGCTGATTCTGACGGTTTGCGCCTGCATCGCCCTGGTGATGGAGGTGGTCCTGCCTTATCGCAAGAGCAAGCTCATTGCTTACTTTTCACTCGTCAGCGTAGCGCTCGCGGCCGCCTCACTGGGCGTGCAATTCTGGCACATCGGGGATTCACTGCCGCTTGATGGCTTTTATGGCATGGTGCGTATCGATGGCTTCGCGCTGCTATTCAAGGCCATCTTCCTGATCAGCGCGGCACTCGCCATTGCTATTTCATCCCGCTATCTGGATATCGAAGGCGAGCAGCATGGCGAATATTACGCTCTCGTGCTTTTTGCCACAGTCGGGATGATGTTTTTGGCGTGCGGCTTCGATCTAATCGTGCTTTACATCAGTCTCGAATTAATGGCGCTCACCTTCTACGTGTTGGTGGCGTTTACGAAACGCGAAAAGCGTTCGAACGAAGCGGCGATGAAATATTTCCTGTTAGGCGCATTCTCATCCGGCGTACTGCTTTATGGGATGTCGCTGCTGTACGGGATTGCCGGGTCAACCAACCTCGGCGAGATTGGTCGTGAAGTCGCCGCCATCGTTGGTACGTTTGGTGAGGCCGGACAAAGCGGCACCGGGACACTCCGGCCGATGCTTTTGCTGGGAATGATTGCGCTCGCTGCCGGGCTGTTCTTCAAAATCGCCGCCGTGCCGTTTCACATGTGGGCGCCCGATGCTTACGAGGGCGCACCCACGTCCGTAACTGCTTTTCTTTCCACCGGATCAAAAGCCGCAAGTTTTGCGTTGTACGCGCGCATCTTTCTTGAAGCAGTGCCAAGTTTGCGCGCTGATTGGGCGCCACTGCTGGGCCTGGTGGCAGCCATTACGATAATGGTGGGAAATTGGGCGGCAGTAACTCAGCAGAATTCAAAACGATTGCTGGCCTATTCATCCATTTCTAATGCCGGCTATTTACTCCTCGGCCTGGTCGCGGGAAACAGTTACGGCTACATCGGCCTGATGATTTATCTACTGGTCTACACGCTCATGAACATGGGCGCGTTTGGCATCGTCATTAGTCTGAGACGCCGTGGAATCATCGGCGACAATGTGGATGACATGACGGGCTTAGCGCAGAAGGCTCCTTTCATGGCAGCGATGATGGCGCTCTTTATGTTGTCGCTGGGTGGACTGCCAATGACGGGGGGCTTCATTGGAAAATATTTCCTCTTCGGTGGCTTGCTGCAACGCGGGCAAGCGGACGGCAAGAGCTGGTATTACTGGCTGGCAGCCTGGGCAATCATCAACACGGTGGTGTCGTTTTACTACTACGTGCGCTTCATCAAGGTAATGTATCTGGGTGACCGTATTGCTGATGATAAACCTTTGGAGCTCTCTCCCGCCTTGCAAACAGCCCTGGTCGCATCCTTTGTGAGCATCCTGGTTATCGGAATTTACCCCCAGCCGTTTATTAGCATAGTGCAAAGGCTCTTGTCATATTAGTAGTAGTCTTCGCGCTCCTATTAAGGGCAGACCAACTGTTCACCTTCACCTCACCGCTTTGCACAAAAGTTTGATTTTGTGTTGTTTAGTGAGAATTCGTGGATCGCGGTTTCTCGAGGTCATAATACGATCCACGAAACACACAAAATCACACTAATCTAGCCATGGCGGTCTTCTACTTCTTCGCTGCAATAGTAATCGGCCTTGGCATCCTCTCACTTCGCAGCGGTATCCGGTTCCATAACTTCATCAAGCGAGCCAATCTAACGGCTGATTATTCTCCGTTTCTTTCCATCATTGTTCCTTGCCGGGGTCTGGACGATGGCTTTAGGGAAAACATAATTGCCCTGTTCCAACAGGACTATCCAGCCTACGAAATCATTTTCACTTCTGACCGCGCCGCAGACCCGGCGCTAGAGGTCGCCCATGGAATCATGCGGGACTCAAGCAGCAACGCTCGAGTTTCAGCCAGGATTGTCGTAGCAGGCCAGGCAGTCGATAGCGGACAGAAAGTGCACAACTTGCGTGCTGCGGTTTTGGAAATTGATCAGCGCAGTGAGGTACTGATCTTCGTTGATACGGATGCGCGCACACATTCAAGTTGGCTGAAGTGGCTAGTGTCGCCCCTAGCCAATGAAGAGATTGGGGCGGCGACAGGCTATCGCTGGTTTATCCCGGAGAAAGCCAATCTTGCTTCCCAGCTCCGTTCGGTTTGGAACGCCTCGATCGCTTCATCGTTAGGTGGGGACGACCACAAGAACTTTTGTTGGGGTGGCTCAACGGCGATCCGCAGAACGACGTTCGACGCTCTGAATATCCGGGAAAGCTGGCGCGGCAGTGTCTCCGACGACTTCACCATGACCCGAGTGTTGCAGCATGCAGGGTTGCCCATTCGTTTCGTGCCGGCTTGCTTAATACCATCATTGGACTCTTGCACGAGCAGGGAACTGCTGGAATTCACCAATCGCCAACTGCAAATCACGCGGGTTTATGCGCCGCACTTATGGAAGCCGGTGTTAATCGGCGGCATCCTATTTTGTGGCGTGTTCTTTGGTGGGTTGGCGCTCGTGCTGACGCGTGCACTCTCCGGTCTTCCGTATGCTCTTCCACTTTTGGCGCTGGTGTTAATCTTTCTGTTGGGCGCCGCTAAATCCTTAATACGATTTCAAGCAGTCGCGAGCGTAATCAAAGGTTACGAACGCTTGCTATGGAAGAGTTTGCCTGCTCATCTGCTCTTGTGGCCCTTTACCTCAGCACTCTTCCTATGGAACGCACTCGTCGCCAGGAGCACACGACGCATTACCTGGCGCGGAATCACATACGAATTGAAATCGGCCAGCGAAGCTGTCATCATCTCGCGCGAGAAGTAGGACAGACATTCCTGTCTGTCCAATTAACCGGGAGACAGGCAAGAATGCCTGTCCTACCAAATGCCGAATAAAGCAGTTCAACTGTATCAACTCCTGCGTGCTACTGGCCGGGAAACTCGACTAGGCACCGTTATCCTTTTCGTTACCTCACGCTGTAATGCGTTTTGCAAAACGTGCTTCTATCACGAAGAGTTAAACCAACCAGGTGACTTGACGTTTGCCCAAATCGAGAAAATTTCACGAACAATGCCGGGGATTACCGATCTCTGGTTGTCCGGTGGCGAGCCCACGCTTCGTCGAGACGTTTCACAAGTCATCGATGCGTTTGTTACTAACAATGGCGTCAATCGCATCATCATTCCCACCAATGGCCTGATCAAGTCTCGCGTTTACGAAATTGTAGATAACGCGCTCGATTCACATCCCCAGCTCGACCTCTATCTCAACATCGCGCTCGACGGCTACGGCAAAACACATGATGAGATCCGCGGCGTGCCGGGCAATTGGGAAAAGGCCCTCGACTGCATTACCTCGCTCTATCCGTTAAAAGAGAAGTTCAGGGACCGGTTTCGTCTTAACGTCAACACCGTCGTCTGTGCCGACAATTACACTGAAGTGGAAAAGCTGGGTGAGTTCATGTGGGACAACTTTCAGCTCGACGGCCAGTATTTCAACATTGTGCGTGGCGAGACTCTCGTTGGTGATGAAATTAAACAGGTTCCGGCGGGGGTCCTGCCAGGGATGTATCAGTACGTTTCTACGCTTACCAAGCGGTATGGTGACCGAATGTTTGCAGAGGACGATGCCAGCAAGCGGTTTGTTAAGAACGTAGCCTACGTTGGTGCGATCACAACGCACTACCGCACTCAGCATTCCAACTTTCAGCAATCAACAGCCTGGCCATTCCCGTGCACTGCGGGTGAGACCACAGCCGTAATCGATTACAACGGCGACGTGCGCGCATGTGAATTGCGCGAGAAGTTTGCTACGCTTGCGGATTACGATTTCGACTTCGCCGCGCTTTGGCGGGCAAACGAGCGAGCGCTGGAGTTAAATGCAATCGATGGCGGAAAGGCTTGCTGGTGTACCCACGTTTGCTTCATACACGACTCGATGCGTCATTCACGACGTGCCATGTTGTATGAGCTTCCGAAGAATTTTCTCACTCGCGAGAGTTGGTCGTAATCTAATGGGCGAGCGGTCCAGCGGCGAGGACAATCGGAAAAGCGGCATTGCTTACGCGGCGGCTTTTGGACTTTTCATGTCGGTGGCCGCGCTGACGGGGTTAGGTTGGGTGCTCGACCGCTGGCTTGGCACCGCGCCGTGGATGCTGGTCGGCGGCATAGTGTTAGGTTCCATCGTCGGTTTCTATCAATTCGTTCGCCTCACCTCAAAGCTTTAGTGTTCGTAACGCGCAACTTTGCCGCAAAAGTCAGACGAGTCATCGTCCGCGTTAGCGGACCCGTGAAAATAGCCCAGCACTTTAGTGCTGGGGAAAAGCGAGTGATTTGATGGGAGGCCGCTTCAGCGGACGACTGAATTTGCGCCAACAGCTTTTACGATTGAGCACCAGCCGTCCGCTAGCGCGGACTATGTTGAGCTGTTGCCGTGATCCCAGCACTGAAGTGCTGGCCTATTTTCATTTGGTCCGCTAACGCGGACCCGGAAAAACCGACTTTTGGCGCTTCGCGTCGCCTGGGGCACTCCTCTATCCGCCTGCTCACGCAGGCTCGTCTAGGGTGAGCGCGTTCGTCCGCCCTCCTACCTCGACAAACACGCGATTTCCTGTGTAAAATCCCCGGCTTCGCGCATGAAAGAAACTCCATACAATGCGGGTGAAACTGCGTCTCCGTCGCCGAGTGTCGAAGACCGAATGCTACGCACCATGGCCTTTGCGGTAGCGCTGGGAGTAATGGCCAGCTTGCCGTTTGCCAATTGGCGCGTGACTTTGGGATTGCTTCTGGGTGGCTTGCTCTCATTGCTTAATCATCGCTGGTTGATTAGTTCCACGACCGCCGGCCTTCGTGTGGTTGCGCACGGCGAAAAACCAAAGCTGAAGATTCTGCAATACTTGTTGCGCTACGCCGTGGTGGGCACTTTCGTCTTTGTAGCATACCAACTAAACATCGTCTCTCTGGCGGCTACCATCATCGGTCTGAGCAGTTTTGTAGTGGCATTGTTCGTCGAAGCTTCGCGACAGTTTTATTTGGCAATTATTCACCGAGAGGAAATTAGTTAATGGTGTTCGCAGAGGGAGCTGGTGGAGGAGAACATCCGACACCGATCATCGTTCAACTCGTAAATCATTATTTTGGGGAGCCGGTGTACCAGCTGCAGATGAAGTACACCTATCCCCTCTGGCAAAAGTTTTTTGCGAAGTTTGGCACTACACCCGAATCTGTTTTCGGTCCCTACAGTCCCGAGAATGCCATTCCCTGGTACACGGTGATGTTCGTCATAGCTTGCATCATCAGCGTGACGATCATCTGGATCCTAAAAGGAAAGCTTTCTGAAGAAGAGCCTGGTTACGGTCAGCAGACGCTCGAACTCGGCGTGTTGGCAGTGCGTGACATGCTGGAAGACATCATTGGGCCACAGGGACTCAAACACTTTCCGGTGATCATGACGTTTGCGGTCCTGATATTGGTTTCTAATCTGATGGGGTTGTTCCCATTGTTTATGTCGCCGACCGCGGCGGTTAGCGTCACCTTCGCACTCGGGCTATCGTCGTTTCTCTACTACAACTACATTGGCATTGCGGAAAATGGGTTGCTGGGACATCTAAAGCACTTGGCTGGACCCATCTGGTGGATTGCTCCCCTAATCTTTCCCATCGAGCTCATTAGCAACTTCATCAGGCCCTTCTCGCTCGGGATACGTCTCTTCGGCAACATCTTTTCCGACGAGAAGGTGGCGGCGACGATGGCCGGAATTTTTCCGCCTTATACATATTGGATCGTGCCGGTGCACCTGATGCTAATGGCGCTCAGCATCTTCGTCGCATTCATTCAAACGTTCGTTTTCATACTTCTTTCGCAACTCTATTTGAGCGAGGTTACGCACGAGCCGCATGACGAACACGCGGACGAAGAGCACGCTGAATCTTTAACGCCTGGTCACGGCGCGGCTCTCGCAACTTCAGGGTCTTGATAAACGTGGGTCGAGCGGTGCGGACAAACGCGTCCGTACACGTTGTCCCGCACGGGTTAGTGATGCAACCCGAAACTCTAACCGGACTATAATTGACCGTTGAATAAAGTCAGGTCTGTCTCGCAGGAGCGCCGTTGTAAGAGGGGCGGTGGATACCGGATGCAGGCGAAATCATAACCGCCGGTCGTTACGGGCAACGCATCATTTGAACGTTTGAAATTGAACCTCGGAGGAGGAAAAATGAGAAAACTCAACCTGTTATTTTTCGCTCTCGTTGGAATTCTAATGAGCGCGATGCCGGTTCTGGCCCAAGCAACCCCGGCTGCAGATCATGCAGCTAATAGCAGTGCAGGACTCAAAGCAATTGCGGCCGGCGTCGGATTCGCCATTGCGGTGTTTGGTGGCGCTCTCGGGCAGTCGCGCATTGGAGCGGCAGCTTGTGAAGGCGCTGCGCGCAATCCTGGCGCAGCCCCTAAAATTCAGACCATGATGATTCTCGGTCTGGCGCTCATCGAGTCGCTGGTGCTGTTTGCCTTGCTGGTAGTTTTCGCCGGCCTGAATCCCTAAACGAAGCGTTAGTCAGTCTGAAGTGCGAGCGTGGCTACCCGCGCTCGCATTTTTATTTTAAGAGCCTTCAACAACTCGATTCGGTAGCACGGGGTGAATGAAGCAAGGCGGTCAAACAGATCATTATCTTTTCAGTCACAACTTTGCCGCAGTCAAACTCGATATGATAGGCTGTCAGCATCTCCCGAATCATAGTTAGCGAATCGGTATCCGGTCTCATGAAAGCTTGTCCGAAGTGTGGCAAAGAATATCCGGACACAACCACCTTGTGTCCTTCGGATGGCGTTGCCCTCGAAAAAACCGACGACTCCCTGCTTGGTCAAACGCTCGCCGGCAAATACCGCATTGAGGATCGACTAAGTGAAGGCGGCATGGGGACCGTTTATCGCGGCACCCATGTTTTGATGGACAAAACTGTCGCCATCAAAGTTCTCCGACCAGCGCTGGCAGCAGACGAAAAGATCGTGGCGCGTTTCTCAAGAGAGGCGCGAGCAGCTTCTCGAATCTCACACCCACACGCGCTAAGTGTTACTGATTTCGGGGAAGACGAAAACGGCATTGTCTTTCTGGTAATGGAATACCTGAGCGGTCAAACGCTCAAAGAATTAATCCGCAACGAAGGGCCGATGCCGCTGCCACGCGTGGTCGAGATAATTCGGCAGGTAGGTGAAGCACTCGATGCTGCCCATGAACAGGGCGTGGTTCATCGCGATCTGAAGAGCGACAACATAATGTTGTTAGGCAGCTCCAGTACTGACTATGCCAAGGTTCTGGATTTCGGTATAGCGAAGATTAAGGAACGTGACGGCAAGTACGATCCCAGCCTCACTTCTCCCGATCTGGTTATTGGTACTCCTCAATACATGTCGCCTGAGCAGTGTTCGCAGGCACGGGACATCGACGCCCGTTCTGACATTTATTCGCTCGGCGTAATCATTTACGAGATGTTCGTCGGGCATGTGCCGTTCACGGGCGAAACGCCGACGGCGATCATGCTCAAGCACATGCAGCACGCGGCGCCTTCAGTGCTGGAGGAAAGAAGTGACTTGCCCGAAGCGGTGGGCAGGGTTGTGGCTCGGGCACTCGAAAAACGCCCCGAAAATCGTTACGCCAGTGTTGGTGAGTTGGTGGAAGACTTTACGTTGGCGGCAGGAATGGAGCCGGCTAAGACGCCGTCTTATTCAAATCTTAATCGCGTAGTTGTACCGGTAGAGGCTGGCGCGACTGAGAGTGTAGACGACAGTGATGAAGAAACTCTGGTGCGGCGAAGGATAACCCGCGCCAGCGTTCCTCCACCGCTGCCGGATGAGCCGCCGCCGAGCGCGGCGAGTTTCAACCCGTGGAAGGTTCTTATCCCTTCGATGATTGGTTTAGTTATCATTCTCGGAGTGATGTATTTGTTTACCCGAAACTCGCAAGCACCTGCGGAAACGAGTCCCTCAGCTTTAACAGCCGATCCAAACAGTCAACCAGTGGAAACGGTTACACCGCCGACTGGCGCGGCTGAAGCCGGCATTCCAGCCGGTGGCGTCACAGATTCAAACGCCAACGCAGCAGTTCCATCACCTTCGCCTTCGCCTTCGCCTACTGAAGATCCTAACCAAGCGCCGAATGTGAACCTTGATGACCCGCCCGTAAACACGAACGACAACAGCAAATCGCCAGCGTTGCCACAACCTACTCGTTCAGTTCCCGTCGACGAACCGCCGCCGCCGTCACCAGCACCAACCAAGGCGCCCGCACTACCCAAGCCGACTTCAGCGCCGCCGAGCGCTTCACCACCTGAAGGGTCTACCCGCTGATTCGTCGCCTGGTTAACGCGCCACAACACTACGCACCATTTCTGCCAGGTGATTCGGTTGATCAACCGACAGCTCAATGTCCATCACGTAACAGGGAAGTTTTGAGTGAAGTTGACGGAGTTTGACGGCATCTTTAGCGGTTGTTATCAAACCCCGCGCGCCGGCAGACTCCGCTTTTCTTTCAAGGGTGTCGAGATCCGGCTGTTGATAGGCGAAATGGTCGGGATAAGTGTGGGTGGAAACTAGTTGAAACCCTTCGCGTCGCAGATGTGTGAAGAACGACTGGGGGTTCCCGACGCCGCAAAATGCGAGGAGCGGTTGGGACTTTAAAATCAATTGGTCAACGGCCTCACCCTGAATGTCTCGAAATCCGGCGATTTCCATGCGTGAAGAAAAGACCGGCTTGTTCCCCGCGAGCTTTTGAATCTCTCTTTTTAGACGTTCGGGGTCTTCGGTCAGATTCGCACGAGTGATTACTACGCAGTCAGCGCGTTTTAAGCTGGTAGCCGGTTCTCTCAACCTCCCACGTGGCAACAGGTCGCCTCCGCCCCACGGGTCTGAACCGTCGATCGTCACGATGTCGAGGTCGCGCGAAAGCCGAAGATGTTGGAAGCCGTCGTCAAGCACGAAGACTTCGGTTTGCAGGTTGGCGATGGCCCACTCGCCTGCACCTACCCGGTTCGCATTGCAAAGGACAGCGGCAACTCCCAAAAGGTTTTCGGCCAGCAGGAACGGTTCGTCTCCTGCTTCGCGTGGCCCCGCCGTGATGCTTTCACCGTCTGACACGACTACCTGCGCTTCAGGATTCTGCCTGCCGTATCCTCTCGTAAGCACGCAGACTCGCTTGTTCTCAAGTCCGGGTACCAGCGCGCGACAAACCCATTCCACCAACGGGGTCTTGCCAGTTCCTCCGGTTGTCAGATTGCCTACGCTGATGACCGGCGCTGACAGCTTTGTGACAACAAAAAGTCCGCTTTCATACGCAGCCAGACGAGCGCGGGTCACGGCGCTGTACACGAGATTCAAAGGCATCATCAGTACTGAGCCAGATGGATTCATGAAGTTGCGGCGCCTTGCAGAGTTACGGAGATTGGCTCGAACGCAGCCGGGTGGTTGGACAGCATAGGCTCAAGCAATTTAAGGGTTCGCTCGGTCGCTCCGCGGTTTTTTTCAACGAGAGCGGATGCTAGTCGACCCAGCCGCTGCTGCTCGGATGGATTGGCAAGGAGTTCGGCGATCGCGCGCGCGAGTTCTGCGGAAGCCTCGTCATTAGGCAAATTGGGAAGTTGAATGATGGCTCCGGCTTTCACAAACGCTTCGACAATCGCCTGAAAATTGTAAGTGTGTACTCCGGTAATGATGCTCGCTCCAACACTGGCCGGCTCGAGGATGTTATGGCCACCCGTTTTCGCGATGCTGCCGCCCACAAAGACAATCGGCGTCAGCCCATAGACGGAAGGCAACTCTCCAATACTGTCCAGCAGGATCACATCCGCCAGCTCGTCATCTTGCTGAGACGCCGCTGACCGGCGTGTCCACTTGACACCGGACGCCTTGAGGAGCCCAGCGACTTCGGCGAACCTTTCCGGATGACGAGGAGCGATAATTAATCGAAGCATCAGCCGAGACGCGCCGGTTTCTGTCAGCTTTTTGAAGGCCAGCAGAACTATTTTTTCCTCCGGAGCATGGGTGCTGGCGGCAAGAATCGTTGGACGTTCTGTGGTCAGCCCAAAGCGCTTTCTAAAGGTGTTGGCCAGTTGGTTTTCTGAGGTCGTACTGCCTGCATCAAATTTGATATTTCCGGCTACAGAGATTTTCTCCTCCTTCATGCCCAATGCGCGGAGCCGCGTTGCATCAGCATCGGTTTGCATCACCGCCAGGCCGATTGAACCGAGTACGCGCTTCATGAACCCTTTAATCAATTGATAGCGACGAAACGAGCGCTCCGAAATCCGGCCATTAACTATGGCTACAGGAATCTGCTGCACTTCACACTCACGCAAGAAGCCCGGCCAGAGCTCGGTTTCCATGATTATGACGACTGCCGGCCTGATCGCTTTGATTGTCCGTCTTACCATCCAGCGCCAATCAAACGGGAAGAAAAAGACTCGCTCTACATCGCGCTTAAAAATCTCTCGCGCGAGATTCTGACCCGTTACTGTCACCGTTGAAACGGCAATCGAGTGGTTGGGATATCTCTTTCGCAAGCCCTGCAGCAGTGGTCGCGCCGCCTGCGTTTCTCCTACCGAGACGCAGTGAACCCAAATGACCGGCTTGGTTTCGCCTATCGGTGAAACGTGGCCGAGTCGTTCGCGAAAGCCTGCTACATATTTTCCATTCCTAAGAGCGTCGAAAAGGAAGCGTGGGGAAAGAGCAGGAAGCCGAGACCAAGCAGGAAGCTGTAAAAGAAGTACATTTAGAGAAGCGAAGAGGCTTTGTCGGCCGATTGAGGCAGACAGAAAAAGCTGTCCTCTATGACAAACTACTTGGCGCGTTCTATGTAACGTCCCTCGGTAGGGTCTACGCGAATACGATCCCCCTCATTAACAAACGGCGGGACGGTGACCGTGACCCCATTCTCGAGCGTCGCCGGCTTGTTGACATTGGAAACAGTCGCGCCCTTCATGGTGGGTTCAGTGCGCGTAACGGTCAGTTCCATAGAGGGAGGCAAATCAATTCCTATGGGCGATCCTTCAAAGAATTCGGCTTGGATCTTGAGGCCTGGAGTCAGCCACTGAGCTGCGTCGCCAAGATCTTCTTCACTTAGGGCGACCTGCTCATAGTTTTCAGTATTCATGAAATGATGGTGGGAGCCGTCCGAGTAAAGGTACTCCATTTCATGTTGTTCAAGCGTCGCTTTTTCCACGGTGTCAGCAGAGCGGAAGCGATGTTCAAAGGATGAGCCAGTCTTAACGTTTCTTAGTTTTGTTTGAATCATCGCGCGGAGATTGCCGGGGGTATGATGGCGAAATTCCATGACCTTGCAGGGTTCCCCTTCGAAAAGAATCATCATCCCGCGCCGGATTTGAGTTGCATTGATAGCCATATCGCTTCGAGTCTCCGTTTGGTTGTGCTTCCTGACGCTGCACTGCTTGCAATCGAGCAGTTTTGAGAAGCGGGTAGTCTAGCGAGGCCACAGTCGCTTTGTCCAGCGAAGCTTAGTGCCGTTGCGGCCCGTTGCCGCGAGGATTTATCACACAAAAAGGCGGCTTCACCGGAAGTATTTCATTCCCGATCCGCCGCCTTTTTCGAGGAGCCCACCTACCTCAGTTTTGTAAACGCCCGACCCTCGAAAAGGTTCCAATTTGAGTTAGGCCGCTCGAGCCCTTGGAACTCGACGTTGCCGGGCCGCCTGCTCCAGCCAGGTTTGCGCCGCTTCATACTTCGCAAACCGGCGTTCGTCTAACCTAAACGCAGACGTATGGTAGTAGCGGCGGCCATTGATCATTCGCGCAGTGTGCTTGATATGGAGCATCTCGTGGTAGAGGATGTATTCCACGAACCACTCGGGTACCTGGGGCGAGTCGAGCGACTTGCTGATGGTTATGGTCTCATAGACTCTATCGTGATGACCCAGGATGTTCCGCGTCTTACGTTGCGACCAGGTGATTGTCGGTTTCTCCAGTCCGGAGTCGAAATACTTGCGGTTTAGTTTGGAGAACATCTTATCCAAATCGTATGTGCTGCCTCGAGCGCTTGAAATCTGCTTGCGCCCGCGGCGTCGGCGGGCAATGTCGGACGAACGCATCACTTCCGGCGTTAACGAATACTCTCGATAGGTTCGCTCGTGGATGTCGGGCGGTTTCTTACCCAGCAGTCTGGAAACCAGCACAAAAGCCAAAGCACGCATCACGTCAGGCGGGCAGTCCCTCGAAATGTCTGCTAAGCGAACATAAACCTGGCCCGAACGCGACCTGATTGTGTGGCGCAAGCCGGCATAGGGATAGAAGCGCACGTCAATGACAGGTATCCCTCGACCGTTGCCCAATTGGCGAAAGGCGTCGCTGAAGGATTTCTGTACCTCTGTCATTGCGCGTGCTCTAGGCATTAGCTTGGCCTTGGAGATTCAAATGTTCGTGCTCGACGCTGGTGCAGGCAGGAACCTTTAGTCGCGGCTTCGGCTTGGAACCGAGGGCGTTGCTGGATTCTAATCGGCCGGAAGCTGCCCACATCTTACGGAGAACTCAGGTCGAGCGTCAATTGCAGCGCGGGACCCTCAAAAACCCCAGAAAAACCGCCTAAATTCGCGCTCAAAATTACGTCGAAACTGGACCGGAAGTCGTGCACCGGCTCGAGTTTGGCAAGACCAGCAGTAGCGAGCGAGACTCCGGTTAGGCTCCTGGACTCTTCGGATAAATCTTTGGGAGAGAAACGATTACACGCTCGCGATTACGCCGCCAAACTGTTTGCAGGTGGGCAAATAATTCCTCTATACTGCGGTTTGGTGGTCATTTTGACTAAGCTTGCTGAGTTTCCATTGCAGCCCCAGAAGTCCCGTTTGTCACTTGTCGTTTAAGTAGATGCCCCGTCGCAACTCCACCCTCAAATCGGTCGCCGGAGGAGATTTGGACGCTCGCGCCCAGGCGGTGCTCGCCTCTCTGATAAAGGAGCATCTGGTCACTGGGGAGGCAGTCGGTTCGCTTGTTTTGGCGGATCGATTCTCCAATCGTTCGGGTTGGAGTTCAGCAACTATCCGGAATGTGATGGGAGAACTGGAGGAGGCAGGGTTAGTGGAGCAGCCACACACGTCAGCCGGCCGCGTCCCTACCGACAAGGGTTACCGTTATTACGTAGACAACATCCTGGAGGAAGCCAGACTTTCGCGCGCGGATCGGCGCGAAATTGAACGAGTCTTTACCTCGAGCGGCGTCGACTCAGCAACGTCGTCCGACCGGATAATGGAAAAGATGTCGCACGCTCTTTCGGAGCTCTCCGAAAACGTCGGAATCGTGGTTTCCCCGTCACTCGCCGAAAATCGACTCAGTCACATTGAGTTCGTCCAACTGTCCGACAGGCGTATTCTGGTTGTGCTCGTCACCACCTCAAACGTAATCCATAACCGCATCATTAGGCTCGAAGACAATCTCTCGCAGGAAGAACTCGAGCATACGGCTCGCTACCTCAACACCGAGTTTAACGGCAAGAGCCTGCTTGTCATCCGGGCTGAGATTCTCGAAATGATGCGGGAGGAAAAGGCGCTCTATGACCGGCTCTTGCGAAATGCAATTTTGCTTTGCGACATGAGCCTTGAAGGCGAAGAGACAACCGGCGGCGACGTTTACGTTGATGGCGCTTCAAACATTCTCACTAAATCTGATTTTGTCGATGTTGAACGAATGCGGGAGCTGTTCCGGACCTTTGAAGAGAAGTCCAGGTTGATAAAGATTCTCAATGAATGCGTCTCGCGCGAACAATATACGCGCGCCAGCGACGTTCATGTCCTTATTGGCCGCGAGCACCCAATTTCCTCGATGAGCAATTGTGCGTTAATCACGGCGCCATACCGGCTCGGCTCGAGCGAGCACCTCGGCACGCTTGGCGTGGTCGGTCCGATGAGGATTGAGTATTCCCGCATTATGGCTATGGTAAACTACATGGCGAGGCTCATTGAGCGTCGACTCGACGAAGAAGCCCTCGTCTAAAACCTTTCCGCGTATTCTGGAAGATCGAAACCGGCAGATGGCTCCTGACAAAAAACAAGGATCGAATCGTATTCCCATCGATTTTCACGATTCTGATCGAGACTCCAATTCAATTGAATCGCCGGAGTCTCTTCAGGACGATCAGGAATTCCCGGAAGCTACTAACGGCTTTGATGCTTTGGAGGATGATAACTTCGACGCTGACACGCCCGCCGTACCCCCTTCTCCACAGGCAGATGGCTCAACCAGCGAAGTCCCCTCGTTGTCGGGGGGACCAGAAGTGGCCGAACTCGTCGCCACCAGGGCCGAATTAAAGCGTCTCGAGGGTGAAGTCAAAGAATTGAAGGACAGTCTTGCGAGGCGGCAGGCTGATTTTGAAAACTATCGCAAGCGCATGGAGCGCGAACGAACCGAAACTTACAATCGCGTGGTCGCTGATATTGCAGCCAAGCTGCTTCCGGTCCTCGATAACCTCAAGCGAGCTTTGGAAACTGAAGCGTCAGTTGAAGCCAGCGAGTCGGACGAGTTCCGACATTTTCTAAGCGGAGTAGACCTCATCTACAAACAGCTCAACGGTGTGCTTGATGCTCTTGGGGTCAAGCCTGTCATGGCTGAGGGCGAACAATTCAATCCACACCTCCATGAGGCAGTTGTCACAGAACCAACCGACGACTATGAGCCTGACACAGTAATGCAGGAGATTGTTCGTGGCTTTCGACTGGGGGACAAGTTAATCCGCCCGTCGCTGGTAAAGGTTGCGGTCAAGAAATGAACGAGGAGTATCCGGGAGATCGGATTTAGCTATGGGTAAAGCGATAGGCATTGATTTGGGGACCACTAACTGCTGCGTGTGCGTTCTTGAAGGCGGCGCGGTGCAGGTAGTTCCCAATAAAGAGGGCGGCCGAACGACACCGAGCGTGGTTGGCTTCACGGACAAGGGCGAGCGGCTGGTGGGCCAGATTGCTAAGCGTCAGGCCGTGACAAACGCTGCCAATACAGTCTATGCCATCAAAAGGTTGATTGGTCGCAAATACAACTCTACCGAGGTTCAGCGGATGCGTGAAACCTCGGCGTTTGAAATAGTCGATTCTCCGAATGGAGATGCGCGCGTCCGCGTGCAGGGCCGTAGTTACAGTCCGCCCGAGTTGTCTGGAATTGTGTTGCAGCGTCTAAAGGCGGCAGCCGAAGATTTTCTAGGCGAGCCGGTCACGGACGCAATCATCACCGTGCCCGCCTATTTTGACGACACGCAGAGGCAAGCGACCAAGGACGCCGGCAAGATCGCGGGACTGACTATCGAAAGGATCATCAACGAGCCGACCGCGGCTGCGCTCGCTTATGGATTGGGCAAGTCAGACGTTGAGCGGATTGCCGTTTATGACCTCGGCGGAGGGACGTTCGATATCTCAATTCTAGAGATGAGCGACGGAGTTTTTGAAGTATTGGCAACCTCGGGCAATACGTTTCTTGGCGGCGAAGACCTCGACGAACGCATCATGAACTGGATGGCCGACCAGTTCCTGGCTGATACCGAAATCGACCTCCGTAAAGATCGGCTGGCGTTACAGAGATTGAAGGAAGTCGCAGAACGAGCGAAATGTGAACTGTCCGCCTCCCCTGAAACCAACATCAACCTGCCTTTCATCGCGGCCGACGCCACCGGTCCCAAACACTTCAACAAAGTCTTAACGCGGACCGAATTCGAAGGCTTAATTGAAGACTTGATCGAGCAAACCGTTGAACCTTGCCGCAAAGCGCTTGAGGACGCGAAATTACAGCCGGGCGACGTTGACAAAGTTATCCTGGTGGGTGGCCAAACGCGTTCGCCAATCGTCGAACGCACGGTCGAAAAAATCTTCGGCAAAAAACCTTCAGCTGAGATCAACCCTGATGAAGTTGTAGCCATGGGTGCGGCGATTCAGGGTGGAGTGCTTACCGGCGAGGTTAAGGACATTGTGCTCCTTGACGTTCTGCCGCTAAGTCTTGGTTTGGAGACGCGCGGTGGTTTGTTCACCAAGATCATCGATCGGAACTCTACCATTCCGCTGCGCAACAGTTTGACGTTCACGACCGTGGTAGACAATCAAACTTCCGTCGAGATTCACATCCTGCAAGGCGAGCGTGAAGTTGCTGAGGGCAACCGATCTCTCGGGAAATTCGAACTTGTAGGCATCCCTCCCAGTCCTCGCGGCGTGCCGCAAATCGACGTTTCCTTCGAGGTTGACGCCAACGGGATCGTGTCGGTTTCTGCGCAGGACAAATCCACCGGGCGCGAGCAACAAATGCGCATCACACCTGCGTCAGGTCTGGCGCCCGACGAGATTCAGCACCTGATAAAAGAGGCCGAAGGATTTGCAGAAACGGATAGGGAAGCCAAGGAAATTGTGGTCTTGCGCAATAAGCTGGAGTCGTTGTTGAAGAATACACAAAAATCATTCACCAAGTTTGGCGGCATGCTGTCAGCAAACGACCAGGAGATAGCAGAACGTGTATTCGGGGAAGCGGATGCCGCAACCAAGGCCGAAGGGCGTTCCGAGATCAACAAGGCATTAACTGCTCTCGAGCGAGTCGCTGCTCAACTCACTTCCGCTATGATGAATCCTGCCAAAGAATCAGCACCAGCAGAAGACCCGGTAAGTAAGTAGCTGGCGTTGTGGTTAAATCTAATCTTTAAGATGAGAGAGGTTTTGGAACGTTTGGATGAGTAAAAGAGATTATTACGAAATACTGGGAGTTGGACGCGCGGCCACGGATCAGGAAATTAAGAGCGCTTATCGCCGTCTTGCCGTGCGCTATCACCCTGACAAAAATCCGGGCGACGCCAGTGCCGAAGAGAAATTCAAAGAAGCCGCAGAGGCATATGGCGTCCTCGCGGATGCGGATCAGCGTCAGCGTTATGACCGTTTTGGGCATGCTGGTGTTTCGAGCGGCGCCGGACAGACCTGGGGCGCGCCGGGCTTTAGCGGCATTGAAGACATCCTCGGAGACTTGTTTGGTTTTGGTGATGTATTCGGCGGCGCCCGCGGAGGAGCGCGACGCACCGCTGCACAACGTGGTGCGGACTTACGCTACGACCTCGAAATTACGCTTGAAGAAGCATACAACGGGATGACGGCGCAGTTGCGTATTCCCCGGCTCGAGACCTGTGAGACATGCAAAGGAAACGGCGCCGCGCCCGGTACGCAGCCGGAGAACTGCGCTAATTGCGGTGGAACGGGTCAGGTGCGCTATCAGCAAGGATTTTTCTCTGTTGCGCGCACGTGTCAACCATGCAGGGGCGCGGGCCGCGTGGTGAAGGATCCGTGCGCTGATTGTCGTGGCGCTGGGCGCATCGAGCGCGAAAAGCAGATGGAGGTCAAGATACCTGCCGGGGTCGAGACAGGCTCGCGTTTACGCGTTCAAGGTGAGGGCGAATCTGGCACTCAGGGCGGGCCGTCAGGCGACCTGTATGTCGTGATTCACCTCGCTGAACACGAGCGCTTCGAGAGGCAGGGAAGCAATCTGTACGCTTCGCTGCCGATTACCTTTGCGCAAGCAGCACTGGGCGCAGACGTTTCGGTGGGTACCATCGAAGGCGAAGAGAAGATTAAAATCCCCACCGGCACGCAGACCGGCACAGTTTTCCGCATAAAGAACAAGGGTATGCCTGTACTCGGCGGACGCGGCCACGGCGATCTGTTCGTTTCAGTCAGTGTGGTTACACCTACATCGTTGACTAGAGAACAGCGAAAGCTGCTGGAACAATTAGCGGTGGTTGAGAATAAGGACCTTGAAGACAAGGGACTGGTCGAAAAGGTCCGCGATATTTTCGGTTGAGAAATTCCCAATACCTTTTACTGCCGTGATGCGTGGAAGGTGCACGACCTTTCCAGCATCTTCCCTCTAAGACTGGGCTCCGCCCCAACTATGGAGCACTCCACCATGCGTTTCCCCCACGTCCAATCGGTTCTCTTTATAATTACCCTTTTCGTTTGCGCTTCCTTCGCGGCACACGCCCAGGACTCCATGGCACGTTGGCAGAACTTTGATTTTGCCAAAACCGCGTTAAGAAATTCCGACATAGCACGCGTTTCGTTAGAGGACTTGAAACTGATGCGCGGCATCGTCTTCGGCCGACATGGTAGGGTTTTCAAGGACGCCGAAATTCGTGTCTATCTCGAAGCACAGGATTGGTACAAGCCTCGCAGTGACTTTAACAATGCGCTGCTCAGCGATACGGAACGGCGCAACCTGGACGTTATTCGCATCGCCGAAGCCAGCAAGCATGCCACTGTCCAACCCGGCGACATGCGTTATTGGCAGACGCGTGCACTAACGCCGCGGAAGCTGGGCGTGCATAGTGGCGCCGAATGGCTAGTGCTTCGTTCGGAGGTGGAAGCGATCCACGGCAAACGCTTCGCCGAGCCGTGGCTGCAGCAATACTTTGAAGAGCGCTACTGGTACAAAGCGAGCGACCGCTACGATCCGAAGCAACTGACCGCGCTTGAACAACAAAATTTGCGCACGATAGCGACAGCGCAACGAAGGTCGCGCCGTGTTGCCCTCGCGCCAGGCGACATGGAGCTGTTTGAAGATAAAGTGATTTCGCCGCAGATGCTGCGCGGCTTAAGCCTGCATGAGCTCCGCTTACTGCGGAATGAAGTGTACGCGCGCCACGGCCGGCAGTTTCAAGCTCCCTGGCTGATGCAGTACTTTTTCAGCCAACCCTGGTATCAGCCCAGCGATTCATTTAAGGACGAGGATTTGTCCGGCCCAGACAAACAAAACGTTGAGACGATTGTCGCCTATGAAAACAAGATTCATGACGAGCTGAGTCGGAAGCCGCTGACCCGCGCTTTGTTGGAAGGGTTATTCGTTGAAGACGCGGCCAAGATGCGCCAGGAGATCTACGCGCGCCGCGGCAAAGTGTTCACTAAAGAGCCGTGGTTCCAGACCTACTTTGAAAGTTTTCCCTGGTACAAACCGAATACTGAATTTGATGATGCTCAATTGAGCGAAGTGGAGAAGCGCAATATCGCTACCATCGCCGCCTATGAGAAAAGGGCGGTGAGCGCGATGAGCGTTATCGAGGGTTGATAAGGCCCACCTCGGTCTCGCGTGTCGAGACAAAAAACAGAAGTCAGAAGTCAGAAGTCAGAAGTCAGAAGTCAGAAATCAGAATCGGAACGTTTAGAGGCGGGCACTGCCCGCCTTCTTTTTTTAGACCCAAACCATGAACGAATTCGCGCGTCAACCTTCACAATCGATATCGAACCCCCGCTTGTCGCAGAGTTTCATCCTGATTTTCAAAATTTTGCAATCGCAGAGTTACGTCCGCGTTGAGGTCTAAGCCGGCACGCTCGCCCGCCAGTAGTTTCACGGTTCCAGCGGCGGCGATCATCGCCGCGTTATCAGTCGAAAGGTGAGGGGAGGGGAAGTAAGCGGGAATGCCGAATTGCTCTGCCGCTCGCCGCGAAGCATCTCGTAACGCCCCGTTACATGCGACACCTCCCGCGACGATTAGCGTCTTAGGTCTTACGTCTTTCGCAACGCGCTCCGTTGTTCCCACCAGCGATCGCACCACCACGCTTTGAAAACTGGCCGCGAGGTTTTTGATTTCCTGCGACGGTTCAGCGCCGTTGCTCATTGGTTTCATGCCGCTTTCGCGGACATGTTTGGTTACGGCAGTCTTCAATCCACTAAAACTAAAATCAGGCGAGCCGTCTCCCATGCGCGGCAACGAAAACTTAACAGCCTTGGGGTTTCCCTCGCGAGCCAGCTTTTCAATGATTGGACCGCCTGGATAACCAAGTCCTAACATCTTCGCAACTTTATCGAATGCTTCACCCGCGGCATCATCGCGCGTGCGCGCGATCACCTTATATTTCCCAGGCTCCGGAATGAAGAAAAGGTTTGTGTGTCCGCCGGAAACCACTAGTGCGAGCCCGGGATACTCCACCGGCGGATTCTCAAACGCCACTGAGTAAATGTGCCCTTCGATGTGATTAACTCCCACCAGTGGTTTTTCGAGCGCAAACGCCATCGCCTTGGCGTAAGACACTCCAACCAACAACGAACCGACCAAACCCGGCCCGACAGTGACTGCGATGCCATCGACGTCAGCGGCTTTGATCTGTGCGCGATCGAACGCTTCTTCAACAATGGGGACGATTTTATCCAGATGTTCGCGCGAGGCGAGTTCGGGAACGACACCTCCGAAGCGCTGATGTGTCTTGATTTGCGAAGCGATTACCGAAGAAACAATTTCGTTGCCGTCGCGCACAACAGCAGCGGCCGTTTCATCACATGAAGTCTCAATCCCGAGAACAAGCATGCGTGAATTCTAGCAACGTTTCGATGATTGGGCGACTACGGGTAAGTTGGGGAACGATCCCCCACCGGGCTGAAGCCCGGTGTAATGAAATGGGGGCTCAACTCATCACCGCGCGAAATGCCGAGATGAAAGCAGTCATGTCTTCCGGCTTTCCGATGGTCACTCGCATGAAGTTTGGCAGCGGCGGAAACACTCTTCCCACCTCGACTCTACGTCCACGCATCCCCGCAATCACCGGACCTACGGGCCGGCGCACATCGATCATCAGGAAGTTCGCATGCGAAGGAATGTATTTATAACCAAGCCGATCCAGTTCAGCATAAAGCCACTGTTTCGTTTCCTTATTACGACGCCGTCCCTCTTCAACCTGTCGGACATCTTTCAGACTGGCCGCGGCTGCTACGAGCGCCATAACATTGATGCTGTCCCAGGTTTGTTGAGAGCGCATGCGCTGAATCAAAGCCGGCTGTGCAATGCTGTAACCACAGCGCACGCCAGCCATTCCATAAATCTTGGAAAAGGTGCGCGCTACTATGAGATTTGGGTTGCTCCTCACCAGCGGGATCACGCTCTCGTAGTTCGGCGATTCGACATAATGATGATAGGCCTCATCGACGAGAACCATTGTCTGACCTGAAACCCTCGCGAGAAACTCGCGCAGTTGTTTGGCCGGAGTCAGGCTGGCGGTAGGGTTGTTTGGATTACAGATATAAATCAGTCCCGCGCCTTTAGCCGCGCTGAGTATTCTGGGAAGGTCGTGAGCGTAATCGTTCGTTAGATCAATCTTTACTACCTCCGCTTGAGCGGTGCGCGCGTGACCAAGGATGGCCTCAAAGGTAGGATTGCCCACCACCAGCTTTTTGTCCGCACTGGTGAAGGCGGCAGCCGCAAGCTTCAAGATTTCTCCAGAGCCGTTGCCCAGGAGAATGTTGTCGTGACCCACATCATGCAGCCTTTCCAGGGCTTCGAAGAGGGGCTGCTCGTGCTCGTCCGGATAGCGCCAGACGAGGTTGAACGCGTCTGACATAGCTTTCAACGCGAGTGGGGAAGGGCCGTACGGATTTTCGTTCGAACTAAGACGGACAACAGGTCCTGATTGACCCGGGGAGTGAAGCGCGCCTGCCGCAACTGAAGCAGCTGGCCGCAAAGCAGCATATGCGGTGCTTACACCGAGCACTTTGGCAAATGTTCGGCGAGAAATCGCTGTCGTCATAACTCTCCTCTATCAGACGTTGGCTCATAGAAACTGAGCGCCGAATCGCCTTGTTTTAAAATTCGGCTCCGAATCATATTTCCAGTCTCATCCGGCAGATTGTTCTTGTGGTGGTGTTCGACAATAAGAAGCCCACCCCGGGAAAGCAGACTGGTTCTGTGAGCACCGAAGAGTTCCAGGACGCGCAAATAGTCGGTGGCATAAGGCGGGTCGAAGAAAACAATTCCCCACGGTTGAACCCTTCGTTGTCTTCCCGGAGCCGTTTCGGACTGCAGAAACGCCGTCGCCTCAGTTTGAATAACGATAGTTTCGTCTTCCGGAATTTTACACAGATCGAGATTCGCTTCCACGAGTGCACACATTTTCCGCGACCGATCGACAAACGTCACGTGCGCCGCTCCTCGCGAAAGTGCTTCGATCCCCACCGCGCCCGATCCGGCGCAGAGATCGAGAAATCTGACGCCATCCATACGTGGCGCGATCACATTGAATAACGTTTCCCGCAACCGATCCGACGTCGGTCGCACCTGAAGCGAGGGAGGGCTCTTAAGATTGCGGCCGCGATATTTTCCAGCAATGACTCGCAATGAATCCTCTAGTAAGGAATAAACTAGCCCACTGCGGCCAAGCCGAAGCGCTCATCTTTCTTCACTCGCTGCACCATCTTCGCAGTCTCCGGCGAGCGATCCCCTTTGCTAAGGTAAAACTCTGCTTCCTTCCGAGCCGCCTCTAGAATTCTCTGGTCGCGAACAATGTTCGCTACGCGAAACTCTGGCAAACCCGATTGCCTTGTCCCCAGCAACTCACCCGGTCCGCGCAGCTCGAGATCCTTTTCCGCAATTAGAAAGCCGTCGTTGGTTTGCGCCATTATGCCCAGCCGCTCTTTGGCCACTTCTGTTTTCTTGTCGCTAGTCAGCAAAACGCAGTAGCTCTTGTCCGCGCCGCGACCAACGCGTCCGCGCAACTGGTGTAGTTGCGAAAGCCCAAACCTCTCCGCATGTTCGACAATCATCACCGATGCGTTCGGCACATCGACGCCAACTTCAATAACGGTAGTGGAAACCAGGATGTCGATTTCGCCGGCAACAAAGCGACGCATGACCAGCTCTTTGTCTGCCGGCTTCATCTTTCCATGAACCAGGCCGACGGTAAACTTTGGAAATACGGTGTCACGCAGGTACTCGTAACGCTGCGTTGCATCCTTCAAGTCCATCTTTTCCGATTCTTCGACGAGGGGATAAACCACATAGACTTGCCGCCCGGCGCGCACCTCCTGAGCAATCAATTTCTTCGCCTCGGCCCGCTGCTCCTCGCCCAACACGCGCGTCTCGATGGGCGTGCGGCCCGGGGGCATCTCATCAATTACCGAAACGTCCAGGTCGCCGTAAATAGTCATGGTTAAAGAACGGGGGATTGGCGTCGCCGTCATAACGAGCACGTCGGGATTCAGGCCGCGCGCACGCAATTCTGCGCGCTGCATAACACCAAAGCGATGTTGTTCATCGATCACGGCCAAGCCCAAATTTTTGAAAACGACTGCTTCCTGAATAAGCGCATGCGTGCCGATGACGGCATGAATGTCGCCCGCGGCAATTGCCGTCTGACAGGCACGCTTGTCCGCGGCCCGAAGCGATCCGGTGAGTAGTTCGACTCGGTAAGGTGTCTTCGCCATCAGGCGCTTCAAATTGCGACCGTGCTGTTCCGCCAGGATCTCGGTCGGCGCCATCAGCGCCGTTTGATAGCCACTCTCCAGAGTCGCTAGCATCGCGATCAGGGCAACAATGGTCTTGCCGCTGCCGACGTCTCCCTGAAGCAGACGATTCATGGGTGCATTAGACTGAAGATCTTTGAAGATGTCTTTCACGACACGACGCTGAGCCTCAGTCAGCTTAAACGGCAGCACTGAGCCGATACGCAACTTCGCGGCGCGGTCGATTTTGATGATGGCGCCCTTTGTCTCCTTCATCCGCTTGCCCCGTTTGAGGTTGATGCCAAGAGCAACCCAAAACAGATCCTCAAAAATCAGCCTGAGATGCGCTGGGCTTCGTGATTGTTCGTAGAGCTCCAGGGAAGTCTCTTCCGTCGGAAAGTGGATCTGGCGAAAGGCCTCCGCGCGTCCAATCAGTTTCTGCCGCAGACGTAAGTCGGCAGGCAAGGTTTCTTCAATCCTGGCATCGGGCAGCAAAGCGAGAGTCCGGTGCATGATTTCGCGCACTCGCTTCGACGAGAATTCTCCCAACTTACGATAAATAGGAACGCGGCGACCAGTGTGAATCATGGCGAGTTCGGGATCACCTGCGTCGTTGTCCTCGATTCCGCCGTCAACGACATCGGAGGTTTCCGGCTTCGCCGCTTCGCCATCTTCCTTCGCTTTGGCCGAAGGCAGCATTTCCACTTCGTCGGCAGGTTTATGCAGGCGCAGTGAAAATGTCGCGCGACGCTTGTCCCATTCCCAGCGTCCAAACGTGACGAAGCGCGCACCTTGCACAAACCGTTTCTTGTAATAGTTCACGATCTCGTAGGCATGGGAACCGGAAACAAACCACCAGACAACTACTGGCTTGCCGGTCTTTCCCGGATCGGTCGCGCTGACCTCGAATATGAATAATCTTGACCGTCCGAAGCGCTTGTTTCTGACCTGATAGCCACCGGCAACTTTGACCTGTAGCTCAAGCGACGCTTCAATACCTTCCGTGAGATCGCGTATCTCCGCCGGGCGCGAGCGATCTTCGTAACGCATGGGCAGGTAATTGAGCAGATCTTCGACCGTAATTTTGCTCGCTGGCTTCCTGCCGGAATGGCTTGCCAAGGCTAAGGCAAGCTTATGCGATAAAGGTTGGCCTAGACGCGCGAGTCGGTACTGGTAGAGCTCATCAATCGGAGTGCTGAGGCTGAAGGGGGCCGGCATTGCAGGCGATCATAGCAAAGAAAAGTCGTCTTGGCGTTCTTCAACTGGGCGCAGTTTCATATCCCACCAGCCCAGACTTACAATGGTTGTCATGACCAAATTAACCAGCGGAGTTGGAGCAAACGCGGGCGATCAAGTGTCCGAAGAAACGGTGCAAAGACTTCTAGCGGTGCGGACGACGTTGCTGCGGCTTCACAAAACACTACTCGATTTTGAGCGACTGGCTTACGAACGCGAACACGGAAAAATTAGCAACAGTTATGAATTCTTGAACTTGGCGATGCATAACCCGTGGTTTTCCTGGTTGAGACACCTTTCGGAATTGATCGTCCAAATTGATGAACTGCTGGACGCGCGTGAGAAATCAAACGAGAGTACTGCTGCGGCGCTAATTGAGCAGTCGCGCATGTTGTTGACCCCTGCTGAAACAGGCGGCGAGTTTCAAAGAAAGTACTTCGCCTCAGTGCAGCAGTCACCCGAAGTGGTGCTGGCACATGCCGAGTTTGCCAGGCTGCTGGGTCCAGCTCGGCTCTCAAAAGAGGTTCATTGAGTCACGAGTGGGTAATAACTCAGCTCGAGGCTACCTCTGACCTTGCGCAGTATTGATCGAATGCTTGCGTCAACTCGCTTGCGACCTGCGAGGCGTCTTTGCCTTCTATTTGGCGTCGCTCCATCATCCAAACGAGCTTGCCGTCTTTCAATAGGGCGATTGAAGGGGATGAGGGGGCGTACCCGGTGAAATAGGTCCGCGCTTTGTCGGTGGCTTCAATATCGGCTCCAGCGAAGACAGTAGCCACCTTATCCGGCCGCACTTCATGTTGCAGTGCGCGAGCTATTCCCGGCCGTGCTTTTCCCGCGGCACAACCGCAGATCGAGTTCACCACAACCATTACCGTGCCCGCAGTGTTCTCGAGCGTTTGTTCAACGTCGGCTGGGGTTCTCAATTCCGCAACACCGAGGCGAGTCAGCTCTTCGCGCATGGGTCGGATCATTAACTCAGAATATGGCATGTTACTTCTCCTGATCTTGGTTATTTAGTAGTCGATTGTAGCACGGACCGACGGTCTGGAACCTTAAGGCTCATTCCACCGAGATGATTGTTCTTAACTCTCGAAATTTTCGATCACTGATGCCACGCACCATCATGAGATGCTCGACTCGTCGAAAATGGCCGTGTTGCCGTCTGTGCTGGACAATTCGGTCCGCTAAGACCCTTCCGACGCCCGGCAGCGCCTCAAGCTCAACTGCCGCGGCGGTGTTGATATTCACCCGGCGGTTAACTTTGGACTCGATGGTTGTTTGGGCTTGGGTCCAGCGGGGTGTACGCCGGACGCAGCCTGCACTCAACGTGGCGGCCGGTAAGATTGCCGCACTAAGAATTGCGATCAGTGCCAGGCATGGATTTTGTGTCACGTATGCAAGTTGAAGTGCGCAGACGATTTGTGAATCTGCCGCTGACGTGTGCAAGGTGCCACAAGTTCAGCAGTTTCAAAACTTCGTTTGTTTTATGACGCGTTGTCCACAGAGTTTTCCACAGCACGCGTGGAAATATGTGAACTCGATGACGAGGTCGTCCGCTCAAGGAGCAACGGGCTGTTTGTACTTTTCAATTAACTGTTTCAGGCCATCAAGTGAACCATGTCGAAACTTGTAATACTGCTCGACGGCAGTAGTCACTTGAGTGCGTAGTTGCTGAAACTCGGGTTTTTCACCGGCGATCGCTAAAGCCTGCGCGTAGTAGTTGATGACCACGTCGAGTTGGGCTTCGATCTTTGTCATAAGGGCTTTCCGCTCGGGTTCAGAGGCGAGGGTTTTATACTGGGCGGCCAACTTTTCGTATTCCTCATCGTGGATTTGTCCAACGATGGCGTAGACAGCCGGGTCAGTCGACTTCAGTGCTCCGGCCTTTTCAAGTCTCGCTTTCGCTCCTGCCTTATCCCCGGTTCTGAGGCTGAGTATTCCCGCTTCACGGTACAGGAGCGGGAGCCAACGAGTTTTATAGTCCGCCCAGAAAGCTGCATCCATATCCGACGGTTTCTTATCGGCTTCTATCTGGCCAATCGCGCGGACAGCGTAGCCTTTTCCTACTTCCACGAACTTGCTGTTGCCCTTAATGGCCTCGTTCCCGCTTAGAGTCGCCAGGCGGCGTAGCATGTCGACGTCTTCCGGGTTTTGTTTAAGCCATAGTTCGCCAAGTCTAAAAGCCTCATCGGTCTGTCCGCCGGCGATGGCAGCCTCCAGTTGAGCGGCGCTGACCTGGTCGGCCGCTGGTTGAGCCGCCGACTTCGCGCCTTGCTGCATGTTTCTGGCGAATGCGGATTCAGTCAAAACCGTAGTGATAATCACTGCGCTTAGAAGGACAAGAATTCTCGATTTCATGGATTCATCCCTTTGATCTGGGTGCGTTATAAATAGGGGGAACTAAACCTGCGGGCTATTGATGTATGTTACGACTGGTTATTCCTCTACACCAGCTTCATCCCACTGAGCCACCAGTTCGTAGGAGCGCCCGAGAACAGGCCGGGGACGGGAACCGTCAGCCTGGCCAATTAATCCTTCGCGCTCCATGATATCGAGAATGGCTGCAGCTCGCCCGTAACCAATACGCAATCGCCGCTGCAACACCGACGTCGAAGCGCGCTTCATTTCAACGCAAATCCGCAGCGCCTCCTCGAAAAGCTCGTCGTGCTCGCCGTTGGTTTCCTCCAGGCCGAGCGCCTCTTCTTCCGATTGCGTAATCGTTTCATCGTACTCTGGTTTGCCCTGAGCTTTGGAGTGATTGACGATGCGGCCAATCTCCGACTCATCAACATAAGCGCCATGCACCCGAATGAGGCGGGATGTACCCGGTGGTAGAAACAACATATCGCCGCGCCCGAGCAGGTGTTCGGCGCCATTCGTATCGATGATGGTGCGCGAGTCGACCTTGGAAGAGACACGGAACGAAATTCGTGACGGAAAGTTGGCTTTTATCAAGCCGGTAATCACGTCAACAGAAGGCCGCTGGGTCGCCAGCACCAGGTGTATACCCACGGCGCGCGCCATCTGCGCAAGTCTGGTAATTGACTCTTCCACCTCGCGACCCGAGGTCATCATCAAGTCGGCCAACTCGTCGATGATAATGACGATGTAGGGGAGTGGTTTATGAGGCTCGCCGCGCTCGTCATACTCTTTGACCAGATTGCGCCGCATGATCTCAGTGTTGTAGCCATCGATGTTTCGCACGCCCCAGCCGGCCAAATCCCGATACCGCTTCTCCATCTCTCCAACTGCCCACTTCAATGAACGCGAAGCCAGTTTGGGATCTGTGATAATGGGAGTAGCAAGGTGTGGAATGTCAGCGTAGAGCCCTAACTCAAGCCGCTTAGGATCGATCAGAATAAACTTAACTTCGTCTGGCCGGGCGCGGTAAAGGATCGACACAATCAAGGCGTTAACGCCTACTGACTTGCCTGCTCCGGTGGTGCCGGCGATCAGCAAGTGCGGCATCTTTGCGAGATCGGCAACGTAGTTAAGCCCATCGATCGTCTTTCCCAGGGCAATCGTCAATTTTGAAGACGACTCACGAAACGCTCGCGACTCAATCACCTCGCGCAAGAAAATTGTTTCCCGCCGCGGATTCGGCACCTCGATGCCGACGTGCGGCTTGCCCGGCATTCGATCGATGCGGATTGACTCAGCCTTCAATGCCAGACAAAGATCGTCCACCAGGGAAACGACGCGCGAATACTTCACACCCGGGTCAGGTTTAAATTCGTAAGTCGTGACTACCGGGCCGGGGCAGATGTGCTTAATTTGGCCCGTGACATTGAATTCCTTGCACTTCTCAGCGAGTCGCGTAGCCAACCCCAGCAGCTCCGTATCCGCCTGCTCACTATGAGGTGGAGCCTCGTTTAGGAATTCCAGCGGCGGCATCGAATAATCCGAATAAGAGACACGCCGAGAACGGTCAGTGTCGAATGGCAGTTTGCCCGTTGCCGGCGCTTCTCCTTTGGCGCGCAAGACTGACGCGCCCTTAACCATTTCCTCCAGCTCCTCATCTTCGTCGATGACTGCGGTTGCCCGCGAACCTGGAAAGATGGAGCGACGGCCGGACCGACTCTCCACTACTGTTGCTCCCTGCACTGCTGCGCCTGCTGCGAGGGCGCGAGCGGGTGCAGTTCCGGCGGTGGTTGCACCGTCAGCAATTCGACTTTCGCCACGAGCAATCGTCTCCGCGGTAATCGTCGCGGGAATTTCGTCTTTCATGAATTCCGCGATTCTCTCTTCCGGAGTCAAGTCGAGGGTTGCGCTAGCCTCGGCGGCGCGCGTCGCATCGCGGAGCGCTTCACGCGCTGCCAGTTTTTCCGCCTTCAGAATTGCGCGCTGTTCTTTGCGCACGCGCGACTGCTCACGACGCCCTTCCCGCCAGGCTCGAAATCGCGCCGGAACCTCTGCCACAAAAGCAGAGCGTTGCGCCAGCGAATTGACAATCTTCTCGTATGCCTCGATGAAGGAAAAATTTGTGGCCAGCAGTAACCCGGTCGCCGCAATCGCGACCAGCAACACGGTCGCGCCAACTGTGTTTAGACCGCTTGCGAGGATTCGTGAAAGCACGGTCCCAACCAAACCACCGGGCTGCACGCTTGCATCAAAGATTGGCTGAATATTTGAAATGGAAAGCAGGGCAGCAGCCGCTAAGGTAAGCAAAACCAACCCGAGGAGCTGCGAGAAGGGCGCGCGTATGCTGCGGGTGCGGAACCGGCGCCAGGCTGCAGCCAACAATAGAAGAGGTAGTAGATACGCAGCGAGCCCGATCATCTGAAACAGGAACGCGGCGACGTTGGCGCCGATCGCGCCCGCCCAGTTGCGCGTTTCTGTTTGTCCGGCTGAGTTCCATGAAGGGTCGCTGGGATAGAAGGCCGCAGAAACCAGACAAAGCGTTAGCAGCAGGCCAACGGCGAGAAGCAGAATGGCCACGATTTCATTACGCCGGCTATTCCGCAGAGTGATTATCCTCGGCTTCTCTTCAAATTCAGTGGTCGCCATTCGGTCTCCAACTCAACGTTTAGAGTACAACCTTCAGGTTGCTATTTTTCGTAAGAAACAAACTAAAGTTTGTACTCTAAACTACGCTGCTTTCTTCGACAGCAGATACGCCTTAATAAAGTCGTCTATGTCGCCCGCCAGCACCGCATCAACATTGCCCTTTTCCAGCTTTGTGCGAGTGTCTTTGACCAGACGATAGGGAGCCAGCACGTAGCTCCTGATTTGCGAGCCAAATGAAATGTCAGCCTTGTTAGCTTCCAACTCAGCAGTCTCAGCTTTTCGTTTTTCCAGTTCCAGCTCGTAGAGACGTGAACGCAGGACCTGCATCGCTACTGCGCGGTTCTGATGCTGCGATCGCTGGTTTTGGCATTGAACCACGATACCGGTAGGGATGTGCGTAATGCGGACTGCCGAGTCAGTTGTGTTGATATGTTGCCCGCCCGCCCCGGTGGCGCGATAGGTATCGACGCGCATGTCCTTCTCGTTTAGTTCGACCTCGATGTTTTCATCGATCTCGGGATAGACGAAGAGAGAGGCGAACGAGGTGTGACGCCGCGCGGCTTGATCAAAAGGGGATATGCGAACTAACCGGTGGACGCCAGCTTCGGCCGACAACAATCCGTAGGCATACTCTCCTTCAACTCGGAATGTTACGCCTTTAAGACCGGCTTCTTCACCGGGCTGATAATCGATGATCTCGGTCTTAAATCCACGTTGCTCGGCCCACTTTAAATACATCCGAAGCAACATCTCAGCCCAATCCTGCGACTCCGTGCCCCCGGCGCCCGGATGGAGGGTGCAGATAGCGTTGAGCTGATCATTGCCACCGCCAAGCAGCATTTCAGTCTCGGCGACGCCTATTTCCTGTTCGAGGCGCTCCAGCAACGAGCGAAGTTCTTTCAATGACTCCTCATCGTCTTCGGCGAATTCGAAAAGAACGGCAGCATCTTCAACCTGCGACGTGAAGTGCTCCTGCCGTTCGATCTTCTTCTCAAGCACGCTTCGCCTTTGCAAAAGCTTTTGTGCAGCCTCCTGGTCGCTCCAAAAATCAGGCGAGGAAGCCTGGTTTTCGATGCGCTTTAATTCTTCCTTGCTGGAGGTAACATCAAAGAAACCTCCCGAGCTGCTCAACTTTTATACGCAGCTCTTCATAGCTCGTTCTCAACTCCTGAACTGATGAGGCCTCGATCATTAATTCTCCTAAACTCGTGTTTTGTGCCGGTGTCTCCTAAACGAAACAGCTACTGCTATCAGGCTTATGGCCGAGCAAAACGCTACGAAGACCTCGCCATAACTGGCATAGAAGGTTTGCGAAGTCTGTGCTCGCGACATCTCCCAGGTCCGCACATCCGTTTGGAACGGGGACGTCGCATCCCGAACCTCCCCTGACGGCGTGATGTAACCGGTAATCCCGGTGTTCGTCACGCGTATTATGGGCCGTCCGTTCTCAACTGCTCGGAACACCGCATTCGCGAGGTGCTGGCGCATTACCGCAGTCGGGCCCAGATAGCCATCGTTTGATATATTGATGAGCACATCAGCGCCCTCGCGTGAGAACCGTCGTGCAATGCTTGGATAGGCCGACTCAACACAAATAAAGACGCCGGTCTTTACCGGTCCTACCTGCATCTGCCGGTAATTTGCTCCAGCCGTAAAATCACCCACTATCGCTGTTACCAAACCCGCTCCCGGCAGCCAGCGCGGAAGCGGAACATACTCGCCAAACGGCAGTAGGCGAATCTTATCATATTGAGCGACGAGCTTACCCTCTTCATTTATAAGCAGCGCGGAGTTGTATAGACCGTCGTTCGGCGCCAACTCTTGCGAGTTAAGAAGCAGGGAAGTCTTGTGGAACTTCGCGAACCCGGCAATGCGCTCTCGGAAGGGCAAGTCGGTTCCGTAAGTAAAGTTCATCGGCGACTCGGGCCAAATCAACAACCGTGGCTTCCCATCCTGCGGCAGTTTTTGTAATGCAGCAGCGCTGAGCGTGAAGTGGCTGTCGGCAAGGCGGCGCATATCATCGTCTGACTTCACCAGATCCATGGGAACATTCGGTTGCAGCGCGATCACCACTGCATCGCTCTGGCCCACCACTGTTCCTTCCTTCAACCACGGCTTCGCTCCGAAAAGGATTACGATAGCTACCAGAGAGACCGCGCTTGCCGATATCAACAAGGCTTTCCGGTTGCGCTCTAGAATGGCTAAAGCCGTCGCTGAATTGACAGCGATTATTAAAAACCCAACTGCGTAAACTCCTCCCCAACGCGCGGGCGCGATCAATGAAATCTGGTAGGCCTGTGAGTATCCGATAGCATTCCAGAGCTGCCCGGTGACCTCCAGTCGTGCCCATTCGAGGGAAGTCCAAAGAAAAGGAGCGACGGCTAGTGCCCAAGTTCCCCACTTCTTAGAAAAGTGCGCGAGGCAAAGGGCAAAGACGGCGGGGAATAGGCCCATTACAAGGGCACCCGGTATCAGCATCGCGTAAGCGATCCCGGCGGATATTCCGCCGAAATGAATCATCGAGTAGGTCAGCCAATAGCACGAGCCGTAAAAGAAAATTGAGCCAAACAACCAGCCGCTGACGAATGCTCTTGACGCGTAAGGGCGCGCGGCGAGAACCAGCAGCAATGGCACCAGCCCGACCCACGCGAGTGGCCAAAAATCGAAGTTAGGGAAAGCGAAAATTAGAAGTGCAGCTGAACCAACGGCAGCGCCGGCTTGAATAAGCGATGGCACCGCTGATCGTAGTGTGGTGATAAGTCGTGAGGATCCTACGCGGATTTGCGGCTTTGCCTCTGACGCTCGAGAACCTACGGCCTGCATTGCGGCGAGTTTAGCAAAATCTAGAATACCCGCCTAAGAATTGGAACTGTTGCCTGGTCTTGTATCTGGCGTTTAGGCCTCAACGACTCACCAAAAAAAATTTGCGCACATCTTGGAATCCGTCGTCGCACTCCTCAAATAGGGCATGAAACGCGTCAAAAAGACAGAAATCGTCACCGTCAAAGTGACAAAATCCGTCTTAGGTTGACCGCAACAACCAGGACTAGTTTTTGGTGGGCGTTAATTAATGCGAGGTGCTGCTTGGGAACAATGATTAAGAATATCGACTATTTATGAAAGCGGAATTAAAAGGGATTCTAAATGCGGGAGAACCCAGCCATTGCTGACTGGGTTCCATATTTCGGGGGGAAGCACTGAAGGGTTGCTCGGCGGGTGGCTGGCGCAGCGGCAGGCGGCGCTCAGAGGGATGTTGGCGGCGGGGGCACGTTTTGACTTTACTTGGTCATCCCGTGCGTGCCGATTCTCCTTAGAGCACTTGCCATGCCACACCGAAGAAATTTTTGGAATCGAAGTGGGATTGAATATTAGGGAAGGGTCGCGAACAGACGAGAACTCTAGTCGCAAGGTTCGACAAGCACTCCGTGATCCTGAACCTCTACGACTCGAACCCTGGTGCCGGCCGTAATGTGTTCGCCGTCACTGGTCTGTGCGGGCCATAATTCTCCGGCTATCAGGACAGACCCGACAGGATCGAGACTGGTGTTTGCGCTTCCTGACTCTCCAAGTAAGCTGCTTCTTCCCCAGCGATTTTTCTTGTAGCGCCAGAGCGCTACTACTATCCCGAGGTTCAGTGCCGCAATCAAACCCAGGATTAAAATGAGCAGCAAAAGTTTCATAGAAAGTAATAAGGCAATCCTCGCGAGAGAATTGCCTTAATCAGAAAAACGTCCGAATCTGAGAGTTTGCTGTTAACCTCAAATACGAGTCATGGGTTTAGTTTTTGCCCATTGTCACTTGCCGCTGCAACGCTATCGCTTCCTGATTATTGGGGTCGATCGTCATAGCGCTGGCGGCGTATTTAGTGGCTTCGCCACGATCCCCTCGCTCCAGAAAGATCCGCCCCAGCAGGATATGGGCATCGATTAACTTGGGATCCCAAAAAATGGCCGTCTTCAAGGCAGCTATGGCGGCTTCCTGGTCCCCACGGCGTTGATTGATTCGGCCGCTCAGCAGATACGCCATCGCGTTGGTCGGTTCAAGCATTACCACCCGGTGCAGCTCCGGCAGCGCTTCGTCATCGCGTCCCGCCTTGTACAGCTCCTGCGCTTTTGCCAGCAACTCTTCCGTTGGCGAATTTGGGTTGTTACTCGCTTCAATCGCGTTCTTCCGCATTAAGTCGGAAACGTCGTCTCGATTAAGGATGTCTCTGAGACGCGAAGACAGTTGACCGACCGTCTGCGATTTTTGCCACTCCGTTTGCCACCTGGCATAACTGGGCAAGTACCTGCGGGCCTGATCGTCCGCAGCATTCGCCGTTTCAGTCTTACCGGTTTTCTCCAGGCTCTTCGCGTAAAGGAAATAGGCTTGTCCGTCTCTTGGATCGGCGGTGATCACCGGCTTCAGTTGGTCGGCGGCTTCGGCGTGTTTCCCCAAAAGGAACAAGGCAAGGGCGTAATTGAAATGCACCAGCGGATCGTCCGGCGATGAATCGGCCGCGCGCGCCAGGAATGACGCACCCTGTTCCAGCAGACGAGTGCGCTCGGCATCTTTCTTTTCCTCACGCGCGGCCAGCACCGCCACTGCACCAGCGTTGTTGTAAATACCAATCAAGGGCACGTCAGCGGCAAGAGGAACCAGAGACGCCAACGCTTGTCCAAACTCTCCCATCTTGGCGTAACCGAGGCCGGCGTAGAATGCAGCTTCAACGTAGTTGGGATCCCTCTTTTGCAGCTTTATAAAATACTCCGTCGCATCCTTCCACTTACCTTCAAGCATGTGATACCGCCCGAGCTCGAAAGCTGCTTGAGGATAAACTGCGCCGCCATTAGCCTCGGCGAAGTAGTGCATGGCATTCTTCAGATAATTTAAACGCTTAGAATCGCGGTCGCTGAGTTGAACTCCCTTAACGTAAGCTTCGAACGCGCGCTGCGGCACCTTGGTCGCTTCCTGCACGAGCTGGTTTTGAGAGAAGGGTAGCGCCTTATCGCGCTGGTAGAGAATCTGATATGCAAGTCGACCTTGTATGTTCTGCAGCGTAGTCAGTGGCCCGCCGAAATCAAACTGTCGTGTGGCCCAGCTACCGTCAAACATTTCACCAAGCGTGCGGCCCTCATTAACCTTAATTACGCGGGCGGTTAACTGCACATAAGCAGCAGTAGACGATTTGTCCTTTTCGTCTTTTGAATCTTCTGCCTTTTGCTCATCGGGCGCCAGAGTAACTGAATAGGTACCAACGACAATCATCGAGGCTTTGGCATCGCGCGCCAGCTTGATCGCAGTAGCTCTTGAAGGGATGACCGTCTCCGGCAAACGCAGCCGTTGATATGCAAGTTGACGCTCGTCGCTCGAGACAACCAGCAGGCCGGGCTTGTTCAGCAATTCAGCAAGTGAGTCTGCAAAGCTTTCCCCGACCCAGTTGTACTCAGGGCGGTTGGAACTGTTTTCAAAGGGCAGGACCATCACCACGTCGCCACCAGATTGCGCAAAGACAGCCGAAGCCGAGAGCGTGCATATCAGGACTGCCAACACCAGCGATACTCGCGTGTGCGATTTATTAAGCCCAGGCTTTCGTATTAACTCTTTATTCACAAACAATTATCTCATTTAACTTTCTCTCAGGCCGATTTATGATGCCATCAATATACCAGCGGTTGGTTACAAGGCACACCTTGAGCGAGACCTTCTCCTTCATCCCAGTTGAGAACGGTTTTGGTATTTGGGGCTACAAAGCACTACGAGTCGGAACCGTTCCTGAAGGTAAGCAGAGTTTCAACCAACAACTCGGTCGACTCGCACCGTAACTCTTTGTGATTTGTTCTAAGCGGGAATTCTCTGTGGAAACTCGGTGAGTCTGAGACTCTGAGCTACGTCTTCCTTAACATTCATTCAACACAGCGGCACAGAGACCAGATAGGGTGGTACAAGGTGGCACGACAAATAAATTGCAAGCAATACAGATACGTCGTTACATAAAAATATTCGACTTTCCCTCCCCGTTTTACATATACATTCCGCCGTTCCATTATCGAGTAATGCACCAAAAACGATTGGCCCCGGATGACTATCTACCGTTTGATGAGGAGTGGCTGGGGCAGGGCGGTCGTACCGCTCTGCATAGGGACAGACGCGCCTTATGGCACATTGCAAACGCCGCCTTCAGGTAATCACTTCGGCTTGTGACCAGCAGTTACCTCGTCCTTATGGGCTGCAAATGCGGAGAGAACTTCTGCCTTCTCCTGAGGAGGCACTTTGGCGAAGTCAAGCGAGCGCCCAAGCTCGGCCGCGACCTCGTCGAATTCCGCTGGTGAAATATTCAGGTCACGATGCGCCTCCTCAAGGCCTAAATGAGTTTTACCCGGCTTTGTTGGCGAGAATTTGAACGGCCCGCCTGTGACTTCGCAAACCCAGAGGGTTCGCATGAACTTGAGTCCGGGCAATCTGCCCAAGTTACTCCTGTGCCATTTCCTGAGGGCTGGGTTCTTGGAATTCTTCCCCACGATCGGGTTCTGCACAATAGCGTCGCTAAAGTGGTCAACAACCGCTGCGATGGCGAAGACGCCGCCGAGCCGTTCGTACAGGCTCTTCTTGGTCTGTGGTGCGGCTGGCACGGAAGTCGCGACGAGTAGGGCAGTCAGAGTTATTGCTATGGCGAGTGGTTTGTTGATTGAAACCTCTGTTTTCATATTTCCTCCGGGTGTTTTGTATTCCGCCGGCCCATCCTCGAGGGTTACGCAGCGATCTCGACAGGTGACATGGTTTTGGATTCGGCGATCAGTCGTGTTACTTCTGCTACTAACTGGTCGCTGTCTGCAGGCTTAACTAAGTATCCCTGGGCACCCGAAACCCGAGCTGCTTCCCGATCAGCCTCGTACGCAGCGCCTGAGTAGAATAGAACGGGTGTGTTTTGATCAAACTGGCGTAACTTTTCGGTAAGGTCCGTACCAGAAAGACCAGGCATCCAGTTGTCAACCAGATACAAATCAAACTTCTGGGTTTTGGCCAGCTCAACAGCCTGAACGTTGTTGGAGCAAACTACCTCATAGCCATATTGGGTGAGGACAAAATCAATCAGCTCGCGCGTATCAACGTCATCCTCAGTACAGAGGATACGTCCTTTTGTGCTTTGCACCGGGGAAAGCCTTTCAGTATTGCTCGTTCCGAGCGGTGGCCGCCTTGAAAGGGAATGGCCAAAGTAGATAGCCTTTTGGTTGCGCGGTCTGTGCGTTAGCGCACATAGATCTAGAGCAGAAACCGGACGTTGACGCCAGATTTGTCTTGCGTTAATCAGGTCGAGACTGCTTGATAGCCTTTCCAACCCCGGCTAAAATGGGGCTCCGCTATGCGAATTAGTCGTGTCTCTAAAGTTAACCCAGCATGGAGTCCTCATGTCTGCAACCGAACCAGTTGAGAACCGCCTTCTCGCCGCGCTTCCGCCCGACGTCTATGAACGCCTGGCTCCACAATTGCAGCGGGTGTCGCTTTCTCTCGGTGAGGTTGTCTATGAATTTGGCGGACACCTGGATTATGTCTTTTTCCCTACGAGTTCAATCGTGTCTTTGCTCTACACCATGGAGAACGGCACCAGTGCTGAGATGGGTTTGACCGGTAACGACGGCGTGGTGGGGATTGCTCTTTTCATGGGTGGCGGCACCATGCCTAACCGTGCGGTTGTGCAGAGCGCCGGCGGCGCAATCTGCATGAAGGCCAAGGTGCTTCAAGATGAGTTTAGGCTAGGTGGAAAATTCCAGCAGTTGCTGCTCCGCTATACCCAGGCCTTGATTACTCAAATATCTCAGACTGCCGTTTGCAACCGTCTTCACTCTGTAGAGCAGCAACTTTGCCGCTGGCTTTTATTGAGCCACGACCGCGTGAAGGCAGACGAGTTGATCATGACTCAGGAATTGATCGCCGACATGTTGGGCGTCAGGCGCGAAGGCGTCACCGTTGCCGCGGGGCGACTGCAAGACTTCGGGGCGATTAGTTACGTTCGCGGTCACATTACAATCCTCGATCGGCGAAAGCTGGAAGAAACCGTCTGCGAATGTTACCGGGTGGTTAAAGACGAGTTTGATCGGCTGCTGGGAAAGCCGGGCATCCTTTAAGTTCATCTGATCCAATCCGAACCGAACCTGAAGTCACGAAACAACGCGCTGAAAGCGCCAAAGAGGAAAAACAAACCAAGGGCCACGAGAAAGAGGGCGAACGCAAGAATCAAAAAGGACGACGCACCTCTTCCTTTATAGGTCCTAACCGTGGTCCATGCTGCCCCACCTAACAAAATTATGCCTATTGCAATCTCTAATGTTCGCATAGGTCCTTCTTATATCCTACGAGTGGTTTGGCCCCGAGACATTCGTGATCTTCTTGCGTTAACACGCAGAGATTTATATTGAAGCGAAAGTAATTGCAAGCAAACCACGGCCGTTTAACCCTGATTGGATTTTCCCTAGGGCGGACGCCGCACCCTCCCTTTCCGTTTGATTAACACCTATGTGTGGTAGCGCACAGACCGTCTCTATCGCCTTTGATATAACTACATCCATAGCTCTGCCTTAGATATTACCCTTCCGGGACACCTGTATTTCAGAGTTGGGCTTAAGAATAGTCAACGCCCCCGCGTCTACAGCACCCCTCTATCAACTCAGGATTATCTGGTGCAATTATTCTCTGTGACGTGTGTTTAGAAACCTTGGTCAAAGCTCCCTTGAGCTGAAAGAAGAAAATGAAGAATTCAAAAAGTATAGTTTCTGTGTTTATCCTGCTGGCATTTTCGCTCCTCGGAGTAAGCGCGCAAGCGCAACGACGGCCCGCGCGGATCAGTGATCGTCAGGTTGGCGCCATACTGCAACGACTCGAACAAAGCTCAAGCAGGTTTCGCAACAGCCTTAATGCAGCCATGGTGCAGAGGCGAATCGAAACGCGTGCGCAAAACGAGATCAACTCATTCGAGCCTGCCTTTGTGAGCGCTGTCGCTCAGTTCAGGAATCAATTCAATCAGCGGCGCGCGACCGCTGCTGACGTCGAGAATATCCTCAGGCAGGCATCACTAATTAACGGTTTCATGACGGGCAATCGATTGAACACGCGGGTGCAAAACGATTGGTCTGGAGTTCGAACCAATCTGAACGCACTGGCGAATGCCTATAGCCTCGGCTGGAACTGGAACCGTCAGACTCTTCCGCCGGTAAATGCTAATTCAATGCCCCGACTTTCCGATAGCGAACTCAATCTGCTTATTCAGCGGATCGGAAATGGCGGCGACACTTTCCGTTCAAGTCTTACAGATGCTTTTGGCGAAAGCCGCTACGACCGGACCAGAAACGAAAGCAACATGAATGAGGCTGTTCGTAGTTTCAAGAATGCGACCGATCAACTGCGCCACCAGTTCGACACCAGACAGCCAGTTGCTGAATATGTCGAGCGCGTGATCGCGCGAGCCGCCCCAATCGACACGTATATGCGCAGTAACCGCCTTACCGATCGAGCCCAGAACGATTGGTCAGCTCTGCGGGCAGACTTAAACACGCTGGCAGGCTTCTACAACCTGGCCACGAATTGGCAGACTGGAGCCGAGCCGTCGCCGTACAGTTCGAATAATCGGCTAACCGGAACCTACCAGCTTGATGCGTCGCGTAGTGACAATCCGCGCGAGGTTGCCGAACGTGCCACCGGGAATACTTCCGACCACCAACGACGAGGCAACTGGGAGAGTGTGTTGGCACGACTCGAATCCCCGCAAGCGTTGGCCATTGACCGTCGTGGCTCAACAATTACGATTGCTTCATCGCGGGCCCAGCAGTCGACATTTGAAGCCGACGGCGTCGAACGCCAGGAGCAACTAGGCAATGGTTCTATGAGCCGGGTAACCGCGACGCTGCAGGGAGATAAGCTAAGTGTCAGATCAACGGGTTACAGGGAGAATGACTTCAACGTTACTTTCGAGCCCATCGACAATGGTCGCCGGCTGCAAGTAAGACGCGAGATCTACGTAGAACGACTAGATCAACCGATTGTGGTTAACAGCATCTATAACCGAACTTCGGAAGTAGCGCAGTGGAATATTTATGACGCCTCAAGTCCGGTGTTGAGTAACACAGGTGCGAGCGGTGAATTCCTCGTGCGAGACGGCGAAATCGTGGTAGCCGTACTAAACAATGATTTGACCACAAAGGATACGAAGCAGGGCGACCGGTTCACGATGACGGTGCGCGAGCCTGGCCAATACGCAGGCGCAGTTATAGAAGGCACAGTGGGTAAGGTGGACCAGGGCGGCCGCTTGAGCGGCCGGTCGGCAATTACGCTTAACTTCGACAGCATCAGGCTGCGCGACGGTCAGACCTACAAGTTTGCCGGCGTCCTCGGTAGCGTCCGAATGGCCGATGGCGAGGCAATTAAGATCGACAACGAAGGAAGCGCGCAGGGCGATAACCAGACCACGCAAACGATTCAGCGCGCGGGCATCGGCACTGCAATTGGCGCGATCATCGGCGCCATCGCGGGCGGCGGAAAAGGCGCTGCAATCGGTGGAATCATTGGTGCTGCGGGAGGCGCCGGTTCAGTTTATGTTCAGGGGAAAGACAGCTTAGAACTCCCGAGCGGTACTGAGCTGACAATTCGAGCAAGTGGGCCAAGATAGCGAACGAACCGGGTTCTCGCTATCGCCGTGATCACCCCAAGGGGAAAGGTGTAACGCCCAGGGTGCAGAGGTTCGACGAAGATAGGCTATTCTTCGATCCAATCCTTCTCATCCTGGGCGTTTCCCTTAATGCCTCTGGAATCATTTCGGAGGAAAAGCGGAGTGGCGGGATCTTCGGAAATGTGTGGGCGCACGGGAGCAATTGGCTGATCCTCCTGCTTCAGTTCCTGACCCAATTCATTACCAGCTTGCCAATCATTGGTGTCCTCAACTGAATTTAGGGCTGCCTCCACTCCTTGTTTGAATGCGGGAGAATTTGTGTCTACGGGTGGCTCGATATTTTCACTCATTAACGACTCCTGGTTGCTCCGGTCTGATTGTGAAACGGACGCCCTATATCTGAGCTTCAGCGAACGTGCGCGCTGCGAGTTGTGATTGCGATTCGAGTTACCCGCAGCGTCTGTCATGATTAAACACTAAGAGCTTACGACGTTGGGAAGTTTTCAGTCTGTGCGCCAACCCACAAAGAGCAGCTACGCGAAAAGCGTTCTTGAGCCGAAGTAGCGTGGTTTAGTCGCGATTCTTGAGCGTTCTTTATGTGTGTTAGCGCACAGACCTATGGTCCGCTTTGATTTACCCTCGCGGCTACTCGAATAGTTTCCCCAAATCAGGAGCCAAAGTGCCAATAGAACCGCGACCCCGAGTTCTTTGCGTGGATGATGATGAAGACTGCCGTGACATGCTGAGCATGCTGCTGAAGTTCTGGCGAATTGAAGCCAAAGCCGTGGGAACTGCAGCCCAAGCCTTGGCACTAGTCCAGGCAGAACGCTTCAACCTGTATTTGTTGGACACGTGCTTACCTGATCTCGACGGCTTTGAATTGTGTCGCCGAATGCGAGGCTTGGATCCCGCCACCCCGATTCTTTTCTTTTCCGGAGCGGCCTATGAATCCGATGTCAAAAAGGGTATTGAGGCTGGAGCTAATGGTTATGTTTCGAAGCCCGACGTTGAGCGTCTGCTTGGCAGGATCTCTCAGTTCGTTTCTCAAGCGCAAAGTGCCGGGGCCTAAGGAAGGTACCTCAAAATAATAACTACAGCCGCGCGCCCCTTAAGTGATCAGGCGGCTACGCGAACCTGAGGGAGCAGACGAGCCAGAAGGCTTCGCAACTGATTAAAGTTGTCCGGGCGGGTGATATGCACATTTTGGCCGATGGCGACTTCGTCACCTTCATTGATGCCCATAATACAAAAGACCACCACCGGAACCTTTTCTCCCACCCCCGCATTTGCACGGATGCGACGGGCAGTAATAACGACGTCGCGTGGTAGACCGGCCAGGCTCAGCAGTATTAAGTCGGGGCGTGTTCGTTGTGCGCTTTCTATCGCATCTTGTTCATCGCGGGCCACCGCCACGCGGTAGCCGTCGGCCTTCAGCAGCTTCTCGATGCCGTCCCGAGTCTCGTGCACATCCTCCACTACCAGAATCAACTGGCTCGAATCCTGATCTTTGTTCATTAAACGCTTTCTCGTCCCGCTTGGCCGCCCCGCTTGAGTATGTTGTTCTAAGCAGTTTACAGCACCGAGTCGCAAACCGTCCGTGCGACAACACACATAAACAAATTTAAGTTTCCTTCTTACTTCCCAATACTTCGCCGAGTTTATAAGCGGCCTGGCGCACAGACGTCCCTATGTTGGTTAGCTTAGCGTTGTGTTTTGATCGACCAGATATTCCCAGCCTCTGAGTAATGCGGTGATTGCAGTGACGAAGGTCGGTTGAACAACCCGAAGACGCAGTGGTTTAGGCAAACTCGACAAATAGGAGTCCAAATCTATGAAACGCATTCTTGAAATCGGAGTCTCCAAGCCGGGTGTTCTCAGGCTTGAGGTGGTTGACCTGCCTGATCTGCAGGAGACTGTCAATGAAAACACGGCAGTGTTCGATGGCCATACCACGGTTACGAGTCGAATTAGAGGCCGGGACTTCAGTGACTCGTTTCACATTAGCCGGGCGTATTTGAAGCAGCAGTCACAGTGGCGCGTGGTAGCGTCTTCCAGTGCTCGAGTTGCGAAGCCGCATGTCAAGGTTGTGAATAATGTTCGTAGCGCGGTCGCATGAAAACTGTCTCAAGTATCTTCGAGCAATTCACCCTCGGCATTGCGGAAGATTAAAATCGAACTTAATTCAGGCGATTCAAACCGAACGCTAGTTTCCATCCGTCGCCACCCTTAACATAGACAGATGTGGCATATATCGGTGCCGATGGGACTTTCTGGCCATAGCACGAGCCTTCAGCCGTAGCCTTAGACGTCAGGAGACCCACTGTCGGCGAAAGGCTCGTTCCCACACTGTCTGTGAGACTGATGCTCTTGATGTCACAGTTTCCCTGCCAGTCCTTTAGTGCATCGGCCTTGTTCCCGAAATAAGTGCCAAACACGTTGACGAACGAAAGGTCCTTGATCGTCAGGTCCTCGAGCGTCTTGTTATCGCGGTCTTTCCAGGCTTCCCAGACCGATTTTTCGATCTTTATCATGGCTTCGGTGACTGGGTCAGCAGCGGGCCTGGTCGAGGTGGTATTTGAGGTTGCCGTGGCTTGGTCGTCCAGTTTCGGCTGTTCCTTATTGGCCGTAGCTGCGGGCGCGGCTTTAGGCGGGTTCTTTGGGTCGACTATCGGGACTTCGGCGTGATAAGCAGCCAGCCATTTCTCGCCGCTTCGGACCCATAGGGTAGCTGCGCGCACCGGGCTTGGCAGTTTCATGCTTGTGCCGTCGGGTCCCGCACAAGTGCCGTCAAAGTTTCCCTTGTAGCTAAGCACGTAGGTATCCGCATCAATCCTGGCCAGATGCGGGTCTTCGAGGCTCCAGTTTTTGACGTCGCACTTGTTGCCGCCAATCATCTTGCTCACAGCCGACTTGTCGATTCGCTGACCGCCTTCGTACATAACGAACTTGTCGCTCAACATTCGCTCGAAGAACTTAGAATCACCTTCGATAAAGGCTTCATTGGCTTGCTTGTCGAGTGCGAGCAAGGCATCGGCCGTCGGGGCCGCCGCGGTCGGCTTGGCAGTGTTGGTGTACGTGCTTGTGTTTGTTGCGGGTGCGCCGCAAGCGGTTATCCAAAGTGTTGCAGCCGCGAGTATCGCGATCTTAAATGTTGTTTTCATATCCAGTCTGCTTTTTCCTTTTTGCCTGATCCCAAAAAAGCCTCGAGCGTTTCGAATCAAAACCTTTTAAACTCCACGTTTGCGCACCACAGCTAGAGAAGCTTGCGACGTAATGACAAGCAAATTGAAAAAAGCGAACCTATTCGCAAGTCAATACACCTCTAAGCTGAAACAAACATTTCCTTAGACAGCTCCCACCATTCCATAGCTTTCTCATAATATGTCGTGAATGCCGCCCTGCTCGATTGTTTGTGGATTAAGAAGCAGGGTCTATCGGCCGGAGCGGTGTGATACGCAACCGGAATAACCAACATGCGCCCCATCCTCTCTCTTCCCGTCAATTATATTCAATACAATTGGAACAATTGAAGTTGTTCTTATTTGCAAGTCGAGACTTTCAGAGTCAGCATCTCTTCGCCATTTTCTAAAAACCTGATGACACCACCTAAGCTCACTGTGAAAATCAGAAATGCCGCCGTAACTTTCGATAAGATCAACATTCGTCTTATTGTTTTCCATAACCAAGAGCTTAATGGCTATACCGTCCCTTGCTCTGTCGAAAATCTTTTCTCTTAAATTCTGCGCGACGTAAGACATGCTCGACGCACTAACAAACACATCTTCTTTTGCGTTCTGTAAAAGTTCAGCAAGCTGGGGCGCTTCAGTTACCTTTTGATAAAAACGAGGCGCATACAAATCCTTTAAACTACCTAAGCGCTGAATATTGTTTCGGATCTCGAAGCACGCAGGTCCCAGCGCGGCTGTTAAATTTTTTCCGGCTCTTTCAATGTTATATGTTGCACCCTTAACGCCCAGTAAATCTGTGGGCAAATGAAAGCCTTCTATGAGGATTTCGAATCGAATACTCTTGACTCCACGTTGGCCGAATTAATCAGGTCTCTCGTGGACGTTTCAAAAAGCGAAGCACGCTGACAATTACAAGCCCGATCGCTGAGCCCAAGCCCAGCCAGAACCAGCCAGTCAATCCTACTGCAATTAATCCTGAAGTATCTTCGGCTCTTACTCGCTCACGGTTCATAAGGTAGGCGCTAACAAGTCCGGCGACCAGACTAACAATGGCTGAGACTTCGCGTCGATCTTTCCAAGCCCGTGCAATGCCAAAGAAAAGTACGGCCAGCATGAGGATAGGGATCAGATAAAGTTCCGTACGACCGCCACGTGCCAGATCTACGCCGCTCAATCTGTTTTCCGATGTGCCACAACTAAGTTGTACCCAGGGCAGGAAAAAACACATCAGGACAATCAATGCCAAACTTGTAGTGGCACGCTTGTTATCGATTGTGATCTTCATTGGTTTCCCATCGATCCGAGCATTGAGCGGATTTGTACGGGACATCTTACTCTCTGTAACTAGACGCGGAATAGGAAGAGGCGCCCTGGAGCACCGCCTCAAATTTGCATGACTATTTTGACAATAAAGAACAGTTTTTCGAGTTTCATCTCTTTCATCTATGCTGAACCTAAAACGGTGGCATCTTTTACTGCTACTCATTCTGACCGCAGCGTTGGCTGCTGGAGTTTGGGCACTGGCTCGCTTCCCCGTGAAACGTGCATTCTGCGACGACCCCTCGCCGACAAGTGCCGCGCGCGCTTCAGATCCCGACTTGTGGGCGCGGAGCTTGGAAAAGATAAAAGAGAATCGAGGCGACACCGGAAACGTAGCCATCGAAATCCCTGCGCAGCTACGACACTACGACGAGCGGCGCTGGTTTTTGGCGGCGCAGGTCGCCGAGGTCAAGAAGTTCAATCTTCAGCCGGTGCAGGATTTTGTGGATCTCGCGGCGATGATTCAACGCGGCGAAATGGTTCCGCTCCCGGCTGTCACCGATACCTATATCCTTTACGGAGTCGGGGCCAGAGTGGATGGTGATGCCTTCACCCGATATGTCGCCGATCAGAATCTCGAACTCAACGATGAAGCCGGACTGCGCGATGCCTATGCCCGGCTTGAAGATGAGCAAACGAAACTGCAGCAGAAGATTTCCGATTTGCAGGGTCACACTCAATCAGCCCCGCTCAAAGACAGTAAAGAGACCAAACAAGACGAACTGGAAGTTGAAGTTGCGACCCGAAAGCAGGAGTTGAAATCGAACCAGGCCGACCAGGCACTGATCAATCAATACTACGGACACGTCTCCGGTTCGCCGTTGAACGGATCAAAACTCTGGCGCGATTACGATTCTTTACAAGCGCTGGCTAAAAACTTCGGTCGACGCTCGTTCAATCTCTACGACTCAGTTGACCGTCAGACACTAAAAGTTTATCTGCTTAGCTCACTGCGACCGCAGGCTCTGAAGGTGCTTGAAGAAATAGCAAAGGGCTACCACGATAACTTTGCCCGCCCGCTGCCAGTGAGTTCTCTAATTCGCCCGGAACAATATCAGCGCGCCTTACGCAGAGTTAACCGCTATGCCGTGTTGATAGATACGCCGCCGCACTCCACCGGGCTGGCGTTCGACATTGATTATCGCTACATGAGTAATGCCGAACAGAATTTCGTGATGAACGAGCTGGCACGCATGAAGGACGAGGGCCGCATTGAAGTCATCCGCGAACGTGGCGCCAACTACCACGTCTTTGCTTTCATCGAGGGTCGGCGCCCCAGCGACGACTTGATCACAGCGTCACTAGACGAGGTTGGCCCGCCCCCGAAGCAAACAGACGTGCAAACCAACGACCACGAGAGGTCGCAGTGGCAGGAGAAGTCCGCGAGTGTTGGGACCAAATCACGAGCCAATAGGAAGACGGCCAGGCGTAAAGCCAAAGCGACGCACACAACGTCGAGAGCAAAAAGGAGACGGTAGAAAGGGCGAGGGCTTAGCGCGACTAGACCCCTGTGAATAGCGTTAAGAAGCGTATCGAGCGCTGAGAAAATGCTTAGGCTTTTGGTGTCCCAAAGCATTCCCACCTGGAACCAGATCATAGGTTGGCTGAAAGAGATGGAAACTCTACGTACAGCAGCCGCCTGAGGCGGAAAATGCCGTTAGAACGAGAGATAACGGGTGAGTGGCCTAATTGGAATTGGCTTATTCGAGTGCAATGAAACAGTCGATAACTCTGACTGTCGGCATCTATTGGTAGAAGCGCTTGACCGCCGCTCAAAGGCGTTTCACCTGAGCATGTGAGACTCTGGCGAGGGTAAGAAAACTATCACGCAATACACCCGCCCTGCAGTTCAACATTGCAGCGGCTGGCGGGCAGCAGGTTAACTTGGTGTCTGAAAGACACTAGAGACTGGAACCAGATACGTTAATGGAGTTCTTTTACGGCGTGTCGGTAACAGTTGACGGCTCCAGTCCTTCTCCCCGGCGAAATAAGACGTCCCTTCGTAAAATATTTGACTTTTCCTCCCCGTTTAACATATACATTGCCGCCGTTCCATTACGTAGTGCTGCAGCCAGCCTCTCAATCCCTTTCGTGCTGACCGCGCACTCGACTCAATTGGTCCACAACCTTTTTCTCACTTGGAGGTACGGGTCATGTTTTCCACCAAGCTCGAAAAGCTAACAGGTTCGCTTGTTTGACGATTCTCTCATCGCGTCTAGAGGCTCATATCAAAACGGCAAGATGGTTTAGATTGGCCTCTTTCGGATAAAAACCGTGTTCATCAAGGACGCTTTTTAGCACCGGACAAGAACTCGCACCACACAGAATCGCCAAGCCGGCTAGCCTCGCAGCCTGCGATTCATATGAATGACCTTGCAACTTCCAACCCGACCTATGCACTTCACCCTCCCTCAAAATAAAAGCCGGAGGATTTCGGAACCGGGATCTTTTCCATCCTGGTTTCCCTTGAATGAGGAACCTTATGCATCCCCTGACCTCCCCTCGAATCATTCGTTTACGGCTGGCTGCGATTCTATCCCTCATTATTTGCGCAGCTGGGGCACCAACACTTGCTCAGACGAGCACGACTTACAGTTCGACTGACGGAAAGACTCCGGCGGGAATGCAAACCGGCAGCCCGTCCGGCTCGTACGCGCTAAGCGGGTTCGATAACGTAAACCCCTTTAACGGTAGTCTTAGCTTCCAACTCCCACTCTTGCGGATTGGGGGTCGCGGTAGTGCTGGTTACACGATGACGTTGCCGATTGAAAGGAAGTGGCGCGTCGAACACACCATCGTTGATCCGAATCTCTATTGCGAAAGTTGTGATCTCAATCCCGTGACCCATACATACATGCCCACCGATCAACCTTGGGGCACATCACCGGGCTATGGTGCCGGAATACTGCAGGGGCGACGCTCCGGATGGGAACCAATGTCCTGTGGCGGCACAAAGATCAACACCTGGACACTGACGCGGCTTACGTTTACTGCCGCCGACGGTACACAGTATGAATTGCGCGATCAACTTTATTACGGGAAACCGCTGCCTGGAACCTGCGGAACACCTACGTCGCGCGGCACAGTCTTCATCACCGCCGACGGCTCATCAGCGACTTTCATTTCGGATACAGCTATTCAGGACTACTCACTGGTCAATGATTATCCGCCCATTAGTCCTACAGGAGATCTCCTGCTTCGTGACGGCACGCGCTTTCGCATCGAAGGCGGCAGCGTGGTGTGGATTCGTGACCCGCAAGGCAACCGGGTCACCATAGGCGCTACGCAAATTACCGATTCAGTCAACCGTAATGTATCGATTAGTTACCACACCCCTTCCGTTACTTACGATGACATCATATTTGCCGGAGTCGGTGGGGCGGAGCGGCATATCCGAATCCATTACGCCAGCCTCTCCAACAGACTGCGTTCCGGTTATTCAATCGAGTCGTATAGCGCGTTGTTCGCGCTCAGCAACAATAACAGCGCGCCGTATAATCCTGAGGTAGTAGCCTCAGTCGAGTTGCCCAACGGGCGTAGTTACAACTTCTTCTATAACAGCTACGGCGAGTTAGCCCGCGTTGAGCTACCGACCGGTGGCGCCTTCGAATACGACTATCAAAGTAGCGATGGAGTGGTGAATCTGGGTGCAAGGTCCGCTGATCCCTTCGGCTTGGTAACCGAATACGAAATACATCGGCGTGTGACAGTTAAAAGGGTTTTCGGTGCGGAGGGGTTGGAACGTGTGATTGTGTTCTCAGGAGGATCAACTGGAAATAACACGGAGGCATTGGTTACGCATAGCGATGGCAACGGCAACTGGCTGGCCGGGACCCGCCACCACTACTATGGGACGGCGGAACCGTCGTTGTCCCATTTTAGCCGGCCAACCGACTACAGCCGTTGGGATGAAGGCAAGGAATACAAGACGGAAGTACTTGCCCTGAATGGCGTAATGCGCAGCACTGAGCAAACGTGGCAGCAGCAAGCGCCGAGCTGGTGGAACTCGAGCTACGGCCCAGAACCCTCCAATAACCCTCGGCTGGTAACCACGGTTACTACTGTCGAACCCGCAAGTGCAAACCTCGTTACTAAACAGACTGCGATCAATCCGCTGACAGGCGCAGTCGGTTTCGATCAGTTCAACAACCAGACTGACGTCTGGGAGTATGGCTTCGAGGTTGGAACTCCTTCGGCACACCCCGTTCGTCATACCCATACCGACTACTTAGTGATCAATCCAGCAAACAGCATTGATTACACCGCGACGAGTGTCCACATGCGCAGCTTGCCGGTGGCTCAGCAGGTCTATGCCGTGAATGCAACTACTGGAAGCGAGACTTTGGTCGCACAAAGCGAAACTAAATATGACGAGACTAGCTTGCTGCCTTGGTACGGCACGGTCCAGGGTTGGGCTGATCCTGGCACGGCGCGCGGCAACCCCACCAAAATGAGGAGCTGGCTCAACCCTGGAAACACCTGGCTCGAGCGCCGCACACAGTTCGATCAGGTAGGGAACCTAACCAAGACCTGGGATGGGAACAACAACCAAACTGAAATTAGTTACTCCTCTATCTACCATTACGCATATCCCACGCAAACCACGTCGGCAATTCCTGACCCAACGGGTCAGCACGGTTCCAACACTCCTCTTATCAGTACCAGTGTGTATGACCTCGCTACTGGATTAGTCACTTCGACGACGGATGCCAATGGCGTAGTCAGCAACGTCCAATACAACGACCAATTGAATCGTCCTACCAAAGCGATTATCGCCGTTGGCACTGCCGCGCAAGCACAGACAACTATCGAGTACGACGATGCAAATCGGCTGGTGACCACTACCACCGACCAAAGCTCATACAACGACAATGCGCTGAAGAGTCAAGTTGTGTTCGACGGGCTCGGACGGACGACTGAGTCGCGTCAATATGAGGGCGCCACTAACTATGTCGTTGTTCGAACCCAGTACGACGGTCTCGGTCGGCCGTACAAGGTTTCCAATTCTTATCGGCCGTGGAAAAGCGAAAGTGCTATATGGACGACCACGGGGTTCGATGCGTTGGGGCGAGTAATCTTAGTAACGACGCCGGACAACGCGGTTGTCAGCACGGCTTACGCCGGCAATACGGTAACCGTCACAGATCAAGCAGGAAAAACGCGCAAGAGCGTAACCGATGCCTTGGGCAGGTTAACGAAAGTCTACGAAGACCCGTCCCCGTCCGGGTTAAACTATCTAACTAACTACGACTACGATGCGCTTGATAATCTCACCACGGTCACGCAGGGCACTCAGACGCGGTCGTTCATCTACGACTCACTAAAACGTTTGACTTCCGCCAATAACCCGGAGAGCGGAACGATCGCCTACACCTACGACAACAACAGTAATTTGTTGACGAAGATTGACGCGCGTTCGATTACTTCAACGTTCACATATGACGCTCTGAATCGTCCGGTAACACGTAGCTACTCCGATAGCACTCCAACGGTCGTTTACAACTATGATTCTGCCACCCTTAGCAATGGCATCGGCCGCTTGAAATCAGTGAGCTCAAGTATCTCAAGCTATGGGTACAGCGGTTACGACGCCACAGGGAAAGCTCTTGGGGCCACTCAAACAATCGGCACTCAGACCTATGCGATGGGCTACACCTACGATCTCGCGGGCCAAGTTAAGACTATGACTTATCCCTCCGGGCATGTGGTCAGCTACAACTACGACGCTGCAGCAAGATTGGCTGACAAGGACGCTCTAAATCCTGCCTTCAGCGGAAACCTCGGTGATGGTATGCAGCGAATGTATGCAAGTGAGCTTGAGTACTCGTCCGCGAATGGACTGCAGCAGGAGAAGTTTGGCACAACGACGCCGATCTATCATAAGCAACGCTACAACGTGCGTGGACAACTTTGGGACATTCGCGTCAGCACTGCTTCCTTTTCCGCTGATCCGGCCAACGGTGATCGGGGAGCTATCGTTAATTACTACAACAGCAACTTTGTCCAGGGGGGCAGCAGCACCGACAATAATGGAAATCTCCTGCGGCAGGAGAATTACATTCCCGGCAGCAGTTTCTTTCAGGACAATTTCTCTTACGATGCCTTGAATCGTTTGACTTCAATCGCTGAGAAGCTCAACGGCACAGGTGCAGACAGCTTTAAGCAGGCCTACACGTATGATCGTTGGGCCAATCGAACCGTTGATCAAGTAAACACAACTTCCAATGTGCCAAAGCCGAACTTTGGCGTCGATACGACTACGAACCGTTTGACTGCGCCGGCGGGTTACACGATGAGCTACGATCAGGCGGGCAATCTTACCAACGATACTTACAGCGGTGAGGGTGCGCGCACTTATGATGCCGAGAACCGGATGAAGCAAGCATGGGCGAATGGGCAGTGGCAAACTTATGGTTACGACGGTGATGGCCACCGCGTCAAGCGCAACGTAAACGGCACTGAGATCTGGCAGGTTTATGGGCTTGGGGGCGAGCTGCTGGCTGAGTATGCAGCCAATGCCGCGGCGATCACTCCGCAGAAGGAGTATGGCTATCGTAACGGGCAACTTCTAATCACTGCCGACACCACCACTGTCCCGGCGCCCATTCTATATGACGAGTTCAACGACAACTCGCTCGACACGTCGAGATGGACGGTGATCGATCCGAACTCCACCGCCGTTGTCAGCGAGCAAGCTCAACAGTTGCGAATTACCCTGGCCGCTAACTCGAGTGGCTACAATGGCGTCTCCTCCAACGCCACCTATGATCTGACCGGCAAGAGTTTCCAAGTAGAAGTGGCTCAGCCTGTCAGCCAGTCCGGTTACGCTGAGAACTTCATCGAGCTGGCAATTGATCAGAATAACTATTTCATGATCAACGCGGGCGCAGGCAGCATGGTTATGCGCTCAATGGTGGGCGGTATCAGTGACCAAACCTATGTGCCGATTTATGACCCCACAATCCATCGGCACTGGCGCCTGCGTCACAACCCTTCAACCAATGTGATCAATTTCGAGACCAGTTCGGACGGCACGATCTGGACAACTCGAAAGACAGCCTCTGTAGGATTTTCCCTGACAACTCTTCGGGTGTATCTGTTCGCGGGAGCCTGGGGAACAGGGAACAGCGCTCCCGGAGCGGTGAAGTTCGATAACTTGAAGATCGGACTGACAGGTGGAGCGCAGAGCGTGACCTGGACGAATGTGGTGGGAGTCAGCGCTGTGGGGAACAGTCTGACGAAGACAGCGGCCGACGGCTGGAATGGCGGAGCATCATCGACACAGTCAATAGCTGTAGGGGACGGATTTGTCGAGTTCATTGCGAATGAGACAAACAAACATCGCATGCTGGGTCTCAGCCACGGTGACGGCGACCAGAGTTATCAGGACATCGACTTTGCCATCTATCCGAATGATCAGGGACAACTCTGGGTGTATGAAGGCGGAACTAGCAGAGGACAAGTTGGGACGTACAGCACGCAAGACGCGTTGCGAGTAAGCGTAGAAGGCGGAGTAGTCAAGTATCGTAAGAACGGCTCGCTGCTCTATACGAGTACCCTCACGCCGACTTATCCGCTGTTGGTGGATACGTGGATGTATTCGAATGGGGCGACGATTTCGGGGGTAATGATTTCGAGCTCCGCCATTAGCACGGTTGCAAATATTGAGTGGCTGGTTGCTGATCATCTGGGCACCCCACGCATGGTTATTGACCAAACCGGCTCCGCCGCGAGTGTGAAACGGCATGACTATTTGCCGTTTGGTGAGGAGTTGCTGGCGGGGCAAGGCGGTCGGACCACCTCGCAAGGCTACACCGGCGACAACATCCGCCAAAAGTTCACCTCAAAGGAACGAGATAATGAAACGGGCATGGATTATTTCGGTGCCAGATACTACGCCAGTAGTCATGGAAGGTTCACAAGCGTCGATCCATTTATGCTGACGATTGTGCGCTTGTACGATCCACAGCGAATAAACCTGTTCTCTTACTGTCGTAGCAATCCCCTCAAGTATCTCGATCCAGATGGTCGGGATCTTGTATTCGCAAACAACACCGCAATGGAACGGGGTAAAGCCAATATGGACGCTCGCCTCCGCGCAGACGAACGTGCAAATCTTGAGGTTGTAGGAAATCAAGTTAGGGTTAAAGATCCAAAAGCGGTCGACTTGGCCAACGCTACTAACGCATATAAGGGGCTGGTTGCGGTCATAGAGAACCCAAAGATAACCGTAAACTATTATGGTCTTAAACCTGGACAGACAGAAAAACTACGAGAGCCGGTTACGGAGGCAACCGGTGAGGTGCGTACGGAAGTAACTTACAATCTAGCTCGTGAAAGATCTGGATGGACAGCTTTTTACAACTACAGTGATGGCACCTCAGTGTACGATGTCTTCGTTGCGGCCGCTGATGACATGACAGTCGAGGGGGTGAGCGGAGAGGAAGTTCCAATGCCCGAATCGATCAGTTTCTATCACGAAGCTGCTGGTCACCCGCGGCTTGATGACGAGGGCACAATTGACTATGAAAACTCAGTGCGTCAGGACAGGGGCGTCTCACCAATGTTACCTCGACGTAGTGGGAACGACCACACCGGAGGTTTTCGGAACAACATGCAGGTCTTTGTAAATTCTAGCCCCGATCTGATTCCTGTCAGACCGATCCAAATAAATACCACTCAACCGGCGATGAGACCGATTATTAAACAACCCTAATAAATTGCTTGACTGTTAAGACCTGAGCCAACACGAATGCGAGTGGGCCCCAAGCATTAGATCCAAAGGCCAATGCACTTGAATCAATGACAACCATCTTGCGTCTGGCGTTGTCCTCTGGATCCTCGGGAGTTTATGGTGACGCCGCTTATTGAAGGGAACGATTTGCATCGATTTTGGACCAACGTCCTACTAACAACAGAGCCCGCCGCTGGCGGAGAGAGGGCCGTTGCTATGCCTAATTTGAGGGGCCATCACGGAGGAATATCAAACGGCACTTATGCAAAAACTTTAGCAAAAGACCCATTTTCGGCGATATTTGCCTTGACTCAGATGAGTACTGTGGTAAAGTTGGCCACCTTTTTTGGTTGCGGCGCTTCCGCAGAGCGGTTACTGTACAGAGGATTCGATGGGGATAGACCCCATGAAATCGCCTCCCCTGGAAGAGTCTCCTTCTGAATTGGTCCTCGCAAACTCATGGACAAAGTAGGGTGACCTTCAATCTACTAAATCACCTCCAACTTGACGACAGACTCGTCATGATAAATAACCATTCCCACCGACACTCTTCAGCGATAAGCCGACATAATCTGGAAGACAGCCGGCTAGCCTCCAATACTTCACCCAGGAGAGCCTTTCTCATGTCCCCCCTAACTCCTAGCGATTACGTTGAGCCGATAGCAAATATTCCAGTTACCGTAAGACGTGAGCGTCGCTGGCCGGCGCTATCATTTTCAAAGAGCGTAGTTTATCCGGTATTAGCGTTTCTTTTTACAATTACCTTCGGGGCGGGGACGGGCAGACTGCAAAGTCAACAGTCTTCCGCGCTTCCAATCGTCGACACTAATTTTGAATTGCGCTCAGCGCGCTCAAACACAAGCTTATTTCCAGTTAGTGCTGACAGTGGTCCACTGTCCAGAGTGGGTTTTATAAATTCAAGCGGAAGACTTGTCATTAACTTTAACTTCTATTCTGCGGAGCCATTTAGTGAAGGCTTGGCGAGCGTGACTATCATGAGGGACGGTAAGGAGGGATACATAAACGCAGCCGGCCAGATCGTCATAGAACCAAAGTTTGAGCGGGCCTTCCCTTTTAAGGAGCGGCGAGCAAAAGTCCGGTTAAATGGAAAATGGGGTTACATCGATCCTTCGGGCAAGATTGTTGTTGAGCCAAAGTTCGTTGAGGCTGATAACTATTACGAAGGTTTGGCCCGGGTTAAAATCGCTGGCAAGTGGGGTTACATCGATCCTTTCGGCAAGCTTGTCATTCCGGCGTTATTTGAGGGCGCGAATAGATTCTCTGAGGGGCTGGCCTGTGTGCTAAAAAATAATCGACTTGGTTATGTGGATAGATCAGGTGATTGGTTGATACCCGCCAAGTTTGAGCGTATGTCGTCGCCGACGGATGCGTTACTTCTGCCGAACTTTAAAGAAGGACTGGCAGTGGCCAAAAAAGGCGGGCAATACGGGTATATCGATAAGAGCGGACAGTTTGTTATTCCCGCATATTTTGATCGCGCCGGAAGTTTTTCAGAAAAGCTGGCACCCATCACCATCCAGAATAAGATGGGGTACATCACTAAGTCAGGCGCAATCGCATTGACGCCCCAGTTCGATGTCGCAGGTCAATTTTCTGAAGGCTTGGCCCAAATAGCAGTTGATCATAAGTGGGGCTTCATCGATACGACCGGCAAGATTGCGATTCAGCCGCGTTTCGATTTTGTGATGGGGTTTAGTAACGGCCTGGCATACGCATCGGTGGGACGGACAGCCGGATACATAGATAAGCGCGGTAAGTGGGTTTGGGTCTCTAATTTTGAATAACTCAGAGACTTTTTTACCGAAGGCAATTATTGTTGGATGATTTCGCTGTGGGTGCTATTCAACATAGCGGCCAAAGGTGGACAACAGGTCAACCTCACCAAGTAGGAAAGATCAGCGTTCCAACCGACCAACATTGTGATATAAGCCTCTCGTTCCTCGCACCGTTCTCAAACTTCAACCCTCGGAGGCGACCAACCAGCCCAAAGGGTGCATTGACTTTCGCTCGATAGCGAAACTTGTGCCAACTGGTCAGTATGTTTCGATTTTTGCATTTGAGATCGACGGCCGAAAAGGGGTGAACGTGTAGCGTCTTTATCACGGTTCTTCGCCCAGTTTCACCCAGTTATCATCACTGTCTGCTGTGCTTCGCTTACCTCTTGGACAATACTCCAGTTCTAAGACGGGATGGATTTCCCAGTTATTATGTGGTTTCAGATGCCCGCCAAGCGAGTGCTCGGAATCGAAAAACAATAACCCGTGATCCGCACTCTTTGAACTTCATTAAAAGCAATTAGAGGTTGGAGATTGGCTCTAGTAAGGTGTGGGCTATCGAGCCGGGGGCGGGGTGCAAATTCAGCCGTGATCGAGTTCAGCTCCCGGCGGTGCAATGTTTCCTTGGCTGTTTCACAGCTACTTGCAACAGATTTCCGCTGGTCAATCCAGTTTGGCGTCCCAAAGCATTCCGAGTTGGAACCAGATAATTGCCTGGCTGCGAGAGATGGAAACTCTGCGGAAGACTGCCGCCTGAGCTAAACTGTTCCCACTTCCTAATATTCCCTGTATCCCTAGCTTGATTGGAATCCGGGAAAGGCGAGCTCATTTCGCGTGATTACTGGATGAGGTAGAATTTTATGCTAAGAACGTGGCTGGTTCGTCTTAGCCGCGCTGGCGGTGAAGAAACCTTAGGCCAATATGGCAAACCTCAAACACCTGGAAGTACTCAAGCGTGGAGTAACCGTTTGGAACGAGTGGAGAGGGGCTGAATTTAGTGTAGAGCCAGACCTAAGCGGCGCCAACCTTGAATTGGCCGAGCTAAACGGAGCAGATCTTCATGCTGTCAACCTAAGCAGGGCACACCTTCTTTGGGCACGTCTTATTGACGCACGGCTCATCGGGGCAAACCTTAACGAAGCAAACCTCAGCGGAGCACGTCTAAGTAGTGCTCGCCTCATCGGGGCAGACCTTAGCGGAGCTAACCTGTGGGGAGCGGACCTTCGCAAGGCAGAACTTAGTCGTGCGAACCTAAGGGGAGCTCAGCTAAACGAAGCACGCCTTAGCAGGGCACGTCTAGACGGCGCGGACCTTAGCGAGACACGCTTGATCCGAGCGGATCTCAGAGGAGCACATCTAACCGAGACGGATCTTCACAGAGCTCAGATTGGGCAAACCGTATTCGGCAATAACGACCTGAGTTCTGTCAAAAGATTGGAGACAGTAATTCATAGAGGCCGTTCCACAATCGGGGTTGATACTCTATACAAGTCAGAGGGTAGGATCCCTGATGTCTTCCTTCGAGGTGTCGGGTTGCCGGAAACTTTCATCTCATATCTGCCATCTTTGATAGCCCAACCTATTGAGTTTTATTCGTGCTTTGTGAGCTACAGCCATGCTGACAAATCATTCGCCCGCTGCCTGCATGATAGGCTTCAAAGCCTAGGTATTCGATGCTGGCTTGATGAGCATGAATTGCTTCCGGGCGATAAGGTTTATACGGAGGTGGATCGTGGTATTCGCCTTTGGGACAAGGTTCTGCTTTGCTGTTCTAAAGATGCGTTAACGAGTTGGTGGGTTGATAATGAGATTAAGATTGCGTTCGACAAGGAGCAGCAATTGTGGCGGGAACGCGGGAAAGAGATATTGGCGTTAATTCCCCTCAACCTTGACGATTATCTTTTCAGTCAGTGGCAGAGTGGTTTGGCTACGGAGGTTAAAGCTCGCCTTGCCGCAGACTTCGGCGGATGGGAGCGCAATAGTAAGCTGTTCGAAAATCAATTCGAACGACTCGTAAGGGCGCTGCGAACCGACAGCGGAGGGAAGGAACCTCCACCGCCGATGCTGCTGTGAAATGGCCCACTGGTTTTTGCCTCCGTTTTCTTATTCTGCTTTGAGCGTTGAGATCGTGGCGTCCCGTACGGGAGTCGAACCCGTGTCGCCGCCGTGAAAGGGCGGTGTCCTAGGCCACTAGACGAACGGGACGCATAAGGTGAGTCATTACTGAAACGAGCAAGTCGAGTAACTTACCGTACGAGTTTTCCGCTGTCAAACTGGCTTTCGAAAGGTAGTCAGCTGACAAATCGTATTCAGTGTGACCTTCGTGTTCTCAGTGCCTCTGTGGTTAATAAATGTAAGCAATCGTTTCCACAGGTCACAGAACACGGAGCTAAAACTGTCAGCGGTGAATGGATGCGATTTCAGCCCGCAGGGCTGAGAGACAGTAGCCGGTGGTCGCAGACCACCGGTACGGAGGAGCCAGAGACCTGAGCATCCTGAAGGGATGCAAGAAACTCGTTTATTTTCTGGCACCCCTGCGGGGTGCAATCGAGTCATGTCGTGATCCGGAGGTCTTCGCTTCGCTCCGACCTCCCGCTACTTTCTGACAACCCTTCGGGTTGTAAAACTGCGTTGCGAGACTTTTGAGGCAAAGCCGATGACATTCAATTCAGCGGGGGCAAGCCCCTCTTCCTAACCACGAGACATTCAAGTTGTTTTGTTAGAACTCAAGTTGAAGCGCGGCGGAGATTAATACTTTGTCGCGGTGGGGACGGTGGCCTTCGCATCAGGAACGTTCTTGTCGACATATCTACCCGCGAAGGTGATCACGCAGAATTCTTCCGACTTACCAGGTTTGCCTACCGCGATTCCAATCACACGAAAATCCGAGTTGAACAGATTCTTTCGATGACCACGGTTGCTCACGCCGTCGTCGATTATTAGGGCCATAACATTCTCGCGGGGGCTCCGACTCCGGTAGACAATATTCTCTCCGAAAGAAACGTCCCAGGTGCCGTAGCGGCTCAACCGATCCTTCACGTGGCTTCCGTCTGAACCCTTATGTCCGGTTGTCCCTGTCTTGACCATGTCGGCAGCGTGATCTCTGGCCGCTGATACCATGCCTTTCCGAACGACCAGTGGCCCGGCGGGCTTAGCCGATCGCAGGAACTTAATCGCTTCGTCAACGGCGGCAACGCCCTCATTAGTGATCAACACGTCACCATCAGAAAACTTCAATTCTTTGCCTTTGTACTTTCGACGAAGGTCTTCGAGGTAACGAGCGTAATCGGTAGGGTTGGCTCGAGCCAGATTTATTTCGGCGAGGACTTCGTCTTCTAGTTTGGACAGCAGACCTTTCTCGAATTTGGAATCCTTCTGCGAAGCCGCAGGCGACGACAGTGTCTTTTGCGCCGGCGCAGAGAAAGGAAGCGCCGGAAGCAGGAGCATGAGTGTTAGTGCAACGCGTTTCATGGGGTCAGCGCTGCACAAGCTAATGCATGGTAATAAGGCTCGTCAATAGCAGCCCGCGGTTAGTTCTGTTTAGCGATGTTGGTGCGAGTGTGCTGCCAGGCAGATGGAGCGAATGCGGTCATGCGCTTTGCTCATCTTCATGAACTGACGTTCGACAATTGCACGCGGATTACCGCGTCCTTCATTAACTGCGGGCGAAACCGAGGGCGACGGAGCGTCCCTGCGAAGCTCGTAAGCGCGTTGGTTTGGCAAAGCGGTGGCATCCTGATTCTTCCCGCGAGTTCGCATCCAAAAACCCATAGCCTTAACCCTCCTTTACCTGCGCGATAGCTGAACTCAGAGTCCGTGCCGAGTGTTTGCGGTAGGGCGGAGCAACGGACGTACCACCCGCGTGGAATTTGAGGGCGGGCATTTTTCATTCAAATTTCCGCCTATTTTTGCCGCCGCTCAGAATTGAACGCATTGTTTCGCACGGCCGGCAGCAAGCAGTTGTGCGGAATTAGTTCACGACGATGTCTGAGGATCGAGGCCGCGGGCAAATGGAGGCCGCTGGTTAACCACGCGGTTTGGATTGATTGCGGTGTCGCCACAACGAGTAGGTGGCGGTAAAGCAAAGTGATAACCAAGCCAGTCCTTCAGCCATAGCACCGATAACATCTGTTAGATAATGTGCACCGAGGTAGATGCGACTGAAGCCGACCAGGAGAATTATCAAACCTGCCGCGAGCACGATGAGGAAACGATGGAGCCATCGCTCCGTGTGGCTTACCAGAAGCGCGGCAAGTGCGCCGTACAGCACTGTAGCGGTCATCGTGTGTCCGCTGGGAAAGCTGTAGCCGGTGAATGAAAAAATTGGGTCGTCGAGTTGAGGCCGCTCACGTTGGAAGGCAAACTTCAGGAGCCAGTTAAGTAATATGCCGCCGAAGACCGAAACTAAAAACGTCGTCAACCAGTATTTTTTCCGGCGCCTTGCCAGAGTAATTACCGCGGCCAGCGAAAGACCGACAGCTGCTGCGGTAGAACCAAGGTAGGTGAGCACCCAGAAGACCATAGTCACTCGACGCGAGCGGTGCCGGTGCAGCCAATCGGTCAACTCCACATCGACGATCGTTAATGGTTCACCCTTCAGAACTTCATCGGCGAGTTGACCCAGGAGAAGGGTCATAGCGGCGAAGACTAATAGACCCGCGATCAAGTGCCAACCGAGGTGATCTTTTAAGGAAGCACTCGTCATCGGATGTTTTCGTTTTCAAATGCGGCTCCAACCGTCGGGTGTGTGAGTGAACTGTTCGGCTTCTGCCAACGCAAAGCCGGCGCCGGCAGGTTGCCATTCAAATCTCTCGACACTGATAAGCGGCCTTTCAATGCGGATCATGTTAAATGAATTTGCTTCGCCACGCCCTCGCGTGGATGTCGCCGTTCCCGCCTGCACGACGAGGGCTGAGTGTCCTTTGATCTTGTAGCGTGTTGCGCTGTGAGTCGTGTGGCTGACATGGAGGTGACCGGCCAGAAAGAGATCCGCTCCGCAGCTTGCTAGTCGTTCCATCGCCATCCGTGCTCTACCCACGAGGTTGCGCTCGTCATGACCCTCAGGCAGATCGAATGGATGGTGCGTAACGACTGCCTTCACAACCTTCGGGTCATAGGCGCAAAGTTTCTCACGCATCCATGCGACCTGCTCTTCATTGATGCGTCCGCCCTTGATAGTTAGCGAGCGCGCTGTACTTACTCCCAGAACGGCTATCTCTTCGTCATGGTAGAACGGCCGCAATTCGGCGGTGATGTAGCGTTGAAAATTGTCGAGAGGTAGCAGGAAGCGTTTGAACAGATTATACAGCGGCACATCATGATTGCCCGGAACAACAATTTGCGGCTGCGGCAACTGATCCAGGAAAGCGCGCGCCTCTTTGAACTGATGTGAACGAGCGCGCTGCGTTAAGTCACCTGAAACCGCAACGAGATCGGGCTTCAGCTGGTTTATTGCTTCAACGAGTGGCGGGACCACATGTGGGTCCACGCGACCAAAATGGATATCTGAAAGATGAGCGATGGTCCGCATTGCTTTTTCTACATCAGCGCCGAAGGCGCAAACGCAACATCCCGGGCCAACGGCCAAGGGTTAATCGCGGCCAGGGGGGTGATACGCGCTGACACTTCGCGTGTCAGTCCTTAGGAACTATGACCCGCAGAGCTTGCGGACGTATTCGGTAATGAAGTGGGGGTTCCATGATTGTTATTTCGCCGTCAAACGCAACGCGCAAACGCCGATGTCTGGTGCCGATCCATAGCTCTTCAGCGCGCATGGCGACGAAGTCCTTCTCCTGACGCAGTCCGCCGAACAGTGCTCGCAGCGCCAACCTAAGCAGCCCCAGCCTGCCAGTGCGATTAGTCATATAAAGGCTCAGCCACCCCGACTTGAGCGAAGCGCGCGCGCCGATATCAAGCGACTCCATCTGGTACTCATTATTTCCCACAAAGACGAACGGGGTGCGACAGTTTAGTTCCTTGCCATTAGCGTTCAGGCGAACATCCAAAAACGGAAAGCGACGCAGGACGAAACTGCCGCCCAGATGTACGCAGGCCATTTGCCTGATCCCAAACGCTGCTGTTGATCGCGTTTGCGAATGATACTGGGATAGAGTCCCAAACTTGAATTGTTCACAAAGATACGCCCGTTGACTTCGCCTATATCGATGTTGACGGTATGGCCATTCGCAATAGTTTCGACCGCGCCCGCGAGGTCAAGCGGGATATTCAAGTCTTTTGCAAAATGGTTCATCGTACCAAAGGGAAGAATCCCCAGCGGTTTTGGAGAATCGACTACAGCGGCCGCAACTGAATTGATTGTTCCGTCTCCGCCGGCGGCAACGATCACTTCAGCAGTTTCGGCAACCGCGCTTCGCGCGAGGTCCACTACTTCGTCGCCACTATTGGCGACAAACACTTGCGACTCCACGCCTTTTGCAGCGAAGGCTTCGCGTATGCGAGCCTCCGGGTTAGCTTGATCCTCTACGCCCGAGCTGCTGTTAATGATGACTGCAATCACAGTCTCAGGTTAGAGCAAACTTGTTGCAAAGACATTCCGGTTCATTCTGTTCGCTGAGCTTTGCGCGAAAAGTAGAATTTGGCTTGATCGGTACGGAGACGCCAGGCCCGAAGGACTCCAAACGTAAAATATCGGCGAACTCCACGTTCTCTTTATGAGCAATCGGTCCGGTTTCAGTTATACTCTTGCACTTCCATGTCTAACCAATCTTCTCGATCAAAATCACTTGATCTTCAGGCGATCGCTCGCCAGGCGATGATCAAGCAGGGCTTTGTTCCTGACTGGCCCAAAGAGGTTTTAGAGGAAGCTAGTTCTGCCGGCCAGGAACTGTCGCCAGGACCTTCGGATACCTCCGTGCGAGATCTTCGCAAGCTGCTATGGTCCTCAATCGATGACAGTAAATCGCGTGACCTCGATCAACTGGAATTCGCCGAGAGACTTCCCAATGGCGACACTCGATTGTTAATCGCCATCGCGGATGTTGATGCCTTCGTCCCCAAGGGTTCAGCGATAGATCAGCACGCCGCAAAGAACTGCACTTCTGTTTACGCGGGCGTGAAAACATTTCCGATGTTGCCGGAAGAACTTTCGACTGATCTGACTTCATTGATTGCCGGGCAGGACCGCTTCGCCGTGGTGACGGAACTGATCATTGGCAGTGATGCAGCCGTGAAGTCGACCGACTTTTATCGGGCTACTGTTCACAGCCATGGCAAGCTCTCATATGAATCAGTCGGCGATTGGTTGGACAAGGGAACTGAAGTGCCTCCGCGTGTGAAGGAGGTGCCTGGATTAGAAGAGCAGATTCGCCTGCAAGCTGAGATTGCCGATCATTTAAGCGACTTTAGACAAAAACACGGCGCCATCGAGCTGGGCACAATCCAAGCCACTCCGGTTGTAGATGAGCATGGCAAGGTGATCGAACTAAAGGTCGTTGAACCCAATGCTGCCCGCGAGTTGATTGCCAATTTCATGATTGCAGCCAACGTTGCCATGGCGGAGTTTTTGGAGACGAAAGGCGGCCCGTCACTTCGTCGCGTCGTCAACACTCCCAAGTATTGGCCTCGAATCGTCGAGATTGCGGAGGAGCTTGGCGAAAAACTGCCCCCCACGCCTGACTCGCATGCGCTCGCTGACTTTCTCGCACGTCGCAAGAAGGCGGATCCAGTTCACTTTCCGGATTTGTCATTGGCCGTAGTGAAGTCGCTCGGTCCGGGTGAGTATGCTGTGCAAGGCGCGGGCGAAGAAGGCGCGGGACACTTCGGTCTGGCCGTTCAGGACTACACTCATTCGACCGCGCCCAACCGCCGCTACGCTGATCTTGTCACACAACGACTAGTTAAGGCGGCTACCAGCAACCAGCCCGCCCCTTATAGTAAAGAAGAGCTACACGAGATTGCTCAACGATGTACGGAGCGGGAAGATGGCTCTCGCAAAGTTGAACGAAAAATGCGCAAGGTGGCGGCGGCAGTCTTGCTGCGGGATAAGGTTGGGCAACAGTTTGATGCGATTGTAACAGGCGTAACACCCAAGGGTACGTTTGCGCGAACTATCAGACCACCTGTTGATGGCCGCATCGAGCGCGGGGAAAAAGGATTGCGAGTTGGCGAGAAGGTTCGTGTTCGTTTGCTCTCTACCGATCCCCAACAAGGGTTTATTGATTTTGGGAGGGTCTAACGCTTGGTAATGACAAGCATCGTTAACGTCGCGTGCTAAATGGATTTGCCATTTCTCTTTATTCTCATTTGTCATTTTAGTGATGCTTAGTGTTTTTCGTGGATCGTGTGTCGCGGATCGGTGAAAGCGATCCACCAAGTAACACGAACAAACACGAATCATGGTGAGTCCGTGCTGGGTTGAAGCCCTTGAGCAGCGGCAACCCAATGACAAATGAGAAATGTTAAATGACAAATGGAAAATCGTTCGTTCTTGACCTCGCGGCCTCAGTTCCGGACATTGGACTTTGGACTTTGGACATTGGACAATGCCCTCCGTGGCGGGGTAGCTCAGATGGTTAGAGCGTGGGATTCATAACCCCAAGGTCGGCGGTTCGATCCCGCCCCCCGCTACCAATCCTATCAACCACTTACGGCGATCTGATTAGCAGCAGGTTTTTCATTTGTCACGCTGTGGTCACGTGAAACTGGAATCGCGGGCGTCTCGCCCGCATTTCTTTTGCTTCCAACCGCGATTGCTTCGACTGCTCGGCGCTTTGCGTCCTCCATCGCGTGGGTGTAACGCATAGCCATCCGAATGTCTGACCAACCGAAGATCGCAGCCAGAGTAAACGCGTCCGCGCCGGCGTCTCCCATGCGAGTCGCCGCTGTGTGGCGGAGGTCGTGAAAGCGTAGATCCGTAATCTTCGCGTCCTTTATAGCTCGCACGAATGAATACTTGATCTCGACCAACCGCTCGCCCGTTCGCGGACTGGGAAAGACATAGCTGCTGGTTTTCGGCTGGCTCTCAAGCAAGGCTCTGACAGTAGCGTTCATCGGGATCAGCCTGTCTTTGCCGTTCTTGGTATTCCGCACGTGAATCAATCCACGCTCGAAATTCAGATCGAACCATTGAAGCCCGCAGATTTCGCCGCGTCGCATTCCAGTGTGCAATGCGATCAGGACGATGCCTTTCAGCCATTCGCAACCGTCAAGCTGTTCGAAAAGGGCTGTCTCTTCGTCTGACGTTAGGTAGCGAACCCTTTCGCCAGAGACCCGAAACATCGTCGTTCGCGGTCTTGAAGCAATCAACCCCTTTTCCAAAGCCAGCGTGAAAATCGAAGAGAGGACTTGCATCTCTTTATTCACGCGCAATGGGCTTCGTTTCCGAGCCAGCCTCGTCTTTTCCTGGACACGCATCTGTCGATATCTCTCAATCATCTCGGTGTCGATTTCAGAAATGAAATGCTTGCCGAAGAAATTCTTGAGAGGTTTACAGATGCTGTCGATCGAAGCGTAACTCTTCTTTAGTTTTTTGGTCGGCAGGAATGAGTTATCAACAAACTTGTCGAATCGGCATTCCGGCCTTTCCACGAGGCCAAATTTCTTTTCAAAGATCTGAGTTCTGATTCTGGCCTCAGCCTTCAGTGCTTGTGCCTTCGTCCGTACGCCTTTGAGAACGCGTTGGACTCGGTGCCTTCCTTTTTCACTGATGTCAACAACCCAGTGTTCTCCCCTTTTCCTTACTGACATCGGCTGCTCCTTTCCGGTTTGCCGCCGTTACAGGAGCGAGAGGATTCTAACACGCACACACCTCCGGCTGATTCGCTTCAAGTCGATTCGAATGTCTCAGGTCGGGAAGGCGGCTTGCCCCCGCTCTTCATTCGTCAATGAGTTCATCGTCGTCGTTACCGCGTCGGTTCGTTCCAGGCCATAACCGCATCAAGCCTGAATCGCAAGAGACTGCCTTTGCGCTCGAATGGAATTCGGTTGTCGCTTACCCAGGCGTAGATGGTCCGTGGCTTTACCTTGAGCAGCTCAGCCACTTCCTTCAGCGTCAGATAAATCGGCAGCTCCTTCGCCTGTTTCAAATTCATGGTTGCCTTTCCGAAAGGGAGGCTCGATTGCTGCGGTAAACTCATCACGTTTCAGCTCTATGTCAATCAATGTGCCAGAACGCACACTGATGGAGGCAATGGGTAAGGAGGGAACGGAATGGGAATGGATGGTACGGAATCGGAAAGCGTGGGCTTGAAAATTCGGGATTCCGTTTGGCGGCTCGATCACCCCTGTTGTAAAACACAACACCAAAAGTGCATGTAAAATCCAACACCCCGGCCTTGCCGGTTAACGACTCTCGGCTTCTTCCTTCTTGATCTTCTCCAACAATTCGACCGCATGTTCCTTTGCGTAGCGGGTTTTCATGTCGAAGTAATTGGCCAGATCCTGCTTAGTTCTTCCCTTATGTATCAAGGGTCGTTTCGACGAGTTCTTCCCACGCGACAGCCCTGCCTGTCCGGGCTTCTACAAAGGTTTCAAGCAGAAGCTTGAGTCCCAACCCTTTGATTGCGAAGTAGTAAGTCTTCGTGCCTAATCAGCCTAAGCAGGAGGGTTTGCAGCGTGTGAAGCGTTTCAGCCGTGCCTTGACCGGGCGGCTCTTCAGAGTCGTAGATCCCAGCTGCCTTTCGCCGGCGCGCGCCCAGCGCCTCGTCAAGCAACTCGCGAATCACGGGCGCGTCCTTGACCGCTCCGGTCGCTTCCATGATCGCCCGAACCTGATAGACCTGATCCATCCACATGTTGAAGGATGAGACATGTTTTGAGAGCGTTCTTTTCCTTCCTCGTGGCCTTACCGTCATATGCCCTCCGCCTTATCGAAATGCTCTGCGGAGAGCAAAAATAAAGCCACAAACTCAAGAGCGCTGGGAACTTGAGTAACTTTCCCAGTCGCCCAAGTTTCTTCGTATGATTTGCTTTATTCTAAAGCTACTGAAAAGACGAGACTTAGAGGATTGATAAAGTTTGAAATCGCGTTCTATCTTGTCTGCCCTCCCTAGTTTGATTCTTTATCACCTTTCCGCAAACTTTATTTCCATCAGATGGCACTCAAGCGGACCATGTTTCTCGGTCACGAGCGAGGCTCATTAGGAACGGGCGAGGTGTGACATCCGGAGGGAAAGTAATAGACGCGAGGCGTACGATAATCGTCATTATGTAAGACCCGCAGCCGCGCATGACATCGCCTTTTGATGGCGGGCGCGCTGCCCGATTACATAATGCCCGATTATCGGATGACCGTCCGATTTTCCCACTCCAGGGGGCCTCTTGCCTTCAACATAACACCCAGTATTGAGGAAGATATCCTCTCGTTAGATCTGGAGTTGACTATCAACTCAACATCGTGGTAGCCTACGTCCGAAAGAATGGCTTAATTCCTTAATAGGGGTGAATTGATGGACGAAACATTTGGAGCAAAATTGCGAAACTTGCGCCGAGCGAAGGGTATAAGTCAACGAGAATTGGCGCAAAAAGTAGCCGTCGACTTCTCGTACATAAGCAAGGTTGAAAATGATCGCCTGCCTCCTCCCGCCGTCGAGACGATTGAAAAAATCTGTGGAGAACTCGGCGTTGGTGCTGATGAGTTAATGGGTCTAACGAACAAGATTCCGACCGATCTACGGCAAATGTTAGTTGAGAATAAGGGGGCTCGTGAGTTTATGAGAACAGCACAATCAATGAGTCTATCAGATAACGAATGGAATAAATTGGCGGGACGCTTGAGGCGGCTGCGGAGTTGATATGGAACTGGTCCAGCACTCTTTGTTCGAGCAATTCGACTTTGGTGAAAGAGCCAACCGCAGGCTCATTTTGCGTGATTGGTCTCCTTCGAAGCGCAGCAATCTAGAGCAGTGCCCCAGGCGATATTATTACCAGTACTATGGTGATCCCAACGAAATCTCAAACGGTGATAAAGCCGACCTTCGATTCTATCGGAAATTAAGCAACTCTTGGATGCTCGCGGGTATTCTACTACACCTAAAGATCAAAGAAGTTTTCGCGATTTGGCGGCGAGGAGAAACGGTTGATTCTCAGACGTATACGCGAGAAGTCGCTCAGAGATGGCAGAGGGTGAAAGAATCTTCCGCTCAATTCGTACGAGCGCCCAACTATGCTAAGACTTCTCCGGGAGTGCTGCTGATGGAATTCGTTTTTGCAAACGCAGCGGCTAATAAGATGTGGTCGGACGCTGGCCAGAGGTTGCAAAACGCTTTAATGGGATTTCTCACTCTTCCGAAATTTGAGCCTTTTCGAAACGGTGGCTTGGTTGCAGATGCAGCAATTGAGCGAACAGTGCGTGTTGATGGGCCAGGCTTTCGTATGCGCGGCAAGATCGATCTAGCTTGGCGTAGCGGGGAACGTGTTACGGTCGCAGATTGGAAGAGTGGCGACCGTACTGGCGCAGACTCAGACTTGCAGTTGTTAGCATATGCCCTGGGAGTACAGCATTACTTCAACTGCGAGATTTCTAATCTTGATCTCTTCAGAGTGGAGTTGGGCAATGGCAATGTGGTGCCCCTCCAAGTCAACGAACAAGAAGCGAAGAGAGCTAAGGTAAGAATGGCTCAAGACACGCAGTTAATGATGGATCTTCATTCGTACGGCGAGCGAAAAGTCATTGAGGCTTTCACTCCGACCGGTAGCGCAAAGACATGCCGTTTATGTCCCTTCCAGCGAATCTGTCCGGGAAGTGAGGCATAAGCGAGGAGGATATCAGCGATGCTCGAAACGAACATACGCATCATTGAAACGGGTCCGAAACTGCAACTGACAACACGTGTACTGTCATATGAGGGCAGTGAGATCGGCCCCAGACTGGGCGAAATATCAGTTAGTTTTTTGCGGAGAGATCGAGACTTAGCCTCAGTGGTGTCAGGCAATTTTCTCCTTGCGCTAACGTCAAACCCTGTTAACACAGTCGAGCGTAATAAGGACGGTAACCGCGTGGTCATCAAGGATACCGGAAAAATTCGCGTACTTAAGTTTTCGACCCCAACGGATCGCAGGCTGATGGCTGACCTTCTAGAACGCCAATTGGAGCTGCAAATCGACCGGTTTAAGGGTTGGTGGTCTCTAGATAGTCGACGGATCTGGTACGAATTGAATCCTTTCACCTCCGACGGAGGTGTCGAGGCTTGGCGACGTTATGAACTGGCATCCGTGGTTATTGAGGGTGAAGGAATAGGGTTAGTAGTCGACATCAGTACAGCGTTCATCAGTCGTGATACGGTGGCCGATTATTTTGTAAGCGATCGAAATGGAACTACGCGGGAGCGCGAGTTCGAACGCTTGACTTCTCGACAACAGGAACAGAAGGGCACTTTGATTTACGACAATGGCAAGGGAAAACACAAGTGTTACTTTGAGGAGTGGGCTAACGGCGTAACGTGCTCAACCACAGGGGCGATTAATGCGCGAGGGCGAAGGTATGCCTCCCTTTATGATTACGCAACCGCCGAGTGTAGAAGGAACCTCAAAGCGGACGCCCCAGTCGCTCGCGTTTCATTTGCTGGCCTCGGCGCAGAGAAGGTTCCTGCTGAATGGCTGAACATCCGCGTGATGAATGACTCTGTCCCCAGCCGATTAAAACAAGTGGACAAGATTCCACCAGCAGACCGTAGCCGAATGATTGAGGACTTCTGGGAGAAACTAGGGCCCCTACCACTAGGCGATTCACTTCCCGGCCTGGCTGACGGGTTCTGGCAACCCAGCCGCGAGCGGATTCTGCCACTTCATATTCCAGCACTCCTCTTTGGTAACGGTCACGTGCTAGCTGCGCCGGAAACTAACGGCTTTAATCATGTCCGAGCGCACTTTCGTAATCGCGAAAGGTGCTTGGCCAAATACGGATGTTGGTATGTTCCGCAGACCCTGCTTCGAACAGTTCATCTGGCGATACGCAGCAGTTGCGGCGATGTAGCTGCATCGTGGCTGGCGCTGGCAATTGAAAAGCGCCTTTCATTGTGGACTAAGAAGCAAATCAGCGTGGAGGTCATCTGCGAGGAGACCTTGGACACGTTAAGAAAGAAGCTCAGGCGAATTAGCGAGCCGGGTTTAGCAGTCATTGTCTTTCCAGACAATGACCCCTCTACTTATCACAATCTTGAGTATGAATTGGATGAGTGGCGGATCAAACGGATCACCGAAAGGCAACTAGCTCGCAAAGCCAGGGAGCTGCCAGCTAGTGAACCTCTTAACAATGAGTCCGAAACGAATTCACCTCGTTGGGAGGCGTTCGTGGACAAATGCGCGCTAAACGTTCTCGAGCTGCTGGAGTGCGTGCCATATATTCCGGTCTCGACGCCGACTTATGAGGCTAGATTCGGAATTGACGTCGGTCACACACGTAGACACTTTGCAGTCTCTCTAGTGGTTTGGCGCCTAGTCGGAGACAAGTGGCAGTATTGGGCTGATACGCGGGTGCGCGGTAAGGTGGACTACAAGAAAGAAGAGATCAATAAGACGCACCTCCGTGATGAGATTATCGAACTCGCGAAGAGCGCCGCTGAGGCCGGGATCATTGGAATTGATTCTGTGCTTGCCGTCCGCGATGGAAAAACTTGCGGGGAAGAAACTGGGGCATTTGAAGAAGCACGACCCGAATTAGAGAGTTGCGGCTTTCTCAAGCTGGGCGGCTCAATTAACGATATAGATTTCTATAAGAATAGCGTGAAAGGCATCCGGATTTGGGATCGTGATCGAGACGGACAAGTAGGACAAGCCATGGAGGGCAGCGCTATCAGGTTGAGCAATAGGGCGGTCCTCGCTCAATTTACGGGTGCTGCAACACTAACTCAGGGCACCGCCGAGCCCGTGATTGTGGTGTCCGAGTCAGGACGAGCTTTAGAGGCTATGGAGGATGAATTTGATTTAGCACAATGTAACTGGGCTTCGCCTTCGGTCGCACAACGACTGCCAATGGAGCTCAAACGTACCGATGACGAGCTAAGCCATCGAATGGCGCAAGAAGTGAAGCGGATCCGATAGTGTAGAACGATCTCAAAGGAGCACGAACATCATGAATTCAGACTGGATGGCAATACAAAGCTTCCATCGCAGTCAGGAACTGCTCACGGCGATCAACGAACTTTCAATTCATTTGAAGCTGGAAGCGGCGGGGATCGCCGACGAGCAGCAGACTGAGCGCGCCGAGGCGGGAAAGAAAAAACTAGTCGAGTTTCTGCAACGATTAGAGCCACTGCTTGTGACGGCGGAACGCGACGAACGTGAACCGATGACCGGCGCTGATGCACGGTTGCGCCAACTCGCGCAACGTTTGGCTGAGACCAGACGAGTTAGCGCGAGAGGAGGCTCTCCCTTGCTACGGAAGTCATTGAGCCGGATGATTGAACTTCTCAAGTCTGAAAAGCCAGAGGAACGAGTGGCTATTTTAGAAGGCCTTAGTGACTTGCGTAGGCTACTAGACGAGCATCTTGAAACAGATACGCGCGCCTTGGTGGGAGGCTTCTAGCGTGCAAACAGAATTGCGCGCTCAAAACGAGGACCTACGGCGAGAAATTAACGCGATTGTCCGGTCAATCAATCGAGCTTCTATAGCCGATCAGTTGGAACCCTATCGGCAACGCCTGTTGCAGCTTCTTACCGGTCTGATAGATCAGATCAACAGAAATCTCGACAATCTAAACCTCTCTGGCGTTGATATCTTACCTGAGGTCCTAGACCAAACCAGCGTTGCAACCAGAGAATTATACGTTCTAAACGATCGATATTTAGGACCATTGCTACGAGCGCGTTCGACGGACTCGTTGCCTTTGAAGCTGCTGGCATGGACACATGAGTCAAATCCGAGAACCTGCAATCTGCCTGTGGCATTTTCTGACGGGTCTTTTGGGTCGTGGCCTGATGATTCTTCACCCACCCTCTACGTCATCCCGCCGGGCGGTCAAGAAAGGCTTTTGCACTTGCCCTTGTGCTTTCATGAGTTTGGTCATCTTCTCTATGCTTGCCATCGGATTGAGATGGATGACATCGTAAGAGATCTACAAAAAGCTATCGCGAAGATTCTAGAACCGGTTTCAAGACGAAATGACAAGCAATCGCAAATTGATCAACGCAGGCGAAAGTTGATCGCTGAACGGTGGTACGACTGGGCCCAAGAGTTCTTTTGCGACGCCGTCGGTTTGGTTATGGGCGGGCCGGCTTTTGCCTATTCATTCTCTTTTTACTTTCGGACCATAGGACAGGATGCTTATCGTCGATCCTATTCCGATCAAATGCGGAATGACCATCCTGTAACCTGGCTCAGGATTCACGTTCTTGCTGATCGCGCAAAGAGCCTTGGGTGGGACACTGTAAGCGACCAAATTGAAAGGGAATGGGAGGACATCGCAGCGACATGGGGAATAGCCGAGGATTACTTCGGGTGTTACGATGAAGCATTCTTACCACACCTCAGAAATACGATTAACGACATGCTTACGGAGGCTGATCCTAGGCAGGTGACTCAGGATGAAATTGATTATGATGGCCCAATTTCGTCCGCGACAACACCTCCGGCTCTGCTGAATCTCGCGTGGCGCAAACTTGCAGCGGATTCACCGAACTATCCTGCTTGGGAGACCGAAGCGGTGATTGACTGGACAAAACATTAGGATGGACGGCGTCAGAGAATCATACGATATGAATAATCTCGACGTCGCGCCAATGTACCTTTAGATACTCTGCCACTAAGCGCCGGTGACAGTGAGAGGGCTTCTCCTCGCTACAGAGAAGACATGCATTGGAAATGAGATGTTCAGGGACGGATCTTTCAATTTCTCGACTCTTCATTAAGTCTATGAATTCCTTCTCATAGTCGCGCCATTCCCCCTTGTCTTTCTTGTAGCGATCAAGCATATCTTGTGTTGGTGCGAGAGAAGACAGATGCACATATTCCATGTCACAAATTTGGCGAAGAAAGTACTGAAGGTCATTCTTTTTCGCGAATCCTGCAAGTTGAGACACGTTGTTGAGACGCACGTCGACGATACGTCCAGCGCCCGACTCTTTAAGTTTTGAAAAGAATGTCTCCGCGGATTTCTTTGTAAACCCAATAGTAAAGAGTCTCAAGCGAAGGCCTCCTCTTGCATATCTTCATCGAGGTAAGCCACCCGTTGCTCTTGTCGTTTATACGCGTCTTCGAGAGTCTCTTCGCGTGTTCGAAAAAGATCGTCGCCGTACATCTTCCAAAGGTCGAGTAAGCGAACGATGGTTTGGTCGTGTGTTTCAATCCTACCGTCCGCCAAAATATGAGACACGGGAACACCTAGCATCTCAAGCTCGCGGGCGATCAGGAGGCCGCGATGACATGACAAGGGTTCGCGCTCGGCACACAGAAGTGCTATCCGAGAAGATTTCGAACCGGCAACTACTCTTTGTAATCCCTCCTTAAATAGTTCGGTTTCGGCAAGCTTCCGATATTGCACTCTTCCATCTATGTAACAGTTGGGATCTTCAGGTCGCGCTCCCAGCTCCTTGCCGAGAAACACATACGCTATTTGCCTTTTCTGAAGTTGAGCCTTCAACGCTTCGCGGTTGAATTGGGAATACAAGCGACTATATGGTTTTGACCGGACATCAGCAATTGCCGTCACTTCATGCGCAGACAGGAGTTCTGAGAACAAATCGAACTCATGTGTCGAGTGACCTATAGTTAGAACAGAATCGAGCATCAATGAGCTCCAGCGTAATCCGGGGTTATTATTGTAGCAACAAGCTTATAACAGAATCCCTCGTGCGGTTCTCCCAGGCTAACAGTTAGAAAGCATTCTCCGAGAGGATAATCTCCATTCTCGCTGGCTAGATATTTCCTTTCGATCAAGGGGTCAGTGACCCACAGCCAATACTGAACACCGTTATACCAAAATTGGGCTTGGACACGACGTTTTGGATTTCCGAATGCTTCGCCAGGGGCAAATACTCGAAGGCTTAGATTCTCGATATGCAACAGGAAGAGTGAGTTCTCCAGTGACTGAGCGTCTGCAAGCGCGACGCGGTCATTCAAACCGCTAAAAGTACTTGATTCGTTAAGCCATAGTTGCGCTGGTTCGTCACGAAAATCAAATAGCTGTTCCCATGTTATTCGTCCTTGGCGAGCCCAGTAGTAGCCAGGATCCAATAGCCAGTTCTCAGATTGGTACGAATTGGGTTGTGCTCGAATAAGCGGAACATCGATTATGTCCAAGACCTTAACGTCGCTACCATCTTTGTAATGACGCTCATGTTCAGAAACCTCTTGATGGGGACGATCGCTTACCGGCCGAATCCATAACCTGGTATTTTCATCTGTTTCTTTCCCTGCCACACAACGACCGGAGAGTTTGCGCGAATTCGCCAAACATAGAAGTCGTTTCACAATTGGCATTAGCGCCTCCATCAGTAAGACCCGCTGACGGTTATTCTACCTGCGATAAATTCATGTTCATGTGGGCATGACTGCCGTGAACATGACTATTGGAGCAATGGTTGAATCAAATGGCCCACGACTCGCCGCCTTTTGGGATTCCGCATCATCGGTAACCCTGAGCGTACTTGACAATCTGACTGCCCACATCCTATAAAGCGGCCACCTTAGCTAGCATATTGGTGGCTTTTACGTGTATTCTGTGGCTTGTGTCAAGAACTGACATATCTCCCCTATGAGGTAAGGACATGTCAATCGTTCCTACAAAGACAGCTTCCGACCCGTACGCGGCACTCGCTTGGACGGCGTCCGTCGTTTCCATTGCACTCGATAAGATTGATTTGCAAATCGCTCTCAGTACCAGGAAACGACAGAAATTAGATCTGGATTTAGAGCTTGAGCAAGATGAGAAGACTGCGGTACCTGAGTTGTCGAAAGAGATGCGATTGCTTTCAAAAGCAAGCAAGATTTCGGCAAGCGACCTTTTTGTTGCCAATGCCAACGCTGTGCCGGCTGAAGTTCGTGAGAGCTTCTCTACTTTAGTCGCGATCGAACAAGATTTGTACCCTCCAGGCGGTCGGCCGAATTTTGAAAAGATGAGTAATGATTTGGATTTCATTCAGAGTCACATAGATTCCGGTGATATTAAGTCCTTACATCCAGACATAGTTGCAGATGCTAAGCGTGCGTGTGTGGAACTTTTGGAGCACCTCGATAGCCATCGTCATGCAGTAGCTCCTCACTAACTCGAAAATATTTTTCAATGCCATCCCCCTGGCAAGTAGAGTGTCTCCTCATTCGCATGGACTCCCTGCGAAATGAGATCCTTCGGGTAAAAAACAAAGACCGCCCGTACACTGAAACTGATATAGTTTATGATTCGCTAGTCTCGGTAATTGAATCACGCCGCGATCAAGTGATCAAAGCCCATAGGCTTGCGATTGCGAAAGGCACTGTGATTGACCAAGCTTTGTTCAATCACAGAGCGAAAGACCTAGAGACTATATTCACGGTTTTTAGCTATACCGACAGAGTAGACAGTCCTCGCATTCCTTTTGAAGTCCTTCGTTCGCTTTCTTGGGTCGCTAATCAGCTTTTTAGTGAACGGTGTTACACGGTCGTCAGGCTTGAACCTCAGTACAACTACACTATCCTTTCCTGCCGCCGCGAATTTGAGAGGAATGGGTGGGGAAAATACTGGCGTTATTTAGAAACCGAACCGTCTTCTGATTCTGCCGCCGGTCAAACTTCAGTTCAGGCGCCGCCAAACGTGTTGTTATTAGGCTTTCCGTCACCAGATGCCGGATCAACGCTGGTTCATGCGTTAGCCGCGCACGAATTTGGTCACGAATTCGCATTCAAATGGGATGATGACATTAGGGCCGTAAGGGAATTAGTTGCGACGGAAGTGCGACTGTCTTACAACGTTGATCTACAAGACTACCTAATGGGAATTATCACACGGCGGGAGGGTGAGAGTCAGGATGACGTTTCCGAGAAGGCAAGGAAGTATATCTTTGCGCTAATCAATAGCATCGCCGCCGGTTGGCTCAAAGAAATTTTCTCAGATCTCGTTGCAGCGCGCTTAGTCGGTCCTGCATTTTTGGCGGCATTTGATCGCATCATAATTGGGCATGGGAAAGCGGGAGAGACACACCCTTCCGCCGCATTGAGGCGAACCCTGGTTCGTCGCTATCTGAATGAACTCTTGCCTGAAGTCATCAAGGATCCAACCTGGACCCATTTGTTTGACGATACCATCGCGCCAGTCAAGCCCTCTGACGAGTTGTACAAAATCATGGAACGAGTGTTCGATGAAATAATAATCGGAGCTCTGGAACCGATTCTAAAACGTATTCCTTCACCTCTAACACGATTGAGCCCGGAAAAGTTCGCAGAACTCCTCGAATCCATGGAAGATCACATCGATCATTTGGCGACACCGAGTGTTCCTCTTACGTTGGGCGATAAGGTGCCTGAAATTGAGGAGTCGAAGACTGATACAAAAGAGAGAGTGCCGGACACTGAGAAGTTTTGGCTTTTGGTGTTTGCTGCGTGGCATTACCGACTTAGTCCCCGTTTTGAGACACTTAAGGAGATCTGTGGTGACACGAGTAATTCCGCAAAGGCTGAAGAGGTCTTAGGCAATCTCCTTCTTCATGCTCTGTTGTCACTGGAACTTCGAGCACGGTGGCAGGAGAAACTCACCAATGGAGGTATAAATGTCGCTAAGCCTTAATACACTCGTCCAGCGCATGTCTCCTAAAACTTCTTGGGATGAACGGCTTGTCGTTGAGCCATTTTTTCCTGACAGCGTACATCTGGAGTCCTCTTCTAACTCGTTGGATTTTCATTTGGGAAATCGCTTTACGATCCTTCGAAGCCGCCGCTCAGTTCAACACGATCCCCTCAGTCAAGATCCTAAACGAGATGTAGTTGTCAGAGAATTGTTCATTCCAATGGGAAAGGACTTCACGCTGAATCCGGGCCAAATCGTGTTAGGAACAACGCTTGAGTGGTTCCGGTTTCCTTATGACTTGATGGCCTACGTTATTGGAAGATCAATCTGGGGACGACGTGGTTTATTGATTGTTACTGCATCAGCAGTTCACCCGGGGTCATCGGGAACAATAACATTGGAGATGTCTAACTTGAGCGAAGTTGGATTGCACCTGAGACCGGGGGCAGCGATTGGCCAGCTTTTCTTCACTCAAGTCGATGGAAGCTCCAACCAAGGGCAGAGGCGTTCACCGAACTTCACGGGAGCGCTTAGGCCCATCATCGGAACGTACTCACTTAGCAAGATCGAAGATCTACTTTTGAAGCTCGAATAGCAGTCGTTACGGTTTTTAGTAACGCAGTCTAGACGAACAGCGCTGTCAACGAATGTCAAGCTATACGCTTCTAAAAGTAAAAGATCCGGGTACGCATCTTGGTTCACATGCTCTCGCCTTAATCCTCCACCGGGAGTGACTTCAGATGCACAAAGACGAAATCGAAATTGCTCAAGCCCTCAATCGCATTTTCCCGCATAACAGAATCCAATACTTAGACCAAGGTGGCACAGGAGTGATTTACGTGTCCGAGTCCGCAAGGGGAGAAAAGCTAGTAATTAAGGTGCTAAGACCTGACATAGCCAGCAAACAGACGGCAGCGGCATTTCGAAAAGAATCAGCACAGCTGATCGATTTGTCGTCGCCACACATCATAAAAGGTATAGAACTCGGGGAGATAGAATTTAGAACGCTGAAACTACCATTTCTCGTGATGGAGTACTTTCCACACAAGAATCTTGATGAACAGCGAAAGGAGCTCTGGGCCAACAACTGGGATACTGTACTTCAGGTCTTGCACCAAGTACTCAAAGGACTTGCCGTTCTTCACGAAAAAGGCATCTGCCACCTTGATATAAAAGAGAGAAATATTCTTCTCGACATCCAAGGTTCCACTGCCAAGCTACTAGACTTAGGATCTGCAAAGAGCACTTCAGAATTGCCGGGAAAGACAACGATAACTGGTACGTTTACCTACTGGCCTCAAACATGGCAGAAGAAACTTAAGAGCAGTAAGTATCAGATAAGAGGGACGTCAATCATCCTTCCACGAGGAGAGATTTCACTGGACGTAGACATGCACATGTTCGGCGTCACCATTTCCAATGTCATCAATACCGCTCCGGCGCGACTCAAGGAGACCTCCATCTTTAAACGTGTCGAGCTCTTTGCCGAACGAATGAACTGGGACACTCGGAACACTACCGTAGATAGTGAGAGGTATCTAACTGCTCAACAAGCACTCGACGATTGGTATAAGGTATCGGCCCCACGTTCCCTACCGTCAGTACTAAAGCCTCATGGCATGGTTCGTTTGCCGATTCTTAGTGTTACCCATTTCAACCGCAAAGTCAGAGCAATAATCAACCTTGCATGGTTCCTCAGACTCAAGAATGTGCTTCAACTTGCTACTGCGCACCTAGTCTACCCGGGGGCCAAGCACGATCGATATGAGCATTCTTTAGGTGTTTATGAAAATGCCATCCGTTATCTAGAAGCACTGCTCACGAACGACAATTCCGTCTGGCCCGCGATCTTCCTGGATGATGAGGATTGTATCTTCCTGGCTGTTGCAGCGCTTCTTCATGATTTAGGTCATTACCCGTTTGCTCATCAAGTCGAAGAACTGGAAGAAGCGCCTTCTCACGATGAAATTAGTTATGTTCTTGTCGCCGGTTCGGAGTGTCCCCCACACCTCCAGAAGAAGTATGCCGAGATCTTTGAGCAAAACAGTCTGACAAATGAGTATGGCGACTTGTCCAACCTCAGGGCAGCAATAGAGGGGTTCGGAATCGACTACTTAAAATTCCTAGACTTCCTAGCATATTCCTATGGAGTCAACATAAAGGGTAAGAGCTCGCGAATGAAGCCTGCACCCCGCAAGTGGCGCTTGCTTGCGAGCATTCTGAGCGGGCCTATAGATGCGGACAAATTCGATTACATTCAACGTGACAGCTGGCATTGCGGGACGAAATTTGGAAGAGACATGGATGCGGAGAGATTACTTATTTCGTTGAGGCCGAATATCGAAAAAGACGGTGTCGATTTGGCGGTAACCGAAAAGGGAAGGACGACAGTCGAGCAATTGCTTGATTCACGATATCAAATGTTCAGCGAAGTGTATTGGCACCATACCGTTAGGGCGTTCACAGCAATGGTGAGGCAAATTCTTCAAATTGCGTTTGAACGAAAGCTGCTGACAGTAGCAGATTTGCTATCGAAGTCCGAGGTACAGATTGTGGAATTGATAATGTCCCGATGCTCAAGAAGAGATGACTGTTCCGCAAGAAAGAAGAAGACGATTAGCCAGATAGGAAGTGCCATTCTGAAGCGACAACCTTACATCAGACTCTTGACAATCAGCAGTGAAGGCAAAAATGACGCTGAGCTCTACGAAAAGATGACCACCAAACGACATGAATTCTATAAGGATAAGTTTAGTTGGAGTAATGAGTTGAAACGGTTCAAAGGTATAAGCCCATGGAGCGATCTGATTTGGGATATTCCGAAACCGGAAAAAGATAAGGTCGGCACAATTACGATTCTGTCTAAAGAGGGTGCACCTTACAGCCTGAGTGCCAGACTAAAGACACTGTCAGAAAACTTCGAAACCTCCGTGAGAAAGATTCGATTGTTCATCGCACCGAAGTACCGACATTTCTTTGAAAACGCGGATGACAAGAAAGGCATAGAGGATGAGTTGCGCTCAGAACTCAAACGGCATATGCAAATTCGGTAGTCGGACGTCAACGAGATTGATGGGACCTGACACCCGGAAAAAAGGAGTAGTTAACGATTGAATCTACCTCGTCGATGGTCCAAGAATTTTGTCACGCTATCGTCACGTGACTCGATGAAAATCACTGTCAAAGCGTGGCAATCGATGCAAACTCAAACTGCTCTGTAACGGCGGCAAGTTGTAATGAATGTTAAAGTTGTGTGACTCGATGTCACAAAATGCAAAACCTCAAGGGCGCTTTCATAACCCCAAGGTCGGCGGTTCGATCCCGCCCCCCGCTACCAATCAGCACACAGCCAACAGTAATCAGCAATCAGTAAACAGTAAACAGTAAACAGTAAACAGCAAACAGTAGGCAGCAGGTGGCCGGAAGCGGGCGACAGCATTAGCTGAGAGCGCGCTTGTCTTTTAGGTTGGACATTTGTTTCCTGGGCGTATGATAAGTTGTTACTGATCATGAAACGCTTCGGGCGATCACAGTGGTTGAAATGGGGCCTGATCGCGGGCGGATGGACGCTGTTTGCTTTCTTCTTTGCCAGCGAGCTGGTGGTTAGCCGAGCTTATGCCGGCCGACCGCTCAATTTTGGCAAGGCGCTTGCCGGTTGGTTGATTTGCGCCTTTCTATGGCTCGCTGCGACGCCGTTGATTCTGTGGCTGGCCCGGCGCTTCCCCCTTGAGCGCCATCGATGGCCAGCCAGTCTTCTCACACACATCGGCGCCAGCGCACTAATTTCGTTTCTGTTACTCGGGATGTACGTCCTTATAAGGTTGTGGCTCGGCATCGACAGCGATGCGCAGCCGATCGTCCAGGCTTATCGCAATCAATTGGTGGAAAGCTTTCATTCGGAAGTCCTGACCTACTGGATGGTCATCGGTCTCACTCACGGCATTGATTACTATCGTAAGTATCGCGAGCGCGAAATGCGCGCGTTGCAGCTCGAGACCCGCTTAGCCCAGGCCCAGCTCGATGCCTTAAGGATGCAACTCCATCCGCATTTTCTCTTCAATACCTTAAACTCTATTTCAGTTCTGATGAGTGAGGATGTGACCGCCGCTCGGCGCATGCTCACGCGCATGAGTGATTTGCTGAGAGGAAGTCTCGAAAATGTTGGCAGGCACGAAGTTTCCTTACGGGAAGAGTTGGACTTTTTGAAGAACTATTTGGAGATCGAGCAGACACGTTTCCACGATCGCCTGGCGGTGCGGATGGATATCGACCCCGGGGCACTAGACGCGCGCGTGCCCAATCTAATCCTCCAGCCGCTTGTCGAAAACGCTATTCGTCATGGAGTTGCGCCCCGCGCCCAACATGGGCTGATTGAGATTTCCGCAACGCGGGAAAACGGCCTGGTGCGTCTCCAGGTGCGCGACAATGGTCCGGGTCTGCAGTCCAAAGCACCCGAGAATTTGATAAAGGGAATTGGACTCTCGAACACTTTGGCGCGGCTTGACCAACTTTATGGATCGAGTCACCGCTTTGAGATGAACGAGGCGGCAGGTGGTGGCCTGGAAGTGGCGATTGTCATTCCCTTTCGGAATGGCTTTGCGCCTGCAGACAATAATTAGCCCATGGAAAAGATTCGCACGGTGATCGTCGACGACGAACCGCTGGCCCGGCGCGGGATCTGCGCGCAGCTCAAGCAGGAAAAAGACATCGAAATAGTCTCCGAATGCCGTAATGGCAAAGAGGCGATAAAGGCGATCGAAACAGAGTGGCCCGATCTCGTCTTTCTTGATGTGCAAATGCCGGAGCTCGATGGCTTCGGGGTGGTAGACGTTATTGGAGTTGAACGCATGCCGGCGGTGATTTTTGTCACCGCGTACGACCGTTACGCCTTGCGCGCGTTTGAAGTGCATGCGCTCGACTATCTGCTGAAGCCTTTCGACGACGAGCGTTTTGCTATGGCGGTGCAACGTGCCCGCGCGCAAATAGAACGAAAGAGCATCGACGACTTGAGCCGTCGCCTGCAAGGCCTGTTGGACGACTTACAATCCACCAGGAAATATGTTGAGAGATTGGTAGTCAAATCAGCCGGGCGCATTCTCTTTCTCAACGTTGCCGAGATTGATTGGATCGAAGCGGCGGACAACTACGTTCGTTTGCACGCGGGGCGCGAATCACATCTCTTGCGCGAAACGATGAACAGCCTGGAAAAGAAACTGGATCCGGATCAGTTTCTGCGGGTTCATCGATCGCGGATCGCCAATACCACAAAGATAAAAGAGCTACGACCGACGTTTCGTGGAGAATACGATATCCTGCTGCTTGATGGCACTCGCATAGACTCCGGTCGCGCGTACCGGGATCGAATATTGAAGCTGCTTAGCGACCCCTCAGTTTGAAACCATGATGGCGGGAACGCACCTGATCTTGCCCCAACGAAGGATCGGTTCACCTCCTGATATTCGCCGTTGACCACAAATTCATTCTCAAGCTTGCGGTTAGAGCTGTAAGTTGTGCAGCAGACCGGAGCCCATCCGTAATCAGAAGAGAACTCTGTTTAATCACCGTCATCTTATGAATTGGAAACAGCTTGTAACAGTCTCTCTGCTTTCAGGACTCGGCCTCTTTTGGCCGGTGGCCATTGGAGGCCAACCAACCTCGAATAACAACCTCGAAGGAGTCTGGAAAGCGACGCGCAACTTTGGGCCGGCAATTGAAGGAACGTTGGACATCGTGCACGCCAATGAGAAGTGGAGTGCGCAGATTAAGCAGTTTGACGTTCCCCTTACGGTCAAGGGAGATCGATTGTCGCTGAAACTACCAGGTGACGAAGGCCGTTTCGAAGGTCGCCTGGAAAAAGACGGCGCATCGATTAGAGGTCACTGGATCCAACCGCCGACGGTGAACTATGGAGGAAACTTTAATTCGCCCGTCGTTCTGCGATCACTCGGCAGGAACCACTGGCGCGGTGAAGTCATCCCACTAAAGGATGAGTGGACGCTCTATCTGGTAGTGACTCGCAAGCCCGATGGTTCCCTCGGGGCTTTCATACGAAACCCGGACAGGAACATTGGAATGTTCTGGTATGTGGATCGGCTGGAGCAGGAAGGCAACAGAATCAAGTTGATTGGCAAGTGGCTAAACCGAGGCCAAGAGAGAGTCTTCGGTGAAGGAATCCACTATCCGACTGAAAACCGCCTTTCGATCTATTTCCCAAATCGCGGTGGCACATACGACTTCGTACCTCTCGGTGATGACTTAGCCCCAGGTTTTCATGCGAGTGGAAAAGACCCGAAACCTTACGAATACCACCCGCCAACTGCAGAAGGCGATGGCTGGAAAGTAGGAACGTTGCAGGATGTCGGCATGCGGGCTGAACCCATTGCCGAAGTCGTAAAGACCATTAACGCGACGCCGACTTCATTGCATGATCTTGACATCCACGCTTTGCTGGTGGCCCGACACGGGAAGCTGGTGGTTGAAGAATACTTTCATGGTTTCCACAGAATGAAACCACACGACACTCGGTCGGCAAGTAAGAGTATGGCGGCGACATTGGTAGGCGCTGCCATCCAGGGTGGTGCGAAACTGGATGTATCGTCCCGCGTTTATGACGTTATCTATAAAGGTAAGCTTCCGCAGGGAATTGATCCCCGCAAGACGGAGATGACTGTCGAATACCTTCTGACGATGTCGTCTGGTTACAACTGTAACGACTGGGACTCTCCACGTCCTGGCAGCGAAGACGTAGTAACCGATGAACAACCGGATCGTGACTACTACCGTTACACCTTGCAGCTTCCGATGGAAGCTAAACCCGGCCAGCGATCGACCTACTGCTCGATTGATCCGAATCTGCTCGGAGCCGTGCTGAGCTCCGCAACCCAACGCCCAGTCAACGAACTCTTTCAAGACCTGGTTGCAGAGCCACTGCAGATTCACCGCTATTACCTGCATGTGCAGCCTACTGGAGAGCCATACCTCGGTGGCGGGATGTATTTTCTGCCACGAGACTTTATGAAGTTTGCCCAGCTCATGCTTGATGGCGGCGTGTGGAATGGAAAGAGGATATTGAGTAAGGAGTTTGTGCGGCGGGCCTCAACTCCTCTTGTTACCCTCCAGGGTCAGCGGGAGGGAATGAAGTATGGCTATCTTTGGTGGACCAGAGATTACCCCTACAAAGGGAAAACAGTGCAGGCTTACTTTGCTAGTGGTAACGGCGGCCAAATCGCAATGGCCATACCAGAACTGGATCTGGTCATCGCAACTCACGGCGGTAATTACAACGACCGTGGTGGCTGGGCAATGGTAAGAGAACACATCCCTAAGCTTCTGGCCGCCATCAAAGATTGAGTTTTATGGGAGTACTGTTATTCACCACAGAGACACAGAAAGCACAAAGGCTGCAAAAAGAAGTTGTTACGATTGCTCTGCACAAAAAGTAATGAGCACGTCGGCCGGGCCGACGGATGAAAATAGCCCAGCACTTTAGTGCTGGGAACCCCGACAAACGATAAGTTGTTAGTCCGTGAAGCGGACGGCTGAAATCGTTGAAATACCTAAGTTTCATCAGTCGTCCTCTTGGCGGACTAGGGAGTCTAACCTGCACCCGGCACTGAAGTGCTGGGCTATTTCCGTATCGTCCGCTACGCGGACGGAAGCGACGACTTTTTGTGCAAAGCATCACGACAGTGTGTTTCCGTGAACGTGGCGATTAAGTTTTCCGTGGAGGGGATTCTCCGATGAAAATACTTGCATGGGTGAAGATTCTAATCGTGAAGCCGGCACTTCTCTTACTGTTCCTCAGCTCCGTGCTTGCGCAAACAGACATAGTGAAAAGCGACGGCATAACGACGCCGCTGCATAAAGCAAACCTCGGGAAGCTCATCTTTACGGCAAAACCTGCCTCCGTTGTAGAGCTTCAGGAAACAGACTTCCTCGAGACAGTTGAATTAAAGGAAACAGCTACCCTCAACTTCAGAGCGTTCATGGCGAACTCTCTAACGAACTATCTGCACAGGCTGGCGCCGCAGTTAAGTGTCAACGAACTTACACAGCAAGGTAATTATCAGCTTTCTTTTTTGGTCGATGGCGTGCTGGTTCATCAGGAGAATCTAAATCCTTACTGGGTAAGCGCGGAAAACAAGAACAAGCAGACTATTTTCGGCGCTTCTCTCGTCGATGCCGCCGAACCAGACCGACCTCGCATCTTGAAGCTCTTCCTTTGGAACGGCGGAGCAGAGGCGCTAACCCCTGGAAAACATCGGTTCAGGATTGAGCTGCGACCCTACCTCAGAACCAGCGAACTTAAAGTCGGGGATTTGATTGCTGCAGGGGAAATCCTTCTGGTGGTGCCACCAAAGCCGGGAATTGATAACAGACCAAGCGCGATTCAGCCGGTGCTGCCTAACAGCGGATGGGAGACTTCAAAGGCCTCCTACGACAACGAGAAGATCAAAGAGCTCAACCTGAGAATTGCCGAAAACCTTTACAGGGACATTAAGAGTCTAGTTGTCATCAAGGACGGCAAACTGTTAATCGAAGAATATTTTAACGGAGCGACGCGGGACACTTTGCACGACACGCGCTCGGTCGGGAAATCGTTTGTCGCACCGATAATGGGCCTTGCAATTCAAGACGGACACATCAAGAGCGAGAACCAGACCCTCAAAGATTTTTACGACCTGCAAAAGTTCGCCAACTTTTCTCCCAAAAAAGAAACTGTGACGATCAAAAGCCTGCTGACCATGAGTTCGGGCTTTGACGGAAACGACGATGATGAGAATTCCCCTGGCAACGAAGAGAAGATGTACCCGACCGCCGACTGGGTCAAATTTGCTTTGGATGTGCCGATGGACGAGAAGAGAAAGGTCGGCGAAAAATGGACCTACTTCACCGCGGGCGTGGTGGTCCTGGGCGACATCATTAATAAGTCTGTCCCCGGAGGACTCGAAAAGTATGCTGATATAAAACTATTCAAGCCGCTCGGCATAACAAAATACGAATGGCAATACACGCCGCAGAAAGTTCCAAACACTGCCGGGGGGCTGAGAATGAGGTCGCTGGATCTCGCCAGGTTCGGTGCGCTTCACCGGAACGGTGGACGTTGGGACGGGAAACAGATCATTCCTCACGAGTGGGTGGAGAAGAGCCTGACGAAACACATCGGGCTCGGGGGCAACACTGAGTACGGGTACCTTTTCTGGAATACGACCTTGAATTTCGGAGGCAAGAAGCACGAAGCGTTTTTCGCTACTGGTAATGGCGGCAGCAAAATATTTATGTTTAAAGATCAGCCGCTTGTCATCGTGATCACTGGTACTGCCTACGGAAAATGGTATATGCACGCTCAGGTGTTCAACATGATGGAGCGATATATCCTTCCTGCAGTCATCAAATGAGGAACGGACAGAGACACCTAGAAGGAAAGCAATCATGAAAAAACTATTCTCGGCGGTTGCTGTGTTGTTTGTTTGTCTTTCGGGCTTTCCCGCCCAGGAACCCAGCGACGCGGAAAGGACCGCCATCAAGCAGACCGCGCTCGACTACGTTGAAGGCTGGTATGAGGGGAACGCGGAACGCATGGAAAAAGCGTTGCACCCCGAACTGGCCAAGCGCATTGTGCGCACCAATCGTGAAGGACAAAGCCGGCTGGACCAGATGGGTGCAATGGCTCTGGTGCAAGGCGTCAAGCGTGGTGGCGGCAAAGAAACGCCGAAGGAGAAACAGCAGAAGGACGTGATCATTCTTGATGTCTTCGAGAATACGGCCAGCGTGAAAGCTGTCATGTCTGACTGGATCGATTACATGCACATGGCGAAGTACAACGGAAGATGGGTAATCGTGAACGTATTATGGGAGCTAAAGCCGCAGAAGAAATAGGCCCCGGCTGTTTGTGGGAGAAGGGACCTTCATAACCTCACGCGACCTGCGATCGCGCCCGCCGCTACCAATACTTCACCACCTTTTAATTTACCAACCTTGTTCCCGCCTACCCCTGTTTGGTCTTGATGGTGAAATCTATTGGTTTACTAACTGTACCGCTGATCCTGAAAAAGTAGTTGCCGCACGGAAGCGACCCTATCTTGAGTTTGCCGTTTTCCAAAGTGGCGATCACCTGGCCATTCTCATTCACCACTTGGAGAATCACGTTCTCTTTGTGCGGCTGATATGTAAGGGTCGCCTCGAGTATAGAACGACGAAGGCTGAAAGCCACATCAGTACTTTGTTGTCCCACGGCCAGCGCGCCGGAATAAGCTTCACTAAACCTCCCGGTCTCCGAGCAGCTTGATGGGCCGGGTGTTGGCGTCGGATCCGGAGTCGGCGTCGGTGTCGGATCTGGAGTTGGCGTAGGCGTCGGATCTGGAGTCGGCGTAGGTGTCGGGTCGGGAGTCGGCGTAGGCGTCGGATCCGGAGTTGGCGTAGGCGTCGGATCCGGAGTTGGCGTAGGCGTCGGGTCCGGAGTCGGCGTAGGCGTCGGATCTGGAGTCGGCGTAGGCGTCGGATCGGGCTGTTCCCCTACTTTGAAGTCCACGCCTGATGCGGAGTCAGCATTTAAGAGTAAACCACCCGATACTGACGTTCCGATGAGAATTTGCGCCTGGGCTGAAGTGTTTCTCGAGGTTGTGAAGAGCACATTCGAGCCGACTGCCGTATTTATCTTGTCAAGTCCGAGACGAATGACTATCTCATTGCCCGTAATAGAGCCGGAGTCAGCAGCACCAAGATTCTGCTGGTTGCGCGTGCCCGTCGCCAGCGTGGTAATTCTGCCGTACCTAAAAGACGTGGCGAGTTCATCGATCGAGGCCGTCACAAATATATCCGTAGTACCAAACGTTGAAGTCATGGTCCAACGCATGTTCGGCGTTTTTACCGACATATCCGACACCGTCAACGTGTAAACGAGCTGATTAGTGGCCACATCGTAGGCGAATCGACCGGCGCGGATGTCCTGAGCGGTGGTGCCGAGCTGGTCGTCCTCAACGTCGAAGATTTCAGGGTCGCCGGGGTTCCGGAACAAGTTTGCCGGATGCGGCACAGCCGCAAGTGACATCACTGCTCGCACGGCGTTGTGGGCGTCTACATACCCTGCACCGACCACTCGCTCTTCGTATGGCATTGGCGTCGCTGTTTGCCGCAGGATCGTGACCACTTCAGCCGGAGTTAGTTCCGGATTAGCTTCAAGCATCAGAGCGACGACGCCGGCGACATGCGGGCAAGCGAAGCTGGTTCCCTGCGAAGTCAAATAGTTTGGCAGAAATGCCGGGGCAATTCGCGTCGCGTCATTTTGCAAAACACCGCTGGCAGTCATGAGTGGTGAAGCGCCGTGGGCGCGGACTGAGATGATCGCTACTCCTGGAGCGGTGATGTCCGGCCGCAGATTTGGCGCCGCTGTTGGGTCCGCTGGTTGTGTCGTGGTGTCCGTGCCCGTGCCGTTGTCGATTCCGCGAGACGAGAAACTCGCCGGGGAGCCCAAGCCTTGCTTTTCACCCGCTGCGACCGAGATGGTCCATGGCATGGTCGAGTAAGGATTGATGGATGTCGCCGTATCGCCTGCATTCCCCGCCGCAAAGACGACCACGATGTTGAGATCGTGGGCCCTGCGTGTAGCGACGTTTATTGGATTGTTGGGGTTCGCTCCAGCGGCGCTATATCTCGAGCCCCAGGAGTTATTGATGACGCGAATGTTGTAAGTGATCTGGTTAGTCAACAGATAATCGAAAGCGCCCAGAATCGCCACCAACGGAAGACCCTTGTCGTCTCCCGATTGCACACCCACGAGATGTGCGCCCGCGGCAACCCCGCCATAGAAGGTGCCGGAATTGAATCCTGTTCCCGCTGCCACACCGGCGCCATGCGTGCCGTGTCCGGATTCGATATCTGAAGTAGGAACATTTTCAACGTAAATGGGTGGCACGAAGCCGGTCCCGGCGATCAGATCGGAAACCGAGACGCCTGGCGCGGTAACGAGCCCCGCGGCAGAAATGACGCCGTTGGCAAGCGGCTGTTGCACATTCTGAACAGTCTTGGTGCCGAACTCCAGATCCTTCTGTGTGCCGTCGATACCAGTATCAACGTAACCAATTCCAATGCCTTTGCCGGAAATAGGGAAGCCGGGATTATTGGTATTTTTCCCTGTGACTTCTCTATCGGCCATCATTTGGGGCACGCCAATGAAACGCCGGCTCTCATTGGTAAAATTCTGCATCATCTGGTTTCCCCAGATGGAAATGACGCCAGGCTGCGTGCGCACTGATGAGAGTTGAGCAGCACTAAGATCCGTGATCACCATCGGTAGTTGCCGCAAAGCAAAATCCTTTCGAGATGCCCACTAAGTTTAAGGCGACCTAACTCGGCGGCCCCGGGTTGATAAGCATACGTAATGACGGCTGGCAGCTTGGCGCCGAGCGGCTGGGCGGCGAGGGTGACTTCCAGATTGGGATCCACGCTAATCCCGGCAGCCGAAGCGACCGAGCCCGTTCCTTCACCCATCAACTGAAATGCAAACAGCGCCAGGACGAATACCGATATCAGAATAGATGCTTTTTTCAACTTCGTTCTCCCTTTCAATCCAACCGGTAAACCTTTAGGTTCATCTCCCCCCGGATTCCGTCTGTACGAAAGATTCCGAAGGGCCTTACCACCGCTAGTTTCCAGCGATGAACCGTTGTTCGAAGATATTCACTTTGGTCGCCACAGCCGCGCGCGTGACCAGAGCGTTTGGTTCAACTCGCGGACCCGGTATAGCTAAGAACTGTCCGGGACCAATCTGCCGTACCTCGGCCGGATAGACTTCCAACAAACCTTTGTCGATAGCGATCTGGACATACCCACGCAACGAGCCGGGAATCTGGGCGTTATCAATGACAGTCTGACCACCGAAAGTAACGTCAGTATTCGCCTTCGCCCTCGCTTCGGCATCGAGGCCCAGAGCTCGGACCAAGGCAACAGCCAGGTCGAGACGACTGACCGTTGCGTCTCGGGGTGAACGTTGACGCACCAGCGCTCATCAGACCAGCGCCCGCCGATATGCTTTCGGCGGTGAAGAAGTCACGAAGAGTCGACCCCTTTGCGGTGATTGCTTCGGCGATGGAGGCGAGATCACCGGAAACATCCGAAAACCTCGCAGTTGCGCCAAGTGACTGCCGTACTGGAGCATTAAGGGCGAGAACACGCGCCAAGTCGGCGCGGGTGATATTCACATCAGGCTGAAACGTCCCGTCCGAGAGAATGTCCATCCTGCGATTGCTGAGGGCGTCGCGAATCTGCGTTTCAGCAGGGTGTCCCAGGATGTCGGGCACATCCTGGAGCGTGATGGTGGCGTGTTTGACATACCCATTAACCTGCTCCGGAATCGCGATTCCAACGGGAGAGGACGGCTGCGGCACCGCCGCGAGGCCGCGTACCCCACGCACCTCGGCAACCCACTGGCCCGCGACAGGGTTCTTAACTATGACCTGGCGATGAGGCGCATTAAGAGTCGGCAAAGTTAGCCCACTATTGAATGCGCACGGCGGCGGCGGCGCGGTCGGGTCAGTCTGTGGCGTTTGACATCCCGGAGGGTAGAGCATCAAACCCATTGAATTTCCCGTCTCACTTGTCGCGGCATTGGTGCCAAACGTAATTACGACATTCAGCAAACCACGGCCGGGCTCAACCGCGAACCGATAGGTATTCGTGTTTGTGCTTTGTGGCCCCGGCGGCTGCGGAATATACATAAGCGAGAAGTTTTCCGGATGGGACCACGTAGTCGTCCGCTGCACATTAAAGGTTGGGTCTACAAAACGTCCGTAATCCCTTGAGCGATTGAAAACTTTGTCGATAGCGGCGAAAGCGTTGATGTAGCCCGCACCTACTTCAAAGTCTCCGAACGTAGGCATCCGTGTTGCCGTGTCTTTGATGATTTGCTTAACTTCTTCCGGAGTGAGTGTCGAATCGGCGTCCAGCATCAGCGCTACGACGCCAGCGACGTGCGGGCAAGCCATTGAAGTGCCGCTAATCTGTGTGTAGTACGGCAAGTAGGCGGTTGGGATTTCCGCATCGTCGGCCCCGCCGATGGATACTACATTTGATGTTGCGCGAGTCGAGACTATATCCGTCGTAAATTTGCCGGAGTTCGAAGCGAACTGGCGTCCAGTGCCTGGCGCCACGATGGTTGGGGCATCGTTATCGTCGTTGGGATCGGCATTATTGAGCCGTTCCTCTTTGGGCGTCCCGCGCGAAGAGAAGTTCACTAAGCCGCCTTCCTTTGTGCCGGCGCCCACCGAGATTACCCAGGGTGCCTTCGCATAGGGATTATGTGTGTCCCACCCAGGACCGGCGTTGCCGGCAGCAAACACGCTAATAATGTTGTTGTCGTAGGCGCGTTTGGTGGCCATGTTAATCGGGTTATCCGGATTGAAAGGTCCAGACGATCCCCACGAATTGGAAATGACCCGAATGTTGTGAAGAAACTGATTTGCTAATGACCATTCGAACCCGCCAAGCGCATTGAGGATGAAGAGTCCAGCGCCAGAACCAGTGCCAATCAATTTGGCGCCCGGTGCAACACCGGCGTAGCGCCCCCCTGATTGTTGGCCGGTGCCGCCAACGATGCCGGCGCAGTGGGTGCCGTGTCCTACGTGAGTGTCAGTGTTAGGAACATTTTCAACGGCGACCAGTGTGGTGAAACCAGCCTGCGTGTCGCTGTCGGTAAGAATCTGAACATTCTCCACAACATGGGAGCCAAACTTCAGATCCGGATGGTTCGCATCGATACCCGAATCATTGATCACAACGGAAAAATTACCCTGACCGGCAACAGGCAAACCGCCGTTGGCCTTTGTAAACGCTGCGTTGGTGCGGATTCTGTCAACGCCGGTAAGCACGCGAGCCTGATTCATGAAGTAGTAGAGCTTGTCGTTTGACCATACGGAACGCACCGCGCTGTTTGCGGCAAGGGCACGCACCTGGCCTGCGGTGGCCGAGTGAACCGCAACCATTCCGAGCTGTGGGAGCGTCAAGCCACGAGTTATTCCCACACCGCGCAATACTGCAAGATGCGAATCGTTGAGGCCCTGATGTGTGTTGAAAGCCACGATCACGGTTCCGACGTTGACGTCGTCGGCTGCCGAGCTAATTTTGGACTCGAGGGTAGGGCTCAGAGTTACGGCTGACGCCACTGTGAAGCAAACAAATAGCGCTATAAAAGCGGCAGAGATTCTTGTCAACATCATGAACTCCTTTTCAACGTGCCTCGGTAGTCCTTCCAATATTGCGGAAGCCTTATTCATCTGCCCCAAAGATAGAAAAGACCCCTTGAGAAAAACTTGAGGCGACTCGGCAGGAAACCACTCGGAACTTGAGGGTTTAAACAGAGTTTATTGATGGGATTGATAAGTCGTGGCGACTCAAGGGATTAGGTGTTTGAGCGACTGAGTAAGGGTGTCAAAAAGAAAGATTGGGCCGGTTTGGCAAGGGGAACTTAAGGCTATTGCAAGGTATTCTTAACCTTTTATTTTCTTGGAGAGGGCTGGGGAAGGGTTGGGGGCGCCTCAGAGGGGCTGCAGACCTGAGCGACTGGCCGTTACTGTGCTGGAGAATCAGTTCGCGGGGAATTCTGATCTCAGTGTCCCGAAGCGAAAGGGCTCGTTAACGTGAACGGTAGCTTTACGTCGGGCCTCCCTGAGCCATACAGTCAACTTGTCCGCCTCGAGTTTCTCGAGCAGACGGCGCCGGATTTCGGGAGTAGCTTCAGCGAGGCTTTGCCTCCGGGCGGGTTCACGCTTTAAGACTTTGATTATGTGAAAACCAAACTCTGTTTGCACCACTCCGCTGATCCTGCCTGCTTCCAGAGCGAATGCAGCGTCATCAAAAGCGCGTGCATGGGTGTTTCGCTGAAAGAGTCCCAGATCTCCGCCACGTTCCCGAGTTCCCGCATCGTCGGAGGATTCGCGCGCCAGAGCGGCAAAGTCAGCCCTGGTCAGGGCTTTGCGACGCAGTTCCTCCGCACGCTGCCGCAGCCGGTCCATCTCTTCACGCACGGCTGCCACGAGAGCCTCGCCGTTGAGGTTCTTTTCGCTCTGAAATCGCTGCGTGATTAAGTTGGCCCGGGCCGCAACGAGAATATGCCTGGCCATCACGCGCTCTGGAATCTGCCACTCTGCATCGTCAGCATGTGCCGCGTAATAAGTTTTGATCTCCTTGTCTGAGACCGAAAGTTCACTGGTTAATTCTCGGCGGATCATTTGGCCGTAAGCTTCTGATTTCACGGTTTCGCGGTATTCGTCGCGCGACAAACGATGCTCCCTCAGATAGGTCTCGTATTGCTGATCCCCTCCTAGTTCTGCGATTGCGCGCCGCTCGGCTTCGGCTATCTGGTCATCGGTGAGCACGAGTCCGCGTTGCTCTGCGTATTGCCTAATGATCGCGCGATCTATGAGTTCTGAAACAATTCCTTCGCGGAGCTGGTCAAGCTGGCGACGGCCCTCATCGGAACCTGGATCGATTTCCAACGCCTCGCGGCCATTCCTGAAATACATTTCATAAAGCTTGGTTGGAATGGCATGGCCGTTAACGACCGCAACGACGGGCGGCAGTCCGGCCACAACATTCAAATTAGTCTGCGGTGGCGTCTTAGTCTTGCAGCCAATAACCACGACGCAGACGGCAAGCGTGGTGGCCCAGCGTAATTGGTTGTTGCGCCTCACTGATGATCGCATCGTGCTGAGTAGGTAGTGTCTTGATTTACAATCCTCCAGCGTCTCCTCCGTGTCCCTCTCCGGTTCTGTGGTGAGCATTTCTTAACGTTTATTCACCAAAGAGACGCAGAGTACAAGAGTTCGCCCGGGGAGAGAGCTGGAGGTTAGGACACTAACACACAGCCCCTCGAGCTTACCACGCGTGCCAATAGCGCCTGCTGCAGTTCGGCCGGATTCTGACTTCGGCTCTTTGGCGACGGACTGCGTCTTAGAGCCTACTCCGTAGTTGAACTTCTTCGCCCTCTCAACAAAAGCTTCTACAGCGCTTGGCTATATTGGTTTTTGCGTGTGGTAAGATTCGTGCGGGCGGCCGGCCGAGATTATCATCCCAAACTTGGCGATTCGATCCGCTACTAATTCTCAGCAATCATTAGCCAGGAATCAGTAGTCAGCATCAGTTGGCAGCAATCAGTAGTCCGGCATTCGCAATTACATGAAGACAAAGGCAGCGGTTCTGTATGACATGAGGCTTCCCCAGCCCTACTCCAAAAGTTTACCGCTGGTAGTGGACGAGATTGAGCTTGCGAGTCCGGGGCCGGGGGAGGTCCTGGTCGAGATTGCGGCTGCGGGGTTGTGTCACTCCGATCTCTCCGTAGTTGACGGTTCGCGTCCACGCGGTATGCCGATGGTGCTGGGTCATGAGGCAAGCGGCGTTGTGCGTGAAATTGGGCCGAGGAAAACAAGCAACCAGCAATCAGCCAGCGGACAACAATCAGAGCCTAATAGTCAGCTTGCCGTAGGCGATCACGTTGTCTTTAGTTGGGTGCCTATCTGCGGACGCTGTCACTATTGCACTACTGGACGCGATGCGCTTTGTGGGCCAGGGGGTGAGGCAAACGTAGCTGGAACTCTGCTCAATGGCGCGCGGCGTTTTACTGATTCACGGTCACGACCACCGCAGGCCTGCAATCATCACCTGGGCGTCTCGGCTTTTTCCCAGTTCACTGTGGCCGCGCAAGAGTCGCTAGTAAAAATTGATTCATCGTTCCCACTCGGACTAGCGGCGCTTTTCGGTTGCGCAGTGATGACGGGAGTAGGCGCTGTTCTCAATACCGCACAAATTCCACCGGGATCGTCGGTAGCTGTGTTTGGGTTAGGCGGCGTGGGACTAAGCGCGGTAATGGGTGCGCACGCGGCGGGCGCAGACCCTCTGATCGCCGTAGACCGAGTTGAGGATAAACTGAAGCTGGCACGCGAGCTGGGCGCGACCCACACAATCAACGGGGCCCAGGATGATCCAGTAGGTGCGATTAAGGAAATAACGAGCGGCGGCGCGGATTACGTTTTTGAAAGCGTCGGAAGTGCAACCGTCCTGATGCTCGCGTACGAGTGCACTGGACGCGGCGGTACTACGGTGACGATCGGCCTACCTGCTCCTGATCAGATGTTTTCCGTTCCTGCGCTCGGTATTGTCGCGGAGGAACGAACGATTAAGGGCTCGTACATGGGTTCATGTGTGCCGCAGCGGGACATACCACGCTACATAGAGATGTACCAGGCCGGAGTGTTACCAGTCGACAAGTTACACACACACACCTTGCGGCTTGAAGAAATCAACGAAGGATTCGATCGACTGGCCCAGGCGCAAGCAGTGCGACAGATTATAGAATTCAGGAGTTAAGAACGGGGCCACAAGAGCGGGGCCACAAGAGCGGGGGCACTCCCCCTTCCTTACCTTGAGCTGCTCTCGTAGCGCGTCAAGCACCAGATGACCGAGAAGCCAGAAATCACGCGTGAGGAGTATCGGCACTTCTACACGGTGCCGACCCGCTGGATAGACAACGACGTTTACGGTCACATCAACAACGCGTTGTACTACGCCTTCTTCGATACTGCAATCAATCAGTTCCTCATCGTGGAAGGCGGGCTGGATTTCGGTGGCGGAGAAGTCATAGCCTTTGCCGCTGAGTCTCAATGCCGGTACATCCAGGCGCTCGCTTTTCCAGCAACGCTCGAAGTTGGCTTGCGGGTGGGCAAGCTTGGAAACTCAAGCGTTCGTTACGAGCTGGCCGTCTTCAAGCAGCACGAAACTCAAGCCGCCGCAGCCGGCTATTTTGTGCATGTGTTCGTCGACCGAAAGACGCAGCGCCCGGTTATGATTCCTTCGCGAATTCGAGTAGCGCTTGAGCGATTAGTGGCGGGCGATTTAACTGGGAAATGAATGCCAAATAACTCAACCTGCTTGCGTTAGCAGATTGCGACGAATGGAACGAGGCCCATTGCAAGGAGTTGACGGCTTTGCCTCAAAAGTCAGGATCAGACTTGGGGCGACGCGTCGCACTGACTTTAGCCCGGCCTTTTAAGCCGGGAGGAGCAAAGTCGTTTCCTCAGCAGCGTCGCGTCAGCGACGCAATGATTTCATTAGATAATTCCTTATTTCATCGCGTCGCGACGCGACGCGCCCAAATGGAATCTGTGGCTGTCTCCGGCCTTTGAAAGGCCGGGCTAAATTCATATCGACGCTACGCGTCGGAGTGTTCCTGACTTTCGAGGCAAAGCTGAGTTGACGTTCAACGCCCGAGCAGTAAGTGGTAGTAGCCGGTGATGCCGTTGAGCACGTATTGAACTGCCAGGGCAGCAAGGACGATTCCCATTACGCGCGTTGCGATGTGCACCGCGCCCTCACCGACGAGTGTTATCAACCGGGCTCCCAGATACAGCGCGATGAATGCCACCAGAAAAACCGCGGCGATCGCAACGCCAACCGCGGCCAGCCTCTTGAGATCGCCACCCGCCTGAGCAGTTAACAGAAGAATGGTCGCAATCGCTCCATGGACCCGCCAGCATGGGCATCGCGAGCGGAAAGACAGAAATGTCCTGGCCAACGGAGCTGCGTTCTTTTCGTTCGGGGGATTGGAGCCCGCCTCGTTGTCCAAACAACATCGGCATCGCCGCCACAAACAGCAGTATTCCTCCGGAGATTGAAAATGCATGCACGGTAACGCCAAGGTAAGCGAGCACGGCCCGTCCGGCTATCAGGAAAAACAAGGCGACTCCGAAGGCGATGAGCACGGCACGCACAAGTATGGCGCGGCGGCGCGATTGCTGTTCGTCCTTCGTTAGGGCGACATAAATCGGGACTACGCCGGGCGGATCGACTACCACGAGCAGGGTGATAAATGCCGCCAGGCCAAATCTTAGGAAGTCCTGATCCATCTGGGTTCAAACAATAGAGTAGAATTGAACAAGTTGCGACTCAAGCTCGTAGTCTCAGGGGAAGAGGTTAGCCAAGGCGAAACTGGACTAACTGAAAACTGACTAATAACAACTGACTAAAGTATGTTTTGTCCCCAATGTGGAATTGAATCTCCTTCAGGCCTTCAGTACTGCCGGCAATGTGGCGCCAACCTGCGAGTAATTGGCAAAGCCGTTTCGCTGAGCGAGGCGATTGCGAGAAGTGATCGCGGGCCACTCCCTGAAGATCAAGGAAATGATGAAGAGCCTGAAGATTGATCAGGTGACTGACGACATTTCTCACGCGCTCGACAAAATGAACGAAGAGATTGTCAGCAGCTCCGGCTCGCTACGTCCTGTGCAACCCTGGCGGCCCCAAAAGAAAGAGAAGACTGCTGAGCAACGTCGCGAGAACCACATCGTACACGGTACGATCTCTCTGTTTGTGGGAATCGCCTTGATGATCGTCTTGTACTTTGTTTCCGGAGCGCTAGTCCTGAAATTACCACCTGAGATAGTGCGCGAGGCTCCTTTCGAAATTGAACCTCTGGTTCGTGTGATTTGGTTGGTAGGGCTGTTACCAGCCATGGCAGGCCTGGGAAGAATCATAGCCGGCCTCACGATCAGGCCGAAGCGCGAAATTGAATTGCAGCCTAATCCGTTGACTAACGAGCTGCCACCTCGTCAGACTCCGGCGAGTGTTACGGAGCGGACAACGAATATTTTGAATAGGGATCCTCGATAGAGGAAGACACATTTTCCATTTCTCGTTTGTCATTTAAACCGACTCACATGACTCCGCCCCAGCTTGAGCTTCCAACAAGCCTGCGTAGCAGGCGGACAGAATGGCAGCCCCAGGCGAAGGCGCAGCCGAGCCTGGGATTCCAGACAACAAAATGAGCAAGCCCAGGCAGTGGGCATCAGAGCGTCACCCTTTCTTCAATGCCCCATCGCTTCGGCAAGCTTTCGCCCGCTACGGAGTCTGTCGGGAAAAAGTCATAGACAGCGATCAAATAATAAGTAAACTGCCGGCATGAGCAAATCATTTCGTGCTTACGATATGAATCAGCAATTGCTGTTGCCGCCGGATTTGCGCCAGTGGTTGCGCGACGATCACCTGGCGCTGTACGTCAGCGACGTGGTGGAGGCGTTGGATCTTTCGCGGATCATGAGCAAGTACGAAGAAGGCGACAGCCGTGGTCGGCCGCCTTACCACCCCGCAATGATGGTGAAACTGTTGGTCTATGGTTACTGCACGGGTCGGATGTCGTCGCGGAAGCTGGAGCAGGCTACTTATGATGACGTGGCGTTTCGCGTCTTGAGCTGCGATCAGCATCCAGACCACGACAGCATCGCCGATTTTCGCAAGCGACACTTGGCCGAACTCGGGCAGTTGTTTGTGCAAGTGCTGCAGTTGTGCCAGCGGGCCGGCCTGGTGAAGCTGGGCCATGTGGCCGTTGATAGCACGAAGATCAAAGCTAACGCAGCCAAGCGCGAATCGCTGCGCTACGGACACTTCGAGGCCGCCGAGCAGGCGCTGGAGGCGGAGGTGCTGCGGTTGTTGACCGAGGCGCAACGGATCGATGACGAAGAAGACACAGTTTACGGCGCGGGTCGGCGCGGTGATGAGTTGCCGGCCGAGTTGCGACGGCGAGAGACTCGGTTGGCGAAGATTCGCGAGTTGAAAGCGCAGTTGGAACAGGAGGCGCAACAAGCGGCCGCGCAAGAACAACAGCAAAAAGCAGCGGATGAGCCAAAGAACTACAGACGGCGCCAATGGACCAAGAGCGAGAGCGGCGCGGTGGTTCCCAAGGGCAAAACGCAACGTAATCTCACTGATCCGGACTCGCGCTTGATGATGGACACGACCACCGGGAATTATGAACAAGCTTACAATCCGCAACTCGCCGTTGACGCACAGACGCAGATCATCGTGGCCGCGCGGGTCGTGCAAGCACCAAACGATCAGGAGCAGTTGGTGCCTACCGTGTTGGAGGTGAAGAAGAATCTGGGCGCATTGCCCGCTGTGGTTTCGGCTGACGGAGCTTACTTCAGCAGCGCGGTAATCACTACGGAAGCTTTGCGTGGCATTGATTTGTATGTGCCTCCCAATGAACCGGAACCGAGCGTTGTGCCGGAGACCCCAGCCCTGGATGGCAGTGTGCGGGCGCAGATGTGGCACAAACTGAAAAGCAAACCGGGACGCAATATTTACAACCGGCGCAAGACGATCGTCGAACCTGTCTTTGGCCAAATCAAACACGTGCGCAGCTTCCGCCAGTTTATGTTGCGGGGCCTGGCCCAAGTAGAAGGCGAATGGTTGCTGATCTGCCTGACCCATAACTTATTGAAGCTGTTTCGCAATCTGAAACCAGCGCCGATCGTCTGAAACCGCAAAAGTTAAGCTAGGCGAAGCGATCCACGGCATCATTAGGGCCAAACAACCAAATTCGCGATGCTTGGCCTCGCCCAATTAATGGAGTTAAAAATCACGCTTGAAAATATCCCTTTATGATTCCGTCAACTGTCCGAACCACTTTTCCCCGACAGACTCCTACGCGGGCTTAAAGGGGTTTGCTAGCGAACCCCAGGCTCGGCTTCGCGTCGCCTGGGGCGATCATTGTCTCCGCCAACTTTGCTGGCTCGTGGAATAGTTCCACTTAAATCCGAAGTGCCGGTTTGCGACGTATTTATTAGCGAAGCACGACCGCAAAGCGGAGGTGATACAGGACAATTATGAATCGGCGTAATTTTGTTTTGGCAATGGGCGCGGTGGGAGGCGCAGCTATCCTGACAGGGCTGCCGCTGGCTCCCACTGCGCTAACGCAAGAGGGTAAGATTAATCCCGCCGGGAACAATGACGGCTTGAAGCAAAACGCAAAAGAGGGAGTCAAGAAAGTGACTAAGACCGACGCAGAGTGGAAAGAAATCCTGACGCCCGAGCAGTATCAGGTAACGCGGCAGAAGGGAACCGAAAGGCCGTTTACCAGTCCTCTAAATGAGGTTAAGGAGCAGGGCACTTTTGAGTGCGTCGGCTGCGGCTTGCCGTTGTTTAGCTCGTCTGCGAAGTTTGATTCAGGGACTGGGTGGCCCAGCTTTTGGGAGCCAATCGCAAAAGAGAATGTAACTGAAGAAGTTGACAAAAGCCTTTGGGAGACGCGCACCGAAGTTCTTTGTGCTCGATGTGACGCGCACCTCGGGCACGTCTTTCCTGATGGCCCGAAACCTACCGGACTGCGCTACTGCATGAACGGAGTTGCCTTACGGTTTAAGAAGAGTGACTAGTGCGTTGGGGTAAAGCTTCATTTTCCATTTGTCATTTGATTAGGCTGGGTGCGTCGGACCCCTTGGACTGCTTTGTCTAATACTGCTTTGCCTCAACGTTTGCGCGGAACTATTGCTGAGCCTGGGACACCGCAGATGACCTGAGATCACCGACGGTTTAAATGACAAATGAGAAATGTCAAATGAGAAATGGAAAAATGAAGCTTTTCTTCCCGGCTATTCCAGCTCGGCCAGATTGGCAATCGCATTAATCAACTCATCCGGTTGGACCGGCTTCGGCACAAACATATTGAAGCCGGCTGACAAAGCACGAGTTCTGTCTTCTACGCGCACGTAAGAGGTTAGAGCGACGGTGGGAATTGCTACGCCGGAATTTGCTTCGAGCGCGCGCAGCTTCTTGATAAGCGAATAACCATCCTCGCCCGGCATCGCTAAATCCGACACTAAAACATCCGGCTGGAACCATTGAAGCATCTCCATCGCTTCGGCTACGGAAGACGCAGCCTGAACGGTGGCCTTGGATTCACCCAGCATGACCGAAAGTATTTGCAAAGTATCGCTATCGTCATCCACTAACAGGACCTTAACTTCTTCCAACGACGGGAGTGCTGCAACGTGTCCACTGCTGGTTTCCTGCTCGCGTTGGCCCTTCGCAGCAGCGACTTCCTTTCCTCGAAGCAGGGCCGGCGCAAGCGGAAGTTTAACGGTAAAGGTGGAGCCATTACCCTCGCCTGCACTTGCTGCCTTGACCGTGCCGCCATGGAGTTCTACCACTTGGCGAACAATTGCCAATCCCAGGCCAAGTCCACCATGCTGACGCGTGGTGCTGCCATCCCCCTGACGAAAGCGGTCGAAGATGTAAGGAAGGAACTCGCTCTTAATACCCTGCCCGTTGTCGGTGACCTGAATCTTTACGTTCCGACCAGAACGCGCCACCTTCACTTGGATACAACCACCGGATGGCGTGAACTTAATTGCGTTCGCTAAAAGGTTCCAAACCACCTGCTGCAGGCGATTAGCATCACCAATCGTGTGCCGGGCAGACGGGTCAAGTGTGACCTCCAACTGAACGTCTTTTGAGTCGATCGCCAACTGCACGGAATCGATTGCCGCGTTGATAACTGAAGCAATATCAACCGGCTCATTGTTAAGCCGGAGCTTGCCAGTAATCATACGAGAAACATCCAGGATGTCTTCGATCAGCTGCGCCTGAGACTTAGCATTGCGGTCGATGGTTTCCAGCGCCCGTTTAGACGTGGGTATATCGAGGTTCCCACTCTTCAGCAAGTGAGACCACCCAATGATTGCATTCAGCGGGGTGCGCAACTCGTGTGAGACTGTCGCCAGAAACTGATCCTTCATGCGATTGGCCGTCTCTGCTTCGGCGCGAGCCATTTGCTCCCCGACGAGAGCCAAACGCAAACGTTCCTCAACTTCCAGACGCTCTTTAATCTCAGCCTGAAGCGCGCGGGCTTTTTGCTGCAACCGCGCGATGGCGCGGAGACGGTCGTCATGATTGGGCAGTCCGCCATAACTCTCGGCCGGCAACACCCGCGAGTGCACTGTGCAAACGCCATCATGCGACTCCTGAAACTTCTGGCTACCGAAGCCGTGCATGGGATAGGCGCAGAAGAGTGAGAAGGAGTGCGCCTTTTGCAGGTCGTTCCAAAGCTCTTCCAAACGAATGGCTGCGTTGTAGTTTCCTTCGGCCCAGAGGAGGGCCACCATCTCACCGAACGCGCGCACGCGTGAGCGGCCGTCGGTCACACTCGATATTACGCTGCCCAGCACCGCCTCGAAACGCTCGGCTACTGGCGAGCCGTCCTCCATAAATTTCGACAGGGTTTCGGCGGCATCAAGCGAAATGTATTTACCACTCTCTCGGGCGCTGGTGACGTTAATGCCATTCGCCACTAACAGTTCATCAAGACCGTCGCGGTGGGCTTTGGTTGCGACTACTACGGCAGCGTCGCCGGAGTTGATGGCGGCGCCCACGAAGCCGCTGAGTGAATTCAAAAGAAACCCATCGGCTTCATAGAACTGAACAAAGTGCTCAGTGTCGCTCATCTCGCTCCAATCAGAGCGTGGAGCAAAGTTCCACTCAGACATGTCGCCCGAATTCAGTTGTATTAGACCTTCAACTTCATTAATGCCGGGTTTAATCAAAATATCCTCCACCGCAAACTCGCGGTACACGCCCTTAAGCAATATTCAATCTGGAATTTAGATGCACTGAAACCGACCTGCCTAAACAAACCTGTTTCCGCAAATGGGGGGCACTCCAGTTGGTAACACCGCCCTCAAGTTCAGCGCACCACACTGGAGCCCTAATCTTATACGCCTCAATTTACGAAACCAAGCCTTAATCGTTCGAGAGGGCTCAGAAAATATGACATTTTTGTGTCTGCGGCCCCTTTAAGCGCAGCTGAACTCTTACGTAACTATTACCGTGAGTTATTCGAATCAGGTCTAGGATTAAGAACCCGGCTATCAATCAAATAATTAAAACAGCAACCACTTCGTCGACGGAGGAGAGAGCTATGAAGGTGCTTCTAGTAAATCCGGAATTTCCCGATACCTACTGGAGTTTTCGACATGCTTTACCCTTCGAACGAAAGCGGTGCGCCTTCCCGCCGCTGGGACTTCTGACGGTTTCGGCTCTCCTGCCAAAGTCGTGGCAACGCCGGTTGGTTGACTTAAACGTGCGTAGCTTGAAGACAGCCGTTATTGAGTGGGCGGATATCGTCTTTGTTACGGGAATGCTGGTGCAGAAGGAATCATTGCACGCTGTGGTTCGCGACTGTAAGGCCGCAGGCAAAAGAGTGGTGCTTGGTGGGCCTTATGTGACGACCACTATCGAAGACTTACCTGAAGCCGATCACATCTTCATCGGCGAAGCTGAAACGACCTTGCCCCAGTTTGTCGCGGATTTGGAGCGTGGTGAGCCCAAACGAAGATATGAGGCGAGTGAGCGGCCGCCGCTGTCTATCACGCCAGTGGCGGATTTTGGTCTGGCGGATCTAAAGAGTTACAGCTCGATGTCAGTGCAGTACTCGCGCGGTTGTCCATTCAATTGCGAGTTTTGCGACATCATCGAAATCTACGGGCGCGTGCCGAGAACGAAAAGCAATCAACAGATGCTGGCCGAACTCGATGCGCTCCGAAACCTCGGCTGGCGCGGTACGGTCTTTATCGTTGACGACAACTTCATCGGTAACAAAAAGAACGTACGAAAATTTATGCCTGCGCTGGCCGACTGGCAGGAGAGAAACGGGCACCCCTTCTCGCTGCTGACTGAGGCCAGTGTCAACCTGGCTGATGACAACGACCTACTCGCTGAAATGCAACGTGCCGGGTTTCGTAAAGTTTTCCTCGGCATTGAAACGCCGGTTGAAGAGAGTTTGAAAGAGGCGCAGAAATCTCAAAATCGCGGCGACTTGCTGGCATCAGTTCACAAGATTCAAGGCTATGGAATGGAAGTGATGGCCGGCTTCATCGTCGGCTTTGACAATGATCCTGAGGATATTTTTGAGCGGCAAATAAGGTTCATCCGCGATAGCGCGATACCGCTGGCGATGGTCGGCCTGCTCACGGCATTGCCGGACACGCAACTGTGGCGGCGTTTGCAGAAGGAAGGGCGGTTACTGGGTGAAAGCACCGGGAATAACACCAACACCGCCTTAAACTTTGTTCCGAAAATGGATCCAACGCGGCTGGTTGAAGGATATAAGTCCATCATGAGAACGATCTACAACCCGCGAGAGTATTATCAGCGAGCGCTCGAGTCGCTGAAGCGGACGCCCAAGCGGCGCAGCGAACCCGCGAGCTACAACTTAATTAGTGGAGTTACGGCTTTCGCTAGACTGACGCTTAAGCTGGGCGTGATGGACGCCGAAAGAAAAGAGTTTTGGCGATTCTTTGCAAAAGCTGCCGCCGGTCATCACACTAAATTCATTGAAGCAATGAGGCTGGCAGCCCTGGGTTATCACTTTCGGAAGTTAAATGAGGCGTACGGTGATTGAAGAACCTCGGGGACTGCTTCGACTTCTGGAATAACAGCAGGTTGAAGCCGCCTGGTCTCCTCCAGCGTGGCCATTAGCTTCACTTTTTTAAGCTCGGCACCTTTTATTCCGAAATAGGTGGCCATCTGGATAATCTGTCTCAGGTCAACAAAGTCTTTGGGGTCGGAGCAAAACTTGCCAACCGACGGATCAAACTCGCGGCATGACATCCCCTTTGGAAGTTTTAGTCCCAACCGGCAAGTGCCATCCCCTTCAAACTGCAAACAGAAATCGCAAGCGTTCAAATCGTGCCTTTCGCTGGGCAGCCGGCCCTTCGTAAATAGATCGTCCGCTTATTGTCCGACGGGTATTCGTTGAAAATGCGTCTTGCCCTGAGGATCCTGCCAGGAAATGTCCAGGACGTAGGGTTGAGTCTTGCCAGGGATAGTTCGCAAACGTGCCAACTGATCGCCAGACTGTTCCGCGGGTTTCCCATTAATCCACGTCTTGTGGGGGATCACCGCATTCTCCATAGGCGAAACGATTCCTACCGGCTCAAACCTGATATGTGCCTGGGACGGAGCGCCCGGCGTCATTTCGTCTTTGAGAAAGATTGTCAGAATCTCAACTGAGCGAAGGGTGAGCCCGCTCAGGTTGGTAAGTTGCAACAGCACGCCCGAGCCGCCCTCTAAGAATGTAAGCAGGAAGGTCTTCATTGTTTTGCTCTCCGCGGCAGCCTGCCGGTTTTCACGCGCGGAGCAGTACGCGCTGCCTTGTCTTTTGAGATAGTCAGCACATCGCCGGGCTTGCAGGAGAGCACCTCACAAATCTTCTCCAACGTTTCAAAATTAATACCCAGGGCTTTACCTTTTTTAAGTCGCCAAAGCGTGGTGTGACTGATGCCAGTTTCTTTGGCTAACCAATAGAAGGTCCTTCCGTGCTCCGCCAGCAGCTTATCTACCTGAATCTTAACCATAGGCATCTCCAAGTGCATAGCATTACTTACCACATGTAAACAATATTGTCCATCCGAAATATATTCTACATTTGACATATATCCCGAACTACCGTAAGGTCGATGCGTGATCAACCTCTATATTAATGAACGTCGGGATGGTTTAGTCACCATTCTTGACCTTAAAGGCAGGGTGCGAGTCGGAGGCACTACCGTAGCGCTTCATAATGCGATCCGCACGCTGGTGAGAGAAGAGAAAACGTTGATCTTGCTGAATCTTTCCGGTGTTACGCATATCGACTCCTGCGGACTGGGCGAGCTAATGGCCAGTCATGTCACGCTACACAAGACTGGTGGCGAGATGAAACTGGTGCAACTTACTGAAACGTTGCGAGAGGTGATGACGGCCACCAAATTGGTTGATGTCTTTGATGTTTTTGAAAACGAAGCTGAAGCCGTTGGTAGTTTTGCCGGCCACGTGTCGGCCGTCAAGAAGCCACAACTCTCTTTTGTTTGATCAGAACCCAAAGTTTGGTTTGGGCACATAAGAATGAGCGAGAAGCAAACCATTGAATCGGCGAAACAGGATGACGCGCGCTGGCTCTTCATAAACAGTTGGCAGGTGGCGCCGCAAGAGAACGACAGAACGCCTATGGAAAGCATTATCCCATACAACAGTGGCGACCCCGCTGCGGATCGTTCGATGGCGCGTCGAACTCGCCAGCGAATGTACAAGCAGTGGTCACAGGCACGGAATGAGTAACGCGCACGGGCAGAACTTAAGGGAGACCATATGAGCTACGCAAGAAAGAACTCAAAGAACGTTATGGGAGCGATTGTCGGCATCGTTGTTATTGCCGCAGTCGCTGTCTGGCAGTTTTACCTGTTCGCCACATTCGAGACCGCATCCGGCGTGCGGGAAGCAGGGAACGGCACAGCCCATCTGTGGTGGGCCATTACTATGGCGGTGCTCGCGTGCGTAGCGAGCTTCCTGGTGTTTTCAGTTTTCATGCGTCACGACCATGCCGATGACTTGCACATCACTACCAGCCCAGAGATCAACCGGGTCTGAAAGTGAGAGGACTCGCCTTGAAGAATTTATTTGCCATGCGACGGGCCAACGGCGACTGGTTTGCCCTTGATGATGCGGGAAATTTCCGCGTGCCTGTCTTCTACAGCGCCGGCGCGGCAATGGTTGCCCGTTCGCGAGATACGGGCATGGAATGTTTTGTGCCCGCGGTGCTTGATGAGGAAGCGTTCAAAAATCTAACGACCACAGACGAAGGCAAAGCGTGCTTTTGGCTGGTCGCAGATCCTTTAAGGAAACTTAATCGGGGACTCCCGCTGGACGGCCAACAACTCGGGCTAATGATCAAGAACGGCACAGAACAACTAAACAGGAGCGCGGCAAAGTAAATGGTTTGGTCTTGTGATCACTGTGGAACCGTACTGCGGTTATGGAAGACTCGATGTCCCAATTGCCGCAATTCATCAATGAGCTGGTTACAGCTTTTCGTAATCGCGGTAGTGGCATTGCCCCTGCTTTTTCTCCTCACAAAATACATCTAAGTCAAAAATACGATTAAGGAAGTCGGACACAACAGCCTATGACTACTCCATACAAAATCAACGGCAACGGAAATACAGGCGCGGCCTTCGAGGGAACCTGGCCCGGAATAGATTCCCGTTTTCGGCTTATTATCGTTGCCGGTTTGAGAACCAAACAGCTTTTGCATGGTTCCAAGCCTCGCATTGAAGCTGACAAAGGCAGGCGTAGAAACACAAGCATCGCAGTTGAAGAAGTGAAGCGGGGGCTGGTGCAATTTACGAAACGAACTTTGGAGCCAGGTGTCGCCGACGATACGACAGCGGAATTAATCTAACTGGGCGAGAGCGAAGTTTTGCGTCGCACAACTCATTGACAAACAGAGGGCGCTAGATGAACGGGTTGCGAATCTACACTAAACCGAATGGGTCAACTAGTTTGGAGACCATTGACGTCGACAAAACTTTTTATAGCCGGCGCGGCAATGGCCCGTATTATCGCTGGCGTTTCGAAGAAATAATTGGACAGTGGCGCGTCGCGCGAGTGATCGCTACGGATTTCGATACCCACTCGTTATCTTTGGCAGCGTGGAAAGCTGTACCGGCCGCGCTACAAACTAAATTGAGTCAACACTACATGGAGTGACAAGGTTGAACTTGTCGCTCGAAGACGCGGATGCAATGCGTCGTTCCGAAGAAAAGCTGGCTGCTACACTTTATCCACTCAGGGAACCATCATTGGCCTCAAACTCACCGCACCGTCAAACTCGACGGCCCTTTCTAAAAAACTTTTCTAATCTTAACTGGACTCACAGTTTTCTTGTGATCGGTTTGCACGCTTGCGCACTACTCGCGTTTTGGTTCTGGCCGCGTCGTATCGATGTTGTTTTGTTTATCGGGTTGTACCTTGCAACCACTCTAGCGATTGGCATTGGCTACCATCGCCTATTGACGCATCGTGGCTTTATCTCTCCACGTTGGCTACGACGCGCGCTCGCCTGGACCGGCGCTGCTGCGTTGCAAGGCGGTCCCGCGCGGTGGGCGACAATTCATCGCCGGCACCATCAAGTGGCAGACAGAGACGGCGATCCACATTCGCCGATGATGGGTTTCCTACACGCCCATGTAGGTTGGATCCTGAAGAATGATGAAAAGGAAGGCAGTGATTATCGTGAGCTAGCGCCTGACGTTAGTGGAAACGACCCTTGGCTGCGCGCGTTGGACTATAAGATTTTGTTCACCATGCCGTGGCTAATCACGGGTTTGTTTTGCTACGCCATTGGCGGTTGGCGTGCCGTGCTTTGGGGAACGGTGATAAGAACAATCACCTTATGGCATCTCACCTGGTGCATCAACAGTGTCTGCCATATTTTAGGTACGCGACCCAACGCCACGCGCGACGAAAGCCGCAACGTTTGGTGGTTGGGTATTGCAACTCTGGGCGAAGGCTGGCACAACAACCATCATGCGCGCCCAGCTTCGGCACTCCATGGCTGGCGATGGTATGAAGTGGACGTTTCCGGATATATCATTACGGCTATGGCCAAACTGGGTGTTATCCGGGACGTTGTGAAACCGCGACGACCAATTCATGAGCTCGACTGAAGACTGGCAACCAAGAGAAACGACGACCCACCAGGACCACGTAATCGCGCACGTAGTTGGCGCCACCATTCTTGGTTATTTTGTTTTCGACGAAACGCTTTATATCCTGCTCGACATCGGTTTTGTCTGGACGATCTTTTTAGATGGCGAAATGACGTTGTTGCCTCATCCAGTCGCCGTTAACGAACTGGAAATCGATTCCGAAGGCCGGGAGGACATCAAGTCAGATATCGCAATACTGTTGGACAACGTCGATTCTGTTAATTCGCTTAGCCGGTTTAAGCGAGTCATGAATCGTCAAAGCGAAGCTGGTGCAATCAAGGACGTCAGTTTCTTTGAGCTTGATGAGCGAAGACGTTTAGTCCTGAACACCGAGGACGGTTCTCTGGCGATCGACACCTCACTAGCTACTTTGGAAATTGAAGTTTATGAACTCTGAGAATAACAAAACGGATGGGGAAGAGGATGCGGGCCTGAAAGACGTGGCCGAAGACGAGCATGAATACCTTCATGATCGTCTAAGAGTCGAGCTTGGCCGTGAGCCCACCGAACAAGAGTTGGACGAGTGGCTGCGGCAGCATACGGAAGGGTACTAAGAAGGGTGTAGGGTGTGGGGGTGTGGTGCTTGAACTCCAAAACTCGAACTTTAAACTGCAACTCAGAAACACTAGATCCTACACCCTATACCCAACCCCCTACACCCTACCTACTTCTACCCCATCGCAACAATCTGATTATCAACCTGCTTGACGCCGCTGATCGCTCTGATCATTCTTTCCACCTGCGACTTAAGCGTTTCACTTTTAACCGTACCGGTGATCGTCACTTTCCCATCGAGCACGGTGGCGGTAATGCCCAGGGTTGAGAAGGTTGGATCGTCAGCAATCTTCTTATCAATCGCCGCCTGGATGCTGCCGTCTTGAGAAATCGAAGACGTCGATCCTCCGCTCGGCGCCGGCTGATTAATTATCACAGGCGGCTGACCTGCCACTGGAGCGGGCTGCTGGATAATCACTGGCGGCTGTTGCTGCGGCGCAGGTTGCTGAACGATTACCGGCTGTTGCGCCGGTTGTTGCTGAAGGGCGAGATTGTCGTTGGCGGTATCAGTTTGTCCGTTCATCAAGAACAAAACAACAATTGTGATTAGCGCGATAGCCACCACCACAATTACACCCACGGTTGCGCCGGAGATGCCGCTGCGATCCGGATTGCGATAGGATTCGGTTTGCGTCACCTCGCGTCTCGAGGTGGGGGTTTCTACAACCACCCTGCTTCTCCGGGCCTGGTCATCATCGTTTGCCATAAATTTCCTCCTGATAACTAACTACACAAAACTAGTAGGTTACAAAGCTCTATTTTCGAACTCTGACGACGAGCCAATGGCATTCCCCGTACCGAAGCTAAATCTTTAGAAAAATACCGTGGAATGTGTTTAGAATTGAGAACTTTGTGTTCTTACTTTGAGGGGTTGTTCAAGTCAGCTTGGCAGCTTAGGCGTATGCTTTCCAGTCTCGTTACACCTAGGGTCGCCTATATCGAGACACTGGCGGGTAAATCGTAAATGGTAGTAGCGGGTGGTGGGGATTGTCCCGTTTCGAATTTCGAAGCACACTATCCAGCATCAGCATTCACGATCTTCTAGTGCCATTTACCATTCAAGATTCACCATTTACTATTCACTAAGCCATTGACTACCGCGCTCATCCATCATCCAGTCTTCAAGGATCACGACACCGGCCCTGGGCACCCCGAATCTCCTTCGCGCTACAGCGTTGTAATGCAGGCTTTGCAGGCAGACGCCCGTTTATGGCCGCAACTGTTGGAGGTGCAGGCTCGCGAGGCGCCTCGAGGCGACATCCAGGCGTGTCACACGCCGCAACTCTATAAACAGATCGAACGAGTGGTTAGTGACGGCACTGGTTATCTGGATTCGGACACGATCGTTTCCATGAGATCCATGGACGCGGCCCTGCGAGGAACTGGCGCCGCTTGCCAGGCGATTGACTTGATAATGTCGGGTAAAGCAAGAAACGCGTTTGTGCCGGTGCGTCCCCCAGGCCATCATGCCACCGCGGAGCGGGCCATGGGCTTTTGTCTCTTCAACAACGTCGCGGTCGCCGCCCGTTACGCACAAAATCACTACTCTCAAATCGAGCGCGTGGCCATTGTGGACTGGGATGTACACCACGGTAATGGAACGCAGGGCGTGTTTTATGACGACCCCACCGTATTCTTCCTATCGACCCATCAGTATCCCTGGTATCCAGGTACCGGCGCGCGCGGTGAAAGTGGCATCGGCCGAGGCAAGGGCTATACGTTGAATATTCCTCTGCGGGCACAAACGCCGGCGAGTGAGCAGACCAGGATGTTTGAGTCTGCAATTGGGGATCTAAGTGCCAAATTCAAGCCTGACCTGATAATCGTATCCGCGGGTTTCGATTCGCATAAAGGTGACCCGCTGGGCCAGCTTAGGCTCGAGGATGAAGATTTTATTTCAATGACGCGCACTATCATGCAATGGGCCGGAGAGGTATGTAACGGCCGAGTCGTTTCTTGTCTTGAGGGCGGTTACAACCTGGACACTCTGGGCGAAACCGTGCGCGCCCACGTTGGTGAACTGGCCGGCAATAAACGAAGCCTCGCAAGTTAAAGTTTGAACCCGAAGCTAAAAGGGGAGTAAACTCCGTCCATAAACCGTTTCGGACGCGAGGCACCTAAGCGCAGGGTTCGGGCATTAACGCTCCTTCAGATCCTTCCGCAGAGAAATCGATAGAAACGGAAATTAGCGTTGCGCTTGCGCTCCGAAGAGCAAGGCGGGACACCTCGACCCCGCTCATGGGAGAACAGCGACATGCCAGACATCGAGATTACGTGTGCGGAATGTGGCAACACATTTCCTTTCACCGAACGCGAGCAAGAATATTATCAAGAACGCAACTTGACCCACCCAAAACGCTGCAAGCCTTGCCGAGATGCGCGTCGTTCAAACTTTGGTGGAGCAAGGGGAGGCGGTGAACGCCAGAGATTTGACATCACCTGCGATCAATGCGGCAAAGCTGACAGTGTGCCATTCAAGCCTTCAACAGGTAGACCGGTTCTGTGTGGTGAGTGTTTTAGCGCTAATCGCGCCGCTCAGCCGCGTGCTGATTAACTGAGAATATTCCGCGAAGCGAGCTGCACTAAACTCACTTCGATAATGAGGAGTTTCCTGAAGACGCTGTCTCTGGCTGCGTTTTGTAGCCAGAAAAGTGCGCGCCCGAACGCTATGAATTACGAAACCATAATTCTGGAAATGCAAAGCGGCGTCGGCGTGATTACGCTAAATCGCCCTGACTCCCTGAATGCGCTCACCAGTGAGGTAGGACGCGACTTTCAGGCCGCCGTCGCTGAGGCACGCACGCGGGGCGCGCGCGCGATACTGATCACGGGGGCGGGCCGCGCCTTTTGTGCCGGTGGCGATCTCCGCGAGATGAAAAAGATTGCCGAGCGTGAAGGGAAAGTAGAAGCCTTCTTCGATGAACCGCTGCGGTTGCTCAACGATTGCATACTCCTGATTCGACAAACTCCATTACCCTTCATCGCTGCGGTAAACGGAGCTGCCTCGGGCGGCGGTTGTAATCTGGCTCTCGCGTGCGATCTTGTAGTCGCCGGCGAATCCGCGAAGTTCAATCAGGCGTTTGTCAAAATTGGACTGGTCCCTGATTGCGGAGGAACGTTCATCCTGCCGAGACTCGTAGGTTGGAAGCTGGCTAGCGAGATGATGATGACGGGAGACGTGGTTAGCGCTGGTCGCGCTCTTGAAATTGGAATGATCAATGTAATCGTACCTGACGGCGAGCTGATGGCCCGGGCGATGGCGATGGCGGAACGTTTGGCAGGTTCACCCACAGTCGCCATCGGGCAAATCAAGAAATTGTTGGAAGCGAGTGCGACAAATAATTACGCTGATCAGTTAGAACTCGAAAGAAAGGCGCAGATTGATACGGGAAAAACAAACGACTTTAGAGAGGGCGTAACGGCTTTTATAGAAAAGAGAGCAGCAAAATTTCTCGGCGGATAGATTTTTTGCAAATCAAAGATTATGGGCCTCACTCAAAAGTCTCGCAACGCAGTATTACAACCCGAAGGGTTGCCAGAAAGTAGCCGGAGGTCGGGGCGAAGCGAAGACCTCCGGATCACGACGTTAGTCGATTGCACCCCGCAGGGGTGCCAGAAATAACGAGTTCTTGCATCCCTTCAGGATGCTCAGTTCTCTAGCGTCTCCGTACCGGTGGTCTGCGACCACCGGCTACTGTCTCCCAGCCCTGCGGGCTGAAATCGCGTTCATTTACCGCTAACAGTTCCAACTATACTTTTGAGGCAATTAAAGATTATGCGAGCCGCCGTTAACACTGGCGGCTTTTCTTTTTAGTTCGAGTCATGGATTCCTTAACTTATCTCCAGCTTTTGCGCAGCAATCGTTCGTTCCGGCGACTGTGGTGGGGGCAGGTTATTTCTGAACTCGGCAACTGGTTCAATTTCATTGCCGGGCTGGGACTGGTGCGTGTGGTCTCCAACGGTGACCCTGAAGTCACAACCATAATGTTGTTGACGCGTCTGGTGCCTTTCACGCTTTTTGCACCGCTCGCCGGAGCGTTTGTGGATCGCTGGTCGCGGCGGATGGTGATGATAGTCAGCGATCTGGCGCGCGTCGCGGTGGCTCTCGCATTTCTATTGGTGCGCAGGCCTGAAGACCTTTGGATCGCGTACTTGTGCACCGCACTGCTTTCCTTTTTCGGCGCCTTCTTCGAGGCTGCGAAAAACGCATCGGTGCCAAACATCACCGGAGAGCGCGACCTGCTGGCGGGAAACGCTTTGATGTTTTCATCGCGTTTTCTGTTGATGTCGTTTGGCGCGGCCCTCGGTGGTTGGACTGCGGTCACGGTCGGTTATAGTGGCGCGTTTGTCGTCAATGCTCTTTCGTTCCTGGGATCTGCTTTTTCAATCTGGCTCATCCCCGAAAGTGAAACGAAACAACGGCCTGCCGATTCGGCTGGCCTGGAAAAGCCCAAGACAAGTTACTGGTCTGATATACGCGAGGGTTGGTCGTACATCATTCACCACGCGCCGGTCGCCGCTATCCTGACGATAAATATTCTGTGGGCACTTGGCGGCGGAGCCAGTAACTTGATTGCGGAGCGGCTGGGCGGAATTGTTTTTGCTGGCGAGTGGGGCATCAGCGGTGACTCGGCGGTTGCGGCATTCTTCTTCGCCGGAGGCCTTGGCCTGTTCGTTGGCATGATGATCGCGCGACGTGCGGGATTTTATTTTGAGTTCATCGACCGCACGCCGGCATTTATCGGCTGGTGTTTGCTGATTCAGGGAGTGTTGTTCGCCCTAATCGGCGTGATGCCGAACCTGGGGTTGGCTTGTCTGCTTCTTTTTCTCGGTCGAATACTGCTGGGAGCTGAGTTTGCTGTGCAGGAAACTCTGTTGATGCGCCTCGTCCCTGACAACCTTAGAGGACGAGTTTCAACTACTGACAGGGCGACTGAGTTGCTCATCTGGAGTCTATCGACTGCCATTGCCGGTTGGTCATTGCGCGCTATTACTCCACGAACATTGACGGTTATTTGCGGATTGCTGTCGGCCAGCTCAGGCATTGTTTGGCTGTTCCTGTTCGCTTCAGGAAAAGTGAGATTGCCGCGAAAGGTGAGGGCAGCTAGGCTGAAAGATGAATTGGCGGAAGGGCCGGTGGGAACACTGTGAGGCTTACGAAAAAAGGGGCGCACACCGTGTACGCCCCCTGCAAAGTAATTTGACGAACAATTAAGCGTCCGAACGGGAATGGATCAGACGGCGAATGCGGTCGGCAAACAACACGTCAATCTTGCGAGGCTCGATTAAAGCAGTGACTTCGCCCGTGCCCCAAATCGGGTGGCTCATTGTTTGACCTGTCCGATAAGTGCGTTTCATGTCATAAGGCTCGCTATTGACCGATTTGGAACGGCCGCGCGTCAGTTTCGCACCATTCGAAAAGGATCCGCGCGTGCCACACTTTGGACAAGTAACGCGTGAGATTAGGCCACGCTTGGTGATTGAAGCCACCACGTGTCCGCGTTCTTCCTGGCAGATCGCACAAAGCTTTTCTACCCTATCCCCGATGGCATAGGTCTGTTTGGCCACTGTCTGCTTCTCCACTGTCTGCTTTTCCATAAACACCTTTCTAGTAAATCGCAAATCGTAAATGGTTAAAAATCACCGGTTCAATTTCGAGTGCCCTTGTGTTAGTTAGGTGATGTTCGACAGTTCTTTGTGAACCTCTCACCATTCACCTCGATCACTACTACCAACGAGGCGTGCGATCGTTTCGTCCACCACCACCGCCGCCCCCGTAACCACCTCGTCCACCGCCGCCGCCGCGGTTGCCACCGTATCCGCCTCGTCCGCCGCCACCGCCACGATTGCCGCGATCTTCACGTGGCCGCGCTTCATTCACCGTTAGATTGCGTCCATTCAAGTCGGTGCCATTAAATTGTTGGATCGCTTTTTCGCCTTCTTCTTTCGAAGCCATCTCGACGAAGCCAAAGCCGCGTGACCGCCCCGTATCGCGATCTTCAACCACCGTCGCTGATTCCACCGAACCCGCCTGGGCAAATAGTTCTTTCAATTCTTCGCTGGAAGTCTGAAACGAAAGGTTCCCCACATAGAGTTTCATTGCCATGACTTAGATATTTCCTTGCTCGTATGGAGCATTAAGAGAAGCTTCGAATCAAAGGGGCTTCGAAGTAACGGTAGCAGCGAAGGCTTGCGTTCGGGCGCTCAGTTGAGCAGCTTCTTCAGATTTACGTTGCCCGCTCTCGTACTATCTAACGCCGAAGCCGATACAAAGGCGTGGCGCATCACCGTTGATGCAGGAGAGAAGGAATAACCCAAGTATAATGCCCGATTTTTTGCGGACTGGCAAGTTACGCAGGCCGCGCTGGGCCAAGTTGACGCGGAGCAACCAAGCGAAGAAAAGACCCATTTTCCATATATCATTCATCATTTCTCATTTGTCACATAGGCAGGCCGAACCTGCGTGGGACAACTCCTTGAAGCGACACCTCTTTCGAGTGAGCCGACAGGTCGGCTACTCCAAGGAGTTGTCGCCACTCATCCGGGATCGTTCTACAGGCTCAGGGGGCTTTAAATGAGAAATGACAAATGGAAAATGGAAAATGGAAAATCTTTTACCTGACCCCACTGCTCTTTCGGCTTCCTCCTAAGTACGAATTACAAAACTCTTACAGCGATTCTGCTGGCCTTACATAACTCTTACAACCAGCGGACATGGGAATTGTTAGGATGCTTACGGGACGAGGTCCCGCGGTTACAAACTAAGGTTCAGGGGTATTGATGAATATTCAAACGAGCAATCCTAATAAGAACGGCGCTATCAGTTGGAACACTACCATCTTCATGATCATCTTCCATGCGGGAGCTATTGCATCCCTGTTCATGCTGAGCTGGAAAGTACTTCCAGTCACAATCCTGCTTTGGTGGATATCTGGCAGTCTCGGCATCGGAATGGGCTTTCATCGCCTGCTCACACATCGTGGATATAAGACACCTAAGGCTGTCGAGTACTTCCTGACATTCTGTGGTTTGTTAGCGCTGGAGGGCGGCGCCATCAATTGGGTGGTTACGCACCGAATTCACCACTCAAAAACTGATGCGCCCGGCGATCCCCACACACCACGCGACGGCGGCTGGTGGGCACACATGGGTTGGATTTTGCGTGGTACAGCGCAACAACACGATGAAATGGTGCTGCGAAGGTACGCTCCTGACCTCATGAAAGATCCCGTGCACCTTTGGCTGAATCGACTTTATTTTGTTCCCTTGATTATCTCCGGCATCTTGCTGCTTGCTTTTGGCGGGTGGCCGATGTTGTTCGTGGGTGTGTTTCTGCGCGTTACCGTAGGTTTGCACTTTACCTGGTTGGTCAATTCGGCCACGCATCTATGGGGCAGTCGCCGCTTTGTTACTGAAGACGACTCAACCAACAGTTGGTGGGTAGCGTTGCTGACATTTGGAGAAGGCTGGCATAACAATCATCATGCGCATCCGCGCGCCGCGCGACATGGACTAACCTGGTATGAGATCGACGTCAATTGGTATGGCATCAAGATTTTGCACCTGCTTGGACTTGCGAAGGGCATTCGTCTGATTAGCAACGAACAGATTAGCGCTGCGCGCAACGTCCAGGAACTACGCAAGGCGGCTTAGTTAGTAGGGCGGGGCGGGCGGAAAAGAAAAGCAGATTTTCCATTTATCATTTGTCATCTGCTTTTCTTTATCCCCTGTAATAACGCCCCCTTTCCCCTCCTCTCGTTCCTGCCTCCCCGCGCGGCCTGCTAGAATCTAAGCATGGCCGTTAGTGCTCGTCGCAAGTCGATAGCCTTCTTCATAACTTTGGGCGCTTGCCTGGTAGCCCTCGCCATCGCGCTGAATGTCGGTTGGATTCTGCTCAACTGGCGTGAAGTCGCCCTACTCGTATTCGGAATCATCTTCTTTCTGCTAATCATCGTTGGCCTGGTCCTCAACACCACCTTCCTCATTCGCGAGATACGCCGTAACGAACAGCACGACGCCTTTATCAACGCCGTGACGCACGAGCTAAAGACGCCGCTGGCCTCGATCCGCCTCTATCTCGAGACTTTGAAGTCGCGTGATCTTGATGACGCTCAACGGCAGAATTTTTACAACGTAATGCTTGCGGATAGCGATCGGTTGCTGCAGACCGTTGAGCAGGTCTTGCGAGCAGGTCGCGCCGGTCATCGTAAGCGGCCGATGAACATAACGATCGTCGATGTTAGCGAGATCGTAACTGAGTGCCTCGACATTGCGCGCGCCCGCTATAGCCTTGGTCCAGAGTCTTTGACCTATGCCGAATCACTTGATGGTCAGCCTGCTCGCGTTGCTGGTGACGCGGAAGAATTGCGTGGCGCGGTGTCAAACCTCCTGGACAATGCCGTGAAGTATTCGGAGAAAGAGGTTCATCTCTCGGTCGAGGTTGCTACGCTTGATAATAAACGCGTCGCAGTGCGCATAGCGGATCAAGGTATCGGCATCCCGGCTACCCAGCTCAAGCGTATCTTTAAGCGGTTCTATCGCGTGCCTGGGCGTGTGATGGCGCGTGTTAAGGGGACCGGTCTCGGTCTGTTCATCGTCCGTTCAGTTATTGAAAAACATGGCGGCCGGGTGTTCGCGGAGAGCGAAGGGCCGGGCCAGGGCAGTACCTTTACGATTCAACTTCCGCGAGCATAAGTAAGAGCGATGAGCGACGTTTTAATAGTTGAGGACGAACAGCATCTAGCCGACGGATTACGGTTTAATTTGGAGGCGGAGGGTTACACCGTTAACACCGTCAGTGATGGCGAATCAGCGCTGTCATTGCTGGTTGATCAAAAACGTCACTACGACGCGATGGTGCTGGACGTGATGCTGCCGGGCAAAGACGGCTTTGAGGTTGCTTCGGAGCTTCGGGCAGCGGGCCATTTTGTGCCGGTATTGATGTTGACTGCACGCGGCCGGCCCGAGGATGTATTACGTGGCTTTGAAGCAGGCGCTGACGACTATCTTCCTAAACCCTTCGACCTCACCGTGCTGCTGGCTCGACTCAACGCTTTGCTGCGCCGGCGCCAGTGGTTTGACCAATCACAAAATGGTGTGAAAGAGAAAGACGCGGAACGCAGGGAAACTGAGCTGGAAGAGTTTGACTTTGCAGGACGCGTGATCGACTTTGCCAACCTGGAGTTGCGCACTCCCGAACAAACGATCAAGTTGACCCTGATGGAAGCGCAGTTGTTACGTTACCTGGTGAAGAACGAGGGGAAGGTCGTTTCTCGCAAGTCGATCCTGGAAGATGTTTGGGGTTTGAATGAAGATACAGACACGCGCGCGATCGACAATTTCATTGTGAGGCTGCGCAAATACATCGAAGACGATCCCACCAAGCCTCGACACCTCTTAACGGTCAGGGGCGTCGGCTATCGCTTTCTCCCGTTAACGGAGGCAGGCTCTTGAAACACACAGTCCACTGGGGTCGAGGAATTCAGAGCCGGGAGCGATAGCGACCGAACTTTACCTTGCCATCTGCCTCGGCTCGATTACCGGTGTTTGTAGTAATGACTGTTGGGAAGAACACTGAGACTAACTTGCATAGAAACCGGTCGCTACCGCTTCTATGAAGCAGGCGTGTGAGTCAAGCAAAAAAGAAAAGACTATGCCGTAGTCGTCATACCGAATGGTCGTAGACGACGAGGTTGTCGAACTTAAGTTTGGTTGGCTCAAAAGTCTGAGTTAGCGTTTCAAGTTGGTAGAGCTTTCGAATTTGTGTTTTCCGCTTTTTCAAGCGTTGCAGTCCCTCAAGGTTACGAGTAGCGATGACGCGTTCAATCATCTCTTCGGGCACTGGGGCCACATGAGGATCGATTGGCACTTTCTCAGACTGGCTGAGAAAGACTGGTCTCCCAATCACACGGACAAGCATTTAAGCTTAAGCGATAGCCCGGGAAGACCGAGCTGCGACGCCACGTCGTTGAAACTCGGCATAATCAATTTCATCTCGCAGCATGATGAAAGCACGAATGAGCAGCCGGCGGCCGATGGCTACTTTGGCTTTGGCATGACCTCGCCGCAGCCAAATTCGTTTGTAAACGCGAGCCAGGTCTGCGTCTTTGCGCACCGCTACCTGACCCGCTTCTATCAGAAAAAAGCGCAGCAATCGTGACCCTTGTTTGCTGATCGATCCAATCCGTTGTCGTGCACCAGAACTGTCCTCCACTGGATCGAACCCGGCGTAGGCAGTGAGCTTCCGCGGATTGGCGAAGCGCTCGACGGTCTCCAGCGTACTTACCAAACAAAGACCGGTTAAAGCCCCAATGCCGTGATGCGTCCGCAACCGTTGCACCCGCTGGTCTCCCTCAGCTTTAGCCTCCAGCCACTGCTCCACGGTGGCGATCTTCGTTTTTAACTCCAGCAAGAGTTGGCAGAGCTCGTCTCGTTGCTGGCTCAGCGGCGCCGGCAGCATCATGTTTTTCAGCCGCTCAACTCCGCGTCGGCTCTTCAGCTGCGTGCGTAGGCTGACTCCCCGACTGGCCGCCATGAATACCAGGCTGTTGACCACCATCGTCCGCATCTTCACCAGCCGCTGCCGATAGCGCAGTTGCTGCAACACTTCTCGACTCTCAGCTGAGTAGCGGTGAATCCGCGGAAAGTCACCCCGCACCAGCAAGTCCAGGATCAAGTCAGCGTCTCGCCGATCGTTCTTCTGGCGCCGCCGCGCATACGTCCTGATGGCGGTCGCGTGCCCCACCCAGATCTCATATCCAAGCTCTTCCAACAACTCTTCGAACCACGCCGCATACCCGCTCGCCTCAAATCCCACGACCACCTGCTGCCCGGCAAACTGTTCGTAGAACTCCCTCACTGCCGGCAGCGACCCGTGCTCTATCTGCTGCTGCTTTATCTCTCCCGCTTCAGTTGTCAAATAACTTATCGTCTGTTGGCGCGCATGAAAGTCGACTCCGATATATACTGCCATGGGCGTCTCCTTCTGCTAACGCAGACTTTTGTCACCGTCAGTCTAAACCACTAACGGCTGGAGACGCCTGCTTCATACCATCACCCGGCTCTGAATTCCCCTACCCACCGCAAGCGAAATATTTCATTTAACTTGTCGCGGTGACAATCGAAGCGCGCGCGCCAAGTAGATCTGAAAAGTCTTTTGAATAGACAGCGTCAACCTTCCGCACCCGGGCGATAGTTTCTACCAAGTCTTCAGTGGATATAAAACCGTTTTCGGCATGCGAGATGGCCCAGGCAGGCATGTGGGCAGCGGTATGTAACAAGTCTTCTATGAATCCAAGGTATTGCCGTTTGCTTTGAGCGCGCGAGCCCAGCTTACCGGCGCGTTCCTTTTCAATCTCGCTCCAGAAATCGTTGCTACCCTGCAGCCACTCTTCGCGCCAGGCGAGAAAGCTTCTTGACGCGGGCTTCGGCTCGGTCGGAACCGGGAGCCGCAGGAACAACAAGTCGGTGTGACGCCGATCGGTTACGAAGGCACGCACGTCCTGGTGCGAAGCTCTATTGCGCAAGGCGTTATCGCGAGGGAAGGGGAGCGATTCGGCGAAACGCTTGAAGACATTTGAAAGCGAGAGTGGCTGCCGCAAACGGCGATTCTCTTCATCAAAGGAAAGCACGTAATCACCGACCATCATCCCGAGCGTCAGCGCCAGCGCACGCTTGTAACTCTGCAATCGTTCCGCATTAAACCTTACGTTATCAAACCACCAGGCATCGGTTTCATTGAACCAGTTTGCAAGCGATGGATTATCCAGCCGGTCGCGCGGGACATAGGCATCTTCAAGTATGGAGGCGATGTCGTCTTCGTTTAACCGGTCGACGTTGTTTTCCACCAGGGCGACTGATTTGGTGTAGGCCCAAATCATCGGATCGTTGGCTGCGACCCTGACGTCCCATTGTTTCAACTGCACCCCAAGTGTGGGTTCGCCAGTGAAAGGCAGAGCGACTGAGGCAAACTTCAACCGTTTCAAGACGCTGAGCTCGAAAGCCAACCATCCGTTCGGAAAGGCTGTAGCCGCGTTAAATGCCATTCTCAAAATTCCTTTACTTAACCAGCAGTCGATTCACGGCATCAACATGTCGATCCACGGAGCGAAGTCTTCGGTGCCTTATCGCATAAACGAAGAAAAGAGTTTCGGACCTTCGTCACCAACAGGGTCACTAATCATGGGTGCAACCGCTGCTTCCGCTTGGGCAAACGATTGCATCTCTGCCACATCTCGCAGCGAGAGAAGTGCGGCTACCACCGTGGGATCAAACTCAATAGCAGCGAGTTCGATAATCTGTTGTTTCGCTTCTTCTTCACTAAATGCCCGCCGGTACGGCCGCGCGTCGGTCAAAGCTGCGTAGGAATCCGACACCCTTAGTATTCGTGCCGCCAGAGGAATTTCATTTTGTCTCAGCGCATCCGGATAGCCGGAACCGTCCCACCATTCATGGTGCCAGCGCACCAGCAATTGCACCGCGCGGTCAGCGCTCGCCCTGGCCGCCTCCTGCTCTCCAATAATCGGATGTCGCTTAAGGTCGATCCGCTCTTCGTCGGTAAGTGAGTCGGGCCGTTGAATGTAGTCTCTTTCCATCGCCACTTCGCCGAGGTCATGCATGTATGCTGCCCGGCGCAGGGATCGACGATCCTGCGGAGCCATGTGAAACTGAGCCGCGAGCTGGTCAGCAATAGCAGCAATTCGCGCCGCGTGTGGGTTTTTGTACCGCTCAAAACCATCGGCTGCGGCTGCTAATTGCAGGTAGGCTTCGCGCGCCTCCTGAACCTTTTGATTATTCTCCGACAAAGCGGCATCCCCCCCACTGGGACTTCCTTATCCTTAATGCCTACTGCCTAACCAGTCTTGCGCGCGCGCGCCAGTTTACGCGAAAGCAAAATGGCGTTCCGGTTTTCCGGTTCAAGCGCCAACGCTCTTTCAAGCTCGGCTTCAGCGCGCCGGTGAAACTTCAGCTCAAAATACAACTCAGCTAGCATAGTACGGTAAGTCGCATTGGATGGTTCAAGTTTCACCGCGGCTTGTATTTCATTCTCTGCCAGTCTACGCGTCTTTTCATTAGCAGCAAGCGCGCGTCCATAGTACGCACGATAGCGCGCGTCGCCTGGCTCCAGGCGCGCAGCGACCGATAAATGTGTAGTAGCTGCATTGGTTCTGCCCTGCTGCAGCGCACCATACCCTTCGCGAAAGTTATATTCAGCCCGACCCAACTCTGTTTCGGACGCGCCAATTTCAAACTCTAATTCGTCACTGTCATGAACCGGAGCCGCTTTCTCCGCGTTCGCTTGCGAGTACCGTCGCGCTCTTTCGAGCGCGGCGTCGTAATTCGATCTTGCGATCGGATCCATAAGGGTTTCGTAGGCTTGGGTGATCCTGGCAAAAGCGGAACTCAACTTCCCATGCAAGGTAGTTCCGGATTGCAGGTGGAACCTGTCTGGATGATATCTGCGCGCCAGGGCGTAATAGGCGTCCTTTAACTCGCTTGGTCCCGCAGCCGGCGAAAGATCCATTACCTCGTAGTGGCTAGTGGCTTCCTGCAACCTTGCAAGAAAGGGCTCGAGCTCGTCCTCTTCCGGCAAAACGCCCCATCTGCTTTCGGCAGATGTCGTGGTAGGTGACTGCCCGGAAGAGACTGCGGCAGCGCTCGGGGCTTTAACAGCGGCCGGGTCGGTGCGGAAGGCGTTATGCCAATACTCGCGGATAACTACGCCGCTGAGGGCAAGACCATAGATGATTTGATGAGCCTCAGGTTCGCGTAGTCCACTGATTGCCACCAATTCGCCCAACTTCATTGGCTGATCGAGACGGGAGAGGATGAAACTCTCCGCAGGCAGGAACGACTTTTCGCCGGAGATCAAGGGCGCACGAGAAATCAATTCGTTCGGATTCCTGAGTCGCGACGAGACAAACTTGTGCGGCAGCCGATGCGCTGCCTCACGCAGCAGGCTGATGATGTCGACCTCCACGCGTGCGGGATCATCCAGCCGGGCACGCTCGCTAAAGCTCCAGCTGCCGTCGACCCACAGCAAAGCTACGCGCAATATGTCGGCAACCTGGACGGCCAGCAAATTGTTGACTTGATCCGCGTTGAGAATGTCCTTCGCACGCAATGACCGCGCCAACTGAAGATCGGGGACGTCATTGCCGGCACTTGCAAGATCTTTTTTGGTCACCAGCCCCGACTTGGTCAGATATTCGGAAAGGCGAAGTGTGCGAACGTTCGAAGCAGCAAAGACCAGCCGGCCTTGCTCGAAATAGACTGCCGCGCGGGCGCGTTCGTACTCAAGCTTTAAGCTGCCGGAAAGACTCTTGGAGGAGATCTCGCGAATGAGTTCCGCAAGTGGTTGGTCGTTAAGTTTGCCGTTCATGCCATCAGCTGCTCGAAGTTGTCAGACGTTGTCTGACGCTCTCTTTCTGCATCATAACGCACGATTTAGTTAAAAAAGAAGCAAAGCTTTGACACCCGCATGAGGCAGTCTTATATTGACGCTACCGAGGAAAAAATCAGGACAAACGACACGAGGCGAGTTGCCTCGAAGTCTAACAATCCATCAATTTCCATGGCCGAGAAGACATTGCGTGAAGGGCTGCCGGGCAATACAAAAGCCGCAGCCGAACCAGTTAACGACGGACGAGTCGCCCATCTGATTGAGCAGTTGAAGCAACGGAAAGCCGAGCTGGAGGCTGCTAACCGGGAGCTGCGACACGTCTCGCATTATCGTTCGTTGTTTCTGGCGCGCATGTCGCACGAGTTGCGCACGCCCTTAACTTCTATTCTCGGGTTTAGTGAAATCATGCTCGATCAGGAACAGTTGACAGACGCACAACGTCGCTTTTGCCAGAAGATTCAAAATTCAGGCATTCAGTTGCTGACAAGTCTGAATCAGCTTGTTGACTTGTCGCGTCTCGAGGTTGGGCCGGCCGAACTTTTTCTACAGGAATTTCCCATGGCTGATACGTTGCGGGAGGCCTGTGCTTCGGTGGAGCGGTTTGCGCAAAAGCACGACGTCAAGCTTGAGTATGATCTCGACGCGCGGCTGACTACGATAGTTTCTGACCAAGGCCGTTTGCGGCAGGTGCTTTACACCTTTCTGGCCTGGGCTGTTAGCCGCAGCAAGGAAGGGCAGAGCGTCAAAGCCTACGCCGAGTGGCACAACGGTTCGCAGTTGCTGGTGCGAATCGACGACGAAGGTGAACCCGTGAAAGACGTTTTGCGAATCTTCGATCCTGAAGACACCGCGTATGGCGGCAGGACGGATCTGAACGAGATGGGGATAATCATCGGCCGGCGGCTGCTGGAGATAATGAAGGGCACCGTCACACTTCAAAATCTCAAGTCAGGCGGACTGCGCACTATGATTCAGATTCCCGCCAGCCATCCCAGGCAGTAAGTTTCGCTAGAACGAAATCCCCTTGACGATGGAAGAAATTCAAATCCGCGAATGCGTCGCGATCGAGGAGTTTGATAGCTGTGTGCGACTGCAACGTCAAGTCTTTGGCCTCCCCGATCTCGAAGTCTCGCCCCGGCGTCATCTGATCGTTTCGCGGCAGGCCGGAGGTTGGACCCTTGGAGCTTTTGTTTCCCAGCGTCTGGTTGGCTTTGTTCATCATATGGCCGCCGTTCGCAATGGAAACGAAGTCTTTGGCTATTCACACATGATGGCTGTTTCGCCTGAGTATCAAAATCAGGGCGTCGGCGCCCGCCTGAAATGGAGCCAACGTCAGCGAGCGCTCGAGGGCGGCAGCGAATTCATTCGTTGGACCTGGGACCCGCTACAGGCGCGGAACGCGCATTTCAATTTGAACCGGTTGGGTGTAACCGTGAGCAGTTACGCCGAAAATTTTTACGGCACTGATTACGCGGCCACTGCTCCTGAGTCCGAGTTGCCCGGCATCGATAGCGACCGCCTGTTTGCCAGATGGGAGCTTCGTTCGCAGCGAGTGAACCTGCTTGCCGATGGTTTGCCCGCGGCAGTTGACTATGAACCTGCCGTCGCGATTGAAATTCCTGCCAACTGGAGCGCGGTAATACGCAATGATCCCAGCGAGGCAAGGGAAGAGCAGGCGCGAGTGCGTGGAGAATTTCGCACTGCTTTCGGTTCCGGTTTGGTGTGCGCAGGTTTTGACCGGGCGTCGCAACCACCGCGCTACCTGCTTTATGAGGCGGAGATTCTGAAGCTTGAAGACAATTTGAAAATCCAATGACCTTCGCTCGTTTTGATCGATATGTTGACCGGCACGCCCGTAGTTTTGCGGAGCGGTTGCAGGGTCTCTGTCGCATGCCGTCGGTGGCGGCGCGCGGCACGGGTATGCGAGCGATGGCTGAGACGGTCGAACAGATGATGCAGCGTGTCGGCATTGGCACTCGTTCGTTCCGCGTGGGCACGGGTTACCCGATTATCTACGGCGAGTGTGGCGCCGGACCGCCGAGTTATGTTGTCTATGGTCACTACGATGTACAGCCGGTGGGGCATTTGAGCGAATGGTCGGTGGGGCCTTTCGCCGCGACGATCATCGACGGCAAACTCTACGCGCGCGGCGCTTCAAACAGTAAAGGTGATCTAGCGGCACGTCTGGCTGCGGTGGAAACTTACCAGAAGACGTTCGGAAAACTTCCAGTCTCGTTGAGATTTTTTGTCGAGGGCGAAGACGGCCTCGGCAGTCCTAGTCTCTATCGTTTTGCAGCAGAAAACGCCGAGATGCTTGCGGCGCAGGGATGCATTTGGGATGAAGGATACAAAGATCCCAAGGAACGCCCTGTAATCAGTCTGGGGTTCAAAGGCATTCAATTCGTTGAGCTGCGAGCGCATGGAGCGCGTTTTGATCTTCATTCGAAGTGGGGCGCGATAGTGCCTAACCCGGCCTGGAGACTGGTGCAGGCTTTGGCGACGATTACTTCTCCTAAGGGCGTGATCACGATTGACGGTTTCTCGTCTCGCATTGCCCCGATTAGTGACGAGGACACCGAAGCGCTGAAGGCGATTGAAATTGACGAGGCAGGGCTGAAGCGCGAATTCCGGATTGGCGGCTGGGTGCGTTCGCTGAAAGGATCAGCACTGGTAAAGGAACACATCTTTGGTCCGACGTGCACAATCTGCGGCATCCAAACCGGTCACACTGAAGCCGGCATCAAGACCGTGCTGCCCAGCATGGCTATTGCGCGGCTCGATTTTCGTCTAGTGCCTGATCTTACTCCGCAAATCGTGTTGGAACTGCTGCGTGAGCATCTGAACGTACGAGGGTTCAAAGACATTGAAATCATTGAGCTGGGCAATGCGCCTTTAGCGAAGTCGTCTGCGCAATCCTCCGTGGCTCGCGCGGTGATTGACTCTGCCGCCGAAGTCTACGGCATTCCGCCACTGGTATATCCAATGGACCCATCGAGTGGACCCGTCGGCGCCGTTTGTGGTGCGTCTTCACCTCCGACACCAGTCGCTTCGTTTGGGGTCAGTTACGCCGGTTCGAATCCGCATGGGCCGGACGAGAACATTCGTCTCGATGATTTTCTGCAGAGCATCAAATTTATCGGGCGGGTAATCCACCGACTCGAAGAACCGAAAACAAAGACAAGCGGCAGTGCGAGGGTCAGTGGCATTCGGGAGGCCCGCGCGACACTTTCGCGTGGTTGAAGCGATGAAACCCGGACCCTTTTCAGGAGCGCACTTTGGCTAAAGCCGCAGCAATCGGCCAGCAGATAGAAAAATTAAGAGACGAGATTCGGCGTCACGAAGAGCTGTATTACGTTCAGGACAATCCGGAAATTTCAGACGCTGAATACGATCGACTGATAGAGCAACTTCAGAAGCTTGAAACTCAACATCCAGAATACCTAACCCGAGACAGTCCGACACAGCGAGTTGGCGGCCGCCCTTCCGAGGGCTTTTCGGAGGTGGTGCACCGGCGCCCAATGCTGTCGCTCGACAATAGCTACAACATCGAGGAGTTACGCGCTTTCGACCAGCGTTGTCGCCGTCTCGCTGAAGGGCGGGCACTCGAGTATGTGGCGGAGCTGAAAATTGACGGCCTTTCGATTTCGGTGCATTACGAGAACCAGGTGCTGATGAGAGGAGTTACCAGGGGCGACGGGCGCATTGGTGAGGATGTGACTCAGAATGCACGAACCATCCGCAGCATTCCGCTAAAACTTCGCAACAAAGACACCGCCGTTAAAGACGTCGAGGTTCGTGGCGAGGTGTTTATCCCCCGCCGGGTGTTCGAGCGCATAAACCTGGAGCGCGAAGAACAAGGTGAACCACGTTTTGCAAACGCAAGAAATGCGGCTGCGGGAACTATTCGGCAACTCGATTCGAAGATAGTCGCTTCGCGCAAGCTGGAGATGTTTGCCTACGATCTAATTGCGGGGGATCGTAAGCCCTTTGCCACTCACTGGGAAGCGCTTAATTGGATGGAACGAGTGGGATTGCGTGTGAATCCGGAACGTGCGCTTTGCGATTCAATTGAAAAAGTGATCGACTTCGCCGGCAAGATAGAAGCGCGCCGCGACGATCTGGATTATGAGATTGATGGTTTGGTGGTGAAGGTTAATTCGACCGCTTTGCAAGATGAATTTGGCGCCACGAATAAGGCGCCACGCTGGGCCATCGCGTACAAGTATGCTGCGCGGCAAGCGACGACGAAGGTGCTCGCGATTACGGTGCAGGTAGGCCGGACTGGCGCGTTAACTCCGGTCGCAAATCTCGAGCCCGTTAGTCTGGCAGGCACTACAGTCTCACGAGCTACCCTGCACAACCCTGACGAGGTAAAGCGACTGGGTATTCGCATTGGTGATTGGGTGCTGATCGAAAAAGGTGGGGACGTCATCCCGAAGGTGCTGAAAGTCATCGAGTCGAAGCGTACCGGGGAAGAGAAAGTTTTTCGCATGCCCAGGAAATGTCCGGTATGTGGTGGCGAGATTTCGCGGCCCGAAGGCGAGGTCGTTTCCCGTTGCGTGGCGGCAGATTGTTCCGCTCAATTGATGGGGCGGTTACTTCACTTTTCGTCTCGCCGGGCAATGCGAATTGAGGGTTTGGGAGGGTCGTTGGTCGAACAGTTGGTCGCCACGGGCAAAGTTCGCGACGCAGGTGATCTTTATAGTCTGACTCTTGAAGACCTGGCCAGTCTTGAGCGAATGGCAAAAAAGTCCGGGTCAAACTTGCTCACGCAAATTGAGGCAAGCAAGCATCGAGATCTGTCGAACCTTATCTATGCGCTCGGCTTGCGCCACGTCGGAGACCGGACGGCCGCGACTCTGGCTAGGCATTTTGGTTCGCTGGAAAATTTAGCTCAGGCCTCGGTTGAACAGCTGGATGACGTTCCTGAAATCGGTTTAACCGTTGCCCAAAGCGTGCGCGATTGGTTTGATGACGAAGGCAATGTGGAACTCTGCCGGCGACTGGAAGCCGCTGGTGTCACCACGAAAACGCAACGCGTTTCCGCTCCGAGCGACGATAAGTTTGCGGGCAAACTATTTGTCCTGACAGGCACCCTCGCAGAATTTACTCGTGACGAAGCGCGCGAGGCCATCGAAAGTCGCGGTGGGCGCGTCACGTCATCGGTTAGCAAAAAGACTGATTATCTAGTAGCGGGTACCGAAGCTGGTTCCAAACTTGATAAAGCTACATCATTAGGTGTTACAGTAATCGACGAACCAGCATTTAAGAAGATGTTGTAGCGCGGGACAAGCATCACCTGCCGCACGTAATCTAATGGAGATTTTATGACGACGCCGGAAAACAACCCTCCTAAACTCGAATTGCTATATACACTTTTTTGCGACGATGTTCGGCTTGAGGCGGGGAATAAACTGTCCTTCATGGGAGTCTTTCAAAACATTATGGTGCAGCAGGTACCGGTGTCCCTGATCAAGTTTGCCGTCGTCAACCATTGGCGCGGCGAGGGAACGCACCTTTCTGAAGTCAGAATCCTGACTCCTGACCGGCAGCAACCGGTAGTTGTTTCCCAGCCCACCAGCTTCGAAATAACACCCGGTGGTTTCGCTGACAACATCAGCTTCTTTGTGAACGTGACTTTTCCAGCGGCGGGCCAGTATTGGGTGCAGACGCTGGTAAACTCAAATCTTTTCGACGAACAGCAATTGACTGTGTCGGACGGACGTGAGGCCGTCGCTGACAATGCTTCCCAAGCGGTCAACTAGCCGGGCTTAGTATTGAATCCCGTGTAGTTTGAGCTTTGAGTTGAGCGTTGTGGGTTTAAGGTTGAGTAGCTTTGCGGCTTTTGCCTGATGGCCGCCAGTGTAAGCAAGCGCCAGCTTGATCAGGTTAACCTCAAAGCGCTTGATTTCCTGAAAGAAATCAATCCCTTCCGACAAGTTTATCTCGTCCAGGCGGTGAGATTCGGCGTTGAAGGCTGCCTGGCCAGCGAGCCTTTCAGCCTCGCACATCATCGTCTGAGAAAGAGCAATCAGACGCTGGACACCCTTTCGTTCCGTCGCTTCAGCTATTCTTAAAGGACGCGCCTCCGACGTGTGCACGCGGTGATGGTTGACCGCTTCGATGGCTTCAGCTCTGTCCGCGCTCATCCGAACCCCCTTTTTGACACTTCTGTTTGACTGACCAGTGAAGACATGGTCGTTAGAGCGGGAGACTACCTTGGCAATTACGCTCAGATTCCGATTCAGTTCCAAAAAACTTAAGAAACGGTCGATCTGGAAAGAAAAAGCGAGTCGCCCGATGGCGCTCGCTTAATTTAGGAGCGTGGTGCGGATGAGAGGACTTGAACCTCCACGATGTCACCATCACAGGCTTCTGAGACCTGCGCGTCTGCCAGTTCCGCCACATCCGCAAGGATTTCTCATTATGCGAATGGCTTCAGAGACGTGTCAAGAACGAACAGTTGTGCACTTCGTTCCGTGCGACGAGTCTTATTAACACCGGGCTCTAGCGCCCAGTGACGGAGAAGGCTACTGAAAGCAACGGTTAGTTGAAGAATCCGTCTTATCACCGGGCTCAGGCCCGATGTTAAAAAAGAACTCCACCTCGCAATTTCGGTCGTTCTAGCTACCAGCCATTACGCCACGAACGACGTTGCCATTCGCGGAAGAAATTATCTCTGTCGATGTAACGCGTGCGATCGCGATAACGCCGATTCCGGAAAGAGTCGTTTCGGTCCCAATCGCGTACGCGGCGCCGGCCGAAGCGATCGTCAAAGTATCCACGACGAGGACCGCGATTGTCCCACCGGCCATCCCTGGCGTCGTGACAGTTTACGAATCGGCCGCATTTCCAATCGCGACGACGATCCGAACGGTCAAAACGATCAAAGCGGTCGAAGCGATCGAAACTTCTTCGACCGGAGCGCCGGCCGCGGTCTTTGCCGAAGGACGTCACCGGCATGGCGACGGTTAACAGCAAGGCCATCACGAAGGTAACGGTGAGGTAGCGTCTCCCACTAGTCTGTCGCATAAGAAACTCCTCCCAATTTTAGAAGTCGATAACAAGGGAGAGCCACTGCCAACTACAAACAATCAACGTGCCATCTTGCCCGGTGCGATCGGCGGTCGCCGTCGCAACGAGCGAGTATTCGTTCACAGTGCGACGCGATGTTTGATCTGCTAAGGTAAAGTTACTATAGCGCTTCGTAATACAATCTTATAGTTTGATTTTGATTCTGTTGCCGCCGGAATGAACGCTGAAGCATTCGCATTTCAGACTGTTGGCGAACGATTAAATAACGTTCGCTCGAGAATTGAAGCCGCAGCGCAGCGCTGCAATCGCACCTCCGCTGAACTCACCTTACTAGCGATCAGCAAAGGTCAACCCGCCGGAGCGGTGTTGGAGGCGCTCGGTCTAGGCTTGAATGAGTTCGGCGAAAACCGCGTCCAGGAAGCTGAGGGAAAAATACTAGAGGTGGGCCGGCGGAGGGCTCGGTGGCACCTGGTTGGGCATCTGCAGACAAACAAGGCGCGTCGTGCAGTTAATCTGTTTGACGTTATTCATTCAGTTGACTCACCGGCGCTGGCGAAGCGTTTGGACCGCCTGTGCGAAGAAGAGAACCGGGCCGAGCTGCCGGTGCTGGCGCAAATTGATTTGGGTGGAGAAGAAAGCAAGACCGGTATCGACGCGCGCGAGCTACCGCAGCTATTAAGCACAATCAGTGAATGCAAACGCCTGCGATTAACTGGTCTCATGACCCTGCCGCCTTACTTTGAAAACCCCGACTGCGTGCGACCGTTTTTTAAGACATTGAGAGGGTTGCGAGACGAGCTGCGGGCTGCAGGACATTTTGGCGAGCGTCAGGGTGAGCTCTCGATGGGCATGACCCACGACTTTGAGATCGCAATCGAAGAGGGAGCGACGATCTTGCGCATCGGCACTGCGATATTCGGAGAACGGCATAGAGTCTGAAGTCGAGAGTCTGGAGTCGAGAGTCTGGAGTCGAGAGTCCGCGGTGTGGATTTGAAGTCTCCGTTCTGTGCACACCGTTCTGGGCAGACTCTTCTGTGGTCACGATTGTTAACTGGTAACCCAAGAGGCATCTCCATTATTCTGACTCCTGTATTCTGACTTCTGACTTCTGACTTCTGACCTCTGACTTCTGATTTATGCTGATACTCGACCGGCTTTTCTGGTTTTTTACCTGGGCAGTCATCGCCACGATTGTGGGAGTCATCGTGCTGATGCTGTTGCGCTTGATTGCCAATCAAGCTGATTTGAATCCTTTCAGCTGGGGTTTCTTGACAATCCGACGGCTCACAGATCCTTTTTTGCTTCCGGTTCGGCGCGCTTTGGTTGGATTTGGAGTGGATCCGAAGTACGCGCCACTGGTCACGATTCTTCTCGCGGTGCTGGTGGGTTGGTTTGCTCTACAACTGGTGGCGAGTATTGCCAACACTCTCGCCGGGATCCTGTATAGCCTTAGTGAGCAGGCGGTAGTGCCGATCATTGGCTACCTGCTATACGGGCTTGTCAGTTTTTACATTCTACTGGTTTTCATCCGCATCATTTTTTCCTGGGGAGCAATCAGTTATTCGAATCGCATTATGCGATTCCTGGTGAATACGACTGAGCCGTTGCTTGGTCCGTTGCGACGAATAGTGCCGCCGCTGGGCCAGTTTGATATTTCACCCATTGTGGCGTTCATTATCCTCTGGTTGTTCCAGGCGGCGATTGCAGGCACGCTGTTGCGTGGGCTACCGGTAACGTTCTTTGCCTAAATTGGTCAATGTCCAAAGTCCAAAGTCCAAAGTCCGCTTCCCAATCTTATTGGAACTTGTTGAGATGTTACCAATGCTCGATCGTTTTATAACAGAACTTACCTGAGTAAGGTTCAAGCTTGAAACGCGGACTTTAGACCTTGGACCTTGGACTTTGGACTTTGTTCATTGGTATATTTCGTCTCCTAAACAAAACCACAATCCAGTCGCAGAAGGACCGTTCGAAAAATGTCCGGACACTCGAAGTGGCATAGTATTAAGCACAAGAAGGGTGCGCTCGATGCCAAGCGCGGCAAGCTGTTTACTAAATTCATTAAGGAGATAACTGTCGCCGCGCGGTCCGGCGGTGGGGATCCTGACGGCAATGCGCGTTTGCGCAAAGCAATCCTCGACGCCAAGGCCGGCAACATGCCGAATGACACGATCGACCGCGCCATACGTCGGGGCACCGGAGAAGAGGAAGGCGTCAACTACGAAGAGATTACTTACGAAGGGTACGGTCCAGGCGGAGTAGCGATTCTGATCGAGTCGATGACTGACAATCGTAATCGCACAGTAGCGGAGATTCGTCACATCTTTTCAAAGAACGGCGGGAACCTCGCGGCCGCGGGCGCGGTGGCCTGGATGTTTGAGAAGAAGGGCTACATCGCGGTAGCCAAGAGCGCGAAATCTGAAGACGAGCTGTTTGAGATTGTAACCGACGCCGGCGCTGAAGATTTGCGGGACGATGAGGACAACTTCGAAATCATTACTTCGCCGTCAGATTTTGATGGCGTGCTCGACGCAGTGAAGCAGGCCGGGGTCGAGCCTCAGGTGGCGGAAGTCGAAATGGTTCCGAAGGAATACAAGAAGCTGGAGGGTTCGGAAGCCAAACAAATGCTCAAGCTGATGGAGTCGCTCGAGGATCATGATGACGTGCAAAAGGTCTCGGCGAACTTCGATATCAGCGAAGCCGACATGGCTGCGGCGGGGTGAAACGAAGGACGAAGTACGAAGTACTCAGTGATGAGTGATGAGTGATGAGCATGAAGCTTGAGTAGGGAGAAAATTATGTTAACGTTAATTCGTGGTAGAACTCGTTGATAGATAGATAGACCTGCCTTCGAAAATCTAATAGCGCCATACCGCGGCGCAGTGGTGCTCGACGTCGGAACCGGAGACGGCCTCTACCTCTACCGGTCTGCGCGCGCCAACGCGGCGAAATTTTTCATTGGCATCGATGCCAACGCCCGCCCGCTCGAAAAAATTTCCGAGAAAATCTATCGCAAACCCTCAAAAGGAGGCTTGGCAAACGTGCTGTTCGTGCAGTCGGCGGTTGAGGAGCTTCCGCCTGAGTTGGATGGCGTGGCTAATGAGATCGAGGTCAACTTTCCCTGGGGTAGCCTGCTTAGTGCCGTCGCCGGCAGCAATGAGGCCGGACTGAGTGGACTCAGGCGCGTCTGTTCAGTTGGTGGAGTGATGAAGGTGGTATTGGCACTCGACCCTGAGCGAGATGCAGCTGAGCTCAAGCGACTTGACCTGCCTAACCTGACTGCTAATTATCTCGACGAGATGCTCGCTTGGCGTTATCGCGAAGCAGGATTCGAAATAGTTCAGCGCGAGCTGCTGCCTGGTCCCGCGTTGTCTTCATTCGAGAGTTCCTGGTCGAAACGGTTAAGAGGCAACACCAAACGTGTAGTGATCCGTATTCTCGCGCAGGCGGGGACATGACCTTCAGCGCAAGTTAGGTGGATGAGCAATGAGTTGAACCGCTCATCGGATTACTGGGAGCGCGGGCGTCCCGCCCGCAATGAGCGCGAAGCGCGAACATACTGATTGCGCATAGAAGGCATTGTGGCACGACGAATTCAGAGCCGGGAGCGAATAGCGACCGGGTCCAAGGTTGCGAACGAGCCTTTGCGAAGTTCACGGTCACCACACCACGGCGCTATTCCCAAAGATCTGTCCGGTCGCTACCACCACCCCACGCGGGATGCCCGCGTGGGGACCCCGGTTCGCTCCCGGCTCTGAATTTGTCGTCCCACAACATAGCGAATCATTGGAGAGCCTAGAAAGGTTCGCGCTTCGCGCTCAGCTTGGGCCGTGGTCGCGTGATTTATAAAGGGACTAACGTTTCTTCTTCATGCGCGCCGCGCCCTCAGGGACGGTATCGGTCATCTTCGCTTCGTGTTTTTCCTTCTGTCTCGCAGTAGGATTTTTCTGCGCTCGCGCGTCAACGGCCTCTCGCATGCGCTGGTTCTTCTTGTCTTTGTTCTCACCGTCTTTCTTTCGACGATCCTTATCAGACATGATTAGCGACGATTCCTTTCTGTCGTAAGAAGGTAAACAGCAAACAGTAAACAGCAAACAGCAAAACTACTCAGTCCTGACCACTGACCTCTGACTACCTCTGAACTCTGACCTCTGACTTCTGATCTCTGATTTCTGACTTCTAACTACTCACCAACCACCGGCTCCAAATCAGCGTTCGCAGGTCCTTGAGTGACATGGCCGAGCGCGTCGTAACGCGAGCCGTGACACGGGCAGTCCCAACTCTTTTCCAGCGAATTCCAATTAACGATGCACCCGAGATGACGGCAAACTGCAGAGAACTCATGAACTTGTCCGCCCGCGTCTCGATAAGCCGCCACCTTACTCAGCCCACGCGAAATCACAGCCCCGCTATCGGGTTTAATCTCGTCAACTGATTCAATGTCCCCAGCCAGCACGACATCGGTGTACTGCGCCGCCACGTTAAGATTTTCTTTAATAAACGTTGGCAGCGATTTCAGCGTCACGCGAGATGGGTCGTAAATCGACTCCCAATTGTTTTCCCGGCCCAGGATTAGATCAGTCAAAAGAATTCCGGCGATGGTGCCATGTGTCATCCCATTACCAGAGTCTCCGGTGGCGATGAAAACGTTTTTCGCATCCATAGGATTGCGGCCGATAAAGGCCAGACCGTCCATTGGTTCCATCACTTCGCCTGACCACCGATACTCGATGCCTTCGACCATTGGGAAACGATGACGAGTCCAGCGTTCGAGAGCTCCAAACCGTTTGCCGGCATCATCCTTCTGACCCGTCTTGTGATCTTCACCCCCCACGATCAAGAGATCATACGCAGCGGCGCCTTTGCCAACTGTCTCGATGCGAATGTAGTGGTAGGGATCGGGCGTGTCCCAATAGAGCGCCCGGGTGACCGAGCCGCGCGGGATGCGCGCGCCGATCACGTACGTTTGGTAAGGCGCCTGTTTTGTATGAATCGCAATTAGATCATTTACAGGAGTGTTGGTGGCGACTACCACAGCTTCTGCTGTAACCACGCCACCGCCCACAGTCTCGATGCGCGCCTGCTTGCCCCCCTCGATTTCCTTTGCATGTGTTTGCGTGTAGATGCGACCGCCCTTTTGTTTAATGGCCTCGGCTAAACCAGCGAGATACTTCAAGGGATGAAATTGCGCCTGGCGAGGGAAGCGTAAGGCGGCACCAGTGTCAAATGAATCCCAGGGGACGCGCTCAACTTTTTCAATCTCAGTCAATCCGGCTCGATGGGCCGCCTCAAGTTCATCGTCGAGAATTTTCTTCGAATCGCGCGGAGGTACAAACAGGTAACCATCCAGCCTTTCAAACTCACAGGCAATCGATTCCTGCTTAACGATCGCTTCAACCTGATCGATCGCCGCGGTGTGACTCTCGGCGGCGTAGCGCGCTGCCTCTTCGCCGTGCAACCGCTCCAACTCAAAATAGCGATCGTCAAGAGCGTTGACCAGATGGGCTGTGGTTCGCCCCGTCATCCCTCCGCCAATCGGCCCGTCGTCGACGATGACAACTGATTTGCCCTCGCGCGCGAGCAGGTAACCGACTGACATTCCGGCGATGCCGGCGCCGACAATGCAAACGTCGGCCGTTATTCTTTCGTTAAGGGAGGACTCAAGCGGAATCTCAGCGGTATCCATCCAGACGGATTGCGTTTCCTCACGATGTTCGTGTTCTTCCTCTTTTTTTTTCTCAACGGGTTTGGTCATAGGTCACACTCTCTTGGGCAAGAAGGGTTTACAAATGTAGTTTTACGGTACAGCCAGCCATACTGGTGTCTGATTAACAACCCAAATAAACGGGCTATCAAGTAGTTAAGATTGAGATCAGGAATTGAGCAAGAGTGATGCCCAAGCTTGCTTGAGTCGGGTTAATATGTCCGTCCTTTGATAACTGACCGGTCCTAAAATACTGGTTGAAACAAATGACCTTACCGATCACGCCACCGTATCCACCGATGGAAGCTTTGCTGGTTAAGGAAATACCAGCAGGCGAAAACTGGGAGTACGAGCCAAAATGGGATGGCTTTCGCTGCCTTGCGTTCCGCGACGGCAAACGGGTTGATTTGCAATCAAAATCTGGCCAGCCACTCGAACGCTACTTTCCCGAGATTGTCGCTGCCCTGCTCAAGCTAAAGCCCTCGCAATTTGTATTGGATGGCGAGCTCGTGATCCCAGTTAAAGATGGACTGTCCTTTGATGACTTGTTGCAGCGTATTCATCCTGCCGCAAGCCGCGTTGCGAGGCTGGCTCGAGAGACGCCAGCGCATTTGGTCGTCTTTGATTTACTGGTCGATGAGCTTGGCACACCTGTCTATGATCTACCGCTCGTGAAACGACGCGTGAAGCTGGAGAACTTTGCTAAAAAGTATCTCCAAAAGAATCCGGACATTGAACTCTCGCCGACAACGAGAAAAATAGCGTTAGCACGAAAGTGGCTATCGACCACTGGCCTGAAGCTCGATGGCGTGATCGCAAAGCGTCTGGATCTTCCTTATCGTTCGGGCGAACGCGACGGCATGCAGAAGGTCAAGCGCATGCGCACTGCCGACTGCGTGATTGGTGGTTTCCGGTACGCCTCAAAAGGAAATGTCGTGGGTTCGTTACTGCTTGGCCTTTTTGATAAGGACGGACTGCTCCATCACGTTGGCTTCACCTCAAGTTTCAACGCTGCGCAAAAAGTCGAACTCACTAAACAACTTGAACCGCTAATCAGCCCGCCCGGTTTTACCGGCAACAGCCCAGGCGGTCCCAGTCGTTGGAGCACCGAGAGGTCCGGCGAGTGGCAACCATTGAAGACCAAATTGGTGGCCGAGGTTCAGTATGACCACTTCACCGGGGGGCGGTTCCGTCACGGCACTCGCTTTCTCCGCTGGCGACCCGACAAAAAACCGCGCCAGTGTCTGCTTGAACAAGTCCGCTAAGACAGCTTTGGTACGCGTGTTGAGTTGGAAATTGTCGAGAACAGCCTACGAGACTGCTCGACAAACGTAAAAAGCTTCGCATTCATCTTAAGCTTGGCTTGTCTCCGTCCGTTTGCGTCCAGCCTTTGGGCTCAATCGAAATCGCATTCGTATCGTCACAGACCGTACGCCTGTCTCGAATTGGTGCGAGAACGCACCCGAAGTGTACCTGCTCAAGGGAGACGAGCCGGAAATGACGCAGCCCTTTCTACAGGCCCAACGGAAAAGAGTTACCTCGGCACATGCCAAGCTTTTCGGCACTGGCGAGTTGAATCCAGCCACGCGCTGCTCGATCATCGTGGCGCATCCGGCGGACGAGGTAGTGGGCGCCGGTTGCCTCATTTCTAAACTCGTTAATGTCACGATTCTTCACGTCACGGACGGCGCGCCGGGCGACACTCCAGATGCGGCTGCGGCGGGCTTCAACGAAATATCTCAATATGCGCAGGCGCGCCGGCAGGAATGCCTCTCGGCACTCGCACTTGCGAATGTGCCTCCTGACCATGTTATAGATTTCGCGATTCCGGATCACTCTACCGCTAACTGTCTGGCCGACCTTGCTAAAAGAATAATGACGTTTCTGCAGCAATCAGCTGCCAACATCGTCGTCACTCATCCCTACGAAGGCGGACACCCCGATCACGATGCGGTATCTTTCGCAACCCACTCCGCCCTGCGCCTAATGAAAGAGAACGGGTTCAGGCCGCCGGTCTTATTTGAAATGGCACTTCATCCAAGTGCTGACGGTTTGGCAAAAGTTCCCGAGTTTCTGCCTGGCGTTGAAGGCGAGACAACCACCTTGTTGCTGGATGAGCGTTCGAGAGAATTGAAGCAGCGAATGTTCGCCTGCTTCGAGACACAGCGCCAGAGTTTGGAAGCGTCGCCGGTTGGCCCGGAAAGATTCCGTCCACCAGTTTCTTATGACTTCAGCGTTCCACCACAGCCGGGAAAGTTGCATTACGAGAACTTCTCCTGGGCACCGAATAAGCAAGAATGGCAGTCACTCGCCTCAAAAGCGCTCGCTGATTTGTTCCCCCATGATTCGCCTCAATGAGATCGCTTAACCTGGCCCTCACCCGATGCAAAGAGTCTTGTAACAACTTGCCCAAGACCTTAAGAACAAACTATGTGGGGTTGGTTGGCGGTGTAGTATACTCGGCGGCAGTTGGACGAATCAGTAGTTGGGTTAACAACGCGGCCGCTTCACCCTCCTTATGCGCATCTTAGGAATTGATCCCGGGAGCGAGACGACTGGCTGGGGCGTCATCGAAGGCGATGGCCCCCGCTATCGCCTGTTAGAGTGTGGCGCCATTTGCGCCCCGGCGAACCAAAAATTTCCGGGCCGCTTACTGAAGATCTCCAACGCCATTGAAGAAATCATAGCGCGTTTCACTCCCGACGCGTGTGCGATCGAAGATGGCTTCCTCGCCACCAACGTTAAGGTCACTCTGCGGCTGGGTCAGGTACGTGGGGTTACGATGCTCGCCGCCGAGCGTGCTGCGTTGGAGGTTTTCGAATATTCGCCACGGTTGGTTAAGCAAACCGTAGTTGGCCATGGCAACGCGGAGAAGTTTCAGGTTCAACAGATGGTGAAAACCCTGCTTGCGCTGAGCGCCGTTCCGGAACCCCACGATGTTTCAGACGCTCTTGCAGTCGCTATCTGCCACTTTCATCATGCAGCTTTCACTGAACGAATCCTCGCATCGCAGACTGCCACCAAACTGACGTCTGCCGACTTGACCCGTCGTCGCGTCTCCCGCTAAGCACTCCGGCGCGCTCATTACCATCACCCTTTTAACCTCAACCTTGGGGAGGCGAAATTGTGAATACTCACTGCATCTCAACTCGGTCTCTACTGGCCTTATGCGTGCTCCTACTAAGCCTTCCGGCCGCGTTAGGCGCCAAACGCCGTCCACCAACGGCTGGTAGATTGGCGATAGTGGTCGACGAACGGCTAGCGGCGTTAAGAGCTACACCTGAGCTCGCCGGATTCTTATTGAGGAGAATCAGCCGCGGCGGACTGGTGGCAATCACCGGAGCAAAGACCAGCCGCGATGGAATTGTTTTCTATCGAGTTAATCTAACCAGAAGAACGGGGGGCTGGGTGCAGCGCGAGGCTGTCGCATCTCCCACGCGCATAGGTGACGACGCCAGGCTACTGCGTCTCATTGAGAGTTCGGAAGATTTTGACCGTATTGTTCGCGCGCGTATTTTCCTCGACCACTTCAAGCTTTCTCCTTTAAGACCTCAGGCGTTGCTTGTCTTTGCCCAAGCTGCCGAAGCCGCTGCAACTGATTTATCTCGCGATGCAGCGCGCCGTCTGGACGAAACGGAAATGAAAGCTGGCGGGGCACCTCTCTTCAGCTACTTCCTCAATTACAACGGGCTCGATCGCTACAACCGGCAGGGAATTACCTTCGTCTTTGACGCCCGCGAAAAGAAATTTCGCTACGACGGAGAAGGTTGGCGGGAACTACTTCATCGCTATCCGCGAAGCCTCGAGGCATTGGAAGCGCAGAAGCGGTTGGGAATGTTAGCTGGGCGCGAAGAGACTCGTCGCTAAGGGTTGAACCTCTTATCGAGCCGCTAGACAACAGTTTGCGTTACCGGTGTGCCTCTCCTAAACTCTGCTCAAAATTCACTGAGAGGAACATCCGATGGCTGCGAAACCTTTGTCTCAACTTGTGTTGGCCGCCATAGTTTTGGCTGGTCTATTGCTCTCAGTTGGTTGCCAACCGGCCTCGCAACCGAACAATCAGTCGGCGGTAAAGACGATGGACACTGGTTCGTGGGATGCTTACGTTAACGGGTTTCTCGAATCCTATTTTGTCGCGCACCCGGATTTTGCCGTACGCGCTGGTAGACATGAATTCGATGGAAAACTACCGGACTGGTCAGCCGACGGGATCAGGAAAGAGATAAAGCGACTGCGCACTGAAAAAGATCGGGCGCAAGGCTTCGATGTTGCTTCACTCGATGCTCGCCAGCGCTTCGAACGTGATTACGTGATCTCTGTCATAGATGCCGATCTCTTTTGGCTGGAAACCGCAGAGTGGCCCTTCCGTTGTCCTCAATTTTATGCTGACGGCATCGACCCCGACGTGTATGTCTCCCGCAGCTACGCTCCACTCGAGCAACGCCTGCGTGCCTACACTATTTATGCGAAGGCTGTTCCTCCGGCGCTCGAACAGATGCGAAAGAACCTCCGAACGCCCCTCCCTAAGACGTTTGTAGACATCGGCCACACGACCTTTGGTGGACTGATTTCGTTTTACGAGAACGATGTGCCGGCAATCTTCGAGCCGGTCAAGGACGACCAACTCCAAAAAGAGTTTCGCGAAGCAAACGCAGGCGCGATCAAAGCAATGAAAGACATCGATGCCTGGTTTAAGACTCAGGAGGCGGGGGCTACCAATGAATTTGCTTTGGGCGCGGAGAAGTTCGGCCAAATGCTACAGGCGACGGAGCGGGTTGATCTGGGACTCGATGAACTGGAAAAGGTTGGGCGTAGGGACCTCGAGCGCAACCAGGCAGCTTTGCGAGTGGCTTGTGAGAAGTATGCCCCTGGTCTATCGATAGCAGACTGTGTCGCTAAGGCTGAAACTAACAAGCCAACTGGCGGGCCGGTGGAGATGGCGCGCCGGCAGTTAACCGAGTTGAAGGCTTTTATCAACGAGAAGAAGCTCGCCAGCATTCCAGGCACAGAAGAAGCGTTGGTTGCGGAGGCCCCCGCTTATCGCCGCTGGAACTTTGCGTACATCAACATTCCGGGTCCGTATGAAAAGGGCCTCCCCTCGACCTACTACATTGCGCCTCCCGAAGCCGGGTGGTCTCAGGCTGAAAAGGATGCATACCTTCCAGGCAAAGCCAACCTGTTGTTCACTTCTGTACACGAAGTTTGGCCCGGACACTTTCTTCAATTTCTGCATGCGAACCGATCGCCATCGAAGTTTGCGCAGGTCTTTGTCGGTTACGCGTTTGCCGAAGGGTGGGCCCATTACTCGGAAGAGATGATGTGGGAAGCGGGACTTGGCAATGGAAACCCCGAGGCTCAGATCGGCCAACTTATGAATGCCACTTTGCGAAACGTCCGCTTTCTGACAGCGATTGGAATGCACACCGGAAAAATGACGGTCGAGGATTCCGACAGGATGTTTCGCGAGCAGGGTTATCAGGATGCGGGGACTGCGCGGCAGCAGGCAGCCCGCGGCACGTTTGACCCCGCATATCTTAACTACACGATGGGCAAGTTGATGATTTTGAAACTTCGGAAAGACTGGACTGCCACGCGTGGTGGGAAGCAGGCGTGGCAAGCATTTCACGATGAGTTTCTGAAATACGGCGGGCCGCCAATTCCTTTGGTGCGCAAGGCTATGCTTCCGGAAGACAAGGGACCGCTTCTTTGACCTCCCAGTAAACGGTTAAAACTGTTACCGGAAATTAATATGGGCCTTATCACCGGGCTGCAGCCTGGTGTTAATGAGACCGCTCCGCAACAACTGAGCTTGAACTTTTGTGCAGAGCTCAAGGCTTCTCGCGCTTTTAGCTCCGCCTGGGTTCACGATCCCGCCCGAGTACCTGGCCTAAAGTTGCTTTTTTCCGCAATCCGCCCCCGGAATTACTTGAAATTATTCCCAGACTCGGTGTATTGAAGGTCAGGCACGCTCAGTATCACTGGACAGATGGGTTGGCGAACTCACAGTTAAGGCCTGCTTCGCCACATTCCGAAGGCTTGAACCTCTCTGCATTCTTTCATTAAGACCGTTTTGCTGCCCGGGTCAACCTTATGAATCCTCGCGACTTAATTCCCAAGATTGATCAAATCAAATTCGTCAGAGGTGTGGAGTCTGACCTGCTTCAGCGCCGGAGAAAAGGAATGCTGGGCGCAGTCATTGCCATGGTTGCGGCTGTCTCCCAAGTGGCTCTGGCGGCACAACAAACCAACTATGCGCAAAACCTCGGCGACGCGCTCACGGCATTATTCAAAGGGGATTTCGCAAACGTCTTTAGTTCAGTCTCAGGGCCACAACTCATCGGTATCCTCATAATTGTTGCGGGCACTCTGATTTATCTTACCTATCGGTGGACGAGTGTGCTGCTGCAGGAATCGAAAGAGCCTTTTCAATACACGTTTTGGATCGACCCTTTTGAACTGGTTAAAGGAACACCAAGTAAACGATTCGCCCTGGAGGCCGATGATCGCCTGCAACTACTCCATCACGATCTGATGGAGCGTCTCAGTCTGAATATTCGGCGCCTCTCGTTATTGAACGTAGACGTGGATGTCCCGGAAGAGGCACGAAACAATCTCACCTCCCATATTCGGATTCGAGGGAACTATGCCATTAGGGAAGTGGAGGACGGAAGATGGGTTTTGCACGTGATGCCGGTGATCCGTATCGGGCCGGCAGGGCGTGCGGAAATCGTCGCAGAGCCAGTGAAGATTGACTTACGCGAAGGCGCTTCGGATAGCAAAAAACAACTTTCAGCGAAAACTTATAACCATCTGGTCCAACGTATATATTCCATAGTTGCTTCGCAGGTTTACAAGCAGATTCTTTCTGATGTCAAAACCAAGAGTAACCTCTTTCCGACTCACTATCTAAAAGCGGTTGCCCTCTATCACGAAGCAGTCGACTTTGAGCGTTCGAACACGATCGACGCTTACGATTCTGCAATTGAGCTCTATCGCCAATCGATACGCCTCTTTGAAACCAGAGCCTTGGCCTGGTTTAGGGACCGGCTGGTGAAGACACCGGTTTTTCCGCTATGGAAACGCGGGAAGACTTCACTGCTGGCAAATGCCCGGATGCGGATTGGCCTTGCTCGATCACTTATCTACCGCAGGATGGTGTCCGCACTCTCCGGAAGAAATCAAAATGTCCTATTTGAAATTCCCGCAGAGCTGAATCGAGTAATCGACAACCTAACCATTCTTCAATATCGAATCACTCCTAAAAAGTGGGCGCTGCCACGGACTCCAGAACCGGGCCGCTCGGAATCTTCCCTTTTGGATCTGGCTAATATTGCTGATGTCGCAGCGAAGAACGAAATTGGCTGGGACGAAGAAAGTAGCGCCCTTCCTTCGTTCGATCTGAGCAGGCCGCAATCTGATCCTTCGGCGCAACAAGATTATCGCGCCCTGATGACGTTCCTGACTTTCCGCGGAGGCGTCGATCTGAGACGGAGCTTTGAAGAACAACGCGCAACTCTTTTCGATGCATATGCGGTTACGGCACTTGCGCACTCCTACCTCGATGCTCCTAACATCGCCAGCGAGTTATTAAAACGTGCAAAAGCCACAAATCCTATCTTGAGCCAACGAAGTCCCATCTTGTTTCTCGCGACCGCGGAAGTAGAGCCAAACATCGACAAGAAACTTCTTTTTCTTACGCAAGCGGCCGAGCTGGATCCGAAGTTTGAAATTGCGCAGTACCGGCTGGCCCAATTTTCCGAAATGAGAATGCGCAGCAGGGGCGAGATACGGAAGGAACGAGTCAGCGGCGTTATCAAGCAATACGAAGATGTGCTGACCATGAATCCGGGCAACATCGGCGCTCTCTCGGCCCAGGGTTATCTTTGGTGGGTGCTTGGTGATAGAGAAGCCGCGAGGAGAAAACTCGAAGAAGGTTGCCAGAATAGAGCCATCGTGCGCCAGACATTCGTTGGGGATCTTTTTTACGGCCTGGCGCGTATAGCCGCTGAAGATGGTCAGTTCAATCGATGTTATGACCTGTACAGCCAGGCGATATCAGCGGACCCGGAAGTCGCTTGCCATTCAATGGTGAGCAGTCGAAAAGTTCTCCAGTCGAATTATGACTACATAGATCGCAGTCTGCTGCGTCGCTATGAAGCGTTCTACAGAAGAACGAGCCGGGCGATCGAAAAACTGTTGGCCTTAACGGAGAAAGAACGCCTGGATGAAGACAATCTGGTCGTTTCGGAAAGGATACTCAAGAGCGTTCGCAGTTATGTAGTTAATGATTATGGGAATGCTTGCCTGAATTATTTTCTGCGGTTTGGAGAGCCTCAGCAACTTAGAAATGCAATCAAAGCTTACGACGCTGCCACCAGGGACAATGAGGAGAACTTCGTCGCCTACTACAACCTCAATACGGCATATACATGGATGGAAACCTTGCCATTGGAAAGTCGGGATCTGCTGGATAACGCTGAAAAGATCGCGCCGGCGTGGCCGGCACTGCTAATTGCCTCAGTGGCGGCAAGAGTAGAACGGGCCCAGGAAAGAATTAACAAGCATAAGCGCGAGCTTGAGGCCTTAGAAAAACAGTTGATCGACAAGGCGGGGGAGGTTGTTGAGGAGTTCTCACAGCGCTCAATGGCAGAGCAGTCTTATTCACCAGCTACTGAAAATGAAGACCCGCCGATTATACCGTCGCAGAATGAAGCTTCTGTGACGCTCGCGGAAAGAAAAGAACCTCGCAAAGAAGTCGAGGTTTTGCAGAACTATAAGAAACTGGAACTGAAAATGGCGGGGCTGCAAAGGGATATTGAGGAAGCGCAAAAGACGCTGAAGAAGAAAATCTTTCCACAAATTACTTCGAAGACTATGAGTAGAACCAAATGGTCTTCCCTGCTTTCAGGTCTGAAGCTTGACTACGATGGGCACGGCGTGAACGAGCTTCTGGAAGCAGGAATAGAGATCGAAGGACTCGATGAAGACGATCTTAAAGCGCTACAAGTATGGGCCAAGACGCTCTCCACAAACGTTGAGTCGGAATCTGCTCTGGTCGCGGCCGAGAAATTGTGTGAGTACATACAAACATTCTACCCTGAGCGTTTTGACACCAAGCAAATTCTCTACTCTGTTTATGGCTCATTGGAGACAGTCGGCACGCCGCTCCTGGAAATGCGGAACCTTAGAGACGCTGAGGGGATATTGCAGAAATTACTCAAGTCTGCAAAGCCTCATCACAAATTTCTGCTTGGCCAGCTTTCCATTTCTCCTGACGATCTAAAACTCTACTCCAGTTCGTCGCTGCCGCCGCAAGCTTTGAAGCGCGCGCTATTGGCTGAGTTCAACCGTATAATTAAGGATACTTCGCTGGCCGATCAGGAGTCGTTTAAATTGCTCAAGAAGGCTTTGCCGACCGCAAGGTTGAGCTTGCGGAAGCGGACCAATGTCAATCGAGTGCGAGTCAACCGGCAGTTGTTGCAGCTGGCTTTCCCCAACGAGCTAAGGATTGAAAGAGACATTTCCGACGCTGTTATTGAGCGTTATCAGGCGAAACAAGCCGAGTGTGGGGCTTCGTTGCGAAAGACAATCAATGACTGGTTGGAAGGTGATCCGCTCAATTATGCCTCACTCAAGTGGGCCACTGACTTTACCGATTTCTTCAACCCGCAGATGCGGCGTCAGGCTCTAAAGGCCGCAATCGCCCTTCAGCCGGAAAACGGCGCCTACTATCACCTTTTTGGAACCTGGCGCGATAAACGAAGCTTTTTCAAACTCGCCGCCAAATGCCACGAAGTCGCCTGCGAAAAAGCGCCAAAGGAGCACACTTATTTTTACAGCTTGGGAACTTCGTATTACCGGCAGAAAAAATATGCTGAGGCCGCCCAGGTCTACAGCCGCGCCGTCGCTATTGCTCCTACCGACCAGAGTTATCAAAATTCATTGGGAAACTCCTATTATGGAGCAGAGAAATTTGAGGAGGCGGCTCAGTGTTATCAAAAAGCCATTGATATCTCTGACGGTGTTGCTGTTTATCATTCCAATCTTGCGCTCGCCTTGCAGAACCTGGAGAAATGGGAAAGTGCCATTGCAGCCTGCCAGACGGCGAGGAAGCTTGATCCGCAACCGTCGTATGAGACGCAACTAGCGACGCTGCACAATCTGCAAGGCAACGATTACTTCAGCAAGACAAACTTCACCGCCGCCTCGGAATGTTATCGGGAAGCCATTAGTTTGGCAGGCAAGGTCGCGGTCTTTCACTCCAATCTTTCCCGGGCCTATGAGGAAATGAAGGATTGGGAAAACGCCATCTCGGCTTGTGAAAATGCGATAAAGATTGATAGCTCTTACAAGGCGCAACTGGCAAACGTCTATCATTCGCGCGGCACAGAAGATTTTATTAATCAGAACTACCTTGCCGCGAAAGCGTCTTTTGAAGAAGCGATTCGCCGAGCACCCGGCACTGCTATCTATCACGGCAACCTTGGAGCAGCGTTAGGTGGGCTAAACGAGTGGGCCGACGCGGCCAGGGAATATGAGACAGCGACGACACTCGCTCCCGACACTGCGATATATCACGGTCATCTCGCTGCAGCGTTGAGCCAGGTAAAGAATTGGGAGCGCGCCAAACAGGAGTATGAAAAAGCGATTGCGCTCGAAGGCGAAACTCCCGCAGCGGCGCTTTTGCACTCAAACTTCTCGGGGACGCTCCGGCTAATGAAGGACTGGAGCAGGGCAGAGGAAGAGGCCAAGAAGGCTATAGAATTGGAACCTGAGGGTGCAGCTCATCGTCAGCGGCTGGCGCTTGTCTACAACGACCACGGGGTGGAGTACTTCAATGAAAGCAGACATCTGAAAGCAATTGAGAAGTACAACGAAGCCATTGCCACCGATGAAGGCAATGACCTTATTCACGCCAACATGTCTCTCGCCTGGGCTGAGCTAAATGGGTATGACCCTACGAATGACAACGTGAAAAAGGCGATAGCGGCCCTGCAAAAGGCCCTGGACCTCAAACCGGACAACCAGAATTACCGCGATAGAATGGCTCAACTCCAAGCCCGGCAGACGAGTCAGGCGCCCGAGACAAGCCAAGCTTCCCAAACCAGGCCGGACTAATCGCTGACCCTCAACTAGCCTGCGTAGGCAGGCGGAGAGGCGGTAGCCCCAGGCGAGCCGAGCCTGGGGAAGATAGTTAGAGTTAGGACCAGACTCTGTCTGGCTGCTCCCGGAGGCTCGTTGTTCTTTAGTTCAAAGTCGATGCACTCCCCCACCCGCAAACAGACCCTCACTCTGAAAGAAATTCCAGGAATATTGAGATATTCTAACGCCCGCTGTTAATAAATCCGCCTGGAAGCCGTTTTCAAGTTTGGAGACGATTTTCAGGAGGCTTCATGCAGGCAGCGGTTAAACCCTTGAGACTTGTGACACAAACCCCCAGCGCGGTCGAGACGCTTTTCCGAGCGCATCACGACCGCGTTTTTCGCACCGCACACCGCATCACCGGCAGCACGGCCGATGCGGAAGACGTCCTGCAAACCGTTTTTTTGCGACTCGTTAAGAGCGAGGCAGGTTACGACCTTTCGGAGAACCCGGAAGCCTATCTCTCTCGTTCGGCAATTAATGCCTCGCTGGACTTAATGCGCAGCCGCGTAAGAGCAAAGTCAGTTGGAATTAGTGACGTCGACGAGAATGCTCTGGTCAGCCAATTTCAGAGCCCCGAGACGGAGCACGCTGACCGCGAATTACACCTGCTCATTCGTCAGGCCGTATCGAGGTTGGGAAAAACGGCAGGCGAGATGTTTGTACTTCGCTATTACGAAGGCTACGACAATAACGAAATCGCAAAGCTGCTCGGCACTTCGCAAATGGTAGTAGGAGTTGTTCTGCATCGCGCTCGCACAAGACTAAAAAAAGAGATTGGGCACTATCTGGAGAAACATCATGAAAAGCAATAACGACTTTGACGCAATCCTAGACCAGGCAACTGCCGAGATGCGTAACGAACCGATCGATTCGGCGGTAGTTGATAAGGCAGCTGAGCGTGTTTGGGCGCGCCTGGCTGTCGAAGCTGGAGATCAGCAGGCGTCAGCAACCGCCGACAAGATCGGCAGCTGCGCAGATTTTCAATCGTTGATCCCGGCTTATCTGGGTGGCAATTTATCCGAAGCCCGCGCGCTTCTGTTGGTTGATCATACGCATGAATGCATTCCTTGCCGCAAGGCTATGAAGAGCGCTCGCACGCGGCAGATGCCACCAGCGAAGAAGGCTGTGGCCACGCGGCGTTACTCAATTCAACCCGTGGTGTTGCGTTGGGGCATCGCCGCAGCGCTGATCATCGGCGTCGGTTTGGTCGCTTTGCCGTTCATTCAGCGTTATGCGCCGTTCGGCGGCAATCTGGAAGCGACGGTGCAGGCGGCTGAAGGACAGGTATTTCAAATTGCCGACACTCGTAGCGCCCTCATCAACGTTGGCGACAAGCTCGAGAATGGTGAACGCATTCGTACCGCGAAAGACGCTCACGCGTTTGTTCGTCTCGGCGATGGTTCTGTAATTGAGATGAAGGACCGGTCCGAGTTTTCGATAACTCGGAACATTCAGGGGACCACCATTCACCTCAACCGCGGAGCAATTGTGGTTGAGGCTGCCAAGCAGGGCAAGCAGCAGTTGTTTGTTGATACGGGCGACTCTCGTGTGGCTGTTACAGGCACAGTTTTCTCTGTCAACAATGGCACCAAGGGCGCCCGCGTTTCCGTGATCGAGGGTGAAGTTCATCTCGAGCACGGCGGGACTGAACGCGTGCTTCGCGGTGGTGAGCAGGCGACCACTAATGCGGCTATCGAGAAGGTTGCGGTCAAGGACGAGGTAGCCTGGAGCCGTAATGCTCCGCGTTATGCTGAAACTCTGGCCGGCTTCGCGTCGCTCAACAAAGCGCTCAATAAAGTAGCGCGCCCCGGTGTTCGCAATTCCACTCACTTACTCGACTTGATGCCGGAAAGCACGATTGTATATGCGGCGCTTCCTAACCTGACTTCGACGATTGTTGAGTCACATCGCGTGATGCAGGAGCGGATTAACCAAAATGCAGCGTTGAAGCAGTGGTGGGAAAAGGAACATTCAGGCAAAGGTCCGAAAGTGGATCAGGTTATCGGGACAATTCGTGAGTTTGGCGACTATCTGGGAGACGAGATTGCGGTCTCCGTCTCGATGAACGAAAAAGGCGAGCCTGGTGCGCCCCTGGTGCTTGCTGAACTCAAAAATTCGGCGGGCTTCCAGCAATTCCTTGAACAGCAGGTGACGAAGTTCGGCGTTAACCAGCAAGGCAGGCCGGCAGTCAAATTCATTACGAATCCGGCGACGGCAACGGCTAGCGTTCCTGAACCCGGTAAGAGATCAGAGGAGTTGTTTATCTGGATTCAAAACAATCTATTTGTCGCGAGTCCCAAGCTCAATCAACTTCAGGACGCAGCGAAACTGGCCGAAAGCGGCGGAACGAGCAGTTTCACATCGACCGCGTTTCATAACCGCATCGCCCAGTTATATCAGGAAGGTGCGGGGCTGATTGTCGCCGCCAATTTGGAGCGGCTAATCGAGCGCAACAAGGCTGAGATAACCAAGGGTGCAAACGCTGCCCAACACGCCAACGCGCTGCAGCAGCTCGGGATTTTTAATCTCAAGTACTTCGTGCTTGATCAAAAGAACCTCAACGGCAAGACAGCCACTCAGGCGACGGTTTCTTTCAGCGAAGCACAGCGCGGCATTCCTTCGTGGCTGGCAGCGCCTGCTCCGATGGGTTCGCTTGAATACATCTCGCCCGATGCAAACGTTGTCGCCGGCTTTGTGGTGAAGGATCCAGTGAAGCTGGTTGACGACCTGCTTGGCGTGATTGAGACCGTCTCGCCCGACCTGCGTAAGAACCTGGACAAGCAGCAGGCTGACCGGGGACTCGACATTCGAAAAGATCTCGCGGCGCCGCTCGGCGGGGAGTTTGCCTTTGCGATTGATGGACCAATTCTGCCGACGCCTTCGTGGAAAATGGTGTTCGAGGTAAACGACCCGCAACACCTGCAGCAAACCCTCGAACGCGTTGTCGGTGAGGTCAATAAGGAAGCTGCCAGGTTTGGTAAGACCGGATTGACCTGGGATCGTGCGGACCTCTCAGGCCGCACCTACTACACGCTCAAGTCTGCTGACTTCGGCGTGGAAGTAAACTACACCTTCGTGAATGGATATGTGGTGATGGGACCAAGCCGAGCGATGGTTGAGCGCTCCGTGCGTTCTCAGGAGCAAGGCTATACCTTGCTGCGCTCAACGCGATTTACTGCCGGCCTTCCAGCCGACGGTAACGCAAACTTCTCGGCGCTCTTCTATCACAACCTCGCTCCACTGGTGCAACCGTTTGCCGATCGCATAGCCAGCTCGGCGACGAATCTGCCGCAGGAACAGCAACAGGCAATCAAAGCGATGGCCGCCGACATGCCGCCAACGCTTGCTTACGCTTACGCCAAGGGCGAAAGCATAACGTTCGCGGCCAATACCGAGGGTGGTCCCTTTGGCTTGAGCCCGGCAACAATCCTGGGCGTGCCAAGCTCGTTGGAGATTCAACACGTCCTTCAGCAGGGAATGAAAAAGTAACATTCAGGCAAGCCACACCGGCACAGTCTTCAGTTGATCTTACGTGCGACTGAAGGCTGTGCCGCCAGGTGTTTTTACAACGTTGGCCTACAGCAAGGCCACCCAGATACTGTTATGAAACTTGTCTCAATCTCACTCGCTTCGTGGCTGCTGGGCCTCACCGTTATCCTGCTTACCTTCTTTGTAGTTGAGGGCGCTCAACTGAGTGCCGCAGATGTTAAGGGTGCGACTATCACGTCTCTGATCATTGCAGCTCTACTTTTCTCACTCGCATACGCACCCTCTCTGTTCTGGTTACGCAAGCGACTCGGCGGTTGCCGGCCGGCAGCGCTTTTCCCGCTCGCCTCTGCCCTGGTTCTCAATATTCCGGTCTTTTTGATCGGAATTTTGGCGATCGGCAGAACTTTAGCGACGCTGGAAGCGTTTGCTTTCATCGGTGCATTTATCCTGATGGGCACGGCATTTGGTCTGGGTTTCGTTTGGAATTATCAGAACAGGGATATAAAGTCTGCACGATGTCAGTAGCTGCAAAAATCCAGGAACAGTCATTACTTCCAAATCCCGCAAACTTCGCCCCGGTCATTGATCTCAACGACCTAAGCGTGAAGTTTGGCCGCCGTCCCATTCTGCAAAATCTGCGCGGCGAGCTACGCGGGCGCGCAATTGGTCTGTTAGGACCTAATGGCGCCGGCAAGACTACGCTGATCCACACGTTGCTCGGCTTTCATCCACCCTCATCGGGAACCGCACATATCTTTGGGCGTGACATCATCACGGACGCGAAGCAGATCCGATCGCTGGTCGGCTACATGCCTGAACGCGATTCATTCATCGCCAAGATGAGCGCGGTTCGCTTTGTTCGTCTCATGGCTGAGCTGTCGGGGCTGCCCGGAGAAGCAGCGCTCGAGCGCGCGCATGAGGCTCTGTTCTATGTCGGATTGGGTGAAGCACGGTATCGCACACTCGATACTTATTCGCTCGGGATGAAGCAGCTCGCCAAGTTGGCGCAGGCAATCGTGCACGGACCACGGCTAATCTTTCTTGACGAACCAACCAATGGTCTGGATCCCCCGGCGCGACAGCGAATGATTAAGCTTGTCCGCGAAATACGAGACAGTGGCAAGGCGCATATTGTGTTGTCATCGCATCTTCTGCGTGACGTAGAAGAGTGTTGTGAAGAGATTCTGATTCTCAAAGACGGCCGGCTGGCGGTGTATTGCAATCTGGAGGAAGAGCGGAAATCGAATCGCAAGTTTCTGTTGCTGGAAACGCGTGGCGATCAGGAACGCTTCGCTGAAGCTGTTGGTAAATTGGGATGCGAATATGCGATCACGGGTGATCATCGCGTGAAGGTTGTCATGCCGGAAGCGATTGAGGTCAAGGACCTCTATCGCATTGCTTCAGAGCACAACGTCCAAATCAGACGACTCAGTTACAAACGCGATTCGCTGGAAGATATTTTCTTGAAGGCGATGGAGAGCGGCAATGGCAGTCTATGAACTGACATACAAGCAGTTCCTCGGGAAGTTGACCCCTGATTGGAGCCGCTTTTTAGTCATCCCGCGGCACGCGTTTCGCGATGTCTTCAAATCCAAACTGTTTACTGCGTTTTTTGTGTTCTGCTTTGTGCCGCTCCTGATAGAAGCAATTCTTATCTACCTTCATCACAACGTTAATGCGCTCGCCATTTTGAAAGTAAACGTCAGAGAGCTGTTACCGATTGATGGTTCCTTCTTCCAGACATTCGTAAACCTGCAAAGCGGCTTCGCGTTCTTCGTCACTCTGCTGGTTGGGCCGCCCCTGGTAGCGCGCGATCTCAGAAATAATGCGCTACCACTCTATCTCTGCCGGCCGTTCTCGCGCGCGGAGTACGTGCTGGGCAAGATGTCGGTGTTGCTAATACTTCTTTCCGCTATCACCTGGGTGCCGCAATTGTTGTTATTCGGCTTCCAGTCATACCTGGAGGGAGCGCGCTGGTTTGCAGACAATCTTTGGATTGGCAGCGCCATCTTCATCACCAGTGTGGTGTGGATACTGCTGCTCGCCTTGCTCTCGCAGGCGATCTCGGCACTGGTGAAGTGGCGCGTAATCGCGAGTGGCGCATTGCTAGGGTTGTTTTTCATCCCTTCGGTGTTTGCGGAAGTGGTTAATGCTCTATTTCGCACGCGCTACGGAAGCATCATCAGTATTAGTGCAAACATGAGAAACGTGACCGCTGGGCTGTTTGGCACCTTCGAACGTGCGACCACCTTTGTAACGGATTTTGACGGCGAGGTAGCGACGCGAGTCAGCTTAACCGAACCACCGCTGTGGCTTTCATGGTTTGTTCTGTGTCTGGTGTGTCTGGTGTGTCTGGCGCTGCTCTCAAGGAAGGTCAAGGCTTACGAAGTGGTCCGTTGATTGGCAATTTGAATGCGGACTTTGGATTACCGAAACCACATTCATCCCATGCAAATTTCGAGTTTGAACTACTAGTGAACCCGGCAAGAAAATGAATTCCGCAGTCCGAAATCCGCAATCCGAGATTCTCTTCGACGATGTCTCCAAGTTTTATGGAGAGATTCTCGGAGTCAACCGGGTTAATCTTCAGATTGCGCCTGGCATTACCAGTTTGGTGGGGCCGAATGGGGCAGGGAAGTCGACCTTGATGAACCTGATGACCGGGTTGCTTCGCCCCAGCCGCGGCAAAATCACCATCCTTGGCATCCCCACGGACCAGCCTGAACAACTCTTTCGCAAGCTGGGATATTGCACGCAGTTTGACTCGTTTCCTCGCGGGTTGACGGGGCGCGAGTTCATCAGGTCCTTTCTGCTGGTGCACGGTCTGGATAGAAAGAAAGCCGATGCCTTAACGGTTACGGCGCTTGAAAGGGTGAGTTTGCTTGATGCCGCTGACCGCAAGGTTGCGGCGTATAGCAAGGGAATGCGGCAGCGCATTCGGCTTGCCCAGGCAATCGCGCATCAGCCCGAGGTGCTGATTCTTGACGAGCCACTCAACGGCTTGGATCCGATGGTGCGTGCAGAAACGATAAATCTGTTTCGCCAGTTAGCCGCCGACGGCCTGCATTTGATCATCTCGAGCCACATCCTTCATGAAGTCGACATGATGTCGGACCGCGTAATTTTGCTGAACAACGGTTACATCGTGGCGGAAGGAAATATTCACGGCGTGCGTGACGAAATGGAAGAGCATCCGATGCAGATTCTGATTCGCTGTGACAAGCCTGCGAAATTAGCGTCGCAGGTGTTTGATCAGAATCATGTGGTGGAGGCACGGCTGCATGACGACCGCCTCGGTCTGTTTGTAAAAACACGCGACGCCGATCGGTTTTATTTACTGTTGAATCGCGTGGTCGCCGAGGGTGAAATTAACATCGAGTCGGTGACGCCAGTGGATGATGATTTGAGCGCGGTGTATTCGTATCTGATTGGCTCGGAAGGGGGCAGCGCTTGAGTTTAGAGTACAACCTTTAGGTTGAATGTTTAGCGCCGGGCCGCCGGCGTAGATATTGGCGGGGCGTTGCCCCGCCCTAAACGGTTCTGAGTTTGCTTAGAGAAATGAGTAGTTCAACGTTAGACATCAAACCAGCGAAGATTCAGAAGCCACCAGTACCGTGGTCGCTCTGGTGGAGACAGATCCGCTCAATCTTCAGGCTCGAGATTGAAAAGAACTTTCTCGGCCGGCGCTCGATTCTGCTATATCTGCTGGCTTTGCTTCCAGTTGTTCCGCTGGCATTACTGGCTCCATTCACGCCGCCGGGCCGGGAATGGCAGGACTTCACGCAATACAACATGATCTTTGCCGTCTACTACGGTGGACTCATTTTGCGCACGGTTGTCTTTTTCGGTTGTGCCTGGATATTCATGAATCTCTTCCGCGGCGATATCATCGACCGCAGCCTGCACTTCTACTTTTTAAGTCCGGTGCGGCGAGAAGTGTTGGTAGTAGGAAAATATTTCTCCGGGCTGGTCACTTCAATCATTCTTTTCACCGGCACCACCATACTTTGCATGCTGCTTTTGTACGTGCCGCATTTTCCTTCTGAAAGTTCTCGCTTCTTTTTTGAAGGACCAGGCATGGGGCAGCTTCTGACCTACGCCGGTATAACCATTCTTGCTTGCATCGGCTATGGCGCGTTCTTCCTGGTGGTGGGACTGTTCTTCCGTAACCCGATTATTCCAGCCATCGTTCTCTACGGTTGGGAGTGGCTCAATTTCCTGCTACCACCACTGTTGAAAAAGGTGAGTGTGATCCACTACCTCAACTCCCTGACTCCGGTGCCCGTTTCGGAAGGCCCCTTTGCCGTGATCGCTGAGCCGACGCCTGCCTGGATTGCCATACCCAGTTTGATCCTGGTCACTGCTTTGGTTTTGTTTATTGCCAGCCATCGCATTCGTCACATGGAGATTCGCTACGGCGGCGACTGAAGGTGGGGCGGCGTTGATACCGCGGGGCATGTTTAAAGGCCTCGCTCTAAACGGCCATTGTTTAGCGCCGGGCACCGCCCGGCGTTGATACTCTCAACTACCTCGCGTGACGCGTTGGTGTCCGGCTGACGTAAGGATTGTCTTTAATCCAGAACCGCCAGGGTTTATCGACCCAATCCTCAGCGTAATCAATTCCGATGCGTGGGCCTGACATGATTTGAGAGCGGGCGAGCTTCGCGCGCGCTTCAAGCCACACGCGATTTCCTAAAAGATCAGCGCCATCAAGCCGGCGGTCGATGCCGAGAGCAATACAAAGCTTGCCGGGTCCGTTAGTGAGATTGTGATCTTGCTGCTGGTGCCGCCGTTTGCGCATCAGCGCAATTCCTTCAACCGGCTCGAGTGCGCGAATTAATACTGCGTGGGGCGAATCCGCAATGTTGGTGACGACGTTGAACTGGTTATACATGCCATACACGAAAAACACGTAGGCAGTGCCACCGACCTGGTACATGGTCTCCGTGCGTTTCGTTCGCCGTCCGCCATATGAATGCGCCGCGCGATCCTGCGGGCCTCGGTAAGCTTCAGCCTCAACAATGATTCCCGACACGCGGCCATTAGATGCCGGCACAACCAGCAGTTTTCCGAGTAGCTCACGCGCGACAGTCAGAACGTTGGCACGCGTGTAAAACTCTCGGGGTAGCTTCGTGATTTTAGGCTTTAACCTTGGGGATGACATGCTCTTTTAAAAGACCCCATTATTACAGAACTGCCAGCGGATGAGTCCTTACTGAAAAGTACAAACTGGCTTGCATCGTGGGTCGACGAATTCAGAGCCGGGAGCGATAGCGACCCGATGATCCTGAGCAATCAGTTACTTAGTGTCGGCGAATACTCGAAGATGTTCTCCGCGGGGTTGAAGCCGGTCGCTACCACCACCCCACGCGGGATGCCCGCGTGGCGACCCCGGTTCGCTCCCGCTCTGAATTCGTTGACACACGCTGTTGTCTTAGCATCCGCTCCCTGCCGCTCGCGTTTTCTAATAGGCCTCGTAAGTTGCCATCGCCGGGTCACTGCCGTAGCTGCCACAACATTACGATCGTGATTACCAGTCCAATCGCTACAATCGCGCGGCGCACAATAATCTGCGGCACACGCACGGCGATATTCGCACCCACATATCCGCCCAGCAGCGCTGCTCCCGCCATAATTAGGGCGATTCTCCAAACCACTAAACCAGAAATGGCGAAACTTATTACTGCAATACTGTTGATGCAGATGCCCAGGAAATTCTTGATGCCATTGGCACGATTAATATCGTGAAGCCCCAACAGTCCAAGCGCCGCAAGCATTAGAATACCGTTGCCCGCACCGAAATAGCCGCCGTACATCGAAGAGAAGAATTGAAAGACCATCGCGCCCAACCACCACGATAGCTTTGGTTCAGAGGTAACGGACTGCAGATGCAGGCGGCGCGTAATTGCCCCCTGGCCCATAAAGAGGATGGTTGCGAATAGGATCAGGAAGGGAACTAAGCGCGCAAAGGTAGGCGACGGTGTCCAGATGAGCAGCCACGCTCCGATGGCGCCGCCCACGACACTGGTGAGACCAAGACGCAATAAAATTGCCGAGCTGTCTTCGAGTTCACGACGGTAGCCAAACAATCCACCAAACAATCCGGGCCAGAGAGCGACCGTGCTGGTGGCGTTTGCGACCTTAGGATCAAGACCGAGCCAGATGAGGATCGGGAAGGTAATTAAGGTGCCGCCACCAGCTATTGAATTAACCACTCCGGCCGCGAACGCTGCGGCAATCATTAGCAATATCTGAGGCAGTTCAGAGTTCACACTTTAGCGTGCGGTGTTCGGTAACGACATTCCAAGTTTGAACTCTAAACATCAGACACCTGCCGGGTAGGCGGTTGGGCACTTCGACTATCAACTCCGTCATGCCGCCCGGTTCTTCCACGCACCCCTGATGTTCAGGAAGGCCAGACAAAGTTGTAAGAAGATCAAGGCGTAAGCATGATCGTGCCAGCCCCACACTACCCACAGAACATTACTCAACAGGAATATCCAGAACGCCCAGTTCCGTTTGAATTTTCTCTGCGATGCCATTAGCCAGGCAGCGACGACGGTGACAACCATCGCCGGCCACTGGATAGCGTCAATCCAATCCATTTGAAGATTTAAACCCCTTGTTCTCCACCGCTCATAGAGTGGTGTCAGCCAGATTCGATTTGAACTTCGTATTTGTCTGTCTATCAGTCATCTCTATGTAGATGTAACTGGGTGGAATAACACCGTCTTCGAGCGCAAACCAGATGCTATTGAGATCGCTCGCTTTTCCTAGCGCACAAAATCCGTATAACCTCTTTCCTCTTGAATCGAAGATATCAACCCAGGTGCGAGCGGAATTTGTGTTCAGTCCGCAGGGTGGGAGCGCTGGAGCCGGGGCGAACATGTCATTCGGATATGCGCTGAAGTTATCTACGTTGTAACGGTATCTAATAAAATTTTTTCCCGCCGTAGAGAAAAACTCCGGGCCGATAAAGAACAGCACCGGATTCGGCGGTGGGGGCGGCGCTGGAGTCGCGGTGGGATTTCCTTCGCTTACCAGCATTATCGCTAAGAAACTCAACGTGAGTAAGGTCGCTTTTCTTATCATGGGGAAACATCCTTTCGGGTGAGAATTAGGGGAACACGAAAACCCTTCAGACTGAAACTAACGCAGCGCTTCTAAGCCAAAAACCAGTTCGCTGTCAATTGTTTTTTAGATCATTTCGCGGTGGTTTGCTGTGTGAAACCCAGGTCGTCACGATGATTCCAGATCTCGACCACCTTCCCGTCTTTAAGGCGAAAAATGTTAACTCCGACAAACTCCAGCTTCTTGCCACTCAGCTTGTGATCCCCGCGAATAGTCCAACGGGCCACTACAAAATCGCCCTCCGCAACCATGAAGTCGATGTTGAGCGCCGTGTTGGAAACAGCCCTTCGAAATCCGGCCGCAATCTGTTTTTGTCCCTCTGGCCCGGGTGCGGGAGCGCCTCCTCTAGGGTCGTGGCGGACGTAATTCGCCGCGATGATTTCCTCAGCCACCACCATGTTGCCCTTGTTCCATACTTCCTCGTAGAAGCGACGAATCAGGACTTTGTTCTTTTCTTCCATTTGCGCGTCGGAATTGCGGTGCGCTTGCACTGCTGCCGCGGGCAAGAGCACCAGTAACACTAGAATCGCGAGTAACTTCATATCGTCTCCTTCTCTCCAACAGTCTTATGAACACCAGCATGCTTGTTTGCACTCGGGAACTATTAGTGGCCCGTGCTCCACAGCTTCATCGCCAACACGACAAAGAAGCCCGCAAACAACATCGCGGTCGAAAAAAGACTCTCCCCGGCTTCGATCGCTTCAACCAATAACTCTTCAGCAACTAGATATATTAAACCGGCCGCACCGAACGCGAGAACAATCGCCACGGAAGGTCAGGAAAAACAATTCCACAGCCAGGGCGATGGCAAGAAAGGCGCCAATCAGTCTTTGCTGCCACGAAAACTTTGCAGCAACTGTGGATGACGCAGGTAACCGACGATCCAAATTACTAGCAGCATAATGGCTTGAGTAATGTATGGCTCGTCGTTTTGCATGTGTGTCACTATCGCGCCTCCCATATAGGCCGTTAAGAGAAGGACGCCTAACGAGTGTGTGCGTGGAATTAGAAAGAGGAGCGCGCTGATGAGCTCGCCGGCAGCAATCAGCATCAGCTCATCGCGCAGATTCCATTTTTCAACCGCTTGAATTACTACAGCAGGTGCAAAAAACTTCGCGATAGCACTTATGATGAAGAGCAGTGATATCAGAATGGTTAGGACCCAGCCTGCGATGCGTCGTGCCTTGCTCGGTGGCGTCATATAGTTATTAGCGTCCCTCCGGCCTGGTTATTTCCGTTAAGCGCGGTTTTTGGTTTGAAGAAGCTACCGACCGGTGAACAGCGTCGTATCATCCACGAAGCACAGTCCATTACCCCACGGGTCCTGCGCATAGAAAGAACGCTCGCCCCAGGGTCTGACCACGATTTCGCCCGATGCGGCGCCATGCACATCTTCACTAGCGAGGCACTTCAACTCGCGAGCGCGAGCATGAATCTCTTCAAGATTACCAACGGCAAAATAGATGTAATCAGGTAACGGTTTAGCCGATTCGTCGTCAATCGAGGGATCAACCAACGCGAGAATAACTGGCCCGCAATCGATGTAGTGCCGTGAGGCATAGGGTATCCGTCGTCCAGAGTCGCCAAGCAATTTTCCGTAGAACGCCTCCGCTTCATCCAGATTGCGAACTTGAAGAATTATGCGAAAGAGTTTTGGTGTGTTTGCCATTGATGTCCCCGCTTTGTACGAATCCTACCAGGCTACTGCATATCTTCCCCGGCGTGGATCGGCCCCTGCTGAGGCGACACGGGAACGCGCGTCATAAACGATTACCGTGGGCGCGGAGAGCGTTCCCCACGCCCCTTGAATCTTGATCTTATGTCCACGCGCCTTTAAGTCAGCGATGGTTTTCTCGTCTACGCGCGATTCGACGTTCAAGGAGCCGGGAAGAAACTCGTGATCGTCAAACGAGCTGACGTAGTGCTGTGTATCAAAGCGCGCGGCTTCAACCGCCTCTTGCGGATTCATGCCAAATTCAATGATGTTGAGCAAGACCTGGATCAGCGCTTGATCCTGGTTGTCACCACCGGGCGTGCTCAGGACCATGAACGGTTCGCCGGCTTTCAGCACTAATGTCGGCGTCAAAGTGATACGAGGACGCTTGCCCGGCGCGACAACGTTGGGACTAGTTGCATCTGTCAGCGCCGACTGCAGACGCTGACCCATCAAAACGCCAGTGTCACCCGCCACCACGGCTGGAAGCCACGCGCCACTGGGTGTAGCGCTAAAGAGGTTACCGTCTTTGTCGATCACATTTACGCAGGTCGTATCTTTTGCACGGTCGAGTGGCCGCACCAGCGAAGCGCGCTCTCTAAGTAGAGTAACGTCGGCAAGCACCGGCCTCATGTTCAGCGGGTCGCCCGGTTGCTGGGCGAGTGAGGCGCGGTTGTTTTCGATCAGCGAACGACGCACTCGGGCATAGTCTTTAGATAACAACTCAGCGGCTGGTATCTTCACGAAGTTGGGATCGCCGTAATATCGATCGCGATCGGCCAGAGCAAGCTTGAGAGTTTCTACGACAGTATGAATGTAGTCAGGTGAGTTGTGCTTGAGAGACTTTAGATCGTAGCCCTCGAGTAGGTTCAGGGCCTCTACCATCGCCGGGCCAGCCGTCCAGAACCCCGCCTTGAAAACCTGTACGTCCCGGTAGTCCGCCCTTACCGGCTGGCCGACCCTGGCGTTGAATCGCGCGAGATCTTCGGCCGCAAGCAGACCACCGTTTTGCTGCATGTAATCCCCAATGCGTTTTCCTATCGGACCTTTGTAGAAGTAATCGCGGGCGCTTCTTAGTCCCGCTAAACGTCCTTTTTGTGCACCTCTTCTTTCGGCGATCACAATCGCTCTTAAGGTTCGTGCCAGATCAGCCTGGACAAAGATGTCGCCCACTTTAGGGACCGCACCATTGGGAAGGAATATTCTTTTTGCGTCGGCCCATTGAGAAAAGACCGGCGAGCGAGTCTGAATGTACTGCACCCGCAGCTCGTCGATCGGAAATCCATCTGCGAGCTCGATGGCTGGTTCCATCACTTCAGCCAGCGACTTGGTGCCAAACTGAGCGAGCGCTGTTACACATGCATCGAGGACTGCGGGCACGGTGGCGGCCAACGGGCCGGTGGAGGGAATTATTCCGGTCTTTGCGCCGGCCATCGTGGCCATGCTGGCTGGTTTCTGACTGGCCCGGTTAATGAAGAATTCACGCGTAGCCTTCAGGGGCGCCTGACCCATTCCCTCGACGACCGCGACTTCTTTCCCCTTCAGCTTGATTAAGATCGGAACTTCGCCACCAAACGAAAAATGTGAAAACTCGATCACGGAGGCGGCGAGAATAGTCGCCACACCTGCGTCTACCGCGTTTCCGCCCCTTTGCAGTATGCGCATGCCGGCCTCTACGGCGAGGGGATGCCCTCCGGCTACCACGCCGCGGCGACCGCGAACGACCGGACGGAAAGTCGAAGATTGTGCTGATGCTAAAGGAACCGCGCTGAAAAACAGGATCGAACTCAGGAGAACAATGAGCGTTCGACGCATCATTGAGACGACCTCGACTGAAGGGTGAAATGCTGGCGAATTGTGATCTGGTTTTGCTGAGTAGTCAACTAAAGGGCCGGTGCAGTGAGCATTGTAGCCTTGAGGAGGGGAAGGACCCTAAAAAGACTCTGGGCGCCGACCTCCCCCAAGACCGGCGCCCTTGCCTTTATCTCAGTTCTCCCATGGAGAATTAACGATGCAGGATATTAGCCGCGGGCCAACGGCGTATGGTTGCAGTAATCTTGCAAACCCTTCACGAGTCCGTAACAAAATTTTCTCGAATTCTTTTGCGACGGGCTGGCAAAGTCCTGTGGATTTCCTGTCTACTCGCAGGTATCTTGGAGTTTTCGATAGTCTTCAGTTGTTGAAACAAAAAGTAAGCCATGCCTGAACGAAAAATTGCGCCTTACGGGTCCTGGAAATCGCCCATTACGTCCGACTTGATTACCAGCGGTTCCATCGGTCTCACGCAGCCGCTGATTGATGGTCAGAATATTTACTGGCTCGAGATGCGGCCCACCGAAGGGGGACGCACCGTACTGGTCAAGCGAGACGCCGCCGGCGTTATCGAGGACCAAACTCCCGCGCCTTTCAATGCTCGCACACGCGTGCATGAATATGGGGGTGGCGATTATGTCGTCCACAAGGACGTGATTCACTTTTCTAATTTTTCGGACCAGCAAATTTACTTGAAAAATGCCGCAAGGTTGCAGGCGATTACGCCTGTTGCCGAGGTCCGTTATGCCGATGCCATAGTTGACGAGGGTAGGCACAGACTAATTTGCGTGCGCGAAGACCACACAGTTGCTGGGCAGGAAGCTGTCAACGGTTTGGTGAGTCTGGAGCTCGAAGAGAACGATGACTGTGGCACGTTGTTAGCCTCAGGAAATGATTTTTATTCTTCTCCGCGTCTTAGTCCGGACGGTTCGCGACTGGCATGGTTGACCTGGAATCACCCCAATATGCCCTGGGACGGCAGTGAGCTTTGGGTTGGTGAAATTGGCGAAGACGGATTGCTGGCGAATAGTCAATGCGTTGCTGGTGGCGTTAGCGAATCAGTTTTCCAACCCCAATGGTCTCCTGATGGCAGTCTTTGTTTTGTTTCGGACCTTAGCGGCTGGTGGAATTTGTATCGGTTGGACGAGGATGGACACGTTGAGCAACTCACTAATAAGGAAGCCGAGTTTGGCATGCCGCAATGGGGCTTTGGCATGTCGAGCTATGCCTTCAGATCTTCGAAAACAATAATCTGCACCTACATCGAGAATGGCATTTCAAGGCTAGCGTTGCTCAATACTGCCACGAAAGAGCTTGAAAAGATTGAGTGTCCGTACACAGATTTGCGGTATCTCCAGGCAAGCGATGGCCAGGTCGTGATGCGCGCCGCGTCTCCCACGCAAGCAGCCGCAATAGTTCGCCTTGATTTGGAAAAGCGAAGCTTCGAAGTGTTGCGAGACGCGACCACGGTCGAAGTAGATCCCGGATACATCTCAATCCCTCAGGCAGTATCATTTCCAACTCAACACGGGGTCACGGCCCATGCATTTTTTTATTCTCCCACGAACCGTGATTTCAGCGCCCCGGCTTCAGAACGCCCGCCGTTGCTGGTAAAGAGCCACGGGGGTCCAACCGCGGCGGCCACCACGGCGCTCAGTCTCAGCGTCCAGTATTGGACGAGTCGCGGCATCGCGGTTTTGGATGTGAACTATGGCGGCAGCAGTGGTTTCGGAAGAAAGTACCGCGAACGGTTGAAAGACAATTGGGGAATTGTTGACGTGGACGACTGCGTAAACGGGGCACGCTATCTGGTCGAGCAGGGACAAGTTGACGGCGACCGTTTGATGATCACTGGTGGCAGTGCAGGCGGGTATACAACCTTGTGCGCTCTTACCTTCAGGGAAACTTTCAAAGCGGGCGCGAGTCACTATGGTGTCAGTGACGCCGAAGCATTGGCCAGAGACACGCACAAATTTGAATCGCGCTACCTTGACGGACTGATCGGCCCGTATCCCGAGAAAAAGCAGGTCTATTACGAAAGGTCGCCAATCAACTTCACCGATCGTCTTGCTTGTCCTGTCATCTTCTTTCAAGGGCTCGAAGACAAAGTGGTGCCGCCAAACCAGGCTGAAATGATGGTCGATGCCCTGGTGGCCAAAAAGATTCCAGTCGCTTATCTGCCCTTTCCCGGCGAGCAGCACGGTTTTCGTCAAGCGCAGAACATTAAGCGAGCTCTTGATGGGGAGCTTTATTTCTATTCACGTGTGTTTGGATTTGAACTGGCTGAGCCAGTCGATCCGGTGGTGATTGAGAATCTTTAGGTAGGAACCGGAAAAACATTTTCCATATATCAGACATTTTTCATTTGTCATTGGGGGACTCAAGTAAGAAGTGCAACAACTGCGGACTAAGGTTGGCCGTAACCTGAATCTAGCCAGTGGGTCGACAAATGCAGAACCGGGAGCGGTAGCGACCGGAATTCAAGCAGGGCAAGAATTCTGATTTGAACCAAAAATTCACGACCTCAGTTTTTCGCACCGAGACCGAGGATTCAGGCTTGTATAACTATGCCAATTGAATTCCGGTCGCTACTGCTCCCGGTCCTGCATTTGTCGACCCACTGAAGCGAGTAGTGACCGGTCGTGTAAGCATCCGCAGCGCTATTCCCCAGGTCAATTCGCGACTCGTCGCCAAAGTCTTGATTCACCCTCAGCCTTTATCAAGCGCTGGACTTCACCATAAGCGGCCGCATACGCAAGTCGCATTTCCTCCGCTGAGGAGGCCTGCGCGAGCTTCTGTTCAATCTGTTCCACAGTTAGCTTTGTGCGCGGTTTATGGCGCGCCACCAGTTTGCCCTCACCGGCAAAGTGAATCGCCAACCCCTCCGCGAGCCAACGTGGCGTACGTCCGCGTCTTAAAGCGTCCACGATGGTATGCACCAGTTCGTGACGCAAGGTCGTCTCGAGTATTCCGCGACGCCGTAATGTTGCCAATGGTTGAAGTTCAATTTGAGTGCCGCGAGTGGCCGCGGCGGCCCAGGGCGGTTGGCCCGTGCGGCCCACAAAATCACCGGTGGTTTCACTTACAAAAACATCTAGCGCCGGCGCCGGCGCGCGGAGGCCCGCAGCCGCAATGCGCGCGTTCAACAATCTGCGGCTTGATTGGAGGAGCCTTAACAAAGTCTCGGCGTCACGCCCGCTGATTGTTGAGGGGTAGTTGATGCGAAAATCTTCACTGGCCAGACGATGGCGAACAATCCTGGTGCGCTCAATAAAGTAGTTTCTGGTCGCGTAGCCTATGTGAACCTCAGGTCCCCACATGAGATCTGCGGATGACTCGGCGCCTGCGACTCGCGCACCCGGAAAATACTTCGCCAGTATTTGCCGGTAATTTGCGCCGCGCGCAGCCATCAAATGCGCGCCTTCCTGGCAAAGGCCGAGCCCGTGCCCAAATCCGCTGCCGCGAAAAACAAAGTTTGAGCCTGACCGGGCAATGTCAAAACGCGAGCTTTTCAGCAGACTCCATCCCAAGGCGCGGCCAACTATGATTTTGAAGTCCCAACCGTTCACCACACGTGAGCGTTCGCCTTTGAGCGAAATCAACTGCGCCCTTCCAGTGTCGTCGCGTCTCAGCACGGTCACATCCGACAGACTGGAGCCTACCTTTGTGCGCGGATCGCTTTGCAGTGCCTTTAGCAGATCGCCATAAGAAATGACGTCGGTCCAACTGTGATGTGGTCGGGTCACGCAGTACTCGTCGCGCACGCCTTGTAGGTGAGAAATCGCAGTGCCACCCCATAACGTTTTGATGTTCGCCGTTGCGCCGCCGCATGAAGCGCTGAAATAGGATTCGGCAAACTGATTCGCGTCGTCTCGCAGGACTTCACCGGCAGTAGCTTCCGCAGCCTCCACAGCTATCTCGGAAACGAAAGAGCCGGGTTCGACCGGACGATATAGCTGACAGTGGGTGGTCGAGCAGAAGTCGTAACCGTCTTCCTTATGCCGGCCGATGTTCTTGAGTGCATAAGTCCTGCTTGCTATAGCCAGTGCCTTCAGGGCCTCTGCCTCAGTTTCAGTGCTGCCTTCGACTGTAACGACTCCACGCACGTATTCCTCTAACGTCATCTCACGCGTGGAGGATTCGCCTGCCAGGTGAATGCGAACGAGCGATTTGTTGCCGGGGTTACTCCGCATCGGAGCAACTTCTGCATTAGATGGCGGCACTACTTGGCCACCTTCCGCAATCGACCGCGCGTACTCCGCAAATATCGGCCGAGCCAGTTGCGCAGCGTCGGAGCCGTGGGCACGCGAAAGAAAAATCAACACGGCAAGTTTCACGTCCTGCGGCTGTGGTTCTGAACTATCGCTGCTGTTGCCCGCAGCCTGCGCCGCAAAACCTACAAACCATCCCTGCGTGCGAAAGCCGTTGGCTTGGCTGGCGGTTCCGGTTTTGCCAAAAACGTAAAGCGGCAGCGAATGGAGCTTCGCGGTTTCGGCAGTGCCGTAACGAACTGCGCCTCGCATGCCCTTTATGATTTGCAGGCGCTGCTCGACAGCGACGTTGAGGTTTTTCTCAAGACGGGGAGCAAAGAACTGCGTCGCGCGATGTTGAGGCGTAAAAAGATGCCCCCCGTTAACTAGCGCGGAATAGGCGTTGATGATTTGAAGTGGCGTGGCTTCCAGGTTGTCGCTTTCACCGATCGCATTCTCGGGCCGCCAGACCTTTCGTACGAGTTTGCCAGGTGATTCGTGGTCTACGTTGATGCCCGTCTTCCTGCCAAACCCAAACTCGCTGAGCGTAGAGACTAATGCAGGCTCCCCGAGGCGTTCCCCGACTCGTCCAAAATAATAGTTACACGAATAGGCGATTGCCTCGGTCGGGTTAAGTGGCGCCAGGTTGCGTGGATGGGCACATACGGTGTGAAAGTCGTCATGTGAATACTCTTCCCGGCAAAGAGTCTTGGAATCCTCCTCGAGCACGCCGGCCCGCAATGCCGCAAGCGTGGTGAATGGCTTAATCGTTGAACCCGGCGAAAGAGTGGACTCAAAGGCGAGCGTGGGATTGACGACCGCGCGCACGCGGCCAGTTTGCGGGTCCATGACAATGATCGTTCCGCCCCGCTCGCCCAGGGCCGCAACTGCTGACTGCTGGAGGCGGCGATCAAGCTCATCTTCTTCAGCAGACGTCATTGCGAGGGTCACACGATTCGGCACCGTAATTGTCTTGAGAGCGAGTCCCACCCCGACAACGATCAGGCTGATTGCCAATGAACTCAGAAATATTCGCAGCGTGAATCTTAGCCACGCCGGTTGCCGTTCCAGGCAATTTGTACCAACCAACATTAGCTTGCCTCAGTCGATGCCGCCGGGCGCTGATCGCGCGACAAAAGAGCTAGTGCTTTGACCGTAATGACCCAACCGAAAAGAGTCAGGGCGAAGATCGCGGCCAGCCTTGTAACAAGAAGAAAAATTTCCAGCCACGCATGTTTACTCTCAGTGCTCCGGAAAAGGAGGAAATACGGGAGCACGCCGAATATTAAAAATCCCAGGACGTAAATGAGCACGGACTGGGGCGCAAAGGCACGAGAAAGCAGCGTCTTGACTTTCTTTATCGCCGACCCCAGTCCGTCCTGCGCGGTAGCCAGCCAAAAGTGAATCGCAAGGAGTGGCAAAGCAAGACCAAAAGTCAGATAACGAAGACTCGAAAGCGTTGCGGCCCGCCAGTCGATGGGCCTCGACGGACGCCCCGCCGCCGAGGTAATGCGACGCGGAATTTCTGACGCCGCATCAGGCACGCTGGTCCCAAAACGCGTTTGCGCTTTGCTGAGCAGATAGGCAATGCCAACAGCCAAAGCTATGAGGGGCAGCGTGATCAGAATTAGTTTCCAAAACCCGATTAGGGAACGCCGTATTAATGAACCCGAGCCTGGCTGATCCACTCCGGCGATGCCTCCCACGATCATTGTCTGCAGAACGAAAAAAAGCAGTGGGGCGACTATCGCAAGAGCAAAGGTCAGGGTCACCTGGGCCAGGTTTGCCTCCCGGACGACAATAAAGAGGTAGAGAGCGCCGAGCAACGAAGCATAAACGACTGCCACCACCAACATTGAACGCCAATTTGTCAGAACGTTGCGAGTGGCATTGGCAAAAGACTGAAGAGTTTCAGTAAGCATCAACATTTCCCTTCATCGACTGGTTGACAGCCTCGTTACCGCAAAACTTTCCCCCGTGCCTACTTTCGTTCCAGGAAGGACATCCTTCCTGAAGCCGTATTTGATTGCGTTGTTGGCCGGTACATAAGCTCAGCCCTTGCGGGCGCAACGCGAAACTGTCCCGGCACCTGCACACGCATCGCGTATTGCAGCGTCGCATCGCCATCGAAGTAGTCGAGGAAAAACACCGTCCGGTTATCTCGAAATTCCCTGGAGCTATACCAGTCAGACCAGTTGGTTCCGGAGCTGTAGTCAAGATTGAGATTACCGACGTTCTCGATTTGCTCGGCCCCAGCCGGGATTGGATCTTCTATCATCAGATGGCGCGCCTTTGCTCCGTTTAGACGTAACTTAACCACCAGCACGTCGCCGGAATTTATGTCGCCGCGTAACGGATCGATGGCCCACTTCAGTTTGTAGCCATCTTCGCTGACACGCAGCCGATGATATTCACGAGTGATATTAAGATCGGCTGAACCCCTCGCTGCTACATCATCCTCGCCGGTGTAATAATCCAGGGATGTGGTGAAGTAAATCAGGCCTTTACCGCGTTTGACGACACGAATGTTACTCGTGCCCGCGACGTCAGTGCCTTTGCGCGCAATCGCAAAAGTCTGCGATGCCCCTGCTGACGTGATGTGTTCGGTCAACACGTTTTCGCCGTTCAAATAGATTTCAACGTCGTAATCCGGTGACAGTTCCTTACTCACCTTCAGGTAGTCGATAAGGCCAAAGATCGCGAAGGCAGTATCTTTGGTTGAGCTCCAGTAGTGGCTATTGCGCCGATTGGAAACCAGCCATCGCGCGACGCGCGGCAGTAACTGACTGTCAGGCTTAATACGGGCGAGCGCTTTCAACGAGAGCGCCGTGGCTTCCGTGTCGTTCTGTTCGGCGAAGTCCAGCATCGCTTTGCGGCGCGATTCCCAACTGGTGTAGAAACCGTCGGAAGTGGCAGTTCGTTCAATTTCAGCAGCGACTTCGCGGGCCTTCTTATCGTCCTTTCCTTTTAAGGTGAGCGCCAGCAGAGCTCGACCATACGGTTGTAAATTGCCGCGCTCGGCATAAATTTTATCGATCTGGTGACCGTCCGTCCCCCCGCTTTCCGCAAGGGCGTAAACCATGAACGCACGAGTCTCAAGGTCAATCTGAGTGCCCGCTTCAGTTGTACCTGAATCAAGCATCTGTTTAAGTTTTTCGCGCCCGTTTGAGATCCGCTCATCTTCGACGTCGTAGTCGCTTTGTTTGGCCCAAGTCAGCCCGCTTACCACATAAGCAGTCATAAACGGATCGCTTTGGTCGTCCTTCCACCAACCCCAGCCGCCATCGTTGTGCTGAAAGGCGTATAAACGATCCAGCCCCTTCTGTACTTTCTTGCCCAGATCGTTTGAATTGCGAAGCGAGGTTGTCTTCACATCTTTAATCGCGCGCGAAACGACAACGTTGGGCAGAAAACTGGACATGGTCTGCTCAGTGCAGCCATAGGGATAGGTAGTCAGATAGTCGAGTGCACCGAAGAGTGTGCCGGCGACGGACGGCGCGACTTCAATTCGCAACGTGCGCGCGCGCGGATCCGCCTCGCCAGGCAAGGCGAGCGAAAAAGTCTTGTCGGAATTCTCTTCCGAGAAGGTCCACGATTCATTGCGCACCTGATGAAGACCGCGAGGCACCACGGTGAGTGGTAACTCAACAGCGTCGGATTCGGTATCAGTCAACGCCTTAGCGAGCAGCTTGATCTCACCTACGTTCGAAGCTGAGATTTGCCAATCGATACGGTGCTCGCCTTGCTTCTTAACCGTTACTGTTTGGTTTGCATTGCTTTGCAGGTGAGCGCCATCAACTGCCAGCGAAATTTGCGTCGACTTATCGGCGTTCAAATAGTTGTGAACGATGCCCGACAAGGTAACGGTATCTCCCTGCGTTACGAAGCGGGGCGTTTCCATACGCATAATCACATCCTTGCGAGCTACAACTTTGTATTTGGTGGCGCCAACTTTCGTGTCAGTAGTAACACCGCGCGCGGTAGCGCGCCACGTCGTTAAATTATCGGGAAGGTCGACTTTAACCGTCGCCTTGCCGTCAGCACCGGTAATTACATCCGCCTGCCAGAAGGCCGTGTCCTTAAAATTCTTCCTGATGGTTGGTTGCACCATCGTTGCTTCGTTCTTAAAGTCAGCGAGCTGGTAGGCAGGTTTGTTCCGGGCAAGATCCATCGGCTTGTCCCCGGCGAAGCCGGTGAAGCTGTAATTAATGGACAGATGGGTCTCGACGCTGTTGTAGCGCATGCCATAAAACTCGGTGCGAATATTTCCCGAGTAATCCGGCGCCACGCTGTAGATAGACTCATCCACCACACCTAAACTTACCTCGGCGCCGGAAACAGGAGCGCCATCAGCGTTCCTGGCCAAAACTGTGTAGGAAGCAGTCTCGCGCGGTTTGTACTCGTTCTTGTTCGAAATGATCTCGAGGTTAAGCATCTTGTCGCGCGCGGGTACGACCAGCCTTTGGTCGCTGGTATACATGTCGCCGTTCTTTACATAGGAGACATTCAGGAACACGTTTGGGGCGTAGTTTGCGACGATGGGAATGTCGAGAATTACCGATCGTCCAGGTGCGGAAACATGCTGCACGGACATAACTGTGTTGAGCTCGGTAGCTACCAACAGATGCGCCTGGTCGGTTGGGAGTATTGCGAGGACGCGCGCGGTCTCACCTGCGCGGTAGGATTGTTTGTCGGGAACAAGCTTTATGGAATTATGGTCCTCGCTGTAGTAGGAGGAATCCGACCATTCGGAAAGTCGATCGGTGACCCATAGATAACCGCCGATCGAGGCCACCTGCTTACCGCCTTCGTCAACAATGGTCTTAATGGAAATATTCCCATCTTCGGTGGCGGTGTAGTCGTAGTGGGCTTTGCCCTGTGAATCCGTCTGGACGTTTCCAGAAGAGATTACTCGCTCGTGCACTTCGTATTCAGGGTAGTCATACTCATCTTCCTTCTTTTCTTTTCTGGTCCAGGTACGCTCGACGAACTGGAGCTGGACCTTGGCAGAAACAGGCTTACCTTCATAGTCAGTCGTGCTGACCTGGATCTTGGCTGTGTCGCCTTTTTGATAGACATAGCGATCCGGGTTTGCGTTTGCAATGATATTGCCCCGCGTCGCGACGAAACTGGCGGCGCCGTCGATCGTGCGCCGCGCTGAATCGGTGACCTGGGCCTCCAAACGATAGCTGTAATCTGAGGTTTCGTTCTGGTCTGGCGGCGGAATATCAAACTCGACGTTCAGTTGGCCGCGCGCATCTAAGGTGCCATCGCCCTCCTGCACCATGTCGTCGCCGCCACCATAGTATCGAGAGTATTCATCCTCTTCTTCCGACTCTTCCCCCGATTCACCTTCATCTGACTCGTAGCCCCACGCGTAGTAGCGTGAGCGATAGATGTAGTACTTAACTTCGGCATTTGCGACCGGGGCACCAAAGAAATACTTTGCCGCGATTGAGAAGTTTGTCTTTTGGCCGGCCGCGACAAATTTGCCGGGGGCGGACACGGTAACTTTGTATTCCGGCTTCTTATATTCGGCGACTTCAAAGTTGCCGCTGGCTCGTCCGCCGTTTATTTCAGCAGAGATGTTGTAGCTGCCAAGCGGCGCCGCTTCGGAAAGTTCCAGCTCTCCCTTGAATGTCCCGCGCGGAGATAACGGCAGTTCCTTATTAAAAATCGCCGCGCTGTTTGGATCCTCGATAGTGACGGTTACAGTGGGACTATCAACTGAGCTGTATCCGCCGGCATTGTTGATGGCCCTGACGATGCCCTTGAAATTGACCTTATGCGCCGGACGGTAAACCGGACGGTCTGTGTAGATATAGCCTTTGATGTTTTCAGTGCTCTCTTCCTCTTCATAGCCGGAAAAATAAAACGAGCCGAGATCGGAAATAGCGAAATTCGTGTTTTGCCTAGCCAGGATCAACATCGAATTGGAATCGCCTTCTTCCGTTTCGATCCCATCAGCCTGGCCTTCTTCTTCCGCTTCTTCTTCCCCTTCTTCGTTGTTTGTCTTTGGCTTCTCAAGTTTCGTTCGCAGCACCCCCTGACTATTCGTCACTCCTGAAGCGATCGTTTTCTTTTCCTTAACGACCTCAATTTGTGCGCCAGGACGCGGCTGGCCGGTCTTGCGATCGACAGTGTAGATAAGCATCTCACCGTTCTGCGTGGTCTTATTGATCATTGTCAGATCGGTGACGACCACTACCGTGTAAGCCCTCAGGTCGTTGGCCACTGCTTCCACCAGATAGACTCCAGCACTCTGTTTACCCAACGGAATCATGCGTTTGTCGTATTCGTTTTCCAGCGGAGGCAACGGCTCGCGCCAGGTGGTGACCAGCAGGTTCGGGTTTAGCAACGGGACGCGCGCGTAGTCTGAAACATTAAGTGGAGTACGAACGGGTTCAGCTTCTTTACGAAACTTATGGTTAAAAGTCTGACGTGAATCACGCCGCAGTTGAGAGCGCACAAAACTCTTGACTCCCGAATACGCCCAGCGTTTGAAGCCGCGAATTTTTTCCAGAAACGTCTTGCGCCGGGGCAGGGAATTGGCGATTTCCTCTTCCTCCTGCTCACCCATCTGATGTGGATCCTTTAATCCCGTGAAAAACGCGCGCGGGTCCTTGACCTGGTAAACACGAAAATCCAGATGATCCACACCTTGATAGTCCACCCAGAGTCGCGGGTTATCGTTGCTCCCGTAGGTGCGGTGAGTTGATAGCGAGAAGAACGGTTTTGACGACGGGCTCCGTTCAACCTCGATTGGAGCAGGTTCCACCACTTCCGGTTTTGCCTTCGCACGCGAACGAAGTGTCGCAATCGTCAGGGCGCCGGCTATGACGACGAGGTAAATGAGAGATGCAGTTAGAACACGATAGGAGCGAGAGTTCGTTTCGAACACGGCTTAGCCTCCTTGGGCTAGTCGAGAAGTTATGATTAGTCGAGAATCTTCAACCGGAAAAATCCGAGAAAATTCGAATTGCTTTCCACGGGACGCCAGCGCGGGTTGGGGTGCTGATCGAGCACCGATAGCTCCACCTTCTTCACCGTTCCTTTATCTGTCGGTGAAGCGCCGGTGTGATAAACAACCCAGTCGGCTGATTGTTCACTACTCAGCTTCGAATCACCCAAAAAGACCATCACGTGATACGGATACTTTTGTACCCACGGTTGGTAGTAGAAAAGGAGATCACCGGATTGGGCGTTGCGGCGATCGCGGCTTACAAATTTCGCGTTGAAGCTCTTGAGGGTGCGGGCGTCGGCAAATTCCGAAAACGTACCATCGGCCAGCTGCCCATCTTTATAAGAACCAAAAGCAGTGCGGAAGAGTTTTTCTCCGAGCGGACTTTGCGCAAGCTGATAGCGTGTTACGTCCGCCGCGATTGCGCGATAACCCGGCCCCATCTTTTGGAACCAAAGCCTATCGTGACGGCGCAGTGCTTCTCGCCAGGCAAAGCGAACCAGGCCTGAGCAGTCGCGCTGTGCTGCGTTCCAATCATCGCTCAAGCGGTAAAACTGTCCTTCCGCGATGAGCGTGAACCAGCGGCGAAAGTTTTCGCGATCCATATAACTCTGGAGTTCGGCGACGTCAGGAAGGCCGTCACTGTCAGAGTCGAGAAAGACTGACGCAGTAGAATTTGACGTAGTAGTTCGAGGCGTTAAGTTAGCGCTGGAGACTATCTGAGCGGGATGTTCGGAACGGCTGATGGCGCGATTAGCGTTCAGCGCAAAGTAGGAAATTATGAGAACAAAGCCAACGCCAGGCACCAACGCGAAACTAAGGTGTCGCCGTTTAAGGAACGTGAGCATGGGGGAATTATCAGGCCCAGTCTAATATGTCTGCGAGGCGGAGCTAATCAGTCGGCGGCCATGTTATCACGTTCCCATATGCCGCTGGCTACGGATGGAGTTGCTGTGGAAAGCCACAGTGTGGAGCACGGCGATTTTATAGACATTACCCGTCGGAGTGTTGAATTCTATTCACCGAAATGGTTGAAAAAGAGTATTGCAAAAACGAACGGGCGCGGGTAGATTGTCGCTTGCCGAATCAATATCTTATGCAGCTTCCGGGAAGATTTTCGGGGGAATGCTGCCTCAATAATCGCTGGAGGTAATGAAGTGCCGACTGGAACATGTCCCGAGTGTGATGCCGATGTCCATGTGGATACAGATACAGACAAAGGCGAGACTGTGTCTTGCGAAGAATGTGGTACTGACCTGGAAGTGGTCGGACTGGACCCGGTAGAACTGGACCTGGTTGAAGAAGAGGATTTGGACGACGACGACGAAGACGAGTACTGAAAAGAACAGGAGGGAAGATCACCAGAACCCGCTAGCGCCCTCTTCCGCTTTGCCTCACGTTATTTCGGTTCCGCACGAAAGCCCGGCCGGCTTTGCCTTAGGGTCAAACCTTTTGGCCCTTCAACTCTAATACTATGAAACTCTCCATCACGCCGCTTTTCTTCCGGCGGATAAAATGCAAATAGGTAAGCCGATGTCACCTCTTCGGCCAACGCTCTAAACAGAGCGTCGTAATTTTTTTCCTCAGCGTAGACGCTTCTGCCCCCCGTCATCTGCGCCAGGCCGCTGACTTCCAAAGGAGTCGGCAAAGGACTGTCGGTAGAAACTGAGATCATGCGCGAATAGGAAGGAAGCGTTACCACGTAGACACTCGCATCAGCCGCATTGGCGCGTTCAATCACTGTTTTAGCCGATACGGTGTCGCCTACCGGAAAACCATCGGTAATAACCAATACCGCACGCTTCATCAAACGTCGTTCGCGAGTACGCGGCGCCTGACGCACCAACATGCGAATCGCGTCGTCTACAGCGTCATAGGTGTGGGTGGACAAACCATTCGGTTCGCGGGCCACGCGGTCGAAAGCGCGATCGAGTTTCTGCGCCTGGGAGGTGAACGTTTGCATTATTTTTACGTTCATCCCAAAAGCCATCACCGCGTAAAGAGCGGGGTGTCCGGATAGCTTTGCCGAAAAGGCGTTCAACGCGCTGCGCAAACGTTCCATCTCTTCCGGCGTCATGCTGCCCGAGATGTCGATTGCGAATACCACCGCGAGCGGACGGGGTTCGCCACTGCGTCGCTCAACCTGGAAGAAAGCTAGTGGCTGTTCCACATCATCCAGAAAAACTTTGAAGTCTCCCTGCCGGAGATTTCGCACCGGCCGCCCTTCAGAATCGTTGGCGACCACATCAACAGACACCAGGTCAGTGTCGATCTTCAATACGTCTTCAGGTTGCTCGTCAGTCTTGGGAAAAACCTTTCGTGGGCGTTGTGCCTGCAGCGGGTCTTGTGCCTGAGATAACGTCGGCGAAGGACCCGTCACGGCAAGGAGACTCAATAGAGATAGCAAACAAATCAGCCTGGCCCAGGTACAAGATTTAGACATTTGATTGTAAGACGAGTTCTGCGACGTTCGGGTTCACTGGAATTATACGAGACGGGTTTCTGGCCGCCAAGGTAATGGGGCGAAGCGCAAACCATTCCTTCGGAAGGGCGAACAATGAGCGCGAAGCGCGAACAAAACGCATCCAATTGATGCTTGTTACTAGTTTCAGGGTTATGAAATTCTACCTACCGGGCATTCACGGTTATGGTTCGCGCCTGCGGCGCTCATTGCGGGCGAGACGCCCGCGCTCCCAGTATTCGCAGTGAGCCCGATCTCAATGAGGCGCTCAGGGCAACAGATGACGAGCGGGCGGGCATCAAGTGACTGGTTAGTTCAGAGCACTGAAGATGTTAATATTCAAATCAATGGATAGACGTTGCGCGGTCTTCGCACTTTTCACAGTTGTTCTTCTGACTGGAAGTGTGCTTGCCCAGAAGAGTTTGACCGGGGGGATCAAAGGCAAAGTGCGCGTCGAGACGGGCACGCCTGCCGGAGTGTCCGTGCTTGTCAGGCAGGGCGAGCGCGAGGTCACGCGCGGAGTGACGGATAAGAAGGGCGACTTTGTTATCTCACAATTAACGCCTGGCTTGTACGCCGTAACTTTTAAGAAACCAGGCCTCAGTATCGGCACGATTGAAAATGTCGAAGTGAAAGCAGGGAAGACCCGTTCGCTAGGCAGCAATCTGGTGCTTTCGATTGATGAAGGTTCTATCGCCTTCATTCGCGGCAGCGTATTCAATGAAAGCGGACGCAGCGTTCCCGGAGTCAGGATTGAGCTGGCGAGGGTCCGGGCCAATGGTTCTGTGGAGAAGATCGACGGCCGGGTCACAAACGAGATTGGCGCCTTTGTATTTCGCCTGACGCCCGACCTGACCACATACCGTATCACCGCGAAAGCCAGCGGCGCGGATCCCGTAAGCAAAGATGTCGAAGTTGACGGCGCCGCCGTCTACCGCATCGCCCTATCGATCAAATCACCCGCGAAGTAGATTCCCCGCCAAAACTGTTTTATGTTTGGATGAAGATTCGTATTTGCTATAGGATTACGACATCCAAATATGGAAGACCGGGAAGAATTTCTTACCGCTCGCCAGCTTGCAAAGATACTGCAAGTCAGCGAATCAACCGTCAGACGGCTTGCCCGTAAACGGCGCATCCCTTCTGTTCGTGTGACCCCACACATTATTCGTTTTCATCTTGACGCTGTGCGCGAGGCGCTGGATGTGCCCCGCTCACGGATCCGTCATGGTGAGTACACGGAACCTTTCGACGATGCGCAGTTGTCCTTTGAGGATCTAATGCTTACGTAAGTCAGGGGAAAAAGGGGCAAAGGGTAAGGGGGGAAGTGGAAAGGGGAAAGGGCAAAGGGGAAAGGGCAAAGGGTAAGGGGGAAAGGTAAAGCGGGCGATTGAGTGCCAACAAGAGGCAAGCGGAATTGAGTTTTGCCCAAACGTTTTCACAGTAAAAACTTCCGCTTCCCCCTTACCCTTTCCGCTTACCCCTTACCCTTTCCCCTTTCCCCTTTGCCCTTTCCCCTTTGCCCTTTCCCCTTTGCCCTAAGTTTTTAATTCCACCCACTTGTCATTCTGCTTAATATAGATTCGCGGTTGGCGGATCGGAAACTTTCGAGCAAACGCCGGGTTTGCCTTTAAGAACCGCTGAATCGTGGCGTTATCGCCGGTAGCCACGCGCCATTTTCCACCTTCACGCACTACGTATTGCTGCACGACGATCTTCCCTTCAGCTGTGAAAGGGCTCATCACTCGACCGAAGAGCTCGGTATCGGCAACTGCAATCTCGCCGGAAACACGCACGGTTCCAATGGAAAGGCGGTCAAGGGCGTAACGATCCTGGGCCCGCTGCAGAGCGTTTATGAACCGCGAACGCGACATCCTTTTTTGCGTTGAACTTGGAAGCGTATCGTATACCGCCCCATAGTTTCGCGACTGCAACTGCTGAAAGGTCTGTTGCACGACGCTCCTGACGTCGTCCTCTGCTGAGGGCACGGCGCGAGTTGAACCCAGCAACGCCACATTGATTAGCAAGAACGAACCTACCCATTTACTAAGCCTTGATCTGTTAGTCGTCATCTAAGTCGTTCCCTTGTTCCTGTTTCTCACTCGCTACTACGATTTGCTTTAATTGGGCCCGGTAGTTCAGAAACCACGCCATCATCCCCAACACGGCTACCACAAATGCCGCATCCATTTGTCCCAGGAACAAAAGGACCGCGGCTGCCACAATGCAAACGCCAGACAGTATCAACCAAAAAAGTTTCACTTACGTTGCCGTTATTTGACCGTCACAAGAATCTGAATATCAACTGCTCCAGGAGGATAACAAACCTGGTCGTCACACGCCTGGACGCGCAGCTTGGCGTGAAGAGAATGTTCGCCTTTCCTGGCCGACGTCTCAGCCTTTAGCCGCGCCTTGAGCTCGATTTCACCTTCATAGATGTTGATCGGCTCTTCGGCGAAGGGAAACTGGCGGCTTTGTCCTTTTGGATAATCAACCGAGGACAGGGAAACACCCTCGCCCGCGGGCATCTCCAACTCGGTCGCTTTTAAGTAAGGGTAACTGGGAGGATTTGCGTTGACGTGATAACCGGGATTGATGGTTACTCGGACGAGCGCCTGACTCACATTACCGGCCGCGATTTCTGCCGGTTGAACCGCCACCTTTACCACGCTCTCCGAAGCAATTCTCTTCGACTCAGCCTGTTTAGGCGTTGAAACGATTACATCGCCCGGCGGCTGGTTTGGGTTGGAACAACCCTGCAGCAACAGGGCGAGAACCAGAACTACTCTAAAATCAGCTTTCATCCTGGCTGAGATTGTAGCTGACTCGCGAGTTTCAGTCGCCTGCGTCGCAGTACATAACGCGTCACCAGCCAACCGGGAAGTACGGCGAACAAGAAAACCGGCGTGACCACAATTACGAAACGAATTAGAAACAACACCAAGCCGGCGAGGATCTCTGTGCCGTCTCCGGTTGCTTCTCTGATTCCCCTACGGAAGCTCGAGGTGCTGACTGCGAGGGCCGGGGGCGGCTGAAGATTGATGGTGATCGTTGACAGCGCGGAGCGATTCTCAAGAAATCGCCGGCGACCTTCGAGGCGTTCAATCTCCGTGCGAACCTCGGCAATCTGACGTTGAACCTCCAGAGCCTCTTCTACTTTCCTGGCTTGCTTCATAATCTCGAGAAACTGCGCCTCCAGCGCCTTTTGCGTCTTAATGCGCGCTTCGAGATCAATAAACTCTTCGGTGACGTCATGGCCGGTCAGCTTCTCCTGAATGACTCGCGCGGCGGCGCTGCGAATCTGCTCGACGGCGGGGCCGAATTGCTGTGCGGGAACACGCACAATCAGCGTAATCTCCAACCCCCGTTTCGCCGAGTCGGTGTTCTGCTGTTGTTTAGACTCGGATGCGACCACAAATCCACCCAGCGATTCTGCAATTGACACGACCTTGCGCTGCGCTTCCGCCGGAGACGATGATTCAAGCGTTAATTGCCCATCGCGAAGAATTTTTCGATCCATTGCATCCGCGACCGACCGGGCCTGGTCGACCTGATTAAGGGAGACTGATTGGGGGACTTCCGATTCATTGCTCGTGGAGATACTTTTGCTTTCGCTTATTACAGACTGCTCCGGTCTCTGAGCGTCGGACGAGGCGTATCTGTCTGCAGCATCTGGTTTGGCAGACCGAAGGTTCATTGCACGGTCACAGCCGGCCGTGAGCACTAAAGAAACTAAAAGGATTACTGACGGGAGAGATTTCACCATAGGCCTCCTTGGAAAGGATCGGTTTGGCCTTTAGAACGTTTGAGGAAAGACGTTCTTGCGGTCTTCGGAGGGAAAATCCGTGAGGCGCGCGCTGTTGCCGTTATCCGGCTGCCTCTTTCCCGGCTTCCGGCTTTTTAATCCCAAATTTTTCCAGCCGATACTGCAACGTGCGGAAAGTCAGGCCCAACAGTTTTGCAGACTTCGTGATGTTGTAGTCCGTTTGCTCCATCGCCTGCATGATTAAGTCGCGTTCGACATCTTCAAAACTGATACCTTCAGGCGGCAACTTGAATGCTCCTTCAGAAACAGGCCGCGACTCCTGCCTGACCTCGAGCGGCAGATCCTCAATCGTAATCTGATCGCCCTCGCAAAGCAGGATTGCTCGTTCGATGGCTGATTCGAGCTGACGCACGTTGCCCGGCCAACTGTAATCGTTCAAAAGTTTGCGAGCTTCGGGTGTTAAGCCGCGTACCAGTCGGGAGGTGTTGCGTGTGTGCTTCTTCAAAAAGTAATCGATTAAGACGGGAACATCTTCCCGTCTTTCACGAAGCGGAGGCACATCAACCGAGAGCACGTTTATGCGGTAATACAAATCGTCGCGAAAACGCCCGTCCGCAACCATGGCCCGCAAATCCCGATTAGTTGCCGCAATCACGCGCACGTCAACGCTAATCTCGTGAGTGCCGCCAACCCGTCTGATCTTGCGTTCCTGAAGCGCGCGTAAAAGTTTCGCCTGCATGGCCACGTCCAACTCGGCAATTTCATCGAGAAAGAGCGTGCCGCGATCGGCAATCTCGAAAAGCCCCTTCTTGTCTGCATGAGCGCCGGTAAACGAGCCCTTCTCGTGGCCAAAGAGTTCTGATTCAAGCAGGTTTTCATTAATTGCCGCGCAATTCACCGCTTGAAACATGTCGGTAGCACGGGGTGATTGGTTATGTATTGCGCGTGCAATCAGTTCCTTTCCAGTACCTGACTCGCCACGGATCAGGACCGTCGAATTGGAGCGCGCCACCTTTAATATCATCCGCTTGACTGACTCCATCTTGGGTGAGGCCGAGATGATTTCGGTATCGAGAGCGTCAAGCCGCTGAAGGGCGCGGTTGATGGTATCCAGCAACGCCGTTTTGTCGTAAGGCTTTTCGAGGTAGTCAAAAGCACCGCGGCGTAAAGCTTCTTTCGCCGACTCGATGGAGCCGTGCGCTGTAAGAAGAATTACGATGATCGAGGAATCGAGACCGAGCAGATGCTGCAACAACTCGATGCCATCCATTCCCGTCATCTTCAGGTCGGTCAGGGCCAGATCGAATCTGCGATCTTTGGCAAACTTTATCGCGGCCTCGCCGGACGACGCAGTAGTCACGTCGTACCCCTCTCCTGAAAGAATCATCTCGAGGATTTCACGCTGTGCTTTTTCGTCGTCAACTACCAGTATGGTTTTGCGCGCCATAGGTTTCTTTCTGAAGGACTACCAGGGTGATTGGCAAGCTGATTTCGATCTCGCTGCCTCTGCTGTTAGTCACCCCTTCTCCTTCATCATCTCCTTCGGTTCAGTTGGCAAGATTATCGCAAAGGTCGTGCCGCTGCCTTCTTTTGAGCTTACGCTTATCGATCCATAATGATCATCAATCGCCTTTTTAACAATTGCCAGGCCCAACCCAGTGCCTGTTTCTTTGGTCGAATAATAAGGTTCAAATATCTTTGCGATATCCTCCGCGGCGATACCTCTGCCCGTGTCGCGGATTTCAACCCGAGCCCGGTCGGCCGCCTCGGCGGACAAGTGAATCTCAACGGTCCCGCCTTCGCCGTCTATCGCCTCCAGGCCATTAATCAAAAGATTCGTAAAAACCGAGCGCAATGAATCTTTGTCAGCGAAAACCGTTGGCACCTCGCCGTCTTGTTTCAAGCTGGTAATAATGCCACTCTCCTGGGCCTGGCCGGAAATCATGCGCAAGGCATCTTCGGCCTGCAACCGCAAGTCCAGCGGCTGGAGCTCCAGCGCTGAGGGTCGGGAATACTTGAGGAAGTCAGTAATGTGGCGGTTGATGCGTGCCACTTCGGATTTAAGTTGATCTGCCAGCCGCTCGAATGTGTCGCGCTTAGTTTGATCCTGCGGTGCGAAGGAAGAGCGCAGATGGTCCAGGGTAAGGTTGATGTAGTTTAAAGGATTTCGAATTTCGTGAGCGATAGCGGCGGCCAGTCGGCCGACCACAGCAGCTTTCTCTACCTGATGTAACTGCGACTCTAATTCGCGCATCCGTCCCAGGCGGGCCGTCATCTCGTTAAAAGCGGCACCCAGTGTGCCCATCTCGTCGTTGCGATCTGCAGGCACTCTGACGTCGAAGTCTCCTGTAGCAACCCGCCGCGATGCTACTGAGAGGTCTTTGATGGGTCGGGTAAACCGCCAAACAAATAAGCCTGTGACGAAGGTAGTAGCAAGCAGCAACATCAGTGTGTAGAGAGCAGAACGGAGCGCTTGCCTTTCAAGAATATTCGTCAGCGTATTCGCCGAGCCTAATACCACAATCACATACCAGCGACCTTTGTCGGTTTCGACGGGGAAGTAGAACGCTCCCGGGTCGCCTGCTTGCTGCGAGCTCGCAGCCTTAAGCCACTCGGGTAGTGGCTGATTTTCATCGGCCAATTCCACTGCGCTCGCCAGAGTCGGTAACGGAATGTCCTTTAATTTTTTATAGCTGGTCGTATCGTCAGGATTTTGTCGCGGCGTGAAGTCCTGCACGAGGCTGTCATATACGTTTCCCTCGTGATCTACTACCAAGACATTGCGCACACGCCCGCTTTGTTCGTCTAGCAGCGGCTCGCGCACATTGCTCCGCATTTGATCGAGGTACTTGTTACTGGAAATGCTGTTTACGCCGAGCGCGACGCCCGCCATGATCGCCTGCTCCTGCTCAACAATCATGTGCGCATTACGCTGCACCGAGCGCAAGTTGACGTAGTACTGAAAACCCAACGTCAGTCCTAAGAGCAGGGCAAGCAGGAGCAGTAACTGGGCACGAAAGCTGTTGAGTAGCTTTGGCATCCTCATACGAATATGACGTCGCGAACCACTGGAATCGTTGTCACTTTCACTCTTTCGTTCTATTAACCAGAGCAACCTGCGGCTTCATTGTTACGAGTTATGTACAAAAGATTACTTTTCTGTTGCCGCTCTAGTTTTCAGATGGTATAGTTGCCCCGGTCTCGAATCAATGTCCCCAGGGACCGCCAATTTTTAGGGAAATCTCCCGCCTCAACGTAGCAGGACTGTCGAGTCCTAAACATACCAGGAGTGTTTGCGAGAGGTCTCAAACCTTTCGACGCTGGAAGCTTTTGCATCAGACGAGCCAGGCTTTAGGGGCAATGCAAATGCGTTACGTGGCATAGAAGTCGGCGAGGCTCGTCTAAGCGAGCTAAAAACCTAGGAAAGGTATCAACCCCTGATGACTTTGAAGATTTACCATCCCCGGACTCTTCCTTTCGTACTCATCCTTTTCGTTTTTCTCGTTCTTCCTTTTCAAACCGCAGTTCAAGGCAAGAAGCGTCAGGTCAACAAAGCTCGCCGGCCTGCCGCACGCATTGAAAAATCAAAGAAGCTGTCCGCCAGGGAGCGCCGCGCCGCAAGTCGACGCAACGATCGACTCTCCGCCAGAAACTCCAGGCGCAGCACCAGGACCCGATTATCGCGACGCGAGCTAAGGCGTGAGCGCAATCAGATTGCGCGCGAACAGTCGGCATCATTGGCCGCGCTGCAGCGCCGTCTAAAACGGCCGCTTACCAGGCGCGAACGGACCGCCGAGTTGCGCCGGATTGCGAACGGACGCAGACGCGAGGCGCTCGAAGCGCGACGCCGTCGTGAAGCTGCTCGCCTGGCCGCGATTGCTCGTCAGCGAGCACTTGAGAAGGCGATGCGCGACGAGGTGCAGACATTTATTCGTCAGGATGACACCCGCGGTGAAGATATGGAAGTTCGTCGCGTAGCGGTCAACGCGCTCGGATACCATGCCGGCACAGTGGTCGTGATGGATCCGATCAACGGAAAGGTCTACTCCATTGTCAATCAGGAGTGGGCGTTGCGGCGAGGCTTCAAGCCGTGCTCCACGATCAAGTTGGTAACAGGCGTGGCTGGTCTTGAAGAGAAGATGATTAGCCCGTTTGAGTCAACTAATATCTCCGACCGCTATCGCCTTGATCTCACCGACGCGCTGGCATATTCCAACAACACTTATTTCCAGCACATCGGTGGCCAGGTCGGGTTCGACAAGATGATGGGCTACGCGAAAGAGTTGGGTTTGGGCGAGAAGACAGGCATCAACGTGCCCTATGAGTATCCCGGCCGTCTACCCGCCGAGAAAACCGGCTTTGCTCTTAATCGCATGTCTTCTCACGGTGATGACTTCGAAGTGACGGCGCTTCAACTTGGCACAATGGTTTCATCGATGGCCAATGGCGGGAAAGTGGTAGTGCCGTTTATTCCCCGAACTCCGCAAGAGGCGAAACCAAAAGTGCGCCGGCAACTCGACGTCTCCCAGGACAACCTGCGACGAATGGTTCCCGGGATGGTTGGCGCTGTGAATTACGGCTCCGGCAAAAAGGCTTACGACCCGCTTCAAACAGTAGCTGGAAAGACAGGAACCTGCATCGGTCAGGGCGCCTGGGTTGGCCTGTTCACCTCTTACGCTCCGCTCGCCAATCCGCGGCTCGCCGTAGTTGTCATTACTCGAGGCCCCGATGCCCGGCAGCATTTCCCCGCGGCGGTGGCCGGACGGATTTATCGCGAGCTGGGAACGCGTTTTGGCGCGCCGATCAAACTTCAGATCGCGACGGGCCAGCCGGCCAACGATGCCAAAGCTGCAGAGCTGAACGAGGAAGAGAAGGACGCCGAGGCAGCTGAAGTGGCCGAAATTGAAGCGGCGATCACCGCGGAAGAGGCTAAAGCAGTAACCAGCGCAACCACGAGCGCCACACCTCAGCCGCTGGTGAATCAACCCGCAACGAGTAATTCAGTAAAGACTGTGTTAATGCCTGTTGATTCAAAGAAGGCTCCTGCGAAGACTTCTGTTAAGACTCCGACACAGCCTGACAACAGGCTTCGCCGAACTCAGCCGAATCAGCCTTAATTGCAAGGGACTTGCAATCCCTGGAAAACCAATCTGCGCCGGAGACTCGTAAACTCTACGAGGACCGGCGCAGAGCTTTTTAGGTTGATTTTTCTGCACTTTCGGGCTGCTCGCGCCTTGACAGGCAGTTAGAGTTGCAGGAATATTGCGAGCGCTTACTTTACGCTTATTCATGACTCGATAAGACTGTGGTTCTCCTCAACACCAGAGTGGGTGTTATTGCGGATCGGCAACCGGCGTATGTAAGAACGCATCTTATGTGTCGCGCTGAAGCGAGGGAAAGCCATCGGTGGCCCCCGCGATAGTTGGAACAGGCAACTGGAGGTTCAAGGACTGATGAAAAAGATTATTGGCATATTAACAATTTGCGCCAGCTCGCTGGTCGCACCAGTATTGGCACAGACACCAGCCCCTGCGACCGCCGCCCAGGCACCTGCCGGCTGCACTGAGGAAGCCAAGACTGCTTTATATACCGACTTTACGGCCAACCGAACGACGGCGCCTACAAAAGCTTACGAAGCAGCCAAAAAGTATCTAGCTTGCTCGCAAGCGGAAGATCAATACACCGCTTATTTGAAGAAGTGGTCAGCCGCTTATGACAAAGAGTTTCGCAAATCGCAGCTTACGTCACTCATCTACAACGACAAGAAGTTTGCCGAGGCTTTCCAGATTGGTAAACAGATCCTGGTCGACGACCCGGAAAATCTGAAAGCTATCATCGATCTTGGCTACATCGGTTATCTGGCGACTATCACTTCCAAGAACGAGAGTTTCAATAACGAGTCGCTGCAGTACGCCCGGAGGGCTATTCAGTTGATCGAGTCGGGCAAGGTCCCCGAAAACTGGTCGGCATTTAAGTCGAAGGAAGAGGCGCTGGCCTATCTGTACAACGCGATTGGCCGCCTTACCTTGAAGAGCAATTCTCCGGAAACGCTGACCTCCTTGATCAAGGCTGCTCAGTTTAATGTTGCCGACGTAAAGAAGGATCCCTGGATCTACTTCTTCATCGCCGCCGCATACGAGAGTGGGCCGTACGCCAAGCTTTCTGCGGACTACAAAGCCCGCTGCGAAGGTAAGGACCTGACGCCCGAGTGCAAACTCGCCCTGGAAAACATTAACCAGGTCATCGATCGCATGATTGACGTCTACGCTCGCGCGGTCGCCTTTGCTGGCACTGATGCCAAGTTTGCGGCCAGCAAGAAGGAATGGATGGACAGTCTCGCCACCTGGTACAAGTTCCGGCATAGTGATTCGGACGCCGGCTTGACTGAGATGATTGCGGGCATCGTGTCCAAGCCGCTGCCACCCGAGCCGACCCCGCTGACGGTGCTTCCGGCAAGTACGCCAACCACCACGACGACCCCAACTTCAGGGGCGTCTAACAGTGGTTCAGGCAATGGCGCGACTGCGGCTCCGGCTGCTACCAAAACAACGACCGCCACAACAGCGCCCGCAACAACGGCCGCTCCTAAGACCACTACTACATCAACCAGCACGACGACACCGGCGAAACCAAAGCCCAAGAACAATCACCGACGACGTAGCTGAGTTGGCCCTCTGGCCCTTTTTCCCACAGCCGGAAGCCTTGTCGCAAACTTCGACGATGCTTCCGGCTTTTGATTAGAACCCGCCTTGAAAAAACAGGAAACCCAACTTCCCGATCTCGACCTGCTGGAAAAGGTTCTTTCTTACAACTTCAAAGATCGAGCACTGCTTGAGCGTGCTATCACCCACCGCTCGTGGGCACATGAACAGGTGGCGCCCGGCGCCGAGGACCAGGCGCGGAAGCTGCATAACGAAGCCCTCGAGTTTCTTGGTGATTCCGTGTTGGGATTGGTTGTGGCTGACTACTTGTGCAAAACCTATCCGGCAGGGACTGAGGGCGAGCTTTCCCGTATGAAACACCGGCTGGTAAGTGCACCGACGTTGGCTGGCGCTTCACTCGGCTTGGACCTGGGAAATTTTCTTAGATTCGGACGGGGAGAAGAGAAGAGTGGCGGCCGTCGCAAAGATGCAATTCTCGCCGACGTCTTTGAGGCTCTTGTCGGTGCCATCTTCATTGATGGTGGGTTGCCGGCCGCCACTGATTTCATAGTTCATGCCCTGGGTGAGGACCTGCGGAAGGTTACCCCTGTGGCTGCTGCCGAGGCGGATTACAAAACGATGTTGCAGGAAAAACTACAGGCCGAACGGCGGCCAGCGCCGCGGTACTCGGTAGTTGAAGCGGTCGGGCCTCCACATCGACGGACCTTCCATGTGGAAGTCAAATGGGACAACGGCAGTGTCAGGGCCGAGGGACGCTCAATCAAGACGGCCGAAGCTGCAGCCGCCAAGGCTGCGTTGGCTTTTATGAGAGAAGCGCCGATGGAAGCATAACCATTTCGCAGTCTCTGCGTATTAGATCGTCAAGACTGGGATCAACCCGGCTTAGTAGTTGAACTTGACCACGGAATCTAAGGTATCTAGGATAAATTTTTGAAATGATCAAGAAACCCTCGAGCGGAACCAGCACCGGAGCCGGCCCGGCAACGACCGAAGAGAAGCGATTCTCTTTGTCGCGCGTCTTTGGTCGCAACGGCCACGGTCCCGCCCCCGAAACTGAAAAACCGAAAGGTCCACCGAAATCCGTTTGGCGCGAGTATTTCGAATCGGCCGTCGTTACGGTCATCATGGCCCTGTTTGGTATGACCTTTATCGTACAAGCGGTGAAAGTGCCGACAGGCTCTATGCAGAATACGATCACCATCGGGGATCATTTGCTGGTTAACAAGTTCATATTTGCTCCCGGGCAGTCTTTGCCGTTCCTGCCGCAGCGTGAAATCAGGCGCGGCGATATTATCGTCTTCAAATACCCTGGAAACCGTTACGACCCGCGGCGAGATGAGCGGCCGGACAATAAACCCATTGTTACTAACTACGTCAAACGCGTCGTTGGCTTGCCTGGTGATCGCATGCGCATCGAAGGCAGGAGCGTAATTATTAACGATCAACCGTTGCCGGAACACCTGATAGAGGCTGAGGACCACAACGACAAAGCACCGCTGGAGATCAAGAACGCTCCCAAGGCCAGATCAGGCGAACCATACGACGTCTATTACAATCCCGAGTTTGTCGAAGAGGATTACCCGATATTCGGGCTGGAAGGTGATGGACGAGAGATTGTGATTCCCTCCGGCAAGTATTTCGTTATGGGTGACAATCGCAACAACAGCGAAGACAGCCGCTACTGGGGATTTGTGCCTCGTGACCTGGTGATTGGGCGCGCGATGTTCGTCTACTGGTCTTATGACGAGAGCGCGCCGACCAGTGGTAATTTTATCCTGGACTTCTTCAACAATACGCGCTGGAGCCGAACTGGAACCATGGTCAAGTAGTTTGTGATTGCTGAACCCCGGTTGTTATTAGTTCGCTACTCATCCCTCGAAGTTTTATCCCCTTCAATCCTGGCGTTGGATTTGTTCACACTCGTTCTAGTACCTGATATCAGGGGGCTGCTGTTGTGCGCTGGAAAACTCTTGCCCAAAGGCTCTGGAAGCGTATAAACGATCACGATCTCTTCTCCGGTGCCGCTCAACTGTCCTACTATTTTCTGCTTGCGCTTTTTCCTTTACTGCTTTTCCTCGTCACTCTGTTGGGCTATCTCGCCGAGACGGGCTCGGAACTTCGCGACAAGTTGATCGGCTATCTGGCTACGGTGATGCCAGGATCGGCCATCACTCTGGTTCACACTACGCTTGATGAGATCAGCCAGGCGCGAGGTGGCGGCAAACTCTCCTTAGGTTTGTTAGCTGCGCTTTGGGCAGCCTCAAACGGTATGGGCGCAATCAGCGATACGCTTAATGAAGCGTATGGCGTTAAGGAGGCACGGCCCTGGTGGAAGGTAAGGCTAACTTCAATTCTTCTGACCATCGCACTTTCGGTGCTGATTATTGTTGCTCTCGTAATCGTGCTGTATGGAGGACAAATTGGGGAACGAGTCGCCCTACACTTTGGTTTTGGAGCGGCATTCACCCTCGCCTGGAAAATACTTCAGTGGCCCATCGCACTCTTTTTTCTGCTGCTTACCTTCACAATGATCTACCATTTCGCCCCGAATGTTCGTCCTAAGAAGTGTGTCTGGTGGGGTTGGGGAACACTGGTGGCAATCATACTCTGGCTGCTGTTCTCGTTTGGTTTTCGCCTCTATCTACACTTCTTCAATTCTTACGGTGTGACTTACGGCTCGCTCGGTGCCTTGATAATTCTGATGCTGTGGTTCTATTTCACAGGAATAGCTATCCTTGTTGGTGGAGAAATCAACTCAGAATGCGAGCATGCGGCAGAAAAATCATGAGGCGTTGCCATGTTGAGACGCGGCGATGGCTAATTCTTATCGCGGTTGTGCTCCTGGTCGCTCCAGCCGTTGGCCAGGCGCAAAAGAAGGCTCGCGCCGCCAAGCCACCAGTCCAAACAAAAGCTGTTTCCGAACTAGCAAGGCTTCGGGAAGAGTTTGTCAAAGCCACCAACGAATACAAAGCTAACCTGGAAAAGCTGCGCGCGATTTATGAAAGGAACGTGACTCGAGCGGAAGCGAAGGTAGTTACGTCGAAGGAGCTGTTCAGCCAGGGCCTGATTTCCCGCAACGACGTTGAGGCCAGTGAAGGCGCCGTCGCGCAAGCGAAGGACCAAGTGAACGAGGTCAACACCCGCATGGCCTCCGCAGATACTCAAATTGCACAGACGTTGCTTGAATCTGAAGCGGAGCAAAAGCTGTCCAAAATCAAGATTCCCAAAGGGGGTATGGTCAGGACTGCCGCTTTGATTCGCTACAACGGCGCCACTTCCTGGTTATTGGGAGACACGTGGAAGGTGCAGAGGTTTTTCCAGGACACGTTTAAGAAGCAGTTGCCGATCTCGGTGTTTGGACAAGGTGCAATTCACGATCGTTGGCGCCTCGATCACCGCAATTCGATCGATGTGTCTCTTCATCCTGACGGCGTTGAAGGGCAGGCACTGCTAAATTTTCTACGCAATAACGGGATTCCTTTTCTGGCCTTTCGCGCAGCCATACCAGGAACGGCCACCGGTGCACACATTCACATCGGGCGACCTTCGCATAGATACTGAAACTCTCGAGGAGAATTAATGCAAAAACTATTCGGACTGATAGCAGCCCTGCTAATAATGCTTACTCCAAACATTTTAAACGCTCAGCAGAGAACGATGGAGTCTGCTTTGTCTTTAACCCGGTCGCAGGCTACTCACTTCGCCCAATTAGCATTGAAGTGCGTCGCAAAGGAATACCCAAACAAGCCCGAGCACGTGATGAACAACGAAAGGGACGTGCAGAACCCAAAGGATTTACACCCTGCGTTCTATGGTTGTTACGACTGGCATTCCTCCGTTCACGGCCACTGGATGCTCGTTCGCATTCTTAGATTGTTTCCTGATCTTCCCCTGCGAGACACAATCAATAAAGCGCTCGATGCAAATCTGACAAAGGAAAGCATCGAAAAGGAAACCGCTTATCTCAAACAACCTAACCGTCAGTCTTTTGAACGAACTTACGGCTGGGCCTGGTTACTTAAACTTGCCGAAGAGCTGGCGCTGTCCGAGAACGATCGCGCGAAGGCTTGGTCCAGAAACTTACAGCCGCTTACGGAGGCGCTGATCGAGCGATATCTCAATTTTCTGCCCAAGCAGACTTATCCGATTCGTACCGGAGTGCATCCGAACACGGCGTTTGGCTTGGCTTTCGCATTTGACTACGCGAAAACGGTGGGCAATCAGAGGCTCGCGAGTCTCATTGCAGAACGAAGCCGCACGTATTTTGGAAATGACCGAAACTACCCGGCGTCATGGGAGCCGGGAGGTGAAGATTTTTTCTCACCGGCCTTAATGGAGGCCGACCTGATGCGACGGGTGATGCCTGCGGCGGAGTTTCAGCGTTGGTTCAGCGCTTTTCTGCCACAGCTCACCGCGGGCCAGCCACGCTCCCTGTTGCGACCCGCTACTGTCAGCGATCGCTCCGATCCAAAGTTAGTGCATCTCGACGGGCTCAATCTGAGTCGCGCGTGGTGCATGCGCTCGATTGCCTGGGAGTTGCCGCTCCGTACACCCGCGCGCCGGGTGCTGACAGAGTCGGCCCGCGCTCATACCGCCGATGCCCTGGCGCACGTTGCGAGCGGGGATTACGCCGGCGAACATTGGCTGGCTTCATTTGCGGTGTTTTTGCTTTCGACTCCCGAGCCGTATTAACCTAGACTCGTGCATCCGCGCGAACCCAATCCAATCGTTCTCTACGACGGCGTTTGTGGTCTCTGCAACGGGCTGAATCAGTTTCTCTTAAAACGCGATCATGGGGATCGCCTTCGTTTTGCATCGCTCCAAAGCCGGCTTGCCGAAGACTTGTTGCGGCGTCACGGCGCCGATTCTAAGGATCTGAATACGGTCTATGTGGTAATCGATCACGGCCGGCCCAGCGAACGACTGCTGGCGCGTTCGGATGCAATGCTCTACCTGCTTGATCAACTTAATGGCATTTGGAAACTAGCCCGGCGCCGGCAAGCTGTTGCCGAAGGAGTTTCGCGATTGGGTTTACAGCATCGTAGCGCGAAATCGATATCGCGTGTTCGGCAAGTACGAATCGTGTTTGATGCCGGACCCGAAGTACAGAGACAAGTTTTTGGACGTGCAGGAAGCGTCGCCAACTGGAACGTTCGAATCAGTCTCGCGGTGATCGCCTAGTGCTCGGAGAATGACCTGGGTATCGGACTTTCTATTTTGTGGGTCGACGAATGCAGAGCCGGGAGCGGTAGCGACCGGATGTTAGCGAGACTTCATCACAAGTTCCGCGAAATGCTCCAAGTTAATCTGTTCATTAGAAGTGGTGCCTATCGCCAGAATCGCCCGGTCGCTACCACTACCCCACGCGGGCTGCCCTCGTGGGGACCCCGGTTCGCTCCCGGTTCCGAATTTGTCGACCCACGACGCGACGCTCAATTCGCGTTCAAGTCACGGTCTCGCGCTGAACCGAGTCACTAGCTCTTACCTTGACGAAGGCTAAACCGAATTCCGGTCGCTATCGCTCCCGGTTCTGAATTCGTCGACCCACGCGGCTTCAAATAAAAGCCGGGCCTTTTACTTCCTTACCAATCGACCAACACACAGCGAATCCGTAACCGCAGGCCTCCCTGGTGTCCGGAATACTAAGGCGAGCGCGTTGCGGTTTTCATAGATCGGCGCTTCACCCTTGAAGTTTGGCCAGGGACCAGGTTCCGCCTGGAAGTCGCAGCCGAAATAGAAGACATCCTTATCTGGCGGGAGATCGGCCACATCAAAATAGATGAGTCTTGGTGTGTAGACTGCACTCGTCCGGAAGTTTGCTATCAGCACTGATTCCTTGGGCAGGATTCGTTCGAGTTCCTCATAATCAGAGTAGAAAGCTACGTAACGCCGATAGAATTCTGATCTGGACTGTAGCCCTACCACGACCGGCAAGAATTGTTGCGCGTAGTAGATCTGTACTCCCAGCCATGGCAGCAAAGTAACCACTAAGGCAGCGGTCAGAGTTTTCCTCCAAATGAGTTTGCCGACTCTTTCCTTGCTCGCCAAAGCGAAACAAATGACTAGCCCGAATGAAAGTCCGCCGAGGAAGCGCAAGTCATACGGAAGAAAGAGATAGATCAACGCGGCCTGGAATATTAGTACCGTCACGCCCGTCAATCGTGTTCGCAAAGGAATGCCCGGGATGAAAAAGACCGCCACCATAGCCAGCCAGAATATCGGTGGATGCACGAGAGAAGAGTGTTGAACGATGTCGAGCAATGGAGGTCGATTTAATAATCTGGAAGACGCAAAGGTTTGCCGCATCACCTCCGGGTCGTATGGCGAACTCGCAAAGATTCCGCTTAGGAAGGGGCCAAAAGGCGAGCCTGACTTCGCCAACGTCCAGACCATTAAGGGAGCGGCAATAATCAACCAGGGCAGAATGAGCGCGATTGCGATCCCAAGTCTTGACGCGCGACCAGTGGAGCGAAACAAATAGACGGCCGCAATGATGAGCAGCAATGCAGAGACGGGGAGCAACGAAACTTTCGCGGTTGCTGCGGACACCAACATGATTGAAACCATCCCGGCAAAGGTTCCTGGCCGAACGTTTTCAATTAGCTGCTCGCGTTTGTACAAAGCAGTAACCGCGGCTGCGAGCGATAGATCGCCGAGCGCGTGACTGCCGCCGGTGACGTGATGTACGACTGAATAAAGACCGACCACCAAAGACGCCGGCCAAATGAGTCCCCAACGGGTAACGCGGTTGTTATCACTAAGCAACCTTGCGGCAAACCAAATCAGGGTTGCGCCGATCCCCCAACTCAGTACATTGGAAGCGTCCGGAAAGTTCAGCGCGTGCAAAGGGCTCATGGCGATTTGATAACTCATCTGAGGGAGGATGGCCGCTTCCCATGGCTGCAGATAAAAGAGAAGGGCGTGGTCAAGCACAATCCTGCTGGGAAGGAGCATGTGGTAGTAGAGCTCGTCGATCTTTGTAGATGGCGCAACCGCTGCTAAGAGGTTGGCGGCCAGCGCCGCCAGGACTACCAACAATAAACACAACTCGAGCGCACTCTTTGTTCGGAGACTTATCGCCAGAGCGTTTCTGAACAAGGGCACCGCTGCAATACCGCCGAGAACAACCAGGACGGCCCAAATCAAAATCAAAACGGTCCGATAAGCAACCCCGGCCATTGCGACCAGTTGTACCGTCAAACTCAGTATCTGAATGCCGAGCAATAACCCGGTAACTTCGCGCCACGGTGAAGGTAAGCGAAAACGGAGAGCCTGAAGGGCGAGGTTGCCAACACCCATCAATCCGACAAACGTGATGAGACCAACCAACAGCACGATCAGCGGCGAGTAGTGTCTGATGGCAAGGAAAGAGGTCATCAGTTGATTCGAAGGAGATCCAATGTGTAGTCAAGCTCGTCACAAAGGAAGCTTAAAACCTGCGGGTTGCTTGGGACGACCGAGTCATCTTTATCACGCTTTGAAAAACGCGCGACGAGGTTGGAAAAGAAAGAGATGGTGCCCCCGGCGCGATTCCAACGCGCGACCTTCCGCTTAGGAGGCGGACGCTCTATGCAGCTGAGCTACGGGAGCAATGACGGGTAAATCGTAAATGGTAAATGGTGAATCGTAAAGCGATTCATTTGACATTGGTCATTTGACATCTCTCATTTGTCATTGCGAGCGTCGGTTGTGAGTTATTAGTTGTCAGTTGTCAGTAGTCAGTAGTCAGTGAGCATCGTCGCCACTGCCTACTGCCTGCTGCACTGCTGACTGCTGACTGCTGACTGCTGACTTCTGACTTCTGACTTCTGACTTCTGACTTCTGAAATGACAAATGAAAAATGTCAAACGACAAACGTCAAATGGTTTTTTCTGGCTAGGACGCGTATCTAATTAACGACCGTACATCGTATCCCTCAAGCTTCGCTCTACCCGGCAAAAACTCCAACTCAACCACGAACACCAATCCCACCACAGTGCCGCCAAGGTCCTCAACCAGTTTGCAAACAGCCTTAGCCGTGCCGCCAGTCGCCAGCAGATCGTCAGCGATTATCACTCGATGGCCGTTGCCAACTGCATCACGGTGGATCTCGAGCGTGTCCTGTCCATATTCAAGATCGTAGGAGATCGAGGCACACTCGGCCGGCAGCTTTTTCGGTTTGCGAACCGGTACAAATCCCGCTCCCAGGTGATAAGCCAGGGCCGGCGCAAAAATGAAACCGCGTGCTTCGACGCCGACCACGGTGTCAACACTCTCGCCTTCATACTCTGCCGCTAAAGCATCCACAGTCTTTCGCAAACCCTCGGGATGTTTTAGCAGCGTTGTGATGTCATAAAAATTTATGCCGGGCTTGGGAAAGTCCGGCACTTCGCGAATTAATTCTTTCAGATGATCCATAATGTTGTCAGTTAACGCTCGATTCGAAAACTTGAATATAGTCCAGTTGGTTCGAGACTAATTTCTTCCACCTGTTGAACGGTCGACCATTGCGGCCCTGTCGACAGATCCTTCTTGAACTCCTCCACGTCTACAGCGTTGCCTTCAGCTAACGCTTCTACCGTGCCGTCCGGGCAGTTTCTCACGTATCCGATTACCTGGTGACGCGCTGCCGCCCGCTGCGCGAAGAAGCGGTATCCCACGCCTTGAACGTCGCCGCGAATTCTAAATTTTCGGGCGATTCGGTTCATAAGGTGGAACATTCTAGCGAACAAATTGTACGAAGCCCAATCGGCTCGTTGAGGGGCTTAGGTAAATCAGCAAGCCTTGTCATGGGTCGACGAATTCAGAGCCGGGAGCGAACCGGGGTCCCCACGCGGGCAGCCCGCGTGGGGTGGTGGTAGCGACCTGTGTACAGCGAGCCAGCGCCGACAGGTTGGCGCACTCCAGGGAGTTGTCGCTCAACGAGCCTGCTCATGCAGGCTCGTCGAATCTCGCATTCAATATGATCCTATCGGGCGTTTCTGTGATCACGTGGAACTCTTTCTGATAAGATTCGCTGCCGAATGAAGCCTCTGACGTCAAACTCGATCTTCAGGTTGGTTAGCACTGGCTCCTGACTGACCACTGACTACTGACCACTGACTACTGAAAACTCCGAGCAATGACCCTGCGAATCTACTGCCCCTCCTGTTCCAGTGAAATAAAGAGCGACGCCGGCATCTGTGCCTCGTGCGGCGCCACGCTGGACGAGGTCGCCACCCGACGGCTCGAGTCACAGCGACCAGAAATTATTGACCGGCAAGATTCTGGCGGAGGGACTGGGGCAGGCTGCGATGGGCAGGAAAAAGGAGGCAGTCACGAGCAGGAGGCTTGAGCCAGAAGGACAGGAGGCAGTGGCAAACCGACGTTGCGATCTGCGGCCTGGCTCCTGCCTCCCGCCTCGTGACCGCGCGGCCCTCAATTGTGATTATTCTGTTATATCTCACTAATATCAAGGATCTCCTCCACCCTCAGTCGCCAATATTCATGCTAATCTGCTTTTGACTGGCCCCGATATCTCACCTTTCTAACTGATCACTTCCAGCGGATACTGACGTGCGGTTGTATTGCTATCAGTGAGGTAAACATGATTTCTACATCATCAGCATTGGCTCTAGCCGTATCTCCTGTGCCCGAGCGGCGTACGATTCTGATTATTGAAGACTACTCCGACACGCGCGAGCTCCTCTCAGCGTTGCTGCGCAGCAGAGGTTACGACGTGATTGAAGCGGAAGATGGTTTGGAAGGCCTGCTAAAAGCGACGGGTATGTATCCTGATCTGATCATTATGGATCTATCGCTTCCGGAGATGGATGGTGTGGAAGCCGCCCGGCGCATACACGAGCAGGCCAAGCTGTCGCATATTCCGATCTTCGTCGTTAGCGCTTACCTGACAACTGACGTCAAAGCAGATGTCCGTGCTGCTGGGTGCGTGGAGATATTCCCGAAGCCTTTTGACGCTGATATATTGTTAACGAAGATTAGTGAGCGGCTGAATTGGTACGGGGGAGAGTAAAGCACGAGACAGGAGACAGTCAGTTGACCGTCAAAAGGAAAAGGCCACGAGCATTGAGCACGTGGCCTTTTATCATGCGTCCTTAGCGAACTACCTGCGCCTGCGCGACGCTGCGCGCAATCTCCGAACTTCTCCTTGTAGTTCTTCGATCTGCTTTTGCTGTTCCTTGATCGCATTGAGCATAGTCCACAGGACCGGGTCATTGTTGACCAATAAATAACCTCGGTCATTTGTGGTTACCGCTTCAGGAATAACATTCTGCAGAGCCTGAGCGCCAAAACCAACATGCTCTCCCTCTGACTTAATTCCCAAAGCATTCTTCGGCAGGTACTCGTAGCGAATCGGCTGTAACTGCATCAACGCCTTGAGCCCCGTAGTGAAGCGGCCATTCATCTTCTTCAGGCGTTCATCGGAAAACACCGCCCATGAACCGCCGCCGGCTTTGCTGGCTTCGCCGTTCACCGAAAGAAGTTGATCAGGGCTGTTAGTTCCGATGCCAACCCGACCTCCGGCTGGTTGAATGCCAATGTCCGCAGTCGATGCGCCTCCGCCCTGAAATGCGTAAATTCGGAAATTAGTGTTACCAGTAGCGGCTCCTGTTTCGAACGCGAGGCCACTTCCGACAGTGCCGTTGTAATCGTTCGTTGTCATGAGCGTGTGCAGGGTCGAGCCAGAGGCGCCCTGTACCCTCAAGCGATACGAAAGTCCGGAGGAACCAGCACTACCAATAGTGACGTTGCCGCTGGCGGCAATATCGATACTGCTCGTGGGTGCGCCCGGCCTTATGCGGAATGGCAGTCGGGACCCGCTGGTTACATCCCGAATGAAGAAATTAGCTTCATTGCCGGCGATGTCCCACGTCTGGGCGGTAAAACCGCCGGTGTTATTTTGTTCCAGACGAATAGCTGGAGTGTCGCTTGTGTTCGCGTGAACATCCAACACGGGTGTCGCGGTTCTAAGTCCTATTTTGCCGGTGCTGGCTACTCGAAGAGAGTTTGCCGGGGCGCCAGCATCTACTTCGAAATTAATGGTTCCTGTCTCCGAATTACCAGTAGTACCCTGATCCACAAACGCTAAAAAGCTGGCGCCCCCACTCGCGGAGCTGTTCGCCCTTATCTGCCAGTTATTAGTGGGAAAGCCGGCAGAAGTGCTCGTGTCATCAAACTGTAGGCGCGTATTGTTCTCCTTTAGTCTGATTGTGTCGAAACCGAAGACCTCGCCATTGACGCAGTCGAGTCCCACGCAGGCACTCCCTTGAACAATCAAATCGTCAGGGATTACCTGGTCAGGCATGAAAAGGCGAAGCCGGTGATGCTGAGGACTCCTGGCTCCGCCGCCACGGGGACTCATTTCCCGGCTGGACTGCTCGGCGACCTTGCTGATGCTGCGCTGTCCTGTTTCCTCGGAAGATCCGGCCACAATGATCGCACCGTTGACTATTGAAAAACTTCCCGATTGCACGCTAGCGGGAACCAACTCGCGTTTGCGGCTGGCGCGCACTTCTTCGCGATCGTCATCTTTGCCTCGCGACGCTGCGAGCTTGTCTTTGTCTGCCTTTGAGAGCACCGGGCTTAGGCGCAGCTCGTAAAAGTAAACTCCATCAGGCAACCGCTCGCCTTTCTTATCTGTGATCGGTAATTCGGCGGCGCTCCCCGCTGGAAACTCATGCCGGAACACTCTGCCGTCGGGCGCGGACACAATCATGGTCACGCCTGAATTTGGTGAACTGACATCCCATTTGACAGTCGATCCACTGGCGCTCATGGTGACCACCCGGCTCTTGTCTTCGGTCGCTTGCGCTGACACCAAAACCTGGCAGCCGACAACCACCAACATGGCGCAAATTAAATACCCAATTTGTTTGAGAGTTTTCATTGAGGACCTCCTTTAACCGGCGTGGGCCGATTATTGCTAAGGGTGAATAAGCCTAAACTTTCCGAAGCGGGATGAGAAAGAAGACTTAATGCGAAAGGACTTGAGGACTCAGATATAACAACCGTAGATCGAGGTGTCAAGGAAGTGAGCGGTGGGCGGTGGGCGGTGGGCGGTGGGCAGTGAGCAGTGGGCGGTGGGCAGTGAGCAGTGGGCAGTGGCAGTGGACAGTAGACTGCAACCTTCAACGCTGTCAGTAGCCAGTCGGCAGTCGTCAGAAGCGTAAAGGGTTTTAGATTGTAGTCTAGCGCCCACTGCCCACTGCCCACTGCTCACTGCCTACCGCCCACTGCCCACCGCCCACCGCCCACTGCCTCCTGCTTTTCAGAACCCAATTATTCCGTTGTCCCAGAGTTTCTTAATCATCAACAAACTGTCTGCTTCGCGAAACGGGCATATCGACAGAATCGATGGTATGTCCCACTCGCCATTGATGCGCGAAAGTACGAAGCCTTCCTGCGGCCCTATCTCTTTCTTCGCCAGATCGCCTTGTTGAACCACTAACTTGGGTACGCCATGTGGTGGGATTAACGAATACACGCCGGCGATGAATTTATTTTCGGCTTCCACCAGAAGTTTCTGCGCTGCAGCATTCTTAGGCTCGCGTCTCAGCACATTCTGAACAATCGCGAGAGCTGCTTCCGCCCGATCATTTTTCAATTCTTCGCGTGCGAGCAGCAGTAAATCGGGGGCAGCTTCCGGAAGATCCGCTAGCTGGCTGACAGGGTCGGGTATTTCCGGCAATTCGCCGGCAACATGCGCTAAACCTTTCTGCACAAGGTCATAGAGTTGGGCGTAGACCTCAAACGGCGAAGCGTGCATGTTGTAGCAAATCTCGGCCACCGACATGCGCTTCTCCAGGAAGTAAAGCAGTTGGCGCGTCGTTTTACCGATGCCGATAGATGACGTCCAGCCGGCGCCCAGTTCCATCACGGTTCTATCCGAGGGAATCAGGGTGCGAAAACGCGCGAGCTCGTCGGCGCGATAAACGCCTTCCATAATCACGCGGTTTGGTTCGACGTGCACCCGGGTGAAGTCGGGTGGCATTGGCTCCTCGACGACGAACTCAAACTGCCCTGAGGTCCACAGAAAGAGATCGTAGATTATGTCCAGAGTGCGAATTTCGAGCACCCCGCGCACATCGGCATCGGTAAGTATGCCGTGGTCGATTAAGATCTGGCCCAGCCGTCTCTTCGCTGGGGAACCAACAGTTTGTGTAACTGTCGACACTGCACCAATCTGTGCGGCGCTCTTAGCCCGGTCGCTTCCCGGACTCTGGACATTAGACATTGGACTTTGGTGTTGCCCTTGCCGCTGCGCTTCCATTGCCGCTTGCAACTGAGCTTCATCAATTTTTCCGTAATGGATGAGCACCTGGCCCAGGTATTCGGAAGGATCGTTGGTGCTCGAGCCAATAATGACCCCTTCCTCAAAATAAATGCCCTTGAGGACTTTTCCGTGACTAAACTTGAGTTGGCCCGTCTTCCTACCCACTGCCAGGAACTGCAGCAGGTCCGGAACACTCATTGTTTGTAGAGAGCCTTGAAGCGCCATGTCTAACGATTACTATTTGCTGATTGACCTGTAACTGCTCTGTGACTGGTCTTCTGATCACCGGAGAGGAATTGGGGCAACACAACTAGGTAACAAAAACTAGCAAGCTAGTTTGGGATGGTTCGGAGTCTTTCTGGTTGGACTGAACGGCTTATGATTTCGGAAACAGTTCACCCGATTAGATTACATGGGATTGAAACCGGGATTCAAGCACTTAATTTGCGAGCGTTTTGTGATGCGTTTTGGTGTGGTTTCGTGGTATTTCGTGGATCATTCCCACCTTGCGCTGACACTTCCCGAAACTCAATTCTCCAACGTTTCCATTCTGACGAACGACCCTTTACGATGAGGAACATGAACGTTCGCTTACTTCTAACTCTCGTGCTGATTTGTCATTGGCCGGCAATCGCCCAGCCTAACCCGGAACGTCTTGCTTCCCGGGTAACAATCTATCGCGACACGTACGGCGTCCCTCACGTCTTCGGTAAAACTGACGCAGCGACAGTCTTTGGTTTTGCGTATGCTCAGGCTGAGGACAACTTCTGGCGAGTGGAAGAAAACTTTATCCTCGCCCTGGGTCGCAGTTCCGAACTTTATGGCGAAGCATCTCTGAACGAGGATCGTCTTAATCATGCGCTCGAGATTCCCCGCCTCGCGCAGGAGGAATACCGCCGGCTCGATCCAAAGATGCGAATGCTTTGCGACGCTTTCGCCGCCGGGTTCAACTTTTATCTAGCTCGGCATCCGGAAGTGCGACTACGACTATTAGAGAAATTTGAACCATGGCACACGCTCGCTTTCATTCGTTACAACTATTACCAAAATGGCTTTGCTCGCGACCCGGCACTGTCTGGCCCACTTCAAACCTCGCTAGATCCGACAGCGCACTCGCAGGTAGGGAAGGGTGGTTTACCCCAGCGGCTTGATTCAACTCACATAAATTCGCAGGAAGGAAAGGGTGGTTTACCCCCGCTGTCTTACTTCCACTCTCTTAACTCTGATCTTGAAGACAACATTGGCTCAAACGGCTGGGTCATCAATCCATCCAGAAGCGCAACCGGCAATGCCATGCTGCTGATTAATCCGCACCTTCCTTTTTTCGGTTCAGGCCAGGTCTATGAGGGCCATGTGCACAGCGACGAAGGTTGGAATTTCACTGGTTACACACGCTTCGGTTTTCCTTTTCCTTATGTCGGACACAATGAGCACCTCGGCTGGGTCAGCACCGACAACGCCGCGGATCTGCAGGACGTCTACGCCGAAACTTTCGACGACCCGAAGCAGCCGCTTGCTTACCGCTATGGCGCCGGTCACCGTTTAGCGACAGAGCGTGTTGCAGAAATCCGGGTGAAGACAGAGAAAGGAGTGGAAGTGCGCCGGTTCAAGATGCTGAAGACGCATCATGGGCCCGTGTTGTCAGCGAGCGGAGGCAAACTGCTGGCGATCCGAATGGCGAAGTTTGAAAGCGACGGTTGGTTGCGCGAATGGTACGACATGACGACGGCGCGAAATCTTCGTCAGCTTAAGGCTGCCATCCGGCCGCTCAATATGCTGTTCGGGAATGTCATGTATGCCGACAGGTTTGGCAACACTTACTATTTATATAACGGCGCCGTGCCGCGTCGCGATCCACGCTTCGATTGGGCCAAGCCGGTTGATGGTAGTGACCCGACAACCGAATGGCGCGGCTTCCACGCCATCGATGAGTTGCCGCAAATGACTAATCCACGCACCGGCTGGATGCAAAACTGCAACACCACACCGTTTCTATTGACCACCGAAGGCAATCCCAAACCGGAAGACTATCCTAAGTACATGGTCCAGGAGGGCGATAATCCCCGCGGCCGCATCTCGCGCCGTATTCTTGCCGGCACACCAAAATTCACTTTTGAAGAGTGGACGCGTGCTGCGTTCGATACGCATGTGCTCATTGCCGACGAGCAGTTGCCCCAACTGCTCGCCGAACTGACCGCCGCTAGTGGCGACGGTATTGCGCCCACCAACTTCACTCGCACTCAACGCTTACGCGATGTCCGCGATGAGCTAACGTCCTGGAATCACAAGGCGACAACTGATTCGACCGCTATGACAATTTTCACTTTGTGGCGCGACCGGATGTTCGTCAGAGACAGGCCAACCGTAATCACTGCAGATTGGAGCATCGCGAGGCTCAACGATGTACTCGACGAACTTGAGCAGCGCTTTGGGACCTGGCGCGTTCCCTGGGGGAGATCAACCGGCTACAGCGGCTTGATGAAAGTAGGAAAGAAGAGTTTTCCGACGCGCGTCCCAGCCTGCCGACTGCGGGAGTTTCCGGCCGCGATGGCGCAGTCTTTACCTTCTATTCAAGGGGCGTTACCGGACAGAAATGGCGTTACGGAACAGCTGGCGGGACGTACGTAAGCGTAGTTGAGTTTGGGCCGAAGGTGCGAGCACTGTCGATTCACACTTTCGGGGCGAGCGGAGATCCAAACAGCCGGCACTACACGGACCAGGCTGAGTTATACGCTCGCGGAAAATTCAAGCCCGCCTGGTTGACCCTGAAAGATATACGCGCGAACCTCGAAGCCGCCTACCAGCCCGGCAAGGAACCGCGCTAGCGTTCGGGGATCGTTGGTTTTCGGGTACTGGTTCACTTTGATCCACTGGGGCAATTCAGTCACGAGAGTAGAGGCACGGCATGCCGTGCCCCTACCAAACTGAACCGCTACGAGTTTTCGCCAGGAAAAGACCAACAGATAGTAGCTCCGGATGGTGGCGACAGTTTGTTTCTCTCTGTGCAAACTCTGAGTTCTCTGTGTCTCTGTGGTGAAGATTTCTAATGAAGTAACTCAACCACAGAGACACCGAGAACACGGAGAAGCACCGAGAAGCCTAATCTGTGACACTGCCTCGCTCTTGCCATCCGCCGTTCCTCCTTCAAAACTCTTGACTAATTCCTTGCATCGGACTATCGTCCGGCTGCCTCGCATCAGTCGAAGTAAGGGCCCTTTAACCTCGACGACCTCGCAGTCCTTACTATTTACGATAACGAACGACGCGATTCCTCGCGCTCAATCGTCCGAGCCCGATCGCGTACCGAAACTCACCGCTCGCTTCACACAAGGAGGCACGTCATGACCCCTCTCCAGGTTGCACTCAGGATATTAGTTTTAGTTACCGCGCTCTTCCTGATCTTCCTGATCATTTGGCTGTTCTATTGTCGTTGCCGGCGAGGCGCGATTGAGCCAAACAGAACCATGGGCCAGGTTTACTACGCAGTCGCTCAACCCCGTCAGGTTGAAGGCGGGATGTACCGCGCTTGAAGTAAAGCAGGAACGGATCCACGAATTCACACTAAATAACACGAAAGATCCCTTCGTGAAACTTCGTGTATTTCGTGGATCGGTTCTGCCCATGCCCACTGCCCACTGCCTACTGCCTAGCGGCTTCGCCGTCTGTTGTGCGGAAAGGCTCTGCCTTTCCGTAACGCGCTACAATATTATTTTGGAGGCTATGCCTCCTCCGTATCTGTATGCGCTTGTGGGGACACGAGACCCATTGCTACGCGTCCAATTTTATAATAGGCTCCCTCCTGAACTTCGTCTGATCACTTCCCCCGCCAAGCAATTCGAAATCTGGAAATATAAGCGCCGTGTTACCGGCAGCCTGGTCAACGCATCGTATGAACCTTAAAAACGCCGCAGCCGTCACGTTGTTAATTCTAAACCTTTCATGTGCCGCAAAACTCACCCCCGAAGCCGGTGAACTTACCCCTCGTAACTCACCACTTCAGGTGGGTGAAATCGCTCCCGACTTCACACTCGAGAGCCAAAATAATCAAAAGGTTACACTTTCGTCAGCACGTGGCATGCGGCCTACCGTGCTCGTCTTCTACCGTGGCAATTGGTGACCATACTGTGCTCGGCAGTTGGCCGAGTTGCGCACCCTTGTAAAAGGTGACGAGCAGCTTAATGTTTATGCGATTAGTGTCGACAGTCCGGCCGAAAGCAAACAATTTGCTGAGAAGATCTCTGGCGACGGCAAAGGTGGTGTCAGCTTCCCTATTCTATCGGACACAGGACACCGCGTAATCGACGCTTATGGAATTCGCGATCCGGATTATAACGGCCAGAAATTCGAGGGCATTCCCCGTCCCTCGGTTTATATCATCGATAAGGATGGAAAAGTTGCCTGGGCCAGGGTAGAGAAGGACTACAAGGAACGGCCGATTAACGACGAAGTGCGAGCGGCGCTCAAGAATTTGAATCTGATCTAGTTAAAATCGGCTTCGACGCTGAGAGTCAGCGAAAGTTACTAATTAACACTACATCACTCGCCAGCATTCCGCGAGCAACGAGTAGTTGCTTGCCATCACGCGACCAATCGAAGGAGAAGATGCGGTCTGTTTTAAAAGTGGTTAACTGTCTGGGCGTGTCGCCGTTAATTGGCTGAAGCCAGATGTTAGAGACACCGGCGCTGGTAACAACATAGCCCAGCGCGCGGCTATCAGCGGTCCAGCGTGGCGGCGGTGTCCGGGATACTTCCTCTGCGGAAATCGGCGCCTCAAAGACGCGCGTGGGCTCTCCTCCCGCGACAGAAAAAAGCGCCAGCTTAAGCGGTGAATTTGGTTGCTCTTCCCGATAGAGGCAGGCCAGGGATTTACCGTCGGGAGAGAAAACTGCAGCAGCCGTGTATTTAGCGGTGAGTTGTTGAGAGGCTCCACCATCAATCGACACGCGCCAGAGCGTGGGCTTGCCGGCGCCCGGCAGAGTGTAGACGACCCACTCGCCGTCCGTCGAACATTGCGGATTGTCTTCGCCGCTGCCGCTTGTTAACTGTCTGGCGTTGCTTCCGTCGAGGTCCATACGCCAGATGTTTGGTGTTCCGGCGCGATCGGAAGTGAAGACAAGGTAACGACCATTGGGGGCGACCGCCGGGTGATTGTTAATGCGTGAATTTTCGGTTAACTGCCTTTGCTGGCTGCCGTCAGCATTCATAATCCAGAGATCGAGGTTGCCGCTGGCATTTGAGGTGTAGACTATCTTTCCTTCGGGAGTCCAGGCGACGCCGTCGCGGCCATCAATCCGACCCGCACCCGAGCTGGTTCGGGTTGCCTGATTAGCATCACCACTGGGCGTCAGCCAAATGCTGGAGCTTGTCTCTGACTGGACGGTCACCAATCGATTAGAGTCTGCCGTTAGACTAACTCCACTATAATTATTCAAATCGTTCGTAATTCGTCGCGCCAAGCCGTCCGGGTACGACACAGACCAGAGCTGTTGCGCTTCAAAACTACCTGCCTCTTGCTCCGATGCTCCGAGAATGAGAGCCCGACCATCGGCAGTCCAGACCATCTGGCTCATAAACATCCAGGTTTGCGCTCCAATCTGTTTCTCTCCACCACTTTCAACTGAGACCTCAACAATGTAGGTGTTGTAGTTGGGTACAAAACTCCCCGCGCCGCAGGCGATTGTTTTTCCATCTGGCGACCACGCAACCGAGCTAAAAAAGTTTGGCAGTTTCCGGACGGCGAGTTTGCGCTCGCCGTTGCCTTGCGCATCGGAGATCATTAGAACATCTTCTCCAGTATCCGGAAGGTTGCGAATGAAAGCCAACTGCCTCCCGTCGGGAGAAAAGGTGACAGCGCTCCCGACATTTGCGATCAGCCGCCGCGCGTTTCCACCCAACCCCGGAATTTGATACAGATTCGACGTCGAACTGTTTTTCTCGGCGGCCACGTAGTAGATAAAATCGCCATCGCGCGAAAAAGTCAGTCCCTCATACCGCACGTCAGCCGGCGGCACAATTTGCACGTCACTGTTAGTAGTCACCTGGCGCACGCGCAAACTCTGCTGTCCGTTTTCGGTTGCCGCATGGACCACGTATTTACCATCAGGCGAGATGGCGGCGGTGTCCGCCGTGCCCGTGCTGGTCAGCCGCGCGACTTTCATATTGCGCGGGAGGCTGGTTGTGCTGGTCGTCGAAGCCGGCGTGGTTAACCAACGGTATGCGACTACCAGCCCGATGGCCAGCGCCAACACAGTAAATCCTCCCACAAGCAATGCGATAATCCCGGGATGAGACTTGATCTCACTCACGAGGTATTCGGCAGTCGAAGTAGACTTTGGCTCAATCTCTACTGTACGCGAGGCGGAGGGAGCGTTTTTAACACCTGACCGCGTGGCGACTATGCCTGACGTCGGCAGTCCTGGCGCTGATGGCTGCCGAGAAATCTCCAGTTCCGCATTAAAGTCCAACTCGCGCTTCAGACTCTTCAGGTCCAGAGCTAACTCCTTGACCAACTGGTATCGTTCCTCCGGGTCTTTGCGCAAAGCTTTACGCACAATTCGTTGCAATTCGACTGGAATGTCGGGCGAATACCGTTGCAGCGGCACGGGCTCGTTACTTAGTATCGCTACCAAAACATCGCTGGCCGTCTGGCCGCTAAAGGGAACGCGGCCGGCTGCAAGTTCATAAAGCATTACTCCCAGACTCCAGATGTCGGTTCGGGCGTCCACCGCTAAACCGCGCGCCTGTTCGGGCGACATGTAGTTGGCCGTGCCCATGACCTTTCCCGGATCGGTTTTAACCACTTGCATGGTCGCCGCCTCGGGATCGCTGCGTAGTCCGGGACGCTCCGTCAGCTTAGCCAGCCCAAAGTCGAGCACCTTCACAAAGCCGTCGTGACGCACCATGACATTTTCCGGCTTGATGTCGCGATGTACGATGCCGGCTGCGTGGGCCGCTGCCAGCGCCGAAGCGATCTGCCCGCCGATGTCCAGGACCAGTTCGCTCGTTAACTGCTCTTTCGACATCACCTCGCGCAGTGAAACGCCATCGATGAATTCGGTGGCAATGAAGTGGACGTTGTCCTCAGATCCGACTTCGAAAATCGTCAAAATGTTCGGATGATTTAAGGCCGAAGCGGCAAAGGCTTCCTGCTTAAAGCGGCTCAGACGCTCTTCGTTGAGGGTGAATTCCGAAGGCAACAACTTGAGAGCAACAGGACGTAGCAATTGCGTGTCCTGGGCAAGATAAACTTCTCCCATCCCACCCACGCCGAGCAGTGAGCGAATTTCATAGCGGCCAAGACGTTTGCCGGCAGATGCAGACATTTTTAGCGGGGGATTCGTTGTTAGGGAGGTTTCCTCGATGTTGGGATGCAGGTATCTCGCCTGCACTGCCATTCATTTATCGCGGTGCGGTCGTATTGTAATCGAGGATAACTAGAGACGCCAGATGGGATTAAGTTCAACGAGGCCGCAGCGGCGGAAGAGGCAAGGGTGAAGGCTGAGAGGAGAGATCCTGGCAATCTAAGCGCGTATGACTCAACTCCTCGGAGTGCACCGACCTGTCGGCGCTTTCCCCGGCGGCGACCGGTCGCCGCATTAGTGAAGTCGCGCGCAGCGCGTCGATTAAAGCGCCGTAGGCGCGAAATATTTGTAGCCCCGGGCGTCAGCCCGGGGGACTCAACGAACACACAACTAATTCGCCGACCCTCGATGGGTCGGCGTTCTTTGATCGGTCGCTGGCATGCTTCAGCGGCTTCGCCGCCTGTTGTGCGGAAAGGCTCTGCCTTTCCGTAGCGCGCTACAGGTTATTTTGGAGGCTATGCCTCCCAAATACCACGAAACATCACTCCAACATGTTCGTGGTTCGTTCATATGAATTACTGTCTTCTGCCACTGCCCACCGCCCACTGCGCACCGCTCACTGCCCACTGCCCACTGCGCACCGCTCACTGCTCACCGCTCACTGCCCACTGCCCACCGCGCAGCGGCTTCGCCGCCTGTTGTGCGGAAAGGCTCTGCCTTTCCGTAGCGCGCTACAGGATTATTTGGAGGCTATGCCTCCCAAATATCTGTTAGCTTTGCAAGGATCTCTCCTATCTCATCCTTCCTTTTCGTCAGCGGGCGACAAACAAAAACAAAAACGATCCACGAAATACCACGAAACATCACGAACAACATGTTCGTGCGCCTTCGTGTTAATCGTGAATCGATTTTCAGTGCAGTAGCCAACTGTCCCGGGCCTCCGTAAACGCCAACTTCGTGGATCGATTTTTCCGCTTGGTTTACTAAGGGCAACCGGGGATCAACTTTTTCAACGAGCCGCGGAGCGGCGGAAGAGTAGTAGCCCCGGGCGTAAGCCCGGGGTTCAGTTCCAAAAGGATCTCAAGCCCGCGTGAGCGGGCGACAGATGAAAACAAAAACGATCCACGAAATGCCACGAAACATCACGGACAACATGTTCGTGCGCTTCGTGTGAATTCCTGGATCGCTTATCTAATTACTGACTACCGCCTACAACTTCAACTCGTTGGTCTCAACCAACCATTCAGACCGCAGGCAGGCCGACCAAATTTGAGGTATTTATCAGGCGCCTCTTCATAATATTTCTTGAACATCCGATCGTTGCCGATAGTTAATAGTGGAAACGCTCGGCCTTTCGCACATCGGTTTTAAGATTCTCTAACTCCAAGTCGCGAACGCTGCCATTGATAAAGACGCTCTCGCCTTTCTTAACGCCGGCAACCTGTGTTACCAGCCGGTTCGACAGCGCTGCAAGATCCGTTGGCGCCGCCTTCTTCGCTGTATCCGCCGTTTCTGTTGCGGCAGTATTGCTCGTGCTGTTCGCTGAATTTGTGGGCGCCTCCGCCGGCTGACACCCCATCAGCGCAAAACTCGCAAGCTTGAACCTAAAACCAGGGACAACTTGGGGAGAAAAAGGGAAAAAGGGAAAAAGAGGAAGAGGGAAAGGGGAAGTTCAGTCATTCCCACTTGTTTATGATCTCTTCGACTTGGTGGCGCACGCGGGCGCGCGCCTCACCGCGATACCAGCCTTGCGCCAGGAGTTCGTCGTAATTAGTTTCGCGATGGCGAACGTGGGCGGTGACTGCTAGGCGCACAGCGTCTTCGTTAAAGTGTTTTGCTGCCTGCGAACGTCCCACTCGTCCACTGTATTTGCGACAGGCGTGCACGGCGATTTCCTCCTCGCGCATGGGCGGGCAATTTGGGAAGAGCTCACGGATGCGTCTGGAGAACGCCTCGATGTACTGCTCATCCCTTTCCGCTTCGCGTTCTCGTGCTCGCTCAGCGCGACGTGAGCGAACTTCCGCATCTGCCAAACACTCTGATTCGGCTTTCGCGAGCGCAACCTCTTCAACCAACAGCCCCTGCCGCTCGTAATGCTTTCGTGCGCTACTCCATTTCAAAACAGGAACCGACAAGAGTGAATATTTTCGCGCACGCCGCGTTAGTGCGGCGTCGCCGGCAGGCAGGAAAGTCAGATGATCCAGGTCGCCACAAGCCAAACATAATGCGCCCTTTTTTCGGTCGAGGGTGATCCAGGCTTTCCGTCCTAACTCCTCGCCACAGTCATCACATTTAGACTCTCGGGTTGAAATGAAGACTCTGATCTCTTCAGGATTGTTGACGGGCTGGGGCATGCTGGGAATGATAGCGCTCAAGGCAACAGTTTGCGTATGTCGACCAGCAAAAATAACGCCGACCCATCGAGGGTCGGCGTCATTTTATTTATGTGTCTTGTACCCAGGGTTTCGCTCGCCACGCTCGCTTCACCCTGGGCTACAAATATTGCGCGCCTACGGCGCGTAGTTGTGTGAGTCGGAGCCCTCCCTGACGGTCGGGCTACTGCCCCGGCCACTACACGCCTCCCTGACGATGAGCGATTTTGCACAACATCTTTACGAGTCAGGAAACTTCGGATGCGCCAATGGTTCACGAGACGTATGTATGACAGCCAGAACCTCGATGCGATCCTCCGACTCCTTAATTAGATAAATTATTCGATACGAGCCTTCTACCATCTGACGAACGTCGTCATGTTCATATTCAGGTACCGCGGGACCCGAGCGTGGAAACGCGAGGATTTGTACAGAGCGTTTGGTTATGCGGTCGACTATTCGCAGGGCGTATTCGGAAGAGGTTTGTGCGATGAAGTCATGAATTGCCTGGAGATTCCTGATAGCCGTGTCCGTCCAGAGAACCCTCACTTGTCCAATCCAAACCTGGCGCGGACTTCAGCAACTTCTACGGTCTTCCCCGCTTTGCTGTCCTCGAGCCCCGCCTGGATCGACTGGCGCACATAGATCTCATGCATCAAGTCGTCCCAGGTGAATTCCTCCGGCAGTCGCTCGATTAGGCGTCGGGCTTCTTCTTTAATACTCGTGCTCATGGTGCCTCCGAAATTGAGTTCAATATAGCGGCCAAGGCAAGGTGGGTCAATTTTTTAGACAAAGAGGGATCAAGGGGCGATTACAAATACGCCGACCCATCGAGGGTCGGCGAATATCATCTGGAGTCTGCGATCCGGGGGTATCGCGCTGCGCGCTCAACCCCCGGCTACTTTATGGAACGCCTTCGGCGTTCACCCACTTGTGTCGCATTAGCCGAGGCGGAGCCTCCCACATTTTTTCTGGGCTGACGGAAAGGCAGAGCCTTTCCGCACATCAGGCGGCGGAGCCGCAACGGAGAAAAGAACGCCGACCCATCGAGGGTCGGCGAATATCATTTGGAGTTTGTGATCCGGGGGTATCGCGCTGCGCGCTCAACCCCCGGCTACTTTATGGAACGCCTTCGGCGTTCACCCACCCGGCTATCGCAGCAAACAGTAGACAGTAAACAGTAGACAGTAGACAGCGGAGCCCTCCCTCACCGTCCCACCCCACGCGGGTTGCCCGCGCGGGGACCCCGGGTCGGGCTACCGCCCCAGCCGACCTCCAACCTCCTACTTCTGACCTCTGACTTCTGACCTCTGGTACTCACCCCGTTCGATTGAGCTTCACCAGTAGCGAGCCGGCATTGTTTGGATGGCGCGAATCGCCACCATACTCAACCAATCCGAACCAGTAGTCGCCTGCCGCTAACGTCGGCTCGTTCCAGGTCAACAGAATATTGAACAGTTGGCCCGCAGGGACCGTGCCGGACGGACCTGTCGCCACTAAGTTGCCGTTGTTCGTGCCCGGAATAACCGCAGCGGTCAACTCGATGTTGTCGATCAATGCAGCACTCGAGTTCCAGTTCTGTACCAGGATCCACCATTTGCCCGCTGCCGGACTCTTCAGTGTGCACTTCTCCTGCCACACTGCAGACGCACTGCGGCAAACTTCCTCAGCCTCGTCCGGGGCGTTATCACCATCCAGATCGCGGCCGACAAATAGGTCAACGTCGGGCGCGGTCGATGCAGTAATCTCGCTCATCAGGAACCGCGCCCCCGCCGGTACGTCGAGGGTGGTAAAGAAGGTGCCGGCCACCGCCTCGTACGGAGTAAGAATCGCGATGAGTCCTGTGCCTGTGCCGGGAATGCCTCCCGAAGTAGGATCCTGTTCGATCTGCCGCTGGATTACCTGTCCCTTCGTGAGTCCTGACACGACGGAGCTGAAACGATCGATCTGGAGATCCGAAGTCACCGGTTGCACGTGCGTGCCGGTCGTCGCAGTTGTAGTGATATCAACTGGCACCGGCGCTCCCCCTGGAAAAACGGCAATCGGCAAGTGAGCTGCCGGCGCGCTCTTCGACGTTAATGTCAACTCCGCGAAGCTCCACTGACCTACCGGCGCATCCGCGACGTCCGCTGTCACAGTGATCGCCTGGGTTGCCCCCGGAGCAATAGTGAACTTCGACGGACTAACTGTTAACCGCACGCCCCGCGGCGCGGTTGTTTTCGCGGTCCACGCGGCGGCTACACTAAGTGAGTTCTTGACCACGCGCGTCCAACTGCACGTGCCTATGCAGCGGGCATTGGCCATGCTCGGACGGTTCAGCGCGGTCGGGTTAGCCTGCCCCGCTTCGTAGTACTGCGTAATGGTTTGCCCCTGGCCGAGTGTCTCTCCAAGCACGAGACCGGCGCGGGCTGCCTGCGTCAAATCAATTCTTCCGGCGCCGCGGTCAAAGGGAGTCGCCGCCTTCAATCCATCTCGAACACCATTGGTGATCGAAGTTGTCATCAGAGCCGACTGCACCTCGGCGGGCGTCCAGTTTGGATGAACAGCACGCACCAGCGCAGCCGCTCCCGCTGAGTGCGGACTCGACATTGACGTGCCGCTGATAACGCCCCATTCAACGCCGCCGATCTGAGTTGTATTACCCAGCGTATTAAACGCCGCCAGAATATCGACGCCCGGGGCGGTCACATCAGGCTTCAGTACACCAGGGGCCGACTTGTCCGGACCACGCGAGCTGAACGACGCCATAGCGTCGCCGTGTGCGGTGTTGACGTCTGCGATCGTGCCGGTGATGGTCCCGGTGTGTCCTTCGCCATTCGCGACCCAATGCTTGATCAAGTTGCCGGCTGCATAGGAAATGTGAACGGCGGGTAAAGCGTGCGCGTCGCCGATGAGCGAGTCTCCGTTTGCCGCGTCATTGGTCAAAATCATGCCGCCGGCGCCCCCCTCTTTCACATTCTCGCCCTTCTCAACTCGTCCGTAGGTGCCGCGATCACAGATGACGATCTCGCCGTTGAAAGTTCCCGGCGTGAACGGATTAATCGCAGCCTTACCGGTGGCCGCGTCTGCAGGCCCATCGCCGCAGAGCGGGTAGCCATAGTCACCTGCATAAACAATTCGGGCCGGACCATATCCTGAGGTCACGCTTTTGCCAGCGATGTTAGCGGGCGCGGCGATTGAGCCACCACTCATGTTTACAACTGAATTGACGAACTTACGATTGTGCGTGCTGGCAGCAACACTCATCAGCCATGGGGCATTTGACGGTGAACCTACTGTTGACGCGCCTGGCCCATCGTTGCCCGCTGATGCCGAAACGAAGATCCCTGCGTCACGAGCGCCGAGAAAACTGATCGCATTCGCATCGGCCCATGGGTCGCTCGAACCACCGCCGATTGAAAAGTTAATAACATCAACGCCGTCCGCAGTCGCCTGATCGATTGCCAGTCCCAAAGAAATGCCTCGACAACCGCCGGAAGCAGTGTCGCAGGCTTTGTACGTGATCAGATTCGCATGGGGTGCAACTCCCGAGACGTTGCGTGTCATCGTCAGAGTCGGCGCGACGATAGTCGCCGATACGACATTTCCAGCGGCGGTGCTGGCTGTGTGACTGCCGTGCAGGTTGTCGTCTTCGGGCGTTGTGCCTGTGAAGTCCCATACGCCAATCAGCTTGTCGTTGCAAAAGGGAAGACCGGTAACGGGATCACACGCACCGAAGAATGTGCCGCGCGGATTAGTATGGTTGTAACCGTCGCCGCCCACGTCCGCGAACGAAGGATGATCGTGGTTTACGCCGGTATCGATCACGCCAATCACGACACCTTCACCTTTGCTGCCGGCGGCGCCACCGGTTGCCGACCCATTCCACACGCTCGGCGCGCCAATAAAGGCTGGGCCAACATCGGTCTGCAACTGATAAATCCGCTCGGCCTGCACTTGCTTAACGCCGGACATTCGCGAGACCTTTGCGGCCTCGGCTTCAGTCAACACCAGTGCAACGCCGTTGAAGGCATAACGGTAACTGGCAAGTACTGTGAGTGGGCGACCCAGCGTTAGCTGCGCGTTGGTTAGAAACGAGGCCTGTTGTTGTGTCAGGTAATCGAGATACGCACGGCTGGCCGTACTGGTTGAGTCGAGCTTGACCTCGCCACGCACAGCCGGATTCGTTGGCGCCAGACCGAGGATGCCGCCGCGATAGCTCGCGAGCGGTGCGGCAGAAAGTTGAACGATATAACGCCCCGGCCCCGTAGAGGTCGACTGGCTTGGCAAGGAGCTGCCGAACTCACCAGCCGTGAAACTGACAGGCGCTAAGGTTAAACTTAGCAGAACTGCAAAGCTAAGCAGCGTGATGAATCGATATCTAAGATTCTCTCGTCGGAACTGATTGATAAACAAATTTTTGACAAAGGGACCGTCGGCATTATTCGCTCGTTTCATGATCTTGCCTCCTCGTTTTGGTACTTAATCAGGGCAACATCGGACTGCCACCTGGCGCGACACCCCATAGCACGGTGCCCATTTCATTCACCCAAATGAGTTCTAAATCCACGCGTACAGGATATTCAGGGTGGTTGAGAAATTCTTGAGGTTGGACAGTGTTGAGAGTCCCGAAAGTTGCGATTAGGTGACGATTGGTTTGCAAGTATGAGGTAGCGCGACGAGGGGGGATTTAAAGCCGGAAATTAGGCGCAGATTGGCTGTGCGTAGCGGCCCCGCGGTTTCGGGAAAAAGAGCGCCGATCCATCGAGGGTCGCGAATATGTTTTTGGACTTTGCGATCCGGGGGTATCGCGCTGCGCGCTCAACCCCCGGCTACTATATGGAACGCCTTCGCGTTCATGTCAGCGTCTTTGAGGACTTACTATTTCGCCGAGTTAGGCAGTTAGTATTTCGCCGCCTTGGCCATATCCTCACGTGGGCAGGTATAAGGCACACATACGCCCTGACAGTTGCTATAACCTGGCGGACAAGTTACTTCCTCGACGCCACCCCAAAGCCATTTGATGATCGGCATCAGGCGGCCTTCAAGTTCTTCGAAGCGCTCACTTCCTTCCGGGCTCCCCTCATCTCCCAGGTAATAACGAATTGAGCCGTCCTCCAGGGAATCCAGGATCGTCCGCAATCGCACATATTGGTTAGGTTCGTATAATTCGGTCTTGCTGGTTGCCATTTTGTTTCTCCTCCTGTGGGGCTTTTATTTGAAATTGTCAATCATTGAAAGCACAGTCCAACTGGCTTGCTTGCCGTAGTAAATGGTTCTGCCGTCAGGTGACCAAACTAAGCCGGATAAATAAACTCGCGGATCATTGCTGGTGACAATCGTCCTCGCTGCGCCCCCATTTGCAGGAATCACATGCAGACTGTCGGTACCGTCCGAGCGCGTCACGAAAGCGATCTGGTTTCCAGGCGGTGCCAGTTGTATGTTCTGAAAGTAGGTCACCTTAAGTTGCGCCAGCGAACGCTGCGTGCCGCCTTTGATTGCGATGGCAGACAAGCTGACATCAACGGGAAAACCGGGTGCGTTGCCTTTACCTGGAATTGACTTAATGATTAGTTCCTGCCCTGATTGAGACCACCCAACCAGGCCAAGCACTGCATCGGATTGGAAGATTTGTTGATCTGCGCCTTCACCAGAGACCCAAATGCTCCAACCGATTTTTTTCTGTGCGCCCGAAGGTATTGCCAGAGCTAACCACGCGACACGCCGGCCATCTGGCGACCAGAACGGATCAAAGAAATGCAGGTTCGCCTCAGTGTTGTGCGAGACTTGTGTCGCCCCTGAACCATCGGCAGCAGTCTGCCAGACGTTTGCCAACCCCGAAGTGTTGGCGCAGTAAATCAGTCGACTGCTATCTGACGACCATTGGAAATCCTGCGTTTGCGAACGATTGTAGGGCAATAAGGTGAAGCCGCCAAAGGTAATCCCGCCGGTTGTCAATGGACTTGCGTCTCCACCCCCGGCGTGGACTCGCCAGAGATTGGGTGGGCCGCTGGTGTACCGCAAAAAAGCCACCTGTTTCCCGTCGGGTGACCAACGGGGCGCAAAGCCATCAGAAGTTAATTGCGTTAGCGGCGCTTCGTCCGTCAAAGATTTAGCCAGCAGCGAGCAATTGAACAGCGTCGAGCCCTTAGTCGCGGGGGTAGCTTGAAAAGCGAACGTTTTACCGTCCGGGGCAGCAGCGGGCCAAAACTCGAGACCTATATCCGACGTGAGTTGAATCTCTTTCGGGCGATCAAGTTTGACGCTCCACAAGTCGGATTCATCTCTGATCGTGGCATAAAGAATTCTCGTCCCGTCCGGCGAAACATCCAACACCTCACTGTCGCTATCGTTAACCGTTAATTGCACCGGGGCGCCGCCGTCCAAACGCGCGAGAAAGATCTGCTGGATGCCGTTGCGTTTTGAACTGTAAAGGATGCCTTTACCATCCGGGGTCCAAACCAGGTTGCTGTCCTCAGCTTTGTCATTGGTCACACGTGCAGGCTGACCACCTCGCTTCGGCATGATCCAAATGTCTATCTGCTCGTCTTTAAAATCTGTGTAGGCGATCCGCTGGTTATCAGGCGACAAACTGAAACCGCGGTCCAATGGTTTCGCGTGATCAAATTTAGTGAGCTCCGAAACTTGCTGAGAGCCGACATCTACTGCGTACAAATTTCCCTGGGCCACAAAATAGATTTTTCCCTCATTGGACCAGGATATTAATTCTCGGCTGAAGCTATCAATTGCTTTGACCAGGGTGGGCGAACCGCCAAACGCCGGCATAATCCAAATGCCGTTCTGTGTTTCGCGTTTTGAGAGGTATGCGATCTGTTGACCGTCAGGCGACCAGATGGGGCTGGCCGCTATTCCTTGTTCACTCCTATTACTAAACGGTTCGCCAGTGCCGACTTGTTTTAACCAGATCCCACTATTGCCGTCCCTGGTAGACGCGTATGTCACAAACTTTCCGTCAGGCGAAAACCGCGCGTGACTGGTGCCAGTTTCGCCCACCTCTTTTTTCCGGCTGGTAAGCTGTGTGACCGTCAGCGAAGGAAACCGAACACTGTTTGTTTCATCACGTCCTCGCCACAAATACCAACCCCCGATAACGAGAAGAGGTATCAGGAACATCGCCCCCAGCCACAACCGGCGAGCCTTTCCTTCGAAAGCCACTTGCGTCAGCGAAGCTTGAGTTGAGACGTTTAATGCCGCCGCGGCAGTTCTTTGCGCCGTTGCAGCGGACAGGTGGGGCTGGCTCTGCAGCGAACCGAATCGCTCAACCGAGCCGCTAAGGTCTAAATCCCGTTTAAGCGTCTTGAGGTCCAATTGCAAGTCTTTGACTACCTGATAGCGTTCCTCGCGATCTTTTTGCAGCGCCTTCCTGACTATGCGTTCGAGCTCGAAGGGTATGTCCGCAGCGTATTGAGAGAGCGGAGGCAGTTCGGTTTTTAGAATAGCCGCGCTTGTATCGCTGGCAGTCTCACTCTTGAAAGGTGCGGTACCGGTAACCATTTCGAAGAGCACGATACCCAGACTCCAGATGTCTGTGCGTGGGTCGACTTCAAATCCTCTGGTCTGTTCCGGCGACATGTAAGCAGTCGTTCCCACCACCACACCGGGCTCGGTGTGGACCATGGCTTTGGTCGCTGCATCCGGATCAACATCGCCGGCGCGCCAACGCTCCGTCAACTTGGCCAATCCGAAATCGAGCACCTTCACGATCCCGTCCTGACGCAGCATTATGTTTTCCGGCTTTATGTCGCGATGAATGATGCCGGCAGCGTGCGCAGTGGAAAGTGCTGAAGACACTTGCAACGCAATGTTGATTGCTTCTGACAACGTTGGTGGACTATGCACCATTCGCCGGCGCAATGTTTCACCCTCGATAAATTCGGTAGCAATAAAATGTGCGCCCGGTTCAGTGCCGATTTCGTAAATGGTCAGAATGTTTGGATGGTTCAGAGCTGAAGCGGCCTTTGCCTCCTGGACAAAACGTTGCATGCGCAGCGGGTTTGAAGCCACGTTCTCCGGAAGTATCTTCAAAGCCACTTTCCGATCGAGCCCCGTATCCTGCGCCAGGTACACCTCGCCCATACCGCCCGAGCCGAGCTCCGAGCGGATTTCATAGCGACCGAGTTTGATTCCAGGTGAAAGGGAGGGGCTCATTTACGCGGACTGGAATTTAGATCTGCTGAAATGTGACTGCGGGATTTTATACGACTTCTTAGCAGTGGGCGAAGGTTTCCACGCGATTAGGGTAAATCCCTCCCTCGAAGTGGCCCGTTGCGTGGGTCGACAAATACAGAGCCTGGAGCGCCCTTGCTGCAAAAGTCGGTATTTCCGGGCCCGCGTTTAGCGGACCGGATGAAAATAGCCCAGCACTTCAGTGCTGGGATCACGGCAACAGCTCAATCTAGTCTGCGTTAGCAGACGGCTGAAGCGCAATCGTGAGGTGTTGGCGCGAATTCAGTCTTCCGCTGAAGCGGACTCCAAATCAAATCAATCGCTTTTCCCAGCACTAAAGTGCTGGGCTATTTTCACGCGTCCGCTAACGCGGACGATGATTAGGCTGACTTTTACAGCGAAGCCGCCGGGAGCGATAGCGAAGGGAATTCAGCTTGTCTTTCTAGGACGGACGGAAAGGCAAAGCCTTTCCGCACAGCAAATGGCAGAGCCGTCGCCAGCGGGGCTAAGTCCCAAACAAGATCGTTACGCTATTGCTGTCGGTGTTGGTGGTGACTACGTCTGGTTTGCCGTCGTGGTTAACATCGCCGATAGCAAGGCGCCAGGTTCCGCGCGCGGTCGCAAAAGGTGAATGAGGCGCTGCTCTGAAGTTGCCGTTGCCGTCGCCGAGCACCACGCGAATACTGTCGCCGGACGCTGCCAGCACATCCAGTTTTCGATCGCCATTGACGTCGGCGAGTCCTACCTGCCAAACGTTGTGGCCCATGGCGAAAGGTGAGTTGCCGGCCTCACGAAAACCGCCCGCACCATCACCGAGCAGCACAGTTAAAGCGCTCTGGTCGTGATGTGTCGCCACCAGATCCGGTTTGCCATCACCATTGACGTCGCCGATTGCCACGAACCAAGGCTGACCGGTGCGCAACGGAAGTTGAGTCGCTCTAAAGCCCGCTTGGCCGTCGGCTAACAAGAGTGTCAACGCGCGACTGGTGGCCAATTGTTGCGCCCTCGCCGGACCAGTGGCGGAAGCAGTGGCGACAATGTCGGGACGTCTATCGTTATTTACGTCGCCTAATGCCATTGGATACGGGCTTGGTCCTACAGGAAATGGTGAGCGGGGCGCAATCGCGAAGCCCCCGCGGCCATCGCCGAAAGCGACGGACACATCGTTGTCTGCGTTGTTGACGGTAGCGAGATCGAGTTTGCCGTCGCCGTTCAAATCGTCCAGGCCGAGTCCGTGCGTGTGTGGCTGCTGACCTTGCTTCATCACGATGGGTGAATTCGGAGCCAGCGCGAGACCACCTTTGCCGTCTCCCAATAGTATGGTCACGCCGTAGCTGTCATGACTGTCTAAAGCAAGATCGAGACGTTCATCACCATTCAGATCACCGAGCACCATGTCGCCGGGAGGCTCGGGCACAGTAATCGTCCGAGCAGACGTAGCGCGCAAGGGGACGTCGGCCTTTTCTCCAAGCAAGGTTGTAATGTTGCGCGCTTCTTCGCTGGCAACAATCAAATCGAGCCGGCCGTCTTTATTGAGATCACCCAGAACCGCGTTGGTGGGTTTGTTCGCGAGAGCAATACGCGACGCTGGGCTGAATAGGGATTGTTGCGTCGCTGTCTCGAGAGCGTTACATGAGGCGAGAAGGGAAAGTGCAAGAGCGGTAAGGAGTGTGGGCGTTGTATTCATTGGACGTGGGCAGATTAACGCAAGTGAAGGCGGAGATGAAAGTTGGCATAGTGGGGCATCTTCCTAAACTGAGACATTAACTGTTGAATAAGAGCGGGCGCCCTTCATACCCTGAAGCACTCATGCACTCCCTCCGAGCCCACTCCTGAACCTAACCAACAGTATAGTTTTGTGCCGCTCGCTGGCGCTGTTCAGGAAAAAGCTGTTTTCATCGCACCAATTTCCAGGTTTCTATAGAAGAAAACGGGGAATCGGACTATCTTTAAGAAAAATGCGTCGCAAATGGCATGGGAACAGGTAACGGGGAAATAGGGGAACCGGGAAAAAGTGGAATAGGGGAAGGATGAAGGGGATAGGGTGAAGTCACAAGGAACGGACTTCAGACTCCAGACCCCAGACTCCACTTAGGTGCAAGGTGTGTCTTCAACGAAACCGAAAGCTAAGTCATCCGTGAACCAGCAACTTAAAGCAGGATTAAACGCACTCAAAGATTTCCTTGCTGGTCATTCCGGCGAAGAGAAGGTCGAGCCGGCGACCGATAAGGCCACGCGTCAGGTAATGTCGGCCGAACTACTCGCCGCAATGACGCCGCAGGAAAGCTCGGCGGGCCAACAAACGGGTCGCAGCGAAACAAGTGTTGGTTCTTCTGAAGGAGCACAAACCGCGAAGACCACCGAGCCTGGATCAACCGGAATGGCTTCTCCCGCTAAGGGTGCGGAAGCCCCAAAGCTCCCAACCACTGGTGAGTCAGCGGATGCAGACACAAAGAACTCAAATGACGCAACTCAAATAGAAAAGGAGCGAGCGCGACAACTCTTTATGGAACACGGTTACTACGATGAAGCAGTACAAGACTTGAGAGCGGCGAATTCAGCCGTGGAACGCGCCGCCGCCGCGCGCGCGCTCGGTCTGGCAGGTAGTCAACGCGGAACAGCCCACCTCATCGCCGCGATGTTTGATGAGGATCCCGAGGTTCGCAAAGCTGCTGAAGAAGCGCTGGCCCAAATCAACGAGCCTTCCAAAGCTGCCCCGAAGAAGCCTCTGGTTGCAGCTGTTCAAAAGAAGGAAGAGAAATCAAAATCCGTCCCGCCTACTCCCATCCACACACGCACGGCGGAGAAAGGTGAAACTCAAAAAGCCGCACAGTTTAGTGCGCAGGTTACAGCGCCGCCGCAGACTCCCGTGACATCCGGCGCCGCCGAAACAGTCTCTAAACAAATCCGTTCCAAGACTGAAGAAGCAGGAGCGACCAAAGCCAAGGTACAAGAGCAAACGCAACCTGCCGAGCAGACCACCGCTCCTTCATCGACCCAGGCTCGTGCTCACGCCAAAACTAAAACTGAATCCAAACCCGCTCAAGGTAAAGCGAAAGAGGCATCTGCCGAAGCGCGGCCTGCGGTTGTTCTCGACCCGGACGCGACAAAAGAGGAAGAGCAACTGCTGCTCGAAGAAAACGCAGTCAGAGAGCGCGTAGTGCAACTCAACGCCCAACTCTCTGAAAGAACGGCAACCCGCAAGGCCGCCGAGAATGAAGCGCGCTGGAGGATTGAGCGTGAGGCGAAATTAAGAACGGAAGCGGACGCGCGCCGGCGTGAAGAAGAAGGACAGCGTCAACAGGCGCTTGAAGCCGCTGAAGCAAGACGGGTTGAAGATCAGGAAAACATTGCCCAGGTGAAGCAAGCGGCTGAGGCCCAACGCCGCAAAGACGAGGAGCAGATCAAGAAATTACAAGAGGCTGCCGAAGCGCGCAGGCGCGAAGAGGCCGAGCAGCTGAAGCAGGCGCAAATCGCCGCCGACGGACGCCGGCGTGAAGAGGAAGAGCAGCGCAAGAAAGCCGAAGAGGAAGCGATCCAGCGTCGAACCCATGAAATTGGCGCAGCAACATCCGAGCAAAAGGCGCGTGTGAAAGCAGAGACCCAGGCACACCGTCTGGCTGAAGAAGAAACGCGTTTGCGGTTGGAAGTTGCTGAGCTGACGGGAGTCGCAGAGGAACTAGCCCGGCGACGAGCAGAAGCTGAAACGACGCGTATTGAAACTGCAGCAGCCGCTGAACAAGCTGAGGCAAAACGTGCCCGCGAAAAAGCCGACAAACAGCACAAGTCTGAGCTTGAGCGTTTGCGCAACAGCGAACAAAGTTTGCGGACGGCCACAGAGAATGCCGCGACACGCCGAGCTGAAGTTGATGCGGCACGCGAGCGCGCCGATCAAGACGCGGAAAGACTTACTGAAGCCCATGCCCGGATGAAGGCTGCCGAGGAAGCTCGCGCCAAGGCTGAGGAAGAGCGCGCGAAAGTTGAAACAGAACTTCATCATCACGTGGAGACCGAGCAGCGCCGACTTGAAGCCGCGCTGCGGCTGGCGAAAGAAGAACAAATGCGGCTCGAAGAGGCTGCTCGCCGTCAGGCTGAAGCCGAACAGCGTCGCGTAGCCGAATTGGAGCACGCGCGCCAGAAGGCCGAGCTCGATTCGAAGCAACGCGCCGAACAAGAGCAGCAGATTCGTAGCCAACTGGATAGCTTGCGAATAGCCGATGCTGAAGTGCGCAAGCGCATCGAGGAAGCCGAGGTGCGCCGCCATACTTCTGAGGAGGCGTATCGCCTGGCCGCGGAGAAGGTTCAGCGAGTGGAAGCAGAAGCGCATGCAGCTGCTTTAGAAGAAGAGCAGATGCTGGCGAAGCTGGAATCAGAACGGCGCAGCGTTGCTAATGAAGCGCAGGCGCGTAGTGAACAGGAAAAACGAATTAAGGAAGAGATTGAAATGCTGCGGCGACTCGAGGATCAAGAGCGCCCGCGTCTCGAGGAGTTGATCCTGCAACGATCGGCGGCCGAAGCGCGCTTGCAGCAACAGCGGGAACGTCTGCGTGCGGAAGAGGAAGCCCGCGTTGCTGTCGAGGACCAGGTTAAGGTGCTTGAGGAATATCAGCAGGTTGCGGCGTCTCTGGAAGTGGAAGCACGAGAGGATACGGTAGAGGATCGACCGCCGGCAGTGCCCGTCTACCAGCCGGCAGTAGAAGCTCCGAATGTGGCCCAGTCGGCCGTCCACGAGGAAATGGACTACGTCGATGCGACGCCGGAGACAGAAGTACCAGCCGCAATCGCTACATATCTTCACAGCGTGGATCCATACAAACGTGCCGCGGCGGTAGCTGAACTAGCGCGTTCAAGTGCGCCGGACGCTTTCAACATGATCGTCCGGTGTTTTGACGATCATTCGTCGCACGTTCGTAATGCTGCGGCGCGGGCGTTGCGCAAACTCGAGCCCAGCCGAACAGTCGACTTGTTCAACCGCGCGCTCGAGGAAGGCTCTGAAGAACGCAAGCGAAACATTGGCGCCGCCATCGCCGCCTCAGGTCTGGCGGCCGAAGCGATTGAAAATCTCGCCGGCGATAGCAGGGAAGACACGTACAACGCTTTGTCGATTCTCTTCGTGATGGCGAAAACTGGTGAAGTGCAGCCGCTGGTGCAGGCAATCGAGGATCATGAGAACGAAGAAGTTTGCCGTGCGGTCATCAAGCTCTTGACCTTGAGTGGACAAACTGAAGTAGGGGACGCAGCGCTGCAGCGACGCGTCACGGGTGTTTCAGCCACTCGAAGAATGGCGAATGGGAATGACAAGACAGTGGGCGGTGGGCAGTAAGCAGGAGGCGCAGGAGCAGGAGGCAGGAGCAGGAGGCAGGGGCAGGAGGCCGGAGCAGCAGTGGAGTAGGGTTAGGTATCAGGGATATGCTCTCCCGTTAACAGCGGGCTTTAGCCCGGTGAACTCAATCCTCAGAATTAACGTGAAACCGTTTTAACGGTTTCACTTCTCATTCAAATCCGAAAAGGCATGAGTCCAGGATCAAACCGTTCAAACTTGAAACGGTTTACCGATATCTTTGCCGGTCTGATCACCGGGCTAAACCTTGATAATGAGGGAACAAACTCAATGGTGATTAGGGTGTCTTAAGTGCGATGATTGAAACGGCTCCGGGCGCGAGGCGGATAGTCACCGTATCCTCAGCGTTCTGATTTTTCACGCCAAGTTTTTCGTCGCTAATCCAATCCACCGCATCCTGAATCTTCTTGCCGGGGATACTCAACAAAACGTTCACATAAGCATTGCGATCAACCTGGGGCATGCCCTGCTGGGGTTTGTAGACGCCGTTATTGTTAAAAAGCGTGACTACCCAACCGCTCGCATTACGATTAATCAAATACTCAACATCTCCCCGTACCTTCACCGGCGTTGCATCATTGAATACATGCGCGAGCATGTGCGCAGCGAAAGGCGTTATCCGTTCATCCTGGCCTAGCAGATCGGGCAACGCGCAAAAGACGACCAGGCCTTTCCCAACCTCATTCACGGTTCCGAGCGGTTCGCCAGCATCAGATGTCATCAACGCGCGCGCGCCTTTCAATTCAATTTTCTCAAAACGAAACATCTGACCGGTCAGATCCATGGCCGCTTCTCCCGGTGATAAACAACGTGCAGCATCTGCCTCGCCGATCGCGCCAGTAAGAGTGACACCCAGCAGTTCAGGCGGCAGTCCCTTAATTTGAGCTGCGTTCACTACCAGTGTGCCGCCCGCTTTCACATACTCGCTAATTTGCTTGACCCATTGAGCAGACCAATCCATGCGTCCGCCAACTACGACCGCGCGATACGTATCCAGAATCGGAACTGGTGGTTTGAGAACATGCGGAGGCGGCGATGGCAATGGTGTTGGCGAGGGTGAAGGCGTCTGCGTTGCCGTTTCCGTAGAGGCCGGCACCGCTGAGGGATTGCTCCCAAGGTAGTCCAACTGCTCCGTACTCTTTTTTGCCGGCTCGTCTTTCTCCACCTTCGCCAGTCCCGCCGGCGAATTAACTCCCGCGGGCCCTGGCTTACTCGCATCCCCGGAAACGCGCGCTCGCGGTTGCTGTGGATCAGCGACCAGCACATCAAAAACGTTGCCGAATATTCCGTTAACAAACGCCTGGCGATCGGCCGACGCCGGTTCACCTTCCACAACCAGTCCCGGATAATAAGCAACGCCAAACAACTGTCGCAGCGCGCGATCGCTGCGATTGATTTGCGAGATTCCAAAAGGCCAGTGGGGATAGTCTGTCATCTCCCACCCGTGCCCTGGATCCAGTAGGAAAGCGATCGGTGTATACGGCGTTCCGCGATCCGTATGCTTCTCTGCAAAGCGGATAAATTCGTTGGTGATGCGGCCGAGCGGGTTTAGTTGAAAATCATGCTCGCCGGGCCCGGGTTTGAAGTACTGATCGAAGCCCTGTTCAACATAAATGGCTGAAGCGCCCGACATGTAATACATGTAGTAGCTCTTGCGATACCACGAAAGTGAGGGTCCCATCGTCGCGCCATAACGTGAATGAAAGAAGTGGTCTGGGCCGGCGAAGTTTTGCATTTTGGTGAACGTGGTGGCGCTGTCCCCAAAATTTGGCGCGTGGTAGTAAAGGAAGTTGCCGCCATATTGGCGCGCAGCGCCGCGCGTAAAAGCGATGCGCATCCCAAACATCGGTTGCACCGCAGCCGTCTCTACTCCCAAAAGATTGACGCCCCAGGCTGTCAGCGCGTGAGCGAACGAAGTGCTCGAGGTTGACTGGGCGGGAATCAACTTGTCCCACATCGCCCCCGTCGAGACCCGGAATGTTCCTGCCCACCTCTCGGCGATTGCGTCGTTGTAAGCAACACGGTGCGCTTCGAGTAGGTGCCCGCGGTTCATCAAGGGAGAAATCTTTAATTTTCTTGAGGCGGTATACCAAACGTGACCCACACTCTCGCCCGAGATCCATCCCAGGAATTGATCTTTAAATTCTCCGGTCAAAAGCTTCCACGCTGCCGGCCCTTCTTCGTTCGAGAACTGAGCCGAACCGTAATTGATGAGTATGGCAAAAGGAGTCTTTGTCTCTCTGAGATAACGCAGGAACGGACTGCCTTCCTTAAGATACTCAGGTAAGTTGTTGATATAGATGACTGGCACGACCAGACTTGAGCCGAAGATGGGAACGTCGCGCGCGCCTTTGTACTTTTTTACAAACTCTTCGATTGGCTCGGCATGGAACGGATAAAGCGGACGCTCCGCCTGGGGCAGATCGTAGAGTTTCCAAAACTCCGTCGCGATGTTCCATGGCATCTGGAAGTCGCGACCCGCGATCGCCCTGCGCTGCCACGCCGCGGGAGCGTCACTACGCGGGGGCGTATTCAACAGTGGGGCAAGCGTGGTTCGCTTTGTGGACCAATCCCGCAGATGTCGCATAGCGGCGAAGTCTGGTTTGGTTCGTCCCAGTGCGACAAACGTGAGGTCGTTGGTCAGCAGGAAACAGTCGACATGACGGCGGGCGCCGGCTGCCTTTTGAATCTCGATCGAGATGCGTGCCGGTCCCTTCTGCAGCGCCGCGGCGACGCTATCCCAGGTGAACGCCCATTCCCAGTACAACTGCACTTCGTCGTGCGGAGAGACGATGCCTTTCTCGCCAAATTCATGACGCAGGACTTCTCGTTCACCCTGGTTAATGCGAACGACAAAATTTTCAGTTTTGTTGGCCCAGTCGGCATAGCGAACCCAAAGCTTGTAGGCGCCGGCACGAGGAATCTCGACGTCCTGATAAATCGTGGCTTGAGTTTCATCCGAACTTGCGGCGGCAGAGTTCCACTGACTCTCGCCACCCTGCGTCCATTCCGCAGAGACACCAGGCCCATTCATGCCCCATCCCGGAGTTTTCGCTTTTGGTGAATTTTGCCAGGATGGGTTGAGTACGGGTTCGCCGTTAGGTTGAATCGCGAAGCCACGCATGTCTTCCGCCTCGTACCAGAGGTATTCGGCCCTGGGAGATTGGGTGGTAGCTGGGGACCGAAGCGTCTGGGGGGCAGCAGGTTTCAATAGACCTGCGAAGGCGATCAGCCAAAGTAAATAAACAATTCGTCGTATTTGTTTCACGAGCAGCTAGCTAAAACAAAAAGGTGGCTTGGCCACCCGTTGTGCGGAAAGTCTCGGACTTTCCGCTGCGACGATTTTTTCATTCGGAGGCTTCGCCTCCGAAAAGAGGCGGAGCCTCGAAACATCAAGTCACTTTCGGAAAGGCAAAGCCTTTCCGCACATCGGGCGGCAAAGCCGCCTCACCTCGTCTCCCTGTCGCTCATCACCCCAGCGCCTCTAGACACTCCGGCAACGTGCGCTGTCTACATGTGAACATCGGCGTGTCACGAAGCGTGTATGAACTGGCCTTCGTCTCACGCAGCTCCTGGACCAAATCAAGGAAGTCTGCCGGGTTGTCAGTTTCAAACGCGACGACGAATTCCTGATCATCCAATCCAAACGAGTAGGTTGTGTGGAGTTTAACCGAGCGATACTTGGAACCAATGCGAATGTGCTCGTCCATCATCTCCTGTCGCTGGTCGGCATTGCGCGAATACCATTCGCGAGTTTTCACGAAAGGATAGACGAACAAATAATCAGATTTGCCGGGAACGATGTGTAGACGATCCTCAACATGATCTGGATTGTCCTTATCGATGTACATTGAGCGCTTCGTCATCGACAGGAACGATTGGGCCGGCTCGAGATACTTAGCCATCTCAGTGTGATTAAGACGTGAGGTCATCTCCTGAATCGGATCGAGCTCGTAGCCGATGCGCCAAATCATAAAGTCGACATTGGTGCGCAGGCCAATGGTTGAGTAAGTGTTGATAAGCAGGCGACGCCGAAATTCATCAATGGCGCTAACAAACTCTTTCTTGCAGCGCGTCTTCTCGTCATCGTCGAGCATGCGCCACTCAGGACGCGCATGGTAGAAGGTGAAATTGACAAACTGACGCGGCAGCTTCGCTTTCTGTTCCTCTAGCTCAATGCAGTTTGGAGCGAGTCTCAGCGAGCCGCGTGGTAAGTTGCTTTGATCTTTCTCCGTCCCCATTTGAATTGCCTCTAATGTGAAGATGAACTCACCGGTAAAGCAGCGGTGTTTATGACGCCCAAGTATTCTGCCCAGTCTGATGTGGGTTTGCAACCGGGCAGGGGTTCATCGTCGAACCATACAGCACTTCAATTTAGATATTTGACTCAACGCGAATACTGGGAGCGCGGGCGTCTCGCCTGCAATGAGCGCCGCACGCGCGAACTGCTACTTTCGCTGCCCTTCGCATAAGAAGTCAGAGGCAACGCGAATACTGGGAGCGCGGGCGTCTCGCCCGCAATGAGTGCGAAGCGCGAACAAGACCTTATTTCGTAACCTCTTCGCCGTAACTTGACGTTTGCATTGTGGGTCGACGAATTCAGAGCCGGGAGCGAACCGGGGTCCCCACGCGGGCAGCCCGCGTTGGGTGGTGGTAGCGACCGGATGATCCTAAAGAAATCAGCTAGCTCGGAGTCGCCTGATACTATCCAAAATATCAGTGCACAACGTTGAATCCGGTCGCTATCGCTCCCGGCTCTGAATTCGTCAACCCACCACGCATACAATCGATGCACATAAGCTGATTGCACTCGGGGCGAGTTATCAGAGCCTTCGCGCTTCGCACTGATTGCGGGGGAGACGCCCGCGCTCCCAGTATTCGCGTTGAGCCTAACCTTTTACACGCAGGGCGGTGGACTATGATTTCGGGAGGATTTCATCTCAGTAGTGTCCTAAGCTGGATTTCTCTGTGCAACCTTCGTGCTCTCTGTGTCTCCGTGGTGAGTATTCCTTCAGATTCGTTCACCACATAGACACAGAGGACACAAAGATTGCTCAGAGTAAGGCTGAATTTAGGACACTAGCCCATCTCTCTCGCCTACGAGCTATTTGACACCTTCCGGTATACTCACGGTCTTTCTAAAAATCTAACTGAGGGAAAAGAGAATGAAGTCTGTTACGCTTAGTTTGGTAGTTATAGCGCTTGTTTCAGTCGCGATTGCCTGCAATAACCGGGCTCCGGAATCAACCACAACGGTGCAGCCGGCGGTCAAAGCTTCACCGATTGCAACGGCGCCGCCTGATGAGTTTGCCGCCGCGCGCATCAACTTCGCGAAGCATTGCAGTGTTTGTCATGGCAGTGATGGTAAGGGCGGCCCGGTGACGGTTGAAGGCAAGAGCTTCAAAGTGCCGAGTCTACGAGAAGGTCACGCGCTCAGGCATACGGACGAGGAGTTTGTGAAACAAATTATGAACGGCGAGGATGAGATGCCGCCGTTTAAGGACAAACTAAGCGCCCAGGAGATTGATGAACTGGTGCGGTTCATTCGGAAGGAATTGCAGGCTAGTAAATAGTAAATAGTGAATAGTGAATGGTGAATAATGAATGGGAAATCGTAAATATTAAATGGTGAATGGTGAACGGCGAATGGTCGCTTCCATGCGTCGGCTGAGTTGGCCGAGGCTTTTACTATTCGCTATTTACCATTTACCATTCACACGCGTGTGCACCCGTAGCTCAGCTGGATAGAGCGTCTGACTTCGGATCAGAAGGTCGCAGGTTCGAGTCCTGCTGGGTGCACCATATTCTTAGGGTGTCGGGTGTAGGGGGGTAGGGTAAATTCCAACCTGCTAGCTTGGACAGCCTTTATCCAACCTTCTACACCCGAAACCACCCTACCCCCTAAACCGCAAGCCTCTTTAAAGCATTACCACAAGATGATCCGACTACTGACCGGGCGAGTGGGCATGTCTTCGGACGACTCGGCAGTCGATGCACTTAGGCCAAGAATGAGCGCCGCATTGTTGCCGTTTGGCTGTTTGCAAATCGTCCCCGTCGGAAAGTCGGTGCGACAATTGGTGTTGGTCCAACTGTTTAAGGGACGAGTGGTGTCGTGAGCGTCATGCTCCGTATTGTCGAGCGTGGTGTTTTTCTCGAACGTGTTACCGGTGGAATTCTGCACGGTACGAATCCCATCTTCGCCATTGCCCGTCGTGTGGTTTTGTAAAAGCGTGTTCCCGCTTGAGAGAAGTTGCAGCCGAATTCCATCCAGGAAGTTATTAAGGCATTTGTTTTCCCGGAGAATGTTATTGCTCGCATTCAGAAGATGGATGCCGCTCCGTTGGTTGGGCGGGGCCGTGGGATTTATGAATCCGTTGCGCTCGCATTGATTTTCGCGCAGGGTATTACCGCTCGCCGTGATAAGCAGCAGGCCATTGCGGCCATTGTTGTTTAGGGTGTTCACCTTCACAACATTATTGGTATTTGCATTTGCTGGAGTCGCAACGAAGTCTTCAAGGACGATCGCCGAGCCTCCGCTCTCTGTGATGTTGTTGCCCGCAATCGTAAGCCCATTATCACCATCGCCGAAGTAAAAGCCCGTGCCGCCGGCGACGCGAGCGACGTTGTCGCTAACTTCAGAGTTGGTTGTGAAAAACAGTTGCAGGTGGTTTCCGTGATTGAAGAAGTCATTCTTACGGATCACGATGTTCGATTGTGGCGGCGCGGGACCAGAAAAGCCGCCCTGGATGGCAATTCCCACACTGAAAGCGCCTTCAGCCGGGTTGTTAATTCCAACGAGATTGTTTTCCTCAATGCGAGCTTTTACCAGGCCGAGGTTGGATTCAATGTTCGACTGAGTGTTGGTGATGAAAACATTGTGCTCGACCTCGGACAAGTTTGCGCCGCTGCTGTTTAGATCCAAGCCGATCAAGTGGTTTTGAACGATGTTGCGACGGATTTGGTAGCCGGAAAAAAGCTGGCTTGTGAAGATCCCTGTGCCCGGGGTGTCCTGAATAATGAAACCTTCAAGGACTATGTTATTAGCCGCTAAATTAAACGAGCCATTAACGATTGACTGTTCGCTCGGGGTAAGGGGCCGGTTTGGCGCGGGATTGCCGTCCAGCGCGCCAAGGATCGTTAGAGGCTTTGGCACACTGACTGTTTCGTTATACGTGCCGGCGCAGACTCTGATTGTCGCATTGGGAGCGGCAGCCGTTACCGCAGCCTGAATAGACGTGAAGTCAGCGTTCGGACAGTCAACCTGATCATCGTCGACGATCAGTGCTTGTGAGACTGGCGAGGTCGCGGCTGGGCTGGCGCCGAAAGTTATTACCGCGGCTGCAATGATAAGTAGCGCCAAGACTTGAACTGCGTGTGTTTTATTCATTTTGTAACCCTCCTTGAAGTAGGTGCGAGATGTGAGTCGAACTAAGCGCGCGGATATTAATCGGGCCGAGCGATGGCTGTCAATTGCGGGATCGAGGAGAAGTTTAGAGTTTAAAGTTCTCTGGACCCGACGGCTTGCAAAAAAGCAGTGAGGGCCGTCGGCGGAGCCGACGGATGACAATAGCGCGGCAGTAAAGTGCTGGGCTACTCTGGTATCGTCCGCTAACGCGACGGAGAGGACCTTTGTTTGCGGCCCGCCGCAACCCGAGTTTCATCAAATCGAGACTAGAACGCGAAACTCGAAACACGACCGAATCTTTTTCATGCGCGCGCAGCTTCGGTTTCGGCAGGCGCCTTACGCTGTGCGAGGGGCACATACTCGCGTGTCGGATGCCCCAAATAGATTTGCCGCGGCCGCGCAATCTTTTGGTCGGAATCTTCGAGTAGCTCAACCCACTGGGCCAGCCAGCCCGAAGTGCGCGGGATAGCGAATAGCACTGGGAACATGTCTACCGGGAAGCGCATCGCCTTGTAGATTATTCCTGAGTAGAAGTCTACGTTTGGATAGAGTCGACGCTTAACGAAGTACTCATCCTCGAGAGCTATTCGCTCGAGCTCCAGTGCCACATCGAGCATCGGGTCCTTACCGGTAACCTCAAAAACTTCATCAGCGACCTGCTTAATAATGCGCGCGCGCGGATCGTAGTTCTTGTATACGCGATGCCCGAAACCCATTAGCCGAAACTCGCCAGCCTTGACGCGTTTGATGTACTCCGGAATTTTGTCCACCGACCCAATGTCTTTAAGCATGCGCAAAACCATCTCGTTGGCGCCTCCGTGCAGCGGCCCATAAAGTGCCGCTGCCGCCCCTGCCATGGACGAAAAGGGATCGGTGTGCGCGCTGCCGATACTGCGCATCGCATTGGTGCTGCAATTCTGTTCGTGATCTGCATGGAGGATGAAGAGAACATTTAGCGCGCGTTCAAGCACTGGATTCGATTGATACTTCAATTCCGTGGTCTTGAACATCATGTTGAGAAAATTGCCTTCGTAACTGAGGTCGTTGTCGGGATACGCGTACTGCATGCCGATGCGATGGCGATAAGCGAACGCCGCAATCGTTGGCACTTTGGCAATTAGCCGGTGAATCTGTTTCTGCCTACACTCGATATCAAAAATGTTTTTGGCGTCAGGATAAAACGTGGAAAGGGCGCCAAGGGTCGCCTCAAACATCCCCATCGGATGCGCGTTGTAATGAAAACCGTCAATCACCTTCTTGATACTTTCGTTGATGAAGGTGTGATAGGTGATGTTGTGTGTCCACGCTTTTAATTCCGGCTCAGTTGGCAGTTCACCTTTAAGCAGGAGATAAGCAACCTCAAGGTAGGAACTCTTCTCCGCCAACACGTCGATGGGATAGCCGCGATACTCAAGAATCCCCTTATCACCGTCGATGAACGTGATCTTGCTTTTGCAGGAGGCAGTATTCATGAAAGCGGGATCGTAAGTCATCAAACCAAAGTCGTCTTCCGCCGCTTTAATCTGACGCAGGTCCATTGCCTTGATGGTCCCATTTTCAATCGGCAGTTCATACTGCTTTCCGGTTCGGTTGTCGGTGATGCTCAAAGTATTACCACTCATGGAAGGATTCTCCTCAGCTTTTACTGTCGCGGCGTGGAAAGCAGATTAACTCTCAGTCGCGTAACTAATCAAACCAGCACACGGTACTGGTTCACTTTAATCGTACCTGGGCAATTTGGTTAAGAAAGTAGGGGCACGTCATGGTGTGCCCCTACCAAACTAAACCAGTAAGTACCCAGCACACGAAAAGCTGTTCGTGGAAGTGGATTGTTCTAAAGTTTCCGATCTGGAAACATCGCGGGAAGTGGTCTAGAATCCGGCGCCAACAAGGCTTTGGTTTCCGTTTGCTTTCACAAATTACCTTTGCCGAAGGAGTGTCCCCCAATGAACATCAAGAGACTGGTGCTGACGATAATCGTGGTATTCATCGTCGCCTGCCTGACCGGCTTTTTGATCCACGCTGTGATCCTCGCTCCCGACTACATGCCTGTAAAGGAGCACTACCGCCCGGAAGGCCAGGAAAAGATGCTCTTCATCAATCTTGCGTACCTCTCGTTTGCGATTGGCTCTGTTTGGATTTATGCCAAGGGGGTGGAAAACAAACCCTGGCTGGCACAGGGAATCAGGTTTGGGATTGCAATGGCTCTTGTGCTTGCGATTCCGTCTTTCTTAATTGCCTACGCGGTACAGCCGGTTCCCACCACGCTGATGGTGAAGCAGGTGTTGTTTGAATCGGCCGATAAGGTGTTGCTGGGGATCATTACCGCGGCGCTATACCGAGGTTAAGCAATTTGTCGTGGGCGGACGAATTCAGAGCCGGGAGCGGTAGCGACCGGATTAAACTAACGTTATGCACCACGATAGAAACATTAATAATTTCGCATATCAGCTTGCCACCCCAGTTGAGTTCACCGAAGTGGCACCCGGTCGCTATCGCTCCCGGCTCTGAATTCTTCGACCCACCCGGGCGTTGCTTGCTATCGCGAGCCCCGTGCTTCCTCACTCCAGGCCAAGCAACTCCAAGAAAAAATGGCCCGCGAATGAGGCGGGCCATCTGCTGGTTGATTTCCCAGAAACGTTAAGGTTAATTCTTGGCTTCTTTGATTTCTCGTTCAGCTCGCTTCCTGGCCGCCTTTGCCTCCTGCGAGCTCAGTCCCAAATCCTGCAAGGCACGACCCAAACTGTCGCCTTCAGCTAACTGGACAAGGATTGCGTCTCGCGTCACGTTTGGAAATCTCGTACCGAGATTATGGGCCAGCCGCGTGGCGGCAACGTAATGCCCGAAGGTTAAATTGGGGTTTGTCTGCAACGCGGTTTGATAACCGGCGCGCAGGTCGTTTGCATTCACGTGCAGCGAATGAGCAATACCAGGATGCTCACGTAGGTCGCGGTCAGCCTGGCGAAGATTGCTTGCCGCGCGAGCGCGGGCGAGACCCGCATCTGAACGTCCACTGGAGCGGGTCGAAGCATTTGCAAGCCCGTCATTCGAACGTCCATTGGAACGATCTGACGCGTTGCCGAGTCCACGATCAACACCAGTCCCCGGCGGAGGTCCTCCCGAATTTCCTGAACTGCCGGAGCCGCGACCGCCACCAACTCCGCCACCTCGCCCCTTACCTTGTCCAAACGCATTTATGGACAAGCTGAGCACAACTCCAAACACAATGGCAGCAAAGAGTCCCCTGCCTAAGCGTTCATTCTTCATGATGTTTCAACTCCTTGAATATTAAACGTAGAGCAGATACCACAAGGGCAAAGAGGAGAGATGCAGATTATAGAGGATTGATCGCCATTAAATCGGCGAGGCCCACGATCACAAGAAGAATGCAATCTAACTGCTAGAAGGGAGGCAGCGGGCGCCGCAACGCTACTTAATACCCATTAACTCCACGTCGAACAGGAGCGTTGAATTCCCGGGAATGCTTGGCGGATTGCCGCGCGGTCCGTACCCAAGGTTTGGTGGAACAATCAACTTTCGCCGGCCACCGACTTTCATCGTCATTAGACCTTCGTCCCAACCTTTAATTACGGCTCCAGTGCCAATACGAAACTCATACGGCTTGCCGCGATCGCGCGAGCTGTCAAACTTCGTTCCGTCTTGCAGAGTGCCTGTGTAATGCACTGAAAGAGTTTGGCCCGCGCGTGGCGAGGCTCCCGAGCCCTCAGTTAGCTCGACATATTTCAATCCCGAAGCGGTGGTGACCTCGGCGCCCGCGTTTCCTCCGCGCCTAACAAACAGGTAAGCAATCGCTGATGCCGCGAGCACCAGCACAACTACAATCGCTATGATTCTGACCTGACGATTACGCCCGGTGAGGGGTTTCGATTTCGTGGCTGGGTACATGCCCTTGGGGCGCTTCTTGCTCTTGTTGGTTTTTCGGTGTCGACTCTGCGGCAATCAATATCTCCTGTACGGTTTTTGAGAACATTCTTTATAACTGGTTTTGCGTACGGGTTCAATTCGTTAGACATCGTCGGTCGGCGAATTCAGAGCCGGAAGCGAATGGGCTGTTCGCACGCTGGCAAGCGGTTCAAATAGGAAGTGCAACATCGGAATAAGCATCGCTCCGTAGGAGCGCCATGTTTATAGCCATCGCCAAACTCCAAGCTGCTTTCGCTCCGTGAGGAGCGAGACGTCAAAGAACAGTAGGGTAAATCAAGTGGCTGTCGCGCTCCTACGGAGCGCTGAGATTCTTGTAGGGTTGTCAGGCTATAAACATTTCGCCCCCGCTGGAGTCTGTCGGGGAAAAGTGGTTCGGACAGTTGACGGAATCATAAAGGGATATTTTCAAGCGTGATTTTTAACTCCATTAATTGGGCGAGGCCAAGCATCGCGAATTTGGTTGTTTGGCCCTAGTGATGCCGTGGATCGCTTCGCCTAGCTTAACTTTTGCGGTTTCAGACGATCGGCGCTGGTTTCAGATTGCGAAACAGCTTCAATAAGTTATGGGTCAGGCAGATCAGCAACCATTCGCCTTCTACTTGGGCCAGGCCCCGCAACATAAACTGGCGGAAGCTGCGCACGTGTTTGATTTGGCCAAAGACAGGTTCGACGATCGTCTTGCGCCGGTTGTAAATATTGCGTCCCGGTTTGCTTTTCAGTTTGTGCCACATCTGCGCCCGCACACTGCCATCCAGGGCTGGGGTCTCCGGCACAACGCTCGGTTCCGGTTCATTGGGAGGCACATACAAATCAATGCCACGCAAAGCTTCCGTAGTGATTACCGCGCTGCTGAAGTAAGCTCCGTCAGCCGAAACCACAGCGGGCAATGCGCCCAGATTCTTCTTCACCTCCAACACGGTAGGCACCAACTGCTCCTGATCGTTTGGTGCTTGCACGACCCGCGCGGCCACGATGATCTGCGTCTGTGCGTCAACGGCGAGTTGCGGATTGTAAGCTTGTTCATAATTCCCGGTGGTCGTGTCCATCATCAAGCGCGAGTCCGGATCAGTGAGATTACGTTGCGTTTTGCCCTTGGGAACCACCGCGCCGCTCTCGCTCTTGGTCCATTGGCGCCGTCTGTAGTTCTTTGGCTCATCCGCTGCTTTTTGCTGTTGTTCTTGCGCGGCCGCTTGTTGCGCCTCCTGTTCCAACTGCGCTTTCAACTCGCGAATCTTCGCCAACCGAGTCTCTCGCCGTCGCAACTCGGCCGGCAACTCATCACCGCGCCGACCCGCGCCGTAAACTGTGTCTTCTTCGTCATCGATCCGTTGCGCCTCGGTCAACAACCGCAGCACCTCCGCCTCCAGCGCCTGCTCGGCGGCCTCGAAGTGTCCGTAGCGCAGCGATTCGCGCTTGGCTGCGTTAGCTTTGATCTTCGTGCTATCAACGGCCACATGGCCCAGCTTCACCAGGCCGGCCCGCTGGCACAACTGCAGCACTTGCACAAACAACTGCCCGAGTTCGGCCAAGTGTCGCTTGCGAAAATCGGCGATGCTGTCGTGGTCTGGATGCTGATCGCAGCTCAAGACGCGAAACGCCACGTCATCATAAGTAGCCTGCTCCAGCTTCCGCGACGACATCCGACCCGTGCAGTAACCATAGACCAACAGTTTCACCATCATTGCGGGGTGGTAAGGCGGCCGACCACGGCTGTCGCCTTCTTCGTACTTGCTCATGATCCGCGAAAGATCCAACGCCTCCACCACGTCGCTGACGTACAGCGCCAGGTGATCGTCGCGCAACCACTGGCGCAAATCCGGCGGCAACAGCAATTGCTGATTCATATCGTAAGCACGAAATGATTTGCTCATGCCGGCAGTTTACTTATTATTTGATCGCTGTCTATGACTTTTTCCCGACAGACTCCGCTGGGGGCGAACTTGCTCATAACTTCCAATTGGCCAAGCTGATGAGTAAACTCTCCAGACCGTCTGTTTGGCTCAAGCAATCAACCAAATTTCCCGTCCAGGAGAGAATGCATGCCCATCTCGAAACTCAGTTTCAAATTCTGCCTGTTCGTTTTTGTCTGCACATGCGCGCTGGTAGTTAATGCTCAGGAGCCCACTGCCACGCCTTCGCCGAGTCCACAAGAGAGTGCGACTCCAACAAAGGACGACAAATTCAAATCCCAATTTGAGAAAGCATTTGAACGGCTTGAGTGGCGCAGTATTGGGCCGGCGATTATGGGCGGGCGAACGGCTGACATCGAAGGCGTCCCGGGAAACGCAAACCTTCTCTACGTCGCCACCGCTTCCGGTGGTCTTTGGAAGACGATCAACGGTGGCGTGACCTGGAAACCGATCTTCGAGCGGCAGGGAACCATATCAATTGGCGACGTCGCCCTCGCGCCCAGCAATCCAGACGTTGTATGGGTTGGCACCGGCGAATCGAAAACCAGAAACAGTGTTTCGTTTGGCGATGGTGTTTATAAGTCAACCGACGGCGGGAAAAACTGGCAACACATGGGGCTGCGCGAAACCGAGCGCATTTCCGCAATCGTTATTCATCCGCACAATCCGGACATAGTTTACGTAGGCGCCCTCGGTCACGCGTTTGGCCCAAATGATGAACGCGGCGTGTTCATGACTACCGATGGCGGCAAGACCTGGACCAAGACACTCTACCTCGACCGGGAGCACGGTGTTTCTGACTTGGATATGGACGCCACCAACCCAAACATTCTTTATGCCGGCATGTGGAGCTTTGAGCGCAAGCCCTGGACCCATCGCAGCGGCAGTGAAAAAGGTGGGCTCTACAAATCGATCGACGGAGGGCGCACCTGGAACAAGTTAACCAATGGACTACCAAAACTAATCGGTCGCATCGGCGTGCGCGCGGCCCCAAGTAATCCGGAGATCGTTTACGCGATTCTTGAAGCCAAAGAGGGCACGCTTTATCGCTCCGACGATCGTGGTGAGACTTTTAAGCAGGTTTCGAAGAACGACCGGATCGTGGCGCGCGGTTTCTATTACACGCGCGTCAGGGTCAATCCGGAAAATGAGAACCACGTCTACGCAGTCGCTTCAACTCTGTTTGAATCGATTGACGGAGGCAGGGCGTTTCGCTCGATCACGGGTCGAACGCATATCGACTATCACGCTTTCTGGCAGGATCCGAAAAATCCTAAAAGAATCTGGCAGGGAAATGACGGCGGCATTGCCGTGTCCTACGACGGGGGAGAAACCTGGGAGCCGGTTTATAACATCCCGCTTGGCCAGTTTTATCAAATCCATGCAGACAATCGTTTGCCCTTTTATAACGTCATGGGCGGATTGCAGGACAATGGCGCCTGGACCGGTCCCAGCCGGACGCGCGAACCCGCTGGAATCATGAACGACGACTGGCGCATGGTCAGTTTCGGCGATGGCTTTTACGTAATTAACAGCGCGGACAATCCCGATCTTTACATCTCCGAATCGCAGGGCGGCAACATCCTGCGCACAGACTTCCGTACGCGCGAGCAACAGGAAATAAATCCGTGGGGCCGCGGCTCAGGCGATGGCCCAGCAGCAGGCGAGAAATACCGTTTCAACTGGAACTCGCCGATTCTACTTTCGCCGCACGACAAGAACACCGTTTACTTTGGGGGAAACGTTGTTTTTAAGTCGAACGACTTTGGTAAGACCTGGGAACAAATCAGCGAGGACCTGACGACAAACGATCCGGAGAGACTAAAGGATGCCGGCGGGCCGGTTGCGATTGAGAACACGACTGCTGAATATTATTCAACCATAATCACGCTCGCTGAATCACCGCTCCAACAAGGGCAAGTTTGGGCAGGGACAGACGACGGCAACATCCAGTTAACAACAGACGGAGGAAAGAGCTGGACCAACCTGATAAAGAATATTTCCGGCGTCGCTGCCAAGTCACCAGTCTCCCACGTCGAGCCTTCCCGAACCAACGCGCGCACCGCCTATGTATCTTTCGACCGGCACATGTTCGATGACTTTCGTCCCTACATTTTCAAGACGACTGACGGCGGCAGGCACTGGAGCTCGATTGCAGGAAACTTGCCTGCGAAAGCATACGTGCAGGTAGTTCGCGAAGATCCGAAAAACCCGAATTTGATCTACGCGGGCACTGAGATCGGTTTGTTTGCTTCGTACAATGGCGGCAGGGAATGGGTGGCACTGAATTTAAAAAACCTGCCCAATGTGTCGGTGCATGACATTGTGGTTCATCCGCGCGAAAACGATCTGATTCTCGCGACCCACGGCCGCAGCGTTTGGATTTATGACGATGCAGCGCCGATTCAACAACTGACGTCGGCGATACTCAGCAGTAACACTCACCTGTTTCCCATCAGACCGGCACTGCGTTATGCCACGCGCTTCACTCGTTATGGTATCGGAGACAAACAGTTTGCCGGCCCAAATCCTCCTTACGGCGCGTTGATAACTTACTACCTAAAAGACAAGCCGGACGATAAAACAACTTTCAAGATTCAGGTGTTTGATTCAACCGGAAAGTTGGTGCAAGAGCTGGACAAGCCTGCGAAAGAAAAAGGTTTGAATCGCGCGGCCTGGAACCTTCGTTTAGGCGGCGCGGAAGTGCGGCGGCCGCCCAGTCCCGAAGAGACGGCGTTTGCCGGCCCGCCGCGTGGTCCACACGTGTTGCCTGGCACATACACGGTGAAACTGACTGTGGGTGACAAGACGTTTCAACAGCCGGTTGAAGTTCGTTTGGATCCAACGATCAGTGTGCCGCAGGCAGACCTACAGCAGCAATATGATCTGCAGATCAAACTTCGCGATATGCAATCATCCGTTAATAGTGCACTGCGGTTCCTCGACAGCATTGAGGAGCAACTCAAACACACGCAGACCACCGTTAAGAACCTTAACAAAGAGCCCGATAAGGACATGATGAAGGCCCTGGAAGATTACATTAAACAGGTGATGGCGTTGGAAGATCGGTTGGCCCGTCGTTCCGAAGGACTCGGTTCATCAGGTAAAGCGCAAGTGGTGAATAAGATTGGGGAACTCTTTTTCGGGATGGACGGTACGAACGCAGCTCCCACGCCTTACCAGCGGCAGTATTTTGAAGAAATACAACCCGAGTTTCGCGATCGCATGGCCGAGGTGAATCGATTCATCAGAGACACCATCCCGCAATGGAACGAAAAACTTCGCGGCTGGAACGCACCGACTTTAACGACCCGCTTGCCGGTTGATTTTTAAGGGGCAGTGGCGCCGTCCTGGCAGGAAATTCAGTGAACGGTGAAGGGCGTACGGATGGAGCGCCAACGGCGCGAGGATGTAATAGCCCAGGGCATCGCCCTGGGTTAAGTGACGCCCAATAAGCGTAAGCGCTGAAGGCGCGAAATGTATTTGCGGTCGCGTCGAGTTACATTAATTCGCGCCTTCAGCGCTTTCACGTCATCAAGCTCGCTCAGACCTGGGCCGTTGGCCCAGGCTGTCACATTTCGCGCCCTTGGCGCTCAGGGAACGCGTGAACAACTGGAAAGGAAAGGCTCTCCACCCAGTTATGATTAGTCCCATTGCAAAGTCCATCCTACTCCTTCTCCTGCTGGCGGCTGTCGCCTTAGCCCAAGGCCCACCAACTGAAACCGGACCTTTTCGCCGGCCGGATCTGGTTGAATTAGTGAAGCTCGACCCCACTATCCGACTCGATATTCGCTACGCGACGAAAAACAACTTCCTGGGAAAAAAGGTTTACAAACAGAAACGAGCCTTCCTGCAGCGGCCAGCCGCGGAAGCCCTGGTGCGGGTAAATCAAAAACTTCGGAGTCAGGGTTACGGCCTGGTTGTTTTCGATGGCTATCGCCCATGGTCCGTCACCAAAACGTTTTGGGATGTCACGCCCGAGGACAAAAAGATATTCGTTGCCGACCCCGCCAAAGGCTCGCGGCACAATCGCGGCGGGGCTGTAGATCTTTCGCTGTACGATCTAAGAACTGGTGAGATCGTGAAAATGCCCGGTGAGTATGACGAGATGACCGAGCGTTCGCACATTAACTACGAATGTGCGACGCCGGAAGCAAAGCGTCTGCGCGAACTACTACGGACGGCAATGGCAGCGGAAGGGTTTGCGGTTTACGAACCTGAGTGGTGGCACTACGACTACAAGGATTGGAAAGAGTATCCAATCATGAACGTGAAGTTCTCGGAACTAAAGTCTGGAGTCTAGAGTCGGGAGTCTGGAGTCTGGAGTCTAGGGTGGGGAGTGTGATCCTCCAGACTGCACGCCTTAATACAAAGTCTGGTGTTTTGAAGTCGGGAGGCTGGAGTCAGTTCTGTCGTGTGACTCCAGACTCGAGACTCTCGACTCAAGACTTCCTATGCCAGCTTTTGTTCTGAGCCCTTTCGCGTCAAGCGAATATTTCCATTTATCCCGCTAGCTGAAATTGAGCTCCCCCCGCTTCCGATGGTGGCGGTGTAATTTCCGCGACTGTTTTTATCAACTACCACATTAGGCATATCGGAGATCACTCTGCCGTTCATGCCATGAGTCTTGAGACTCGCGTTCACGCCATCGGCTAGTCGCAGCTCAATGTTTCCGTTGATGCCGCTCATGTCGACGCCGTCCTGGCCAAGCCGATTCAGGGCCACCGAAATGTTTCCATTGATGCCGGAAAACTTTGCCGCCCCTGAAGCCTGCTCTATTTCAACCTTGCCGTTGATACCGAGAACATCAACCGGTCCGTCGATTTCCCCAACCTTAACGGAGCCATTGACGCCCTTCGTTACTAAAGCAATCTGCCTTGGCAACTTCAGCGTTACGCGTTCAGTTGGATTAGAACCAAAGACACCCGAAAGAAAACCTCCATCGCCCTTTTCGCCGCGAATAGTCAGCTTGTCATCGGTCGCTTCGATGACAATCTTGCGACGGTTCAGCGCTTCCTGACTGGCGGCAGTTCGTTCGATATAAACGTCGGCGGTTCTGGTGTCAGATGTCTCAATCTTTACGCCGCCGTTAATGCCGGCAATCTCAACACGGGCCCCCGGAGAAAGCTGGTAGCTTTTGCGAATCTCGTCCCGTACTTCCGGGCTCGAATGAGTTGCCCCTTTGATCGCCAGCGGCCATTCTCTAATGCTGCCTCCTGACTTCGTATAGGAACGCACAACTCCAGCAACTCCCGCGATTCCCACGAGGAGCACAACAATAATCAGTCTTTTCATTGGATGATTCTCCGGGTTTCCAGAAGATTTGGCTTCGCAGGATTTAACGTCTCCCGCAACCATTTGGTTCACTTTTTTAGCCCAGGCTGAAGGATCCTTCGACTATTAAGACGAATCTCGCAGCGAAACGTTAACATCCCAAAGCGGCTCTTTTCTTCATGTTTGCTATTCTTGACATAACCCTGCGCCCGACTTACAGTCAGACCAACCCCAAAATTGAATAATTTCGGGCGAATCTGTTAGAAAACCACACGCTTTCTACCGACACGAAGGAATGTCAGAAAAAGACTCCCGGGATTGGACTGTTCTGATCGTCGAAGATGACGAGGACTCGCGCTATCTCATGCGCCTGGAGCTGGAGAACCTTCATTACCTGGTAGTGGAAGCAGAAAACGGAGAACAAGCCGTTGAAGTTGCGGAGCGTGACCGGCCCGACATTATCCTGATGGATTTAAGTCTGCCGGTAATGGATGGTATAGCAGCAACGGAAAAAATACGCGCTACCGACGGACTGGGGAGCGTGCCGGTAATCGCGGTCACCGCACACCAGGAAACTGACTTTCGCGAGGGCGCAAAGGCCGCCGGTTTTGATGCCTACGTAACCAAGCCGATTGAATTTAAGTGGCTGAGTGAGCTCATTAAGGGATTGTTGGCCTAAGTCCGCCGGCTTCGTGTTTGTTAGTGTATTTGGTGGATGGTTTAAACGATCCACAAACCACACTAGGAATACGAAAGGATTATTCCTCCCTGAACCAAACAATGGTTGCTCCCAGTCCGCCCGCCTCTGGTGGAGCATCTGTCCAGGACGTAACAAAAGCGGTGCGGCCCAAAATCGCGCGCACTACCTCCTTCTGCACCCCTTTGCCCTTCCCGTGAATGATTCTGACGCTCAGGAATCCTGCTTTTCGCGCCTCATTGAGATACTCCTCCACCACTGCTTTCACTTCGCGGGGTGGGATGGTGTGGAGGTCAAACACGTCCGTTATCGGGACCTGGACGGGTTCAGAAAAGGGATTGAAAGGATCAACTCGGTCAACCATCTCCGGACCTTTCGTCATCCAAGATGCTCGGCTGCGCTCACTTTGAACTTAATCTTCAAGTCGACTAGTATGTCACGGCCGCAAACCGTTTTTAGTATTCCGTTTTGAATTCTGCATTAAACCCAGGAGATAAAGATGAATAGAATTGCCCCGAAGTCCCTGCCCCTTCAATGGCGCATGCTTTGCGCGATCCTAGTAGTGGCGCTGGCAGCCAGCTCGCTGTCGCTGCCATTTGCGCAAGCTCAAACCCAGCATAATCCGTCCGCGTCAACCGACGGAACTACCGGCACAGCAACGAGCCTCGTTTATCCGGAATCCAAAAAGGGCGACACCGTAGACGACTACTTCGGTACGAAAGTAGCGGATCCCTATCGCTGGATGGAGAATGATCGCGCACCGGAAGTCGCTTCCTGGGTCGAGGCGCAGAATAAGGTGACTTTCGCGTACCTCGACAAGATCCCCTACCGCTCGAAGATTAAGGAGCGGCTTACTACCATTTTCAACTACCCCAAATATTCTGCGCCGTCACGGCGCGGCGACTACTACTTCTATACGAAGAACGATGGTCTACAGAACCAGAACGTCTGGTATCGACAAAAAGGACTCGACGGCGTTCCTGAAGTGCTGCTGGATCCAAACAAATTGTCGAAGGACGGCACCACTCGCCTGGGCCAGTTTTCACTGTCCAGGGATGGCAAGTTTCTGGGTTACGGCGTATCGCAGGGCGGCTCAGACTGGACAACAGTATATGTAATGGATGTGGCCTCTAAAGGCTTGCAGCCCGACCTGCTTGACTGGGTAAAAGTCTCCGGCATTGCCTGGCAGGGCGACGGTTTTTATTACAGCCGGTATCCAGCGCCGCAGTCCGGTCAGGAAATGACTACCAAGAATGAAAACCATCAGGTCTTCTATCACAAAGTCGGAACTGCGCAATCGGCTGATACGCTCGTCTACGAAGACAAGGCGAACCCGCAGCGTTTTCACACTATCGGCACGAGTGATGACGAACGTTTCGCTTTCTTGACTATCTCGGATCGCGGAAAAGGGAAGAAGGGAAACGCGCTCTTTTATCGCGATATATCGGCTAGTGGCACCACTTTCAAACCCCTAATTGCCGACATTGGTGACGATAGTTTTGGCGTGATTGACAACGTAGGCGACAAGTTCGTGGTCTGGACCGATCGCAAGGCGCCGAACGGCCGCGTATTTCTTTTTGATCCGGCGAATCCGGATGAGAAAAACTGGAAAGACATCATCCCTGAAAAACCTGAGCCGCTCGACATAGTCAATACGGTAGGCGGCAAACTGTTTGTGACTTATCTCAAGGATGTGGCCGCGCGCGCTTACGTCTACAGCCTCGATGGCAAGCTCGAGAATGAAATCATGTTGCCGGGTCTTGGCACTGTGGGCGGGTTCGCCGGCCGAAACGACGACAAGGTCACCTTCTACACGTTCACAACGTTCAATGTTCCCGGCGCGATTTACAAGTACGACATTGCGACTAAGAAATCGACGCTTTTCCGTCAGCCGGACATCCCTGGTTTCAAATCGACGGACTACGAAACGAAACAAGTTTTCTTCAACAGCAAAGATGGCACGCGCGTGCCGATGTTTCTGGTCCACAAGAAAGGGCTGCAGCTGGATGGCACCAACCCGACGTTGCTTTACGGTTACGGCGGTTTCAGCTCAACGGTATATCCGACGTTCAGTTCGTTCCGCCTGGCGTTGCTCGAACAGGGCTTTGTCTATGCGTCAGCAAACATGCGCGGCGGCGCGGAGTATGGCGAGAAATGGCACGAAGCGGGCATGAAGCTGAAGAAGCAAAATGTTTTCGACGACTTCATTGCCGCGGCTGAATATTTGATCCAAAGCAAATACACTTCGCCGAGCAAGCTCGCGATACATGGCGTGTCAAACGGCGGGTTGCTCGTTGGCGCGGTGGCCAATCAACGTCCGGAGTTATTCAAGGCCGTGATTCAACAAGCGGGCGTGATGGATATGCTGCGGTTCCACAAGTTTACGATTGGTTGGAACTGGATCGCCGATTACGGCTCGAGCGATAATCCGGAGGAGTTTAAAGCCCTCTACGCATACTCGCCCATCCATAACATCAAACCAGGGACGAAGTACCCGGCGACCTTGATAACCACTGCCGACCATGACGACCGGGTTGTGCCGGCGCATTCGTTTAAATACGCGGCGGCCATGCAGGCCGCGCAAGCGGGCGACAATCCAGTGTTGATTCGTATCGACACTAAATCAGGACACGGCGCCAGCAGCACCACCAAGGCGATCGAGCAAACCTCGGATATCTACTCATTCTTGATGTGGAATCTGGGGGTGGAGCCGCGGTGGCAGAGCCAATAAATAGTAGACAGTAGACAGTAAACAGTAAACAGTCAGAAGCACCGCTTAATCACAACAATAACAGCAAACAGCAGACAGCCACACCCTAGGCTGTCGGCTGTTTGTTTTTTTGCAGCGAAAGGAATTTTCATGCGCTGCAAGCAACAGCTTGTTTGCGTAAAGATCCTCGAATTACACTAAACAACACCAACCGCGCTTCGTGTTACTTCGTGTTGTTTCGTGGATCGTAACGCTTGTGTGGTTAACTAACACTGATATTGCGTTACATGCAAAACGAACTGACACTAATGTCTGTGCTACTTGCGCTTCCAGCGCAATCCGTCGCGCGTGTCTTCGAGAATTATGCCGCGCGCAGCGAGCTCGATACGAATCTCGTCAGCCCGCGCGAAGTCGCGTCGCCGCCGGGCTTCCTGCCGTTCCTCGATCAAACTGTTGACTTCGCTGTCCAATATCTCACGTTGATCGTTTCCAAAAATATTCAGCACGCTATCGAATCGTTTCAAGAGCTCAAGCAGCTCGGCTTTGTTCTCCACCATTAGGTGCTTCCTGGCAATCGCTGTGTTCACGTCGCGAGTGAGATTGTGAATCACCGCGAGGGCCACGGAGGTATTGAGATCATCGTCCATGCCTGCTTCGAACTGCGCAGCAGCTTTCAAAGTGGCTTGATGCAGATCTTCGTTTATACCGGGTGACGCCTTTGCTTCATCCAGGCGCGCACGAAAATCCCGCAGGCCGGCAACTGTCTTCTCCGCACCTGCCAGAGCATCAAAAGTGAAATTAATCTGTTTGTTATAGGGCACGCTCAGGAGGAAATAGCGCACCGCCGCGGGTGAATAGCCTTTGGCGGCCACGTCGCGAAAAGTGTAGTAGTTACCTTTCGACTTGGACATAGTCTCGCCTTCCACTTTGAGATGTTCAAAGTGGATCCAGTAACGGACAAAAGGTTTTCCGGTGGCGCCTTCGCTTTGCGCGATTTCATTTTCGTGATGTGGAAACACGAGGTCGATTCCGCCGGCATGGATATCAAACGTTTCACCCAGATACTTCATCGACATCGCGGAGCACTCGATATGCCATCCGGGGCGCCCGCGACCGATCGACGCGTCCCACGCGGGTTCCGTTTCCGACGCAGGTTCCTTCCAGAGCGCGAAGTCGCGCGCATCCTCTTTTTCATAACGGTCGGTATCGATGCGATCACTGGCCCCGGCAATGTTGCCGGCAAAGTTTATTTTTGAAAGCTTGCCATACTCGGGAAAGGAAGAGATGCGATAGTAGATCGATCCATCTGAGCGGTATGCGTGATCAGTTTCCATCAGTCGCTCAATCAAAGAGACCATCTCCGGAATATGCCTGGTGGCGCGCGGGACGATGTCCGGTCTTTCGCACCCGAGTGCATCAAAGTCTTCCCACAACGCGTCAATATATTTGGCGGTGTAGTCGTCGATGCTGAGCCCAGCCTGCTGTGACTTGGCAATAATGCGGTCTTCGACGTCCGTGATATTCATCACGTGGGTAACTTTGAAGCCCTTGAATTTTAGATAGCGCCTGAGAATGTCAGCGGCGAGTGCCGAACGAAAGTTGCCGATGTGACCGTAGTCCCAGACGGTTGGGCCGCAGTAGTAAAAACTGACCTCACCCTCTTTGAGTGGGTGAAACTCTTCTATTTTTCCGGAAAGCGTGTTTCGAAATCTAAGCATTTCTCGCCGACTAAACTAGGTTAAATAAACCCACCACTGAGTCGTAGGGGCACGGCATGCCGTGCCCCTACAAAGCTAGATCATGGCTGAGGCTTGAAGTCTAGGTAAGGATGAATTCCGAGTCAAACGATCATTGCGAGGTGTATGACAGACAAAGCGACGCTTCGACGAGTCCTCAGGGCCAGAACCCTTCTTTTCATCCTTCATCCCTCATCCCTCATCCCTCATCCCTCCGCTCATCCTTCCCAAAATGCTGCCAGCCTCCCGGCTCGAGATTCCATTCGCGGCCGCCTTCCGAAACTCTCACCCCGGCCGACGCTTCTCTGATCTCACCTATGCGTGTGATCGTTACGCCATCCACACGCGCCGGCAACTTCGCGAGGTGTTCTGGCTTCACCGTGAACAGCAATTCAAAATCTTCCCCGCCATGTAGACCCAGCATCAACGGGTCGAGCGCGCGGCGGCCGCAAATTTCTCTGACTACCTGATCAATCGGCAAAGATGAAGCATCAATCACAGCGCCTACCCGGCTTTCGTCGCAGAGATGCTTCAAGTCAGACGATAGGCCATCACTGATGTCAATCATCGCGGAAGCTAGTTGCTTCTCGCCGAGCAACAGCCCCCAACCAACGCGAGGCTCCGGCTGAAGTTGTCGCTGCAATAAGTGATCGACCGAATTACCGTCCGGGTGATGGCTGGACGAGGGATGCAGTTTGGCGCCGCGCTGCAGCAGACGCAGCCCCGCGGCCGCATCGCCAAGAACGCCGGTGACGAATATTTGATCGCCCGGTTGTGCTCCGGAACGAAGTACGACTTTGCCCGTGCTCTCACCAACGACGATCGAGTCAATCACTACGTGAGCGGGAGTGCGCGACAAATCGCCACCAACAATCAGCACGCTGTAACGTCCCGCTAATTCGAGTAGTCCATTGTAGAACCGATCGAGAAAGTTGGTTTCCCAGACGTCATTGGGAACTCCAATGGAGACCAGTGACCAACGCGGCCGCGCCCCCATCGCCGCGATGTCGGAAAGCGAGACCGCTAGTGCCTTATGGCCAAGCCATTCCGGTTCAGTAGTCTCGCGTCGAAAGTCTACGTTCTCTACCAGCAGGTCAGTGCTGATTAAAAGGTCGCACCCAGCCATTGACCGGAACACAGCGGCATCGTCGCCAATTCCGTGAATAAGGCCTGCCGGCGCTGTTTGCTCGCGCGCGATTGCCCTCAGTTTCTTAATGAAATCAAACTCGTTCATGGAAAAGAAACAGATTAGCCCAGATTCGCGTGGATGAGGTAACCAGGGGGTGGTGAAAAAAGCTGAGCGCAGACAACAGGCAGGCCGTACAAACAGAGTCTCCTAGTCGGAAGACGAATTGAGAGCCGGGAGCGCTAGCGATTCAACGTTCGGGACAGATATTCATAAAGGTTATCCACTGACTCCCAACTGGCTGATTTCTTAAGGATCATCCGGTCGCTATCGCTCCCGGCTCTCAATTCGTCGTCCTACGAACCCACAATCCCAACTGTGGTTTCGGACGACTTGTTCATCTGTTCCGCGAAGCGTTCTTATTAACACCGGGCTTCAGCCCGGTGATCAAGCGCTCCACTTTCTCTTAACCCTTTTAACGGTTTACCAATTACGGGAAACCGTTAAAACGGTTCCGACTCCTTGGTCCCGTCGATCACCGGGCTGAAGCCCGGTGTTAATGAGAGCGCCGCGCGCACTAAGCGGGGGCATGCCCCCTTCCCAACCAAGAGACTCTTTTTCTTGAGTAGTTCTCTTGAAGTAACGCGGCTGACACTGGAAGTTAAAGGTTGCGGCGGAGTGAATCGATGCCGGCTTCAATTGTTTCAATGGAGGTGGAGAAGGAAAAGCGCAGATGTCCTTCGCCGTGTTCGCCGAACACTACACCAGGAACCGTGGCAACTTGCGCTCGCTCCAGCAATATCTCGGCGGCTTCACGACTGTTCCCACTGATGCTCGTCACATTTGGAAAAGCATAAAACGCTCCCGCAGGTTTTTCGCAGGTCAAGCCCAGTTCGTTGAGTCCAGCTAAAAGCAGATCGCGCCGCTGGCGATAGGCCGCCCGATTTGCCGCAAGTAAATTTGATTCAGTGGTGAAGGCAGCGAGTGCCCCCCATTGCGTGGGAGTAGAAACGCCGTTGGATGAGTAGAGCGTGGTTTTGCGCAGGCCCGTCATCCAGGGCTCGGCGGCCACGGTGTAGCCCAAACGCCAGCCGGTCATCGCATACGACTTCGAAAGTGTGAAGACGGTGATCGTGCGTTCAAACATTCCTTCCACTGATGCGATCGAGAAATGCTCGCCGTCATAAACCAGATCTTCGTAGGCCTCGTCAGCGATCACGACTAAGTCACGCTCTTGAGCGAATTGCGAGACGGCGCGCGCTTCTTCACGCGTGAAGACAACACCATTTGGATTCTGTGGCGTGTTGTAGTAGATGGCGCGAGTGCGATCGGTTGCGTAACGCGCCAGGGCTTTCTCTAAACCTTCCGCGCGCGCTTCGTGAGTGGGCACGAGGATAGTCTTGCCTTCGCAATGAGCAATCAGATCTTTAATCGGAGTCCAGAATGGAGAAAATACCAGGACCTCGTCTCGAGGATTAACCACTGATTGAAATGCGCCGAACAGTCCCTGCATGCCTCCGTTCAAAACAATCACGTCACTCAGTTGCGCGGGAATGCGATTGCTTGTGCGCAGCTTCCCGGCGATCGCTTCGCGCAATTCGGGAAGGCCCGACGATGGCGCATAACGGCTCTTGTTTTCATCGACGGCGCGCTTCATCGCGTCCTTCACGAAGTCTGGCGTGTTCATGTAAGGCTCGCCGCCCTCAAACTGATAGACAGTTGCACCTGAAGCGCGGAGCTTCATGATGCGATTTCGAATGTTAACAATGTCAGAGAAACCTATGTCGTCGAGGCGGGAAGCGAGACGAAAGACAGTTGGAGACGTTGTCACTATTGAAAAGGATCCTCCGAGGCGTGAACAATGGAAGGCGGATTATAGCTTGGTGGGAAATGCGCGTCCAATGAAGGGAATAACCGGTAGTGTCGCAATTAGACCTTCCTCTGCGTTCTCCGTGTTCTCGGTGTCTCTGTGGTTGAATTAATCGGCGGGCAATATTCACCACAGAGACACAAAGAACTCAGAGTTTCACAGAGAAAAACGTCAAACTGCGACACCATCGAATAACTGACTTGATTTGGGGGGCGTTAACCAGTTCCATTAACACCCGGCTTCAGCCCGGTGAGATCAGATCCGCCACCTGTCTGGAAACCGTTTAGACCGGTTCCATCGCCTCACGCTTTTTTTTTGGCACCGGGCTAAAGCCCGTGTTAATGATTCAATATTTTGCACCCGCCCCTACTGATGGTTCCGCTTTCCTCGCGGCCAAGTAGCTGGTGGTTCCTTAAGCATTACTTTTAAGAATTAGTTTTAACTAACAGGTGCTAACTAGCTGTAAGTGTTGACATGCCAAAGTCCGGGAAGTAACATGTCGGCTCGCCGGGCTGCTGGCACTCGCCATAAGTCTCCTTATAGTTTTCCTAGCCACTTTTCACGAGGAGAGGCCGTTCCGCTCGTTTAGGATTATGGGCCGTCCTGCTGTCGCCATCCCTGAAAAACTCTTCTTTAAAATCGGTGAAGTGTGTGAGCTGGCCGGTGTGCAAGCGCATGTGCTGCGATATTGGGAGTCGGAATTTCCCATGCTCGCGCCGCAAAAGAACCGAGCCGGCCAACGTGTCTATCGCAAGCGCGACGTTGAAATCGCTCTCCGGATTAAGGAACTGCTTTACGAAGAGCAGTACACTATCGCGGGAGCTAAGAAGAGACTTGCAAATGATCTGCGTGCGGGCGGAAAACTGAAGATAGTTTCGTCTGAAGACACTGATGACGGCACGGCACCTTCGCACACTTCACCAGGATCGAATGCGAGTGCTGCAGGTCGCACTGCTGAAGACCGCAAAGCATTGCGCCAGGTGGCCGCAGAACTACGCGAACTGCTTTCGCTTCTCGACAAGCCGCCAAAGAATCCAAAGCCGCGTTAAAGCTGAGTGAACAAATCCGGTTCGTCACAAAACGATCCACAAATTACACCAACTAACACGAACGCGTTTAGTGGCAATTCGCGTAATTCGTGGTTCGCTTTTTGTCAGTCGATAAAGCATCGGACTCGACGTCGTTCCTGGTTGCGTTAAGAAGTTTTTGCGACGATACTAGTCGCAGTTTGACGGGACGTGGCGCAGCCTGGTAGCGCGCACCCTTGGGGTGGGTGAGGCCCCGAGTTCGAATCTCGGCGTCCCGACCATGAGTAAGGGCTTTCGATCATTCTTGATTGAAAGCCCTTTTCCAATTGAGGTCTCGAGTTAACAAACCCTACTCGCTCTCGTTAAGTTCCGTAATCACGATTTCCGAAGTGAGCGTCTTGTGCACCGGACACTTGTGTGCAATCTCCTGCAAGCGTGATCGTTGCTCGTCGCTGAGTTGACCTGCGACTGTTACGCGCCGTTGAATCTCGTGCACGTAACCATCGGTTGTACGTTCACATTCAGCACAGTCCCGGGCGTGGATGCGCTTTTGACGCAGCGTGACTGTCACCTCTTCAAGCGGCCAGCCTTTCCGGCGCGCGTACAGCATTAGCGTCATAGAGACACAACTGCCGAGCGCTGCCAGCAACAGCGTATAAGGATCGGGGCCGGCGTCTTCACCGCCGGCTTGCACCGGCTCATCGGCAATAAGGCTATGACCGGGCCCATACCTAACCTCGTTCTGTAAATTTGCAAGAGACCTTACGGTAACTTCGCTCATCCGAACCTCCTTGCCCAAAAGTGAATGCATTCTGTTCCTACTGGGCGCTTGCAGTCATCTATTTTGTACCGCTAAACTCCCTACGCTCCAATCAACAAACTGTCCAGCGAATCACAGCTCGCTCGCGCGAAGGCATTAAATGAAAATCCATGAATACCAGGGCAAGGAGTTACTGCGAAAATTTGGCGTTCCCGTACCGCGTGGTCTAGTCGCCCGTTCACCGGAAGAGGCGTATCACGCAGCCAAGGAATTGGGTAGCGCCATTGTTGTGGTTAAGGCGCAGATTCATGCCCGGCGGCCGTGGTAAGGGCGGCGGCGTGAAGCTGGCCAAGAGTGCGGACGAGGCCCGTGAGATAGCGCGGCAGATGCTGGGGATGAAACTGGTAACACACCAGACCGGTCCAGAGGGCCGTGAGGTCCGCGTACTCCTGATCGAAGAAGGTCTCCCGATCGACAAGGAATTTTATTTGGGAATTGTGCTGGACCGCGCTTCAGGCCGGCCGGTGTTTATGGCGTCGGCTGCGGGCGGCATGGACATCGAAGAAGTGGCGGCCTCCACTCCGGAAAAAATTCTTAAAGAGACGATTGATCCGGCGGTTGGGTTCCGTTCGTTTCAGGCACGCAAGCTGGCGTTTGGCCTGGGTCTGCCTTCAGAGCTGGTCGGTCAGGCGGTCAAATTCATGCAGTCGCTTTATCAGGCTTACGAGCAGATGGATGCTTCGCTGCTCGAAATCAATCCCTTCCTTTTAACCAAAGACAACCGGCTAATCGCGCTTGACGCGAAGGTGAACTTTGATGACAACGCGCTCTACCGCCATAAAGAGTTTCTTGATCTGCGGGATCTGAATGAAGAAGAGCCACTGGAAATTGAAGCTTCGAAATTTGATCTTAACTACATCAAGCTCGATGGCAATATTGCCTGTATGGTTAATGGCGCCGGTCTGGCCATGGCGACGATGGATATCATCAAGCTCGCCGGCGGCGAGCCGGCAAACTTTCTCGACGTCGGCGGTGGCGCGTCGCAGGAGAGAGTCAAAGCCGCGTTTCGAATACTGCTTGCTGACGAAAACGTTCGGGCAGTGTTGATAAATATCTTTGGCGGGATTGTTCGCTGCGACATGGTCGCTCGCGGCGTGGTTGAGGCTGCGAAGAACCTTTCGATTCAAGTACCGGTGGTGGTGAGGTTGGAGGGAACAAACGTCGAGGAAGGCCAACGCGTGATACGAGATTCGGGAATGAACTTCACGGTCGCAACTGGAATGAAAGACGCGGCTGAGAAGGTCGTAGGTTTAGCGGCGTAACAGTCTGCCGTTCTGAACGATGAATCGTCAGAAAATATTTCGCGTCTTGCTGTATCTCAGCCGCTTTGGCCTGGCTGCCCTTTTTCTATTCACCGCAGTCGCAAAGCTTTGGATTCTAAGCGCGTTCGTCGCGAACGTCGGCGAACTACTTAACGCAACGGGATTCACTGGAGTGCGCTGGATGTGGCCCGCTGCGATTGGCGTGATCGTCGCTGAGGTGATTGCCGCCGCCTGCTTGATCTGGCGGCCCACAGTTCGCACAGGAGCTCTCATCGCCGCGATCATGTTGGTTGGTTTTTCAGCGTTTGCGCTTTATTACCGCTACGGCCTGGGCAATTTGGAGGGCCTCGAGTGTGGCTGCTTTGGAGGAATCATCGCGAGCCAGTTAGGTGTTACTACTGCGCTGCGAAACCTGGTCTTGCTGCTTCCAACCGCACTCGTTTTCTTCGGTTATCGCAGAGCCGCAGGAACGCAATCTGAAGACGCAGTTTATAAGGTGCCGCCGACGGCAGTCATGGAATGACCTTGATCAATTATGAGCATTCTCGTTAACAAAGACACGCGCCTGGTGGTGCAGGGAATCACTGGTAAGGAAGGAACGTTTCATACGAAGCAGATGGTCGAGTATGGAACGAATGTAGTTGGTGGCGTCACACCGGGAAAGGGCGGCGCCACGCATGAAGGCATTCCGGTATTTAACACGGTGGCTGACGCCGTCTTGCAAGTTGGCGCAAACGCGTCTGTCATTTATGTGCCGCCGGCTTTTGCGGCTGATGCCGTGATGGAAGCGGCGGATGCGGGAGTGAGCGTGGTGGTTTGTATTACCGAAGGCATTCCGGCGTTGGATATGGTTCGGGTCAAAGAATACCTGGCCGACAAAAGGACGCGACTGATCGGCCCAAACTGTCCCGGCATCATCAGTCCCGGCAAATGCAAAATAGGAATTATGCCGGGCCATATACATCGCGAAGGGCGCGTCGGCGTCGTCTCCCGCTCCGGCACGCTGACGTATGAAGCCGTGGGCCAACTGACCTCCCTGGGCCTGGGTCAATCGTCAGCCATTGGGATTGGCGGGGATCCCATTGTCGGTACTTCGCACGTCGATGCCTTAAGGCTGTTTCAGGATGACGATGAAACTGACGGCATTGTGATGATTGGCGAAATTGGCGGCACCGCCGAAGAAGAGGCCGCAGCCTTTGCCAAGACGCATGTGACCAAACCCATCGTCGCGTTCATCGCAGGCCAAACGGCGCCACCCGGCAGGAGAATGGGTCACGCGGGTGCGATTATCGCAGGCGGGAAGGGAACGGCCGCGGAAAAGATGAAGGCGCTGGAAGAGGCCGGTATTAGAGTGGTGCGCTCTCCAGCCGATATTGGATCCGGAATGAAAGCGGCACTGGGTGCGCACTCCGCTGCATGAACCCCGACTTGGATACGAGTAGCAACCGGTATTTATAAAAGAGGAGAGGGATGACTGAACCGACAGGGAACTTAACATTCGGCATTATTAAGCCAGACGCGGTAGCTGCAGGACACACGGGAAATATTCTTCAACGGATCAACGAAGCGGGGTTCAAACTGCGAGCGATGAAGGCGCTTCATTTAAGCTTGAAAGAAGCCGAGGGCTTTTACGCAGTGCATCGCGAACGGCCTTTTTTTGGTGGCTTGACTGAATTCATGTCGAGCGCGCCTTGCGTGGTTATGGTTTTGGAAAAAGATGGCGCCGTGAAAGCGTGGCGCGATTTGATGGGAGCGACCGATCCAGCTAAGGCTGATGTCGGGACACTGCGCAAGGACTTTGGCGGATCAGTTGGCGAAAACGCGGTGCATGGTTCGGATTCGGATGAGAATGCAGCTATTGAGATAGCCTATTTTTTTAGCAAGCTTGAACTGATCTAGGAGACGACATGAAAGTTTGCCCCCAGTGTAACCAGCAGTTCAGCGACGAATGGCTGACGTTCTGCACGCAGGATGGCACTTCGTTAATAGAAGTGGTGCCGGGAATAAACGATCCCGCGTCAACGGTTAAAACAAGGGAGCCATGGAGTGGCAGCCCCGTCAGCCAACCATCTCCCCCACCACCAGTCGCACCGCCCGCGACCTATCGTCCGCCACAAACGCCGCAAGCCGGCTGGTCGCCTCCGCCCCCGCCCGTAGTGCGGGTTGACTCCGCTGAAAAGACGCTCGCAGTTGCATCAATGGTGCTGGGACTCGTCAGTATCACGATCGGCTGGTGTTGTTACTTCGGAGTATTGACCGGCCCGATTGCGATTGGCCTTGGCCTGTACTCCCTTTCGCAAATTAGGAAGGATCCCAAGCGTTATGGTGGGAAAGGGATGGCGATCGCCGGCATTGTCACCGGAGCACTGTACTTTGTGTTTATGGCGCTCATAGCCTTGATCTACGGGTTAAGTTTTATGATGGGCGGTTTGGGTTAACAGCGGAGCAGGATCGGAGTCACAGAGTGAAGCGTTGTCCAACCTGCAATAAGACTTTCACCGATCAAAAGCTAAGTTTTTGTATCGACGATGGCACGCCGTTGGCATTGGTTGAAGGTTCAGCGGATGAGATAACGCGAGTAGCGCCTTCACCAGGTTTGGGTCCGGAGTCGGCCGCTGGATCACAGGCAGCGCCAACGATGCCTGCGCACGAGCCGCCTCGTGCTTACGTGCCACCGGGTGGTGGCCAACCGCGCCGAAGAGTCTGGCCGTGGATTGTCGGAATCCTCGCAGTGATATTACTGCTGCTGGCGGGTATGGGAATACTTGCCGCCATTCTGATTCCGAATATGATCCGCTCGTCAAACCGTAACGCGTCGAACAGCAACACCAACGTTTATCGGAGCGAGAACACGAATATTCGTCCTTCAAACTCAAACGTAAATGTTGGCAACGAGAATGCCGCTAATTCAAATGTGGCTGAATTCGACTCGGCTCCTACCAGCGAAACGGAAGTGCTGTCGCAATTGTCAGACCTTGAACACGAGTGGACTGTGGCCAATATTAATGCCGACAAGACGAAGTTGGACCGCATCCTGGCGGATGACTACGTTGGCACATCAGCCGACGGAAAGACTCAAGGCAAAGCCGAGTATTTGAGAACTATTGAACGCGACACTACTATTCAGAATTGGGAATTTGAAGATCTGAAAGTTGATTTGAATGGTGATCGCGCTGCCCTTACCGGAATTATCAGGTTACAGATTCAGGATCAGCCGGTTGCGTATCGTTTCACCGACAAGTTTGTTTGGCGAGACAGAAGATGGCAAGCTACAGGTTCGGATGTCACACCGGTGAAGTAGATGTCAGAGATCAGAGGTCAGAGATCAGAGGTCAGAGATCAGAGGTCAGAGATCAGAGGTCAGAGGTCAGAGGTCAGATATCAGATATCAGAATCAGACGTTAGAGGTCGAGAGGCAGAAACAGAAAGCACAAAGCAAGCAGTGTTACATCCATCGTTCATTATTTAACCACTAACGTCTGACATCTGACATCTGACCTCTGACATCTGAAAAAAAACAATGTCAATAATCACTGAGGTAATCGAATCAACGAAGGCCATCATTCAGGGTATGGGCGTGACTTTGTCATACATCCCTAAGCAGAAGTGGACCGTACAGTATCCGGAGGATCCGGTGACGGTTCAACCACGTTACCGCGGCCAGCATCTTTTGCATGTTGATGAGCTGGGAAGAGAGAAGTGCGTCGCCTGCTTCCTGTGCGCGGCTGCCTGCCCGTCGGAATGCATCTACATTGTTGCCAAGGATGACCCGCGTCTGCCCGAAGAGCGAATCGGGGTGGACGAGCGTTATGCTGAGGTCTACAACATTGATTACGGTAGGTGTATTTTTTGCGGCTACTGCGTCGAAGCGTGCCCCAAAGACGCCATCACACACGGCTACAATTTTGAGCTTTCGGTCTACAACCGCGCAGACCTGCTGAAGACGAAAGACGATCTGCTAATCACGAAGCAAGTTCAATCGCGCAACTATCGCGTCGCTTCGTCTACCGAAGACGTCGATTCCGAGTACAAGGAAATCTGAAAGACAGAGGCCAGAGATCAGAGATCAGAGGTCAGAGGTCAGAGGTCAGAGGTCAGAAGTCAGAAGTCAGAGGTCAGAGGTCAGAAGTCAGCGGTCAGAGGTCAGAAGTCAGAGGTCAGAAGTTAGAAATCAAAGGTCACAGGTCAGAGATCGGAGCTAGGGTCAGAAACAGAAGACCGAGAAGAGATCGAACGTAATAATAATCAAAGCTGGATCCTTTGAACCTCTGATCCGACCTCTGACCTCTGACCCCTGACCTCTGACCCCTGACCTCTGACCTCTGATCTCTGATCTCTGATCTCTGGCCTCTGCTCCCTGACCTCTGCCCTATGTCTTACCGCGAATTTTATCGTCGCTGGGAATACAACCTCAAAGCCAGCCCGGAACAGCTCTGGCCTTATGTTGCCGACACTAATCGCTTCAATCGCGATACCGGTGTGCCATCAGTTGAACCGGCCACCGGCGCGCGCGAGCGATTGCGAAACGCGCGCCGGCGCCTGAAGCTCTCAATCTATGGGATGAAAGTCGAGTGGGAGGAACAGCCCTTTGAGTGGGTGCGTCCCTCCCGCTTTGGCGTAGTGCGAACTTATAGCAGCGGCCCAATGTCCGAGCTGCGCGCCCTTGCAGAGTTGAAGCCCACTGAAGACGAGGGTACCAATCTCGCCTACAGCATTCGGATCAAACCGAGGTCGCTGCTTGGAGCGATCATAGTTCCGCTGCAGATAAAGCTAATCACGGCGTCCCGCATAGCCAGAGCATTTAAACGATATGACGTTTTGGCAACTACGGAAGCGGAAGTCGCGACTACCACGGAACTCGCCGAACTAGCACCAACTGCTCGCGAGCGGTTGCAAGGCATGAGGGAGAAGTTGATTGCCGACGGCGCGCCCGTCGAAATTGTCGATCGCCTAATAGGCTTCGTTACGAGCGCGGATGATTTTGCCGCTGCCCGCATACGTCCTTATGCGTTGGCCGACGAATGGAAAGTGGCGCGACGCACAGTGCTCGAGACCTGTTTGCGTTCGACGCGGGTCGGCTTGCTCGATTTGCAGTGGGAGCTTCTGTGTCCTTTATGCCGCGGCGCGCAGGCTACGGAGCACTCGATGAGCGCGATTGCTTCGCAAGTGCATTGCGACACTTGTCGGATCGATTTTGCCGTCAACTTCGACCGCTTCGTCGAAGTTACCTTCCAGCCAAACGCACTGCTGCGGCAGGTTGAAACGCAAGACTTTTGCATGGGCAGCCCGCAGCGCACACCCCACATTATTGTCCAACAACTCTTGCCTCCGCACACGAGCCGTTCGCTTTCGCTGCCGCTGGAACCGGGGCGCTACCGGCTTCGCGCCCTCGAGTTGTCGGGTGGGCAAGATGTGACCGTGAATGAGATGGGCGCGCGAGCCGCGAAGGTCGGAGTTTCTGACGTGGGTTGGTCAGATGAAGAGGTGAAGCTGGCGCCTCAATCAACGCTGCACCTGGAGAACGAAACTTCAGGCGAGCAACTGCTAATCCTCGAGCGTTTGGCCTGGAACGACACCGCTGCAACTGCCGCAGAGGTCACCGCGCTGCAGATCTTTCGCGATCTATTTTCGAGTGAAGCTCTGCGGCCGGGCCAACAGATTTCGGTGGGCACGCTTACAATTCTGTTTACTGACCTGCGGTATTCCACGCAACTGTATCGCGAGATCGGCGACGCCACAGCTTTTGGACGCGTTATGAACCATTTCGATGTGCTCAAGAAGGTAATTGCCGAAGCTGATGGCGCCCTGGTGAAGACGATTGGCGACGCGGTAATGGCGGTTTTTCGACGGCCCGCCTCGGCATTGCAGGCGATGTTGAGCGCGCAAGAAATCCTGGCTTCGCCTTCTGCCGGAATTTCTCCCTTGATTTTAAAGGCGGGAATTCACACCGGGCCGTGCATCGCAGTAACTCTGAACGATCGCCTCGACTATTTCGGTTCTACTGTTAACATGGCGGCACGACTTGAAGGTTTATCAACCGGTAAAGACATTATAATTTCGCGCGCGCTTTATGATGATCCCGAAGTGCGGGAGTTCCTCGACTCCGGCGGCTTCGAAGCCAGCAAGTTTGAGATCGAGCTAAAGGGCTTCGAGAATGAGAGGTTTGAGCTGCGCCGGGTCACGCGAAATGCCGAACGAAGTGCGACGGATTAGCTTCCTAAAAAACGGGAACGCACGAAGCGAAAAATTCTGAATAGTAATGTCCTAATGTTTAGGACACTGTTCTGATTGGTGTGCTTGTCGTGAATTTTGGTGGATTGCATCTTTTTGAAATTAAATTAAGCGATCCACGAAATCACACGAAACAACACTAAGTGAAACATTTGGACACCGATCCCACCGGGCTGAAGTCCGTGGTAAATAAAATGGCTAAGCCACGCTCGGAGCGCTGCTAAACCCTAATGGCTCTACTCGAAGCACGAGCAGTTTCCAAGCTTTACCAGATGGGCAGCACCAGCGTGACTGCGCTCGACAACGTGTCGCTGGCGGTTAAGGAGGGTGAGTTCGTTGCGATCCAGGGAACTTCCGGTTCCGGAAAAAGTACCTTGCTCAACATGATTGGCGGGCTTGATCATCCGACGGTGGGAGACGTGTTTTTTGATGAGCGGCCTTTGGCTCCTTTAAGTAAAAAGGAGATGGCTCGCTATCGTCGCTTTTCGGTCGGTATGATTTTTCAGAACTTTAATCTGATACCGACGATGAGTGCAGAAGAGAATGTGAAGCTGGCCCTTGCGTTCGGCGGTTTTCGTGGCGCTCAAAGGAGGGGACGTGCAAAGGAGCTGCTTGGTCGAGTCGGCTTAACGGATCGACTGACGCATCGGCCCTCCGAACTTTCCGGAGGCGAGCAACAACGTGTTGCCATCGCGCGTGCCCTGGCGAACAAGCCGAAGATCCTGCTCGCCGATGAGCCTACCGGAAATCTCGATTCAGTGCGGGCTCATGAGCTGCTGGCGCTTTTAAGAGAAATGGTGAGTAGTGATGGCCTAACCATCTTAATGGTAACGCACGATCACGAGCTGGCCACGAGCTTCGCTGATCGCATTATTTTGATGAAAGACGGGAGAGTGATGGAGGCGAGAGCGGAAAAATGAACGATAAAGCGACTGAAATGACGTTGGAAGGTTTGCGCTCGGTTCCGCTGTTTGCCACGCTTTCGGACGAGGCGGCCATTCAGGTAAGGGACCTTCTTAAAGGGAAGGACGTCGGCCAAAACACGCGCTTATTTAATAAAGGAGAGACTGGCGATGCGATGTATCTCATCGAACGTGGCCGCGTTCGCATCAGTATTATCGACGAGGATCAGCATGAAATTACACTCACCGAACTGGCCCGCGGCGATTTCTTTGGCGAAATGTCGCTGATTGATGGTCGTCAAAGATCCGCTGATGCCACGGTCGTCGAGGATGCGCGTTTGGCGGTCCTGCCGCGCCAGGATTTTTTGAGATTCGTGCGTTCGCATCCCGATGTGGCGTTAGGAATGATGGCCGCACTTTCCGATCGGCTGCGACGAACTGATGAACTGTTGCGCTCGCGGGTCTCTCGGAACGTAAACGAAGAACAGAAGCGCAGGTCAACAATGGCCGATCGCGCGGCCGATATGATTGCCGAGTTTGGCGGAAGCTGGAAATTCATCGGCGCGTCAATGGCTTTAATCGTTTTTTGGATCATCTTCAACTCCTACATTTTATTTAAGGGTTTTGATCCGGCCCCTTATCAAATGCTGAACCTGGCTTTGGCGGTGATTGCGGGCATGCAGGCGCCGATCATCATGATGTCGCAAAATCGCCAGGGCGAGAAAGATCGCTTGCGTGCTGATCTCGACTACCAGGTAAATCTGAAGAATGAACTTTCGTTAGCTGAAGTGTTAAGAAGGCTTGATGTACTCGAGAGCGAGCGTTTGCCAAAGTTGTTCGAGGAACTTAGTAGCCCTAGTGCAAAGACCTTGAAAAGTCCCATGTCCAATCTCTGATAAGAAGTCCAAAGTCCAAAGTCCAATGTCCAATACCCGGGCTCAAGTAGTTAGAGTACAAGCTTCAGCTTGCCGCGTCCCCGAATAATCAACCTGAAGGTTGTGCTCTGAACCTTCTCCGGGACTTTGGGGCCTTGGACCTTGGACTTTGGACTACCGAAACAAATGATTCAAGCGATCTTCTTTGATTTCAATGGCGTCATCATCGATGACGAACGGATCCAAATGGCGGTTTACCAGGAGCTGCTGCGGGAACAGGGAATTGAACTGACCGAGCAGGATTATTACAGCGCGCTCGGTATGGACGATATCACCTTTGTGCGTGCTGCTTTTGCGCGTGCAAACAAGAATCTGTCTGAGGACGTGCTTGACTCCATTTTGGAAGCAAAAGTGATTCGCCACCGCAAGCTCATCGAGGATGACTTACCACTCCTCCCCGGAGTAGTAACTTTCCTCAAGGCTGCTTCACGTAAATACATGCTGGGGCTTGCCAGCATGGCAAACCGTCATGAAGCTGGATATGTACTCGACCGTGCAAACCTGCGTCCATTGTTTTCGGTAATTGTGACGGCGGAAGACGTGAAGGTCTGCAAGCCTGCGCCTGAGTGTTACCGGTTGGCGCTCGAGCGCTTGAATGAGAAACGACAACCCGAGCGCTTATTGCCGCTACTCCCGCACGAGTGTCTAGTTATTGAAGATTCGCCCCCGGGAATTGAGTCAGGCAAAGGGGCAGGCATGCGCACGCTCGGTGTTACCAATACCGTCTCCGCTAATGAACTGCGTGCCGCAGGCGCAGACGTTGTGACCGCAAGCTTGTTCGATTGGACGGTTGACGCGGTGGAACACGTCTACGGGTAAAGGGGGAAAAGGGCAATAGGGAAAAGGAAAGCAGTCCTCGCCATTTCCTTTTTCCCTGTTCCCCTTTTTCCCTTTGTCCCCAGATTTTTAAAATGAGTTTTATCGACATTCTCCAACTCGCCCTGCGTAATCTGCGCCAGGCAAAGCTGCGCGCGTTTCTGACGACCATGGGCGTCATCGTCGGCGTTGCTGTGATCGTCACCATGGTCTCTTTCGGGCTGGGCCTGCAAAGCAACATGTTGGCCCGCTTCGGAGCACTAGATCTTTTCAACGAAATTTCCGTTTTTGGACGCAGTCTTACAAATCTCGCCACGGCTGGTTTGAACCCGCAGGCAAATCGTGGCGAGGATGGAGAGCGCCGGGGCCGTCTTCGCCCTGACAAGGCGGCCACACGTATTCTCGACGATGCGGCCATTGATGAGATTGGTAAGATTCCCGGTGTCGCGTACGTTCAACCTAACCTGACGCTGTGGGTTTACATGCGCGTCAATGACAAAGTGCGCACCGAATTTGCCTCCGGTGCTTCCGTACCCAACTCAGCAGCCCGCTTCAAGGAATTTGTTGCCGGCCAAATGATCTCTTCTCAACAGTCTGATGAGGCTGTGGTAACTGAAGCGTTTACTGCTGACTTTGGATTTGAGAAACCGCAGGACGCCGTGGGCCAGGTAGTAGAGTTTCTTACTACCAACGAAAAGCTGGCGGCAAACTCAAACGAGGCCGGTGAAGAAGAAACGGATGAAGGGCCGGCTAACTTTTTTGGAATTCCACTGGATGAAGGGCCGGCTGAGGCAGATCGTTCACCAGCCGGCGACGTAGTGGCGCGCAGGTTTCGAATCGTCGGAGTACTGAATCCACGAATTAAAGAGGGACCGGGCCAGGGCGGCTTGCGCGGGTTAATGCCGGGGGCGGCTGTTTACATTCCTCTTCCAGCGGCGCGCCAGTGGCATCTGGAACATCGTGGCCCGGGGGCGCAGGTTGCGCTGGCACTGGCACGACAAACGGGCGCGTTAAGCGAAGGCGAAGTTGAAGGTTACGAAACGGCAATAGTGCGCGTCGCTGATCCGGTTGCACTAAGTCAGGTGCGGCAGCGGATCACCGAATTGGGATTTGGCAGCTTCTCGATCGTGGATGAGCTAGACCAAATTCGCACTGTCTTCCTGATTATTGATTCGGTGCTGGGACTCCTGGGCGGTATCTCGCTGCTGGTTGCGTCGTTTGGTATCGCCAATACCATGATCATGTCGATTCTCGAGCGCACGCGAGAGATAGGAATTATGAAAGCAATCGGCGCAGAAGATCGAGAGATCAAATTGATCTTCTTTCTGGAGGCAGCAGTCATTGGCGTTTGTGGTGGAGTTATCGGAACGCTGGTCGCGTGGGGCTTGACTGCTTTGGCCAATCGCCTGGCATATCGATTTGTGTTGAAACCGCAGGGTGGGTCGTTTGTCGACTTCTTCGATCTGCCCCCATGGCTTTCGGCAAGCGCAATTTTATTTGCGCTCGTTGTTTCAATCCTCGCCGCCCTTTATCCCGCCGCGCGCGCTGCACGCATCGATCCAGTGAGAGCGCTCCGACACGATTAAGAAAAACATTTCTAACCTGCAGCGTGGGTCGACAAATTCAGAGCCGGGAGCGATAGCGACCGGGTTCAACTGAGCTAAGGCTGATGGTTGATTCAGAACAGGACTTAAATAATGGGATAGGGCGTCCCGCTACTTCTTCTAAAGCGGCAAGACGCCCTACGTTATCTGAAAGCGGCGTTCTAGTTGGCCGCAGGTTGGGCAGGCTTCGGGGCCTATTTCCTCGGTTTAGGCTTCACCGCCATTTGCGGTTTCGCATTCCAAAATTCAGGATCCGCTGAAGCAAATTCCTTCGGCACATAACTCATGCTGGGAGCGAAGGCATAGAGGGTTGTGTCGGAATTGATGACTGCCTCACGAACTGCTTTGTCCGCATCCTTGCGCTGGTCCTCCGTCATAGCGGCTCGTACCTTCAATGGGATTTGAAGATCCATTTCCGCGAGCGACTTCATCGGCCGGAATGACATGTACGTGCCACCCTGAGCGCCGGAGACCACCTGAAACACAGCGACGTGCAAGTCATCACCCTTCAACTTCTGACGGGCGACGTTCAGTATCTTCTGAATATATTCCGCATACGCGGCGTCAAAACCAGGACGGACACGCGTCGTGGTCACTGAAAAGTAGCGCATCTGGGGAATATTAACGCCGGGATTGAAGCTAAGCTCCGGACGATAGATCGCGAGCATGTCGCGCATGGCAGCATGCATTGCCGGGGCTTCCTTTTCCAGTCCATCCAACTTCACCCGCATGTTACCGCTGGCTCCGCTCATCTTCTGGTCGGTGTTCTTGTTGATACGTTCGAGTTCTGCGAACGATTCGAGGGGATTGATATAAACGACTTCGTTCTCGTTACCCGACACAGGTACGAGGGCGATTCGGTGATTGGGGGTTTGCAGTTGATTGAAGATGCCGACGAATTCGGCCGAGTGCCGGCCGTGGCTGACCATCATGCCGGGCTTAATTTCCTCGCGCACTATCAACAGCACGGGCGGCGGGCCCATCGGGCGATCCTGCGCCATCACGACTGACAAAGTTGAAAACAACGTCAGAACAACAAGAAATAGGAGAGACCTCTTCATAATTTAATTACCTCCGGGGATTTGAGAAACATTAGGGTTGATTCGTAGTCACGCGAAAGAAGACTACGGTTGCGGCCTTGAACAAGACGTCGGGAATGATTGACGGCTGAACTTTACGACAAAAACGCGAGGGTAGCCCCGGGCAGACTCAGTGCGGTTGAAACGCGGTTGAACTGTCCGGGCAGCGACACGATACGACTAACGAGTTAGCAAGTCAATATTTTCTGGGTACTGCTGCAGTTTGACTTCATGAACCCTTCCACTAGCACTGGCTTTAGCCCGGTGACGAGTAATCGAGATCTGAACGGGAAAACCGTTTAGATGGTTTCCGGCTTTGGTAACGCCTGCCTTCACCGCGCTGAAGCGCGGTGTTAATGAGACTTAAGGATCATTTGCACTCAACTAAGCAGAGCCAGGACTCAAGGGTTTGCCGCAACGGTTGCAAAAGCGGGCGTTGAGTTCTCTTTGCGGGGCGCCGCACGCCTGACACGTCCGAGCAATAGAAAGGTTTGCGCCACAAGAGGTGCAGAATTCCGAATCGGAGCTGTTTGCGCCGCCGCAATTACCGCAACGTCCAGGCAAGGGCGGAACATAACCGCCGGCCGTGCGCGCAATGTGTCCCTCGATAACTTTCCAGGCATCTTCAGTCAATCGATATTGCCAATAAGCGCCTAGTGCGGGGAGCGCTACCAGGAGTCCGGCTGATAGGATCAGTGCGACCGCGGCGATAGCTGCCTTGTCAAACCACTTCTGCATGCCAATCTCAACTCGCGTGCCTCCGGCTTCGGGAGTTATCTTGATCGTTAAAGCAGCGGAGAGGCCGGCAATATCTCGCAAAGTGCTGGACTTGCGCGCCTGAAGCACGCTGGTTGAGGTCACTTGCATCGTTTGTACTTCGTAGTCTTCATCGAAGATGTCGCGGAGTTGGAACATCAGTTTGGCTGTGTCTACTTCCACGCCGGGATAATATCGACTTTCCATGACGCTCCTTTCGTGCTCTATTTTACGCGTTAGTAATTGTAATGTTCCGACAGAATGCCGGCATATGCTGATTACGACGTCGGTTTCTAAGGGAAAGCAGGAGAGCGGTTTGAAAAGAACACGGGCCGTAGTCATATTTATTCTTGCTGGCTTTTTGGCAGCGAACCCTGTGGTCACGTCCTCCCAGGACAGTGCCGAGTCGAAGCTCGACGGCTTTACTGTCGCAGGTACTGCAAGGCAACGCCAACTGGAACAGGAATTCCGCAGCACTCCGCTCGCGAGTTCAGCACGCGAACATTTGCGCCGGTTAACGGCCGAACCGCATGTGGCTGGAACTAAAGAAGACTACGAGACTGCGCTTTATGTTAGGGACAAGATACGGAGTTACGGCATCCCGTCTGAGTTGAGAGAGTATGAAGTGCTGCTGCCTTACCCTAAGCAGCCGTCGATCGTGGAAATGGTTAGTCCGCGAAGAGAAAGACTAAAACTAAAAGAAGAGATTATTCCCGAAGATCCTTCGTCAACGCATCCGAGAATAATTCCACTCTTTAATGGCTACAGCCCCAGCGGTGATGTCACCGCGCCACTGGTATACGTAAACTACGGTTTACCGCCTGACTATGACACGCTGAAGAAGCTTGGCATCGACGTAAAGGGCAAGATTGTCATTGCTCGCTATGGCAATTCATTTCGCGGCGTCAAGGCTAAGGTCGCCGAAGACCATGGTGCGGTGGGACTGATTATCTATTCCGACCCCGCAGACGACGGCTACAGCCAGGGCGACGTATATCCCAAAGGCCCGTGGCGGCCATCCAGTTCGGCCCAGCGTGGATCGGTTCAATACATCTTCCAGGCTCCCGGCGATCCACTGACGCCCGGCAAGCCATCGATTCCCGGGGTGCCCCGTTTGAAGATGGAGCAGATCCAGGGACTGCCGCGCATTCCGGTGCAACCAATTTCCTATGGCGATGCGCGCCAACTGCTCGAGCAACTGCGCGGGCCGGTGCGGCCCAGAGGTTTTCAGGGTGGGTTGCCCTTTCCCTATCACGTGGGTGGCGATGGCTACGTTCGTGTCCATCTGAAGACACAGATGGACTATCAGGTGCGGAAGATTTGGAATGTCATCTCGCGCATCGACGGCAGCGAAGACAGGGACCAGTGGGTGTTGTTGGGAAATCATCGCGACGCGTGGACCTTCGGCGCGGTCGACCCAAACAGCGGTTCCACGGCTATGCTTGAAGTGGCCCGCGGTTTCGGCGCGCTACTGAAGGGCGGTTGGAAACCACGTCGGACTATCATCCTCTGTAGTTGGGACGCTGAAGAATACGGATTGATCGGATCAACTGAGTGGGCTGAAGAACACGCCACTGAGCTACAAGAGAAGGCCGTGGCCTATCTGAATATGGATGCGGCGGTATCGGGTTCAAACTTCGGCGCCTCGTCAGTGCCTTCACTTTGGAAAGTTATTCGCGCGACCACGCGGGACATTCGCGATCCGAAGAGCGGCAAGACGGTTTATCACGAATGGCAGGAGCGATCACGAGAGGGCCAACCCGAGCCGGAGTTAACCGATGCTGAGGCCGGTTCGGATACGCGCATTGCCGAGGCACGAATCGGCGCGTTAGGCTCGGGTTCAGATTACACTCCGTTTCTCCAGCACCTGGGAGTGCCGTCGACGGACATGGGTTTTGGTGGCGACTATGGTGTCTACCACTCCGCCTACGATTCCTTTTATTGGATGTCCCACTTCGGCGATCCCACTTTTGGTTACCACGTAGCGGCAGCGCAGGTGTGGGGAACGCTGGCCATGCGTCTTGCAGATGCCGTCGGGTTACAGTTTGACTATCGCGACTACGCGACGCAGGTGAGAGACTACTTCACAGAAAGTATGAAGACAGCGAAACGCCGGAACCTTGCCTCTGCTGTTGATGAAAAATCCATGAGGGAAGCGCTGAAGGAATTTGCGGAAGAAGCGGAGCGAATCGAGAAGGAGCGACAGGAAACAGTGGCGGAGGTAGAACGTGCACAGGTAGAGGCCAGTAGTCGCCACCCAAATGCTGTCGCCAAACTGTCGCGAATCAATAAAGCATTGATCATGACCGAGCGTGCTTTAATTGACCAACGAGGGTTGAGAGGTCGTACGTGGTATACCCATCAAATTTACGCTCCAGGCACCTACACAGGTTACGCGGCGCAGCCTCTTCCTGACTTTCGACAAGCGCTTGAAGATCGAAACAGCACCAACGCTCGCGAAGCTGTCGATCGTATCGTGCAGGCCTTGAGGCGGGCATCCGCAACGCTGCGAAAAGGTCGAGACTAACGAAAGTAGATTTATGCGACCCTTACTGCGCTGTTTACCGCAGACAGATAGGGTCGACAACCGAACTAAAGAAATAAGGAGACAATCATGACAACAAGGTTTTTGGGAACAAGGGCGGTAATGGCAACGCTGCTCGTGGCGATGTTGGCTTCGGCAATCGTAGCGCAACGGCCGCGACCGCGCCCGGCGACGCCGGCTACGGCGAGTGACTTCAAAATTCGCTATAAGTCAACGACTGCCGGACAGACCTTTGATAGCACTATGATGATCAAAGGTGCGCGACAGCGGAGTGAAATGCGCATGGGTCACGGCATGGACATGGTGAGTGTTACGCAATGTGATCTAAAGCGAACTATTCAAATTGGCGACAAGGTCAAAAAGTATGTGATCACGCCGATTGAAGTTAATTCGGCCGCCCCCGCGCCGCGAAATCCAACGCCGGCAACCACGAGCACCGAGCCGGTCCGCCGCGGTGGCTTAGTGACCTACGTGACGACTGCCACAGACACCGGTGAGCGTAAGGAAATGTTTGGCTTCACGGCACGCCATATCAAGAGCTCGCTGAGCATCGAGTCGTCGCCCGACGCCTGCAATCCAATGAAGCACCGGATCGACATGGACGGTTGGTATGTCGATCTCGCAGTTGAGTTTGATTGTAACCTAGGTCAGCCGCAGACGATGGTGCAGCCTCAAGTGGCCGCGGGCGGTTGCCGTGATCGAGTGGAGTTCAAAAACGTCGGCACGGCGCGCAAGGGATATCCACTTATCGAAACGATGACGATGTATGGCCCGGACGGCAGTGTGAGGATGACTACCACCAGGGAGGTGGTCGAATTGACGCGCGAGCCGCTCGACGCCGCGTTGTTTGACATACCCGCCGGCTACAGTGAAACCACGAACGCGCAAGAGCTGTACAGCTTCGGAGCGATGAGCGATCAAAGCTCAATGAGCCAGCAGGACGTTGCGGTGAAAGAGTCAACGCCGGCCGCCGCTCAACCGTCCAAGGCTCCGGGGACTCTGCGTGTCGGTGTGGTCACGATTAGCAATAGAACTGACCGCGATGTTTCAGCCGAGGCGTTGCGTGGACGTCTGGTGGCCAATATTCAGGGTGGCGGGATTGACGCGGTGCCGTTGAACGCCATGTCACAAGCAGAAGCCGAGGCTGAAGCGAGAGCCAAGGAATGTGACTTCATTCTTTACACGGACATTGCGGCACTGAAGACATCGACTGCCAAGAAGATTGGCGGCATGTTCGGGCGCGCGGCCGGTATCAGCGGAGTCGACAAGACCGAAGCAAAGGTGGAGTACAGGCTTTTTGCAGTGGGTGAAACTACGCCGCGTCTACAATCCTCAGCTTCTGCTAAAGAGGAGGGCGACCAGGTGAGCGCTGGAGTTGCTATCGATCAGGAGGCAAAAGCTGTCACGGCGGAGGTGCGAAAGAGAAGCAGAAATTAAAGCAGGAGAGTTATTCGACGTCGCATCGTGGGTCGACAAATTCAGAGCCGGGAGCGAACCGGGGTCCCCACGCGGGCAGCCCGCGTGGGGTGGTGGTTGCGACCGGATGCGTCGTGCGGTAAACACAAGATGCCAGTTTTGCGAGGATGTTCGCTGCGTCTTAAATTGAGGTGAAGCGCAGCCGATGCCCGGTCGCTACCCCTCCCGGCTCTGAATTTGTCGACCCAGAGCGAGCGCGAACAGATAACCGGAACTTTGTGCAGTTCTGGTGTTAGCCTTCAGTTTTTCTCGGCCTTGGTTTTTGCCTTCTTATCAACATCAGGAGCAAGTCTGCTTGCTGCCTGAACAATTGATTCCGCATTTTCAATAACCTGATCAAAACTACTTCTTTCCAAATCGTCCTTCGCTTGAGCGACGACCGGCTTCAACTGCTCCACAATTTGCGCCGCAGCCGCGGCTAGTTTGCGCAACGATTTCGAGATTAACGGATTCTTCTCGTCGCGCATGCTAACGTCGTCGATGTTTGTGATCGCTTCGTCAAAGATTTTCGCAATGTCGCCGATCAACTCCGCGCGCGAGCCAACCGGCACGCTGACGAGAGCGTCCGGGTCCTTCTTTGTTTGCTTTGGCTGCGGGACGGGACCGCCATTGAGTGCTAGCACTCTTCGATTGGCTGCCTTGATAAAGACTTCGATTCGCTTGTCCAATACCTGGGTGTCCCTAACTGATTCCACCTCCTGCTCGGTCAGGTGTTCTCGCCCCTGAAACGCTCCAGCCTCAGCCGGAAGAAAAAGCGCAACCACCAGGCTGAGCAATAGCAGTTGTAGTAATTCGCAATTCTGCTTTTTGAAGTTAGTCATAACGATCAAAACCTATGGTGCTGTTTTGTCCTGTTTCTGGGTTTTCGGCTTAGACAGTGATTCATTAAGGACAGTGTGACCATAAAATGAATTTAAAGCCTCAGTTCGTCCCCGCCGCGCGAAGTCTTCAATCTCACGTATCCAAACTGCGTATTCTTTAGGCGTGGTGCGGCGGATGCCACTAAGCCTCGTCCCATGGGCCCGTAGCGAGAGCTCGACGCGCTTATAAAGGTCTCTGGTTTTATTGCTGTCCTGCTTCAGCGACTTCAGAGCATCAAAGGCATCCTCAATCAATGCCCAGTACCGGCCCACCGCCGCTCCGGCGCCATCGTAATCCTGCTGCGTGGTCAGCATTTCAGCTTTTGCGAGGTGCGTCTCCCCCAATTCGATCGAAGTTCGTAATCTCGCCTTGGCATCCTTAGCTTGATTCAACAGCGAACGATCGGCCGGCGAGATTACTTTTAGAGGTGGTGGGGCGATCTCCTGACCCTTGGCGTCCTGCGCATTGGTCGCTGGAGCACACAAAGCGACTGCCGGGAGCATCAGCAGAAGAAGTTGAAACAAATGAATATGTGTTGCCGCCATCCTTAACCCATGCGGTCGTTATTGCTTACTGGCTTGCCGCTTCGATTTTACGCCCTGGCCCAGTTTGACCTGGCGTCGCAGCAGAGGAAGCCTCAGCTTCACTTTATCGATCTCGAGTTGATTTGTTTGCGGACTAGCTAACGCGAGAAAACTTTCATAAGCCGCGAGTGCTTGCTCATATTCTCCAAGATAATCGTGCGCGGTGGCAATGAAATAATGAGCAATCGTCAGGTCTGGCTTCGAATTTAGCAGCCATCGGTATTGTTCGAGGGCAAGAGCGTATTGCTTCAAGCCGTAAAAGGCGGTGGCCAGATTGGCATGTGCCGTGTAGTTGTCGGGTGCAATAGATAACACGTGTCGCAGTACTCTTACTGCATCCGCGAAACGTCGGGCTTGTACCAATGCTGAACTGTAGCCGGTCGCATAACTTGCATTGCGCGGCTCGAGATCGAGAGCACGACGGTAGTACTCAAGTGACTGGTCGGGATCAAGCTTTCGATATGCCTCACCCAAACGCGCCAACAACAGCGCGCTCCTGGGATTCTTCTGCAGCAACGCCGCGAGCGCCTTTCGCGCGACATCCGCATCCTCGCTATTCGCCGCCGCAATTTCTTCCGGCGTTCCCAACACACCCTGAACCTTGTCCGCGTCAGCGATCCTCGCCGTTTCGACCAGGCCGGCCGACTGTGCGAGCCGGCGTGCATCGTCAGCTCTGCCTGCCAGTTCGTAAACACTAACAACGCGCGATGCCGCGGTTCGGTCATTCTTTAAAACTGACTCGGCGGCGACAGCGTCCTGAATCGCTTTCTCTTTTTCCCCTGCAGCGATTTGAAGTTCGGCGCGCTCAATTAGTGCTGCGAGGTAGGAAGGCTCTGCTTGCAGCACCTGGTCCAAACTCGCTAACGCCGCGGCGTTATTTCCGCTCGCGCGCTGCGCGATAGCCAATACCACCCACGTGCCCGGCGGTGCGTCCTTATTAGTTGTCGCGCGCCTCAGGAGCTCGACAGCTTCTTTCGCATCGCCGGCGCGCAGTCGAATATCGCCCAGCAGACGTAATGCTAGATTGCTCTCCCTATCTAACCTGAGTGCAGTGCGCAGAACCGACTCCGCGTCGGCATCGCGTTTTTGACTCACAAGGAGCGAACCTAGAGCTGCGTAAGGGAGCGGCCAGTCTTTCTTCAGTGCGATGGCGCGGCGAAACCCTGACTCGGCTTCATTGAAACGACCGAGGCTAACCAGGGCGTTACCGCGTTGAAATTCCGCTTCCCCAAATTCAGGTCGAACTTTCAGCGCTTCATCGTAGAACTCAAGCGCCTTGAGCAGGTCGCCACGCGCGTGTGCGTTCTGCCCTCGTTCAAAGAGCTTCACCGGGTCCGCCGAAGAATCGCTAAATGCGTCTTCGGTTTGGCCGCGAACCTCTTGCCTAAGACCAAAGGTCAGCAGCAGCGCAGCCAAAAAAACTGCGGCAGAAAGCCAGGCCTTAGTCTTCTGTAAGAAGGAACCGCTCATGAAATACATCGCTACGAGCGCGATAGGACTACCTGAGGAGAGCCCGATCTTAGCACGCGAAAACTTATTGCGTCCAAATAGACCGCCCCTCTCGATAGACGATTTCGACGTTAGTGGACGCGGCTGACGCTCGATTTCTCTCGTTCCGCGCGGTGCGCACATTGTCTAGATGCCGGTTGCGCTGCTCTTGATGCATGAGATAACATGCCCGCCGTAATCCGTCATTCAAATAATCTGCTGAGACGCTCGTGAAAAGTGTTTCTACTCGTGCGAAGGACCACCACTTTGAGCGCTTCTTTGATCGAAGAGAGTCAGATTAATGCCGCTGCGGCAAGCGAGCCCGATCCCTTCGTGTTAGCCAAAGAGGAGCAGCTGCGGCGACTCTTTCGCGAGATGGGTTCAGTTGTGGTTGCTTTCTCGGGGGGTGTAGATAGCAGTTACGTCGCCTATGTAGCAAATGCCGAGTTAGGCGAGCGAGCGCTTTGCGTGACCGGCGAATCAGCCAGCCTGCCCTCCTACCAACGCTCGCAGATCACGATGCTAACTGAGCAGTTCGGATGGCGTCGCGAAGTGATTCAAACCGAAGAGTTAGAAAACTCAAACTACACGGCCAATGATTCCAACCGTTGTTACTTCTGCAAGGACGATCTTTACAAGCGACTGGGCGGCCTCGCCCAGGAGAGAAATATCGAATTCATCGTAGACGGATCAACCTGCGACGATTTGGGTGACTATCGCCCCGGTCGCACTGCTGCTCTGCAACACGGCGTCCGCAGTCCGCTGATTGAAAGCGAGATGAGTAAAGCCGATGTGCGCCTGTTGAGTAAGCGGGCCGGTTTGCCTACCTGGGACAAACCAGCCAGTCCCTGTCTCTCATCGCGCATCGCATACGGACTTCCGGTAACTATCGAACGGCTTGCCGAAGTTGATCGAGGCGAAGAAATAATGCGGGACCTTGGCTTTCGCGAGTTTCGCGTGCGCCATCACGATAGCCTCGTGAGAATTGAAATCGCACCGGCTGAAATGACGCAGGCCTTAAGAATGGATGTTGCGGAAAAACTCGCCCGAAGTTTCCGCGAAATGGGTTTTAAGTATGTAACCCTGGATTTGCACGGTTATCGCAGCGGCGCAATGAACGAAGCCCTAAGTGAAGATTCGCGTTTGAAGATATGAGCTGAAGGCTCACCGGAGATGGCCATGATTAGCACGCCGAGCACAGTTTACGTAGACGACATCCGCGAGATTAAAGAAGACAATCCGTTTGAATCGATGATGTCGCGCTTCGACCGGGCCGCTCAATTGTTGAACCTGGACGCGGATCTGTATGCGGTGATGCGCGTCCCAAATCGTGAATTGAAGGTTTATATCCCGACCCGGATGGACTCTGGCCGCATCCAGGTCTTTGAGGGTTATCGCGTGCAGCACAACTTTGCTCGTGGTCCGGCAAAGGGCGGCATTCGCTACTCTCCAGACGTAAACCTAGATGAAGTTAGAGCTCTTGCGGCCTGGATGACCTGGAAGTGTGCAGTCGTCAATGTGCCTTTCGGCGGCGCCAAGGGTGGAATTATCTGCGACCCGCAACAGATGTCGATCGGAGAACTCGAGCGGATGACCAGACGTTACGCCTCGGAGTTACTCGACTTCATTGGACCGGAGAAAGACGTTCCCGCTCCGGACATGAATACCAACGAACAGACGATGGCATGGATTATGGACACTTACTCCATGCACGCGCGACACACGGTAACTGCCGTTGTTACCGGAAAACCTATTGACCTGGGCGGCTCCTCCGGTAGAAGAGAGGCAACCGGCCGCGGCATCTTGTTTGTCATTAATGAAGCGGTCAAAAAATTTGGCCGGTCGCCGCAAAACACGAGAGTCGTCGTCCAGGGATCCGGAAACGTCGGTGGCATAGGGGCGCAGTTACTCCATGAGGCCGGTTACAAAGTAGTGGCCATCTCCGACATCCACGGCGGCATTTACAATCCTGACGGTATAGATATCCCTGCGGCACTCAAGCATCTGCATGCGACTCGATCCTTCGAGGCATATACCGGAGTAGAGCGCGTCACCAACAGCGAGTTACTGGAGCTTGAATGTGATGTTCTTGTTCCGGCGGCAACCGAAAATCAGATCACGTCGCAAAACGCGGATCGGATCAAGTGTAAGGTCCTGGCCGAAGGCGCTAATGGTCCCACCACGGCCGCTGCGGACGAGGTATTGCACGATAAGGGGATTTTTGTCATTCCGGACATACTGGCCAACGCCGGGGGAGTTACGGTTTCGTACTTTGAGTGGGTACAGGACAGAATGGGATACTTTTGGCGGGAGGACGTAATCAACCAGAGGCTGGAAGAGACCATGGTGGCAAGCTTCAACGATCTTTGCCGCTATGCCGACCAGCATTCAGTCGATACGAGGACGGCTGCATACATGCTGGCGATAGACCGGGTGGCCTATGACACACGAATGAGAGGCATCTATGCGTGACGGAAAAAACATAAACAAAGTGGCGCTAAGTAATGAAAAAGTCTTGATTTCGGTGGAAAGGTAGAGTATGGTCTGGCATGATTTTGTACCTCGGACTAGTGTGAAGATTTATTGGCCCTAAGCCAGGGTTTGAGGGCTGATCGTTGACACTAAATCGCCCTTTTTCGTATAAAAAGCGGTGTTTAGGTTTTCTCAAGCGACGGATTGAACATTGGGTTTGTCAGCAGTTGTCTCAGGACTAGCTCGCCACGGAACGTAGAGAGGGATCCTGGGTGGTTCGATTCGTCAGCTTGTAGTTGGCGCCTCCGCATTGCAAGATGATACGCCAGCCAATTGTAAGCTGGCTCTTGCCCACGGTGGCATTCATAATCAAACTTCCATACTCATTTCGCAGGAGGAATGCGATGAGACTCGCAACAAGGGCGCTTATTGCCGCGCTCACTACTTTGGTGTTATGTGCTGCCGTATCTGCGCAGACTTTAAGATCGCCTAGGGATCCGCGGAATCAAGCTCCCATAGTCGGCACAGGTGGTAACCCGCCTGGCGCGACTGGGTTGTTTACGATTTACGACGGTTCAACGATTCGCAGGGGTGAATACACGTTTAGTATCGCGTATAGCAATTTCGATCGCGATCCTGGCGATGTTGACATCTCGGAGATCCCGCTGAGCTTTAACATTGGCCTAAACGACCACGTCGAGCTGTTTTTCAGCACCATCGGCTGGCGCGGAGTCAAGGTTAACGCTCCGAGAAATCTTTCCAGCTTTTACTTGCCAAACTCGCAGTTGAAATTCCCAGCTCTGGGCAGTGGGCCGGCGATAGTGCTCGCACCCACCGGTAATGTGGGAACCATCGCGGGGACAGCAGTTTTCCGGCCGGCCTTCAACCAGCCATTTGTTCAATATCCATTTGTCGGTGGTTCAGCCGGCGCCTTTAATACCGGCCCGGGAAATATTATTGGCAATTTTGGATTCCCCGGCTTTAACGCGGTGTTGGGGCCAGCAACGGGCTCAACGAGCTCGTTCGGAGCGGCGGCTTCCTATCCCGGCATCGGTTCGCCGGTAGGCAGCATCTTGCCGGGCGTTGTTTTGGCAACGGCGACGTTGCCTGCCACATTGCTGACCTTGCCGATAGTTGTTCCAGTCACATTCACAATTCAGCCGGCTTACAACAACGAAGCGCCGTTCATTAACCGCCTGTTTGGTGAATCAACTCTGAACAACGTGGTCCTGGGTGGAAAGATAAGATTCAGTGGTCCAAACGACGCGTTCGGTTGGGGACTGGTTCCTTTCTACCGCTGGTGGATGGATAAAGGTGACGATTTCGGCGGCTTCAATCAGATGCAGCGGGGCGCAGGGCCCGGCGGCGACCTTGGCGACTTCGGACTAGTCTTGTTTGCCGATGGCCGCTTGAGTGAGCACGTTAATGTCTCTGCCAACCTCGGATACATCCTGAATAGCAATCCGAAAGATCCCAACGGTTTCACCATGTTGGATCGGCCGAACGAGTTTCTCGCCGGCGTTGGATTTGATTTCCCAATCAACGAGCACTTCCAATTGATTGGCGAACTGAAATCCGTGAAGTATGTAGCTTCGAGAACTCCAAATGCATTCAACAATAATCCGGTTGATGCGATTGGCGGTGTCAGGCTATTCCCACGGCGTTGGTTCGGTATCGGACTCGCGTATCGGCGACATCTGAATCCGCAGCACGCCGACAACTTCGAGTCAGCAAACTTCAACACCACCATCAACCAGATCACCAACGTGAACCCGATTGGACCGCAACCAATCACCGTGGTTCCGGCAACTACCCGCGCGGCCACTGACATTAATGGTCGGCCTCTCGGCTTCCAGTTCTCGGAGAATCCAAACGGTTACATCGTTCAGTTCTGGATTGGCCATCGCAATGCACGAACACTACCTCCGCCGCCAAACGTAGCGCCTACGGTTACGGTGTCGGCGTCTAGTGCCTCGATAACGCTACCGTGCCCGCCGGGCACCAGTTCCGACACGTGTACGCCCAGCGCTTCTCGTACAGTCGAGTTAACTGCCGCGGCAGTTGATGCTGACAACGACACGCTGCTCTACACCTGGTCGGTCACAGGCGGCACATTGTCAGGTGAAGGACGTGGCGTGGTTTGGGATCTCTCTTCAGTGAATCCCGGCACCTACACCGCCAGCGTTGAAGTCAACGACGGCAACCAGCACCTGGTGACGGGTACCACGACGGTAACGGTGGCCGAATGCACCAACTGCCGTCCGCCGTGCCCAACTGTTTCAGTGAGCTGCCCGGCTGAGGTCGCTCCAGGCTCGCCGATTACATTCACCGCTTCAGTTTCCAGCGACGCCAACGTCACTTACAACTGGACGGTTTCGGCTGGCACAATCAGCAGCGGCCAAGGCACGTCGTCCATCAGCGTGGACACCACCGGACTCGGTGGCCAGACGGTGACAGCGACGCTTGAACTGGGCGGACTTGATCCGGCCTGCTCAAGAACTGCGTCTTGCTCAACTACAATAACGGCGCCGCCTGCAGGACCGAGGAAGTTTGACGAGTACGGGGACATCCGCTTTAACGATGAGAAAGCCCGTCTCGACAACTACGCCATCCAACTGCAGAACGAACCCGGCAGCCAGGGCTATATCATCGCCTATGGCAATTGTGCCGGAGCTGCACAGGCTAGGGCCGATCGCGCGAAGGATTACCTGGTTAATACGCGCGGCATCGATGCTGGACGGTTAGTGACAATTGATGGTGGCTGCCGGTCTGACCTGACCGTGGAGCTTTGGGTCGTGCCCACTGGCGCTACTGCGCCGGCTGCCAGCACTGACACCATCACCTGTCCGGAATGCCGCCCGGCGCCACGCCGTCGCGCACGCCGAGGCCGTCGCGGGATGGACGAGGAATAACAACTAACGCTCGCGTCAGTCTATTGACGCGAACTCTTCCGAATCGGGCGACGCTCCTTAGGGAAGCGTCGCCCGAATCGCATTTAGCCCGCAATTCTTTTGCAACTAGAGCTTCAAGGCTTGGCATCGAAGCTGCGGCTAAAGTAGCTGGATACAAAGTTGCCGATTTATATTAAACTTACGGCGCTACGTGGGCAGGACCCGACTATTTGAGTTATTCGAATAATATGAAAAATCTAATGAAACTTGTACTGCTTGGAATTCTGGTGGCTGCTTTTGCCGCGCAATTAGTAGCCCGCCCCAGTGATGTAGATGCGACCGAGAGCCTTGCCGATCCGGGCAAGTATTCCCAGGACTGGCGTTCCAACGGCCCTCCGGGAGGGGACGTACGCGACTTAGTGGTGGACCCAAGCAATCCCGATCGCTTTTACTTTGGAACGCTGGATGGCCAGATTTACACTTCAGCGGACGGCGGAAAGACCTGGGAGTTTCTCTACAACTTCAATCGTCCCAAGCTCTTCGTCGATCACATTATCGTCGACCCGCGCGATTCCAAGACCCTCTACGTGGCGGCGCACCGGCACAAAGAGTCAGGCGGTTTCTTTAAGTCGACTGATGGCGGTCGTAAATGGCGCGAAAGCCCGGAGTTAAAGAATGAAGCTCTTCATTCGTTGACCCAATCCGAATCGAACCCAAACGTTTTGATCACCGGCACCTTCAACGGAATCTTCCGCTCTGACAACTCCGGCGATACCTGGACACAGTTGCCGACCTATAACACTCCCGGCTTGGTTCACGTTGAATCACTGGCCATTGATCCGCGCACGACAAACACCATCTACGCCGGCACCTGGTATTTGCCCTATAAGTCCACGGACGGTGGCAAGAGCTGGAAAAGCATCAAGAACGGAATCATCGACGACTCCGATATTTTCGCCATCAATATCAATCCGAGGGATCCGAACCACGTCATCGCTTCCGCCTGCAGCGGAATTTATGAAACGAAAAACGGCGGCGAGAACTGGAAGAAGGTCCAGGGTATTCCTTCGCAGTCGCGACGAACTCGCGCCATCCTGCAACATCCCTCGATTCCAAATCTGGTTTTTGCGGGAACCACGGAAGGCTTCTGGCGTTCGGAGCGAGGCGGCGATGCCGACTCGTGGATGGTGACCACCTCCCGGCAGCTCGAAGTCAACTCAATTACGGTTCATCCTTCGCGGCCGCAAACGATCTACATCGGCACAAACAATTACGGCGTAATGGTTTCTTACGACGGCGGAAAAAACTTTCTGCCAACTAATGGTGGCTACAGCGGACGATTTGCAAATGTGATTGTCTCTGACCGCGAAACGCCCAGCCGAATCTATTCTGCTACCATTAACACTACAACGGGCGGCGGTTTCTTTTTCGTTAGCACTGACAATGGTGAAACCTGGCGGCCTTCAATGCGCAGCATGCCGCCGCGCTTGATCACCTATTCAATTCTGCAGGACTCCGCCAACTCCAATACTATCTATTTGGGCACCAATCTGGGCGTGTATCGCTCGCTCGATCGCGGAGCATCGTGGGCCCCTGTTTGGACAGCCTCAAAGCCGGCGGCCGGCAAAAAGAAGGGCGTCGCCGGCAAGCGCGTTGTTCCTCAAAAAGTTAACGACAACATTCGTAAGGCACAGCAGGCGCTGAATGCCGCGGGATATGACACGGGAGTCCCTGATGGTAGAGCGGGAACAAAAACGTTGGCGGCGCTAAAGAAATTTCAAATCGCGCGCCAGCTTCCGGCGACCGGCAAGTTTGACGCAGTGACACTCGCGGCCCTTGGTATAACGGTTACGGATGATCCGACCGCCACGGTAGTCTTGTCCGATACGGTTAATGCCCTGGCGCAGACCGTGGACGTCGATACGCAGCGGCCTGTGTTCCTGGCTGCCACTAATGCTGGTTTGTTCCGAAGTTTTGATCCGACGATTGGTTGGCAAAAGTTGCCTTACGGGTCAAACATCGATCAGCGCACCACTGCTATTTCGGCCGACAGTCTACATCCTGCAATCATTTGGGCCGGCACTGCCTCATCTGGCGTTTTAGTTTCGCGTGATGGTGGTAAATCGTGGCAGCGGGTTTCCGGTGTCCCCTCAGACGCTCCGGTGAACACAATCGCCAGGAATCCCCAAAGGCCAAACTTTGTGTACGTGGGAACAAAAGCTGCCTTTTACATGACGCGCGATGATGGCGCCAGTTGGAACCGCCGAGGTGGTAATTTGCCCTTTGGTGACTTCACCAGCATCCTGATCAATCCGCGTAATGGTGATGAGATTTTTGTTGGCAACGCCTATCAAACCGGCGAGATCGGTGGCGGCGTTTATCGCACCCTTAATGGTGGTACAACCTGGGCGCGCATTGATCCGAAAGAGCATCGTTTGCCAAGCCAACGCATCTGGGCCTTGGCGTTCGACTCGCGCGATCAAAACACTCTTTTCGTTGGTTCACATTCGGCCGGTGTGTACGTCGTTCCTCGTGGTCTTGAGGGAGTGTCAGCCACCAGCCAGTAATCACGCGAATCGGCTCGATCGCCGGCACGGTTTAATTCGACCAATCTGCTCTGCGCAGTCGGTTTAGCGCCTTGACACGCGCTTCTCCCGACGTGTACATTGCGAGCCTACCCGATAAGCGGCTGGTAAGTGTCGGACCAAGCGGGTGATTACGGGCGCGCGGAAATCGAAACACATAAAAACCTCCTTTTCCAATCTAAACGGCTCGCACTCCTCGCAAGCTCCAACTCCGACATTATTGCCAAGTTGAAACGGTGCCAATGCCGCTGAAGCACTGTCCTGCTGTCGTAGGGCAAAGGGACGAGCACTACGATAACAGAATCAGTGAATTTGCCGGGAGTGTTACAGGAGTTCGCATGGCTAGTGAAGAAACGAAACTAAACAACCAACAAGTCAGTGATGACACCAACGCCTCAACCGAACCAGAAAATTTGTCTACCGCAACCAGACCCACCAGAGAAGCAAGCCAGGCCGTAGCCGTCAACGCGGATGAAGACGACGAGCCACGCCCATCCGGCGATGTCGACTTCGGACAACTACTCGATCAGTTTGAACAGGAACAAGCCTCTTTGCAGGAAGGCGAAGTGGTTCGCGGTACTGTTGTAGGAATCAGCGAGCGCGGCGTAGTCATCGATTTTGGTTACAAGTCGGAAGGGATCGTTAACCCGGCGGAGTTTACGGAGAATGGCGTCCTGGCGGTCAAAGCCGGAGACGAGGTTGATGTTCTCGTTAAGAACATGGAAACCGCCGACGGCCTGCCAATTCTGTCGCGGGCCGATGCGGTTCGCATGAGAGCCTGGGACGATCTGGAAAAGGCTTATCGTGATGGCACCAGCATCAAGGGGCGCGTGATTGAACGCATCAAAGGCGGATTGCGCGTGGACATTGATGGTATCGGCGCTTTCCTGCCGGGCTCACAGGTTGACGTTCGTCCCGTACGCAATCTTGATTCGCTTCGCAACCAGGAAATTGAAGCCAAGGTAATCAAACTTAATCGCAAGCGCTCGAACGTGGTCCTTTCACGCAAGGCGGTGATCGAGGAAGAGAACGCCGGACGCAAGGGCGAAACACTCCAGCACATAGAAGAAGATATCGTCGTCGAAGGCCAGATTAAGAATCTAACTGACTACGGCGCCTTCGTTGACTTAGGCGGTGTCGATGGACTGTTGCACGTAACGGACATGTCGTGGGGACGTTTGCAAAATCCTTCCGAACTATTCCGCGTGGGCGACAACATCCAAGTCAAGGTGCTCAAGTTTGATCGCGAGCGAGAAAGAGTTTCACTTGGCTATAAGCAGTTGCTTCCCGACCCGTGGTCGAGTGTAGACGAACGCTTCCCGGTTGGAACTAGAGTGCCTGGACGCATCGCCAGCGTGGCCGACTACGGAGCGTTCGTTGAATTGGAAAACGGCGTGGAAGGTTTGGTCCATGTCTCGGAGATGAGTTGGTCGAAGCGTGTCAAGCATCCCAGCAAGTTGGTTAATCCGGGTGACTCGGTGGAAGTGGAAGTATTGAGTGTCGATCCGAAAGCGCGCCGTATCAGCCTGGGAATGAAACAGATTCAGGACAACCCGTGGCAAACGCTGCACGAGCGTTACCAGGTCGGTACACGTGTTCATGGTCGCGTGCGAAACCTGACGGACTTCGGTGCCTTTATTGAAATTGAAGACGGGGTTGATGGCCTGGTTCACGTTTCTGATATTTCGTGGTCCCGGCGCATCAAGCACCCCAGTGAAGTGTTAAAGAAGGGACAGGAAATCGATGCCATTATCACCAGCATCGACGCGGAGAATCGCCGCCTGTCACTTTCAATAAAAGACCTCGAGCCAAATGCCTGGGATCGATTTATCACGGAACACAAGCCTGGCGATGTGGTGCGCGGGAAGATCGCGAGATTCGCAAACTTCGGAGCCTTCATCGAGTTGGACGACAATTTGGAAGGTCTGTGCCACATTTCGGAACTGTCCGAAGAGCGAGTTGAGAAGCCTGAAGACGTCGTTCAGTTGGGCCAGGAAATGGAATTCAAAATCCTACGGATTGACGCCGAGAATAAGAAAATCGGCCTCTCGTCGCGCGCCGTCGGCAAAGACGACGAGCCGATTGTCGACACCAAGGTCTACTCTTCACAAGCTGGCAGCGGTATGGCGTCACTTGGCGAGCTCGCTGACTTTGGTTTAGGTAAGACTGAAACAAAGGCCGCGACGGAGCCTGACAAGAGCCCGGTGAGCGAACCGGAGGCTGCCGAAGAACCGATAACGGAACCGGAACCCCCGGCGCCACCCGTCGAAGAACCCACTGACGATGCAGAAGGTGAGCCCACTGCAAAGGCTGCCCAGGATGCGCAAAGTTAACTGGGCCCCCTCAGGGAGTAGTCCTCCGGTAGCGGAGATTCCCGTAACTCCTTGGCTAAAGGTATCTTGCTCGTGGCATTTGTTTTCTGATAGGGTAGCAACTTGAGCACACCTCGCCACTCTTAAAATGAACCTAAGTCTTTTCGCGTCGAACTCTTGTCTGGGAGTAAGTCCTTTAGCTGAGGTGATGCATGACTAAAGCGGAACTGGTCGAAGACGTCGCCGAAGCGGCGGAGCTCACAAAGAAAGATGCTGAGCGATTGGTCGAGATTGTCTTCGAAAGCATCATCGAAACCTTGAACCAGGGCGAAAAGATTGAGCTCCGCGGGTTTGGAAGTTTCCGTGTGCGCGAGCGTGGCGCTCGCCGCGGAAGAAATCCTAAGACCGGCGATCCGGTCAGCATACCCGCCAAGCGTGTCCCGTATTTCAAGCCAGGCAAAGAGCTGAAAGAACTAATCAACGATAGCTCGCAACCTCACACCGGTTCAGAAAATTCCACCAACCCCGGCTCAGACGAGTCGCGCCAACCACCTATCATGTAAGGCTGCTGCCTTCGAGGATTCGAGATTGGATAGGCTTTGGAGTCCGTGGCGTTCCGAGTACATCGCTTCTGGGGCTGCGCATCCCGGTTCCAGTAGCTGTGTGCTCTGTGACCTCGTTGCAAACGCCGACAAAGACGAGGAGAACTACGTTGTCCACCGCGCCGCACGCAATCTGATTGTTCTTAACCTTTACCCCTATATCAGTGGCCACCTGATGATTGTTCCTTACGAACACATTGGGGATCTGGATGCTGCGTCCAAAGACACCACGGACGAGCTGATGGATTTGACTAAACGCTGCCAAACAGCCCTGCGAGATACATTTCATCCCGCCGGCTTCAACGTCGGGATGAATCTTGGAGAAGCTGCAGGCGCCGGCATCGCTGACCATATACATATCCACATCATGCCTCGTTGGACAGGCGATACCAACTTCATGACCACGGTGGGTGAGACGCGAGTGCTGCCCGAAGACCTACGCACAACTTACGAGAAATTGCGCCCTAAATTTTAGTAAGAGTGGGCTTTGCGCAAGAAGTCCTCTTTTCCGTCCGCGTAGCGGACGATACGGAAATAGCCCAGCACTTCAGTGCTGGGTGCGAGTATCGCCAAGGCTCCCTAGTCCGCGAAGCGGACGACTGAAGAGGTTAGACATTCCAATGAATTCAGCCGTCCGCTGACGCGGACTGACAACTTGTTGCTCGTCGCCGTCCCCAGCACTAAAGTGCTGGGCTATTTTCATTCGTCGGCTCTCCCGACGTGCTCTCATTACTTTTTGTGCAAGCCTCAAAAGTGGTTAGGCCGCGAGCGTTTTATCGCTTCGCGACTTTTCGCGGGATGGCTTCGTCTTCGACTTCGCCAGCAGGATTGATGGGTACATCCGCGGCTCGGTTGTAAGTAATTCCGCGTTCTTCGCTATCCAGTTCGGCTGAAGGTAAGGCAGACAATGGACCGGTGACTTGAGGTGGGTTGAAACCGGGATAATCGATTCGTGCGTGGTAGATAGCGGTGAGCGCGCTAATGACCGCTTCGCGAATGGTTGTCAGCTCCTGAAGCGTTAAGTCACATTCATCCAACTGCCCATCAGTAATGATTGCATCGACAATCTTGACCACGATGGCGCGGATGTTCTCCGGATCCGGCCGCGCTAGCGACCGCGCCGCCGCTTCACAGGAATCCGCCAACATCATTATTGCCGCTTCTTTAAACTGCGGTTTCGGACCAGGGTAGCGAAAATCCTTTTCATCGACTAACTCGCCGGGCTTCGCCTGGCTCTGCGCCTTGCGTAAGAAAAAATGTAGCGTACGCGTGCCGTGATGTTGCGGAATGAAATCGGCGATCTTGGGTGGCAACCCAATCTCCTTCGCCAGTTTTATACCGTAAGTGACGTGGCTGGTGATGATGCGTGCGCTCTGCGATGGTCGCATGTGGTTGTGAGGATTTTCGCCCTGCTGGTTTTCAACAAAGTACTCTGGCGCGGCCACCTTGCCAATATCGTGATAGAGCGCGCCGATGCGGGCTAGTAACGGGTTAGCGCCAACGGCACGGCAGGCGTCTTCAGCCAGTTGGCCAACCGCATGCGAGTGCTGATTTGTTCCCGGAGCGCGTAGGGCCAACTGGCCCAATACAGGTAAGTCGGCATTAGACAGTTCCAGCAACTTAACGTCGGTGAGAATGCCGAACAGCGACTCATTTATGGGCAGGCCTCCCGCGGCGAAAATAGCAGTCAAGAGTCCGCCGGCGAAGCCACAGCCGACCGCCAGCAGAACTGTATTAAACGAAAAAGGTTGTTCGGCGTATGCGAGCAGCGCTAGCGCCATCACGGCATTAGCCGCGCCAACAAACAAACCTGCCAGGGTTACTGATTGGCGTTCGCGATACCTGCCTATGCCGTAAACAGCAGCCGCACACGAAATCATTGCATAAATCGCTTTCTGTATTCCGGTCGGCGCCATCATCCCCGCAAACAACGCGGTGACTATGCCGGTGAGAAACGCTAGCTGTGTGTCGACCAGCATCACCACCAGCAATGAGGCGGCTGCGAAGGGTATCGCGAAATTCCACAACATCGGCTCGTTAAAAGGCGCCGACGTCATGCGACCAGCAATCGCATCTCCGAAAGTGAAGCCCACTCGCATCAATACGGTCTGAACAACGATCGCCGACCCCACCAAAGCGAACGCGCGTGTTTTTGAAAGCGATAGCACCGAGGCCGTGCTGCGATGCTCAGTAAATTTCCAAACGGCCCAGTAAACTGCGAGAACGATTAAGCAGACTCCAATCAGATTGTGCCACGGTCGCCCCGTCTGTCCAGAGCTCTTGATAGCAGCAAACTGAGCCAGATTGGCAGAAGTCACGGTATCGCCTTCGCGTGCGATCACCTGGTTTCGCTTAAGTAAGATCTTGACGGGGGGGATTTTGTTGGCCTCAGTCTCGCGCGCGGTTGCCGTCGCAGTTTGATCGAGTACCACATTCGGCCGGATCAAAGGCAAAATCGCGGCTACCAAAGACGCCTTTTGTTCCTGTGACCACTCCTTCAGGCTCAGGATCCTCAGCTCCAGATCCTGTCTGGCTGCACTCAGCGATAGCATGCGCGTGCGAGGAGCGGGCATGATCATCTGCGCCGACGGATTGCGCACGTCCACCAGCACGACTTCTTGATTCAACCGCTCGGCATCGGCGTCGTCGTAGATATACTTCTCGGCAACGTCGCGGATCAGTCGCACCAACCGGTTGAGTTCGTCTTCGCTGAAGTTTTTCGCGACGATCGCGCGGGTTATGCTGCCACCGCCTTCGCCACCCCAGGTCAAAGGCTTTCCCGCAGTCTTCGCGTCCGACTGCTGTCTCAGATCCTCCCACGCTGCCCGAAAGCTACGGGCGGAGCTGGCGCCGCGCGTGGAATCGAAATTAAAGACCGGGCGGGTCGCCTCCCGGGCGGCATTGCGTCGTCGTTCAGTCTCGGCAATATCGACTCCCGTACTATCAGCACGCGCCACCACACTGCCGCGAACTATGTCACCTTCTTTATATTCCTCCGCGAAACTGGTTGAGTAATTGCTCAGTAGCAGTGGGGCAGTCACTGCCACGAGAAAAGCAAAGCCGATCAGCAGTTGGGTGCGAGGCTGGAAGAGGTTTAGCGGCCGCCAGGCATACTGGATCAGCATGTCACGGGCGCGGCTGAAGGGGGTAGTGAATCGGGGACGAAGAGCCATGATGTTTATGCGATGCGTGAAAGGCGACGCGCCCGTTCTGCGTCCTCGCCATCCGCGAAGCCGAGGTCTCGCGAAAGCATCTCTCCGATACGTTCCAGTAGCGGTCGGAGTGTCGCTGCTGACATTGCCGAAACGGTAACTACATTACGACCGGCACCCGCGAGCTTGCGAGAAATATTCTCAACTTCCTCCGGATCTACCAGGTCAATTTTGTTTAGCGCCAGGATTGTTGGAATTTGGGAAACGCGGAGGTCCTCCAGGATTCTCTCAACCGACTCTATTTGTTGCTCCCAACGTGGATTTGAAATGTCAACCAGATGAATAAGCAATCTGCTATCGCCAATCTCTTCCAGTGTTGCCCGGAATGCTGAAAGTAAACCTGGCGGCAAATCGCGAATAAAGCCCACGGTATCGTTGATGATTACTTCCTGTTCCCGCGGCAAGCGCAACCTGCGAGACGTCGGGTCTAACGTGGCAAACATCCGCTGTTCTGCGCGGACGTCGCTGTTGGTTAGGGCATTGAGCAGCGTCGACTTGCCGGCGTTGGTATAACCGACAATAGAGATAATCGACAGCTCGTTCCGGGTGCGAACCTTCCTGCGCTCCTGGCGTCGCAACCGCTGCGCTTCGATCTCCTTTTCCAGTCGATTAATCCGGTCACGGACGCGGCGACGGTCCATCTCCAGTTTTGTTTCACCAGGACCGCGTCCTCCAATACCGCCTGCGAGGCGCGAAAAAGCCGAATCCTGACCAGCGACTAACCGCGGCAGAAGGTATTTCAACTGCGCCAGCTCAACCTGAATCTTGCCCTCGCTCGACTGCGCTCGTTGCGCGAAAATATCGAGGATTAGTTGGGAACGGTCGATGATTTTCAAATCCGTCGCTTCCGAAAGTGATTTAACCTGCGCCGGCGTCAGCTCCCGATCAAACACCAGCATGTCGGCTCCAAGCTGCAATGAACGAATCAAGAGTTCATCGAGCTTGCCTCGGCCTAATACCGTGCGCGGGTCAATCGCCTGGCGCCGCTGAATCACTTTGTCCTGGACCACGATCCCCGCCGATTCAGCCAACTCTGAAAGCTCAGCCATCGATTCCTCAGCATCAGCGAGTGGCCCGGTTGCCACACCCACCAGGATAGTGCGGTCCCTCGCCCCGTCCCGCCGCGCAGCATGACGGTTACGCGCCATCTCTTCTTCGAGCGACTCGATCAGCGAAAGGAAGTCGACCTCAAGATGCGAGCTCAATTTCGGAGGCAGAAAAGAATAGGCTTTACGATCGCTGGCGGCTTGTGCATCCATTGCGCTGAGCGGCAGCAGATGAGCAGCATTTACCAAACCCGGCAGTCCATCGTTTGGATTGACGTCGATCGCCACCATTAGATCCAGCCGCAGCAGCGCAAGGTCCGTGAGATCGTCCTGAGTTAACCCCTCTCCACGCAGATGTGTGTGCACGCAACGAAGGCCGCGAAAACGATCCACAGCAACACGTACACGTTTGAAATCAGGAAGCTCGATGCGCCGATTGTCGCCGACCATTACATATTCGACATGCCCGCTGCGATCGATGAGAGCGCCGATCTGTCTTCGTGTCTCGTGGGAGAGTTCAGCAAGCTGCCGAGCAAACTCGGGAGTGACTATCTGGTGAGGGCTTATGCGCCTGGTGTATAGCTTGCCAATGCGGCGAAGTTGATTGGGCTTTAAGCCGGCGGTATTTCCCAAGACGTCTTTAATGGTTTAAGTCCTCCCTAAGCACAGTTGTTTCCCCTGGGCTGACGCCGGGTGCCGTGTTTGAGTTACCGGGAAGGCTGAAGTTACAGGAGGAGTGAAGCGAGCAGTGTGTGTTCGACGCCGGGTAAGAACCTTTGATGTTGCTCCGCGATATCGCTTCGCTTAGTCGCTTGAGCATTACTTAGTGTTTGAAGCTAAGCTCCGCCGTGAAAGAACCGGCAAATGATAGAAGCCCGCTTCGGAGTCCGGATTATACCATAGGGCGAGATTAGACAGTGCAGGGAAGGGGTCGTATCATGAAAAGCTTTTGCCGCCCCTTAAATTGGAACGTGAAGAGTCTCTTAAGCTAGATGAGTAAAGCAGCCAGGATACTTCGCCTTGATCCCGCGCGGGCAATCCCCGGCGGAGAAGTCACCATCGACTGCGAAGATTTCGACACGTCAGATCCGACGCTTTGTCGCGTGTGGTTCGGCGAGGAACCGGCCCCCATCGTAGCGTTGTCCCCCAAGCGTGTGCTGGCGATTGCCCCTGAACTAAAGATTAGCGGACCGGTAAAGATTTCCCTGGAAGTGAACGGGACGCGGAGCGAGGAAGCGGTCATGAACCTCGGGCGCCGGTTGGCTGAAGACCTGCACCCGGTCGCGAATCCCGCCTACGATCCGGATGACGGTTCGCTGATAGTAACTCGCTCAGGTTCGCGCGGTGAACAGTTGCCCGTGACACTCTTTCGTATAGACAGCGGTGGTGAAATCAATGAATTCTCGGGGGACATCACAAACCCGACCGGCATTGCTTTCGACAGCTCGGGTCAAATGTTCGTTTCCAGCCGAATGGACGGCACCGTTTATCGGATTACGCCGTTTAAAGAGGCGGTACCCTTTGCGCGAAACCTGGGCATCGCTACCGGGATCGCCTTCGACAGCTCCGACACCATGTACGTGGGAGACCGCAGCGGCACCATTTACAAAGTGAACGGTATTGGAGAGGAAACGGCGTGGGCGCAACTCGAACCTTCTGTATCGGCATACCATCTCACCACTGGTCCTGATGACGCGTTATATGTAACCGGACCGACGGTTGCGAGTTTCGATTCTGTGATGCGGATTGACTCCAAAGGGCAGGTGTCAGTTTTCTATCGTGGACTGGGCCGACCGCAGGGACTTGCTTTTGACGGCGACGGAAATCTTTTGGTGGCAGCGTCATTACGAGGGCGCCGGGGAATAGTCAGCATTAGCGCTAATGGTAAGGATGCCCGGATGTTTCTGGCGGGAATGAACCTCGTGGGACTTGCTTTTAGCCCGACACGTGAACTGGCAGTGGTTTCAACCGATGCGATTTACAGTTTGCAGTGAACGCGCGCGGTTCACACCGCCGCGGCGAGAGTTTTTGACACTCAAGTTCGCCGATGCTAACTTGGCGCGTCTCAATCCACGCCAAATGAGTAATGAGTGACAGCTGAACTTATCCCACAACTGTTGATTTACATGGTGGTGCTGCTATTCGCCATTTCGGCGCACGAGGCAGCACACGCGTGGATGTCAAATAGGTTTGGCGATGATACAGCTCGCCTGCTCGGAAGAATTACGCTCAATCCAGTCGCTCATACTGATCCCATCGGCACCCTGTTAATTCCAATCGTGGGTTTCATCCTGGGCAATATTGGTGGGCCGGTTGGACGAATTCCACTGATTGGCTGGGGGAAGCCGACTCCGGTAAACCCACTGCGCTGGCGCAACAAGGATCTCGCCAACGTGATGGTTTCCGCAGCCGGTATCATGGCCAATCTCATAATCGCTATTTGCGCCTTTATCATTCTCAAAGCGATGTTAATGACGGGGGCCTTTGGCTCGATTCCGGAATCATTGCGAGAGCCCGTGCTGCTTTTTCTTGATTTCTTTCTCACCATGAATATTTCGCTGGCCATCTTTAATCTGCTTCCATTTCCGCCGTTGGACGGCAGCAAGATTCTGGAGACTTTTCTACCAGCCAGCGCGCAGCCATTGTTGCAGATGATGGAACAGTTTGGTTTTATCATCCTCATGGTTTTGATCTATGTGGGATTCTTTAGCGCTATCATGAGGCCGGTGATGTCGTTCATTAACTATCTGTTACTTCTCGGACTATGACTGACGAAACGAGAGACGGGACAGCAGCACAGCCGGCGCCCGAAGAGCCGGGCAGCCCAATCAACGTTAGCGGATCGTCGCCTGAGATTGTTGCCGACCACACCACCGACGATCTCAAGATCGTGATGGGCGACTTTGATGGCCCTCTCGACCTCTTGCTCCACCTGATCCGACAAGAGCAGATCAATATTTATGATATTCCCGTAGCGCGCATTGCCGATGAGTATCTTCGCTATCTGCGTCTCATGCAGGATATGGACATCGCCGTGGCCGGCGATTTTTTAGTAATGGCGGCGACGCTGATTGAGTTGAAGACGAAGATGCTCCTGCCGCGCGATCCATTTGCGACTGCCGAGGAAGAGGAAGACCCGCGCAAAGAGCTTGTCGACCAACTACTCGAATATCAAAAGTACAAGGCTGCCGCGCAAATGCTTTGGTCACGGGCAACTGTCGAGCGAGCTGTGTTCAAACGGGCTGAGTTGGAGACCGACAAGACCAACCCGGAAGTTGCCGTTGGACTGTTTGACCTCCTAAAGGTCTTTCAGGAAATTCTCCTGAGGCACAAAGAAGAAGTGCTGATGGAGATCGAACGCGAAGAAATCTCAATGGCCGACATGCTCGAGCGCCTGCGAAATATGGTGATGTCCGCCGGCGAGCTGAACCTGCGGGTATTTTTTGAGCGTGCCCGCTCCCGCCGTGAGTTGGTGGTGGCATTTTTGTCGGTTTTGGAACTCGTACGCACCACCGAGATCAAATTGATTCAGCGTCAGACCTTTGGTGACATTATTGCCCAGGTTGCGAGCGCTTGATGAGGACAAGGAGACGAACATGAAACCGGAAGAAGCATTCGATGAGGCAGCGCTGAATGAGGAAGCCAGCAGGGAACTTGAAGCACTGGTTGCTGCTGAATCCACCTCTGGAGAAATTGCCGAATCGGAGGAAGCCGGTACCTACGCGGTGCAGAGTGACGCCGAGCGCCTGGCGGTGGTTGAGGCGCTAATCTTTGTTTCAGAAGAACCGCTGAGCGCGAAAACAATCGCCGATGTGCTTAAGGAAGATCGCGAAGGTATAGAAAAGTCGATCGCAGAACTGGCGTCCGAATTTAACGGCCGGAATAGTGGTCTGCAATTGCGCGAAGTAGCCGGAGGCTGGCAATTCGCAACTCGACCTGAGTATCACGAGCACGTACGCGCGTTTTTGAAGTCTCGGCCCAGCGCTAAACTCTCCATCGCTTCGTTGGAAACTCTGGCGGTGATTGCCTACAAACAACCAGTAACCGTACCCGAGATTCTCGAGATTCGCGGGGTGCAATCGCCTTCGTCTATCAAGACTCTACTGGACAAGAAATTGATTGTGGCGAAGGGCCGCAAAGATACTGTGGGCCGGCCGATGATGTACGGCACATCAAAAGAATTTCTGATGCAGTTTGGTTTGAAAGATCTGACTGAACTGCCGAGTGTCGAAGATTTTCAGGACCTGGCCGGCGGGGAGTCCTAATTGGACATTCAACTCTTTGGAGTGCGCCGACCTGTCGGCGCTTTGTCCTGCTATAACGCGGCACACGTTTCCGGTTCATCTGTCGCCCGCTTCGGAGTCTGTCGGGGAAAAGTGGTTCGGACAGTTGACGGAATCATAAAGGGATATTTTCAAGCGTGATTTTTAACTCCATTAATTGGGCGAGGCCAAGCATCGCGAATTTGGTTGTTTGGCCCTAGTGATGCCGTGGATCGCTTCGCCTAGCTTAACTTTTGCGGTTTCAGACGATCGGCGCTGGTTTCAGATTGCGAAACAGCTTCAATAAGTTATGGGTCAGGCAGATCAGCAACCATTCGCCTTCTACTTGGGCCAGGCCCCGCAACATAAACTGGCGGAAGCTGCGCACGTGTTTGATTTGGCCAAAGACAGGTTCGACGATCGTCTTGCGCCGGTTGTAAATATTGCGTCCCGGTTTGCTTTTCAGTTTGTGCCACATCTGCGCCCGCACACTGCCATCCAGGGCTGGGGTCTCCGGCACAACGCTCGGTTCCGGTTCATTGGGAGGCACATACAAATCAATGCCACGCAAAGCTTCCGTAGTGATTACCGCGCTGCTGAAGTAAGCTCCGTCAGCCGAAACCACAGCGGGCAATGCGCCCAGATTCTTCTTCACCTCCAACACGGTAGGCACCAACTGCTCCTGATCGTTTGGTGCTTGCACGACCCGCGCGGCCACGATGATCTGCGTCTGTGCGTCAACGGCGAGTTGCGGATTGTAAGCTTGTTCATAATTCCCGGTGGTCGTGTCCATCATCAAGCGCGAGTCCGGATCAGTGAGATTACGTTGCGTTTTGCCCTTGGGAACCACCGCGCCGCTCTCGCTCTTGGTCCATTGGCGCCGTCTGTAGTTCTTTGGCTCATCCGCTGCTTTTTGCTGTTGTTCTTGCGCGGCCGCTTGTTGCGCCTCCTGTTCCAACTGCGCTTTCAACTCGCGAATCTTCGCCAACCGAGTCTCTCGCCGTCGCAACTCGGCCGGCAACTCATCACCGCGCCGACCCGCGCCGTAAACTGTGTCTTCTTCGTCATCGATCCGTTGCGCCTCGGTCAACAACCGCAGCACCTCCGCCTCCAGCGCCTGCTCGGCGGCCTCGAAGTGTCCGTAGCGCAGCGATTCGCGCTTGGCTGCGTTAGCTTTGATCTTCGTGCTATCAACGGCCACATGGCCCAGCTTCACCAGGCCGGCCCGCTGGCACAACTGCAGCACTTGCACAAACAACTGCCCGAGTTCGGCCAAGTGTCGCTTGCGAAAATCGGCGATGCTGTCGTGGTCTGGATGCTGATCGCAGCTCAAGACGCGAAACGCCACGTCATCATAAGTAGCCTGCTCCAGCTTCCGCGACGACATCCGACCCGTGCAGTAACCATAGACCAACAGTTTCACCATCATTGCGGGGTGGTAAGGCGGCCGACCACGGCTGTCGCCTTCTTCGTACTTGCTCATGATCCGCGAAAGATCCAACGCCTCCACCACGTCGCTGACGTACAGCGCCAGGTGATCGTCGCGCAACCACTGGCGCAAATCCGGCGGCAACAGCAATTGCTGATTCATATCGTAAGCACGAAATGATTTGCTCATGCCGGCAGTTTACTTATTATTTGATCGCTGTCTATGACTTTTTCCCGACAGACTCCTTCGCGGGCTCGTGTCTATTTTGGTCTCGCTCCCCAAGCTCGGCTTCGCCTTCGCCTGGGGCTACTATTCTGTTCGCCTGCTAACGCAGGCTCATTGACCGGCGCACTCCAAGAGTTGCCGGAGGCGTTGACGGTTACCAGCGTTACGCCGACTGCTCCTATTTCTTATGCAAGAACGGCTTCAAAAAATAATTGCTACGGCGGGTGTTGCTTCGCGGCGGCATGCCGAGCAGTTGATTGCTGCCGGCGAGGTAACCGTCAACGGCAAGGTGATCACGGAACTGGGAACTAAAGCAGATCCCGAGGCTGATCACATCAAAGTCCGCGGGAAGTTGATTAATCCAGCCTTAAGTAAACGTGAAAACGTTTACGTTCTATTGAATAAACCGCGCGGCTATCTCTCAAGCGTGTCAGATCCCGAGGGCCGGCCCACCGTACTCGAGCTTCTTCCCGCTTCGCTGGGCCGGCTTTATCCGGTGGGCCGTTTGGATTTCAACACCGAGGGCTTATTGCTGCTCACCAATGACGGCACGTTTACGAATTTCATAACCTCCGCGCGCAATAAGGTGGCAAAGGTTTACGAGGCAAAGGTGAAGGGCGTGCCCGATGAGAAGAGCATTGAGAGGCTGCGGCGCGGCGTCACGCTTGAAGACGGAGTGCGAACGGCTCCGGCCAAGATCCGCAAAACGGGCGAAACCGGGCACAATACGTGGTTTGAGATTCTGCTTCATGAAGGTAAAAATCAGCAGATCAGACGAATGTTTGAGCTCATAGGGCATTCGGTGATCAAGCTGCGACGCTCTCGCATTGGAGATGTAAGAGACGATGAACTAAAAGCGGGGAAATGGCGGATGCTCTCCAGCTTCGAAGTCAAACTGTTGCTGAACCCCCGCACCCGCAAGAGGACAAAACCTGCCAACAAGTCTCGCGCGGCCAGTCCCGTTTCCTCGCGTCAGTGAGGTAGAATCAATACGCATTTCGGTGTTGTGTTTTCAGCTCGCCCCGGGTGTTAGCTTCGGGCGGACAAGCTGCGTTTGCGACAAAGGGTAAATGAATGGAATTCGAGTTAACTGAAGAACAAAAACAGATCAAAACGAGTGTGCGTGAGTTTGCCGAAGCGGAAATTGCGCCGCACGTGATGGAGTGGGACGAGGCACAACATTTCCCGATCGAACTGCAGCCGAAGCTTGCGGAGCTGGGTTTAACAGGAGTTTTGTTTCCTGAAGAGTATGGCGGCGCGGGAATGGGCTACATCGAATACGCAACAATCATCGAAGAGCTTTCCCGAGTCGATGGGTCAGTAGGCATTTCGGTGGCGGCGCACAATTCACTTTGTTCGAATCATATTTATCAATTTGGGACGGAAGCCCAGAAACAGAAGTTCCTTGTACCTCTAGCTAAGGGCACACATCTGGGTGCGTGGGGGCTGACCGAGCCGGGCGCCGGATCGGATGCTTCCGGCACACGCTCGACAGCGGTTCGGAAGAATGGTGGCTGGATCGTCAACGGATCTAAAAACTTCATTACGCACGCTATCCATGCTGATACGTGTGTGGCCGTTGCGGTGACGGATCGTTCGAAGAAGAGCAAGGGAATCTCGGCGTTTATATTCGAAAAGGGAATGCAGGGGTTTGCTCCGTCGAAAAAGGAAAATAAGCTGGGTCTCCGTGCTTCGGAAACGGCGAGTGTCGTTTTTGAAGACTGCTATGTTCCTGACGAAAACCGCCTCGGTGACGAAGGCCAGGGTTTTGTTAACGCCATGCAAATTCTTGACGGCGGACGGATCTCTATTGCTGCCCTCGCCGTAGGTATCGCCCAGGGAGCCTATGAATCCGCCTTGCGCTATTCGAAGGAACGGCAGCAATTTGGCAGACCGATATCGGAGTTTCAGGCGATTCAATTCAAACTCGCGAACATGGCAACGCAAATTGATGCCGCTCGCTTGTTGATGTATCGGGCCGCATGGATGAAGGACGAGGGCAAGATAACTACCAAGGAATCCTCCATGGCAAAACTCTTCGCTTCAGAAGTCAGTGTACACGTTTGCGAAGAAGCGATTCAGATTCACGGAGGTTACGGATACACCAAAGACTACCCACCGGAGAAATTTTGGCGCGATTCGAAGCTCTGCACGATAGGTGAGGGTACTTCCGAAATCCAACGACTAATCATTGCGCGAGAGATACTGCAACAGGTTGCTTAGACGGTGAGCTCTTCGAACCATCAAAAGTCACTCGTCGACCGTGTTGCCGCGGGAGACGTGCGCGCGGTCGCGCGGGCCATCTCTAAAGTTGAGGATCTTTCCAAAGATGCTTCGCAGTTGATGAAGGAAATATTTCCGTTGACCGGGCGTGGCACCGTTATCGGTATCACCGGAGCGCCAGGCGCGGGAAAATCTTCGCTGGTTGATAAGCTTGCTTTGTACTACCGGCAGCAGGGTGAGCGTGTTGGAATCGTGGCGGTTGATCCTTCCAGTCCTTTTTCCGGCGGTGCGATTCTTGGCGATCGCATCCGCATGCAGATGCTGGGGCTGGACAGCGGGGTTTTTATTCGCTCAATGGCCACACGGGGGAATTTGGGAGGCCTGGCGCGCACCACAGTTGATGCTGTCTCAATACTTGATGCCGCTGGGTATTCAAAAGTAATTATAGAAACCGTCGGCGTCGGCCAGGATGAGGTCGAAGTTGTAAAGGCTGCGGACGTTTCAGTGGTGGTGCTGGTGCCGGGCATGGGCGACGACATTCAGGCGATTAAGGCCGGCATCATGGAAATTGGCGACATCTTTGTCATAAACAAAGCCGACCGTGACGGCGTCAATTCCACGGAAAAAGAATTGGAGGCGTTGCTCTCACTTGCTGCGCGCGACGACAATTGGAACCCACCAATTGTTAAGACTGTGGCAACGGAAAACAAGGGTATTGTGGAGCTGGCGGCGGCTATTGGGAGCTACCAGTTATTTAATGCAGAGGGGAAATCGAACGACGGGCGACGTCGCGCGATTGCTCGCTGGCGGATATTGGAGCTGCTGCGCGAACGCCTGCTGTCGCAAACCCTCGAATCAGATTCTGCATCCGAGAAGCTCGACCGTCTGGCCGGTGAAGTTGCCAGTAAGCAGCGAGACCCTTATTCTGCTGTGGAGGAATTAATGAGTCTGGAGTCGGGGGTCTAGAGTCTGGAGTCAATACCAGAGCGGTAGGCCAGCTGGGGAACAGATGATTTTCATGTGTCATTTGACATTTATCATTTGTCATATTTGGAAAGAGTCTGGAGTCGGGGGTCTAGAGTCTGGAGTCAATACCAGAGCGGTAGGCCAGCTGGGGAACAGATATTTTTCATGTGTCATTTGACATTTATCATTTGTCATATTTGGAAAGCGTGAAGGTCGGCGGACTCTAGACTCCAGACTCCGCACTCCAGACTCTGATGAAGGTTGATCACATCGGCATAGCCACCAAACATCTGGATGAAGCGCTGGCAGTGTGGCGTGATGCCCTGGGGCTTGAAGTGGATTCGACGGAAGAGGTGGCCGAGCAAGGCGTAAGACTGGCAATGTTGCCGATTGGTGAAACGCATATTGAGCTTCTTGAACCCTTGAAAGACGACTCCCCAATCGGCAGATTTTTAGCATCACGTGGTCCGGGGATACATCACGTGGCTATCCGCGTACCGGACATTCGCAACGCCTTGGCTCAACTGAAAGCGAGAGGTACTCGTCTGATTGATGAGACTCCGCGCGTTGGCGCCGGTGGTTGCCTGGTGGCATTTATTCACCCTTCATCAGCTAACGGCGTGCTGCTGGAGTTAGTTCAGCATCAGTAGGTTTTAAGAAAGGAATTTTGTTTTGACTTCAACTACTAAAGCCTGGATTGCGGCGGCAGTCGCCGTAGTTTTTTCTATCGGACTTATTGTATGGCAGGTAAAAGCAAGACGCAGCGAAGCCGTTAATCTGACGGCGGAGGACATGGCGCTGATTGCGGAGGATCAGTCACCACAGTTTCGCACCCGGCTGGCTTCAGATGAAACGGCGCGTAAGTCGTTCGCGGACGACCTGAGAAAATTGTTTGCAGTCGCCGAAGAGGCGCGCGCTAAAGGTATCGCCAACAAACCCGAGATGAAACGCCAACTCGATTTGGTGCGTTCGGTGGTGATTGCGGAAAACTACTTCAAGTCACAGGCTACTTCGGGCGCCGCCCAAACCAATATCTCTGAAGCGGAAGTTGACCAGTTTTTTAGTCAGCCGGCGAACCAGGCCAAGTTTGACCAGTTCATCAACGACGCCAAGGCTAAGAACCCGCAGCTGGCAGGCGGTCAGATCCCTGAAGAACAGCTGAAGCAGGTGAAGCGACAACTCGGCCAGGTTTTGATTGGCGAAGCCAGGGCGGTGGCGGCAGGAGTCGACAAGCAGCGCCCTGTCGAGCTGCAAATAAAGTTAGAGCAGGCACGAATTCTTGCGCAGACTTACGCGCAGGAACAGTTGGCGGAGAAGATGAAGGCGACGGATCAGGAGATCGATGCCTACATCGCACAACATCCCGAGTTGGACAACAAACAGAATCGCTCGAAAGCAGAGGACGTTCTGAAACGCGTCCGCGCAGGTGAGGATTTTGCGAAGTTAGCGTCGGAGTTTTCGACCGACCCAGGTAGTAAAGAAAAGGGTGGGGATCTTGGTTGGTTTGGCGCCGGGCAGATGGTCCCTGAATTCGAAAAGGCGGCGTTTGCTTTACAGCCTGGCCAGGTAAGCGATCTGGTTGAAACGCAGTTTGGTTATCACATCATCAAGCTCGAAGAACGGAAAACTGAAAACAAAGACGGCAAGCCGCAGGAACAAGTGCATGCGCGGCACATCCTAATCGGCAACAGTGCTCCGTCTGACAATCCTTTTGCACCTCCACAAACGGGACGAGACAAGGCTCGCGCAGCCGTCGAGCAGGAAAAACAGAAAAAGGTGCTTGATGAAATTGTGAAGCGTTCGCACGTTACCGTGGCGGAGAACTACCAGGTGAAGATGCCCGAACAGCAACAGATGCCGGGTTTGCCCCCCGGATTCGCGCCTGGCGGTGAAAATGCGCGCCCCGTAGAGCCGGTTGAAAAAGCTCCGAATCCCAAGGGTGGCGATTCGCCGAAGAAAAACGAACCGTAAGTTAGCCGCGCGTCGCATCATGCAATTTGGTGATTACCGGGTCGAGATCGTGCCTGACAGCGAGTTTCGCCTCGACGGTGGGGCGATGTTTGGCGTGGTGCCCCGCACGCTATGGGGAAAGGTTTGCCCGCCCGACGATCAAAACCGGATCAAAATGAACATGAACTGCGTGTTCATGGAAGCCGGCAATGAACGAATACTGATTGAAACGGGTATCGGCGAGAAGTGGTCGGCAAAACAAACCGCCATGTACGGTATTACCCGTCAGCAGCCACTTTCAGAATCGTTACAGGCGCTCGCAGGTGTTAAGCCGGAAAACATAACCATCGTCATTAACACTCATCTACACTTCGATCATGCTGGAGGCAATACCGTGATCAACGGCGAGGGTGTGGCCACGCCGGCATTCCCCAACGCGCGTTATTTCGTTTCCGGCGCGGAGTTGGAACACGCCCAAAGGCCCACTGAAAGAGACCGCGCCAGCTATCTGCCGGATAATTGGCTGCCGTTAATTAAGGCCGGGCAGTTGGAGCCGAAGGAAGCGGAATACGAAGTTGTTCGAGGGCTCAAATTCGAAACCTACGCTGGTCACAATCGCTCAATGCAATGTTGGCGTCTCGATGCGGGGGGCCGCACGCTGTTTGGGTTTGCTGATTTGGTCCCTATGCGTGCGCATGTCCCATTTGCCTGGATCATGGGCTACGATCTGTTTCCCACGGAAACATTAGCAGTAAAGAAGAAGCTCTTACCGCAGGCTGCTCGCGAAGGTTGGGGTTGTCTTTTCTACCATGATCCGGATCAGCCGTTGTGCCGTTTGGTAGAAGAGGATGGAAAACTGCGCGTCGAAAATTATGAAGTCTAGAGGTGGGCATTGTCCGCCCAGTCGCGGGCGGTGCCCGCGTCGAACATTCAGAAGCAAAAATGTCTACAGCGAAAATTGGAATCATAGGCGGCAGCGGGCTATACCAAATGCCGGAGTTGACTGACGTGGAAGAAGTAAACGTCGACACTCCGTTTGGCTCCCCTTCGGACGCGTTCATTGTCGGCACGTTGGAGAACAACCGCGTTGCTTTTCTGCCGCGCCACGGACGGGGTCACCGCTTCACGCCAACGGAGGTTCCATTCCGCGCCAATATTTACGCGATGAAGCTGCTCGGGGTTGAGCAGATCCTTTCGGCTTCGGCTGTCGGTTCGCTGCAAGAGCAATACGCCCCACTGGACATGGTTATTCCCGATCAGTTTTTTGATCGGACACGCGCGCGTGCTCGTGAGTCCACTTTTTTTGGCGACGGTATAGTCGCCCACATCAGCTTTGCTCATCCGGTTTGCGATTCGCTTGGGGACGTGCTCGAGGAATCGTGCAAGGTTGCTGATGTTAAGGTGCATCGGCGGGGAACATACCTTTGCATGGAAGGCCCGGCATTCTCGACCGTGGCTGAATCCAACGTTTATCGCGCGTGGGGCATGGACATTATCGGAATGACGAATCTGCAGGAGGCCAAGCTCGCCCGCGAAGCTGAGATTTGCTATGCGACTCTCGCGCTGGTTACTGATTACGACTGCTGGCATCCCGGCCATGACGCGGTGACGGCTGACAGCGTGATTGAATATCTAAATAAGAATGTCCGCAATGCGCAACTGATTATTAGGGAGAGTGTCAAGCAATTGAGCGGGCGGCAGCGGAATTGTAAGTGCGGCTCAGCCTTAAAGAATGCAATTTTTACGGCCCCTAATCTTTGGCCGGAAGATACTCAGAAAAAGCTCGACGCGATATTAAAAAAATACGCAGTTTCTTGAAAATGACGGCATCTAATTGGTCGAGAAGATTTGTTTGAGAGGTTATTTATGAAGAATTTTTGTTTAGCAATAATTGCTTTGAGCGTGGCAATGGCTTGCGCGCTCGAGAGCAAGGCGCAAGGTACAGTGAAAACGGGTCCGGACCCTTCGGTCATTCGTGATGCGGAGCTTGAAAAGGACTCTCTGCACAACCTTGAAGTGGCCCGCCATTACTATAAGTTGAAGAAAGCGTACGTTGCGGCTTTGAAACGCTGCGAGGAGATTGACGCCGGTAATCCTACCTTCGCAAAAATGGATGAAGTGCTCTTCATAGCGGGGCAAAGCAGTTTGCGGTTGGCTGAAAACAAGGGCAAGCAGAAGCCAAAGGAGAAAACCGCTGAACAACTGCGTACGGATGCCCGCGTGTATCTTTCCAGACTCGTGGCTGGCTACCCGCAAAGCACGTTTTATAAGCAGGCTGAAGCCGATCTTCAAGGACTTGGCGGACCGATAAAGCCGAACGACAAATAGTCCAAAGTCCAAAGTCCAAAGTCGAATGACGAGGTCCTTGAATACCAAAGATCCCTCAAACCCTAAACCCTAAACCTTATGTCACTTCTTGTTGTAGGTTCAGTTGCTTTCGACGCGGTCGAAACTCCCTTTGGAAAAATCGACAAAATGTTAGGTGGGTCGGCTTCCCACTTTTCAATCTCTGCCAGTTACTACACCGATGTCAGAATTGTTGGGGTCGTCGGCGGCGACTACACAGAGACCGAGCAGAAGGTCTTCGATGCTCATAACATCGATACCGCCGATCTCGAACGAATTCCCGATGGCGAAACCTTCCGTTGGTATGGACGTTATGACTACGATCTCAACGTGGCCCACACGCTGGACACGCAGTTGAATGTATTTGCCGACTTCAAACCCAAGCTTTCGGCTGAGTCGAAGAGCGCGCGACTGGTATTTCTTGGCAACATTCAGCCTGATCTGCAACGCGAGGTGCGCGAACAGGTTCCCAACGCCGAACTGGTCGCGCTCGATACCATGAACCTCTGGATTGAGAACACCCGCGACTCCTTGTTGCGCACCATCAAGGGAGTGGATGTTGTAATCATTAACGATGCTGAAGCCAGGCAGTTAACGCAGATCCCAAATCTAATCAAAGCTGCGCGAACAATTCTTTCGTGGGGCCCGAAAGCCTTGATCGTCAAGCGGGGCGAGTATGGCGCGGCGCTTTTTACGAGCGAAAGTTATTTTGCCATTCCGGCTTATCCGCTGGAGTCCGTTTTTGATCCTACTGGAGCCGGCGACACGTTCGCGGGAGGCTTCATGGGCTATCTATCGAGCCAACCAAAGCTCGACGAGGCGGCGATGCGGCGGGCCATGATCTTCGGCTCGGTAATGGCCTCGTTCAATGTGGAAGAGTTTGGCACCGCTCGGGTGCAACGGTTGACGCACACGGAAATCAACGACCGTTTTCATGCTTTCAAGCAGATGACGCACTTTGATGAGATTCCGTTTGAGCGTTCACTGCCGGCGACGAAATAAAGAAGGGGGAAAAGGGAAAAGGGAAATAGGGGAAAGGGGAAAAGGAGAACGGGGAAGAAGGTTTGAAATGACAACATGAGAAATGACAATTATGACAAATGAGAAATGGAAAATGGTTCTGATTGATCTCAAGGTGTACTGACACCTTCCTACTTTGGAGGCACCATGTTCTGTCCAGTTTGCGAATCTGAATACAACCCCGGCGTTACACGTTGCCCAGACGACAACACTGACCTGGTTAACGAGCTTACCTCCGCCAACACGCTGCGCGATTCTAGTGAGGCGAGGTTTGTGCCTTTGCATCACCTCGGCTCTCCAGCAGAAGCGGAGATGGTTAATGACATTTTAGTTCAGAATGGCATCCGTTCCGCAGTTCAATCCGGAGGAGCCGACGCGTTTTCTCCGCTATTGTCCTCAACCTCTCCCGGCGCCAGTATCATCGTTGACGAACGCGATTTTGATCGCGCGCAAGAGCTCTACGCTTCATTTTTCGGAAAAGATACGACTCCGCTTACCGGCACGCTGAGCGAAGAAGACGAAGAAACTTAGTCCCCCCGCTGCAGAATCTCGTCAACCTTCACCCGTTATGAGCGAACCCTCTGAAGCGATCGTAGTTTTAATGACAGCCGCTGACCCCGACGAAGCACACCGGTTGGCCGATCTGTTAGTGCAAAAAAGGCTAGCAGCGTGTGTTCAGGTTTTGCCGGGAATGGAATCGGTCTACCGCTGGCAAGGCAACATTGAACGCCAGCAGGAAGTTTTGTTGATTGCCAAGACTAACCTAGTGAAGTTCGAGGAGTTGGAAAGGGAAGTCCGCGCGGTACACAGCTATGAGACGCCCGAGATAGTAGCGCTTCCTGTAAGTGCCGGCTCAAAACCCTATCTCGATTGGCTTGAGGCGACTCTGCGAGCTTAACTCCTTAGCGCTCTTCCGCCGCCACGTAGGGTGGCGAAATCAAATCGTTTTGCGCCTGCCGTAGTGAGCTTTGACTCTCAACGATAATCTGTACGACTTCCTCAGGCGAATCAGTCAGGTGCAGCCGCTGTAAATCAAGTTCCGTCACTTTTCCCTGCGCCAGTGCCAACTCGCGCGTCCAGTCCAGCAGACCCTTCCAATAGTGCGAACCAAAGAGGACGACGGGAAAGTTTCGAATTTTTCCGGTTTGAATCAACGTCAACGCTTCGAATAGTTCGTCGAGCGTGCCAAAGCCTCCCGGAAAAATAATAAAACCCAAGCTGTACTTGACGAACATCATCTTGCGAACGAAGAAGTATTTGAACTTCAAGCCTAGCGTCAGGTAGTCGTTTGATTTTTGTTCGAAGGGCAGCTCGATATTGCATCCGATCGAAAGTCCCCCCGCTTCCAAGGCGCCGCGATTTGCGGCTTCCATGATCCCGGGCCCACCGCCGGTGATCACGGCAAAACCCGCTCGGGCCAGCAGGGCCGCGGTTTCCCGAGCAGCTTTGTAATCAGGGTCGTCGGGGTGCGTTCTGGCAGAACCGAAAATTGAAATGCCGCGACTAAGGGTAGCGAGCTCGTCAAAACCGGTCACGAACTCTCCCATGATACGAAAGACGCGCCAGGTGTCGGTGTGCGTAAACTCATCCGGACCCGGACTCTCGAGAAGTTGCTCGTCCTGAGTAGTGCCCAGTTTGTGCTCGTCAGGTTCGTTCGTCTCAGCCATGATTAGATACCAAGGATGTTATAGCCGCAGTCTACGTAGATCACTTCACCGGTAATTGCCGACGACATCGGACTACAGAGAAACAGTGCCGTGCTTCCGACTTCGCGCGCTTCGACATTGCGACGCAAAGGTGCGCGCTCGGCCTGTAGTTTCAACATGGTAGAGAAGTCAGCGACACCGCGAGCGGACAACGTCTGGATTGGGCCCGCGCTGATGGCGTTCACGCGAATATTGCGAGGCCCAAGATCATTGGCCAGATAACGCGTGCTGGCTTCGAGTGCGGCCTTGGCAACGCCCATGACGTTATATCCCGCCACCACCTTTTCAGCCCCGTAATAACTCATGCAAACAATGCTGCCGCCATCCGTCATTAATGGCGCGGCCGAGCGCGCCAGTTGGGCCAGCGAATAAGCACTAATCTCCAGGGCTGTGAGAAAGGCCTCGCGGCTGGTATCGAGATACAGACCGCCCAGGGCCTCACGCGGAGCATAGGCAATGCTATGGATTAAAAAATCCAACCGGCCAAACTCTTCTTCGACTCGTTTGAAGGTCGCATCAACTTCTTCCTGTTTGGTAACGTCACAAGGAATCAGCAACGACCCCGGCATGCCTTCGCTAGTTAGTCCTTCGACATTCTCTTTCAGACGCTCGCCCTGGTAAGTGAAAGCGAGCCGCGCTCCGGCTTCATTCAGGGCTTGAGCGGTGGCCCAGGCGATTGAGCGTTTGTTGGCAACGCCAAAGATGATTCCAAATTTGTCTTGGAGCATAGGGATGGAAGTATCAATAAAGTCGTGCGAAAGAGCAAGACTAGTGCGGCTCTGCCGCTTGTTGTGCGGTAAGGCTTTGCCCTACCGGGGCGCGGTCTATGTCCGTTCCAGTCGCAAGGCTTAGCCTCGCGACTTTTAAACAAACAAAGGCGTCGGAAAGGCAGAGCCTTTCCGCACAGCTGGCGGCAAAGCCGCAAAGCATCTAATGCTTGAAATGTCGTATTCCTGTAAACACCATGGCTAGCCCATGTTCATCTGCCGCGGCGACAACTTCTGCATCGCGCATAGATCCACCCGGTTGAATCACGGCCGTGATGCCGTGCTTGGCGGCTTCATCGATGCCGTCTCGAAAAGGGAAGAAGGCATCAGAGGCCAAAACGGAACCCTTAACCGGCAGTTGCGCGCGCATCGCTCCCAGCTTGACCGAATCAACCCGCGACATCTGTCCCGCCCCTACACCGACGGTTTGCCCTTCGCGCGCATAGACAATCGCGTTTGATTTTGTGTGCTTGCAGACGGTCCAGGCGAAGAGCAGTGCGCGAATCTCCTCTTCAGTAGGTTCCCGTTTGGCTACGCTTTTTAAATGTTCTCGCCTGAGCCTGTGAGTATCACGCGTCTGCACGAGCATACCGCCACTGATCTGCTTGTACTCCCATTCCAGCTCGCTGCCGCTGTCTCCCGCTCTCAAGACGCGCAAGTTTTTCTTCGCCTTAAGCACTTCCAAAGCTTGTGCTTCGTAGTCGGGAGCGACGACTACTTCGGTAAATATCTCCGTCACCGCCCGAGCAGCAGGTTCATCGACTTTCCGGTTGAATGCGACGATACCGCCAAATGCAGAGACCGGATCAGTAGCCAGTGCTTTTTGGTAGGCATCAACCGCTGTTGTGCCCAAACCCACCCCCGCCGGATTTGTGTGCTTAATGATGGCACACGCCAGGTCATCGAAGTCGCTGACCAACTGCCACGCCGCGTCCGCATCGACGTAGTTGTTGAATGACATCTCTTTTCCGGAAAGGACTCGTCCGGAAGTGACTCCCCCGTCCTCGCCAACGTAGTAGAGCGCCGCTGATTGATGCGGATTCTCGCCGTACCGGAGATCACCGATTTTGGTGAATGAATGAGTAATGATTTCAGGCATTCCACCCGTTTCGTTTTCATCATCAATGGGCCTGCCCGTCGCAGTTTCGTACCGGTCACGCACATACATCTGGGCTTGGCGGGCATTGAAAAACTCAGAGACTACGCTGTCGTAAGCGGAGGTCAACAAAAAGGCCGAAGCAGCTAGCTCCTCCCGTGTATCCAGGGATAAAACACCATTCTGGTCACGCAATTCGTCTAAGACCCGGTCGTAGTCGTAGGTGCTAACAACGACAGCCACGTCCGTAAAGTTTTTTGCTGCTGAGCGAATCATGGCCGGACCGCCAATGTCGATCTGTTCTATCGCTTCCTTGTGAGTCACATTCTGGCGCGCCACCGTTTCCTGAAATGGATAGAGATTGATCACGACCATATCAATCGGCTCGATGCCATGTTCACGCATCGCCGTCTGGTGGTCCGAATTGTCGCGAACTCCAAGCAAGCCGCCGTGGATCTTGGGATGGAGTGTTTTTACGCGTCCATCCATCATTTCCGGAAAGCCGGTCACATCTGAGACGTCGCGCACTTCGAGGCCAGCTTCGCGCAGAACTTTTGCCGTGCCCCCGGTGCTGATAATTTCAATGCCGTAGCTCGCCAGCTCACGCGCAAACTCTACGATTCCGGTTTTGTCCGACACGCTTATGAGCGCACGCCGAATTTTGCGCAGTCCGAGTTCCTCTTGTTTAGACATTGTTTGAAATTGAAACCGCGACGGAGATTTGAAGGATATTGTTTACCGAATCGAGTCGAGGGAAGCAAGAGCAGAGGTCTGAAGTCGGAAGTCAGAGATCAGAGATCGGAGACAGGGTTCGTCAACGCAAAAGTCATCGCCGGAAAGTCGAGTGAACTCGGAGCCCTCCCTCACGGTCGGGCTACCGCCCCGTCCGATGCACTAAAGAACACCTGCGAGCGCGAATACTTAAGACCGGCGATCTGGTATTCAAATCCGGCCGGAACACTAATCTCAAACCGATGCCTCTGGTCCCGCTTGACGCTTTCGCCGAGGTAAAAGCCGAGCAAATACTGGCTTTTCAGATCCGCTTCGATCTCTTGGAAGATTGCGGTGAGATCGATGTTGGCTGCCGGTGCGAGCGCTGAGCGCGCATCACCAACCAGAAAATACTTCCCGCCAGTTTTTTCGGCCAGGTCTTTGAAGCCTTTCGCAGGTATACGGACAGCAAGTCGCCCGTCGCGAGGTTCGTAGAGAGGAAGGTGAATGACGTAAAACGACGCGCGCTGTTTTAGCGCCGAAGTAATTACTGATTCCGGTTTCGTACGGCTGACATTGTCCAGCCCGTCGCTAATCAGAATCACGATGCGACGTTCTGATTGGACCAAAGGAAGACTAGCTAAAGCTCGCAGGCTGGCTTGCGCTGCATCGAAGATCGCAGTGTGTTGATTAGGATTCGCCGGCGAGACAAAGGCGGTGGTGGCAACATTCGTGTCGCGTCCAAACGGGACGACGAGCTCCGCTGTCTCAGCAAAACGAACAACTGCGACTTGTGACCGTTCTCCAAAGCGTCCGAACAGGCCCAACGCAGCCTCACGTTGTTCCGAAATGATCTCGCGCGTACTGCCTGACTGGTCGAGCGCGAAGACGAGCGCCAGCCGGTCTACGCCATGTTTTAGATACAGCCCTGCAACGACGCCATCCTTATCGCTCAGCGTTAGATCGCGTTCGGTCAGCGAGGTGTGGGCCTGTTTGTTTTTGTTTCGAACGCGGACCGGAACCACGAACAAGTTGGTGTTTACGCGGAGAACTTCATCATCGTTTTCGATTTGTTGCGCCAACAAATTAGCAGGCGCCCAACCCATAAACGCCGCCGCTACCAGCGACACAACCGCCGAGCCGAGTGGGCACAAACGTACACGGGAAGACAGCCCGAAACTAGAAATCCTGAAAAGAATGGTGGGAAGCATTAAGCCGTTCGGCCCTAAAAACGCCCGAAAAGCAAAATGCTGAGAATGATGATGATGGTGATAACGATGATCTTAACCAGACTCATTGCCAAATCCTCGATTGGTTAAGTGCCTCAAAACACGCGAAAGTAGTGAGATTTTAGAACGTGACGACCCCTCTGTCAACGAAAGCAAACGGGGCGGTAGTGTCCTAATCGGGGCCCCTCAGCGTCGTAGGGGCACGGCATGCCGCGCCCTTACGGGACCGCCTAGAAAAATCTCAGCGTGTACGTCACGCGCAAACCCCGCCCCATCTCCGGCGCAAACTCCTTGATAAACGACAGGTGGTTACGATACAGCCTATCCCCCAGGTTAAAAGCGTTGAAGGAAATGATGTGCGCGGCGTGTCCGTGTGCAATCAAGTAAGATCCTGACAAACCAAAAACCGTATAACCGGGGGTGCGAGTTTCCGTAGGAAACAATCTGTCCTGATCCTTCGCCATTACCACTTCCGGATTCAGGAGCAAGCCTTTGTATCGAAACTCCAGACCAACGCGTCCGCGCAAAGGAGGTATGCGTGGTAATGGTGTGTTGGTTTCTGTTAACTCCGCGCTAACGTAGTCGAGCCCGAGGTTAAGCCAAACAGCTTTATGAACAGCCGCGTCAAGACGGGCTTCTGCGCCGGCATAGCGACTTGCACCTTGTCGATACTCGCCAACCATCAAATCGTCCTGAATCGCTCCCGTCGGCGCCAGAAAAATAAAATCTTGAATGTGATAGAAGAAGCCGTTCGCTTCAAAACGCAGCCGCGGTGAAGAATGGCGCACACCGAAATCCAGGCCATTGCCCAATTCCCGCTTAAGGTTTGGGTCGCCAATCTCGAACGCCAGGTTTCCCGGATGTGGACCTTCGTTGTAGAGCTCTTCAAGTGAAGGTGCGCGGTAAGAGTGCGAGTAGTTTGCTACGAAAGCACCGCCCGTCCAGGTTGGGACGCGAATACCCACCGCCCCCGAGAAGCCCGTAAAAGACCGGCTGGGCAGGATGCCTCTTTGCACAGTCTGCTCAGGCCGGTAGCGGTTGTGTTCCAGTCGTCCACCGAATTGCAATGAGGCACGTTTGAAGTCCAACGTCTCGAGGGCAAAGAGCGCGAACGCGCCCTGCTTGGTAGGAGGTGCCAATGCTTCATCCCCTGAAGCGGCGAAATCACGATAAAGGCCCCACGAGCCGAACCGACCAGAGAGTCTGCCATTCCGGCGCTGATCGAAAATGCCCTGGGAAACAAATGTTTTATTCTTGAATGAAGTACCAACCTCGCCGGTCAACGAGTCAATCTCCGAGTGGGTATAGTCGTTATACTGAACCGAGAAAGTCGCCGCTTCTACAAACGATCGGTTCTCACGAAGGCCACCCCGAAACTCCACGCTATGCCGCCGCGGAGTCAACTCCACGATCTCCGGATCGACGATGTTGGGATCGAACGGAATTCCATACCGGCGTTTATCAAAATTGTAGTTGAAATTAAAAAACCCTTTGGTGCGGTAGTAGCCAAAGCCGGTCGCAAGATTTCCTGCACGCGAGAATGAATTTTGCACTTCGCCGATCGGAGTTGTGTAGTTACCCGAGCGCTGGCCGCCGCCATTGATCCAGAAGAGCCACTTATCCGTGCCAAATTCAACGCCACCGCTGCCACCTGCGTGCCTGCCATTGGTGCTGCCAACCGCCGTCAGGTAACCGTTTAGACCCTTATGAGCGGTATCGTGCCCGCTGACCGCGTTCACTACTCCGCCAATAGCATTACTTCCGTAAAGGAGTGTTGCCGGACCTTTCACGACTTCTATCCGCTCAACTGTTAAGACGTTTACCGGCTCTGCATGATCGCCGGATTGAAAACCAAGTCCGCCAATTCGATTTCCATCCTGGAGTACCAGCACGCGATCGCCATCAAAGCCTCGAATAACTGGTCGAGCTGTACCTGGGCCAAAACTGCGCTTGGATATGCCTAACTCCCCGTCAAGTGCTTCACCAAGTGAGACGGGACTCTTCTTCGCAAGATCGACTGAACCTATGACCTCGACTGATTGAATGGAACTCGAGATGGCTTGTTCAGTGCCCGTGGCGGTTACAGTCACTTGCTCTTGCAGACCGCTTAGGTGAACCTGGAAATCCAGCGTGGCTACGGTGCCAGCCGTTAGCTGAATGTTCCGCACGATATCAGGAACGCGATCCAGATGGGCGACGACGTCATACCGCCCAGCCGGCAGGTTTTGGAATTCGTAATGCCCTTGTTCGTCCGTTCCCACCGTACGCTTCAATTGGAGAATTGTTATCAGCACGTTGTGGACAGGCTGGCCGCTTTCACCGAGCGTTACTTTCCCGTGCAACGTAGTAGTTGTTTGTGCCGCCGTGGACAAAGCCAAAGTCGAAACAAAAACCAGCGAGATCGCTAGTCTCAGCGCCGCTCCAAAAAGAACTTTCTTAAAATCAATCGTCATTATCTTTACCTCCAAAACAATCCACTGTTCTATGACGGCTTTCGAAATGGACAGTGCGCCAGTGGTTCACTGGGTCCTTTCCGTGAAAGCAGCCGTAAAGGTGTTAGGAGGTAAGAGGAGGTGCGCGACCCGTTCGAGGCGCGCTGGCCATCGAATGAAGGGCAGGCGCTGTTTCCTGGTGAGCCTTGGCTTGAATGTTCGAGGGTGGTTCGAGGTCTCGCTCGGCAGTGAGGGTAACCGAAAGGTTCTGGTGTAACTGGCAAATTAAGCAGTCGCCACAGGTGCTTCCTAAAAACGAATCAGCAAGACTATCCGGCGTGGTAAGGACCAACTCGCTGCCGGACGGTGTTCCGCTCAACACATTGCCATGCTTATGGGCGGCTTCAACCGTCGTCCCATAAGCGATGAAAGCGAGCAGCAGACACGCGAGTACGCGATTCAAGACGGGCGGCCTGCTAAGCTGTGCGGGTATTTCTCTATTCACGTTCTTTAAGCGATATCTTAGAGTCTGGCCCACAATATAAGGATGCCCCGAGCCACTGTCAAAGAAACCTCTCTTTTCTCCTGTATGCGGGCGAGTTCGCTAAATCGGGCCGTTTGGCAGACGATGCGAATCAGCTTGACCTTTATTGCGGCGTTGCCCGCAAGGGTCTCGCTCGGTTGCGTCATCGGCCTTGTTTTCGGTTCAGCCGGAGTTCAGGCCCAGGGACTTCAGGCTCGCATCAGTACCACTTCACTGGCCCCAGCCCAAATACACATTGAACTGGAACTAACCAATGCCGCTAGCCGCTTTTCTTTTCTGAACTCCTATGGAGACGCACTCGGATTGGCGGAACGAATTTCAGATATTGAAGCCAGCGATTCAAAGGGTTCGCCTATTGCAGTCGCGAAGCTGGCTCCGGGTGAATTTCAAGCGAGCCATCCTGTTAAGAAACTTAGTTACAACATGAATTTGACTGGGCCCCCGCGCCCGGCGCTGATGGCCCGTGTTTCTTGGCTCAATCGTGAGCATGGCCTTCTGATGTTGGGTGATTTATTGCCGCAGCCCTCAAAGGAAACTGCGAATCCTTCGGGTGTATCTGTAAGCGTTCAGACTCCCGACAACTGGAGTGTTTCTTCAAATGCTAAGAGGGTGAGCAACAATGAGTTCCGGACTGATGATCACGCGAATACAGTTTTGTTGTTGACTCGCTCGTTACGGGAGATGAGCAGGCAAGCAGGCGCCACTACATTGTCGGTTGCGATGTCTCACAAGTGGCCTTTCTCGGAAAACGAGGTAATAAAGACTGTTCAGCGCATAGTCGAGGAGTATTCGGAGGTCACAGGATTTGTTCTTCAGAGCAACGTGGTTGTAATGCTGATCCCAGCCCCGGGTGATGCCGGGCCGGAATTCTGGAGCGCCGAAACCCGAGGCAATACTGTCGTCATACTTCTCGGTAAGAAGGCAAGTCGAAAAAAGGTTGAGGCCATGCTGGGCCTCGTGCTTAGCCATGAACTTTTTCACCTGTGGGTTCCCAACTCGTTACAGCTGACCGGCCACTATGATTGGTTCTTCGAAGGCTTCACGCTTTACCAGTCCCTCCGCACCGGGCTGCAACTCCGAATGATTAGTTTTGAAACTTACCTGGAAACGATCGCGCGGGCTTACCAGTCGTACCAGGCCACTGCCCCGATTCAGGGGTTGTCATTGATTGAGGCGTCAGAACGTCGCTGGACCAGCGCACCCCGGTTTGTTTACGAGGCCGGCATGCTCGTGGCTTTTGCCTACGACTTGATGCTGAATCGGGCGACAAATTGCGAGTCTCGCTTCGACGAGCTCTACCGAAAACTCTTCAGTAAAAAGTCGACAGGACACGACGACGCAAACCAGACTATAATTGGGTTGTTGAATGAGCGGGAAGGTATGGAGACGATTACTCAATATGTACAGGGTTCGCGCAAGATCGATTTAGAGGACATCGTCTCAAGATACGGCCTCCAATTCGAGAAAGATGGTTCCAGGATTAAACTTTCAATAACTAAGAACGGCGAAGAGAGACAGCGCCAGTTGCTTAGGTGCATCGGCTATCGAAACTAAGGCATCCAATAAATAGTTTCTGAATTATGTGGTTTTTCAATCGAGTCCTGATCGTCCTATTTGCGGTAGGAATATCAACCGGCTGCAGCACCCTCGCCAAGCGTAACGACACGGGAGTGGTGGTTGCGCGACGCGCCCAGATACGCAGCTCTTCGGCGGTGGTTGCTGCGGATCTGCTGGTGGTCAATCGTGGTGACCCGGTAGTTATCCTTGATTTCCAGGACGTGCAGGACCCGTCAGATCACAGCAAGAAGGAACGCTGGCTGCGTGTACAAGCGTATGACGAAGATGCTACCGAAGGTTGGATTGAGTCTCGCAACGTCATGCCGGACGAGGTGCTGCAGGCCGCGAAGAAGTTAGCCGAAGAAGATCAGAATGTACCCGCGCAGGCGAGCGGACAACTGCGCGCGAGTTCTAATCTGCGCTTAAGCCCCGACCGCAGCGGTAATGAAAACATTATGATGCGGCTCGACAGCGGCTCAAGTTTTGAGATAGTCGGTTGGAAACGCATACCAAAACCTAAAGCCTCTGAAGCGATCGAGACTGACGTTGCGCCAAAAGCCGGCAGCGCCCAACAGGGAAGCGTCCGAGGTAATAACGAAGATCGCGAAGAGGCCGAACGCGAGGAAACGAATGAGCTTTGGTATAAGGTTAGATTGCCTCCTTCGATATCACCCGCGCCGGCCGGTTGGATCTATGGCAAACAAGTAGAGCTCACCGTTCCCAGCGATATCATTTTTTATCGCACTGGACGAGAGTTTGTCGCCTGGCAGCGACTTGATGGCGAATCATCCGAGATCCGACTCTAAGACCAGAGATGCGGCCAGGGAATCAAAGCCCGGCAGTTGGGTAATCCTGGAGAAGAGCAGCTCGAATCAGCCGCACACTCTCGATGAACCTGACTTCGATCGCATTTACGTTCTCGGTTACGACAAGCGCGATCAGGAGCACTACACTGCCTATCGCAGTCCCGACCTGAAGGGCTTCCTGCCGTTTCGAGTTGACGGCAAAGCAGACAACAGGACATTCACCATCCGAGTTCAGGATGAAAATGGACAGCTCACAGACGCCCA
>CAVSKU010000011.1:727500-740967 GCA_963728625.1 Pyrinomonadaceae bacterium
CGTTGAACTCACCATAGCCCGTCGCTTAGGCAAATCCGGGCGACATCAGGGTAAAGGTAGGGACGAAAGTAGGGGTTAAACCCGAAAAAAGTCGCTGACCCCAGCTGCCAAGAAAATTCTCGTTCAGCTATACACGCGACGTGACCGTACCGCAAACCGACACAGGTAGGTGGGGTGAGAATCCTAAGGCGCTTGTGAGAACTCTCGTTCAGGAACTCGGCAAACTAGCCCCGTAACTTCGGGAAAAGGGGTGCCGTCCTCCGGGACGGTCGCAGAGAAATGTCCCAGGCGACTGTTTACTAAAAACACAGGTCTCCGCAAAGTCGTGAAGACGACGTATGGGGGCTGACGCCTGCCCAATGCTGGAAGGTTAAGAGGAGTGGTTAGCCGCAAGGCGAAGCTACGAATCGAAGCCCCAGTGAATGGCGGCCGTAACTATAACGGTCCTAAGGTAGCGAAATTCCTTGTCGGGTAAGTTCCGACCTGCACGAATGGCGTAACGATCTGGGAGCTGTCTTAACGAGAGACACAGCGAACTTGTAGTACCGGTGAAGATGCCGGTTTCCCGCATCTAGACGGAAAGACCCCGTGCACCTTTACTACAACTTGATAGTGGGTTCGGGCAAACGATGCGCAGGATAGGTGGGAGGCTTTGAACCGAGGCTTTTGGGCTTCGGGGAGCCAACGGTGAGATACCACCCTTCGTTTGTCTGGACTCTAACCTAGCGCCGTAATCCGGTGCAGGGACACTATCAGGCGGGTAGTTTGACTGGGGCGGTCGCCTCCCAAAGAGTAACGGAGGCGCTCGAAGGTTGGCTCAGGCTGTTTGGAAATCAGCCGTAGAGTGTAAACGCATAAGCCAGCTTGACTGTGAGACAAACAAGTCGAACAGGTACGAAAGTAGGAGTTAGTGATCCGGCGGTTCTGTATGGAAGGGCCGTCGCTCAACGGATAAAAGGTACGCCGGGGATAACAGGCTGATCCTGCCCAAGAGTTCACATCGACGGCAGGGTTTGGCACCTCGATGTCGGCTCATCGCATCCTGGGGCTGAAGAAGGTCCCAAGGGTTTGGCTGTTCGCCAATTAAAGCGGTACGTGAGCTGGGTTTAGAACGTCGCGAGACAGTTCGGTCCCTATCTGGTGTGGGCGGAGCAGAATTGAGGGAATCTGTCCTTAGTACGAGAGGACCGGGATGGATCCACCTCTAGTGTACGAGTTATGGCGCCAGCCGTAGCGCTCGGTAGCTATGTGGAGCATGGATAAACGCTGAATGCATCTAAGCGTGAAGCCAGACCCAAGATTAATTCTGCCAGTGAGACTCCTCGTAGACCACGAGGTTAATAGGGTGGATATGTAAGTGCAGTAATGTGCTCAGTTGACCACTACTAATCAGTCCCTTGGCTTGACCATAAAATTTACTCAAGCAACAAAAACGCTTCGCGCTTGCACGATGAAGCTTGCCCAAATGACAGTCACTATTCGATTTTCTGAGAACTTTTGTAATCTTAAACTGTTAGTGCGTCTTTGAAATCTGAAGATTGCGGTTTCAGATACTTCAGAGCTACTAAATCCTAGTTCTCAGAATTCTGACCTCTGAAATCTGACAATCTCAGATCTCATCAAACGTTTTCCGGTGATTTTGTCGGCAGGGTCACACCCGTTCCCATCCCGAACACGGAAGTTAAGCCTGCTGGAGCCGATGGTACTGCGCGGGTAACTGCGTGGGAGAGTAGGAAGTCGCCGGGATTAATATTAGATTTCAAATTTCAAATTTGAAATCGTAAAGCCCGCTTGATTCAACATCAGGCGGGCTTTGCTTTTGAGGTTGCCTATCACCAGCAGCGGTTTGGTCATCGTGGCGGTTATCTGATCGTCAGCCGGGGCAGTAGCCCGACCGTCAGGGAGGGCGTATCCAGGCGGGGGCAGTAGCCCGACCGTCAGGGAGGGCGTATCCAGGCGGGGGCAGTAGCCCGACCGTCAGGGAGGGCGTATCCAGGCGGGGGCAGTAGCCCGACCGTCAGGGAGGGCGTATCCAGGCGGGGGCAGTAGCCCGACCGTCAGGGAGGGCGTTTCTAATCATCTGCAAGCCTAAACAATTCGTCGCCTTGTCCGAGCATCACGTACTCTACCGCCTTCGCTACGTCTCGCTCCTTCCACAGATAGATCGTGCTGCCGTGACGAGCCCAAGGTTTGGCTTCCGCTGAAAGCAATCCGCTTCGTCGCAGAGCTCTAGTCGAGTAAGCCTTAAATGCATTCAGCACGGGTTCCGGTTCGCGCATAGCGGTCACGACGGTATGAACGTGGTTGGTTCTGACATTGATAGCCCTCAGAATGAAGGGGCGAAAGTTGCAGACATCCCTAACCGCTTGCTCTATGACTTGCCGTTGTCTGGCCTCTAGAGTAATTGGTAGATGCTTTAATTGCTGGGTATCGGACGTTTCGAGCTGCGGATTTGCAGCAATTCTAGGAGTGCCGTAGATATTCTGTTTGCGATCTGTCGAGCGACGTGCATCGCCATGAAGCCACGTACCGTAACAACGGAACGTAATCAGATACGCGAGAGGAAACTCGTTGTCGTCGAAGTCGCGCATGAAATGGGGTCGTGAGTGAATCACCAGATGATACGCCCTCCCTAACGGTCGGGCTACTGCCCCGTTGGTCACACCCGTTCCCATCCCGAACACGGAAGTTAAGCCTGCTGGAGCCGATGGTACTGCGCGGGTAACTGCGTGGGAGAGTAGGAAGTCGCCGGGATTATTTAAGAAGCCGCGAGAGAAATCTCGCGGGCTTTTGTGTCTCCAGGTCTCATCTCTTACGTATTCATCCCTGCGTTTCTACAGTAAAATTAAGGCCCGGAAATATTGCAGGATTCACAGGTTTTTACCCCGAATCCAGATTGGTGAAGTCATCAAATCTGAGGAGAAAAAATATGTTCACAATAAGCCAACCAAAACGGCTTGCTTTTACCGAAGCCGACGTCGCCAGCCATTACGGGGTTAGCGGGCCAATAAACGTCATCGAGATACGCCCTCATGCGATCAGCCCGGAAGAAAAACACATCGCCGGAACCTGCGTATTTGTGAAGCCGCCCTCGACGACACAACAAGTTCGGGGTTTCATACTAAAAAGGGCGCAGGGGTCAACACCGGCTAACCCTTCATGGGATTTGCAGCCGGATTTCCCCCTTCCTGCGGGATGGGGGGGAATGAGTATCCGTGGTGTAAATGACCGTGGTGATGTATCCGGGTTTTATTATCTCGCTGGCGAAAACCCCCCGAACATTCAAATGCGCCTTTTCGCAAAGCTTGACGGGAAACCGCCGGTCGCGCTCAGCACTCCGCAACCGAACTCAACTCCGTTTGTAGGGGTTTGGGCAATCGACCAGGATCGCAATATAGGCGGTGAATTCACGTCTCCAAACGGGCCCAAAGCATTCATGGCGAAGCTCAAACCTGACGGAAACATTGATCCGTCGACATTCAAGGAATTTCCTGCTCAACGGATCAGGTCGTTTAATAACAATAGCGACTTGCTATGGGAGCGCAGGGTCGGAACCGTGAGACAGTTTTTTCTGCGGCCAGGTCCCAATGGCGACGAGATCCCCATATCGCAGACTCCCGCCTTGAACAATCTTGGAGCCAACGCTAACGTGGTGAATCATTCAGACCAGATCGTCGGCTGGCTTGTTGGGGCGAATGTCAGAGGCTTTCTCGGCCAGGTTGTAAACGGTGTGTTTGACGGGGAGATCTGGACGCATCCAGAAGCCACAATCGAAACCAGGCTTTTCGGCTTCAGCAATCACGGAATAGTTGTCGGGACTTTTGACAATAATAAGATGTTCTTTTTCCACGCTGAATAATACGACGTGACAAGGGTTGGCTTCGGCTTTTAGTCAGTTAGGCCAAAGGTTCGAGTCCTTCTCGGATCACCATTCTCTAAATAAAAAGCCGCTCCATCTCGGAGCGGCCTTTTCTAAACCTCACAAACTTTACAGGATAGAAGACGAACCGAGTCGAAAGTTTGAAATAGCCCGCGCCCTGAAGGGGGCGCAATAACTCTATCGAGCCCGCTACCGAAAAAGTTCTTTGAATTGAGTTTGCACGGATTGCGGTTCGGTCGAGTCTGAGCTCCAGCTCCTAACTCCCGGCCCTGGCCCCTGCATTTAAGTTTTCCGGTGGTTGTGTCGAGAGGGCCACACTCGTTCCCATCCCGCACACGGAAGTTAAGCCAGCTTACACCCCAGCGGCGCTGCGCCGCTGGGGACCCCGGTGCTGGAGCCGATGGTGCTGCGCGGGTAACTGCGTGGGAGAGTAGGAAGTCGCCGGGATTATTAAAAGATTACAAATTTCAAATTTGAAATCGTAAAACCCGCTTGAATCAATTCAAGCGGGCTTTTTTATTTACGCAAACCGCGCGTAAACTATGGTGGAACTGCCACAGTGACTGCTTCAAGCCTTTAGGGGTACTCTTTCGTGCATCCGAATCAATTTCAAGTCAACGAGGCTTGGATAGTTTTCAAACTGAATAACACGCCCATTCGGACAGCGCAGGATGGATGGTTCAATTGTGTCTGCTTGATGGATGCAGCGAGTTGTTTCATTCTGGGAAACGCCTTCGCTTCAGCAGATGAATTGGAGCCGTCTTCGGGTGGAGTCCGACAGCTGTTCGAAAAGGCTTGGCAACACCATCAAGAATTTCCAATCAAGTTGTTTATTCCAGTCGGTCAGTTTCCAACGAAAGTCCCTGAAGAAGCAGAAGCTTTAGGGATTGAAGTCGTTCGGGTACCCGTTGGTCAGTTAAGGACCTTCATCAGAGAGGCCATCGATGGGTTTGAACATTACAGAAAACTAGGCCGAAGTCCATTGCCTGAATTTCCGGTTGGCGGTAGCTTTGATCCCAGCTTGAACTAAATTTTACCACTCGAGACTTTCACTATGACTCTGAATTACGACCCACAAAAAGTTGACGATATGGTGCTGGCGCTGCTTCACCTGACATCCTCCTCCAATCACGGTATGGTTCGCGCTTGGAAGAGTCATGATTGGGATGCTTTGGATCGCTTACATGAAAAAGGCTTGATAAGCGATCCGAAGACGAAAGCCAAGTCAGTTGTGCTTAGTGATGAAGGTTTACAGGTGGCGAAGCGACTCTTCCAAAAACTCTGCTGTTAGTAGCGAATCGGCGAGCACCGACGCTGGAGCATGGTGACTCAGTTTCGCGTAGCTCATCACAATGGAGAATGACATGACGAACCCAGCAAAGATCACCATTTGCCTTTGGTACGACGGCGACGCTGAGGAGGCTGCGCGTTTTTACGCGGAGACCTTTTCCGATTCATCCGTGGGCGCGGTACACCGCGCACCGGGAGATTTTCCGTCCGGGAAGCAAGGAGATGCGTTGACGGTCGAGTTTACCGTGATGGGAATTCCCTGCCTTGGGCTCAATGGGGGACCCGAATTCAAGCACAACGAAGCATTCTCGTTTCAGGTCGCGACCACCGACCAGGCCGAAACGGATCGTTACTGGAACGCGATCGTCGGCAACGGCGGCGAAGAGAGTATGTGTGGCTGGTGCAAAGACAAATGGGGCCTGTCCTGGCAGATTACGCCGCTGGCTCTGACCAAAGCGGTAACCGATCCCGATCGCGCTGCGGCCAAACGCGCATTTGATGCGATGATGCAGATGAAAAAGATCGACATCGCCACAATCGAGGCTGCCCACCGCGGTTGAAGTAGCGTCTCGCAGGCCTGAATCTCGGAAGGCGCTCGATCAATCAATAGGCGATAAAGCCGGGCGGACACGACACTTCGACGTCGCCGATCCGCATTTTATCTCCTTGAAACAGTCCTAACCAATCGATAAGTGCGCTGTTTGTTACAGTAGCGCCCGCGGAGGGAAATCCCTGTAGGCCATAAATCAGTGGCCCAAATTTCAAGGCGTCGCCCGTGGCCCACACACCGTATTGTGCGGTCGGGCCAAAATCATAATCAATCCCACCGGCAGCATTCGCAGGTTGTGCAGAACCCACCTGGCATCCGCTGAACGCAGCGATTCCAACATTGTATCTGTACAAAGATCCGCTGATTGGCGACGTCAGAGTCCAGCGCGGCACTGTCAAAGTTGGAGGCCTACAGAAGAACTCAAGCACGCGAGACGCATGGGCATTCACCGTGGTGGCCGCTTTACCGCTGGTGCTCGAGTACATCGTACGCTCAGCGAGAAGCATCTTGCCGTCTCGAGAAAATGAAATGTCCGAGGTGGGGTTTGAAAACGTTTCACCGGCCAAGTCCGGCACGTTCAACTCGAATCGCTTTGACCCGGAAATAAATTCGCCCGTGGTCGCGTTGATTGCTATCGACCAAATTGCATTCTTCACCAGACCGTTAGCATTCTTGTTGCCGCAGTCTTCAAACCAGACACTGTAATACACGCGCTGATTATGAAACTGCACCGCCCATAATCGTTCTCCGAGGGGCGCGAAGCCCGGCGCGTCGCCTGGTTCAGGGGCGCCCCCAGCCGCGACAGTTCCGGTTGCATGGTCGAAAGTGCTTAGTACAACACCCGCTAAACTTAAACGATAGATTCGACCATCATCCTGGTTCGTGACGAAGAATTGCTTCGAGCCACAATCCATCGAGATGTTGCCTAGCGCGGGATAGGCTTCTGAAGTTGGAAGAATGGACGGGTCGAGTGTGTTCGGGAGCGTTGCGAATACGGATATCGTCCCAGTACCATTAGCAATCTTGTAGATTCGGCCGGCTCCTCCTGCCCCTGGGTATGAGTCCCCGTTATAGGCGGAACTGGCCGTAACGTAAATATTCCCCAAATGATCTATGGTCAAGCCGAAGATCGTGCCCAGATTGGCCAGGTTCCACGGTTGGCTGGCAGGCCCATGGTAACGGGTCGGCGCGCTATTAGCATTTGTCGGAAATGCGTTAGCGCCAGAGAAATCAAAGACAGTCAGCACCTCACTCTGCCATTGGCCGGTCATAGCCGACACTTTTGAACTAGTAAATCCCGGATACGAAGGCGCACGCGAGCAGCACCTGCCATCGGCACAGTCGGCAGTGAGATTACAATCCGGAAGTGTGATGCATTGATTGATCGTACAGCAGGCTTTCATCCCTTTGGTGTGGAAACTTGCATTGAAGCAGAAACTTCCTGGCGGCGCGCCGGCAATGGTAACGGTCAATGGACCCGAAGCTGCACCCGGCGCCAGGGAGACACTGAAGTAATTTGGCGTCAGAGTCACGCCTGCTGTGGGGTAGAGATAAATATTCTCGATTGTGCTGGCTGTGTTGTTCGTGGCTGAGAATGTATACGTATAGCCATTGGCACTGCACTCTATCTTCTCGGTTTTCAAGGTCGCGCAACAATCCGGCAGAGTTACGCACAGTTCCACCGTGCAACAATTCTTCTCCTTGGTCATCAGAGTGACATTAAAACAAATATTCTGCCCCGGTTGGCCGCCAGTAATAGTCAAAGGCAACGTCACCTGCTGCCCCGTTGCCAGGGAGCCGCCTGGCAGGGGCGGGGTTTGAGACGTAATCGTGAAGTTGCTGTTGGGAGGTGGCGTTAAGAGAGCACTGGTTACAGTTTCACCCGTGTTGTTCGTAACCACGAACGAGTATAGATAACTACCGGACCCGTCAGTCTTACAGGTAATTTCTTTGGTGGTTGCGTAGCAGGAACGGGCTGGCTCTTGGATGGGAAGTTCGCTTTCGCCAACGCTGCCTTGAAGCCGATCAAGTGCATCTTTGTTTGCAAGTTTTCGCGCTGGCCTGCTGCCCGTGTGAGTCAGCGTCGTAGGAGTCGATAACCAGAGCGCGATGAGCAAAACAGTGATACAAATCGCAAAAGCTCTTCTTCTCCGTCGTGATAATTGGAAAATTAGCGATCCAGCTGTCTGGGAAAAAGCGAGAGGGCTTGAGCTGTGAGTCATGAGGATCCTCCTTGGTGGGATGGAGCAGTACAGTGTCGAAATCAGAATTCTTTCCGTATAGAGTCATGAGAACTGCCGGGTCGGCAGGGTTTCCGCAGCTGTGAGTCTAAGCTGTTTGGACGTTGGCACAATAGTGGGGCGTCGAATAGAAGTCAATATAATTGTTTGACTGACAAAGATAGACAGTACAGCTGAAAAAGCTTCTGTACCCATTGATATGCAATGCAGCGGAGTGGCTGGAGCCGATGGCACTGCGCGGGTAATCCCGATGCATCGAGATGAAAGAGTAGGAAGGCGCCGGGATTAATTAAGCCCGCTTGATTCACAAGCGGGCTTTTCGTTTTGAGGTTGCATAGGACCAGCAGGGATCCGGTCATCGGCCCAGTAGCCCGACCGTGAGGGAGGGTCCGAGCCCACTAACACGGTGACTCTAGGGGAGCCCTCCCTGACGGTCGGGCTACTGCCCCGTTCATTGCTCCAGCAGAACCTACGGAATTCCCGTTACTGGATTGCCGTAGAAGCCCTGGGCTTTGGCGTTTACCGCATTCCACTTATCGAGGGTGCCCATTATCTTCACCGGCAAAATGATTTTGTTCGGCGTCAGATTACTTTGCCTGGCAATGCCGTTATCTGCGTAGCCGCCGTTATTGCCGATTGAAAACTTCGTCTCCCGCACCTGCTCGCCATTGTGGTAAACCTTCACCACATATTCGCCTGGCATTTGGTTGATGAACATCGTGTTCTTGTAATTAGTGTAATCTCGCAAATCTTCAGTCACGATAAATTCGGCCCGATATGGCCAACTGAATTTGAACTCACGCCAATACAAGGATTCATCGTTGCCGCGCTTTTTGGCGTAGTGAGTATCGCCAGTGTCCACCAATCCACCATCATCGGTGGTAGCGATCTGCTTGCCATTATGAAAAAGTCTGGCTTCCAGGTTGTCCCTCTTAAGGTCGCCCTTAAACCACATGCGGATTTTCGGAGTAGCAACATTGCCTTCCCACTCCAGGTCGGCGTAACCGACGGGCAGCTTCCAATCGTAGTCCACGTAGTAATCGACTTCATTCTTGTAGCGCGCGTCGGAGTATTGCGGTTTGTACCTGACGACTTTGAACTTGCCTTGAAAGGCCGTCGAGTTGTCGCGAATGTTCGTAATCTTTAGGCCGAACACTCCGCCAACCACGATCGACTTCGATCTCGAGTGGAATCGCTCTGACTGGTAACCCGATAGATTCCCGAGCGTTCATTGAAGACCCCCGGAGACTCTAACGGTTCGCTGAACCATAGGGAACCATCCGGCATGAAGTAGTCAGCCTTGTAGCGCACCTTGGTTGAGCCGCCGTAAAAAATGTTGAAGTTGATGCGAGGTACCCAACTGGTATTGTGATTGTTATTCGGAATCTTCCAGTAATAGTCCCAGGTCTCAACCTGTACTTCGAGCGTCTCTGGCAGAAACTGCGGGTTCGCCGGGGGTTCTGGTTTTACTGCATAAGGACCACCGCCACTCGGTGCTGTTGAGGTAGTTCGAGTTGCCGGCCGCGGCTGCTCGGCTTCGGGAGTAGTGGTAGAGGACGGCTGGCTGGTTTCAGTCGGCGTTGGCTGCGGTTTTGGCTTCGGAATCTTCGGTATTTTGATCAACTGCGCCGATGCCACCTGGGCTGCAAAGAATATGGTCACTACCCCCATAAGGGTCTTAGAGATCGAAAATCTCATATCACCTCCTGATATTTGACTGTTGGGATCTGGGCTATTTGAACTGAAGTTGGGTCAGAGAATATTCCGTATCGCGGTACTTAGCAATAGATTAATTCACATTGCAATCGTAAAGCCGCTCGAATAACTCGAGCGGGCTTCGCATACTGATACGCCTGATAACAAACAATGCCGCGTTGCCTCAAAAGTTTCAACGTCACATTCGCGGTATGACAAACCGAAGGGTTGGCAGAAAGTAGCCGGAGGTCGAAGCGGAGCGCAGACCTCCGGATCCCGAACGCGACGTCTATTGCACCCCGGGAGGGGTGCCAGAAAATAAATGACTTCTTTCATCCCTTCTCGCGGACGCGTTCGAGTGGGCCTTGCCCATGAAGGCGTAGCCGAGCATCCCGATCCCGATTTCGTTGGCCGCGTTCGTCATCTACGAGTCGCGTAGTGTGTCACGGTGAAGCTCCAGCAGGCTCTGGTGATCGTCGAATCGGTCGTGGCAGAGGCGTCCGGGCCCATCTCGGTATTCGTCGCGGAGGAGCACGGAGAGCTGGTTCGGCCGCCACGATGGACGGAGCGGCACCTGACACGCGCCTGAATGCGCAGCGCAAGGCGTACACGGCGGCACGAAGCGACGCGCATTCCACGCGCGACCTCGCCAGAAGGTCCAGGGGAAGCCGGGCGAGCTCGCGAGCTTCGATCCGTACTTCACGTTCTTTCAGGGCGGCGTCGCCGCGTTCGACGGCGAGCAGCGGGTCGGTGCGGTCGGTGTGAGCGGGCTGGCCGGCTCCGAGGACGATGCGCTGGCACGGCGTGCGCTCGCTCAGGCGGGTCTCGGAGACCGGCCTTCGTGAGGCTCGGCCTCCTCTCGACCGCGCGCATCAACGGCGCGATCCTCAAGGGAGCGCAAGGCACCGATCGCGTCGACGTGGTCGCGGTCGCGAGCAGAGATGAGCGAAGGCTCAGGCGTACCGGCCGAGCACGGCCTCGACCGTGCCTACGGGAGCTACGAGGCGCTGCTGGAGGACTCCGAGGTCGATGGGGGTCGACACCGCGCCGCCGAACAGCCTCGACCACGAACGGACGTTGCAGGCGCTCTGCGTCGGCAACATGTCTCGGCGAGAAGCCCGGCACCCGCAGACCGGGAGAGGTCGAGGAGGCATCGACGCCGCTGTGGCGCCGGGGTTGGTGCTGGCGGCAGGCGTTCATGTACTGGCAGAACCCACAGACCGGCGCTGGCGCGGAAGCCGTCGAGGCTGGCAGGAGCGGGCGGCTCTTCGCTAATCAAACGCGGCAGCTTCAGCTTTCCGTTCGTCCACCAGAACGAACGTCCGCCTGAGCGTGGACCTGTACGCGGGCGCGCTGATGGGGACGTGGGCTGCGACCTGCATCAGCGTGAGTTTTCGCGGCGCGTGGCCGGGGAGCTGGAGCGGGGCGTCTGTAAGCAGGCCGCTCGGAGTCTCGGGTCGACGCGGCCTTCGACGGGGGGCTGCTTTTCCCCGACGACGTCATCCCCGAGATCGACGTGCCGCCTCCGTCGCGCCGAACTGTAGCTGCTCGAAGTCGTGGGCCAAGAAGGGCACGCCGCTGCTCGTGCACGCCGGGCGGGTCGAGGAACCGGTATCGTCGTGCGCCGCAGCGACGGCGACCTGAACGGCGACGGGCATGTTTCTGCTGGTCGACTCGTGCACGCCTCAAGCTTGAGGACTCTTGCCGCTGCTCGCGGCCGGTGAAGCGCGAACCGACGCTCGGCTCGCGCGGATGCTCTCGCTCGAGGCCCGTACGATCGAGGCTCTCTTACCGTTCGGCCGAAGCCGGCGCGCCTGTCGTCCTGAGCTAGGCCCGGACGCCGCGACGCGCCTGCCCTGCGTCCGACGGGGACGGTACACATGTTCGGGTGCTGATGGACCCTGCGACTATAGTGTTCTGAGGTGGTGACACGCGCACTCGACAAAGCAGGAACGGTGTCTGGAGGAGCTCTTGCTCTCGAAAAGGGCCCTCGCTCTGCTGCGTCGTCAACTGCTCGTCGGCTTTCTCGGTCGTCTGTGTGGTGGATGATATGTGGGACGGTACCTGCATATGTCGTTCTGCGACCTGTCCTTCGCTACCTCGACCGCGCGCGAGCGTGTACGTGCTCTTGCTAGAGTTGACGTTCGACTTTGCTCACACGGGGTCGAGTACGTCTTCGAAAATCTTGATGAATATTGTGCAGAAGATGGCGGAAAGATTCTTATGTGGTGCTGGTTCAACGACATGCAGTGGTTCTGGAAGATAACAACGACGTTGTGACGCTGCGGTATCTGCCTGCCTCTCAGGTCTGCTCGCTGCTGCGTTCGCAGTTGAAGCTGTTCGGCTGCTCTCTTGGAGCGATCAGCGGTATGAACCCCGTAGTCATGGAAACAGTGAAAAAGGTGAATCCGCCACGATCCTCACCCGCCTCGACACCGAACGATCGGCCTGCTCGAGACGCGCGGGTGGGTACGGGCTGGGTGAATCCGAGCAGCTTCCGCGTCAAGCGAAGCGCGGCGTCCAGGCGCTGTTCGGGTGTTCCTGTGTACTGGTTCGGGTCGCTGGGCTAGAAGAACGAGCCAAGCGGGAGGTCGAGGAAGGGCCGCAGGCGCGTCTCGACGTCTCTCAGGCGTGATGCCCTGGGTGAGCGCATAAATCGGCTAAGACGTGGACGTCTCTTGCTGGCGTTCCGAGCAGGACGTCATGGTCGTCATAAGCGCGCTGGGAGGGGATCGATAGGAGCACCTTGGTGGAGGAATTGTCTTCCTCTGCCTCGATTTCTTCTGGCAGCGGCGTCTGCTTATAGGTGTAGGAGTCCGTGAAACGCGCACCGTCTCGGCGCCTTCTCCGCTGCGGCCTCGGGCACCCTGATACGAGGCGCCGGGGCAGCGGTCGAGGAGCGTCCGTGCGCTGCGCGCGCGCCGAGCACCTGGTTAGCAGGACCTGGCGGCGGGCCGCGGGCGCTGGACGTCGGGTCAAGCGGCATCCGTAGAGTTGCTCCTCGTCGTCTCGGCTGGGACGAAGCTGGACTCCGATCAGGACGAGGCAGTCTGCCTCGACGAGCGGCGCGGAACGAGACCTTCGGCTCTCAGCCGCCGTCGGTCCGCCTTCCTCCGGCGACCAGTCAGGATGTGTCGCAGTCCAGCGCCAGAGGTGCGGCCGGATTTGCTCAATCTCCATCGCGGGACCCTAACCTTCCGCGTCACTCCCCACGAGCGCCCGCGCGAGCGCCTCGCGGCCGTGTGAGAGCACCGGCTCGCCGTGTGAGGTGAGCACACGCTCGATCGGCAGATCGAGCAGCGGGGACAGGAGGACTCGCAACTCGGCGCCCGTCAGCCCGGAGCTGAGGTAGCGCAGCCACGAGTCGGGACACACCCGCAGGCCACCGTTCGTGCCGCCGAGGAGGCGATCGCCGGCGACGAGCGTGCCGACGTCGGGCAGCCAGAACATCGTCTCCCCGGCACGGCGCAACGGGATCGGAATCACATTGCTCGGGAGCTTGCGTCGGGCGCGTGACGTCGAAGCGCCGTAGCGCTTCACGACCTCATTGCGGCTGCGCTGATGGAAGCCGAGCGTCGTCACCGTCACGACGTCTCGGTCGCGCGCGAGCCCGTCGAGCTCGGGCCAGAGGTCGTCGGGAACGAGCGGATCGATCAGGACGAGCGTGTCCCCCGTGACGTACGCGACCGAGCCGACGTCCGGCGGCCAGTCGGCAGGGCTTCCCGGCGCCGGATCGTCCTCCGCGTCGGGATGGACCGAGGTCCACCGCCAGAGGCCGGCGTCGAGGTCGGTCAGGGGCACGAGCGGGTGAT